>CAVTSR010000023.1:0-26441 GCA_963737485.1 uncultured Alphaproteobacteria bacterium | reverse complement strand
TGGTTCAGGTCGAGCAGGTCCATGTCGGCCGCGAGGCGGCGTATATCCTCCGGCGCACCCTCGAGCAGCAGCGTGTCGCCCACCCGCACCACCACCTCGTCGAGCTGGCGGCCGATGTTCTGGTTGCGCCGGTGCACCGCCAGCGGATAGACGCCGTAGCGGCGGCGCAGCCGCAGGCTGCCGAGCGACCGCCCGACCAGCTTGCAGTCGGGCAGGATCAGCGCCTCGACCGTCGTCGTCGTCTTCGATCCGACCCGGTCGAGCAGCGTCACCTTGTTCGAATCCTTGAGCCCGAGGAGCTCCTGCACCTCGGTGCGGAGCACCACCCGGTCGCCCTCGGCGAGCGCCACCTCGGGGAACTGCCGGCGCAGGCTCTCCTCGCCGCGCAGCACGTCGATCACCCGCATCCCGGGCCGCTTGAAGATCGCGACGTCCATCACCTTCGCGCCGATCAGCGGCGAGCCCTCGGGCACCACCACCTCGGTGAAGAACTTCATCCGCTTGCGCGTGCCGAGCAGGTCGGACATCGAGTCGCGGTTCGGCATGAAGCGCGGCACCAGCAGCCACATCGTGATGAATCCCGCGAGCATCACGCACAGTCCCAGCGGCGCGATCTCGAACATCCGGAACGGCACCATCCCCTGCGCCCGCGCCACGCCGTCGACCAGGATGTTGGTCGACGTCCCGATCATCGTGATCATCCCGCCGAGCACCGTCTGATACGAGAGCGGGATCAGCAGCTTCGACGGCGCAAGCCCCATCGAATGCGCGAGCTGCACCGCGACCGGAATCATCACCGCGACCAGCGGCGTGTTGTTGGTGATTGCCGAAGTCGCCGCGACGAAGAGGCCGACCCCGGTCAACACCAGAACCTTGTTCTGCGCCGCCCGCCGCGAGACGAGCCGAGCGAAGCTGTTGACCAGCCCGGTGCGCACCAGCCCGCCCGAGACGATGAACATCGCCGCGATCGTCCAGGGTGCGGGGTTGGAGAAGACCTTGAGCACCGCGTCCGAAGGCACCACGCCCGCGACCACCAGCACCGCCGCCCCGAGCATCGCGGTCACCTCGACCGGGAAGATCTCGGCCACGAACACCAGGAACATGGCGCCGATGACCGCGAGGGTGAACCACGCCGCGACGTGCGGCTGCGCCATCAAATCACTGAACAGCTCGGCTCTCCCCCGTCGGCCGGACCGCTCCGGGCGCCGGCCACCATGACCCAAGCCCGGCCCTCGTCAAGAGCCGTCGCCTGCCCGCCGAGCCGGCAGTGTCACCCCGGCGTCGCTATCCGGACCCGTCGGCGAAAGTCGGCCGCCGACCCGAACCGGCAGCGCGCGGAGCGCGCGTCCGCTGGTGTCGTCGGTCTCGACGTAGACGCCGCAGAGCGTCGCCTCCCCCTCCGCCGGCACGAATCGTCCGCGCGACATGCCGGTTACGAACCGCGTCACCGGCTCGAGCGTGTCCATCCCGATGACGCTGTCGTAGTCACCGCACATCCCCGCGTCGCTCTGGTAGGCAGCACCTTTGGCGAGGATCATGGTGTCGGCCGTCGGCACATGCGTATGGGTGCCGACCACGAGGCTCGCCCGCCCGTCGCACCAGTGGCCGAGCGCCATCTTCTCCGAGGTGGCCTCGGCATGCACCTCGACGACGATCGCGTTCGCCGAACCCCCGAGCGTCGCCGGCTTCAGCGCCGCCTCGATCGCCGAAAACGGGTCGTCGAACGGCCGCTTCATGAAGGCCTGCCCCAGAACCTGCGCGACGAAGACCCGCCGCCCTCCCGGCGCATCGAAGAAGCGGGCGCCCCGGCCCGGCGCCGACCGGGCGAAGTTGAGCGGCCGCAGGATCCGCGGCTCCGCCTCGATGTGGGACTGCATCTCGCGCTGGTCGAAGGCATGGTCGCCCAGCGTCACGCAATCGGCGCCGGCCTCGAACAGCAGCGCGGCGTGCGCCGTGCTCAACCCCATCCCGCCGGTGGCGTTCTCGCCATTGACCACGACGAAATCGAGCGCCCAGTCGCGCCGCAGCCCCGGCAGCCGCTCGGCGATCGCCGCCCGCCCGCTGCGTCCCATCACGTCGCCGAGAAAAAGCAGTCGCATGCGGTGCCCTTAGTTGCGATCACCCGCGCCGGCAAGCGGCGGCCGCTTCACGTCCAGAACGTTCCCGCCTCGGTCACGATCCCGTCGAGGCGCATGTCGGTCGCCGAATCGGGCACCTGCGAAACCCGCTGCGCCGCATAGGCGAAGCCGAGCGCCACCACCCTCCGCCGCTCCCGGAGCAGCGCGATCGTGCGGTCGTAGAAGCCTCCGCCATAGCCCAGCCGGTGCCCGCGCGCGTCGAAGGCGAGCAGCGGCACCAGCAGCAGGTCGGGCTCGGCCGGCGTCCCGTCGAGCGGCACCTCGACGCCGAACCGCCCGATCCCGGTCGCGCTCCCCGGCACCCAGCTGCGGAACGTCAGCGGCAGGCCGGTCCCCTCGATCGCCGGCAGACAAAGGCTCATCCCGACCGCGGCCAGCGCCTGCAACGCCGGGCGCGGGTCGATCTCGTCGCGAATCGGCAGGTAGCCCGCCACGCTTCTCACGCCCGGCACGCCGGCGATCGCCGCAAGCGCGTGCGTCGCGGCGGACGCCGCCGCCCCGCTACCGTCGGCGGCATGCGCGATCGCGCGTGCCCGCCGCGCCGCGACCCGCGCCGCCACCTTTGCCGCCTCCAGGGTCGTCACCCGGCGGCGGAATCGGTATCTGTGGAAGTGGCGGGCCCGGCGCGACCGTGGAGGCGTGCAATCCTTGAGAGCCTGGCTAACCAGGTGGGCACCAGATGCGATAGGCCAAGGCCAGTCACAGAGCCGGCTCCCTCAAGAATGTTTACGGCCACTAGGATTTGGGCCCCTCACGAGAAGGCTAGAACCCGCCACCGGAGAATGTAGCGTGTCGCGGCGGCGATTTGAAGCCCCGCCGCCGTTGCGAGGCCTCTCCGGGCGCCGGCGCCTCAGGCGGCGTGCACGCCGCCGCAGGCGTGGCTGATCTCGCCGACGTGGCGGTGGTCGGTGCCGCAGCAGCCGCCGAGCACCCGCGCCCTCGGCAGCAGCGCCAGCAACGCGCGATACTCCCGCGCCAGCTGCCGCGGATCCCCGGCGTCGAGCTCCGGCGCCTCGTCGAGCTCGTCGTGACTCATCCTTGAGGCGTTGGCGCGGATGCCGCCGATCCGCTGCACCCAGCCTCCCGCCAGCGCGCCGCGGAAGTGGCTCGGGTGCGCGCAGTTCACCATGTAGTAGGCGGCGTGGCCGCCGGTCGCCGCATCGCAGGCCTCGATCGCGCTCCCGAGCCCGATGCCGGAGCGCAGGCACCCGTCGGTCTCCACGGTGAAGGAGATCACCGCCGGCACCCCGGCCGCCTTCGCCGCCCGCACGATGCCGATCGCTTCCTCGACGTAGGTCATGGTGAAGGCGGTGACCAGATCGACGCCCGCCGCCTCGAACACCCGCACCTGGCGGCCGTGGTAGTCCTCGGCCTCGGCCGCGGTCATCAGCGTGTCGGGCCGGTAGCCGTCGCCGCGCGGCCCGATCGCGCCGCTCAGCACCATCGGGCCGGCGTCCGTCTCCTCGGCATCGCGGATCGCCCGCACGAAATCGACCGCCTGCGCGTTCGCCGCATCGAGCGCCGCGCCCGTATAGCCGAGCTTCGCGCCCCAGTCCGGATTCGACCGCCAGGTCGGCGTCTCCAGCACCAGCCCGCGGCCGTCGCGGCGCGCGATCGCCACATAGGCCGCGTAGTAGCGCCGGAGCGCCGCCCGTCCCGCCTCGCTCGCGAGCAGCACGAAGGCCGCGAAGTGCGGCAGCTCCAGCCCGTCGTGAAAGATCAGCGTCGTCTCCTGCCCGCCGTCGGTCAGAAACAGCGCATCGCCCGTCTGCGGCAGGGCCTGCCGGTATTTCGCCTGCATCGTCGCTCTCCATCTCGGGAAGGCCTGAGGATGCCGCAATCGGTCTGGCCGCTGTAGGAGGATTGCGGTACAGTCGGGTGCCCGCCGGATTACCGAGTGAATTCAGTCGCCTGCCCGCATCGCTTCGCTACGGTGCGCCGAGGGGTCCGGAGAAACCGCACCATGGGTACAGCAACCGACGCCGCCAGGCCGACGAGCAAGGGCCGGGAGACCCGCGGCCGCATCCTCGACGTCGCCGAGGAGGCCGTGCTCGCCAAGGGCTTCGACGCCACCTCGATCGAGGAGCTGGTCGCCGGCGCCGGCATCACCCGCAGCGGCTTCTTCTACCATTTCCCCGACAAGAACGAGCTCGCCCGCGCGCTGATCGAGCGCTACATCGAGCAGGACCGCATCGTGCTCGACGACATCTTCGCCCGCGCCAACGAGCTCAGCGACGACCCGCTGCACCGGCTCCTGATCGCGCTGAGGCTCTTCGCCGAAGTCCTCGCGGACCTGCCGAACGGCCACCCCGGCTGCATCGTCGCCGCCGTCTGCTACCAGGAGCGGCTGTTCGACGCCGGCGTGCAGGCGCTGAACCGGCAGGCGATCATCGCCTGGCGCGAGCGCTTCCTGCCGATCCTGCAGGAGATCGCCGACCGGCATCCGCCGCGCGACCCGGTCGATCTGGTGGCGCTCGCCGACATGATCTCGACCACCGTCGAGGGCGGCATCGTCATGGCCAAGGTGCTGCGCGAGCCGCAGGCCCTCGCCGACCAGGTCCTGCTCCAGCGCTCCTACGTCAAGCTGCTGTTCTCACCGGCATGACGCCGGGCTTCATCTGCGCCGGCGCGGCGCACTGGGACATCATCGGCCGCACCGCCGAGGCGCTGCCGCCGGGCGCCGACGTCCCCGGCACCGTGCTCCGCCGCCCCGGTGGCGTCGCGCTCAACGTCGCCTTCGCCCTCGCCGCCCTCGGTTGCCGGACCGCACTTCTCGCCGCGCTCGGGCGGGATCCCGCCGGCGACGAGCTCGCCGCCCGCATCACCGCCGCCGGCATCGACCCCTCCGGCCTTCACCGCCACGCCGGCCGGACCGACGCCTATGTCGCGATCGAGGACGGCTGCGGAGAACTCCGGGCCGCGGTGGCCGATTGTGCCGGCCTCGAGTCCGCCGGGCGCGCGGTGCTCGCCCCGCTGCGCGACGGGCGGCTGGCTCTGCCCGGGGCCGGCCCGATCGTGGCCGACGGCAATCTGCCGCTGCCGGTCCTGACCGAGCTTCTCGACGCGGCGATCGCGGCCGGTGCGGCGGTGTCGCTGGTCCCGGCCAGTCCCGGAAAGGCGGCGCTGCTCGCGCCGCTCTGCACCGGCCGCCCGTTCGCGCTCTACCTCAACCGCATCGAGGCCGAGCGTCTCTGCCGCGCGAGCTTCCGCGACAGTCGGGTCGCGGCCATCGCGCTTCGCGGTCGGGGGATCGCCGACGCCATCGTGACCGACGGCGGCGCCCCGGCGACAGCCGCGGTCGGCGACGTCGTCGTCACGCTCGATCCGCGCCGGGCCGGCATCCGCAGCGTCACCGGCGCCGGCGACGCCTTCGTCGCCGCGCACCTGGCCGCCCGGGAGCGCGGACTCGACGTCGAGCCTGCGCTCGCCGCGGCACTCGAGGCCGCCGCCCGCCACATCGAGGTTTTGCCGCCATGATCGCTCCGCCGCTCGCCTTCAGCGCCGAGACCGCCGCCGCGCGCGCGGCCCGCCGCCCGATCGTCGCGCTCGAATCGACCATCATCACCCACGGCATGCCGCACCCCGCGAACCTCGACACCGCGCGCGCCGTCGAGGCGGCGGTTCGCGCCGGGGGCGCCGTCCCGGCGACCATCGCCGTCGCGGACGGGCTGATCCGCATCGGACTCGAGCCCGAAGAGCTCGACGCCCTGGCGGCAGCCTCCGACGTGCGCAAGCTCTCCCGCGCGGACCTCGCCGTGGCGCTCGCCGCCGGCTGGACCGGCGCCACCACCGTCGCCGCCACGATGATCGCGGCCCGCCTCGCCGGCATCGAGGTCTTCGCCACCGGCGGCATCGGCGGCGTGCACCGTGGCGCCGAGGCGAGCTTCGACATCTCCGCCGATCTCGAGGAGCTGGCGCAGACCCCGGTCACGGTCGTCGCCAGCGGCGCCAAGGCGATCCTCGATCTGCCCAAGACCCTCGAGGTGCTCGAGACCCGCGGCGTGCCGGTCATCGCCTTCGGCCAGGACGCGCTGCCCGCCTTCTGGTCCCGCGACAGCGGCCTCGCCGCACCGCTGCGCCTCGACGACCCCGCCGCCATCGCCCGCGCCCACCGGATGCGCGGCCACCTCGGCCTCCCCGGCGGCCAGCTCGTCGCCAACCCGATTCCGCGCGAGGCGGAGATCCCGCGCGAGCAGATGACGCCGCACATCGCCGCAGCGCTCGCCGCCGCCGCCGAGGCCGCGATCACCGCCAAGGAGGTGACCCCCTTCCTCCTCGCGCGCATCGGCGAACGCACCGCCGGCGCCGCCCTCGCCGCCAACATCGCCCTCGTGGTCAACAACGCCCGCCTCGCCGCCCGCATCGCCGTCGCGCTCGCGAAACTGCCGGCCTGAAGCGGGCCCCCTTGAGCGGCGCAGGTCGCGTCAGCTTGCGCGCCACGATCGGTCATTTGTTGGTAGCCCGCCCGATGACCAAGACGCGGGACGAAGCTGCTCAAGGCCCGTCAAGGGACCGCACACGGCAGTCGAGGCACCATGACGCGGCGGCAAGGCGCACACCAGCAAGCAGGGACGAGTTCAGACAGGTCGAGTTCAGACTGGCCTTTCGGCGAAACTTGCCGGATGCTTCCGAGGCGGAATGGCTCTGCAACGCGCTGCTTTCGATGCGGCCAGCGCATTCGCTAAGCCACTGATAATGGTGACGGAGGAAAGAATGTTACGCACAGTTTCGGCGAGGTTTGCGATGGCGGCAGGGATGTTCCTGGCCGTGGCCGCAGCGGTCGCCGTCGCGCCCGCGCACGCCCAGGACGCCAAGAAACCGAACATTCTGGTCATCTTCGGCGATGACATCGGCACATGGAACATCGGCGCCTACACCCACGGGATGATGGGGCAAGACCCCGCACATCGACAGCCTCGCCAAGGACGGAATGCTCTTCACCGACGAATACGCCCAGCCGAGTTGCACGGCGGGCCGGGCCGCCTTCATCACGGGCCAGCTTCCGGTGCGCACCGGGATGACGACCATCGGGATCCCCGGCTCGACCCGGGGCATCCAGAAGGAAGACCCGACCCTGGCCGAGGTCCTCAAGTCGGATGGCTACAACACGGCCCAGTTCGGCAAGAACCACCTCGGCGACCGCAACGAGTTCCTGCCGACCGTTCACGGCTTCGACGAATGGTTCGGCAATCTCTACCATCTGAATGCCGAGGAGGAGCCCGAGGAGCTCGACTATCCCGGGCAGAAGAACCCCGACTATCTCGACAAGTTCGGCCCGCGCGGCGTCCTGCACACCTGGGCAACCGACGTCGACGACCCCACCGTCGATCCGAAGTTCGGCAAGGTCGGCAAGCAGAAGATCGAGAACACCGGCCCGCTTACCCGCGAGCGGATGCAGACCTTCGACAGCGAGGTGACGGCCGCGACGCTCGACTACCTCGACCGCAAGGGCAAGGACGACAAGCCCTTCTTCATCTGGTTCAACACCACCGCAATCCACATCTGGTCGCACCCGCAGAACAAGTACGTGCAGCAAGCCGTGGACGAGGGCCGCGCCGAAGAGGACGTGGTCCGCGCCAAGATGCTCGAGCATGACGACCAGGTCGGCCAGCTGCTGACGAAGCTCGACGAACTCGGCATCGCCGACAACACCATCGTCATCTACACCACCGACAACGGCAACGAGCTGATGATGTGGCCGGACGGCGGCTATGCCCCGTTCCGCGGCGAGAAGGGCACGACCTGGGAAGGCGGCGTCCGCGTGCCGCTGCTGATCCGCTGGCCGGGGCATGTCCCGGCGGATTCGTGGGCGAACGGCATCCAGTCGCACGAGGATTCTCTACGTGACGCTCGCCGCCGCAGCCGGCCTGCCCAACCTGAAGGAGGATCTTCTTACGGGCTACGAGATGAACGGCACCACCTACAAGGTGCATCTCGACGGCTACAACAACCTCGACTACTGGGAAGGCAAGACCGACACGTCGGCCCGGCGGGAATACTTCTACTACGACGAGACCGACCTGATGGCGATCCGCGTCGATGGCTGGAAGATGCACATCGGGGTCAAGCCCGACGGCAGCTGGTGGGACGAGAAGTACTATCCGAGCGTGCCGTATGTCTTCAACCTGCTGATGGATCCGATGGAGAAGATGGATTCCGCAGTCGCACGAGTGGGGTTACGCCGGCCGCAAGTTCTTCGCCCAGAAGATGTGGGCGCCGACCGCGGCCGGGCCGTTCCTGGCGGCGCACCTGCAGAGCCTGCAGGACTTCCCGCCGCGCCAGGGCGCCGACACCCTGAGCATGAAGAAGGCCATCGATTCGGCCATGCAGATGCTCAACAATCCGAACGGCTCGTCGAACTAGCGAGCTTTCGCGCCCCTCCCGGGGGCGCGAACCTTCGCGAAGGGCGCATCCCTCGTCGCCCTTCGCGCTCCACCGTCAGGACTTTCCTCGGCGCCCGCCCCAAGGGCGTCCGCGCGGGCGGCCCTCCCCGCAGCCGCCCGGATCGGCGGCAACCCTACACCCCGCCGCGGGCGATCAGCGAGGATCGCCGTGATCCCTTGCCGCCTCCCCGGCTGTATCCACAGCCGGACCCGCACGCGGCTCGCACCCTCGGTTGCGTCGCTCACGATGAAATTTCCGCCGCCGGCCAGCTCTGCACCGGCGCGGACGCCCGCTGTCTGCGCCCGACTTCCCGCCGATGCTAGGAAATGCGTGACGCCGCGCCGCCACGGGGGCTTCACCGGGCCACGCGTGCCGGCGAGCGAGCCGACCGCGCCTCTCCCACGGCTGCCCAGCGCCGGAGCACCGCCGCCCGCCCCGTTGACCCCTCCCGGCGCGGGCCACGCCGCCACGGGGGCTTCACCGGGCCGCGCCTGCCGGCGAGCGAGCCGACCGCGCTTACCCGCGGCAGCCCAGCGCCGGACCGCCGCCGCCCGCCCCGTTAACCCTCCCGGCGCGGACCGCGCGCCCGTACATGCATCGTACATGCGATGTACATGAGAAGTACGTCCAGCGAATCCCCGTTAACCCCTGAAAACCCTCCCGAACCCGGCACCGGCCATCGACGCCTCGTCGCGCCCGCCGCGCCCCCCGTCGCCGTCGCCGCGAAGCCGCCCCTCCTCCCCCGGCGCGACGTAACCCCGCTCGACAGGTCGCCCGAAGCCGCGGCCAAGCCCATCATCTCCGGCGGCCTCGTCGCCCCACCCCCCGCCTCCGCCGACCCGCGGAAGGTCGCCAACCTCGCCTCCTGACGCCCGCCTCACTGGCGTCCGCCGCGGCCTCCGGCTAGCATGCGCCCGGCGGTGCAGGCGCCGCCCGCCCGCCGCAGTCCGCGGCGCGGGGGTGGTGCGGGGAAGAGGAGCGAGCGCATGAAGATCGCGGTTCTCGGCGGCGACGGCTTCGTCGGATGGCCCACCGCCCTGCATCTGAGCGACGCCGGGCACGAGGTGCACATCCTCGACAACCTCTCCCGCCGCTGGATCGACACCGAGCTCGGCGTGCAGTCGCTGACCCCGATGGATTCGATCCAGGAGCGCACCCGCATCTGGCACGCGGAGACCGGCCGCCGCATCCGCTTCCACCTGCTCGACCTCGCCAAGGACTACGAGATCCTCAAGCGCTGGCTCGCCGAGCACCGTCCCGACGCGATCATCCACTTCGCCGAGCAGCGCGCCGCGCCCTACTCGATGAAGTCCGACCGGCACAAGACCTACACCGTCAACAACAACGTCTCCGCCACCCACAACCTCCTCTCGGCGCTGGTCGAGACCGAGCTCGACGCCCATCTCGTCCACCTCGGCACCATGGGCGTCTACGGCTATTCCACCGTCGGCGCCGCCATCCCCGAGGGCTACCTGCCGGTCGGCATCGAGACGACCGCGGGCGAGACCGTGACCCAGGAGATCCTCTACCCGACCCGCCCCGGCTCGATCTACCACATGACCAAGAGCCTCGATCAGATCCTCTTCCAGTTCTACGCCCAGAACGACGGCCTCCGGATCACCGACCTGCACCAGGGCATCGTCTGGGGCACCCACACCGAGCAGACCCGCCGCCACGTCCAGCTGATCAACCGCTTCGACTACGACGGCGACTACGGCACCGTGCTCAACCGCTTCCTGATCCAGGCCGCGATCGGCTATCCGCTCACCGTGCACGGCACCGGCGGCCAGACCCGCGCCTTCATCCACATCCAGGATTCGGTCCGCTGCATCGACCTCGCCCTTTCCGACGCGCCGAAGCGCGGCGACCGGGTGAAGATCTTCAACCAGATGACCGAGACCCACCGCGTCCGCGATCTGGCGGCGATGGTCGGCGAGCTCACCGGTGCCCGCATCGCCTGGCTCCCGAACCCGCGCAAGGAGTCGGCCGAGAACGACCTCGTGGTCCGGAACGACCAGTTTCTCGCCCTCGGGCTCGATCCCATCACCCTCCGCGAGGGACTGCTCACCGAAGTCGTCGAGGTGGCGAAGAAATACGCCTATCGCGTCGACCGCTCGCGCATCCCCTGCGTCTCCGCCTGGACCAAGGAGATCGCCCAGCGCGTCGAGCGCGACCCCGAGCGGCGCGGGCTGAAGTCGGCCTGAGGGGACTCCCGCCGGCCGATCCCATGCCCGACGCTCCCATCCTCGACCGCGCCCCGTCGGATGCGCGCGCCTTCGTCACCCTGGTGACGAACGCCTCCTACCTTCCCGGCGCGGTGGCGCTGCTGAACTCGCTCGTCCGCACCGGAACCACCGCCGACCTCGTCGTGCTGCACACCCGCGGCGTCGATGCCGCCGCGCTGGCACCGCTCGTGAGCCTCGGGGCGCGCCTCGCGGCCTGCGAACTCCTGCCGGTGTCGGACACCTTCAATGCCGCGCATGCCCGCTCGGCGATCCACGGACGCAACCCGTTCACCAAGGGCGAGAAGCCCGCCTTCCACACGCCGCTCGACAACTTCGTCAAGCTTCGCCTCTGGCAGCTGCCCTACGAACGCATCGTCTTCCTCGATGCCGACACGCTGGTGCTGCGCCCGCTCGAGCGGCTGTTCGAGTACCCGGAGTTCTCGGCGGCGCCGAACGTCTACCAGAGCCTTGCCGACTTCCACCGGCTGAACTCGGGCGTCTTCGCCGCACGGCCCTCGGCGGCGACCTTCGCCGCGATGCTCGAACGGCTCGACGCCCCCGGCGCCTTCTGGAAGCGGACCGACCAGACCTTCCTCGAGGCCTTCTTTCCCGACTGGCAGGGCCTGCCCGTCTACGACAACCTGCTGCAATACGTCTGGTTCAACCTGCCCGAGCTCTGGGACTGGTCGCTCGTCCGCGTGCTGCACTTCCAGTACGAGAAACCCTGGGATCCGCTGAACGCAAAGGCCGCCCGGCTGCGCCCGCTGATCGAGCTCTGGCGCGCCTATCACGACGGGGTCGGCATTCCCGGCGACCTCGCCGCGCTTCCGCGGCCCGGCTGATGCACGTCCTTCTCACCGGCGGTAGCGGCCGGCTCGGCCGCTTCATCGCCGCCGACCTCGCCGCCGCCGGCCACCGCCTGACGCACCTCGGACGCCGGCCCGGTGCCCTGCCCTGGGATCTGGCCGGTCCCGCGCCGCAGCTGCCTCCGGCCGACGCCCTGGTCCACGCCGCGCTGGCGCACCTGCCCGGACGGTACCGCGGCGGCGAAGGCGACGATCCCGCTGGGTTTCGCCGGCTGAACCTCGACGGCACGCTCCGTCTGCTCGACGCAGCCGGACCGGTCCGCGTCGTCTTTCTCTCCAGCCGTGCCGTCTACGGCGACCAGCGCCGCGGCGAGATCCTGCGCGAGACCGACCCACCGGCGCCCGCTACGCTCTACGGCGAGGTCAAGCTCGCGACCGAAGCGGCGGTGGCAGAACGGGGCGGCGTATCGCTGCGCGCGACCGGCGTCTACGGCGGCCTCCCGCACAAGTGGGAGGCGGTCTTCGCCGCTTACCACCGCGGCGAGCCGCTCGCCCCCCGCGCCGCCACCGAGGTTCACGGCATCGATCTCGCCGCCGCCGTTCGCCTGGCGCTCGCGGCCGCTGCTGCCGGCCCGCTCAACGTCTCCGATATCCTGCTCGACCGCCACGACCTTCTCGCCCGGGTACGCGCGCGCACCGGCTCTCCCCATCCGCTGCCGCCCCGGGCCGAAGGGCCGCCACCCGGCGTGATGGCCACCGATCGGCTGCGCGCGCTCGGCTGGCGCCCCGGTGGCCTGGCCCGGCTCGACGCCTACCTCGCCGACGCGTTGTCCGCCGGACAGCCCCCCGCGGCGAAAGCATGAGAGGTTCAGCTCTCAATCGGCGTCGGGAGGCGTCTTTTCCGAGCTCGCAGGGCGGATGCGCAAGAAGAATTCAAAGCCGGTGTAAGCGCTCAGACCGAGGACAATCACGCCCCAGAAGGGCGAGCCGGTGACGAATTCGAAGATTGCCCAAGCGAAGCAAAAGCCCACGATGAGCACCCGCACCCAGAGCGGGCGGTAGAACGGATCGTCGGCGTCGAGAAACTTCTTCATGCTGCCGCCGAGGCTAATGGCCCCGAGGGCGCGTTGACAAGCCTCCGGCGAGGCGGTTCTGTCGGGTGGCATTCGATGACGGAACCGCCATGGCCGATGATCCCTACGCCGCGCTCGGAGTGTCGAAAACCGCGACGCAGGACGACATCCGCAAGGCCTACAAGAAGATCGCAAGGGAGAGCCATCCGGACCTGAACCCAGGCGACTCCCGGGCCGAGGCACGCTTCAAGGCGGCCTCGGGGGCCTACGACCTGCTGAAGGACGAGGACCAGCGCCGCCGGTTCGATGCCGGCGAGATTGACTTCGCAAGGGCAGGAACGACCGGAGCGGCGCTTCTACCGCGAATATGCCGAAGGCCCGGATGCCACCTATCATACCAGCCGCGGGTTCGAGGACTTCGGCGATTTCTCCGACGTCTTCTCCGACCTCTTCGGCCAGCGGGCGCGCGGCGGCGGTCGGGCCGAGGGTGTGCAGATGCGAGGCCCAGACCGGCACTACACGCTCACGGTGGGGTTTCTCGAAGCGGCACGAGGCGCGACCCGCCGGCTGACGATGCCGGACGGATCGGTGCTCGACGTGAAGATCCCCGAGGGGCTCGCCGACGGGCAGACGATCCGGCTGCGCGGCAAGGGCGGCGAGGGCATCGGCGCCGGGCCGGCCGGCGATGCGCTGGTGACGGTCACGGTCGAGCCGCACGGCTTCTTCCGCCGCGAGGGCGACGACATCCACGTCGAGCTGCCGATCACGCTCGACGAGGCGGTGCTCGGCGGCAAGGTCGAGGTGCCAACGATCGACGGCCGGGTCGCGCTGGCCGTGCCGAAAGGCGCCAGCACCGGCCGCGTGCTGCGCCTGCGCGGCAAGGGGGTCAAGCGGGGCAGCAAGCGCGGCGACCAGCTTGTGACGCTAAAGCTGGCGATGCCGCCCGCAGTTGACGACGAACTCGAGGCTTTCTTCCGCCGCTGGCGGGAGGGCCATGCCTACGATCCGCGCAAGGGGGTGGTGCCATGAAGACGCGCTACTATTCGGAGACCGAAGTCGTCGCGAGCATCGAGGGACTGACCGTAGCCCGCCTCCGCGCGTTCGTTGCCGCCGACTGCGTTGTGCCGGTCGAGCAGGAGGGGCGCCTCGGTTTCCGCGATGCCGACCTGGCCCGGCTCCGGCTGATCGAGGAGCTGGTGGACGACTTCGACCTCGATGCCGACTCCGCCGCGCTGGTCGTTTCGCTCGTCGACCAGATCCACGGGCTCCGCCGCGAACTGCGCCGCCTCGGCGAAGCCGTCGCGGCCGAGACGCCCGAGGTCAGGACGCGCATCCGGCTCCGGCTGGCGCCGCCTGCCGGCTGACCGCGGGATCAGTTGGGAAAGAGGTCGTCCGCCACACGCAGCTTGGCGCCGCCTTCGACGGTGAACACACGTGTCCCGGCGACGAAGGCCTTGCGCTCGTCCTTGTCTAGCCAGAGGCGCGCCGGATTCTCGCAGCCGACCACGTCGCAGGTCACCGCCGTCGACGGATAGCCGAGCGGCAGCGCGTAGCCGACGTGCTGTGAATCGCGGGGCTTGTGCTCGTCACAACGGGCCATGGCCATCTTCAATTCTCCGTCCGCTTGCGACTGATACCGCACAGGATGGGTCGCGGCGCCGGGCAACGCAAGCGACACCCGCGCCGATCCCCGCGGCCGGTGCGATTTGCGGCCGGCGACGCAGCGCGATCTTTGCCTCGCGGCTCGCGGCGTGCTGATGTGTCGGAAGTGCGGTGCCTGAGCGGGCGCCGCGAATCGCGCCGCCAGAGCGCTTGTCGGAGGAGACACCCTTGCCCGATCGGGAGCCGCGCTTCGCGCTCAACCACATCGCCGCTCCCTCGTTGCCCCTCGACGCCTTCTTTGCGCTGGCAGCCGATCTTGCGATCGACGCCGTCGAGATCCGCAACGACATCGAGGGCAATGCCATCGCTGACCGCACCCCGCCCAAGCGGGTGCGCGAGCTGGCGCAGCAGCACGGCGTGCGAATTCTCTCGATCAATGCACTGCAGCGGTTCGACGACTGGCGCGCCGAACGGCCGAACCAGGCGGTCGATCTCGCCGACTACGCCGCGGCCTGCGGCGCCGAAGCGCTGGTGCTCGTTCCAACCAACGACGGGTCGCGGCCGGGCCGCCTGCACGCCGCGCTGGAGGCCCTGAAGCCCATCCTGGCGTCGCGCGGTCTGACCGGGCTGATCGAACCGCTCGGCTTCGAGAGCTGCTCGCTGCGGCTCAAATCCGAGGCGGCGGATGCAGTCGCGGCGACCGGCGGCGCGCGGACCTTTCGTCTGGTCCACGACACCTTCCACCACCACCTGGCCGGCGAAGCCGCCATCTTTCCCGAAGCGACCGGTCTCGTGCACATCTCCGGCGTCGACGAGCCGCGGCTTCGGGTTGGAGAGATGCGGGACGCGCACCGCGTGCTCGTGGGACCCGCCGACCGGCTCGGGAACCTTGCCCAGATCCGCGCACTTCGCGAAGCGGGCTACGACGGCTGGCTGTCGTTCGAACCCTTCTCGGCCGAGGTCCAGACGGCCCGCGACCGCGCCGGAGCGATCCGACGGAGCATGGATTTCCTGCGCGCGGAGCTCGCCACCGCGGCGGCGCGGACCGCTGGGGATGCCGCTTGACGACGAAAGGTCGGAATGGAATGAACATTCCGCTTATGAAGAAAACGGCGCGATAATTCCACTTTGCGCCAAATCGAAAAGACCACCGGGGCTACCCCGGGGACAATCCGGCAGAAAAACGGGTGGCGCCGGACGCCCACAGTGGAGGAAGACAAAGATGAAGACGCTGTTTGCGGGCGTAGCGCTCTCGACCCTCATTGCGCAGGGGGCGATGGCGGCAACCGTTGCCGTGTCGATGGCACGGTTCGACGACAACTTCCTGACCGTCATCAGGAACGGCATGATCGAATACGCCAAGACCCTCGACGGCGTCGACCTGCAGGTCGAGGACGCCCAGAACGACGTCGCCAAGCAGCTCGACCAGATCAACAACTTCGTCGCCTCCGGGGTCGATGCGATCATCGTCAACCCTGTCGATACCTCCGCCACCCAGGCCATGTCCGACGCGGCGGCGGCCGGCGGGATCCCGATGGTCTATGTCAACCGCCAGCCGATCAACGTCGACTCGCTGCCCGACAACCAGGCCTTCGTCGCCTCCGACGAGCGCGAGTCCGGCACGTTGGAGACCAAGGAGGTCTGCCGGCTGTTCAAGGAAGAGGGCAAGAGCGAGGCCAGCGTCTACGTGATCATGGGCGAGCTTTCGAACCAGGCGGCGCAGCAGCGCACCCAGGACATCCTCGATGTGATCGGCGGTTCCGACTGCGGCGTGAAGATCAGCATCATCGACAAGCAGACCTCGAACTGGCAGCGCGACCAGGCGCAGAACCTGATGACCAACTGGCTCTCGACCGGTACGCCCTTCGACGGCGTGATCGCCAACAACGACGAGAGCGCCATCGGCGCGATCCAGGCGATGAAGGCGGCCGGCCTCGACATGAAGACCATCGTGGTCGCCGGCGTCGATGCCACCCAGGATGCGCTGCAGGCAATGCAGGCGGGCGATCTCGACGCAACCGTCTTCCAGGACGCCGCGGGACAGGGCCAGGGGGCGCTCGACGCCGCGCTGTCGCTGGCCAAGGGCGACGCGGTGGACCAGAAGGTCTACATCCCGTTCCAGCTGGTGACCCCGGCCAACATCGACAAGTTCCTGAAGAAGAACTGAGCACGACCGCGGGACCATTTCGGGTCGGCGCCCTGCGCGCCGCCCGAGGTCCCGCAAGGCGACCGGCGCGATCGGTGTGCGGCGGTCGCAAGCGGAGGATCGGACATGGCACAGACAAGCCACGGCGTCGGCGGCCTGAGCTTCGATTCGTCGAAGCGGACGCGGCCGCCCGAGCTCAACGTCTTCTTCGGACTGGTGCTGATCGTGGCCACCTTCGAGGCGCTCGGCTGGCTGCTGATGGGCGACTCCTTCCTGTTCAACACCCGCGCGAACGTGCACACCATCTTCAACGAGGCGCGGCTGTCGATCATCATCCTGCAGGTCTCGATCGTCGGAATCATCGCCCTCGGGGTGACCCAGGTCATCATCTCGGGCGGCATCGACCTGAGCTCGGGCTCGGTGGTCGGCGCCGCCGCGATGATCGCGATGAGCTTCGCCCAGGTTGCCGTGGTCAACGGCCAGCCGAACCCCAAGATGATGCTGCCCGAAGGCTGGCAGGACCTGCCGGTGATCGTCCCCATCATCGTCGGCCTCGCCTGCGGGCTGGTCGCGGGCCTGATCAACGGCCTCCTGATCGCCTACACCCGCATCCCGCCGTTCATCGCCACGCTCGGGATGATGGTCAGCGCCCGCGGAGTGGCGAAATGGTGGTCCAGGGGCGAACCGATCAGCTTCCCCACCGACAGCTATGCCGCCATCGGCAAGGGCATGATGCCGGTCTTCATCTTCATCGCGCTTGCGATCCTGTTCCACCTCATCCTGCGCTACACCGTCTACGGCAAGCACACCTACGCCATCGGCTCCAACGAGGCTGCCGCGCGCATGTCGGGGATCAAGGTCGACCGGCACAAGGTGCTGGTCTATTCGATCGCCGCGATCCTCGCCTCGGTCGCGGCCATCGTGCTCTCGTCCAAGAACTTGACCGCGCAGTCGGGGATGGGGGTGATGTACGAGCTCGACGCCATCGCGATGACCGTGATCGGCGGCGTCAGCCTCTCCGGGGGCCGCGGCTCGATCATCGGCACCGTGCTCGGCGCGCTGATCTTCGGGGTGATCATCTCCGGCTTCACCTTCCTCAAGCTCGACGCCTACTATCAGGAGATGGTCAAGGGTGCGATCATCGTCGGCGCGGTCGTTCTCGACCAGTGGCGCCAGCGCCGCGCGTCGTCGAAGGCCTGAGGGGAGCAACCATGGCAAGCGACATCCGGACCGACATCGAAGGCGCGGACGCGCCGCATTCGGACAGGCGGCCGGGCGAGGTGATCCTCAGGACCGAGGGCCTCACCAAGCACTACGGCGGTGTGCACGCGCTCGTCGACTGCAACTTCGAGATCCGCAGGGGCGAGCACGTCGCGATCATGGGCGACAACGGCGCCGGCAAGTCGACCTTCGTGCGCCAGATCACCGCGGTCGAGCAACGAACCGCCGGCAAGATCTGGTTCAACGGCAGATACGTCGACTTCGCCGGCCCTCTCGAAGCCCGCGAGGCCGGAATCGAGACCGTGTTCCAGACCCTCGCGCTCGCGGACGATCTCGACGTCCCCGACAACCTCTTCCTCGGACGCGAGAAGATCCGCTTCAACCTCGGGCCGTTCTCGATCCTCGACTACAAGGGAATGCGCGAGGCGACGATCGCGGGCCTGCAGAAGACCGGGGTGAAGATCCCCAACATCAGGAACACCAT
Organism: uncultured Alphaproteobacteria bacterium; assembly: GCA_963737485.1. Classification (GTDB taxonomy): domain Bacteria; phylum Pseudomonadota; class Alphaproteobacteria; order Rhodobacterales; family Rhodobacteraceae; genus Amaricoccus. The sequence continues at coordinate 8,362 of CAVTSR010000023.1, read as the reverse complement.
CCAGAACATGTCCGGCGGCCAGCGGCAGTGCGTCGCGATCGCGCGCACCGCCACCTTCCACTCCAAGCTCACCATCATGGACGAACCGACCGCGGCACTCGGCGTGCAGGAGACCGCCCAGGTCGAGAACATCATCCGCACGCTCAAGGAGCAGGGCGAGCCCCTGATCCTCATCAGCCACAACATGCGCCAGGTGATGGACCTCTGCGACCGGATCGTCGTCTGGCGCCGCGGCCGCGTCTGCGCCGACCTCCGCAAGGAGGAGACCGACGGTCAGGACGTCGTCGCCTACATCACCGGGGCCAAGACCCAGGCCGAGTACGCGGACGCCGAGTAGAGGGCCGTCGGTCGGCGGCCGGGCGAGTCTCAGACCAAGCGAGGAAAGAATGAGTGTAGGTTTCGCCCTCCTGGGCGCAGGGCGCATCGGCAAGGTCCACGCCGGCGCGATCACCGCCAACCCCGACGCGCGGCTGCTGGCGGTGGCCGACGCGATGGCACCCGCGGCCGAGGCGATCGCCGCCACCTACGGCGCCGAGGTGAGCACGATCGAGGCGATCGAGGCGGCGGACGACATCGACGCGGTGGTGATCTGCACCCCGACCGACACCCATGCCGACCTGATCGAGCGCTTCGCCCGCGCCGGCAAGGCCATCTTCTGCGAGAAGCCGATCGACCTCGCGGTGGCCCGGGTGCGCGACTGCCTGGAGGTCGTGGAGAAGACCGGTGCGCAGCTGATGGTCGGCTTCAACCGCCGCTTCGACCCGCACTTCCTCGCGGTGCGCAAGGCGATCGACGCAGGCTCGGTGGGCAAGGTAGAGATGGTCAACATCACCTCGCGCGACCCCGGGGCACCCCCGATCGACTACATCCGCCGCTCGGGCGGCATCTTCCGCGACATGACCATCCACGATTTCGACATGGCCCGCTGGCTGCTCGGCGAGGAGCCGGTGGCGGTGACCGCGCACGCCGCGGTGCTGACCGATCCCGCGATCGGAACGGCGGGGGACTTCGACAGCGTCAACGTGCTGCTCGAGACCGCCAGCGGCCGGCAGGCGGTGATCTCGAACTCCCGGCGGGCGACCTACGGCTACGACCAGCGCATTGAGGTGCTGGGATCCAACGGCATGGTCGCAGCCGAAAACCAGCGCGAGGTGTCGATCGAGATCGCGAACGGCGCGGGCTTCACCCGGCCGCCGCTGCTCGACTTCTTCATGACCCGCTACACCGCGGCCTACGCTGCCGAGATCGGGGCCTTCATCGCCGCGATCCGCGACGGCACCGCGCCGTCACCCTCCGGCGGGGACGGATTGCTGGCGCTCATGTTGGCGGATGCCGCGCTCGCTTCCGTGGCCGAAGGGCGCAAGGTAGTGGTCGGCGAACCGGTGCCGGCGGCGCGCCACGACCGCCACCTGAGCCCGAACCGGTAGCCATCAAAGGGGGGTCGCCGCGGCGGCGCCCGCGGTCGAGAAAATCCGCTCGCACTGTCCGCGCGCGGATATGCAGCTAATATATTGATATAAAAGGAAATAAAAAAAGAAATTCATCGGATTTTAACCGATGGCCGCATCTCGCTGGTCGTGTCCCATGACGTGGTGTAGCTGACGGTCGTCAGCGAGGTATCCGGGCGAAGCCGGGGGCTGGTTTCAACGGCGGAGCAATTCCAGGCCATCGGTGCGGAGTAATAGCAGGCCACGGCGATGGCCTGGAGCGACACAGAAGAGGGCCCGATCGGCCCTCTTTTGTGTCGCGGCGCTGTTTTGGCAATCAGGGTGCGGTGATCTCGCCGGTTTCGGTGTTCACGGCCTCTGCGGCGGCCTGGTTTTGCTCCGCCCCGTCGATGGCGGCGTCGCGCCGGCGTCCAGCGGATTGCTTCAACCGATAGCTGTCGCCGTTCATGGTCAGGATGTGAACGTGGTGGGTCAGCCGGTCGAGCAGCGCGCCGGTGAGCCGTTCCGATCCCAGCACCGAGGTCCAGTCCTCGAACGGCAGATTTGAGATGAGGATGGTTGAGCTCCGCTCGTAGCGCTGGGACAGGATCTCGAACAGCAGCTCGGCGCCGGTTGGGGACAGTGGCACGTAGCCAAGCTCGTCGACGATCAACAGCTTCACCGTCTGGAGATCACGCTGCAGCTTCAGCAGGCGGCGCTCGTCTCGGGCCTCCATCAGCTGATGAACGAGGCCGGCGGTGGTCGTGAAGGCGACGCTGAAGCCCTTCAGGCAGGCTGCAAGGCCAAGCGCCAGGGCGACATGCGTCTTGCCGGTGCCGGAATTGCCGAGCGCGATGACGTTCTCCCGGCGCAGGATGAACTCGCAGCGGGCCAGTTCGAGCACCAGCATCTTGTTGAGGCTCGGAATGGCCGTGAAGTCGAAGGTGTCGAGGCTCTTCACCGCCGGGAACCTGGCCGCCTTGATCCGGCGCTCGACCATGCGGCGTTCCCGGTCGATCAGTTCCAGTTCCACCAGGCGCAGCAGGTAGCGGGGATGATCGACGCCGTCGCGGGCGCAGTCGCGTGCAACCTTGTCGTATTCCCGCAGGACCGTCGGCAGCTTCAGCTGCTTGAGGTGATGCGCCAGCAGAACCTGCGGAGCGCCGCTGGTCGTTCCGGCCGGCATCTTGTCGACGCCCGGCGTGCCGGTCATGGCGCCGCCCCGGGAACGAGAACGGCATAGTCGGCCGCCGCCGTGATCCGGACGTCCATCTTCGGCAGATGCGGATAGGCCGTCAGGTCGAGCCGGGCCGGCCGCCGCTCGACACGCGCCAGCGCGATCTGCTTGACCGCGTCGAAGCCGATGGCGCCGAGCCGGATCGCCTCGGCGACAGCAGCCGCCACGACCGCCATCGGGATGGCTTCCAGCAGCCGCAGGACCTGGATGAACTCGCGCCGGCCGCGGTTACCCATCCGTGCCTCCAGGAGATGGCGCAGGTGCTGGAACGCCTCCGGAAGATCCCAGCCCTTGTAACGGCGCGGCCTGATCGAGGGCATTCGGCTTCATCTCGATCAGCGCGAGATAGTGCCGCGGCTCGAACACGAAGATGCCCGTGCCATAGCTCCGGGGGTGTCGGGCGATCTCCTGCCCGGCGCACAGGATCACCACCTCGTCGACGAAGCCCTTCACCAGCACGTCCCGGAAGCCGTATGCCGTCGGCACCGAATAGTCGTTGCAGCGGTAGCGGACCAGCGCGGTCGACGAGACGCGGGCAGCCCGCTTCTCGCAGGGCTCCAACGGCACGGCGGGCAGGTCCCGAAAGGCCGCCAGATCGGCGCGCAGGCGCTCCCCGATCGTCCCGCTGTGGCGGCCGGCGCGCTCGCCCTGCCGGCGCCGGCAGCGATCTTCCAACATCGCGTCGAGATCGTCGAAGCTCGCCGCCCGCGGGATCGGCGTCATGAAGTTCGACCGGGCATACTTCACCAGACCCTCGACCTTGCCCTTGTCGTTGCCCTTGCCGGGACGGCCGAACCGATCCCGGAACAGGTAGTGGCTCTGCAGCTCGGTGAAGGCGCGGGTTCTCTCCCGTTTGCCATCGCCGCAGATCTTCGCCACCGCGATCGTGTGTTGTCGTAGAGGATCGACAGCGGCACGCCGCCGAAGAAGGCGAATGCCGACACGTGTCCGTCGAGAAAGGCCTCCGTCGTTTCCGCCGGATAGGCCTTCACGAAAGGGGCGTCCGATTGCGGCAGGTCCATGCAGAAGAAGTGGATCTTCCGCCGGACGCCGCCGATCTCCCCCACCGCCTCGCCGAAGTCTACCTGTGCATGGCCGCGCGGATGGGCCAGCGGCACGAAGGTCTCCCGCAGCCTTTCGCGCGCGATCCGGACGTAGTCCTTCACCACCGTCGCGCCGCCGGAATAGCCGTGCTCGTCGCGCAGACGCTCGAAGATCCGCTTCGACGTATGCCGCTGCTTTACCGGCGCCGTCCGGTCGGACTCGAGGATCTGATCGTCCCCCATATCCGTGGATACGGGTTTAGGCCATCTGTCTTTCGGCCCGTTCTGGGGTCCTGTATCCGAGAGCGGAGGGGATCCGCCGCCGGTTATAGTATCCCTCAATATATGCGAAGAGGTCTCGTCGGGCATCCTCGCGCGTTGGCCATCGCCGCTGGTGGGCGAGTTCGACCTTCAGCGTGTGGAAGGAGCTCTCCATGGGCGCATTGTCGTAGCAGCAAGCCGTGCGGCTCATTGACGGTTTGGCTTTCATCGCAGTGAGTTGCCTGCCGTACGCCTCGGATGCGTATTGGCTGCCGCGGTCGGAATGGCAGATGAGGCCTTCGGCCGGTCGTTGCCGCTGGGCGGCCATCATCAATGCGGCCAGCGGCAGCTCGGTACGCATGTGGTCGCGCATCGACCAACCGACGATCTTGCGGGTCGCAGGTCGAGCACGGCAGCGAGATACAACCATCCCTCGCCGGTCGCGATGTAGGTGATATCGGCGAGCCAGACGCGGTTCGGTGCCGATGCGACGAACGCCTGCTTCAGCAGGTTCGGCGCGATCGGCTGAGGGTGGCGGCTGTCGGTGGTGCATGGCCTGAACCTGCGACCGGCGAGCGCGCGAATGCCGTGACGACGCATCAGCCGCGCGACGCGGCCGCGTCGCGCCGTCCCGCCTTCGGCGCGGAGCGCCGCATGCATCCTGGGACTGCCGTAACGGCCATGATGCTCGGCGTGGAGGCGACGCACATCGGCGAGCAGCGCGTGGTTCGCAACGGCCCGAGCGCTATCGGGACGGTTGCGCCAAGCGTAGTATGTCCACTTAACCTTCTTTCCGTGGATGACGTACAGAATCTTTCGCACATTGCCGGGCGAGGCGGCTCCTTTCAGGATTGGTGAGAGGAGGTTGGAATGAACGAGAAGCCAGAGACGAAGCCGATGGGCCAGGTGATCCAGATCGATGAGGCTCGGATCAGGGATCACCTCGGCGAGATGGTCCGCGGGACCGTCGAGGAGGCGCTGAATGCGATGTTGGACGCCGAGGCGGACCGGCTATGCGGCGCGGGCCGCTACGAGCGCAGCGAAGCACGCAAGGATACGCGGGCCGGCAGCTATGAGCGGTCGCTGGAGACGCGCGCCGGCCAGGTCAGCCTGAAGATCCCGAAGCTGCGACGCCAGACCTTCGAGACAGCGATCATCGAGCGCTACCGGCGGCGGGAGAGTTCGGTCGAGGAGGCGCTGATCGAGATGTATCTCGCGGGCGTCTCGGTACGGCGGGTCGAGGACATCACCGAGGCGCTCTGGGGCACGCGGGTGAGCCCGAGCACGGTGTCGAACCTCAACAAGAAGATTTACGCCAAGATCGAGGCCTGGCGGAACCGGCCGATCGAGGGCGCGCATCCGTACGTCTTTCTCGATGGCATCGTGATGAAGCGCACCTGGGCCGGCGAGGTGCGCAACGTCTCGCTGCTGGTGGCGATCGGCGTGAATGCCGAGGGTTACCGAGAGATCCTCGGCATCTGCGAGGGCGCGAAGGAGGACAAGTCCGGCTGGTCGGCCTTCCTGCGCCACCTCGTGGATCGCGGGCTGAAAGACGTGGAGCTGATCATCTCGGACGCCTGTCGCGGCCTCGTCGAGAGCGTCGGCGAGTACCTGCCGGACGCCCGGTGGCAGCGGTGCGTCGTGCATTTCTACCGCAACGTCTTCAGCCACGTGCCGGCGGCCAAGGTCCGGGAGGTCAGCCACATGCTCAAGGCGATCCACGCCCAGGAGACCCGGGCGACCGCCGCGGCCAAGGCCTCGGCGGTCGTCGACGAGCTCCGCCGCCAGCGTATGGGGCGCGCTGCGGACCTCGTCGACGCCCATGTCCGCGAGACCCTGACCTACTACGCCTTCCCGGACTGCCACTGGATCAAGATCCGAACCAACAATCCGCTCGAGCGGATCATGCGCGAGATCCGGAGACGAACCCGCGTCGTCGGCGCCTTCCCCGACGGTCAGTCCTGCCTCAATCTCGCTGCGGCCAGGCTCCGGCACATCGCCGGCACCCAGTGGTCGACCCGAAAGTACATGAACATGGCGCCGCTCCGCGCGGCGCAAAACGAAGCCTACGGAGCCGTCGTCGCGTGAGCGAAAGTGCGAAAGAGTTCTGGACGCTACCTTTCCGTGCTTTTTGGAGAGGAGGAAGCGCCGATGGGACGAGGATCGACAGGGACGCACGCGCGACCGCGGGACGCGGACACGAAGCTGGCGCGGAGCCGGCTGAGCGTGCTGGAGCTGGCCAGGGAGCTAGGTAACGTCGCGGAGGCGTGCCGGCAGCGCGGCCTTGACCGGACCAGCTTCTATGAATGGAAGCGGCGGTTCCAGACGCAGGGCTTCGAGGGCCTGAAGGACCTGCCCCCGATCCGCAGGAGCCATCCGCAGACGACGCCCGAGCCGGTGGTGGAGCGGATCAAGGGTCTGGCGCTGGAGCACCCCGCCTATGGCTGCGACCGCCATGAGGCGACGCTGGCACTGGAGGGCGTGCGGGTCTCGGCGATCACCATCCAGAAGATCCTCAACGACCACGGGCTGGGAACGCGGATCGACCGCTGGCTGGCACTGGAGACCGCGAACGCCGGGAAGGCGATCGAGATCACCGCCGAGCAGACCGCCTTCCTGGAAAAGCTCAACCCCTGCTTCCGGGAACGGCATGTCGAGAGTTCGGTGCCGGGCGAACTCTTGTCAGCGGACACCTTCTTCGTGGGCAGCCTCAAGGGCGTCGGCAAGGTCTACCTGCACGCGGTGGTCGACACCTTCGGCTCCTACGCCTTCGGCTTTCTCCACGTCTCAAAGCAGCCCGAGGCGGCGATCGCGGTGCTCCACAACGACGTGCTGCCGTTCTATCGCAACCTCGACCTGCCGGTAACGGCGGTCCTGACCGACAACGGCCGCGAGTTCTGCGGGACCGAGCGCCACCCCTACGAGCTCTACCTCGACCTGAACGGCCTCGAGCACCGCCGCACCAGGGTCCGCACGCCCAGGACCAATGGCTTCGTCGAGCGCTTCATCGGCACCGTGCTCGACGAGTTCTTCCGGGTGAAGATGCGCGAGACCTTCTACGAAACCGTCGACGCACTGCAGACCGATCTCGATGCCTGGCTGGTCCACTACAACACCGAGCGTCCACATCTCGGGTATCGAAACATCGGCCGAAGACCAATCGAAACCGTCATGTCATTCGTCAGCCAAGAAGGTTCATGGACACGTAGTAGCCGCTGGCCGAGACCTCGAGGACCCGGCACATCAGCCGGATCGGCCAACGGCCGGCATGATCGCGGATGAATTGGAAGCTCATCTCGGCACCTCCGCGAAGATGCCGATCGCTTTTTTTAGCACGTCGCGCTCCATGCGCGTCCGATCGAACGCCCGCTTCAAACGCGTGATCTCCGAGGCCTGATCTGCTGGCGACGGCAGCGGCAAGACGCTCGGCGTCGCCGCCCTCGATCGCGTCGTCCCCCCACCAACCACTACTCGCCAGTTTCGCAACATCGATGGCGAGATACCCACCTCGGTCGCGACCTGCGTCAGCGGGCGGCCACTGCTTTCCAGCAGGGCGACCGCCTCTCGTTTGAACTCGGGAGAAAACTCCCTTCTCGTCTTCGGCATTGAACACCTCCACATCCCTCACAGTCTTACCAAAGGTGTCCACTGAATCGAGGGACCATCAGATCGCGTCGATCACCGGCAGCAGCGCCCCGAGCTTCGGCTTCGTCACCGGCTTGGTCCGCGTGTACCCGGGGGGCAGCAAGAACCGGCACATCTTCGACACCGTCTCCCGGCAGCCCGAAAACCCGGGCCGCCTCACGCCGGCTGTTGCCTTCAACAAACACGAAATGCCGAACGGCGGCGTAGACTTCCACGGCAAACATTCCCGGCCGCCCCCCAAAGGAAACAGCCTAACCACTGGCCGGGTTTTGCTCCGCCGCGGCCGCAGCCATCGCCGCCGCTTCGTGGCCTACTTTGTCACCGCCCTACACATCTGTCAGGCCGGCAATCGCATCCGCCCGGAAATTCAGCAGACCATAGCCCTCGCGAAAGACCGTGAGGATTTTGGGAGTATAGAGCTCGACGAAGCTCGGCGTGGCGATGCCTCGGAGTGGAATGAACTTCATATTGCGGCCGCACCTTTCGGAAGGAGGCGGCGGGATCGTCGGCATGTGGTCGGACGTCGCCGTCGCAGGGATGTGTTCTTGATATATCAGTGCCAATGGGACGCCTTCGCGAGATGGCGCCTGCGTATGAGACGATCTGTGGAGCGCCGCCAGCGTGCGGGTTCACCGGAAGGACTTTCGCCGGCACTTCGCTCGGCGCGGGCGCAACCGCCTAATACCTCGAGGCGCTCGGCCAATCTTCTTCGCACCGGACACCGCATCAGTATCGAAGCCTTGCATAGT
>CAVTSR010000022.1:0-48338 GCA_963737485.1 uncultured Alphaproteobacteria bacterium | reverse complement strand
TCGTCGGACTCCGGGCGTGAGCTGCCCGACGATGCGGCCGATCAGGATGGCAAGATAGAGCGTGCCGAGCGCCGCCTCGAGCGCGGCGGAGATCTGCGCGAGCGAGGTGACGGGCGTGATGTCGCCGTAGCCGGTGGTGGTCACCGTGACGAGGCTGAAATAGAGCATCTGCGTGTCGAGGTCGCCGCCTTGCGCAAGGCGGAACGACCCGGGATGCACGCCCTCCATCTGGCGGAACAGGAGCGCGCAGGCGGTGGCGATGACGAAATAGCCGAAGATCGCGCCGACCAGGCTGTCCGGGGTGGCGTCGCGGTTGCCGACGAGCTCGGCGAAGGTCGCGATGAGGGCGCCGAGGACGATGGCAAGGGTCAGGAGCTCGAGCGGGCCTCCGAGCGCGGCGACGCCGAGCTCGTTGGCGATCTGGAGCACGGCCGTCGCGAGCAGGAGCGCGACCGCCGCCCGCGACGCGCCCCGGCCGGTTCGCCCGGCGTAGAGGGCGCCGCCGAAGATCAGCATGAACAGCGTGAATCCCGTCAGGCGGGTGAGGGGTCCGTTCGGCAGGATCGCCTGCAGGACGAACGCCCCGATCAGCAGCGCCAGCAGGACGCTCCATCGCCAGCGCGAGACAAGGCGGAGGTAGGCTTCGATCACCGACATGGGCGTCCTCCGCCGGGTTTCGCCGCCGCGCCGCGGCCTCTGCAAAAGGCCACCACCTTCTCGAGGACGTGGCCAACGATCTTTCCCAGGTAGCCCGGCGGACCTTGGGACGCCTTTCGAGCCGGCAAGGAGAACAAGAATGCAGAAAGAGCCGACCGAGGCCATCACCGAAGCGGGCGTCGGGGTCAACGCCCAGTCCTTCGATGCGAAATTCACCGACCTGGTGATCCGGCTGATCATCGTCGGCTTCTTTGCCTACCTGTCGCTGACGCTCCTCGCCCCCTTCGCCATCGTGGTGATCTGGGCGGTCATCCTCGCGGTGGCGCTCTATCCGGCCTTCGCGGGGCTGCGCGGGCTTCTCGGCGGTCGCGGCGGCCTGGCGGCAACCATCGTCACGCTGCTGGGTCTCTTCGTCGTCGTCGTCCCTCTCGGCGCGGTGACGGTCAACGTCGCCGAAACCACGGTGCATCTGGTCTCCGATTTCGAGAACCACACGGTGGCGGTGCCCCGGCCGCCCGAGTCGGTGCGCGAGTGGCCGGTGATCGGCGAGAAGGTCCATGCCGCGTGGAGCCTCGCCTCGGACAACCTCGAGGCCGCGGTCAAGCGCTTCGGGCCGCCGCTGCTCACCGCGGCCGGGACGGTCGTCGGCAAGGTCGCCGGGATCGGCTTCGGCATGCTCGGCTTCGCCGTCTCGGTGCTGGTCGCCGGCTTCCTCTTCGTCCCCGGCCCGCGGCTGGGGGCACAGGTCAAGGTCTTCGCCCGCCGCATCGCCGCCGAGCGCGGGGCGCGCTTCGTCGACCTGGCCGCGGCGACGATCCGCAACATCTCGCGCGGGGTGATCGGCGTCGCCGTGCTGCAGGCGCTGCTCACCGGCCTCGTCCTGTCGCTGTTCGACGTCCCCGGCGCCGGGGTCGCCGCCTTTCTCGTGCTGATCTTCTGCATCGTCCAGGTCGGACCGGTGCCGGTGCTGCTGCCGGTCGTGATCTGGGCCTGGGCGACCAGGGACACCGGGCCGGCGCTGCTCCTGACCGTGCTGCTGATCCCGATCCCGGTCATCGACAACGTCCTGAAGCCGATCCTGATGGCGCGCGGACTGTCGACACCGATGCTGGTGATCCTGCTCGGCGTGATCGGCGGCACCGTGGTCTACGGCCTGATCGGGCTGTTCCTCGGGCCGATCCTGCTCGGGATCTTCTACGAGCTGCTGATGGCGTGGATGCGCAACGATCCCCCCGGCGCGGAACCGGCGGTGATCGTCTGACGGCGACGAGGTCGCGCCGCGAGGGTTCTCCGCCTCGCGGCGCCGGTGAGCGCGCGCCGCCACCGGCTCAGAACACCGTGGGGACCACGTTCCGCGCGGTCCGGTCCGGCTGGTAGTCGTCGGGGCGCTTCTGGCGCTTGCCGAGCTTGGGTTCGTCGTACCTGACCTTCTCGTAGGGGATCGAGGCGAGGAGGTGGGAGAGGCAGTTGATGCGGGCGGCCTTCTTGTCGTTGGAGTCGACGATCCACCAGGGGGCGTGCGGGGTGTCGGTGAGGCGGAGCATCTCGTCGTAGGCGGCGGTGTAATCCCACCAGCGGCGATAGGATTCGAGATCCATCGGTGAGAGCTTCCACTGCCGGACGGGGTCGTCGATGCGCTGGCGGAAACGGCGCTCCTGCTCTTCCTCGCCGACGGTGAGGAAGTATTTGAGCAGGAGGATGCCGGATTCGGTCACGAGCGCTTCGAGGTGGGGGATCTCGGCGAGAAAGCGGGTGGCGGCCTCGTCGCTGCAGTACCCCATGACGCGCTCGACCCCGGGGCGGTTGTACCAGCTGCGGTCGAAGATCAGCACCTCGCCGGCGGCGGGGAGCTGCTCGATGTAGCGCTGCATGTAGAGCTGGGTCTTCTGCCGGTCGGACGGCGCGGGGAGGGCGACGACCCGGAAGACGCGCGGGCTGACCCGCTCGGTCAGGCGCTTGATCATGCCGCCCTTGCCGGCGGCGTCGCGGCCTTCGAAGATGACGACGATGCGGGCGCCGCTGGCCTTCACCCAGGCCTGGAGATGGGCGATCTCGATCTGGAGGCGGGCGAGCTCCTTCTCGTAGGCCGCGTTGCGGGCCTTCTTCGTCGGGGCGGCGTCGGCGGCTTGCTCCGGCTTTTCCTTCTTGTGCTTCTTGCTCACGGGCTTTCTCCCTGGGGACCGGTCGCCTCGAAGGCGCGGTAGGCGTCGGCGAGGTCGTCGAAGATCATCTCCGGGCCGACGGCGGCGAGCAGGCCCGCGCGGTCGAGCAGGCCGCGGACCTCGGCGTGCAGCTCGGCGAGGCCGAAGGCGACGCCGCGGGCGGCGAGATCGGCGCGCACTTCCTCGAGCATGGCGGCGGCGGTCGAGTTCGACCTGGGTGATGGCGCTGGCGTCGAGGACGAGCCAGCGGGTGCCGGCGGGCTCGGCGTCGGCGATGGCGTGCAGCCGGGCGTGCTCGTGGTCGGCGTTGAAGAACAGCAGGTCGCCCTGGATGAGGGCGATGGTCAGGCCGGGGACCGGGTGGGCGTCGGGGCGGCGGTGGAGCTTGTAGAAGCCGTCGCGGCCGGGGACGCGGCCGAGCAGGGCGTCGCGCGGGTACATCATCTTGCGCAGCAGGTAGGCGAAGGTGGCGCCGATGGCGATGAGCACGCCGTTGAGCACCCCGAGGCTGATCGGGGCGAAGAGCGCGATCATCGCGAAGACGAACTCGACGCGGCTGATGCGCCAGATCTCGCGGAGCGCGGGGATGTCGATGAGGCTGAGGGCGGCGGCGATCAGGATGGCGCCGAGCGCGGGGATCGGCAGGATCGCGAGCACCGGCTGCAGGTAGAGGACGATCAGGAGCAGCGCGGCGGCGGAGACGACGCCGGCGAGCTGCGAGCGGCCGCCGATGCTGGCGTTGATCGCGGTGCGCGAGTCCGAGGCGGTGATCGGGAAGGCCGAGAACAGGCCGGCGGCGAGGTTGGCGGCGCCGAAGCCGAGCATCTCGCGGTCGGCGTCGACCGGGTAGCCGCCGCGCTGGCCGAAGCTGCGGGCGCTGACGATGCCGGCGGCGAAGCTGACGAGAAAGATCGCCGCCGCTCCGAGCAGGAGCCGGTCGAGCGGCGCGCCGGTGGGCGAGGGCAGCGCGATGGCGGGAACGCCGGAGGGGATGTCACCGACGACGGCGATGCCGTGGCCGCTAAAGTCGAAGACGGCCGAGAGCAGGACCGAGAGCGCCACGACCATGACCGGGCCGGGGATCGGCAGGCGCGAGGCGCTGGTCGCCTGGAGGACGGCGAACATCGCGGCGGCGAGGCCGAGCGACGGCCAGTGGATGGTCGCGGCCTTGCGGGCGAGTTCGACCAGCGGCGCGATCAGGCCGCCGGCCTCGATGTCGACGCCGGTGATGCGCTTGAGCTGGCCGACCAGGATCGAGAGCGAGATGCCGGCGAAGAAGCCGACGAGGATCGGTCGGGAGAGGAAGGTCGAGAGGACGCCGAGGCCGAGGAGGCGGGCGCCGAGGTAGTAGCCGCCGACGACGAGCGCGAGCATCGCCGCGACGCCGGGGCGGTCGGCCATGGCGAGGCCGGGCATCGCGGCGAGGACGGCGGCGAGCACGGTCATCGTCGCGGCGTCCGGACCGACGATGAGCTGGCGCGACGGGCCGAAGACCGCGTAGGCGACGAGGGGGGCGATCGAGGCGTAGAGGCCGGTCTGCGGCGGCAGGCCGGCGATCGCGGGATAGGCGATGGCGCTCGGCAGGCCGACGGCGGCGATGGCGAGGCCGGCGGCGACGTCGCCGCGCAGCCACGCCGGGCGGTAGCCGGCGAAGCTCGCCAGCAGCGGTCTCGCGCGCGGGATCCCGGCCGCGGGCGCCAAGGTCAGTGGCCGCCGCTAAGGACCAGCGTGCGCACCGGCAGGATCAGCGCCTGCATCCGCAGGAGCGCGGCGTGCACGAGGCCGGTGGCGTCGATCGCGTGCAGGACGAAGGCGTGGAAGGCGCCGATGTCGGGGTTCTGCAGCGCGTCGTGGTTCGAGGTGTAGGCGTTGGCGATGCAGCTCGCGCCCTGCGGCAGGCGGTCGAATGCGCCCTCGACCAGAGGTTCCATGTAGGCGGTGATCGTGCCGGGCCTGGCGAACTGCTGCGCGTCGACGAGCTGGTCGGTCGGCCGGACCTGGCCGGAGGCGATCACGTCCTGGATCTGGGTGACCACGACCGGGATGACGCTGAAGGGCACGGCGCTGCAGGCGACCTCGCCGATCATGCCGACCTTCATCACCTGCGACTCGATCTGGTCGAAGCCGGCGATGAGGCCGACGACGTGGCGGTCGGGGACCAGGATGCCGGCAGGGCGCAGCATCGGGTTCACCACGTCGCCGGGCCGGAGGGCGAACTGCTGCACGAGCCCGTCGGTGCCGGCGACGACCAGCGCCTTGTCGCGCTCGACCTCGGCCTGGTGGTGGGCGGCCTCGGCGCTCGCCTTCTGCGCCGGGAGCGCGAAGTCGATCTGCGACTGGACCGCGGCCTTGCCGGCGATGGCGGCGTCGACCGCGCCCTGGGCGGTGTCGACGGCGACCAGCGCCCGGTCGACCTCGCGCTGGGAGATGGCATTGGGGTTGCGGCGCATCAGCTCGGCGCGGGTCTGGTACTCGTCGTCGGCCTGCTTCAGCGCACCGCGCGCCTGGCGGATGCGGCCCTCGGCCTCGGCGAGCTGTGATGTGGCCACGGTCATCGCGGCGTCGACCTCGGCGATCCGGCGCTCGGCGGTGGCGATCGCTGCCTCTTGCTCGGTGGTGTCGAGGCGGAAGAGCGGCTGACCCTTGGTGACGTGCTGGTTGATGTCGATGAAGGTCTCGGCGACGCGGCCGTTCGACTCGGGCAGGATGGTGACGGTGCGGAAGACCGAGACGGCGCTCGAGGTCGAGGGATGGAAGTAGAAGATCGTGGTGATCAGCGAGATCGTCAGGATCACGCAGAAGGTGATGCCCCAGCGCAGCTCGTACCAGACCGAGAAGAGGGTGATCTCCTGCCCGATGCGCTTTCCCTGCGCGAAGCGGCGATAGAGGAAGTCGGGAAGGATGGTGACCGCCGAGCAGAGGAGGAGTTCGAGCATCTCAGGCCTCCCGGTCCGGCGTGGGGATCGAGGCGGACGGTGCCTCGGGGGGCATCTCGGCCGGCACCTCCTCGGGGGGATCGTTGGAGAGGAGGTCGTCCCAGCCCGGCGCCGCGCTGGCGTTGCGGTCGCGGCCGGAGAGCCGTTCGAGCGAGCGGGCGATCGAGTTCATCGGGGTGGAGAAGTTCGGCAACTCGACGAGGGCGAGGAGCAGGGCGGCGATCCAGAATACGGCGTTGTGGGTGAAGAGCGCCAGCAGCGCGAGCACCGCGACGAACTGGAGCTGCACCTTGTTGGTGCGGTGCGCCATGCGCTCGGGCAGTGCGTGCAGCTTGAGGTAGACGAGGCCGACCGAGACCACGGTGACGAGGAGGAAGACGAGCATCACCGTCATCAGCCAGTCGGACTGGCCGGGCAGGGTGATGAAGGACGGCAGATAGTGCGGGGCCGCTGGGTTCAGCACGGGGTGGTCCATCATGGAACTCCAGGCGCGGCGGAAGGAGGCGCTCCGTCGCCGGCGTCAATAAGGGGTTCGCCGAGCCGGGTCCATGCGACGGCGAGCGCATGTGAGACCGAGAGCACGACCGGACCGAGGAAAAGCCCGACGAGGCCGTGGGTCCGGGTGCCGCCGATCACCCCGGTCGGGACCACGGGCATCGGCGGGGACGGGCCCGCCCGCACCGCCTCGGTCGAAAACGGCTGCTCGTCCCGCACCATGATCTGGCCGCCATGTCCACTCGGGTAATATCGTGGGCATAGTGGCACGGGCGCGGAACGTCCGAAAGTCACGTTTGTTGCTCCTTTCCGCGAGCGACAGCGACGACCGCATCGATGGCGGCGGCGGCAACTTCGAGCGCAGAAGTTGACCTTTGCACGCGGTTGCGCTGGTAAAACACGCGGTTGCGCTGGTAGAATCGGGCTCGGGCACCGACCCGACGTCACGCCTCGCGGGGACGTTCTGGGCCCGCGACCGGGAGGCGACGCATCCGATGCTCATGCTTGCCGCGTTCTTGCCGGAGGGGCGTCGACGGCGGCTTGTCGGCGGTCTCGCGGCTATTCTGCTGACGCCGGTGGCGGGGCCGCTTGCCGCCCAGACACTGGTTGGCGACGGGTCGGTCGTCTGCGGCCAGCCCTACACGATCGTGCGCGGCGACACCCTCAGCGGCGTCGCGGCGCGCGCCTACGGCGATCCGATGCTCTACCGCATCCTCGTCGACACCAACCGCGACGCGCTCGGCGGCGATCCCGAGCGGATCGAGGTCGGCATGACGCTCGCCGTTCCCTGTGTCGACGCGGGCGGCGCCGTCCTGACGCCGGAGAAGGCCGCCGAGACGGCGGCGGGTATCGAGGCGGCGGTCGCCGCCGAGGGACCGCTGACGCCGGACGAGCTCGATGCACTGTTCGGGCCGGTGGCGCTCTTTCCCGATCCGGTGCTCACGCCGCTCCTGGTGGCCGTCACCTTCCCGCTCGACGTGGTGAAGGCGGCGCGCTTCGTCGCCGCGGGGGCGAACCTGTCGGACGAGGAGCGCGCGGCGAAGGCCGCAGGGCAGAACTGGGACGAAAGCGTGCGCGAGCTCGCCGCCGCCTTCCCGGCCCTGCTGACCCGGATGAACGAGAACATCGACTGGACCGAGCAGGCGGGCGAGGCGGTGGTGGCCCAGACCGACGGAGTGCTCGACGCCATCCAGCGCCTGCGGGCGAAGGCGAAGGCGAACGGCTACCTCGTCGACAACGAGGCGCAGAAGATCGAGGAGGTGAACGACAAGATCGTCATCGCGCCGGCCAGCCCGGGTGTCGTCTACGTGCCCACCTACGACAGCAAGGTGGTCTACACGACCCCGGTCGTCGGGGCGCCGGTCTATCACTACGGCTACGGCTACGACTACGGCCCCGGCTACGTCCATCACGACGACGACTGGCAGGACGCGCTCGTCGCCGGCGGCATCCTGCTCGGCGGCGCGATCATCCTCGACGAGATCTTCGACGACGACGACTGGCACGGCTGGAATACCGACGACAACATCGACTGGGATCGCGGCGACATCACCATCGACCGCGGGGACATCAACATCGACCGCGGCGACATCAGCATCGGTGACGGCGAGCGGCCGGCCATCGGTGACGGCGACCGGCCGCGGGCCGGCGGAGGCGACCGGGTCAGCATCGGCGCCAGCGACCGCCCGCAGGTCGACCGCGGCGCCCTCGCGGCAAGCGGCGAGCGCGCGGGCGAGCGCAGCCGGATGTCGGTCTCCACTCCCGCCAGCCGCGACGTCGCGCGGCAGAAGATCGAAACGCGCAAGTCCACCGGGGCTGCCCCGGCCAACATGATGCCTTCGCCGATCAACAACCCGCGGCCGGCGACGTCCGGCTTCGCGCAGGACCGGACGCGATCGGGGCCGGCGCCGTCCATCTCGCGGCCGACGACGAAGCGGACGCCGACCGCGCGGGCGCCGACGCGCTCGAGCGCGTTCGACCAGCCGTCGCGCTCGCGTCCGGCGGCGTCCAGCAGCCGCGGCCGGGCGAGCATGAGCGGCGGCGGCCGGGGCGGCGGCGGTCGCGGCGGCGGCGGGCGGGCGGCGGGGGGCGGCGGCGGAAGGCGCTGAGCCGCCGGCGCCGGTCGGGGTGAGCGCCCTGGGCGATCGAGCTGGATCCAACCCGGACCGGCGGCCTTTCGCGCGTCCTAGGGGGCAGAGGCGCGCGTGCCCGGGCCGGAAAGCATTTCGGGGCTTCAGGCGTGGAACGCTCCGGGGCCTCGCGAGTTCGTTATCCTTGAATGCCGGAAAGAGCGATCGGTGAGCGACATCAGACCTGCGCGACCACCGATGATGGCAGCCTGACGCGGGCATGCCCGAAGCGCACGTTCTCGCGATATTCCTCGCGCAGCTGATCGTCCTCATGGGCGTCGGCCGGCTGCTCGGCGAGGCGATGGTGCGCCTCGGCCAGCCGGCGATCTTCGGCCAGCTGCTCGCGGGCGTCGCGCTCGGGCCATCGCTCTTCGGGCTCCTGCTGCCGGGCCTGCATGGCCTGATCTTTCCCGACTCCGACGAACTCAAGACGATGATCGACGCGATTTCGCAGGTCGGCATCCTCCTGCTGCTGCTGCTTACCGGAATGGAGACGAACACCGAGCTGGTACGCCGGCGCTTCCGCGTCGTGGTGACGACGTCGCTGTCGGGGATCGCGGTGCCGTTCGCCTGCGGGCTCGCGCTCGGATACCTGATGCCGGACAGCCTCGTGCCCGACGAGGGGCGGCGGCTGGTGACGGCGCTCTTCATCGGGACCGCGCTGTCGATCTCGTCGGTGAAGATCGTCGCGATGGTGCTGATGGAGGTGGGCTTCATCCGCCGCGATCTCGGCCAGCTGATCCTCGCGACCGCGATCCTCGACGATTCCGTCGCCTGGATCATCGTCTCGGTGATCGCGGGGATGGCGACCCGCGGGGCGCTCGACCTCGGCCAGATCGGGCTGAGCATCGTCGCGGCGGTCGCGTTCCTCGCCGTGAGCCTGACCCTTGGCCGCCGGCTGGTCGCCTGGCTCATACGCTGGAGCAACGACACGCTGTCGATCGACTTCCCGGTCGTCACCATGGTGCTGGTCGTGACCTTCACCATGGCGCTGACGACGGACCTGATCGGGGTGCATTCCGCGCTCGGGGCGTTCATCGCCGGCGTCATCATCGGCCAGTCGCCGATCCTGAAGGGCCAGATCGAGCAGGAGCTGCGCGGGATGATCCTCGCCTTCTTCAGCCCGGTCTTCTTCGCGGTCGCCGGGCTCGGCATGGATCTGACCACCCTGGCCACGCCGGCGATGCTGGGGCTCGCGGTGGCCTTCGTGGCGATCGCCTCCATCGGCAAGACGGCGGGGGCGCTGATGGGCGGGCGCCTCGGCGGGCTGTCGGGGCGGGAATCGCTGGCGCTGGCGACCGGGCTCAACGCCCGCGGCTCGACCGAGGTCATCATCGCGACGATCGGCATGTCGCTGGGGGTGCTGAGCGAGCCGCTCTACACGCTGATCGTCGCGATGGCGGTGATCACGACGATGGCGATGCCGCCGACGCTGCGCTGGGCGCTGGCGCGGGTGCCGATGCGCGACGACGAACGCGAGCGTCTGGAAAGGGAGGAAGCCGCCGCAAAGGATCACCTCCCGGCCATGGAGCGGGTGCTGGTGATGGCGGACCGGAGTGCCAACGCGCGCCTCAGCCTCGGGCTGGCGGGCGCCTTTGCCGCCGGACAGCAGAATCCTGACCACCGTGATCGAGGACGGGGCCGAGGCGGAGGGCACCGGCGCGACGGCGGAGGACGGCGGCATGGCCCGCGCCCGGGCGGCGGCGGAACGGGTCGACCGACGGCTCGGGGGCGCTGCTGCCGACCGGGACGGCGCCGCCGAGGAGGGCAAGGCCGAAGCCAGGATGTCGGTCGCGTCGCTGATCCAGGGCCGCAACCTGACCGGGGAGGACACCGCGGGGACGGAGGCGGCGAAGGGCTACGACCTGCTCTTCGCCGGGCTCGCGGACCCTCTCGATGCGGACAGCCGGCACTTCACGCAACCGCTGGCCGCGTTCCTGGAGACGGCGCAAATCCCGGTGGCGATCGCCCTCGGCGGCCGGTCGTGGGGGTCGGGCGGGGCCTTGCCGCGGCACATCCTCGCGCCGACGGACGGCACCGCGGTCGCGCGGCTCGCGACCGAGATCGCCGTCGCGCTGGCCCGCGCGGCGGGCAGCCGGCTCACGGTGCTGCACGTGATAGAGCAGCCGGGGCAGACCGCGCTGCTGCGCCGGACGCTCCCGGCGCCCGAGGAGTCGGTGCTGCACCAGGCGGAGGTGCTCGCCCGGCGGCACTCCGTGCGCGCGGAGCTGAGGGAGGTGGTCCATGCCCGTCCGGGCCGGGTCATTCGCGGGATGTCGAGGCGCGGCATCGATCTGGTCGTGGTCGGCGCCACCCTCCGCCAGGACGGCACGCGGTTTCTCGGGCCGCGGACGAGCCAGCTCATCCGGGAAGTCCGGACGCCGATCCTTCTCGTCGCGCGATGAAGGCGCGCCGTCCCGTCGCCGCCCGCGCTTCAGCCGCGGCGCTCGAGCCAGCGCGCCAGCGGCGCCACGGTCAGGCCCTGCACGATGATCGAGAACACCACCACGAAATAGGTCGCCGCCAGGATCGTCGGCTTCCATTCGCTGGCCGGCAACGACAGCGCCAGCGCCACGGAGATGCCGCCCTTGAGCCCGCCCCAGGTCATGATCGGGATCACGTCGCGCTCGCGGCGCCGCACCGGGTGCAGCAGCAGCACCGCCACCGAAACCGCCACCAGCCGCGCCAGCAGCGACAGCCCGATCGCGAGCGCCCCGGCCCGGATCATGTCGACGTCGAGCGACAGCGCGAACACCTCGATGCCGATCAGCAGGAACAGGACCGCGTTCAGGATCTCGTCGACGATCTCCCAGAACTTGTCGAGGTACTCCTGGGTGACCGCCCCCATCCCGTACTGCTTGCCGACGTTGCCGATGAAGAGCCCGGCCATCACCGCCGTGATCGGCCCCGACACCCCCACCGTCACCGCCAGCTCGTAGCCGCCGAGCGCCAGCGCCAGCGAGATCAGCACCTCCAGCGCATAGTCGTCGATGCGCCGGATCAGGAGGAACGTCAGCCACCCGAGCACCGCCCCGAGGAGCGCGCCGCCCACCGCCTCGCGCAGGAAGAGCGTCATCACGGCCTGCCAGCCCTCGGGGTGGTGCTCGCCGTGCAGGGGAAACGCCAGCCCGGCCAGCAGCAGGAAGAGCACGTACCCCAGGCCGTCGTTGAACAGGCTCTCCCCGGCGATCTGGACCTCGAGCGACTTGCGCAGTTTCGCCGCGCGCAGCACGTCGAGGACCGCCACCGGATCGGTGGGCGAGATCAGCGCTCCGAACACCATCGCCACCAAGAGCGGAAAGCCGGTGATCCAGGCGAAACCGAAGCCGGCGAGGGCGGTGGAGATCAGCACCCCCACGACGGTGATCATCGCCACCGGCAGCCCCTCTTTGCGCAGCAGGTCGGTCGGGACGTGCAGGGCACCCGCGAAGAGCAGCAATCCGAGCATCCAGTGCAGCAGCGCCTCGGAGAACTCGATGTCGAGCACCGCCCCGCGCACCGCATCGCCGACGCCTATCCCGGGCACCAGCCGGTCCAGCGTCAGGATCGCCAGCGACGCCGCCAGCGCCACGACGAGAATGCCGATCGACGCCGGCAGCTTCAGAAAGAAGTAGTTGACCGACCCGAACACGCCGGCCAGCACCACGAGCAGCGAGGTGATCTCAAGGATCGTCATCTGCGCCCTCCGCCCGGAACGTCG
The DNA here is from genome assembly GCA_963737485.1 of uncultured Alphaproteobacteria bacterium. Classification (GTDB taxonomy): domain Bacteria; phylum Pseudomonadota; class Alphaproteobacteria; order Rhodobacterales; family Rhodobacteraceae; genus Amaricoccus. The sequence goes on along the minus strand of CAVTSR010000022.1, from coordinate 36,259 downwards.
GCTTTCGGTTTCCGTCCGCAACGCCCGCGGCCTCGTCGAGGCCGCCGTCCGGGCGTGGCAGGCGAGCATGGCGCACGCCACGATCCGGACAACGGCCTTGACCTTGTTGCAGGCCGCGCCGCAGAAATGAAGTGATCCGGCTGCCTGGGGACAGTGGCATCTTGCAGAACCAGGGCAGAGCGGTCGTGCTCCGGCATGTCAGCAAGAGCTACGACGGACGCCCGGCGGTGGCCGACCTGTCGCTCGAGGTGCGGGCCGGCGAGTTTCTCGCCATCATCGGCCCCTCGGGCTCGGGCAAGACGACGACGATGCGCATCATCGGCGGCTTCGAGCCGCCCGACGACGGCCAGGTGCTGATCGCCGGCGCCGACGTCACCGCGGTGCCGGCGGAGGCGCGGCGGGTCAATACCGTGTTCCAGAGCTACGCGCTCTTTCCGCATATGACCGTGCTCGACAACGTCGCCTTCGGGCCGAGGATGCGCGGCGTCGGTCGCCGGGCGCGCAACGCCCGGGCGCGCGAAATGCTGGAGCTGGTGCGGCTGCCCGAGGCCGCCGCGCGGCGGCCAGGCGAGCTCTCGGGCGGAATGCAGCAGCGGGTGGCGCTGGCGCGCGCGCTGGCGAACGAGCCGGCGGTGCTGTTGCTGGACGAACCGCTGGGGGCGCTCGACCGCAAGCTGCGCGAGGACATGCAGCGCGAGCTGCGGCGGGTGCAGACCGCGCTGGGCGCCACCTTCATCTACGTCACCCACGACCAGGAGGAGGCCTTCGGCATGGCCGACCGGGTCGCGATCATGCGCGACGGCCGCCTGGTGCAGCTCGGCGACCCGGCGTCGATCTACGACGCCCCGGCGACCGCCTGGGCCGCCCGCTTCCTCGGCTCGGCCAACGAGTTCACCGGCCGGCTGACCGCGGCCGGACCGCCGGCGCGGATCGAGACGGCGCTCGGCACGCTCGAGGCCGGCCGGATTGCCCCCGGCATCGCCCCCGGCGACGCGGTGGTGGCGCTGGTGCGCCCGGAAGCGACGCGGCTCGAGCCCGCGACCGGGGCCGCGGGACCCAACCGGATTCCCGTCCGGCTGCTCGACCGGGTGACGCTGGGCGCCGACCTGCGGCTCAGCGCGGTCGCCGGCGATGGCCACGAGGTCGAGGCGCTGATGCCGCGCACGCAGGCGCCGCCGGAAAGCGGCGATGCCCTCGCGATGACCTTCGACGCCGCCGCGGTGCTGGTCTATGCCGATGACCGGGACCAGCCTTCCTCCTCGACACCTGCGCAAAGGAGCATCCGATGACACGCACCTCCCAGCCACGCTTTCCCCTCAGCCGCCGCCGCGCGCTCGGTCTGATCGGCGGCGCCTCCGCCGCCGCGGCGCTGTCGGGCGCCGGGCGGGCGTTCGCCGCCGGGCAGCTCAACATCTACAGCTGGCCGGACTATTTCTCGCAGGAGAACCTCGACGCCTTTGCCAAGAAGACCGGGGTCACCCCGACGATCTCGACCTACAACGCCAACGAGACGATGTTCGCCAAGCTCAACAGCCCGGCGGGCGAGGGCTTCGACATCGTCATCCCGTCCTCGGGCTGGATCAAACAGATGGCGGAAAAGGGCCTGCTGCAGGAGTTGGACCACGCCCGGGTAGATCTCTCCGGCGTCGATCCGGGGCTGCTGAACCGCGACTTCGACCCCGGCAACAAGTATTCGATCCCGAAGGACTGGGGCCTTCTCGGCGTGGTCTACGACCCCGAGGTGGTCGGCGAGATCGCAACCTGGCAGGATTTTCTCGATGCCGGCGCCAGGGACGGCGTCTCGGGCCGGGTGCGGATGACCAAGGATTCCGCCGAGACCATGGGGCCGGCGCTGTGGCTGGCGGGCAAGGACTGGAACGCCGCGACCGAGGCCGACATCCGCGCGGCCGGCGAGCAGATGAAGGAATTCGCCCCGCACGTGAAGTCCTTCAGCTCGTTCGACCCGGCGGCGATGGCCAGCGGCGCGATCGTGCTGGCGCAGGCCAACCAGGCCGCGGCGCGCGGCGCGATGATGCAGAACCCCAAGCTGAAATGGGTCGTCCCCGGCCCGATGAGCGAGATCTGGGTCGACAACTACGCCATCGCCGCGAACGCGCCGTCGGTCGATGCCGCCTACGACTTCCTGAACTTCATGCTCACGCCCGAGGTCCAGGTGAAGGAGACCGCCTATATCGGCTATCCCGCTGCCATCGCCGGGCTCGAGGACAAGCTCGGCGCCGACACGCCGCTGGCGGGGATGATCTTCGGCGGCCCGGGGCTCGACTTCTCGAAGCTGACCTCGTTCATCGTCAACCCCGACACCATCGGGGTCTACCAGGAGATGCAGACGCAGGTGATGGCGGCCGCGGGTGGCTGACACGGCGGCGGCCGGCAGCCGCGAGGCGGGGTCGGGCCACTGGCTCGACCAGTTCCTCGCGGGGCTGCCCGCGGTCTGGCTTTTCGTGTTCTTCTTCGCACCGCTGGCGCTGACGGTGGTGTTTTCCTTCGGCCATGCGAGCTTCGGCGAGGTGCGGCTGGGGCTGACGCTGGCGAACTACCGCACCGCGCTGTCGGGCTTCTACCTCGTGGCGTTCCTGCGCACGCTGCAGTTCGCCGTCACCGGCTGCCTGCTCTGCCTCGCGGTGGCGCTGCCGGCGGCGCATTTCATCGCCCGCCATGCCGGCCGTTTCCGCACGGCCGCGCTGGTGCTGGTGCTGGTGCCCTACTTCACCAGCTTCCTGATCCGGGTGATGTCCTGGCAGGTGCTGCTGGCGCGCGACGGGCCGGTGCAGGACGGGCTGAACGCGCTGCACCTCTGGAACGGGCCGCTGGATCTGATGGATACCAAGACCGCGGTCTTCATCGGCATGGTCTACGCCTACCTGCCGATCGCGATCGTGCCGATCTACGTGGTGCTCGCCCGCATCCCGGAGGCGCTGGTCGATGCGGCGCGCGATCTCGGCGCGTCGCGCTGGCAGCGCTACCGCCTGGTCATCCTGCCGCTGGCGCGGCCGGGCATCGCCACGGCGGTGCTGCTGACCGGGGTGCCGATGCTCGGCGAGATGGTCATCCCGAACCTGCTCGGCGGCAGCCGCGGCGTGCTGATGGGGCAGGCGATCGCGGCGCAGTACATCGATGCGCAGAACTACGCCCTCGGCTCGGCGATGGCGGTGCTGGTGCTGCTGGCGATCGCGGTGCTGGTGGCGGCGCTGGCGCGGCTGACCCGCGGCTTTGCCGAGGTGCCGCAGTGAGGCGCGTGGCCCACCGGCTGGGCGACGCGGCGCTGGCGGGCTGGTACGCGCTGGTGGTGGTGTTCCTGTTCGCGCCGATCGTGACCTCGGTCATCTGGTCGTTCAACCTCGGCACGCTCGGCAAGCAGACCGCGCTCTTCACCGGCTGGACCGCGCGCTGGTACGGCGAGGCCTGGGGCAGCCCCGGGCTGCGCAGCGCCATCGGCACCAGCCTCGTCTCCGCCTTCTGGGCGGCGCTGATCGCGGTCGTGATCGGCTCGGCGCTCGGCTACGCGCTGGTGCGCCACCCGAGCGCGCGGGTCCGCGTCGCCCTGACCGGGATGACCTACCTCCTGCTGATCGTGCCGGAGACGGTGACCGGCGTGTCGCTGCTCTTGTTCTATGCGGTCAGCGGGGTTCGCCTGTCGCTCGCGACGCTGGTCGCGGGCATCACGCCGCTCGCCATCTCGGTGGCGGCGCTGATCGTGCGCGCCGGCGCGCTGACGCTCGACCGCCGGCTCGACGAGGCCGCCGCAGACCTCGGCGCGCGGCCGCTGCAGCGGCTGACCTTCGTGATCCTGCCGCACCTCGCACCCGCCGTCGCGGCGGCGGCGCTGATGTCCTATGTCTTTTCCTTCGACAACCTCGTGGTCGCCTCGTTCCTGACCACCCCGCGGGTGAACACGCTGCCGGTCTATCTCTACGGCAGCCTGCAGTACGGCCCCACGCCTGCGGTCTATGCCGCCGCCAGCGCCGTCTTCGGGTTCACCATCCTGCTGCTCGGCCTTGCCGCGCTCCTGATCCGCACCGTCCGCCGCCGCTGACCCCGAAAGAGACCCGATGCCCGCCTGGAACCCGCTCCTCGCCCCCCCGGCCTATCCCGCCGACCGCTTCGCGCCGCTCGCCGACCGGCTGCGGGCGCTGCTCGGCACGCGGTCCGACCTCGTCTTCGTGCAGGCCGAGGCCATCGTCGCGCTGGAGGCGACGGCGGCCAGCCTCGCGCGGCCGGGGCTTCGGGCGATCAACGTGGTGACGAGCCCTTACGGCCGCCTCTTCGGCGACTGGCTGGCGCGCGGGGGTGCGGTGGTGTCCGAGGTGGCGGCCGATCCCGGCCAGCCGGTCGAGGTCGCGGCGGTCGCGCGTGCCATCGAGGCGACGCCCGGCCTGGGCCTCCTTTCCATGGTTCACGCCGAGACCTCGAGCGGCATCCTCAACCCGCTCCGCGAGATCGCGGCGCTCGCGAAGGCGCGGGGCGCGCTCGTCGCGGTCGACGCGGTCGCCTCCTTCGGCGGCCATGCGCTCGCGGTCGACGCCTGGGACATCGACATCTGCGTCGTCGGCCCGCAGAAGGCGATCCAGGGCCCGGCCGGTCTGTCGGCGGTCAGCGTCAGCGCCGGCGCCTGGGCGGCGATGGGGGAGGGCGCACCCTCGGCGCTGTCGCTGCCCGACCTCCGGTCCGGGTGGCTGGCGACCGGCCGCGGCGCCTTGCCGGGAATGCCGTCGGCGCTCGAGTTCTGGGCGCTGGAAGCGGCGCTGGACGAGCTCGACGCGGAAGGGCTGGCGGCGCGCATCGCCCGCCACCGCCGCGCGGCGGCGGCGAGCCGGGAAGGACTGATCGCCATGGGCGTGGCGCCGTGGGTCGCCGATGCGGCGCGGGCGTCGGCGCTCGCCACCGCGGCGCCGGTGCCGGACGGGCTCGAGGCTTCGGCGGTCATTGCCGGCGCCGGTCGGCTGGGCGTGACGCTCAGCCCCGGCTTCGGCGCCATCGCCCACCGGCTGGTGCGGCTCGACCATACCGGCGCCCGGGCCGCCTTCGCGCCGGTCCTCGCGAACGTCGCCGCCTACGGGTCGGCACTGCGGGACCTCGGGCAGGAGGTCGACCTCGGCGCGGCGGCCGAGGCGGTGACCGAGGCTTACCGCGCGCGTTGAGGGCTCTTAAGCGGCCGCCGCCATCGTCGCTTCGCGGCCGACTTTGTCACCCTGCACATCGGGCAAGAAACGGAACCGTTGCACAAACGAAGCGCACGGGCGAACCTGCACCCGCCTTCAGGCGTCGAGGTTCGCCACGCTCAGCGCGTTGGTCTGGATGAACTCGCGGCGGGGCTCGACCTCGTCGCCCATCAGCTTGGTGAAGACCTCGTCGGCCTCGTCGAACTGGTCGATGCGCACCTGCAGCAGCGTGCGCGCCTCGGGGTCGAGGGTGGTCTCCCAGAGCTGTTCGGGGTTCATCTCGCCGAGGCCCTTGTAACGCTGCAGGCTCAGGCCCTTCTCTCCCTCGCGGGTCACCGCGTCCAGGAGCTCCGAGGGCGCGTAGATCGGCTGCTCGCGCTCCTTGCGCACCAGCGTCGCGGTGCCGCCGTAGACCTCCTGCAGTCCTGGCGTCAGCGCCGCGAGCCGACGCGCCTCGCCCGAGCGCAGCACGCCTCATCACGACCATCGTCTCGATGGGTGACCAGGGACAACGGCAGCCGCGGTGTAGAGCGAGCCTGCACCCGGCAACACGCCACTTCCAATCCACCACACTGGCTCCAGAATGGCAGCTTTGTATCCAACTCGAACCACGAAGCGGTGCCAACTCCCACAAAAAAAGAACAATTGGTCCGGTCAAGCACGAACGCGGGAACCAAACCGATGAAGCAGAACCCTGACCAAACTGGTCCGATGCCGAGAACTGCCCCTCACGCGGCATGCAAGCAACGGATCGAGAAATCAGCGCCGCGCCTCCAGGATCCTCCTGCCCACGAGCCCTGAGAACCCCGTCGATGGATGCGAAGCGCCGCCTGTCGCGCCGGCTGCGCGACGCCTGGACGCAAGCGCCATGCCCGCCACTACATCGTCGGCGCGAGACGGATGATCCTAGCCCCCGCGGGGATCATCACGATGTATCCCCTCCCCGCGACATGCGCTGCGGCGCTCGGCGTTCGGCCGGAGCGCGCGCTGTGCGAGCGGAGACACGGGTGAGCGGGGTCGTCTCCCCGCCGCCCGCCCCGCCCCCGCCCTGGGCGCGGCGGCGGCGCCTCGCCGGCCTCACCGCCGCCTCCGGCGCCGCGCCGGGGTCGCGGGCGCGCACCTCGCGAGGGCGCACGCCACCCTCTCTCACCGTTCGCGCCCTTCCACACCCGGTGTCCACGACGCACGCTTCTCCGGCGCCGACCCGCTCCACCCCGTCCTCACGCGCCCCACCTCGCGCTGCCGCGCTCCCCGGCCGGCCCGCGCGCCGGCCGCCCCGCGCGCCGGCTCCCGTCACTCCTCCCACGCGCGCCCCCGCGCGCGCGGGCTCGCGTCACACGCCTCCGCCGCTCGCCTCGCCGCCGGCCCTCTGCGCGCGTCTGCCAACACGGTCCCGTTCCGCGCGCCGCGCTGCTCCGCCGTCGCCGCCGGACCTCTGCCGTCTCTCACCGCCGCCGTCTTCCCTCCCCCCGATCTTCGCTTCGCGTCTTCACTTCCTCGTATCGGGCGCCCTTGCTGTCTTCCCTACCCGCGCCTTTCGGCGCACTGCACTCGCCCCGCGTGCGCCATATCTTCACCCCTGTCGCTCGTCCGCGCTTCGGCCTCCCCCCGACGTGCGTGCCGCTCAGGCTCGCCCGCTACTCTGCACCGGCCCTTCCTTCCGCCCACCCGCGGCATCTCGGCGCGTCGCGCTTCGCGCACATGCGCCTCCCCAGCACACATCCAGCTGACCGCGCTGCAGACCTCGCGTCCACGCGGGCCGTATTCGTCGTCGCTCGCAGCTCATATGACGGTTCTCCGGGCGCCTTGCCTGCGCTGCAGTCGGCGCATGCCGCGCGTCTACGTCTCTGAGTCCCCTTCCGCCCGCCGCACTTGGCTACGTCCATCGCTGCCCCCGTTCATCAGCGTCGTTCGCACAGCTCATCCGTCTCTTCTGCGTACACGAACCTTCCCGCAGATGATGTCTGTGCAGTACTCGCTGTCTCGTCCTGCCCGCACCGCCAGCTGCGACGCGCTCCTTACCCGCATCATCGGCAGAACCCGCCTCGCCTCTTCTTCCATTCTTTTTTTTTTTCCCCTCCCCTCCCCCTTCTCTCTCCCCCTCACGTCGAGGTTCGCCACGCTCAGCGCGTTGGTCTGGATGAACTCGCGGCGGGGCTCGACCTCGTCGCCCATCAGCTTGGTGAAGACCTCGTCGGCCTCGTCGATCTGGTCGATGCGCACCTGCAGCAGCGTGCGCGCCTCGGGGTCCAGGGTGGTCTCCCAGAGCTGTTCGGGGTTCATCTCGCCGAGGCCCTTGTAGCGCTGCAGGCTCAGCCCCTTCTCGCCCTCGCGGGTCACCGCGTCGAGGAGCTCCGAGGGCGCGTAGATCGGCTGCTCGCGCTCCTTGCGCACCAGCGTCGCGGTGCCGCCGTAGACCTCCTGCAGCCCTGGCGTCAGCGCCGCGAGCCGCCGCGCCTCGCCGGAGCGCAGCACGCCGCCGTCGAGCAGCCGCACCTCGTCGACGCCGCGCACCGTGCGCCAGAGGCGCAGACCGGCGTCCTGCGTCGGCCGGCCCTGCCAGCCGCGCTCGTACTCCGGCGCGATCAGGTCGAGCCGGGCCGCGACCCGGTCGGCCGTGCCCTGCGGATCGTCGTCGAGCACCCCGCGCAGCAGCGCCCCGGCGATCGCCGCCTGTTCCAGCACGTGCCGCGGATAGAGCGTCGGGAAGGCGGCGAGCGCCGCGCGCACCGCGCGCGCCTCCTCCACCACCCGCGCGAGGTCGGCGCCGGCGAGCACCGTTCCGGTCCCGAGCCGCAGCGTGGCGCCCTCGAGCCCGGCCTCGACAAGGTAGTCGTCGAGCGCCGGCTGGTCCTTGAGATAGACCTCCGAGCGCCCGCGGCTCACCTTGTAGAGCGGCGGCTGGGCGATGTAGAGGTGCCCCGCCTCGATCAGCTCGCGCATCTGCCGGAAGAAGAAGGTCAGCAGCAGCGTGCGGATGTGCGCGCCGTCGACGTCGGCGTCGGTCATGATGACGATCTTGTGGTAGCGCAGCTTGCCGAGGTTGAACTCGTCGCGCCCGATGCCGGTGCCGAGCGCGGTGATCAGCGTGCCGATCTGCTCGCTGCCGAGCATCCGGTCGAAGCGTGCCCGCTCGACGTTGAGGATCTTGCCGCGCAAGGGCAGCACCGCCTGGTTGTCGCGGCTGCGGCCCTGCTTGGCCGAGCCGCCGGCGCTGTCGCCCTCGACGATGAAGATCTCGGCCTTGGCCGGGTCCTTCTCCTGGCAGTCGGCGAGCTTGCCGGGCAGGTTCGCCACGTCCATCGCGGTCTTGCGCCGGGTGAGCTCGCGCGCCTTGCGCGCCGCCTCGCGCGCCAGCGCCGCCTCGACGATCTTGCCGACGACGATCCGCGCCTCGGCCGGGTTCTCCTCGAACCACTCGGCGAGCTTCTCGCTCACCAGGCTCTCGACGACGGGCCGCACCTCGGAGCTGACCAGCTTGTCCTTGGTCTGGCTGGAGAACTTCGGGTCCGGCACCTTGACCGACAGGACGCAGGTCAGCCCCTCGCGGGCGTCGTCGCCGGAGAGCGCCACCTTCTCCTTCTTCGCGAGCCCGCTCTCGCCGGCGTAGGCGTTGATCGTGCGGGTCAGCGCGCCGCGGAAGCCCGCGAGATGCGTGCCGCCGTCGCGCTGCGGGATGTTGTTGGTGAACGGCAGCACCGTCTCGTAATAGCTGTCGTTCCACCACATCGCGACCTCGACGCCGATGCCGTCCTTTTCCCCCTGGATCCAGATCGGGTTCGCGATCAGCGGCGTCTTCGAGCGGTCGAGGTAGCGCACGAACTCGCGCACCCCGCCCTCGTAGCAGAGCTCTATCGCCTCGACCTCGGCATGCCGCTCGTCGCGCAGGCTGATCTTCACCCCGGAGTTCAGGAACGCGAGCTCGCGCAGCCGGTGCTCCAGCGTCTTGAACACGTAGTCGAGGTTGGAGAACGTCGCCGTCGACGCGAGGAACCGCACCTCGGTGCCGCGCTGCCCTTCGGCCGGCGCGACGCGCCGCAGGCTCTCGACGGTGAAACCGCCCTCGAACCGCGCGAAGTGCTCGTAGCCCTCGCGCCAGATCCGCAGTTCCAGCCAGTCGGAGAGGGCGTTCACCACGCTGACGCCGACGCCGTGCAACCCGCCCGAGACCTTGTAGCTGTTCTGGTCGAACTTCCCGCCGGCGTGCAGCTGGGTCATGATGACCTCGGCCGCGCTGACCCCCTCGCCTTCGTGGATCCCGACCGGAATCCCGCGGCCGTTGTCGCGCACGCTGACCGAGCCGTCGGCATGCAGCACCACGCTCACCGCGTCCGCCCAGCCGCCCAGCGCCTCGTCGATGCCGTTGTCGACGACCTCGTAGACCATGTGGTGCAGGCCCGACCCGTCGTCGGTGTCGCCGATATACATCCCCGGCCGCTTGCGCACGGCCTCCAGTCCCTTGAGAACCTTGATGGAATCGGCGCCGTATTCCTCGGGCACGCGGGCAGCTTCGGCCATGTTGTCGGGAGTCCCTGGCAATGGTGACGCACTCTATCCGGCACGGCTGCGCTTGTCACGCCCGGAGTGCCGTCGGCTCACCAGAAATCGAATGAGGTCAGGCGTTTATATGGGCGCGGTCGGCGGCTTTGGCAATGCCCGCGGCTCCCTGCCGAACGCAGCCGAACGCGGGTCGTGACCGGCCCGGGATTACCGCTCTAAGGGAGTTTCGGGCGTCGTATCGAGCTCGCCGGTGCGCGAGAGCAGGATTGCGAGCGGCCGGGTCGCGCGGAAGTGGCTGAAGGCGATGATGATCATCGCGGTCAGCGGCATCGCCACGAACATGCCGGTGATCCCCCAGAGCGCGCCCCAGAAGAAGAGCGAGAAGATCGTCACCCCGAGGCTGATGTTGAGCCGCGTGCCGGCGATCCGGGGCAGGACGATGTTGCCCATGACGAACTGCACTGCGCCGATGCCCGCGAGCACCGCGAGCGCGGGCACGAGCTCGCCGAACTGCAGCAGTGCGAAGATCGAGGGCACGGCGGTGCCGAGGATCGAGCCGATGGTGGGGATGTAGTTGAGCAGGAAGATCATCGCCGCCCAGAAGATCGCGTAGTCGACCCCGGCGGCCCACATCACCAGATAGCTCAGGAGCGCCGTCAGCGCGCTGACGAAGGTCATGATCAGGAGGTAGGCCTCGAGGCCGTCGACCACCCGGTCGATCAGCCGGCGGGTCTCGGCGCGCCGCGCCGGGTCGGGCTGCAGCGCCTTGAGCTTGGCGTCGAAGAACTGCTGGTCGATCAGCAGGAACCCTGCGTAGATCGCCACGATGCCGAAGTGGCGGATCGTGGCGGCGGTCGCCGCCACCGTATGGCGCAGCAGTTCGTCGAAGCCGAGGACGGCTGCCACCCGCTCGACGATCTCGGCCGGGGACAGGCCGACGAGGCCGGCACCGCGCTCGAGGGCCGGGCCGAGCGCCTTGTCGTAGTCGGTGAAGCGCGGCCCCGCCGCGACCAATGCGCGCAGCACGCTCTCGGCCACCCAGAGGCCCGCGACCAGCGCGAGGAGCGCGGCCGCGAGCAGCGCGACCGCGTGCGGCAGCCGCGAGCCGATGCCGGGCAAGCGGCGCAGCGCCGCCGCCGCGGCGTTGAGCACGAAGCAGACCAGCACCGCCTCGACCACCGGAACGATGACCGGGGCGCCGAGCCGCATCAGCAGGACGAAGAAGAGAAGCACCCCCAGTGCCGCGAAGGCGCGGGCGAGCGGCTGTGCCGGCGGAAGCAAGCCGCCCGGCGGACCGGCGGCCGCCTCTTCCGGCGAGGTCGCGTCTGAAGCGGCGGACACCTCGATCAGGCCTTGCTCGCGTTCCAAGCCATCCAGCCGACCGCAGGGCCGCTGGCCAGCACCCAGCCCCAGTTCGCCATCGGCCGGAAGCTCAGCGCCAAGGCGATCTTCGAGATGCCCTCGACTATGAAGTAGACGACAAGCAGGAGCGCCAGCGTCGCGACCGCGGTCTGCGGATTGCGGACGAAGATGAAGCCGGTGACGATCGAGAGCACCGCCGCCTGCAGCCAGAAATGCGGTGCCCGCGCGGCGGCGACCCGCGAGGCGCCCTGCACGATGCCCGCGAGGATCAGCACCCAGCCGAGGAAACAGGAGACCGCGAGCGACGAAAGCAGCGGATAGAGAAAGGCGCCGAGCCCCGCGAGGATCATCAGCACCGACTGGACGATGAGCAGGCCGGAATGACGCCCGACGCCGTGCCGGCCCCCGGTGTCGCCGAGCGCGGTCTCGACTTGGGTCATGATCGTGTCCCCTTCGCCACGAGACGCGGCAATCGCGGCCGGAGGCGACGCCCGCGGCCGGGGACTGCCCGCCGGGCAGACTAGGCTTCGGGCCCGCGGTCAAAGTCAAGGGTCCGCCGCCGGATCCCGTTTCGCGCCGCTGCGGCAGGTGTTATGCGCTGCACCGGGGACGAAATCCGGAGTTTGCCATGCCTGACCGCGGCCTTTTCGATCGGGAGAGGGAGGCGGCCGTGCGGCGCGGCGGCTGGCTCGGGACGCTCTGGCGCTCGTTCTCCGCAGCGGGGCTCGTCCTCGGCACGCTGTTCTTCGCGGCATCGCTCACGCCGTCGCTGATCCCGCGCGCGTTTCCGCTGCAGGGCGCGCTGGCCGGGGTCTGCTTCGCGGCCGGCTACGGGATCGGGGTGGCGCTCGACGGGCTCTGGCGCTTCATGCAGCTTCCCTGCCCGCGCGAGCGCATCGGCCGCTGGGTGACCTCGGCGGCGCTGGCGCTGTCGGTGGTGGTGGTGATCGGCTTTCTCTGGCGCGCCGCGGGCTGGCAGAACTCGATCCGCGCCCGCATGTCGATGCCGCCGGTCGAGAGCTCCCGGCCGCTCGAGGTCGCGGCGATCGCTGCCGTGGTCTTCGCGCTCCTGATCCTGATCGCCCGCCTGTTCCGGGCGGTCTACCGGCGGTCGCGCCGCGGTGCCGGGCGCTACGTGCCCGAGCGGGTCTCGCTGGTTTTGGGGATCGCGGCCGCGGTGGTGGTCTTCGCCCTCATCGCCAACGGGGTGCTGGTGCGGGTGTTCCTGCGCGGGGCCGACCGCTCGGCGGCGGCGTTCGACGCCCTGGTCGAACCCCAGTTCGCGCCGCCGGAGGATCCGCTCGGCACCGGCAGCGCCGCCTCGCTGATCGACTGGAAGGATCTCGGCCGCGCCGGCCGCGAGTTCGTCTCGTCCGGCCCGAGCCAGCAGGAGATCGCGGGCTTTCTCGGGCGCGCGGCGAAACGGCCGCTGCGGATCTATGTCGGGCTCAACTCGGCGCCGGATCCCGAGGCGCGCGCGGCGCTCGCGCTTCAGGAGATGCAGCGGGTCGGCGCCTTCGACCGCTCGGTGCTGGTGGTGGCGGTGCCGACCGGCACCGGCTGGATGGATCCCGCCGGCACCGGGCCGCTCGAGTATCTGCACGCCGGCGACACCGCGATCGTGGCGGTGCAGTACTCCTACCTCTCCAGCCCCTTGTCGCTCCTCGTCGAGCCCGACTTCTCGCTGCAATCGGGGCGGGCGCTGTTCCGGGCGGTCTACGGCTACTGGACGTCGCTGCCCAGAGGACCACCGCCCGCGGCTCTACCTCTACGGCCTGAGCCTCGGCGCCTATGGTTCGGACCAGTCCTTCGGGCTGCACGAGGTGCTGGCCGATCCCTTCAACGGCGCGCTCTGGGTCGGACCGCCGTTCGCGACACCCGAGTGGCGGCGGGTGACCGACGAGCGCAACCCCGGCTCGCCGGAATGGCTGCCGAGCTTCGGCGACGGCTCGATCGTCCGCTTCACCAACCAGGTGAACCACCTCGACATCCCGGGCGCGCACTGGGGGCCGATGCGGATCATCTACCTGCAGTATGCCAGCGACCCGGTCACCTTCTTCAGCCCGAGCGCGCTCTGGCGCAAGCCGGACTGGATGAATCCGCCGGTCGGCCCCGACGTCTCGCCGGAGCTGCACTGGTATCCGGTGGTGACCTGGCTGCAGCTGATGCTCGACACCGCGATCGGGCTGATGGTGCCGATCGGGCACGGGCATTACTACGCGCCGCAGCACTACGTCGACGCCTGGATCGGGCTGACCGACCCGCCGGGGTGGACGCCGGACGCGATCGAGCGGCTGAAGGCGCATCTGGCCGGGTGAGACGGTCCGTGCGCTGGCTGGCCGGCGGATTCGCGGTGGCGGGCGTCGTGCTCGCGGCCGTCGCGCTGAACGCGCTCGCGCACTACGAGGGCTGGGGCATCCCGCGGCTGGCGCCCGAAGCGCTCTCGGCGAAGCTCTCGCCCTGGTACCGCGTGCTGAAGCCCGCGGGCGCGGGGCCGTTTCCGACCGCGCTGCTCTATTCCGGCTGCGACGGGCCGCGCGACAGCCAGCTGCGCTGGGCGCAGATGCTGAACGCGCACGGCTGGGCGGCGATCATCGTCGACAGCCATGGCCCGCGCGGCCTCTCGGAGCACGAGGCGTGGCGGCTGGTCTGCGCCGGGCAGCTGCTGATGGGCTCGGAGCGGGCCGGCGACGTGCTGGTCTCGCTCGCCGACGCCCGGCGGATGCCCTTCGTCGATCCGTCCGACATCGTGCTGATCGGGGCGTCGCACGGCGGCTGGGCGATCATGGATCTGCTCGCGCTCGACCCGCCGCGCCGGCTGCCGTTCAACCTCGCCGCACTTCCCCCGGGGCCGGCCGATCCGCTCGACGGCGTGGTGGGGACGATCCTCGTCTACCCCTATTGCGGCGCGGCCAGCCGGAGCGGCCGCGAGGGCTGGGGCCGGCCGGTGCCGGCGCTGTTCCTGCTCGGCGCCGACGACCGCATCGCGCCGGCCGGCAAATGCATCGCTGTCGCCGAGCGGCTGGCGGCCGAGGGCGTACCGGTGGAGACGCGGCTCTTCGGGGGCGTCACGCACGGCTTCGACCAGCAGGAGCGGTCGGAGTTCAGCACGCTCGAGTTCGACGCCGAGGCGACCGGGCAGGCGCTGGCGGCGGGCGCGGCCTTCCTCGACCGGGTCAGAACGGCCAGATGAACGGCACGAGGCCGACGGCGACGACGAAGTACCAGAGCATGAACGGCAGGCCGAACTTCCAGTAGTCGCCGAAGCGGTAGCCGGCGGGCTCCATCACCATCAGGTTGGTCGGCGTCGCCACCGGGGTGAGGAACGAAGCCGCCGCGGCGACCGCCACGCTCATCAGCACCGGCTGCGGCGAGATCCCCATCTCGAGCGCCGCCACCACCGAGATCGGGATGATGATGAGCGCGGTGGCGGTATTGGAGATCACCTGGCCGAGGACCGCCGTCAGCACGAAGAGCCCGGCGAGCAGCGCCCGCGGGCCGCCGGCGCCGACGATGCCGATCAGATGGTCGGCGAGGAGCTTGGCGGCGCCGGTCTGGGTGATCGCCGTCGAGAGCGGCATCATCGCGCCGACGAGGATCACCGTGGTCCAGTTGATCGCGCGATAGATCTCGTCGACCGAAAGGATGCCGATGAGCAGGATCGCCCCGGCCGAGAGCAGGCCCACCACCGCCGCCGGCAGCAGGCCGGTCGCGAGCAGCACCACCATCGCGGCGAGGACCGCGAGCGTCGCGAGCGACCCCGGTCCCATCGGCAGCGCCTGGCGGCGGACGAGGTCGGGCGAATTGACCACCACCACCTCCGGCGGCGCCAGGTTGCGGTCGAGCGCGTCCCAGGTGCCCTGCAACAGCAGCATGTCGCCGGCCGCGAGCGGCTGGCCGGCGGGCAGGTCGCTCCCCTGCCGCTGCACCGCCAGCACCACGAGGTCGCCGCTCGCCGTCACCATGCCCGGAAACAGCCGGTCGCCGATCAGCGTCGAGCGCGGCGGCACCAGCACCTCGGCGAGGCCCGAGCCGCGGCTGAAGAGCACCTGCTCGATCGGGCCGGCATCGGCCTCGTCGCGGAAGGCGAGGTCGTGCGTCAGCGCCGCCTCCGCGATCGCCTCGGGATCGCCGCGCACCAGCAGGAGGTCGTCGCCGGCGATCTCGCCCAGCCGCGGCGCGCCGTCCTTGCCGGCACTGCGCGCCGTCATCAGCGTGACCCCGTGCGCCGAGAGGTCGACGCTGGCGCGCGGCGTGCCGACCAGCGGCGAGCCGTCGCGCACGCGGAGTTGGTGCAGCCCGTCGTCGAGGCGGAACTGCTCGACCAGCGTGCGCGCGTGCCCGCTCAGGTCGGGCGGCAGCGCCCGGCTCGCGCGCACCGGCAGCAGCCGCCGACCGAGCAAGACCGCGATCAGCATCCCGCCGAGCACCAGCGGCACGCCGGCCATCGCGTATTCGAAATAGCCGAAGCCGCCGCGGCCGGCGTTCTCCGAGGCCTCGAGCACGAGCACGTTCACCGGCGTGCCGGTCAGCGCCAGCATCGAGCCCGAGTGGCCGCCGAAGACCAGCGGCATCAGCATCTGCGACGGCGGCCGCTTCAGCCGCACCGCCAGCACCACCACCACCGGCAACAGCGCGGCGACCGCGCCGTTGACGCTGATCAGCGCCGAGAGCAGGCCGACGAAGAGCATCATCAGCAGGATCAGCCGCGACCAGCTGTCGCCGGCGCCGCGCACCAGCACCTGCCCGGCCCAGGCGGTGATGCCGGTCTTTTCCAGCGCGGCGCTGGCGACGAAGAGCGAGGCCACGAAGACCGTCGCCGGGTCGCCGAAGCCCGCGAGGCTCTGCGGCAGGGTGAGCACGCCGGTCGCCCAGAGCGACAGGCCGCAGCCGACGCAGACGACGACGACCGGCAGCCGGTCCCAGACGAAGAGGACGATGACCACCGCGATGATCGCGAAGACGGTCCAGATGTCGCTCAACAGATGCCTCCCCCGGGCGCGCGCCGCTGGCGCCGTTTCGCACAATTCGCTTGCTTTCGCAATCAGGCGGACGCAATCTTGCCCAAGGCGAAGTCGTTAGATTGAAAAGAATAATTCGCCGCTTGATCGGATCGCAGTGGGGGCGGCGCGATGACCATGGAACCATTGTCCGGCGCGGACAGCCGGTCGAAGGGTGGTTTCCTGGACGGCTTTCTCACCACGATCGAGCGGGTCGGCAACAAGGTCCCGCATCCGGCGATCATCTTCTTCTTCCTGATCGCCATCGTCATCGTCCTGTCGGTGCTGCTGAGCCTGATCGGCTGGTCGGCCACCTACGAGATGGTCGACGCCGCCACCGGCGAGATCGTCACGCGGACGACGACGGTGCGCAGCCTGCTCTCCGCCGACGGCATCCGCTTCATCTTCACCTCGATCGTGCCGAACTTCATGAACTTCGGCGCCGTCGGCGTGATCATCGTCGCGATGGTCGGCGTCGGGGTCGCCGAGGAATCCGGCCTGATCGCCACGCTGGTGCGCAAGATCGTCGAGATCGCGCCCCGCTCGATCTTCACCTTCATCATCGTGATGCTCGGCGTCGTGTCCTCGATCGCCGCCGACGCCGGCTACCTGGTGCTGGTCCCGCTCGGCGCCGCCGCCTTCCACAGCCTCGGCCGGCACCCGCTCGCCGGCCTCGCCGCCGCCTTCTCCGGCGTCGCGGCGGTCTTTCTCGTCAACCTCTTCGTGACGCCGACCGACGCGCTCCTCGCCGAGATGACCAACGACGCGATCCGCATGGTCGACCCCGCGCGCGAGATCACCCTGGTCGGCAACCTCTACTTCATGATCGTCTCCTCGATCGTGATGGGGCTCGTCTGCACCATCCTCACCGACAAGGTGATCGAGCCGCACCTCGGTCCCTACGAGGGCGGGGTGCCGGTCGAGAAGCAGGCGGCGCTGACGCCGACGCAGATGCGCGGCCTGCGCTTCGCCGGCTGGGGCCTTCTCGCCTACGTCGTCGCGGTCGGGCTGCTGCTCGTCCCGCCCGGGGCGCCGCTGCGGCATCCCGACACCGGCGAGATCCTCTCCGGCTCGCCGTTCATGTCGGGCCTGATCGTGCAGATCAGCGCGCTCTTTTTCACCGTCGGCTTCTGCTACGGCAAGGGCGCCGGGACGGTGAAGGACCTGACCGCGGCGATCGGGATGATCGTCAAGACCTTCTCCGGCATGGCCGGGCTGATCTTCCTCTTGCTGGTCATCGCCCAGTTCATCGCCTTCTTCAACTTCACCAACATCGCAACCGTGCTGGCGGGCAACCTCGCCGACTTCCTCGAGAACGTGCCGCTGGGGCTCGTCAGCTACATCATCATCTTCATCGTGGTGATCTTCCTGATCGACCTGCTGATCACCGGCGCGGTGGCGAAGTGGGCGATCTTCGCCCCGGTCTTCATCCCGCTCTTCATGCGGCTCGGGGGCGATCCGAACATGGTGCTCGCCGCCTACCGGGTCGGCGACTTGCCGGCGAACGTCATCACCCCGCTCAACGTCTATCTCGGGGTGATGGTGGGCTTCGCCGCGAAGTACCAGAAGGACGCCGGCATCGGCACCATCGTCTCGCTGATGCTGCCCTACACGGTGGTGCTCACCGTGCTCTGGACCGCGCTGCTCGTCGCCTGGGCCTTGCTCGGGCTGCCGCTCGGTCCCAGCTGACAGGAACGAACCCCGGGGGGAATGCCCATGTCCGATCTCGACCGCGTGCTCGACGCCATCGACGCCGATCTCGACGCCGCCCTGGAGCGGCTCTACGCGACGCTGCGGCTGAAGTCGATCTCGACCGACCCTGCCTATGCCGCCGAGACGCGCCGCTGCGCCGAGTGGCACGCGGCCGATCTCGCCTCGATCGGCTTCGACGCCGGGGTGCGCGACACCGCCGGCCACCCGATCGTCGTCGGCCACGACCGTTCCGCGCCCGGCCGGTCGGTGCTGTTCTACGGCCACTACGACGTGCAGCCTGTCGACCCGATCGAGCTCTGGGAGCGCGACCCCTTCGATCCCCGGCTCGTGACGCGCCCCGACGGCTCGAAGATGATCACCGGCCGCGGCACCGCCGACGACAAGGGCCAGCTGATGACCTTCGTCGAGGCCTGCCGCGCCTGGAAGAAGGTGACGGGCGCGCTGCCGCTGCCGATGACCATCCTGCTCGAAGGCGAGGAGGAATCCGGCGGGGTGAACCTGCCGCCCTTCCTCGAGGCCAACCTCGGCGAGCTTCGCGCCGACACCGCGCTCATCTGCGACACCGGCATGTGGGACAGCGACACCCCGGCGATCACCACCTCGCTGCGCGGCCTCTGCGGCGAGGAGATCACCATCCACGCCGCCGACCGCGACCTGCACTCGGGCTTCTACGGCTCGGCCGCGGCCAACCCCAACCACGTCCTGGCGCGCATCCTCGCCGACCTGCACGACGCCGACGGGCGGGTGACGATCCCGGGCTTCTACGACGGCGTCCCCGAGCTTCCCGACAGCCTGCGCGAGAGCTGGGCGAAGCTCGACTTCGACCCCGCGGCCTTCCTCGGCGAGATCGGCCTCTCCGTTCCCGCCGGCGAGAAGGGCCGCTCGGTGCTCGAGATGACCTGGTCGCGCCCGACCGCCGAGGTGAACGGCATGGGCGGCGGCTACCAGGGCGCCGGCTTCAAGACGGTGATCCCGGCCGACGCGCACGCCAAGGTCTCGTTCCGGCTGGTGTTCGACCAGGACCCGCAGGCGATCCGCAAGGCCTTCCGCGCCTTCGTCGAGGCGCGCCTGCCGGCCGACTGCCGCGTCGAGTACCACGAGCACGGCGCCGGCACCGCGGTCAGCTTCGACACCACCGGCCCGGTCTTCCAGAAGACCCAGGCCGCGCTCACCGACGAATGGCACAAGGACGCGGCCTTCGTCGGCGGCGGCGGCTCGATCCCGGTGGCGACGCTGATCAAGAACAAGCTCGGCGTCGACGTGGTGATGGTCGGGTTCGGCCTCAACGACGACCGCATCCACAGCCCGAACGAGAAGTACGACCTCAAGAGCTTCCACAAGGGCACCCGCTCCTGGGCGCGCATCCTCGACGCGCTGGCGCGCTGAACGCGCGATCGGGACCGGATGCCGCGTGGCGCCGGTCACCGATCCCGCTGATCCTCCAATTGCCGCTTGCCTGCCGGCCCGGTTCGGTGCAAATCTCAGGAAAAGGTTTTCCGCCGACACGCGGAATCAATGCCGCGAGGCGAAATCGCGGCGGTCCGGGAGGAAAAGGATGAAGCTCTTCAGTGCCTTGAAGGCGGGTGTCCCGCTGTTCGCCGCCTCGTTCATCGCCGCGATGCCGGTAACGGCTTTCGCGCAAACGCTGCAGATGTGGGTGCGCGAAAGCGCGGCCGATCCGGCGAAGCTGATGACCGACCTGTGGAACTCGAACCACGACGCCAAGATCGAGGTGACGGCGATCCCCGACAACCAGGTGGTGACCAAGCTCGCGACCAGCGTGCGCGGCGGCGAGGCGCCGGACATCATGTCGTTCGACCTGATCTACATGCCCGACTTCATGAAGGCGGGCTTCCTCACCGACCTCACCGACCAGCTCAAGGCCGACCCGAACTACGCCACCCACATCCAGGCCTACAAGGACATCGCCACCTACGAGGACAGGATCTACGGCGTCGGCTTCACCCCCGACGTCTCGATCCTGGTGTGGAACAAGGATCTCTTCCGCAAGGCCGGGCTCGATCCCGACACGCCGCCGAAGACGATCTACGAGATCCACGAGATGGCCAAGAAGATCGGCGCGCTCGGCGACGACACCTACGGCTTCTACTTCGCCGGCGCCTGCCCGGGCTGCAACATCTTCGTCACCTCGCCGCTGATGGTGGCGGGGGGTGCGAAGATCCTGCCGAAGAACGGCGAGGACGCCGCCCTCGAGGGCAAGGCGATCCACGAGGTGCTCGACCAGTACCGGCAGATGTGGGAGGAGGGGCTGATCCCCGCCGCCGCCGAGACCGACGCCGGCGAGAACTTCGTCTCCGCCTTCACCAACGGCAACGTCGGCATCGAGGGCCTGGGCGGGTTCCTGCTCTCGCTGATGCAGCGCCAGTTCCCCGACTTCGACTACGGCGTGGCGCTGCTCCCGGGCCTCGAGCCCGGCCAGGTCTCGGGCTTCGTCGGCGGCGACGTCGTCGCGATCCCGAAGGGGTCGAAGAACGAGAAGACCGCGCGCGAGTTCGTCACCTGGGTGCTGAGCGACGAGGCGCAGCTCGAGGGGCTGGCGAAGAACAAGATCCTGACGACGCGCACCGACCTCGCCGACAACGAGTACTTCAAGGGCAACGACAAGGTCGAGGCGACCGCCGCGGCGCTGAAGGCGGGCTACGTGCCTTGGGTGTTCCACTTCAACGACATGGTGAACTCGGACTCGAGCCCCTGGATCAACATGCTGCAGCGGGCGATCTTCGACGGCGACGTCGACGGGGCGATCACCGACGCCCGGCAGCAGATGCTCGACATCGCCAGCCAGTAGCGACAGCGACCCGCCCGCGCCGGACCGCCGGCGCGGGCGCGGGCGCCTTCAACGGGGGGCGGGATGCTCGCGAGCAACAACAGGTGGGTGGGCTTTCTCTACCTCTTGCCGGCGCTCGTCTTCGTCGGGGCCTTCACCTTCTATCCGCTGGCGCAGCTCCTGAAGATCTCGCTGACCAGCGAGTTGCTGCTCGGCGGCGGCGAATTCGTCGGGTTCGACAACTACCTGCACGCCTTCAAGGACCGGCTGTTCTGGCAGGCGTTCTGGTTCACCGTCCGCTACACGCTGTGGATCACGCCGGTGCTGATCGGCCTTGGGTTCCTGCTCGCGCTCCTCGCCACCATCGACCGGCCGATCGTGCGGCTGACCCGCGGCGTCGTCTTCCTGCCGGTGGTGATCGGGCTCGCGAGCTCGAGCCTGCTCTGGCTCTGGCTCTTCGACCAGCAGGTCGGGCTCTTCAACAAGATGCTGGTCGACATCGGCGTGCTCGACAAGCCGATGCTCTGGTTCAACAAGGCGAACATCGGCCTCTTCGCCGTCAGCGTCTCGGTGGTCTGGAAGGTCGTGGGCTTCGGCATGATCATCATGCTTTCGGGCATCCAGTCGATCAACCACGAGGTGCTGGAGGCGGCGATGATCGACGGCGCCACCTGGTGGCAGCGCGTCCGCCGCATCATCCTGCCGCTCTCGGTGCGCTCGATCCTGCTCGCGACGCTGATCAGCGCCATCGGCTCGATGCTCGCCTTCGACCAGTTCTACCTGATGACCCGCGGCGCGCCGCGCGGGCAGACCTTCACCTCGGTCTACTGGATCTACCAGAACTCCTTCGTCTACTTCAAACTCGGCTACGGCGCCGCGCTCTCGGTGATCCTGATGGTGATCATCCTCTGCGCCTCGGCGGTGCAGATCGGCCTCACCCGCCAGCGGGCCGTCCGGGCATGACCGACGCCGCGCTCTCCCGCCTCGACGCCGCGGGCTCCACCCGGGCCGAGACCGTCGGCGGAAGCCATGCCGCGCGCTACCTCGTTGCGGCGCTCTGCGTCTTTCTCATCGCGCTGATGCTGCTGCCGCTCGCGCTCTCCTTCCTCGCCTCGATCAAGCCGCCCGCCGAGGCGAGCGCCGTTCCCCCGCACTACCTGCCGCACGCGATCAGCCTCGAGAACTTCCGCGCCGTCGCCAGCTACCAGGCCGGCCTCTGGACCTACGTCGGCAACAGCCTCGCCGTCGCCTTCCTGACCATCGCCTTCTGCCTCGTGCTCGCGGTCCCCGCCGGCTACGCCCTCGCCCGCTTCGCGATCCCGTTCAAGGAGGTCTGGTTCCTGCTGATCCTCGCCGGGATGATGATCCCCTACCAGGCGATGCTGACGCCGCTCTACCTGATGCTCTCCCACATCGGCCTCACCAACAGCCGCATCGGCCTCGCGATCGTCCACACCACGCTGCAGCTCCCCTTCTCGGTCTACCTGATGCGCAACAGCTTCGAGGCGATCCCGAAGGAGATCGAGGAGGCGAGCGTCATGGACGGCTGCACCTCGCTGCAGATCCTGCGCCGCGTCTTCCTGCCCCTCGTCCTGCCCGGCATGGTGACGGTCGCGCTCTTCGCCTTCATCACCTCGTGGAACGAGTTCATCGCCGCGCTCATCTTCATGAGCAAGGAGAGCAACTACACCGTCCCGGTCATGCTCACCGGCGTCTCCACCGGCCAGTTCGGCACCGTCGACTGGGGCGCGCTGCAGGCGGGCGTCATCGTCTCGATCATCCCCTGCGTGCTGATCTACCTGCTGCTGCAGCGCTATTACGTCGCGGGCCTTCTCAGCGGCGCGGTGAAGTGATGGCCGACGCCCCCGCCCGGCGCCGGGGCCAGACCATCCGCGACGTCGCCGAGGCGGCCGGCGTCAGCATCGGCACCGTCTCGAAGGCGCTCAACAAGTCCGGCACGCTGCGGCAGGAGACGCGCGACCGCGTCATCCGCATCGCGGGCGAACTCGGCTTCCGTCCCAACGACCTCGCGCAGTCGCTCCTCCGCGGCCAGAGCTTCACCGTCGGCCTCATCTCCAACGACAGCTTCGGCCGCTTCACCCTGCCGATCATGGAGGGGCTCGAGCGCGAGCTCGCCGACCGCCGCATCGGCATCTTCATGTGCAACGCCACCGACGACCCCGCGCGCGAGCGCCAGCACATCGAGCAGCTGATGGGCAAGCGCGTCGACGGCCTGATCTTCACCGCCCGCCGTGCCGACCGCCGGCCGGCGATGACCGTCTCCCTCGGGGATCTGCCGACGCTCTTTGTCTACTCGCGCGGCTCCGACGACCAGAGCTTCTGCCTCGTCCCCGACGACGCGCAGGGTGCACGCCTTGCCACCGCCCACCTCGCCGGGCAGGGCCGCCGCCGCATCGCCCACGTCACCGGCCCCGAACGCTTCGAGGCCGTGCGCCTCCGCCGCGAAGGCTGGCGCGCGGCGCTCGCGGAAGCCGGCCTCCCCGATGCTCCCTACCTCAGCGGCCCCTGGTCCGAGGGATGCGGTCGCGAGGCCGCGATCACGCTCTTCGCCGGGTCCGCGAACCGCCCGGACGCCGTCTTCGCCGGCAACGACCAGATCGCCCGCGGCCTCGTCGAGGCGCTGCGCGACCTCGGCCTGCGCGTGCCCGAGGACGTCGCCGTCGTCGGCTTCGACAATTGGGACGTGATGGTCGAAGGCGCCCGCCCGCGGCTTTCGAGCGTCGACATGAACCTCTACGCCCTCGGGCAGGAGGCGGGCCGCCGCATCATGCAGCTGATCGGCGGCGAGGAATTTCAGGGCGTGCTGCGGCTCCCCTGCACCCTGGTGGTGCGCGAGAGCTCCGGCACGGCGACGGACGAGAGGAGCCTCTAGAATGCGACGCTATTCCCCGGTCGACTTCACCCGCGTGACGCTGACCGGCGACTTCTGGCACGAGCGGCTGGAGACGGTGCTCTCCCGCACCATCCCGAGCCAGTACCAGAAGCTCGAGTCCGAAGGCCTGCTCGAATCGCTTGTCCCGACCGATCCGCCGCCGCCGCTGCGCATCCCGCGCCGGGCGAACGGCTTCACCACCCAGATCTTCTGGGACAGCGACATCGGCAAGTGGATCGAGGCCGCGAGCTACGCGCTTCGCCACCGCCGCGACGCCACGATCGAGGCCGAGATCGACGACATCGTCGACAAGCTCGCCGCCGCCCAGCTCGAGGACGGCTACCTCAACCTCTGGTACATCGGCCACGAGCTCGAGAACCGCTGGACCAACCTCCGCGACAACCACGAGCTCTACAACTGCGGCCACCTGCTCGAAGGCGCCATCGCCTACTTCCAGGCCACCGGCCGCCGCAGGATGCTCGACGTGATGGAGCGCTACCTCGACCACATCCGCGCCACCTTCGGCACCGGCGAGGGCCAGAAACGCGGCTACCCCGGCCACCAGGAGATCGAGATCGCGCTGATCAAGCTCTACCACCTGACCGGCGAGCGGAAGCAGCTCGACCTCGCCACCTACTTCATCGACGAGCGCGGCCGCCAGCCGCACTACTACGACATCGAGCGCGACGCCCGCGGCGAGGCGCCCGGGGCATACGGCCAGGGCACCTACGAGTACAACCAGTCGCACCTCCCCGTCCGCGAGCAGACCAAGGTCGTCGGCCACGCCGTCCGCGCGATGTACATGTACACCGCCATGGCCGACCTCGCGGCCGAGCATGACGACGACAGCCTCAAGCGCGCCTGCGAGATGCTCTGGGACGACGTCACCTCGACCCGGATGTACGTGACCGGCGGCTTCGGCCCCTCGGCCTCGAACGAGGGCTTCACCTCCGACTACGACCTGCCGAACGACACCGCCTACGCCGAGACCTGCGCCTCGGTCGCCTTCATCTTCTGGGCGCAGCGGATGCTCAACCTCGAGCTCGACGGCCGCTACGCCGACCTGATGGAGCGCGCGCTCTACAACGGCGCGCTCTCCGGCCTGTCGCGCGACGGCGAGAACTACTTCTACGAGAACAAGCTCGAGAGCGACGGCAGCCACCGCCGCTGGGCCTGGCACCCGTGCCCCTGCTGCACGATGAACGTCTCGCGCCTCGTCGCCTCGATCGGCGGCTACTTCTACTCCACCGGCGAGGGCGTCGTCGCCGTCCACCTCTACGGCGGCAACGCCGCCGCGCTCGACGTCGACGGCAAGCCCGTCCGCATCACCGAGCAAAGCGCCTACCCCTGGTCCGGGAAGATCCGGATCACCGTCGAGCCCGAGGCCGCGCAACGCTTCACCCTGCGCCTGCGCATCCCGGCCTGGGCCGAGGGCGCAACCGCTTC
Source organism: uncultured Alphaproteobacteria bacterium (assembly GCA_963737485.1). Classification (GTDB taxonomy): domain Bacteria; phylum Pseudomonadota; class Alphaproteobacteria; order Rhodobacterales; family Rhodobacteraceae; genus Amaricoccus. Next base: position 11,377 of record CAVTSR010000022.1, on the reverse strand, counting down.
GGTCAACGGCGCGCCCATCGACGTCGCGCACGCCACCGAGCGCGGCTATCTCGGCCTCACCCGCGACTGGGCGCCCGGCGACGCGGTCGAGCTCGACCTGCCGATGCAGCCCGCGCGCATCTTCGCCAACCCCAAAGTGCGCGAGGATCTCGGCAAGGTCGCCCTGCGCCGCGGCCCGCTCGTCTACTGCCTCGAGCAGGCCGACAACGCCGCGGCCCCGGTGCCGCAGCTCGTGCTCCCGCGCGACGCCGCGGTCGAGGCGGCCGACCGCCGCGAGCTCTTCGACGGCATCGTCGCGATGGACGCCAGGGGCAGGGCGGTCGATGCCGGCGGCTGGGACGGCGATCTCTACCGCAGCGACCCGCCGAAGGCCGCGCCCGCGACCCTCACGGCGATTCCCTATTACCTCTGGGCCAACCGCGAGCCCGGGCCGATGGCCGTCTGGCTGCGCGAAGGCTGAGGTGAGGGCCATGCCGCACGTCGTCCTCGAACACCTCAACAAGCAGTTCGGCGCCGTCGAGGTGATCCGCGACCTCAGCCTGGGCGTCGAGGCGGGCGAGTTCTGCGCCCTGCTCGGCCCCTCCGGCTGCGGCAAGTCCACGCTCCTGCGGATGATCGCCGGCCTCGAGACCGTGACCTCGGGCAAGGTCGAGATCGCCGGCCGCGACGTCACCCGGGTGCCGCCGGCCAAGCGGCAGATCGCGATGGTCTTCCAGTCCTACGCGCTCTACCCGCACATGACGGTGCGGCAGAACATCGGCTTCAGCCTCGACGTCGCCGGCGCCGGCAAGCGCGAGATCGTGGAAAAGGCCGACAAGGTCGCGGCCTTGCTGCAGCTCGACGCGCTGATGGACCGCAAGCCGGCGCAGCTCTCCGGCGGCCAGCGCCAGCGCGTCGCGATCGGCCGCGCGCTCGTGCGCGACCCCGAGGTCTTCCTCTTCGACGAGCCGCTCTCGAACCTCGACGCCATGCTGCGGGTGCAGATGCGGCTCGAGCTCGCCAAGCTGCACCAGGAGCTGGCAACCACGATGATCTACGTCACCCACGACCAGGTCGAGGCGATGACCCTCGCCGACCGGGTCGTCGTGCTCGACCGCGGCCGCATCGCGCAGGTGGGCACGCCGCTCGACCTCTACCACCGTCCGGAGAACCGCTTCGTCGCCTCGTTCATCGGCTCGCCGGCGATGAACTTCCTGCCGGCCACCGTCGTTAACACCGACGGCCGCGAGGCCACCGTCAGCCCCGCAGGGGGCCATCCGGTCAGGACGAGCGTGCGGGGCAAGCTCGGCGGCGGCGCCGAGGGGCTCGAGCTCGGGATCCGTCCCGAGCATGTCGCTGCCACCGCCCCCGGCGGGGCGGAGTCGGCGCTCGACGGGCGGATCAGCATGGTCGAGCGCCTCGGGCACACGACGATGCTCTACGTCGATACGCCGGCCGGCAGCGTGGTGGTGGAGGACGACGGCGAGTCCGCGGGCCGGCCCGGCGAGGCGGTCGGCCTCGCCTTCGCGCCCGGCCGCATCCACCTCTTCGATCGCGAGGGCCGCGCGCTGTAGCTTCGATCAGGCGGCGCCATCCCGAGGGCGCAGCTCGGCCTGCGCCGCGTCGAGCTGCTGCTGCACCACCTGCCCCATCCTGCGCACGATGGTGTCGCGCGGCAGGTCGACCACCGCCGGGATCTTCAGCACGTGCCGGGTGAGCACCAGACCGAGGAACTCCGCTGCGATCAGCGGCGCGGTATCGGACTTTGCCGGGATCCCGAGCGTGCCCAGCAGCCGGTCGATCTCGCTCGCGAGCAGCGCGCCCACCCGCTGGCGCACCGGCGCCTGCGAGATCGAAGCCCGCAGCATCGCCGCCAGCGCCCGCCCGGTCTCGGGATGCTCCCAGCGGCTCAGCACGTGGCAGACCAGCGCCTCGCCGAAAGCCTCGCGCGGAACGCCCGCCAGGGGCGCCGCCGCCAGCGGAAACGAGGCGACGCAGGCGAAAAGCTGCTCCTTGCTCTCGTAGTATCGGATGACGAGTGCCGGATTGATCGAGGCGGCCTGCGCGATCGAGCGGATCGTGACCCTCTCGTAGCCCTCGCGCGAAAAAGCGTCGCGTGCGGCCGCGAGGATTCGCGCCCGCGTCGCCAGCGCCTGCTTCGCCCGGCGGCCGAGCGGCGGCACCGCCGCCGGGCGCCCGCCCTCTTCGACCGCGTTCCCCGTCCGTCCGGTGTGGAGCGTCATGCGTCCGTCGCCTTTGCAATTTCGTCCCTGGGTAAATGCCCGATTGCCTTTCCGGTTCCACCTGCACGGGAGCGCGAGGGGTCGGTTTTCGCGGTGGCGCTGCACCGGCGAACGTGGCAACCCTTGCCCGCTTCGTTACACCGGGAAAGGAACCGACAGATGGCTCGCTTCGATGCAAGGGTCGCGCTGATCACCGGCGGCGCCAGCGGAATCGGCAAGGAAATCGCCCTGCGGTTCGCCGCCGAAGGGGCGACGCCGGTGATCGCCGACCTCAACCTCGACGCCGCGAACGCCACCGCCGAGGAGATCAGGGCCAAGGGTGGCGACGCGTTCGCCGTGGCAATGGATGTCACCGACGAAGCCCAGGTCGAGCAGGGCGTCGCGGACGCCGTCGCGAAGTACGGCCGGATCGACGTCCTGGTCTCCAACGCCGGAATCCAGATCGTCCACCCGATCGTCGACTTCCCGTTCGCCGACTGGAAGAAGCTCCTCGCCATCCACCTCGACGGCGCCTTCCTCACCACCCGGGCCTGCCTGAAGCACATGTACCGGGCGAACTACGGCCGGGTCATCTTCACCGGCTCGGTCCACTCCAAGGAGGCCTCGCGGCTCAAGGCCCCCTACGTCACCGCCAAGCACGGCCTCATCGGCCTCGCCAAGGTGCTGGCCAAGGAGGGCGCCGAGCACAACGTCACCGCCAACGTCGTCTGCCCGGGCTTCGTCCGCACCCCGCTCGTCGACAAGCAGATCCCCGAGCAGGCGGCCCAGTTCGACATCACCGAGGAAGAGGTGATCAAGACGATCATGCTCAAGGACACCGTCGACGGCGAGTTCACCACCCTCGCCGACGTCGCCGACGCCGTCCTCTTCTTCGCCGGCGCCACCAGCAACGCCTTCACCGGTCAGTCGCTGGTGGTCAGCCACGGCTGGTTCATGCAGTAGGCGCCGGCGCCTCGCTGCGGAAGGGCAGCCCGAGAAGTTCGCCCATCCGCGCGGAAAAGCTTCCGGTGGCGAAGCCGAGCTTCTCCAGCTGCCGCGCCGCCAGCGCCTCGGCGGTATTGGCGCCGAACCGTTCGTCGGGGTCGCTCAGCCCGAGCGCCGTCTGCAGCCGCTCGACCGCGGGCCCGCGCGAGCCCTGCCGCAGCGTCTCGATCCCCGCCGCGCCGGCCGCGACCGCCGCCGCCTCGTGGCCCGTGACCAGCAGATTGTCGAACCGCTTGCCGTGGTTCTCTCCCGCGAAGCCGAGCTTGCTGCGGAACGCCTTCCACTCGCCGCGGGCGGTGTCGTGGCTCCCGCCCGGCTTCTGCCAGCCCCGCAGCGTCAGGCATCCGAGCGAGGAGAAGCTCTGGGCGAGGAACGCCGGATGCACGTTGTCGGCCGGCCGGGTGTTGTCCCAGACGTCGCCGGTACCGAAGATCAGGTCGTTCCTGGTCCGCAGCACCGTCGCCGGCCCGGCATCCGCCGAGGTCGGCCCGTTTCCGAGCCGCAGCACGAAGGTCACCGGCCCCGCCGACCCGCCATGCGTGCCGACGCAGAGCTGGTAGCAGCCGGTCGGCAGCATGTTGCAGTTGGGCGCCGAGGCGCCGAAGTTCATCTTGTCGTAGAACCGCAGCATTCCGGTCCGCCGCGGCACCGTCGAGCCGAGATAGAGCGAGACCCGCCGCGAGCCGGTGTCGTAGAGCCCGATCAGGCAGCGGAACTGCTCGTGATCCGGCCGCACCGCGCGCAGCCGCACCTTGTCCGCATCGGCCACCGAGGCCGAGCCGTCGGCGAGCGCGCAGCCGCGCAGCGACAGCACGAGCCGGCCGTTGGTCGTGAGGTCCGGCCGGAAGTGGCCCGCGGCGATGATCGCCTCGACGACCTCCGCGGTCAGCTCGAACTCGGCCTCGGCCAGCTCCGCCGGCAGGTGCCAGGTGTCGGGCGCATTCGCCGGGTCGTGCGGCCAGCGCGCGTCCCCGAGCCCGAGGTGCGGCGCCGCCTCGCGGGGGCCTGGCGGAGCGACCCTCGACCCCAGGCTGTCGAGATTCTCTTCGTATCCGGCTTCGAGCGCCGCGTCGTCTTCGGTGTCGGGAGGAAACCTCTCATCGGGCATCGTGCGATCTCCACGAAAAATGGCATTGGGAAAAAAAGCGCGTGAGCGCTGCAATGATACGCCCGCGCGGCCGGCACGCCAAGCGCGGCGGCACGCGCCGCGCGACCCGGCCGCGCGACCGGGCCGTCGCTGCGGGCTCAGCGCATCCGCTTCGCGCTCTTTCCCCGGTACGACCGCGTCCCGCCCTGGCCCGCCTTCGAGCGCGGCCGGACCGCCGCTTCCACCTCCGCCTCGACCGCCGACTGCCGCGCCAGCGGGTCGTCGGCGATCGCGAGATCCACCGCCTCGAGCCGCTTGACCTCGTCGCGCAGCCGCGCCGCCTCCTCGAACTCGAGGTTCTCCGCCGCCTTCAGCATCGCCTTGCGCAGCCCGTCGAGATGCGCCTGCAGGTTCGCCCCGATCAGCGGCGCATCGACCCGCGCGGTGATCCGCGCCTGGTCGGTGTCGCCGTGCCACAGCCCTTCCAGCACGTCGCGCACGTTCTTGCGCACCGTCTCCGGGGTGATCCCGTGCAGCGTGTTGTAGGCCGTCTGCTTCTCGCGCCGCCGGCCGGTCTCGGCGATCGCCCGCTCCATCGAGCCGGTGACGTGGTCGGCGTACATGATGACCCGCCCGTCGACGTTGCGCGCCGCCCGGCCGATCGTCTGCACCAGCGAGGTCTCCGAGCGCAGGAAGCCCTCCTTGTCGGCGTCGAGGATCGCGACCAGCGCGCATTCGGGAATGTCCAGCCCCTCGCGCAACAGGTTGATCCCCACCAGCACGTCGAACGCCCCGAGCCGCAGGTCGCGCAGGATCTCGATCCGCTCCAGCGTGTCGATGTCCGAGTGCATGTAGCGCACCCGGATCCCCTGTTCGTGCAGGTACTCGGTCAGATCCTCGGCCATGCGCTTGGTCAGCACGGTGACCAGCACCCGGTTGCCCGCCGCCGCCACCTTGCGGATCTCGTCGAGCAGGTCGTCGACCTGCATCGACACCGGCCGGATCTCGATCGGCGGATCGATCAGCCCGGTCGGCCGGATCACCTGCTCGGTGAAGACGCCGCCGGTCTGCTCCAGCTCCCAGGCCGCCGGGGTCGCCGAGACGAACACCGACTGCGGCCGCATCGCGTCCCACTCCTCGAACTTCAGCGGCCGGTTGTCCATGCAGGACGGCAGCCGGAACCCGTGCTCGGCCAGCGTGAACTTGCGCCGGTAGTCGCCCTTGTACATGCCGCCGATCTGCGGCACCGAGACGTGGCTCTCGTCGGCGAAGACGATGGCGTTGTCGGGAATGTACTCGAAGAGGGTGGGGGGCGGCTCGCCGGGCTTCCGCCCGGTCAGGTAGCGCGAGTAGTTCTCGATGCCGGCGCAGGAGCCGGTCGCCTCCATCATCTCGAGATCGAAGGTCGTCCGCTGCTCGAGCCGCTGCGCCTCGAGGAGCTTGCCCTCGGCGACGAGCTGATCGAGCCGCTGGCGCAGCTCGACGCGGATGCTCTTGGTCGCCTGCTGCAGCGTCGGCCGCGGCGTCACGTAGTGCGAGTTGGCATAGACCCGGATCCGGCCGAGCGAATCGGTGCGGGCGCCGGTCAGCGGGTCGAATTCCTGGATCGCCTCGATCTCGTCGCCGAAGAACGACAGCCGCCACGCCCGGTCCTCGAGGTGCGCGGGCCAGAGCTCGAGGCTGTCGCCGCGGACCCGGAAGCTGCCGCGCTGGAAGGCCGCGTCGTTGCGGCGGTACTGCTGCGCGACGAGGTCGGCGATGACCTGCCGCTGCGAGTAGCTGTTGCCGGTGATCAGATCCTGGGTCATCGCGCCGTAGGTCTCGGCCGAGCCGATGCCGTAGATGCAGGAGACCGAGGCGACGATGATCACGTCGTCGCGCTCGAGCAGCGCCCGCGTCGCCGAATGGCGCATGCGGTCGATCTGCTCGTTGATCTGGCTTTCCTTCTCGATGTAGGTGTCGGTCCGCGCGACGTAGGCCTCGGGCTGGTAATAATCGTAGTAGGAGACGAAATACTCGACCGCATTCTCCGGAAAAAAGCCCCTGAACTCCCCGTAGAGCTGCGCGGCGAGGGTCTTGTTCGGCGCCAGGATGATGGCCGGGCGCTGCGTGGCCTCGATGATCTTGGCGGCGGTGAAGGTCTTGCCGGTTCCGGTCGCGCCCAGCAGCACCTGGCTCCGCTCCCCCGCCAGCACACCCTCGACGAGCTCGGAGATCGCGGCGGGCTGATCGCCGGCCGGCTCGAACTCGGACACGAGCTTGAAGGCCTTGCCGCCCTCGAGCTTGGCGCGGCGGGGCTCCTGCGGCGTGACGGTCAGGGCATCGAAAAGGGGCATCGGGGGCTCTCGGAGGGGAGCGACTCAGGTGGGAGATGTTGCCGCCGAAGGCAAGGGCGAGTCGAGCCGGGTGAAACCTATTCGCAACGGTCCGCAAGCATCTGCAATTTTAGCGAACTAAACCCTTGCGTGTGCCGCTCGCCTCGCGGTAGCTTGGTGTTGCAAGCAGCAAAGTGGTCGTCGTCCGGGTGCGTACACCCACCCCACCCCTCGCTCCCCTCGCACTCTGACGACGACCCGCTGCTTGACCCCGGACCCCCCAAGAGCCCCTGCGCCGCGTTGACGTGGCGCATTGTCGCGCCGAAACCGCTCGCGGGAATCGGCGGAATCCGCTATGCTGCGCAGACTATTTCGATTCTGCATTTCGCATCTACGACGCGATAAAGACTAATTCCTTTTCGACGACGGCTCAGCCTTGATCGGACTGTCGCTTCCGGCCGTTTGCGGGCCGCGAAGTCTCTGATCCTGACGTCTTTATCTTCGGCATGGGGGTGCATGGCATCATGACGTGGACAGGCTCGAAGCGGATTGCGTTCGTCCCGCTCTACCGGCCGCACGCAATTCCACCGGATCAGATTCCGGCGGACTGGACGGGCGATATCCTGCGTCGGGTCTTCTATGACCCGGCGAACGGCGTGGACCGGTCGCTCCGCAGCTATATCCACACCGTGTCCTCCGGACGGGCGGATCTCGATGCCGAGGTGCTGCCCATGGAGGAGATCGACGAGCAGGACGTGCCGCCGACGGCGCTCGAGGCGCGGCTCGGCGCATCGCTGCGGAGCCAGGGTTTCGACGCCGCGGCCATCGTGATGCTCGGCGGGCCGGGAGCCGGAACCAACGCCGGCTTCTGGTCGCGCTTCGTGATGCGCGAGGCGGTGGGCGTCTGGGCGATGGAAGTCATGCACGGCCTCACCGGCTTCCGCGACCTCTATCCGTTCGGCGGCAACATCGGTGCCTTCGACGAGATGGCCTGCTCCTGCGGCACGCATCCCTCGGCCTACACCAAGGCGGCGATCTCGTGGCTGGACCGCAGCGCCATCGCCGAGCATGCCGGCCGCAGCACCGGGTACGCGCTGCACGCCGTCGGCCTGGTGCAGCCGCCGCCCGACGGCCGGGTCGCAGCGGTCAGGATCGGCGCGAGCGTGCCCTACCTGATGGTCGAGGCGCGGCAGAAGGTCGATCAGTTCGATGCCGGCATTCCGAGCGAAGGGGTCATCGTCTACCGGGTGCAGACCACGGATCCGCTCGGGCAGGCGCAGAACGGCATGCCGCCGGTCGTGCTCCTCACCCCGGCCGCGCTCGCGCCGGGCCAGGGCTTCGTCTCGGACACCAACCTCGCGGTCAGCGTGACCGGGGTGGTGCCGGGCGGATACATCGTGGTGGTGGACGACCGCAATGCGCCGATTGAGACCGGCGAGCTGCTCTTCTACCGCGACAACACCCGCAACGGGACCGGCGACGTCGATACCCCGGCGGTGATCGGCCAGGGCGGCTGGCAGCAATTCCTCCACCTCTTTTCCGGCGGCGACGGGATCATCTATGCGGTCAACCCCGAGGGCCAGCTCCTGTTCTATCGCGACTGGAACCACAACGGCACCGGCGACGTGTCGAGCCCCTCGGTGATCGGGCTCGGCGGCTGGCAGGGCATGCGCCACCTCTTTTCCGGCGGCGACGGCATCATCTACGCGGTCGACGACGCCGGCCGGCTGCTGTTCTACCGCGACCACAATCGCGACGGGACCGGCGACGTCGACACCCCGTCGGTGATCGGGCAGGGCGGATGGCAGCAGTTCAGCCATCTCTTCTACGGCGGCGACGGGATCATCTATGCCGTCGACGGCGCCGGCCGGCTGCTGTTCTACCGTGACCACAATCGCGACGGGACCGGCGACGTCGACACCCCGTCGGTGATCGGGCTCGGCGGCTGGCAGCAGTTCCGCCACCTCTTCTCCGGCGGCGACGGGATCATCTATGCCGTCGACGACGCCGGCCAGCTGCTCTTCTATCGCGACAACAATCGCGACGGGACCGGCGACGTCGACACGCCGTCGGTGATCGGGCTCGGCGGCTGGCAGGCGATGAAGTTCCTGTTCGACGGGGGGCAGGGGATCATCTACGCGGTTCCGGGCTAGGGAGCCCTCAGCACGCGTCTTGATCCGGGCGCGCGGATTGGTGATAACCGGGCAGGAATAGTCGGAGCGTCCCGATGCTTGCCAAGATCTACCAGCCCGCGCGCAGCGCGATGCAGTCCGGCCAGGCCAAGACCCGTGACTGGGTGCTCGAGTTCGTGCCGGCCGACGCGCGCTGGATCGAGCCCCTCATGGGCTGGACCGGCTCGGACGACATGAACAGCCAGGTGCAGCTGCGCTTCCCGACCCGCGACGAGGCGATCGCCTATGCCGAGCGCGCCGGCCTCGCCTACCAGATCTTCGAGCCCAAGCGCCGCGGGCACATCCTGCGGCAGAACGGCTACGGCGACAACTTCGCCACCGGGCGCCGGCAGGCCTGGACGCACTGAGCCGGCGCGTCGTTTCGCGTCGGCGTCGGCCCCGTAGCTCAATGGATAGAGCACCGACCTTCTAAGTCGATGGCTGCAGGTTCGAGCCCTGCCGGGGTCGCCAATCATTGAAATCCGGTTAAAATGAAAAGCAAAAGTCGTTTTCAATCAATGGCTTAAACATCTGCTCGCACGCGAGCAGTGCGAGCGGATTTCAGGCCGCGCCATCGGTGAACTGCAGCCGGGCGAGCCGGGCGTAGAGCCCGCCTTCGCCGATCAGCGCGCCGTGGGTGCCCTCGGCGACGATGCGGCCTTCCTGCAGGACCACGATCCGGTCGGCCCGCTTCACGGTGGCGAGCCGGTGCGCGATGATCAGCGTGGTGCGGTCGCGCGCCAGCCGCTCGACCGCCTGCTGCACCGCCCGCTCGCTCTCGGCGTCGAGCGCGCTCGTCGCCTCGTCGAGCAGCAGCACCGGCGCGTCGCGCAGGATCGCCCGCGCGATCGCCAGCCGCTGCTTCTGCCCGCCGGACAGCATCACCCCCCGCTCCCCGACCCAGGTCTCGTAGCCCCGCGGAAGCCGGCTGATGAACTCGTCCGCCGCCGCGGCCCGGGCGGCGGCCTCGACCTCGGCGTCGGTCGCCTCCGGCCGGCCGAAGCGGATGTTCTCGCGCACCGAGGTCGCGAAGATCGCCGGCTCCTGCGGCACCAGCGCGATCTGCCGGCGCAGGTCGGTGCGCGCCATCGCCGCGAGATCGATGCCGTCGAGCGTGACCCGGCCCGAGTCGGGCTCGAAGAAGCGCATCAAGAGCTGGAAGATCGTGGTCTTGCCCGCGCCCGAGGGCCCGACCAGCGCCACCGTCTCGCCGGCGCGGATCGAAAGGTCGACGTCGAAGAGCGCCGGCGTCTCCGGCCGTGCCGGGTAGCGGAAGGTCACGCCCTCGAAATCGATCCGGCCCTCGATCCGCGCCGGCACCGGCGCGGGATCGGCCGGATCATGGATCGGATCGGGGGTCTCGAGCAGCTCGATCATCCGCTCCGTCGCCCCCGCGGCGCGCTGCATCTCGCCCCAGATCTCGGAGAGCGCCGCCGCGGCCCCGGCGACCAGCACCGAGTAGATCACGAACTGCACCAGCGAGCCGGGGGTCATCGTCCCGGCGCGCACGTCGCGCGCGCCCATCCAGAGCACCGCCACGATCGAGGCGAAGACGAGAAAGATCACGATCGCCGTCAACAGCGCGCGGGTGCGCGTGCGCTTCACGGCGGTGTCGAAGGCGCGCTCGGTCAGACCGCCGAAAGCCGCGCGGCTCGCCGCCTCGTGGGTGTAGGCCTGCACCGTCTGCGCCGCGAGCAGGGTCTCGGAAGCCACGGCGCTCGCGTCGGCGATGCGGTCCTGGCTCTCGCGCGACAGGACCCGAAGCCGCCGCCCGAGGATCAGGATCGGGGCCAGCACCAGCGGCACCCCGACCAGCACGAGGGCGGTCAGCTTCGGGCTGGTGTAAAAGAGCAGCGCCAGCCCGCCGACCAGGGTGAGCAGGTTGCGCAGCGCCACCGAAACCGAGGAGCCGATCACCGAGAGCACCAGCGTGGTGTCGGTGGTGAGCCGCGACAGCACCTCGCCGGTCATTGTCCGCTCGTAGAAGCCGGGGCTCATGCCGATCACCCGGTCGTAGATCGCGCGGCGAATGTCGGCGACCACCCGCTCGCCGAGCCGGGTGACGAGATAGAAGCGCGCCGCGGTGCCGACCGCGAGCAGCGCGGCGATCCCGAGAGCGGCGGCAAAATACGCATCGACGAGCGTGAGCGACTGGTTGAAGAAATTGTCGATCACCCGCCGAACGGCGAGGGGCAGGCTGAGCGACAGGCAGGCAGTGACGGTCAGCGCGGCAAGGGCGGCCCAGAGCATGCCGCGATAGGGACGCAGAAATGGCCAGAGCCCGCGCAGCGGTCCGACGGTCGCCGACCTGGCGCGTTCCGGTAGCGCAGGTTGCCTTGCCATCCGCTCGGTCCCTGAAGTCCCCGTGCGGAAGTAGCAAGCCGCTCGGCGAGGCACAAGCGGGCCACTACGTCACAGGCCGGCGAGCATCGGGGCGGCTCTTGAAATGGAGCCTGCCCATCCTTCGAAGGTCAGGCCCGAAGCGCAATCCTTCGGTTCTTCAGCGGATTGACTCCGGGAGCCGCAATGCATGTGCTCTGTCGAACAGGGATCCTGGAGCGGGTAGCGGGAATCGAACCCGCACGACCAGCTTGGAAG
>CAVTSR010000021.1:0-13061 GCA_963737485.1 uncultured Alphaproteobacteria bacterium | reverse complement strand
GTCTGTCCGCCCCCGCATCCGGCGGGCCGGCTCGTTCGCTCCTCGGCGATTTCCCGGCGGCAGGCGGTTCCGCCGGATGGGAAATTGCTCTGACTAGCCGCGCCGGTGCTGCGAACGGTGCGGCCGGCCGCCGTGGGCGAGAAAGAGCGCCGCCCCGTAGGCCGCGTGCTGCAGCCGACCGTAGTGCCGCTTGTTCTTCAGGAACACGTTCAGGTCGCTCAACCGGCCGCGGCGGTGCAGGTAGCGCATGAAGTAGGGGTTCTGGTACTTGTAGTTCCAGTCCCAGAGCTTCACCGCGAGTTGCGAGGCGTGCAGCACGTACGGCAGGCTCAGCTGGTCGCGCTGGGTGTAGCTCATGAGCTCCGACCACCAGAGCTCCATCGCCGCCGCGAGCGCGGGGTTGCCGTGGCGGCGGAAGATGATCGCGTTCTCGGTGAACGGCGGGTCGGGCGGGAGCCCGGCCTCGCGGTAGCGGCGGAGCTGCGCCAGTCCCTTCTCCACGTCGGCGGGGGGAATCTTGCCCACCTGCCGGCCGAACTCGAACTCCTCCGCGAGGCTCGAGCGCTCGCGGTGCAGGAAGAGGCCGATGTCGGCGCCGGAGGCGAGGAACTCCTCGATCAGCGGCGTGAGATCGCCGAGCACCAGCGTGTTGGCGTCGAGGTAGACCGTGCAGTCGGCCTCGGGCAGCACCGCGTGGGGGAAGAACTTGGCGTAGCGGTTGGCCAGGGTCTGCGACATGCCGCCGACCGCCTCGGGCAGCGGCCGCCACTGCCAGCCGCGCACCAGCCGCGGCCGGCGATCGGCGAAGAGCACGAAGTCGACGCCCGGCGTCGGCGCGACCGGCGAGAAGATCTGGTCGTAGTCGAGGTGGGTGCAGGCATAGACGATCGTGCGCAGCCGAACCCGGCCGCCCGGGCCGAGGTCGCCCGGGGACCCCACCGTCACGCTCGCTGAACCGTCCGACACCCGCGGGGAAACCCCTTCGACCCGGGGGGCAGATGGGCGGCTTGCCGTCGGCCTGTCAAGCCCGCCGACCGACGCATCCGGGCACGGGCCCGAGGACGGCCGCGGCCTCAGGCCGCGCGCAGGCCGAGCGCGTCGAGGTCGGCGCCGGTGAGCACCCATCCGTTCACCAGGAAGACCCCGCCGGGGCCCGGGATCACCGCCGGCGCCGCGCCGAGCGTCTCCTTGAGGCCCGTCTCCAGGCCCGGGATCGCCGCCGAGGCCGCACCCGCGCCGAGGAGCGGCATCACCGACGCCGCGCCCAGAACCTTGAGGAACCGTCGCCGCGCCTGCAGCATGTCGCGCCCCGAGGGAAGGGGCAGGGACTCTCGCTCGTACATCCGCATCTCCACTGGTCCCGGGCGCGGGCCGTCCGCTCCCGCGGGAACCTGACGCCGGAAGCATATCATGCACCTCTGCTGCAGCGCAAAGCGCTTCTCGCGCCAGGGTTGCCCGATTACACGCAGAATAAGTCTTATGATAATTTCCATTGTCTCGGACGATGATTTCCGCGCATCGGCACATCGCTCTTCCCAACCTGTCTCGAGATACGCTGCAGTGCGACATACGGTTCGACGCATTCATAGGTAGCGAGCATCGGTGCCGCATATTCGTTCGTGACGCATACTGTCGCAGGCGTCGCGGGTCGATGCGCTTGCCGAGTCGTGCTGCGTCGTCGTGATCCTGCCGGTGTCGCTTCACGCCGAATTGCTTCGCTCTCGGCGGCTTCACCGGGTCGATGTCTTCTCGTCATCTCAGGCTTCCTGATCACCCTCATCCTCGCGGACGGCGACGGAGCGACCGAGCAGCTTCTCGGTCGCCGACTTCTCAAGCGGTGAGCCCTGCGCAGCCGGCCGGCGCGCCCGGTGACGCTGGCGGTCCGCCTTGACGGTGGCGCGATCATGCCCGTACGGTTCTTCGCCACCGGCGCAGCGGGTCCCGCGGCGCTCTTCGTCTCGAACATCCACTTCTGGCTCAACCGGGCTACTTCGAGGCCACGACGAGGGATGCCGCGTCCATACTTCGAGCCTCGCGTCGAGAGCATTCTACTGCCCAGCCAGGCTGCACGGGGTTTTCGCATGCGCATCACAGTATTCGGTACCGGCTACGTCGGCCTCGTCCAGGGCGCGGTGCTCGCCGAGGTGGGGCACGACGTGCTCTGCATCGACGTCGACGCCAGGAAGGTCGAGGCGCTGAAGGCGGGGCGGATTCCGATCTTCGAGCCCGGGCTCGAGGAGATGGTGAAGAAGAACCACGCCGCCGGACGGCTCCTCTTCACCACCGACGCCGCCGAGGGGGTGGCGCACGGCCGGGTGCAGTTCATCGCCGTCGGCACGCCCCCCGACGAGGACGGCTCGGCCGACATGCAGTACGTGATGGCGGTCGCCGCCACCATCGCCGGGCTGATGGCCGAGCCCAAGGTCGTCGTCGACAAGTCGACCGTGCCGGTCGGCACCGCCGGCCGGGTGCATGCCCGCATCGCCGAAGTTCTCGCCGAGCGCGGCAGCACGCTCCACTTCGACGTGGTCTCGAACCCCGAGTTCCTCAAGGAAGGCGCCGCGGTCGCCGACTGCATGCGCCCCGACCGCATCGTGATCGGCACCACCGACCGCGAGAGCGAGGATTTCTTGCGCGAGGTCTACGCCCCGTTCAACCGCAACCACGACAAGATCATCGTGATGGACCCGCGCTCGGCCGAGCTGACGAAATATGCCGCCAACTGCATGCTGGCGACCAAGATCAGCTTCATGAACGAGATGGCCGGCCTCGCCGAGCGGCTCGGCGCCGACGTCGAGATGGTCCGACTCGGCATCGGCTCGGACCCGCGCATCGGCTATCACTTCATCTACCCCGGCGCCGGCTACGGCGGCTCGTGCTTTCCCAAGGACGTGAAGGCGCTGATCCACGCCGCGCGCGCGATCGACTTCGAGCCGCAGGTGCTGGCGGCGGTCGAGGCGAGGAACGACGCCCAGAAGGAGGTGATCTTCGAGAAGATCGCCCGCCACTACCAGGGGGCGCTCGAAGGCCGGACCTTCGCGCTCTGGGGCCTCGCCTTCAAGCCCAACACCGACGACATGCGCGAGGCGGCCTCGCGCGTGCTGATGGAGGCGCTCTGGGAGGCCGGCGCCCGCGTGCAGGCCTACGACCCGGTGGCGATGGAGGAGGCGCAGCGGCTTTACGGCGAGCGCGACGACCTCGTGCTCGCCGGCACCAAGGAGGCAGCGCTCAAGGGCGCCGACGCTCTCGTCGTGCTGACCGAATGGCAGGTGTTCCGCGCCCCCGACTTCGACGCGATCCGCGACAAGCTCGCCGCCCCGGTGATCTTCGACGGCCGCAACCTCTACGACCCCCTCCGGCTCGCCCGCCGCGGCTTCACCTACTACGCGATCGGGCGCGGCGCGTGAGGATCCTCGTCACCGGCGCCGCCGGCTTCATCGGCTACCATACCGCCCGCGCCCTGCTCGCCCGCGGCGACCGCGTGGTCGGCTTCGACGTGGTCAACGACTACTACGACCCGGCGCTCAAGGAGGCGCGGCTCGCCGAGCTCGAGCGCACCGCCGCCGCGACCGGCGCCTCCTGGCGCTTCCACCGCGCCGACCTCGCCGACCGCGCCGCCGTCGACGCCGCCTTCGCCGAGGGGACGGACGGCGGCCCTTCGACCGGGTGATCCACCTCGCGGCGCAGGCGGGCGTGCGCTACAGCCTGGAGAACCCGGTCGCCTACGTGCAGTCGAACGTGCTCGGCTTCACCCATGTCCTCGAGGCCTGCCGGCACGCCGCGACCCCGCATCTCACCTACGCCTCGACCTCGAGCGTCTACGGCGGCAACACCACGATGCCCTTCGAGGAGGCGCAGGGGGTCGACCACCCGCTGCAGTTCTACGCCGCCACCAAGCGCGCGAACGAGCTGATGGCGCATGCCTACAGCCACCTCTACCGGCTGCCGACGACGGGCCTGCGCTTCTTCACCGTCTACGGCCCCTGGGGGCGGCCCGACATGGCGCCGATGCTCTTCGCCAGCGCCATCGCCGAGGGCCGGCCGATCCGGCTCTTCAACGAGGGCCGGCACAGCCGCGACTTCACCTATGTCGGCGACATCGTCGAAGGGGTGATCCGCGCCTCCGACCGCCCGGCGACGCCCGATCCCGACTGGGACCCGGCCAGCCCAGACCCCGCCACCTCGAACGCGCCCTTCCGGATCTACAACATCGGCAACAGCGCCCCGGTCGAGCTCGCCGACTTCATCGCCGCGCTCGAGGAGGCGCTGGGGCGGAAGGCGATCCGCGAACTGCTGCCGCTGCAGCCCGGCGACGTCCCCGACACCTGGGCCGACAGCGCGCGCCTCGCCCGCGCGGTCAACTGGCGCCCGGCGACCCCGGTCGAGGAGGGCGTGCGCCGCTTCGTCGCCTGGTTCCGCGAGTGGCAGGCCGCGGAAGCCGCGGTCGATCCCCGGCCGTGAGGGCCGGCGCGCCCGCGCGAGCGACCGGGAACCAGCCGACCTGCCGCGCATTCGCCCACGAGAATGGCGGGACGGGCGGCGGTCCCCCGGATCGGCCTGCGCCGCCCCCGGCATGGCAACGGCACCGCTTGCCGCAGCGCGGGATTGCCGTTGATCCCGTTCCGGGAGCTGTGGATTATCCCCCCGGCGGGAGTGCGCGCGCACCCGCGGGGGCAGACAGGGACGCAAGCATGAACGATCGCGGCGGAGAGCGGATGGCCGATGTATAAGCTTGGCAAGGTCTTCCGCTTCGTCCTGCCGGACCGCCGGTCGCTCGCCTATATCCGCAAGATCCGCAAGAGCGGCCTGTTCGACCCGGTGTTCTACCGCAACAACTACCCGGGGCTGCGGCCGATCTTCCGCCGCTTCCCGATCCGCCATTACGTCGCCATCGGCGAGCGCGAGGCGCTGCGGCCGAACCCGGACTTCTCGCCGATCTTCTACCTGCACTACAACCCGGACGTCGGCAGCGCCGGCATCCCTCCCTTCCTGCACTGGATCGAGATCGGCCACCGCGAGGGGCGGATCACCAAGGAACTGCCCGACGTGGTGGTCGCCGCCGCCAAGGACATGCCGCGCCTGCCCTCGGGCGGGCACCGCGCCGCACGTCCCTTCGCCGTGGTCGCGCATCTCTTCTACTACGACCTCTGGGACGAGATCGACGAGCTCCTCACCGCCGCCGCCCCCGATGCCGATCTCTTCGTCACGCTGACCGACCGCGGCGAGGAGACCGCCCCGCTGATCGCGCGCATCCAGGCGCGCTTCCCCGAGGCGCGCTGCTTCCGCTTTCCCAACCGCGGCCGCGACATCCTGCCCTTCGTGCACCTGCTCAACGCCGGGCTCCTCGACGGCTACGCCGCGGTCGGCAAGATCCACACCAAGCGCTCGCCGCACCGCGCCGACGGCGACCACTGGCGCCGCCACCTGATGCGCGGCATCCTGCCGCCGGACGGGCTCGAGCCCCTGCTCGCCCGCTTCCTCGCCGAGCCGCGCGCGGCGATCTGGGTCGCCGACGGCCAGCACTACCGCTCCGAGGAATGGTGGGGCTCGAACCGCGGCACCGTCGCCCGGCTGCTGCGCCGGCTCGAGATCCGCCTCGACCCGGACGACGATCTCGCCTTCCCGGCCGGCTCGATGTACTGGCTGAAGCCGGTGATGATCGCGATGATCAAGGGCATCATGCTGGACCCCGACGAGTTCGAGCCCGAGACCTCGCAGGTCGACGGCACGGTGGCGCACGCCTTCGAGCGCATGCTCGGCTTCATCGCCAGGGCCGGCGGCATGCGCACCTTCGAGACCGGCGAGCTCGGCGCCCGCCCGCCGCTGCCGGCGCCGCCGGCCCCGGCCTACGTCAGCGCCTTCTACCTGCCGCAGTTCCACCCGATCCCGGAGAACGACGCCTGGTGGGGCAAGGGCTTCACCGAATGGACCGCGGTCACCCGGGCGCAGCCCAACTTCGCCGGCCACGTGCAGCCGGCACTGCCGGCCGAGCTCGGCTTCTACGACCTGCGCCTGCCCGAGACGATGGGCGCGCAGTGGCGGATGGCCGAGGGCGCCGGCATCGACGCCTTCTGCGTCTACCACTACTGGTTCGACGGCCGCCGGCTGCTGGAGAAGCCGCTCGACGGCCTGCTCGCCCGCCCCGAGATCCCGTTCCGCTTCTACCTCGCCTGGGCGAACGAGGCCTGGCGGCGCAACTGGGACGGGCTCTCCGGCGAGATCCTCATCGACCAGAGCTACGGCGAGGGCTGGGAGGCGGGGCTGGTCGAAAGCACCCTGCCCTATTTCGCCGACCCCCGCTACGCCCGCCCCGACGGCCGCCGGCCGCGCTTTCTCGTCTACCGCCCGACCGACCTGCCCGATCCCGCGGGCAGCGTCGCGCGGCTGCGCGCCGCCTGGGCCGCCGCCGGCCACCCGGAGGTCGAGCTCGGCGCCGTCCTCTTCCACGTCGAGGGCGAGAGCGAGGTGGCGCCCGACCTCTTCGACTTCTGGGTCGAGATGCCGCCGCACGGGCTGGTCGGGGCAGAGGACTACCTGGTCGGCGGCCCGAACCCGCCGGCGCCTGGGATTGGAGTGGCCTCGAACTTCCACGGCCTCGTCTACGACTACGACGCGGTGATCCGGAACAGCCTCGCCCGGCGCTTCCGCCGCGGGCTCGCCGGCCGGGTGATCGCCGGGATCATGCCGTCCTGGGACAATACCGCCCGCCGGAGACGCGGCGCCCACCTCGCGCACGGCGCCAACCCGATCCGCTTCCGCAAGTGGCTCGACGCGCTGCTGCGCGAGCGGCTCGCGACCTCCTACCGGCGCGAGATCTTCGTCAACGCCTGGAACGAGTGGGCGGAGAAGGCGGTGCTCGAGCCCGGGGCGCAGTACCGCGCCGCCTACCTCGCGGTGCTGCGCGATATCACCTGCACCGCTGGACGCCGTGAGACTTTGCGCGCCAAAGAAGTCGAACGTGTCTGAGATCCTTATCCACGCCGGTACCCACAAGACCGCGACGACGCTGATCCAGGAGACCCTTGCCCACAACCGGAACCAGCTCGCCGCGGCGGGTCTCGTCTACCCCGTGGTCGGCCGCGCCGCCGGCCACCACCTGCTTGCCTCCGAGTGGCTGGAGCATCTCGCCCCCTACCGCGACGGCCGCTCGCCTGCGGCCCACTGGCAAGACCTCGTCGCAGGCCACGCCGGCGGCTCCGACACGCTGATCCTAAGCAGCGAGGAATTCTCGCGCTTTGGTCCGCAGCCGATCGACATGGCGGCGCTCGCCGCCCACGCGCGCGCCTTCGGGACCCGGCGCATCGTCTTCGTGCTCAGGAACCAGCTCGGCTACATCCAGTCGCTCTACCTCGAGATGCAGCGGCAGTACCGGCTGCCGCCGGTGAATACCTACGTGAAGCAGTGCCTTGGCGCCGGCCACGCCTCGGGGATGTTCCTCGACTATAGCGCCCTCTACGACCATGCGCTCGCCGCCTTTTCCGAGGGGGAGGTGCGGCTGCTCTCCTACGAGGGACTGGCGGGAGCGGGTGCCGACATGACCACCGCCTTCCTGCAGGCCCTTGGGCTCGGGCGCGACGTGGCGCTCGCGCCGCTGCCGGCCGACCGGGGCAACGTCTCGCCGGAGCCGCTCGCCGCCTGGGCCGCCAACCGGGTCAGCGCCCCCGAGGTCGCCGGGCCGGCGCTGGTCGATCTCGCGGTCGGGGCCTTCGCCGAGGAGTTCGGCGAAGGGGCGCATTCGACGCTCTTCACCGCAGCCGAGGCCGCGGTGATCCGGGAGCGCTTCGAGCCGATGAACCGAGCGCTCGAGGCGCGCTACCGCGCCATCGACCCGGACTTCGCGCTGGCGCCGCTCGAGCTCCGCCCCGGCCTCGTCCAGCGCGATCAGGTCGGCGCGACCTTCTGGCTCCGGATCGCCCGTCGGCTGCATGCCACGGACGCCCGGCGCTGGTCGGCGAAGGCGCCCTGAAGTGCGCGGTTTCGTCGACCGGCTCAGCGGCAGCGGCATCAGCGGGTGGATATTCGACCCGGAGGTCGGGCCGCCGGGAGTGCAGGTCCGGGCCACGCTCGGCGAGCGGGTCCTCGCGGAGGGGATCGCAGACCGGCCGCGGCCCGACGTCGCCCGGCTGCTCGGCACCGGCGGCACTCACGGCTTCCACTTCGCCGGCCTCGGGCTTTCCGACGCGGAGGCCGCCTGCGTCGTGGTCGAGGCGAAGGCCCGTCCGGAGGATCCCTGGCGTCCGGTGCGGAGGCGCCCAGGCCTGCGGGTTGTCCGGCCGAAGCCCGCGGGCGGCAGGATGGCGATCACGGTCGTCGGGACAAGCCATATCGCGGCGCTCCGACGCGCGCTGCCTCCCGACGAGGACCGGTACGAGATCGTCAATCTCACCCAGCCGCGGCCTGGGCTGTCGCCCGACGCCGCCGCCCGGTGGCGGGAGGCGGCGACGGGCGACATCGCCGCATTCCGGGCGACCCTGAACCTGGACAGCCACTTTGTATCCATGCTCGGCGGGAACGACCACAACGCCATCGGGCTCATCGAGCATCCGCAGCGTTTCGACCTTCTCGAACCCGGCGGCGCGCCGGAGGAGGTCGACCCGAAGCGTGAGCTCATTCCCTACGATGCCCTCCGCGCCCTGCTGGAGCAGCGCCTCACGCCCTACCTTCATTGGCTCGCGGCGCTCGCCCCGGCCTTCGCTGGCAGGAAGCTCCACCTCTGCTCGCCGCCGCCCGTCCCCTCCGCCGAGCATATCCGGAAGTTTCCCGGCGTCTCGAAGGGCCGGCTGGACCGCGGGGTGACCCCGGCCCGCATCCGGGCGAAGCTCTACGACATGAGCTCGGACATCTTCCGTACCGGCTGCGCGGAGCTCGGGATCGACTTCCTCCCTCCTCCCCTGCGATCGACCGATGCCGGGGGCTTCCTGCGGCCGGAGTACTGGAACCCGGACCCGACCCACGCCAACAGCGACTACGGGCGGCTCCTCCTGAAGCAGATCGAGGAGCACCTCGCGATATGAAGGCCCCCCAGCATTCCCACCAGAATCCCCCCCGCCATCCCTACGTCGGCCGGCCCGACTTCCAGTTCTGGAAGAGCGCCCCCGGCAGCCGCGATCCGGCCGAGCTCGACCCCGTGACCGCGACCTCCTTCCGCATCGACCGGCGCGACCGGGTGGTGACCGCCGGCTCCTGCTTCGCCCAGCACGTCGCCCGCCACCTGGTGATGGCGGGTCTCAACCACCATGTCACCGAGCCCGGCCACCCGATGCTGCCCGCCGAGGTTCGGGCCGAGTTCAACTACGGCGTCTTCTCCGCCCGATACGGCAACCTCTACACCACCCGCCAGCTACGCCAGCTCGTCGAGCGCGCCTACGGCGGTTTCGAGCCCCTCGCCGACCTCTGGGAACGGCCGGACGGCCGCGTCGCCGATCCTTTCCGCCCGCAGATCCAGCCGAAAGGCTTCGTCAGCCGCGCCGAGGCCAGCCTCGACCGCGAGCAGCACTTCGCCGCCGTCCGCGGGGCGCTCGAGGAGATGGACGTCTTCGTCTTCACCCTCGGGCTGACCGAGGCCTGGGAGGACGCCCGCGACGGCGCGGTCTTCCCGCTCGCCCCCGGGGTCGCCGCCGGGCGCTACGACCCGGAGGTCCACCGCTTCCGAAACTTCGGCACCGACGAGGTAGTCGAGGACCTGAACCGCGCGATCGAGGCGATCCGGGCGAGAAATCCCGGCGTCCGCATCCTGCTGACGGTCTCGCCGGTCCCGCTCAACGCCACGGCGCTCGAGCGCCACGTGCTGGTCTCGACCACCTACTCGAAGGCGGTGCTCCGGGTCGCCGCCGAGGAGGTCTGCGCCGCCTGGCCGAAAGTCGACTACTTCCCCTCCTACGAGATCATCACTGCCCCGCAGGTGCGCGGGCGCTACTACGCCGCCGACGCCCGCTCCGTCCTCGAGGAGGGGGTGCGCCACGTCATGGGTGTCTTCTTCCGGCATTACACCTCAGTCGGGCCGGCCGCGGCGGCGGTGCCGCCCGCGCCCGCACCCGATCCGCACCTCTCCGCGATGGAGGAGATCATCCAAACGCTCTGCGACGAGGAGGCGATCTCCGGCGCGGCTGAGGCGGAGCAGCAGGCCCCGGATCCGCTCCGCGCTTGACCTGCTTTCCCGAATGATGCGAGGGGACTGCCCTTAGGCTTTCCGGAAGGTCCCATGCGCGGCTATATCGACCACGTCACGCCCACGAGCGTCAGCGGCTGGGTCTACGACCCCGCAACAGAGAAGCTTCACGTCCGGGTGACCCTCGACGAGAAAGTACTGGTGGAGGGGGTCGCGGACCAGCCGCGGCCCGACGTAGGTCAAGCGCTCGGGACAGGCGGCGAGCATGGGTTTCGCTTCGGCTCGCTCGCGCTCTCTCCGAAGGACGTGGAACGCGTCGTCGTCCAGGCCCGCCCCGACCCCGAGCACGACTGGCGGCCCCTCAAGCGGCGGGCCCGCCGGAAGGCGGGACAGTACCAGACCTTCAACGACGCCCGGGGCGGCTCGAAGTCGGCCGAGAAGCTGAAGGCCCTGGCGCTGCCGAAGCTGAAGAACCAGCACAGCGAGGCGACGCCGCTCCGCGGCCTCTCGGTGCTCGATATCGGGTGTAACGAGGGCTTCTTCTGCGGCGAGGCGCTGAAGCAGGGCGCACGTCGGGTCGTCGGCATCGATATGAACAACGGCTTTCTCGAGCGGGCACGAAAGCGCTTCCCCGAAGGGAAGTTCATTCAGGGCTCCTGGTGGAACCTGCCGCCCGAGAAGTTCGACGTGATCTTCTTCCTCTCGGCGATCCACTACGAGCCGCGCCAGCGCGCGCTGCTCGAGAAGCTCGCCCAGCACCTAACCCCGACCGGGACGCTGGTACTCGAGTGCGGGGCGATCCCCGGAATAGCCAACAAGGCCTGGCAGACCGTCCGCCGCGCCGACGGCGTCCGCCGTTATCCGACCTTCCCGATGCTGCGGCTCGAGCTCCTGCGCCCCTTCGCCACCCGCTTCATGGGCGAGAGCGTGATGCAGAGCGGCGACCCGGTCCGGCGCTACGTGCTCCACTGCCAGCTGCGGCAGTCGATGGCGCTGATCGTCGGCGGCCCTTCCAACATCGGCAAGAGCCTGCTCGCCGGCGACCTCGAGGAGCGCAACGTTCCGCTCATGCAGACGGACAAGCTGCTCGGCAGCGTGATCAAGGACAAGCGCTACGACTGGTCGCCGGTCGCCAAGGTGGCGCGGAAGCGGGCGCCGGCGAACCTCGGCGCGATTGGCCGGGCAGTCGCGGCGGAATGCCCCAAGGAGTTCGTCGAGTTGATCCTGCTCGAGGCGCCGACCGAGGCCGACCTCTTCTGCCTCGAGGGCGAGATCCTGCAGCATGCCTCGATCGCGAAGGAGCTCATCCGCCAGCTGGAGGCGCAGAACATCAAGCCCTGGTTCGTGTCGGACGAGCCCCGCTGATCCAGGGCGCTCGTCCCGGCGCGGCGCTTACCCCCGCCGGGTCGCGAGATAGACCTCGGTGAACTCGCCGATCACCCCGTGGCGGTGGTCGTGGAAGCGCGCCACCTCGACGTCGAGCCCCGACCAGGCCGAGATCAGCTCGGCGAAGTCGTAGCCGTAATGGAAAGTGACGAGCGAGCCCGCGTCGCTGATCGGGTTGCCGTGGTACTCGGGCTCGGCCAGGTGGTCAACGCCGCCGTCAGGCCGGTAGAACGCCCGGCGCTCGGTCGCGAGCCGCTCCTTGTAGGTGGGCGCGGTGAAGAGGTAGGCGCCCCCCGGCTTCAGCGTGCGGGCGATCTCGCGCAGCGCCTCGTCGGGGCGGTTCACATGCTCCATCACGTCGAGGCTGACGGTGAGATCGAAGGTCCCGTCGGGGAAGGTCAGCCGCTCGAGGTTCTCGTTGCGGAAACCCTCGACCTCGGCGCCCAGCGGGCGGTCGGCGAAGAACTGGCTCGCGACGTAGCCCGGGCAGCCGCGGCGGAGCTTCGCCGAGATGCCGCGGTCGGCGGGCGAGCTCTCGTGGATCGCGAGCGCGCGCCAGCCGGGGAAGCTCCGCTCGAGCACCAGCGCCATCGCCCGCTCGCGCGGGATCGAGCGGCAGCCCGAACAGTGCAGGAAGCCGCGGAACCAGCCCTTGGTCGCGGTGAAGCGCACCTCTGCCATGCAGATCGGGCAGAAGCCCGGGCGGTCGTAGACGAGCGGCGGGTGCGGTGGCATCGGCGGGCTCCTCCGGAGCGGCCGGAGGGGGCCGCGGTCGGCATTTCATGCGCCGGCGGACCCCGCGAGGGCAACCCCGGGCGACCGTCGGGCCCACGACGCCGGGGCTAGTCCTTCCGCAATTCCGGGACAGTATACTGCAGGCAGCCGCCGATCCGGCCGCGCCGAAGCCAGAGGGGCCGAAGCCAGAGGGATAGACCGATGGCAGCCCTGAGCCTGGCCGCGGGCGGCGACGTGCGGGTGCACGGCCGCACCGCCCCGATCAGCGCCTTCGTCATCTTCCGCGACAACGGCGCGAAGGCCAGGGCCGGCCTCGGCCTCAAGTCGAACGCCCCTCGAGCGGCTCGGAGACCCCCGCACCGGCTACGGAGAGGCGGTCTCCCTGCCCAGGGCTATGGCCTGTCCTGGTACGGCGGGACCGACCCGGCGGAGGTCTTCCGGCTCTCCACGGCGGTCGGCGACGCCGGCCATGCCCAGGCCCTCTCCTTCCGCGACGACGGCATGCGCCTGGTCCGGGGCCTCGGCGGCGAGGCGAACTCGCTCTACGTCCGCTTCGTCGCCAATCGGTCAACTACCTGCAGCTCGCCCCGGCCGCGGCCGGCCGCCCGGTCACGGTCACCGCACGCGGTGACGACAAGAGCATCGACCTCCGGCTGGACCCCAAGGGCGGCGACACCATCGACTTCGGCACCGATGCCCGGCCCGGGGCGGTCAAGCCGACCCACCGTGCCCTCGTGAAGTTCAACGGGGTCGCCTATTATATCCCGCTCGGCCCTGCCTGACCGGCCTCGTCAGAGCCGCCCGGCGAGGAGCGCGAGCCAGAGCGTGAGGG
>CAVTSR010000020.1:0-19004 GCA_963737485.1 uncultured Alphaproteobacteria bacterium | reverse complement strand
TCCGGCGGGCCGCCTCGTGGACACCTCCAAGAACGCTGATTTGAGGCGCGCATGGTGACGGCGGCCGGGGTTTATCGCTTCGCCAAGGGGGTTCTGGACGGCGTCGGGGTTCCCGGCGCCGAGGCTGCGAGGCGGTTGGGTGGGCGTCAGGTGGTGGCGAGCCAGACCATGCGGCGCATGTTGTAGACGAGGTTCGCCCGTCCAATTTTCACCGTCGCCCTCGCGAGCCCGATGGTGCGGATGACCAGGGCCATGGGCCCTTTTGGCGGGCGAAGACGTCCCCGACATGGGCACGGACCTTCGACTTGGCGGCGTTGGCGCGGGAGACATGCTTCGGCATCGGCTTGCCCTGCGGCTTCTTGCGGTGGATGCGGCTCCTGAATGCCTTGGCCGCGAGATGCGCCTCGTTCTTCGCCGAGCGATACGCGGTGTCGGCCCAGACCGAGCTCCCGGTGTTCGTCTTGTCGAGCAGGCCGGGCAGTTGCGCGCCGTCGTGGCGAGCGGCGTCGGTCGCGGTCCAGGTGCGGATCAGCCCGTGGCGGCGGTCGATGCCGACATGGTTCTTGTAGCCGAACATCGGGATGGCGATGTCGACGCGCTTGGCGCCGTCCGCCGACGGCTTGGCCTTGGTGTATTTCACCGTCCAGCGCGCGTCGCGGTCTTTCTGGGCGCGTTTGGCGGGCTTCCCAGCCCAGGCTTCCGGGATGCGGCCCTCCTTCAGCGCCCGCTTCTCGTCCTCGGTGTTGCGCTGCTTCGGCGCCGCCACCACGGTCGCGTCGACGATCTGCCCGCCCATGGCGATGTAGCCCGCCGCCGAGATCTGCGCCTCGAAGCGGCGGAACAGCGCCTCGATCGCCGGGACGCCGCCGATCTGCGCCCGCGTCAGCGCCTCGCGGAAGTTCCAGATCGAGTTCGCGTCCGGCACGCGGTCGGCCAGCGACAGTCCGAGGAACCGCATGAACGACAGCCGGTCCTTGATGAGATACTCGGTCCGCTCGTCCGACAGCGAGTGGCTGGCCTGAAGGATCAGGATCCGGAACATCAGCACGTGGTCGTAGGGCGGCCGGCCGCCCTTCGAGCGGTCCGCGCGCGGCACGGCCTGCTCGAGCTCAGCCCGGAACGCCTCGAAGTCCACCAGCGCGTTCACCCGCTCGAGGTCGTCGCCCTTCGCCGACAGCTCCCGCAGCCGCGCCTCCACGTCAAACAGCCCCGGTTCCCGCGTCATCATCCACCTCACCGCCGATACCGGCTCAGTGAATCATCAACGCGCTGGACAAGCACGGGTTTTTGGAGGTGTCCTCGTTCGCTCCTCATTTCCCGACCATCAAGCGGTTCCGCCGGATGGGAAATCGCCTTAGTTTAGACCAGCAATTAATTGTCACCTCATTAAAGACTTGGTCGTAGGGGTGGCTCGCTGGAAAGGGAAAGCCTACTGGCTTGGCGGGTACGCGTTGCAACAGCCGCTTCAAGACGGCGCACAAAATCCTTTGGACTATAATAGTCAGCGATAGTTGCACGAGATCGGATTCCCATGCGCTGAATTTCAGGTATATTGTTCATGAAGTAATCGACCTTTTCCCGAAGATCTACAAAGTCTCCGTCTAGGAAAATAAACCCGGTCTCGCCTTCTTCGCAGAAATAGTTGGTGCCATTGTCGCTCGTAAAAATCACGCCAAGCCGCTAGCCATGGCTTCAATAGGCGAAATGCCGGCGCTCTCACGCGTATTCGGCATAACGAAAACATCGTTCTTCCTGTATTCTTTGAGGACGTCATCATCGTTGAGATTTTCAAGCACTGTAACGCATGTTTCCACGCGTTCATTGTGAATTGTTTCAAGCAAGCGCTTGTACACGGGCGTGATTTCCTGCGAGCGTAATCCAATAATTGTCAGAAATGCTCGCCCGGCCCTAAGCTCAGGTGCAACAGCCTGAACCAACTCGGCATTGTTTTTGCGCGGGTGGTCAAGTGCACCGACCGCGATCAAACGAACCGGAACCTCGGTAGGGTAGCTCGTCTTTGGTAGCGCGGCGGTTCTACAGCGAAAGGAATAAAGTCGCACGTCTGCATCGGGTGCATCTCCGCCGGAGGTGTTGTCGTAATGATATGACGAGGCCACAACCCTATGCGAAGAAGCGTGGATATAGAATATCTACGTATTTTGGAATGTGATCGGGAGTATTGATCGGTTTTCTGAAGGTACAGGAAAAAAGGCTTTCCTATAATCAAGCAAATTATAAAAAAAATATAGTTAGTTAAACTGAGATTGCGAGCTATTATTAAGTCTGGATGAAATGACAGAGCGCGATTAAATGTCTTAAAGCTTGGAACTGTTCGCCTTCTGACCGTTTTATTGTAGCCTGGTCCCACAGCCATGCGAGAAAGCCAAGCTGGCTCTATAACTTGAACCTCCACGCCGTCCACGTATACCTCTCGGGGGCGCTGCTCGTGCACGAGAAAAGCGACTTCGTAGTGAGCCGCCTTCATTCCCCTGACCATTCCGTCATGATTGGGATGGTACCTTGGAACAGAAAATAGTACTCGCATTGCTCTGGGAGACTTCCTTTTTCAGGCCACGCAATATAGTGCAATGTCTTCCCGCTGAGTGATTGCGAGCGTACCATTGATGAAGTAGCTTCGTCCCTATTGCCAATCGGAAGCAATCATAGTCTAGCCGCGCCGGTGCTGCGAACGGTGCGGCCGGCCGCCGTGGGCGAGAAAGAGCGCCGCCCCGTAGGCCGCGTGCTGCAGCCGACCGTAGTGCCGCTTGTTCTTCAGGAACACGTTCAGGTCGCTCAACCGGCCGCGGCGGTGCAGGTAGCGCATGAAGTAGGGGTTCTGGTACTTGTAGTTCCAGTCCCAGAGCTTCACCGCGAGTTGCGAGGCGTGCAGCACGTACGGCAGGCTCAGCTGGTCGCGCTGGGTGTAGCTCATGAGCTCCGACCACCAGAGCTCCATCGCCGCCGCGAGCGCGGGGTTGCCGTGGCGGCGGAAGATGATCGCGTTCTCGGTGAACGGCGGGTCGGGCGGGAGCCCGGCCTCGCGGTAGCGGCGGAGCTGCGCCAGTCCCTTCTCCACGTCGGCGGGGGGAATCTTGCCCACCTGCCGGCCGAACTCGAACTCCTCCGCGAGGCTCGAGCGCTCGCGGTGCAGGAAGAGGCCGATGTCGGCGCCGGAGGCGAGGAACTCCTCGATCAGCGGCGTGAGATCGCCGAGCACCAGCGTGTTGGCGTCGAGGTAGACCGTGCAGTCGGCCTCGGGCAGCACCGCGTGGGGGAAGAACTTGGCGTAGCGGTTGGCCAGGGTCTGCGACATGCCGCCGACCGCCTCGGGCAGCGGCCGCCACTGCCAGCCGCGCACCAGCCGCGGCCGGCGATCGGCGAAGAGCACGAAGTCGACGCCCGGCGTCGGCGCGACCGGCGAGAAGATCTGGTCGTAGTCGAGGTGGGTGCAGGCATAGACGATCGTGCGCAGCCGAACCCGGCCGCCCGGGCCGAGGTCGCCCGGGGACCCCACCGTCACGCTCGCTGAACCGTCCGACACCCGCGGGGAAACCCCTTCGACCCGGGGGGCAGATGGGCGGCTTGCCGTCGGCCTGTCAAGCCCGCCGACCGACGCATCCGGGCACGGGCCCGAGGACGGCCGCGGCCTCAGGCCGCGCGCAGGCCGAGCGCGTCGAGGTCGGCGCCGGTGAGCACCCATCCGTTCACCAGGAAGACCCCGCCGGGGCCCGGGATCACCGCCGGCGCCGCGCCGAGCGTCTCCCTGAGGCCCGTCCCCAGGCCCGGGATCGCCGCCGAGGCCGCACCCGCGCCGAGGAGCGGCATCACCGACGCCGCGCCCAGCACCTTGAGGAACCGTCGCCGCGCCTGCAGCATGTCGCGCCCCGAGGGAAGGGGCAGGGACTCTCGCTCGTACATCCGCATCTCCACTGGTCCCGGGCGCGGGCCGTCCGCTCCCGCGGGGACCTGACGCCGGAAGCATATCATGCACCTCTGCTGCAGCGCAAAGCGCTTCTCGCGCCAGCGTTGCCCGATCACGCAGAATAAGTCTTATGTTGCATTTCCATTTTCTCGGCCGAATGGATTTCCGCGCATCGGCACATCGGGCTCTTCCCAACCTGTCTCCGACCGGATATGCTGCAGTGCGACATACGGTAGCGACGCATTACATACGGTAGCGACGCATTGTAGTGCCGCATATTACGTTCGTGACGCATACTGTCGCAGGCGTCGCGGGGGGATCGGGATGCGCTATCGGGCCGAGATCGATGGACTGCGGTCGCTCGCGATCCTGCCGGTCGTCGGCTTCCACGCCGGAATTGCTTCGCTCTCGGGCGGCTTCACCGGGGTCGACGTCTTCTTCGTCATCTCAGGCTTCCTGATCACCGGCCTCATCCTCGGCGAGATCGGCGACGGGAGCGACCGGAGCAGCTTCTCGGTCGCCGACTTCTACAAGCGGCGAGCCCTGCGCATCCTGCCGGCGCTCGCGGTGACGCTGGCGGTCACCGCCATCGCCGCCTGGGCGATCATGCTGCCGAACGAGTTCATCGCCACCGGCCGCAGCGTGGTCGCCGCGGCGCTCTTCGTCTCGAACATCCACTTCTGGCTCAACACGGGCTACTTCGAGGCCACCGACGAGGTGATGCCGCTGCTCCATACTTGGAGCCTCGCGGTCGAGGAGCAGTTCTACATTTTCTTCCCGCTCTGCCTCGTCATCGTCACCCGCTGGCTCGGTCGCCGATTCGCGCTCTGGATCGCGCTCGCCTCGGCCGCCTCCTTCGCGCTCTGCATGGTCAGCATCCACATCGCCCCGGCCGCGACCTTCTTCCTGTTGCCGACCCGGGTCTGGGAGCTCGGCATCGGCGCGCTGATCGCTGCGGGCGGCGTGCCGCGGATCGCCGCCGCACCCGTCCGCCAGGTCGCCGCTGCGGCCGGAGTGCTGCTGATCGGCTTGGGCGTTTTCACCATCGCCAACGGCGAACCCTTCCCCGGCTGGAATGCGCTCTACCCCTGCCTGGGCGCCGGGCTCATCCTCGCCTATGGCGCCGGCACCGCCACCGGGGGGCTCCTGAGCTTGGCGCCGCTGGTCTACATCGGGCGGATCTCGTATTCGCTCTATCTCTGGCACTGGCCGGTGATCGTCTTCGAGCGGGCGTTGCATGGCCCGATCACGACCCCGGCGAGAACCGCGGCGGTGATCGCGCTCTCTTTTCTCCTCGCCATCCTTTCCTATCACTTCGTCGAACGGCCGTTCCGCACCCCGAACGCCCGCCGCCTGCCCGCGACGCGGGTGCTGCGCGCCGGCTTCGCCGCCATCCTCGTGCTGGTGGTCGCCGGCGGCACGATCGCCGCCACCGGCAGCGGCTGGCGCAGCTACCCGCCCGAAGTGCTTCGGATCGCAGCCTACAGCGACTACAAGGGTAGCGACCGCTACATCTACCAATTCGGCAGCCGCGACGGCTGCCAGTTCAGGGAGAGCGGCGGCTACGACCGGGTGAACTGCCTGCGCCTCGCGCCCGACCGCCCGAACTACCTGGTCGTTGGCGACAGCCACGCCGGGGCGCTCTGGCGAGCGATCACGCTGGCCTATCCGGAGGCCAACGTGATTCGCGCCACGGTCAGCGGCTGCCGGCCGGTGATCGCCGCCGAGGGCGAAGCGGACTGCCGCGAGCTCTTCGACTACGTCTTCAATGACTTTGTTCCGGCGGAACGGCTCGACGGCATCATCCTGGTCGGACGCTGGCGGTCGACCGACTTCGACGAGCTGACGCCGACCCTGCGCCATCTGAGGCGCTTCGTGCCGCGCGTCGTGGTTTTCGGCCCGACCGTCGAGTACGAGGGCATGTTCCCGCTGCTCCTCGCCCGCGAGCGGCTGAACGGCAGTCCCGAGACCACCCGGAATGCCATCGACCCGACCAAGAAGCCTCTGAGTGACGCCCTCGGACGGCTCGTAGCCGCCGAGGGCGCGACCTATGTGCCGACCTACGACCTCATCTGCCCCGGCGGCCTCTGCCTCGAGACCACGCCAGACGGCGGGCCGATGCAGTTCGACTATGGTCACCTGACGTTCGAAGGCGCCCGGGTGGTGATCGGCCGCGCCCGGGACCGGCTGCATCTGCCGGGATGAACCGGCCCACGCGCCGCGGGGCCCCGGCCCCGTCCCCGGGCGGGGTCCGGACAACCCGCCGCCGGCGCAGGCGCGCTTGAGGGCGGAGCGCTCCCCGTATACTCCGGCGCGGGCAAGGGGGACGGGCCCCGGCGATGGTCGCACGAGGGATTTCGCATGCGCATCACAGTATTCGGTACCGGCTACGTCGGCCTCGTCCAGGGCGCGGTGCTCGCCGAGGTGGGGCACGACGTGCTCTGCATCGACGTCGACGCCAGGAAGGTCGAGGCGCTGAAGGCGGGGCGGATTCCGATCTTCGAGCCCGGGCTCGAGGAGATGGTGAAGAAGAACCACGCCGCAGGAAGGCTCCTCTTCACCACCGACGCCGCCGAGGGGGTGGCGCACGGCCGGGTGCAGTTCATCGCCGTCGGCACGCCCCCCGACGAGGACGGCTCGGCGGACATGCAGTACGTGATAAGTGTTATGATAAAAATTCGGCCGGCGGAAAAGGCGCGGGTGGCTCCCTCCCTTGCATCGGAACTGCACGAAATGTATCGTCCATCTCGTGTAGCGCGCTTCTCGCAAAGGCGTGGTAAGTGTGCAAACCTCGACAGCATTTTACAACGTGGAGGGAAGCACCTTCGAGAAGCCCGGGCTCTCCCTCGTCGTTCCGGTCCTCAACGAGGCGCGAGCATTTCCGGCTTCCTGGCGCGGGTCCGGCCGATCCTGGCGCAGGTCGGGCTCTCCTACGAGGTCATCTTCGTCGACGACGGCATCGACCGACGAGACCGTGGCGATCGTCACCGCCGAGGCCGAGCGCGACGATCGCATCCGGCTGGTCCGCCTCAGCCGCAACTTCGGCAAGGAGGCGGCGCTGACCGCCGGGCTCGATCAGTCGCCGCGGGGCGGCGGTCATCCCGATCGACGTCGATCTGCAGGATCCGCCCGAGCTGATCGCCGACGTTCGTCGCGCCGCTGGCGCGAGGGCTACGACGTCGTCTACGGCCGTGCGCCGCAACCGCGACGGCGGACAGCTTCACCAAGCGGCTGACCGCCGGTCTCTTCTACCGCGCGCTCAATTATCTCTCCGCCAACCCGATCCACGGCCAACGCCGGCGATTTCCGGCTGCTCGACCGCGCGCGCGGTCGATGTCACCCTGCACGCTGCCGCGAGCGCAACCGCTTCATGAAGGGCCTGTTCGCCTGGGTCGGCTTTCAGCAAGCTCGCCGTCCCCTACCAGCGCGCCGAGCGCGCGACGCGGCACCACCAAGTTCAACTACTGGCAGCTGTGGAACTTCGCCCTCGACGGGATCACCAGCTTCTCGACCACTGCCGCTCCGGCTCTGGAGCTATCTGGGCGGCCTCGTCGCCGTCTGGTGGCGCTGGCTCTACGCGGCGCTCATCGTGATTCGCACCACTGTCCTCGGCGCGCGACGTGCCGGGCTATGCCTCGCTGATGGTCGCGATGCTGTTTTTCGGCGGCGTTGCAGCTCATCTCGCTCGGCGTGCTCGGCGAATATGTCGGGTCGGCTTTCTTCGAGACCAAGCATCGCCCGATCTACCTGGTGCACGAGGCGGTTGGATTCGACTACCGCACCGCGATCGAAGTCCGGGGCGAAGGCCGAGCCGTCCAAGCGGTGCAGGCATCGTGACGCGCCGCCTGCGGCCCGGCAAGCGAGAGCTCTCCTCCAGCGCCTGGTCGCGCGGCGCCCTCGGCCAGCTGCTGCGCTTCGCGTCGTCGGCGTCACCGCGACCCTCGGTGCATCTCGGCATGCTGCGCCTCGGGTCGAGCACGCGGCATCCCCGGCGATCGCCAACGGCATCGCCTTCGTCACCGCCCTCAGCGTGACCTACTTCGGGCAGGCGCTCTGGGTCTTTCGCCGCTTCGACCACAGCCTCGCCCGCCTGCGCCGCTTCGCGGTCTCGGTGGTCGGTGGCTCCTCACCAACGTCGGCATCAGGCTCTTCGCGGTGCAGGTCCTCAGCCAGCACTACCTGGTGAGCTTCGTCACCGCCTTGGCCGTTGGTCCCGGCGGCGAGCTTTCTTGGTCAGCAAGTTCTGGTCTTGAGGAGGCGCCGATGATATCTCCCTAGACCCGTTCGTGCCTCAGGTTGCGCTCGCTCGGCCAGCACCTCGGCCGGCGGTGGCCGTGCCTCTCTGCCTGCTGCCGCTGTTCCTGACCCCGTGCTGCCGTTCATCGACTTCTAGCCTCACGGCTGCGCTACTACGTCGCTCTCTCACGCCACGCTTCGGTTGCCTCCAACTACCGCCGGCCTGACCTGCTGCCGACCTCAGCTTCGACGTGCTCTGACCGCGATCCTCGCGCTGTCCCGCCGCTCGTCGCCGCCAGCTGATCGCCGGCTGATCATCGTTACCCTCTACCGCGGCTCTGCTCGCCCGCGGCTGCACGCCGGTCCCGCCGCTTTCTATCGCGCTGCCGCACCCTCGTCTACAGCCACATCCTGTCTGGCTTCGCGAACTTCCTGCTCGCCTCTGCTCGCGATCGCGGGTCGCCTTCTGTATCGCTATCGCTACCGCCGCGCGCCAGCTCGCGATCTCGCCGCCTTCTGCCTCTGCTCATCTTCGTGCACGCCTTCGCCTTCACGTCTGCTGATTCTCGGCGTCCAGCTCATGCTCGCCGCCGACCGGCACTCGCTTCGCCCGCTCGCAGTCCGCGCCGCCAGCTCATCCTGCTCGCTGTCTGCCCACGCTGCTTTTTCTGCAGATGCCGACGCTACTTCCACTAGTGACCCAGATCGCCCCAACCTCGCCTGCTACGCCTAGCGCGCAGCTCCTCGCCCTGTGATATCGAGATCTGCGCCGCTCGTCCTCGTAGCCGAGCCTTCTCCCCGCCGCTCTACTGCGCTCGCCTGCTCTTCTGGCATCGCCGCCGCCTGCTTCTCGCGCGCTCATCTCTACCGCGCTCTGGTAGCGTCGCGATCATGTTCGTCCTCATCAGCGTGATCCCGCCTAGCCTCTTCTGTAGCCATACCGATACCGCATCCCGCTTGCTTCTCTGCCTGCTCGCGCCGCCTCGCCTGCAGCCGCACGCAATTCGCCCTGCTCTCTATCATTCTCGCGTCTTCGCCGCGCATTTCCTGTTCTCAGCTGCTACCACCAGCTGATCGCTACCGCCCTACCTTCTAGCTCTCCGCCTCTCACACCGCTCATCGCGCCGATCTTCCTCACCAACGCGCACCGCTTTCCGCTGCGCTCACCGCTCTGCTGCGCTGTCTCTCTCCAACGCACCGCACGCCACCTTCGCCAACCCACCCAGCAGCCATCTCGCTCTACGCGCGCTCTCCCCCAATTGCTGCGGACGCGCCACCGAACCCCCGCCGGCCTCTCGCCCGCCTCAGCACATCGCGCGCTATCTCCGCTCTTCACACCGTCTCACCTGCACCTCCCCCCCCCCCCCACATTCTCTCCCACCCCTCTCCGCCCGGGACTGCCCGCTTGAGGGCGGCGCGATCCCCGTATACTTCGACAGCGGCGGGTCCCGCGGGCCCGGCCAGGCTGCACGGGGTTTTCGCATGCGCATCACAGTATTCGGTACCGGCTACGTCGGCCTCGTCCAGGGCGCGGTGCTCGCCGAGGTGGGGCACGACGTGCTCTGCATCGACGTCGACGCCAAGAAGGTCGAGGCGCTGAAGGCGGGGCGGATTCCGATCTTCGAGCCCGGGCTCGAGGAGATGGTGAAGAAGAACCACGCCGCCGGGCGTCTCGCTCTTCACCACCGACGCCGCCGAGGGGGTGGCGCACGGCCGCGTGCAGTTCATCGCCGTCGGCACGCCCCCCGACGAGGACGGCTCGGCCGACATGCAGTACGTGATGGCGGTCGCCGCCACCATCGCCGGGCTGATGGCCGAGCCCAAGGTCGTCGTCGACAAGTCGACCGTGCCGGTCGGCACCGCCGGCCGGGTGCATGCCCGCATCGCCGAAGTTCTCGCCGAGCGCGGCAGCACGCTCCACTTCGACGTGGTCTCGAACCCCGAGTTCCTCAAGGAGGGCGCCGCGGTCGCCGACTGCATGCGCCCCGACCGCATCGTGATCGGCACCACCGACCGCGAGAGCGAGGATCTCTTGCGCGAGGTCTACGCCCCGTTCAACCGCAACCACGACAAGATCATCGTGATGGACCCGCGCTCGGCCGAGCTGACGAAATATGCCGCCAACTGCATGCTGGCGACCAAGATCAGCTTCATGAACGAGATGGCCGGCCTCGCCGAGCGGCTCGGCGCCGACGTCGAGATGGTCCGACTCGGCATCGGCTCGGACCCGCGCATCGGCTATCACTTCATCTACCCCGGCGCCGGCTACGGCGGCTCGTGCTTTCCCAAGGACGTGAAGGCGCTGATCCACGCCGCGCGCGCGATCGACTTCGAGCCGCAGGTGCTGGCGGCGGTCGAGGCGAGGAACGACGCCCAGAAGGAGGTGATCTTCGAGAAGATCGCCCGCCACTACCAGGGGGCGCTCGAAGGCCGGACCTTCGCGCTCTGGGGCCTCGCCTTCAAGCCCAACACCGACGACATGCGCGAGGCGGCCTCGCGCGTGCTGATGGAGGCGCTCTGGGAGGCCGGCGCCCGCGTGCAGGCCTACGACCCGGTGGCGATGGAGGAGGCGCAGCGGCTTTACGGCGAGCGCGACGACCTCGTGCTCGCCGGCACCAAGGAGGCAGCGCTCAAGGGCGCCGACGCTCTCGTCGTGCTGACCGAATGGCAGGTGTTCCGCGCCCCCGACTTCGACGCGATCCGCGACAAGCTCGCCGCCCCGGTGATCTTCGACGGCCGCAACCTCTACGACCCCCTCCGGCTCGCCCGCCGCGGCTTCACCTACTACGCGATCGGGCGCGGCGCGTGAGGATCCTCGTCACCGGCGCCGCCGGCTTCATCGGCTACCATACCGCCCGCGCCCTGCTCGCCCGCGGCGACCGCGTGGTCGGCTTCGACGTGGTCAACGACTACTACGACCCGGCGCTCAAGGAGGCGCGGCTCGCCGAGCTCGAGCGCACCGCCGCCGCGACCGGCGCCTCCTGGCGCTTCCACCGCGCCGACCTCGCCGACCGCGCCGCCGTCGACGCCGCCTTCGCCGAGGGGACCGACGGCGGACCCTTCGACCGGGTGATCCACCTCGCGGCGCAGGCGGGCGTGCGCTACAGCCTGGAGAACCCGGTCGCCTACGTGCAGTCGAACGTGCTCGGCTTCACCCACGTCCTCGAGGCCTGCCGCCACGCGGCGACCCCGCACCTCACCTATGCCTCGACCTCGAGCGTCTACGGCGGCAACACCACGATGCCCTTCGACCGAGGCGCAGGGGGTCGACCACCCGCTGCAGTTCTACGCCGCCACCAAGCGCGCGAACGAGCTGATGGCGCATGCCTACAGCCACCTCTACCGGCTGCCGACGACGGGCCTGCGCTTCTTCACCGTCTACGGCCCCTGGGGGCGGCCCGACATGGCGCCGATGCTCTTCGCCAGCGCCATCGCCGAGGGCCGGCCGATCCGGCTCTTCAACGAGGGCCGGCACAGCCGCGACTTCACCTATGTCGGCGACATCGTCGAAGGGGTGATCCGCGCCTCCGACCGCCCGGCGACGCCCGATCCCGACTGGGACCCGGCCAACCCAGACCCCGCCACCTCGAACGCGCCCTTCCGGATCTACAACATCGGCAACAGCGCCCCGGTCGAGCTCGCCGACTTCATCGCCGCGCTCGAGGAGGCGCTGGGGCGGAAGGCGATCCGCGAACTGCTGCCGCTGCAGCCCGGCGACGTCCCCGACACCTGGGCCGACAGCGCGCGCCTCGCCCGCGCGGTCAACTGGCGCCCGGCGACCCCGGTCGAGGAGGGCGTGCGCCGCTTCGTCGCCTGGTTCCGCGAGTGGCAGGCCGCGGAAGCCGCGGTCGATCCCCGGCCGTGAGGGCCGGCGCGCCCGCGCGAGCGACCGGGAACCAGCCGACCTGCCGCGCATTCGCCCACGAGAATGGCGGGACGGGCGGCGGTCCCCCGGATCGGCCTGCGCCGCCCCCGGCATGGCAACGGCACCGCTTGCCGCAGCGCGGGATTGCCGTTGATCCCGTTCCGGGAGCTGTGGATTATCCCCCCGGCGGGAGTGCGCGCGCACCCGCGGGGGCAGACAGGGACGCAAGCATGAACGATCGCGGCGGAGAGCGGATGGCCGATGTATAAGCTTGGCAAGGTCTTCCGCTTCGTCCTGCCGGACCGCCGGTCGCTCGCCTATATCCGCAAGATCCGCAAGAGCGGCCTGTTCGACCCGGTGTTCTACCGCAACAACTACCCGGGGCTGCGGCCGATCTTCCGCCGCTTCCCGATCCGCCATTACGTCGCCATCGGCGAGCGCGAGGCGCTGCGGCCGAACCCGGACTTCTCGCCGATCTTCTACCTGCACTACAACCCGGACGTCGGCAGCGCCGGCATCCCTCCCTTCCTGCACTGGATCGAGATCGGCCACCGCGAGGGGCGGATCACCAAGGAACTGCCCGACGTGGTGGTCGCCGCCGCCAAGGACATGCCGCGCCTGCCCTCGGGCGGGCACCGCGCCGCACGTCCCTTCGCCGTGGTCGCGCATCTCTTCTACTACGACCTCTGGGACGAGATCGACGAGCTCCTCACCGCCGCCGCCCCCGATGCCGATCTCTTCGTCACGCTGACCGACCGCGGCGAGGAGACCGCCCCGCTGATCGCGCGCATCCAGGCGCGCTTCCCCGAGGCGCGCTGCTTCCGCTTTCCCAACCGCGGCCGCGACATCCTGCCCTTCGTGCACCTGCTCAACGCCGGGCTCCTCGACGGCTACGCCGCGGTCGGCAAGATCCACACCAAGCGCTCGCCGCACCGCGCCGACGGCGACCACTGGCGCCGCCACCTGATGCGCGGCATCCTGCCGCCGGACGGGCTCGAGCCCCTGCTCGCCCGCTTCCTCGCCGAGCCGCGCGCGGCGATCTGGGTCGCCGACGGCCAGCACTACCGCTCCGAGGAATGGTGGGGCTCGAACCGCGGCACCGTCGCCCGGCTGCTGCGCCGGCTCGAGATCCGCCTCGACCCGGACGACGATCTCGCCTTCCCGGCCGGCTCGATGTACTGGCTGAAGCCGGTGATGATCGCGATGATCAAGGGTATCATGCTGGACCCCGACGAGTTCGAGCCCGAGACCTCGCAGGTCGACGGCACGGTGGCGCACGCCTTCGAGCGCATGCTCGGCTTCATCGCCAGGGCCGGCGGCATGCGCACCTTCGAGACCGGCGAGCTCGGCGCCCGCCCGCCGCTGCCGGCGCCGCCGGCCCCGGCCTACGTCAGCGCCTTCTACCTGCCGCAGTTCCACCCGATCCCGGAGAACGACGCCTGGTGGGGCAAGGGCTTCACCGAATGGACCGCCGTCACCCGGGCGCAGCCCAACTTCGCCGGCCACGTGCAGCCGGCACTGCCGGCCGAGCTCGGCTTCTACGACCTGCGCCTGCCCGAGACGATGGGCGCGCAGTGGCGGATGGCCGAGGGCGCCGGCATCGACGCCTTCTGCGTCTACCACTACTGGTTCGACGGCCGCCGGCTGCTGGAGAAGCCGCTCGACGGCCTGCTCGCCCGCCCCGAGATTCCGTTCCGCTTCTACCTCGCCTGGGCGAACGAGGCCTGGCGGCGCAACTGGGACGGTCTCTCCGGCGAGATCCTCATCGACCAGAGCTACGGCGAGGGCTGGGAGGCGGGGCTGGTCGAAAGCACCCTGCCCTATTTCGCCGACCCCCGCTACGCCCGCCCCGACGGCCGCCGGCCGCGCTTTCTCGTCTACCGCCCGACCGACCTGCCCGATCCCGCGGGCAGCGTCGCGCGGCTGCGCGCCGCCTGGGCCGCCGCCGGCCACCCGGAGGTCGAGCTCGGCGCGGTGCTCTTCCACGTCGAGGGCGAGAGCGAGGTGGCGCCCGACCTCTTCGACTTCTGGGTCGAGATGCCGCCGCACGGGCTGGTCGACGCCGAGGACTACCTGGTCGGCGGCCCGAACCCGCCGGCGCCCGGGATTGGAGTGGCCTCGAACTTCCACGGCCTCGTCTACGACTACGACGCGGTGATCCGGAACAGCCTCGCCCGGCGCTTCCGCCGCGGCCTCGCCGGCCGGGTGATCGCCGGGATCATGCCGTCCTGGGACAATACCGCCCGCCGCAGACGCGGCGCCCATATCGCCCACGGCGCCAACCCGATCCGCTTCGCCAAGTGGCTGCACGGGCTCCTGCGCACGCGGCTCGAGACCTCCTACCGCCGCGAGCTCTTCGTCAACGCCTGGAACGAATGGGCCGAGAAGGCGGTGCTCGAGCCGGGCGTGCAATACGGCAGCGCCAACCTCGAGGTGCTGCGCGCGGTCACCCGCGCCGGGCCGGACGGGCAGGCGGTCCCCGCCCGCCCACAAGAAGTCGAGCATGTCTGAGATCATCATCCACGCCGGCACCCACAAGACCGGGACCACCACCATCCAGGACACGCTGGCCCTGAACCGCCGGCGGCTCGCCGAGAGCGGAATCGTCTTCCCGCAGGTCGGCCCGAACAACGGCCACCACTCGCTGGTCACCGCCTGGATCGACCTGCCCGAGCGCTACCGCGACAGCCAGCCGGCGCGCGAGGCCTGGCGCGCGCTCGCCACCCGCTACGGGCCCGGCACCTCGACGGTGATCGTCAGCAGCGAGGAGCTGTCGCGCGGCCGCCCGGGCGTCGACATGCACGAACTCGCCGGCCTCGTCGCGCCCTTCGGCCGCCGCACCGTGGTCTGCCTACTGCGCGGTCAGCTCAGCTATCTGCAGTCGGTCTTCCTGCAGGTGATCCGCGACGTCCACATCGCCCCCTTCGAGGCCTATCTGAACCAGTGCCTCGTCACCAACCTCGCCATCGGCGTGATGCTCGACTACGGCGCGCTCTACGACCGGCTGCTCGAGGGCTTCCGCCCGGACGAGATCGTCTTTCTCTCCTACGAGGCGGCGGTGCGGGCGCCGGGCGGGGTGGTCGGCAGCCTGCTGCGGCGGACCTGCCTCGGCGCGGCGATGCCCGGCCTCGTCCCGCTGCCGGCCGGCATTCCAACGTCTCGGCCGAGCCCTTGGCCGCCTGGGCCGCCGACCAGATCACCCGGCCGGAGGTGGCGAGCGGCCGGCTCGTCGCGGTGGCGCGCGAGGTGCTCGCCGAGACCTTCGGCGCCGAGGCGCGCACCACGCTCTTCACCCGCGCCGAGGAGGCGCGGGCGGTGGCGCATTTCGGCCCGCTCAACGCCGCCTTCGAGGCACGCTACCGCAAGGTCGACCCCGGATTCGCGCTGGCGTCGCCGGCGCTGCCCGAGGGCCTCGTTTACCGCGGCCAGCTCACCGTCCCCTTCTGGGTCCGGCTCGGGCAGCGGCTGCACCGGATGGCGGACGCCTGAGGGCACCCGGCCCCTCCCCTGCCTCTGCCTGCCTCCCCCTCCCCTTCCCGCGACTTGACGCTCCCGCGCGGATGGTGTGAGACGGGGCGCCTGTGAAAACGTTCAGCGGAGCCCCTGCATGCGCGGATGCGTCGACCACCTCACGCCCGGCCACGTCAGCGGCTGGGTGTTCGACCCGGCGGTCGGCGAAGGCAAGATGCAGGTGCGCGTGACGCTCGGCGCCAAGGTGCTGGTCGAGGGCCTCGCCGACCTGCCGCGGCCCGACGTCGGCACTCTGCTCGGCACCGGGGGCGACCACGGCTTCCGCTTTTCCGCGGTCGAATTTGCCCCGCGCGACGTCGCCCGCGTGTCGATCCAGGCGCGCCCCTCCGATGCGGCGCCGTGGCGCCGGGTGCGCAAGGGACGCCACCTCGCCCCCGCCCCGAAGCCCGCCTCCACGCCACAGGCGGCAAGCCCTGACGATGCCATCCTTGCCGAGGTGTCCCTCTCCGGCGGCCTCCCCGCCGCCGCGCCGGCCGCGGCCGGCCCCGCAGCGCTGGTGGCGGGCGCGCTCCGGGCTGCCGGCCGGCCGAAGCGGGGCCAGTACCAGAGCTTCGACGACGCCCGCGGCGGCTCGAAGTCGGCCGAGAAGCTGGCGGCGCTGCGGCTCAAGCTGCTGCCGAACGCGCACAGCGCCGCCACGCCCCTGCGCGGCCTCAAGGTGCTCGACATCGGCTGCAACGAGGGCTTCTTCTGCGGCGAGGCGCTGCGCCAGGGCGCCAGCCGCGTCGTCGGCGTCGACCAGAGCAAGAACTTCCTCGACCGGGCGAAGCTGCGCTTCCCCGAGGCGCGCTTCATGCGCACCTCCTGGTGGGCGCTGCCGGACGAGAAGTTCGACGTGATCTTCTTCCTATCGGCTATCCACTACGAGCCGAACCAGCGGGCGCTGCTGGAGAAACTCGCCCAGCACCTGACGCCCACCGGGGTGCTGGTGCTCGAGTGCGGCGTCGTCCAGGGCCAGAGCAAGACCTGGCACGCGGTCAAGCGCGCCGACGACATCCGCCGCTACCCCACGTTTCCGATGCTGCTGCGCGAGCTGCTCAGGCCCTATGCCGGCCGCCTGATGGGATCGAGCGTGCTGCAGGGCGGCGATCCGGTGCCGCGCTACGTCCTCCACTGCCCGCTGCGCAAGTCGATGGCGCTGATCGTCGGCGGGCCGGGGCGCACCGGCAAGTCGACGCTCGCCTTCGACCTCGAAGAGCGCAACATTCCGCTGGTGCGCACCGACCGGCTGCTCAACGGCCTGCTCAACGACAAGCGCTACGCCTTCTCCGCGGCGGCCGCGGTGGTGCAGGCGCAACCGCGCACCTCGCCGCCGCACTACGGAGTGATCGGCCAGGCGGTGGCGGCGGAGTGCCCGCAAGAGTTCGTCGACCTGATCCTGCGTGAGGCGCCGCTCGAGACCGATCTCTTCTGCATCGAGGGGGAGATCCTGCGTCATCCCGCCATCGCGAAGGAGCTGGCACGCCGGCTGCGGGCCGCCAACGTCCGCCCGTGGTTCATCACCCCCGAGCCCTGAGCCCCAGCCCCCGGGCCCGCGCGGGTCCGCACAGACAGGATGCCGGCATTGCCCAAGACCTCGATCCGCGCCCGTGCGATCCCCCGGCCGATCGCGCCCTCGACCGCCGGGCCGAGGCGATCCACGCGCGCATCGGCCTCCCGGGAGGGCTGCCGAAGTGGCCGGCGGACGACGTCCAGGCGCGCTTCACCGGGGTGCACGGGCTCGCCTCGATGCGGAGCGCGCTGCGCTTCGTCGAGACCATCGAGGCGGCCGGGGCGCTGGTGCCGGGCTGGCGCGGCCTCGACTACGGCTGCGGCTGGGGACGGATCGCCTCGGTGCTGCTGACCCGCGGCACCCCCGAACAGCTCGACCTCTGCGACGCCTGGCCGCAGACCCTGGAGATCCTCGCGCAGGCGGGCTTCCCCAACCGGGCGTTCGCGGTCTCCGAGATCCTCGCCCCCGGCGAGATCGCGCCGGGCGAATACGACTTCATCTACGCCTTCTCGGTCTTCACCCACCTGCGCCGGGACGTCTTCGAGCAGAACCTCTCGGCGCTCATGGCCGGCCTGAAGCCGGGCGGCAGGCTCTATGCCACGGTGCGGCACGCCGACTACCTGCCGCGGGTTAAGGCCAAGCCCGAGGACCGGCGCACCCTCGCCCGCGACGGCTTCTGGTATCGGCCGACCGGCAACAGCGCCTTCTTCGGCATGGCCGTGACCGAGCGGGCCTTCCTGGAGGCGCTGCCGATCGGGTCGCTCGACTACCTGGGCGAGGTCGACGCCTGCCAGCACCTCTACGCCATCGGCGTCTAGCCGCGCCGGGCGACCGGGGCGACTACGCCCGGCGCGTCGCGAGGTAGACCTCGGTGAACTCGCCGATCACCCCGTGGCGGTGGTCGGCGAAGCGGGTCACCTCGACGTCGAGCCCGGACCAGGCCGCGATCAGCCCGGCGAAGTCGTAGCCGTAGTGGAAGGTGACGAGCGCACCGGCATCGCTCACCGGATTGCCGTGGTATTCGGGCTCCGCCAAGTGCTCGACGCCGCCGTCGGGCTTGTAGAGCGCCCGCCGCTCGGTCGCCAGCCGCTCCTTGTAGGTGGGCGCAGTGAAGAGATAGGCGCCGCCGGGCTTCAGCGTGCGGGCGATCTCGCGCAGCGCCGCGTCGGGGTGGTTGACGTGCTCCATCACGTCGAGGCTGACCGTGAGGTCGAAGCTCGCGTCCGGATAGGTCAGCGCCTCGAGGTTCTCGTTGCGGAAGCCCTGCACCTCGGCACCGAGCGGCTGGCCAGGGAAGAACTGGCTCGCCAGGTAGCCCGGGCACTCGCGGCGGAGTTTGACCGAGATGCCGCGGTCGGCGGGGAGGAACTCGTGGATCCGCAGCCCTCGCCAGCCGGGGAAACTGCGCTCCAGCACCAGCGCCAGCGCCCGCTCGCGCGGGATCGAGCGGCAGCGCGAGCAGTGCAGGAAGTCACGGTACCAGCCCTCGGTCGAGGTGAAGCGCACCTCGGTCCTGCAGATCGGGCAGAAGCCGGTGCGGTCGTAGGCGAGCGGGCGCGGTTGCATCGGCGGGGCTCCTGGGTCGCGCGGCCGCGGGCTTCGCGGTCGGGCACCTTTGACCATATGCGCGCAGGCGCACGCAACGGCTCTCCCGGCAATCTGCGAGCGGCGATACCCACTCGCCCGTTCCTCGGGCCGCCTTTCCGGCGCCTCCCTATCGGGCAGGTTCCCCTCGCCCCCCGGGGGCGAGGGGAAGGGGAAGTGGGGGAGACGCGCGCCAACAGGCGCGCAGGGCCCCCGGCGAAGCCGGGGAGAACGACTCGCGGAGCGCAACGGCGCTCCGTCGATTTGGCCTCCGGCGCCGCCGCGACTTCCCGTCACGGGCACACCGACCGGGAGATCGCTTCCGTTCAAGGCTCAAAGTCGCCCCGCGAGCAGCGCGAGCCAGAGGGTGAAGG
>CAVTSR010000019.1:0-7715 GCA_963737485.1 uncultured Alphaproteobacteria bacterium | reverse complement strand
TGTCAATCGGCTTGCAATCCTGACCCGCAATCGGCTTCCAAAATTGACCCACCTCGCGACGCAAGGATGCTGGCCTGATCCGGCGCAGCAGTTGGTGTGGCGGAGGCGGATCAGGCCAGCATCCGGGGGCCTCAGGCGCGGTTCTTGAAGCGCCAGCTTTCGTTTCCGGTCTCGACGATGTCGCAGTGGTGGGTGAGGCGGTCGAGGAGTGCGGTGGTCATCTTGGCGTCGCCGAAGACGGCCGGCCATTCCCCGAAGGCGAGGTTGGTGGTGACGATGACGGAGGTCTGTTCGTAGAGACGGCTGACGAGGTGGAAGAGCAGCTGACCGCCGGCCTGGGCGAAGGGGAGGTAGCCGAGCTCGTCGAGAACGAGGAAGTCGAGGCGGCAGAGGTGGTCGGCGATGCGGCCCTGTCGGCCGGCACGGGCTTCTGCCTCGAGCTTGTTCACCAGGTCGACGACATTGTGGAAGCGGCCGCGGGCGCCGCCGCGGATGCAGGACCTGGCGATGCCGACGGCGAGGTGGGTCTTGCCGGTGCCGGTGCCGCCGACCAGCACCAGGTTGCGTTGCTGGGCGAGGAAGCCGCCGCTGGCGAGATCGCGGACAAGGGTCTCGTTGATCGGGGTGCCGTCGAAGACGAACTCCTCGATGTCCTTGGCCAGCGGCAGCTTG
This sequence comes from uncultured Alphaproteobacteria bacterium, assembly GCA_963737485.1. Taxonomy (GTDB): domain Bacteria; phylum Pseudomonadota; class Alphaproteobacteria; order Rhodobacterales; family Rhodobacteraceae; genus Amaricoccus. The sequence goes on along the minus strand of CAVTSR010000019.1, from coordinate 7,043 downwards.
GCGATGGCGATCTGGTACTTGATCGAGCGGGCCTGCTTCTCGGAGAGCTCGGCCGCCAGCAGGTCACCCACGACCCTCTGGGGCTCGTGCTGGCGCTTGACGGCGGTGGCGACGATCTCGTCGTAGGCGGCGCGCATGCCGAAGAGCTTCAGGCCGCCCATGGCGTCGAGGATCTCGCTCCGCTCCATCATCAGATTGCCCTCCTGAGGCTGTCGTATCGGGCGCAGTCGGCAGCGGGCTCGTGCCGCAGCCGCAGCGCCTCGGGGGTCATGATCGTGACGGGTGGGCCAGGATCGCGCCGGCGAGCCAGGATGTTGAGGATGACGTCGGCCGAATGGACGCCTTCCTTCAGCGCCTCGGCGCAGGCGGCCTCGACAGCCGGCAGGCCATCGGTCAGCACCGCGCCGAGGATCTCGACCATCTGCCGGTCGCCGTCGCGCACCCCTTTCAGCCTGCGCCGCACCCGCTCGATCGCCGCCGGCAGAACCCAGTTCTGGAACGGCGCTCCATTGCGGAGCGCGCCCGGCTTGCGGACCAGCACCGGGACGTAGTGCCAGGGATCGTAGACGGTCTCCCCACGCCCGAACGCGCGGCGATGGCTTCCGACGATCCGACCGTCCTGACGCAGCTCGATCGCGATCGGCATAAGCGCGGAGTTCCACCGGCCGCCCGACCGCGCTCGCCGCAACCGAGTACTTGTTGTTGTCGAAGCGCACCAGGCAGGTCTTCGACGGCGAGGCCGGGGTTGCATGGAAGCCATCGAACGGCCCGACGTAGGGAACGAGGCTCGGGCGCTCCGCCTCGAACATCTGCCAGATCGTCCTGTCGCGCACCTCGGGATGCGGCTGTGCCTTGGCCGAGGCGATGCAACGGTCCAGAAGCCAGGCGTTCAGCTCGTCGTAGCTCCGGACCCGCACCCGCGGCGAGAAGAAGCGCTGCCGCACCGTGCCGACCTGGTTCTCGACCTGACCCTTCTCCCAGCCAGAGGCCGGCGTGCAGGCCACCGGCTCGACCAGGTAGTGGCTGCACATCTGCTGGAAGCGCCGGTTGTAGGCGCGGTCACGGCCCACGAAGATCGTGTCGACCGCCGTCTTCATATTGTCGTAGATGCCGCGGGTGCAGGCGCCCTTGAAGAAGGCGAAGGCGCGGTCGTGCGCGTCGAACACCATCTCCTGGCTCTCGCGCGGGTAAGCCCGCACGAACAGCATCCGGCTGTGGCAGAGCCGGATGTGCGCCACCTTCACCGTCACCGTGACCCCGGCGATCAGCACCACCTCGTGGCTCCAGTCGAACTGGTAAGCCTCGCCCGGCGCGAAGCTCAGCGGCACGAAGGCCGCCACCGTCGCCGCGGATCGCTCGCGCTGCCACGCGGCTGCATATCGGCGGACGGCGTCGTAGCCGCCTTCGTAGCCCAGACCGCGCAGGTCCTCAAAGACCCGCATCAGCGTCACCCGCTCCCGGCTCCCACGCGCGGCGTTCGTGGCCAGCAGATGCTCGAGTTCGTCCCTCCAGGCCCCGAGCTTCGGCAGCGGCTGCACCGTCCGCTCGTAGACGAACTCCGTCTCCCCGGACCGCAGGATCTTGCGCACGGTGTTCCGAGAAATGTGCAGCTCGCGGGCGATCTCCCGCATCGACCGGCCGCGCACCAGATACTCGCGGCGCACCCGCGCGATCGTATCCACGCCCTTCATCCCCCATTCCCACCCGTCCAAACACAAGGACAGGCAGTGTCCGCGCTACGCGCGACAGGGGGTCAACTTTGGACGCCGATCCCGCCGCTCAGGGGGTCAACATTCCACGCCGATCCACACCGGACGCGGATGCCACGCCGACGGAGGGTCCCCTCTTTCTTCCCGTCGAGGTCATCGAGCACCCGTTTCGAGGAGATGCTCCTTCGTCGGGCGATGCCCGGAACCCGAGCGGCACCATCGAGATCGATCTGGCCGGCGGCCACCGGATGCGGATCACTGGCCGCTACGATCCCGAGGCCCTGGCCCGGTTGATCCGGGGCCTGTCGGGGTGATCCCCGTCCCCGCCACGAGGGTCTGGCTCGCGGCCGGGGTGACGGACATGCGCCGAGGCTTCGCCGCGCTCGCCGCTCAGGCCGAAGCGACGCTCCAGCAGGACCCGTTCAACGGGCATCTCTTCGTCTTCCGTGGCCGGCGCGGCGATCTGGTGAAGGTGATCTGGTGGGACGGCCAGGGAGCCTGCATGTTCGTGAAGCGACTGGAGCGGGGCAAGTTCGTCTGGCCCTCGGCGAAGGAAGGCAAGGTGTTGCTGACGCCGGCGCAACTGGCGATGCTGCTCGAAGGTATCGACTGGCGAATGCCGCGACGGACCTGGCAGCCTGCGGCGGCGGGATAATTGCGATCGCGCTCATCCCGAGGATTTCCAGAGGGAATCCCGTGGGATAAACTCGATCATGCTCGACGAGATCGTCCCCTTGCCCTAAGACCCCGAGGAACTGCGCGCCTTCACGGCGCGGCTTCTGGCCGAGGTGAAGGCGCAGGCGATCCTGATCGAGAAGCTCCGGCATCAGCTCGCAGGCCACAGGGCATCTCGGTTTGGCGCTTCTTCGGAGACAGCCGAACAACTCCAGCTGGCCCTGGAAACGAGCGAGATCGCCGCGGCGGCGATGACCGCCCGGCTGCGTCTGCCGGAGATCGAGGAGAAGGGTCAACCGAAGCGCCGGCCGATCCCGGACCATGTCCCGCGGATGGAGGTGGAACTCAGCCCCGCCGCCGACGCCTGTGCCGAATGCGGCGGCGGGCTGCGTCGCATCGGCGAGGACGTCACCGAAGAACTGGAGTATGTACCAGGCCGCTTCATCGTGAACCGCTGATGTGAGCCCCGAAAACTGGATCGCTTCGAGTTAGAGTTTCCGCGGATTTGATCCCTTGGCCGGGAGGAGCGGAGAAGGATGAAGGCATCGAGATTTTCGGAGGCACAAAAGGCGTTCGTGCTGAAGCAGGGCGCTGACGGCGTGGCGGTTGCGGAGATCTGCCGGAAGGTCGGGATCAGCCAGGCGACCTACTTCAACTGGAAGAAGAAGTACGACGGCCTGCTGCCGACCGAGATGCGTCGGCTGAAGCAGCTCGAGGACGAGAACGCCAAGCTGAAGCGGATCGTCGCCGACCTGACGCTGGACAAGGAGATGCTCCAGGAGGTGGTCCGCCGAAAGCTTTGAGGCCTGCCCGGAAGCGGAAGCTTGTGGACGAGGTCTGCGGTGCATGGGGCGTGTCGATCCGGCGGGCGTGCCGGGTGTTCCTGGTGGACACGTCGACCTACCACTACCGCTCTCGTCGCGCCGGGCAGGCCGGCCTCGAACACCGAATAAGCGATATCTGCGAGACGCGGGTGCGCTACGGCTACCGGCGGGTGCACGTCATGCTGCGGCGGGAGGGCTGGATGATCAACCAGAAGAAAACCCGGAGGATATACAGGGAGTTGGGGCTGCAGCTGCGCAACAAGACACCGAAGCGCCGGGTGAAGGCGAAGCTGCGCGAAGACCGCAGCGTCGCCGTCGCAGCCAACGAGACCTGGGCGATGGACTTCGTTCACGACCAACTCGCCACCGGCCGGAAGCTCCGGGTGCTGACCGTCGTCGACACCTTCTCGCGGTTCTCGCCGGTGCTCGACGCCCGGTTCAGCTACCGCGGCGAGGATGTGGTGGCGACCCTCGATCGGGTCTGCACCGAAGTCGGCTTCCCGCGGACGATCCGGGTCGACCAGGGCAGCGAGTTCATCTCCCGCGATCTCGACCTCTGGGCCTATCTGCACGGCGTGGTCCTGGACTTCTCCCGGCCGGGCAAACCGACCGATACGGATGTAATAGAAAAGCCCCTTATGACATTCCGGATGCCTCCGCTTGCCGAGCTCGTCGGTGCGTCGGACGGGTTCGCCATCGCGACGTGAAGCGAGCGTAGTCCTTCTCCGCTTGCTCGGTTCTCTCGCGCTCGGCAGTCCTCTTCTCCAGAATGTTGTAGTCATAGGCGGCGCCGCGTTTGCTGTGTTCCGTCGGCAGGCCGGCTCGCAGTTCGACGGCCCTGAACTTGCGGGCGAGCAAGGCGGGCCGCGCCCAGATGTAGTCCGTTTCCTTGGTAAGCATGTGCCAGATGACCATGGCCAGCTTCCGCGCGATGGCGACGGCAGCGATATGCTTGCCACGGCGGGCCGCGATCCGCTGGTAGAACGCGCGGAACGGACCGGGAGATCGCGCGGCCGCCCATGCCGCCTCCACCAGCATTCCGCGGGCCTGGCCTCGGCCTTGCTTAGTGATCCGGCCGTGTTGGGCCGGTCCCTCGCCCGACTGGTGGACGCTCGGATTCAGCCCGAGGTAACTGACGAGTTTGCGCGGATCTGGAAAGCGCCGGACGTCTCCGATCGCGGCTGCAACGCCGGAGGCCACGGTCATGTCGATGCCAGGCAGGGTCATCAGCCGGCGGATCACCGGGTCTGACATGGCTCCCTTGGCGATCTCGGCCTCGATCCCTTTCAGGGAGCCTTCGACCAGATCGATCTGGGCCAGATGTCGCTCGACGGCATCACGCTCGTCTCTCGGCAGGACCTGCTTCGCTAGCCATTTGCGTCCGCTGATGCCGACGAGGTTGCCGTGCGGGCATGGTGGGACGAGGTGCGTGTGCAGGATCGACTGGATCAAGTTCTTGAGACGCACGCGCTGCCGAACCAATTGCGTTCGTCGCGCAACCTGCCGGCGTGCGGCCAGAGTTTGCTGATCAGGCATCCAGACCTCGGGCAGGAAGCCCGTGGCATAGAGCTTCGCCAGCACCGCTGCATCAATGGCGTCGGTCTTGATCTTCGCATGTGCGATCATCCGCACCTGCTTTGGATTGGCGATCACTACCCTGTCGACGAAGGGAGCCAGGATCTCGGCGACGCTGGCTGCGTTCCCAGTCGCCTCGATCACCACGTGGTCATCGTGGGTCAGCTCATTCCTGGCGAACCCCTCGAGGCGATCCCGAAGCATCGGAACCCGTCCCAGCCGCCTAAGCTCCCCATCGCAAAGCGCGACGACTTCCGCCGCGACCCGATGGATCCATGCCGATGATCCGCACCTCCTCCTCCTCTCCTGGTCAAGATCGAGGGAGCCTGCGGGCGACACGACAATTACGGATCCGCGCTCGCAGCGCAGCCGGGCTGGTCGCAGGGGCGGCCACATAACGACCTCGAGCTCGCAGCTCATGTCTGTCGGACGGCCTGCCCGCACTTGCGTGCTCCCGGTGCCCCAAGGCCCGGATCAGCTCACGGTATCATCCAGAGCCAACCTCGGACACGGAGCACCGCGCGCATCATGCCCGATAATGCCTTTGACCTTTCCCCCGGTATCCGGGCCATTGCGAGCTGGAGTTTCCTCCCTTAGATCGACGAGGAGGAAGAGCATGAAGCACAAGCGGTTCAGTGACGCGCAGGTGATCGGCGTGCTGAAGGAGCACGAGGCCGGCGGCAAGGTGGACGAGATTTGCCGCAGGCACGCCATCAGCACGGCGAGCTTCTACACCTGGCGGAAGAAGTACGGCGGCATGGAGGCGAGCGACGCGAAGCGGTTGCGCGAGCTCGAGGCGGAGAACACGAAGCTGAAGCGGATCGTCGCGGACCAGGTACTCGACATGTCGGCGATGAAGGAACTGCTCGGAAAACATTGGCGAGCCCATGGCCAGGAGACGAGCCGTGGGCTTCCTGATGGGCACGCTGGGTCTCAGCGAACGCCGGAGTTGCCGGATTGTCGGGCTTTCGAGGTCGGTGCAGCAGTACCGGCCTGCGCCGAAGACCGATGCGGCGGTGGTCGGCCGCCTGAAGGAGCTAGCCTCGGAGAACCGGCGCTACGGCTACCTCCGGCTGCACGCGATGCTGCGGCGGGAGGGGCTGGTCGCGAACCGCAAGCGGACCTACCGGCTCTACACCGAGCAGGGCCTGCAGGTACGGACGAAGAAGCGCCGCAAGCTGCCGCGGCGCGACCGCATCGCCCCGCAGGTTCCGGCACGGCCGATGCAGCGCTGGTCGCTCGACTTCGTCAGCGATCATCTGGCCGACTGCCGGCGCTTCCGGGTGCTGAACATCGTCGACGACCACAGCCGCTTCTGTCCGGGCCAGATCGTGGATATTTCGATCTCCGGCGCACGGTTGGCGCGCCATCTCGATGACCTGGCGCTGCTGCACGGCCTGCCGGAGGAGATCGTCCTCGACAACGGTCCCGAGGGCACGAGCCGTGCCATGTTCGACTGGTCGGAGCGCACCGGCGTCCGGTTACGCTTCATCGAGCCCGGCAAACCAGTCCAGAACGCCTTCGTTGAGAGCCTCAACGGCAAGTTGCGCGACGAGTGCCTGAACCTGCACTGTTCCGCTCGCTCCGGCATGCCCGCGAGGAGATCGAACGATGGCGTTGCCACTATAACACCGAACGCCCCCATTCGGCGCTCGGCTATCGAACCCCGATGGAGGTCCTCACCAACACCCCCGCAGCAGCGCTTGAGCCTCTTGCGGGCTCCGCGCTGCCGCTCATCGCCAAGTTCAACCCGGAGGGGTCCAGTTCGCTGCGGCCCTAAACGCGGGGAAAGATCACCATCATCGAGGCGTTCAACGGCCGCTTCCGGAGCGAGTGCCTGAACACCCATTGGTTCCTGACCCTTGCCGATGCCCGCGAAAAGTTGGAGGCTTGGCGCAGGTACTACAACGAGGACCGACCCCACGGCGAGATCGGGTACAAGCCCCCGATTGCCCTCGTGAACCCCGACGGCGCAACCGGCCAGCCGTCGTGACGAAGCCCGGAAACTCGAACATCGGGCGATCCAGAGAACGGTCTCACCTCAAATCAACCCAGGACTTTACCTTCCCGCGGATGCGCAAAGGGTCTCAGGTCATGGGTCTTGCCCGTGCCGGGCGCGAGCATGCGGATGGGCGTGTCGTCGGCGAAGACCGCCTCGGCCGCGAGCACATGCCGGCCGATTGCGTCGGCCAGCGGCGCGAGCAGCGCGGTGGACTTGCCGACCCAATCCGCGAGTTTGGAGCGGTCGAGGTCCAGCCCG
>CAVTSR010000018.1:0-385516 GCA_963737485.1 uncultured Alphaproteobacteria bacterium | reverse complement strand
GCGGCCTCGTGGTGGAGATCGAGGACGAGGGCGAAGGCATCCCGCCCGACGACGCCGAGCACATCTTCGAGAAGTTCCACCGGGCGCAGAAGGGCGACCGGGTCCGCGCCGGCACCGGCCTCGGCCTCGCGATCTGCCGCGGTTTCGTCGAAGCCATGGGCGGCACCATCGTCGCCGCCAACCGGACGGACCGGCCCGGCGCAGTCTTCACCGTCACGCTGCCGGCAGCCGCATCGGTTGCCGAGGTCACGCGGCATGACCGCCGCCCCGGTGCGCATCCTCGTCGTCGACGACGAGCCGCCGATCCGCCGGCTGCTGCGTACCGGTCTCGGCTCCCAGGGCTACGACATCGCAGAAGCCGCCGACGGTCGCGCCGCCGAAGCCGCCCTCGCCAGCGACCCCGACCTCGTCCTGCTCGACCTCGGCCTGCCCGACTTTTCCGGCCACGACCTCCTGCGCGGCTGGCGCGCCGCGGGTCGCGAGACGCCGGTCATCATCCTCTCGAGCCGCACTGACGAGGCCGGGATCGTCGAGGCGCTGGATCTCGGCGCCGACGACTATGTGACCAAGCCGTTCGGCATGAAGGAACTCATCGCGCGGATCCGCACTGCGCTCCGCCATCGCTTGCAGGAACAGGGCGAGCCGCCGGTGTTCCGTTCCGGCGATCTCACGGTCGATCTCGTCCATCGGATGGTTCGACTCGGCGGGACACCCCGGTCGACCTGACACCGCGCGAATTCGACGTGCTTCGGTCCTTGTTCAGCACGCCGGCAAGGTCCTTACTCATCAGTTTCTGATCCGCCAGGTCTGGGGCGGCGCGGTCGACGTCCAGAACCTTCGCGTCTTGATCCGCCAGCTCCGGCGGAAGCTGGAGCCTGACCCCGATGGTTTCGGGCACATTCGCACTGAGACAGGTGTCGGCTATCGCCTCCAGCTCCGGGGCGATACGGCTCATCCGGAGACCTGACCTCAGGCATTCCAGCGAACGGCAGCTCTCTACCGTTGTGGCAATTCCCTCGCGCTGCGGCGAACGGCGGCTGTCCGCCCGGTGAAGCAGGGATCGCTCCGACGATCCGTGGTACCCTTTCTCGGCACCGAAGGTTCGGGCATGCCGCAGGAGAGAGTTTCGAAACGCTGCGAAAACCGTCTCGCATGGCCTTTGGTCGGATCCTATAGTCCAGCGCGGGGGAAGTCGGAGGCTGCGAGGAGCAACGGCGGCGAAGACGGAGCGGGAAGGCGATAGCGCGCGCGACCTGATCGGGATCGGCCTTTACACGACCGCCGAGGCCGCGCGCCTCCTGCACATGCCGGCAGGCAAGCTCGGCCGCTGGCTGCGAGGCCACCGCGCCGGCAAGAGGACTATGCGCCGTTGTGGCAGTCGCAGGTCGACATCGGCGACGGCCGCGTCTACCTCGGCTTCCGCGACCTGATGGAGGCGCGCGTCGCCGAGGGCTTCATCTTCATGGACGTCTCGTCGATCGCGGTCCGCCGCACCATTGACGCGGCACGCGAGCTCTTAGGGAAGGAGCGTCCGCTCGCCAACAGTCGCTTCCGCACTGACGGCCGCCGCATCTTCCTCGAGATCATCGCCGCCGAAGGCGCCGACAAGCCGCCACGTCTCGTTGACATCCACGGGCGCCAGTACGCCCTCAAGCAAGTGCTTGACCCGGTCCTCCGCACCGTCGACTTCGATGCTGATGGAGAGCCGCGGGTCTGGTGGCCAAAGGGCAAGGCAGGTTCAATCCTCCTCGACCCCGGTCGCTCGTTCGGCCACCCGATCGACGCGGCGAGCGGAGAGCCGACGTCGGTGCTTGCCGAAGCCGTGTCCGCGCTCGGGATCGAACAGACTGCCGAGGCCTGGCGCGTGTCGCCCGCTGCCATGCGCCATGCCATCACCTTCGAAGCCGACCTTGCCGGGCGACTGCCGCTCGCCGCGTGAACATCCGCTTCCACAACTGCACTGCGCCGGTCTTCGCGACCACCCTCGACGGCTACTTCCGCCGCCTGAAGTCGGACACCGGAACCTCCCCATCAGCAAGGTCTCGCTTGCCGAAGGGCCGATCAACGGACGATGTCCACTGGCTCGCCCATATTCGCGACGCCGCAGAGACGTCGATTTTCTTGACCGGCGGTCGTGTCCCGGGAGATGGTATAACTCGACGCTAGCGTCGCCGGCTGCCTGTGCGGATTGACGCGCTGGCAGGCCGCCAGCGCCACCTCGCGCGCAGCGAGCTGATCCCCCGCGATTGTCTCCGACCGCTTCAGGGTGTCGATCGTCCGGCGCGCCTGTGACCAGCCGTCGGCGGCCGCCTTCCGGTCGCGGAGCGTGTCTTGCGTCCGTTCCGCAACCGGTGGCAGGCGATCGTCCGGCAGGTGCGCGCCGTCGTCTCCCATGGCATCGCGCAGCGCCCGGAGACGCGACGACCGCGCCTCCCCCGCCGCCGCGGCCTCGCCGGCGGCCCCTGCCCGCGCCTCCGCCTCGCCGAGCGTGGCGGCCTTCGCCGCGTGGTCCCCCGTCGCGCCTCGGCCTCCTCGGAGCGAGTGGCAAGAAGCAGCCGCGCCTCCGTCGTCGCGGCGTGGCGCAAACGGGCGGTGTCGTCGTCTTGCATCGCGCGCGCGAATGTGTCGGCGGTCCCGACGTCGAGGCGGGTGCGATGGTCCGCCCCAGGCCGCGTCCCGCCGCGCGCGGCTCGCGGCGATCTCGCGGTCAAGTGGGACGTCGGGGCGCCCGGCCAAGGCGTCGCGCGCCTAGCACGCCGCCGCCGCGTCTCCGGCTGCCTCCCGCTCTCGGGTCGCCGCTGCTGCGGGATCGCTTTCGGCGCGCTGCAGCGTCTCGGTCACCGCTTCGATCTCGGCGACCTCTGGAAGCCCCGCCTCTGCCGCCGCCCGCCAGTCGGGCGGCAGCCGGCCGTCAGATCGGCGGCGGTCGCCTCGACCGTCCGCTGGGCGCGGAGGGCGTTGTTGTGAGCGTCGGCATTGCGATGCCAAGCCTGCAAGGCGTCCTCCAGGCGGTCGAGACCCTCGGACGGGGAACCGCGCTCGCCCAGGCCGGCTTCGGCGGTCTGGCGCGCCGTGTGCTCGCCCTCGAGGTTGGCCTGCGCGGTCCGGACATCGTCGCCCGCCCGGCGTAGCTCGGCCAGCAGGGCCTTCGGGAGGGCGACCGTGTCGGGCACGGCGTCCGGCCCGGCCCGCCTCGCCGGTGCCGAGGTCTATCGCAACACCCCCGTCATCGGGCTGACCCAGCACCGCGACGACAGCTGGACGGTTCATACCGAGCATGGCGACATCCGCTGCGAGATCGTGGTCAATGCCGGCGGCTACCGCGTGAACGAGGTCGGCGCGATGATGGGGGTTCATCATCCCGTGGCCTCGATGGAGCACCAGTACTTTCTCACCGAGCCGATCAAGGCCATCGAGGAAGCCGGGCACCGGATGCCGCTGCTGCGCTGCCCGATCAGCGACTATTACTGCCGTCAGGAAAAGAACGGCCTGCTCATCGGCTTCTACGAGCAGGGCTGCAAGACCTGGGGCATGGACGGGATCGACCCGAATTTCGTCAACGCGCTCTGCCCGGACGATCTCGACCGGGTGATGGACGTGCTCGAAGGCGCCTTCGCCCGGATGCCCGCGCTGATGGAGGCGGGCATCCACACCGTCGTCAACGGCCCGATCACCTACACGATCGACGGCGCCCCGCTGGTCGGCCCGATCCCGGGCAAGCGCAACGCCTTCTGCATCATCGGCCTGCGCGCCGGACTGGGCGAGGGCGGCGGCCACGGCTGGCTTCTCGCGCAGCAGATCGTGCATGGCGAGGCCTGCTACGACACCTGGGTCATCGATCCGCGCCGGTTCACCGGACATTGCAATGTCGAACTGACCGCGCTCAAGGCGATCGAGGACTACCAGAACGAGTTCCGCTTCCACTTCCCGCACGAACACCGCCCGGCGGGCCGTCCCATCGGCGTGAAGCATTGCACCGAGACGTTGCGCACGGCGCTGGCGATGGGGGCCGACAAGGCGATCCTCGTCGCGGCCGCCGACGATGTGCATACCGATATCGAAACCCTCTAGACGGGTCTCAGCGTGTCGTTGACCGAGACGCCGGCCACCTGTGAGGGCCGCCGCGTTGGTGTTTCTCCCAATATCGCCAGGCTGACCCCGCCCAAGAAACTGAGATCTTTTGACTTCACCTGCCAGCCCAATAGCCCAATCAACCCCGCGCCTTGGGCTTTCGGAGTCGACAACATGCGGGTGAATCATCTGCTTTCGAAGACGGTAACCTTACTGTGAGCGACTTGAGAGAATAAACGTTCATTCTAGATCTCGCTCTCAGGCAATTTCACGGACAGTCGCCAGACGGGCCAAACATGACCGCGCAGACCGCCGACCTTGAACCGAAGACTTTGGAGATCCTCGGGAGCGTCAAGTCAGTCTTTGCCTCCAAGGGCTTCGACGGCGCCTCGATGCAGGATTTGGCTCGCGCCGCCGGCATGAGCGCGGGCAACTTTTACCGCTATTTCCCTTCGAAGGACGCCATCGTCGAGGCGATCGTCGCGCGGGAGATCGACCGCGTCCGCCTCGAGTTCGAGACGCTGATCTACGCGCCACGGCCACTGGAGGCCTTCAGCGCACTGGTGCAGAGCCGGTTCGATGAGACTGAGGACGGCTCCGGCCAAATCTGGGCCGAAATCGAGGCGGCGGCCTCGCGGCGCCCCGAATTTGCCGGAATCCTCGTCCGGATGGAGTCCGAGGTGATGCGGTACCTGGTGCGGTTGTTCACCCGGGTGAGCGGCTTAAGCGAGGCCGATGCGGCCCGCTGCTTCGCGCCACACGCACGGCTGATCATCTTGCTCGTAAAGGGCATGAAGGTGCACACGGCGACCTGCTGCCTCGGGCGGCCGGATCAGGAACTCGCGAGTCTCTGTCGTCGAGACGATCGAGCGGACGGTGGCGGAGGTCGCCGGAACGACGCGGTCCGAGCCGGCCACGGTGAAATCATGACCCGGATTTTCGCTATCGCGGGGGTCCTGGGCCTCCTCGCGACTTCCCCGGCGGGCGCCGCCGACCAGACGACGGTCCCGAGCCTACCGGCGATCTCGGTGGTCGCCGTCGAGCCCGCGCACCTGACCGACCGCGTCATCGTCTCTGGAGCCATCGAACCGGAGGAGCGCGTCGTGGTCCAGCCGCAGATCGAGGGGCAGGCCATCGACGCGGTCCTCGCCGAGGTCGGCGTCGACGTCGAGGCTGGCCAGACCCTGGCAAGGCTTTCGACCAGCGCCCTAGAGCTTCAGCGCGGCCAGCTCGAGGCCAGCCTTGCCAGCGCCCAGGCGGGGATTGCCCAAGCCGACGCCCAGCGCGTCGAGGCCGAGGTGGTGCGCGACGAAGCGGTCAAGACCCGAGACCGGGCGGTCTCGCTGGCCGACCGCGGCGCGTCAACCCAAGCGGCCGCCGACGAGGCGGTCTCCAACGCCGCTGCAGCGCAAGCGCGGGTCACCGTGGCGGTGCAGGCGCAGAGCGCCGCGCAGGCCCAGCTTCAAGTAGTGGAGGCGCAGATCGCCAACGTCGACCTGCAGCTGCGTCGTGCCGAGGTGCAGGCGCCGGTGGCCGGCAAGGTGATCGAGCGCAACGCCACGGTCGGCAACATCGCTAGCGCCGCTGGCGATCCGATGTTCACATTGGTGCGCGACGGCAAGCTCGAACTGCGGGCCGACGTGGCGCAGCAGGACCTCCTGCGCCTCGCCCCGGGCCAGCGCGCCGAGATCACCGTGGTCGGCGCGGCGCAGCCGCTGGCGGGCGAGGTTCACCTGGTCGAGCCCAGCGTCAGCAGCACCACCCGACTCGGACGAGTCCGGATCACCGTCGACAACTCTTCGCTGGTCCGGACCGGCATGTTCGCCCAGGCGACCATCTTTCTTCGCGAGGCGGATGCGCTGTCGCTGCCGGTCTCGGCGGTGAGCGACACCGGTGACGGCGCCAGCGTGCTAAAGGTCAGCGACGGTGTGGTCTCGCAGGTACCGGTCACCACCGGCATCCGCGACGGCGGACGGGTGGAGATCGTCACCGGGCTGCAGCAGGGCGACAGCGTGGTCGCCCGGGCCGGCGCCTTCGTGCACGACGGCGACCATGTCCACCCGGTCGCGGCCGAGGCCGCTGCCGCGATGTCGAACTGAGGAGGAGCCTGATGAACTTCTCCGCCTGGTCGATCCGGCACCCGATCGCGCCGATCCTCGCGTTCTTTATGCTCATGGTCGTCGGTTGGCAGGCGTTCAACGCCCTGCCTATCACCCGATTCCCCAGCATCGACGTGCCGCTGGTCGCGGTGACCGTCGCCCAGTCCGGCGCCGCGCCGGCCGAGCTCGAGAGCCAAGTCACCAAGAAGGTCGAGGACGCGGTCGCCGGCATCACCGGCGTCAAGAACGTGACCTCGACCATCACCGACGGGGCCTCGACCACCGCCGTTGAGTTCCGCATGGAGGTGCCAACCGACAAGGCGGTGCAGGACGTCAAGGACAAGATCGACCAGATCGTCGGCGACCTGCCGGGTGACGTCGACGCGCCCGTCGTCACCCGCATCGACGTCGAGGGCCAGGCGATCATGACCTTCGCGGTCTCCTCGCCTGAGATGTCGCTGGAGGACCTGAGCTGGTTCGTCGACGACACCGTCACCCGACAGCTGCAGGGCCAGCCGGGTGTAGGGCGGATCGACCGCTACGGCGGTGCGGACCGCGAAGTCCGGGCCGAGCTCGACCCGGTCAAGCTTGCGGCCTTCGGCATCACCGCACCGACCGTCAATGCCCAGCTCAGGGAGACCAACGTCAACCTCGGCGCCGGGCGCGGAGAAATCGGCGCGCAGGAACAGGGCATCCGCATCCTCGGCGACGCCGCGTCGGCCGATCAGTTGGCGGCGACCACCATCGCGCTGCCGTCGGGGCGCTTCGTGCGCCTGGGCGACCTCGGAACGGTGCAGGACACCTACCGGGAGCCCCGGTCGTTCTCGCGCTTCAACGGCAACCAGGTGGTGACGTTCTCGGTGTTCCGCGCCAAGGGCGCCAGCGAGGTCAGCGTCGCCGACGTGGTGAACGCCACGCTCGACAAGATCCGCGCCGGGCGCCCGGACGTGGCGATCAGCCTCGTGGACGACACGGTCTACTACACCGTCGGCAACTATAACGCCGCCATCGATACGCTGATCGAGGGCGCGCTGCTCGCGGTGCTGGTCGTGTTCCTCTTCCTGCGCAATTGGCGCGCCACGCTGATCACCGCCGTCGCCCTGCCGCTTTCGGCGGTGCCGACCTTCTTCGTGATGGCGCAACTCGGCTTCTCGCTCAACCTCGTGAGCTTCCTCGCGATCACGCTAGCAACCGGCATCCTGGTCGATGACGCCATCGTCGAGATCGAGAACATTGCCCGGCATATCCGGATGGGCAAGACGCCGTACCGCGCCGCGATCGAGGCGGCGGACGAGATCGGGTTGGCGGTGATTGCGACGACTCTGACCATCGTCGCGGTGTTCGTGCCGGTGTCGTTCATGCCCGGCATCCCGGGCCAGTATTTCCGGCAATTCGGCCTGACCGTGGCGATAGCGGTGCTGTTCTCGCTGCTAGTGGCACGCCTCATCACGCCGATGATGGCGGCTTACCTTATGCGCGACCACGACGCCCAGGAGAAGGAGCGGCGCGACGGACCGATCATGCGCGGCTACCTTGGCTTCGTGCGGCGGACGCTACGCGCGCGCTACCTGACGCTGGTCGCCGCGATCGGCATCCTGGCCCTGTCGCTCTTTTTCATGCTGCGGATTCCTGGCAGCTTCATCCCGCCCGAGGACGTCTCGCGGGTTGCGGTCAGCGTTGAGTTGCCGCCGGGTTCGACCCTTGCCGAGACCGATAAGGCAACCGGCCGAATCCGCGACTTGGTCGCTGGTGTCGATGGCGTCGAAAACGTGTTCGTGCTCGGCGGCAGCTCGCCTACCGGCGATCTCGACGTCCGCCGCGCCTCAGTCACGGTTCTGCTGCAAAAGCTCGACCACTCGCTGCCACGCAAGCTGCTCGCCTCGCTCGGCGACTTCCCCCTGGTCGGGCGGCTGGTGCCGCAGCTGCCGGCGCACGGCCGCACCCGGCCGCAGTCTGCGATCGAGGCCGAGATCTTCGCCAAGATCGCTACGGTGCCAGATGTGAGGGGCTTCAAGCTCAACGACCGAGGCGAGCGGGACATCTCGTTCAGCATCCTGTCGAACAGCGAAGCCGACCTCAACGTGGCGGTGAGCCGCCTGGAGAGCGCGCTGCGCGGCGACCCGCTGCTCGTCAATGTGGGCAGCGAGGGCGCGTTGCCCCGGCCAGAGGTGCAGATCACCCCACGGGTGAAGGAGGCGGCACGGCTCGGCATCAGCACCCGACAGATCGCCGAGACGGTCCGGGTGGCCACGATCGGCGACGCCGACGCGGCGCTCGCCAAGGCCTCGATCGACGATCGTCAGATCCCGATCCGCGTCCAGATGCGCACCGAGGTTCGGGGCGACATCGGCCAGATCGGTGCCCTGAAGGTGACCACGGCCGCAGGCGACGCCGTGCCGCTGTCCGCGGTTGCCGACATCGCGATCGCCGAAGGCCCGAGTGCGATCGATCGGCTCAACCGCCAGCGCATCGTCACGATCGGCGCCAACCTGCCTGAGGGCGTGGCGCTCGGTACCGCCACCGCCCGCTTCAAGGAGCTGACCGGTCAGGTCGAGCTGCCGCCATCGGTGCACATCTCCGAGGCCGGCGACGCCGAAATCCAGGCCGAGCTGCAGGCGGGTTTCGGCCGCGCGATGATCCTGGGGCTAATGTTGGTGCTGAGCGTGTTGATCCTACTTTTCGGCAGCGTGATCCAGCCATTCACCATCCTCTTGTCGCTGCCGCTGGCCACCGGCGGGGTGGCCGCGGCGCTGATCCTGACCGGCAACCCGATTTCGATGCCGGTCCTGATCGGAATCCTGATGCTGATGGGCATCGTCACCAAGAATGCAATTCTTCTGGTGGAGTTCGCCATCGAGATGATGCGCGCAGGCATGGGCCGCGTCGAGGCGTTGATCGAGGCGGGGCACAAGCGCGCCCGACCCATCGTCATGACCTCGATCGCGATGTCCGCAGGAATGCTCCCCTCCGCGCTCGGCGTCGGCGAGGGCGGCGCCTTCCGCGCCCCGATGGCCATCGCGGTGATCGGCGGCATCATCGTCTCGACCTTGCTCAGCCTGGTGGTGGTGCCGTCGTTCTTTCTGATCATGAACGACCTGCAGAACCTGCTGACCCGCCTGTTCGGCCGGCTGGTCGGCCCGAAGGAAATCGAGCCGGAACAGCCCGACACAATCGAACTCCTGCACGGGTTGGACCTGAGCCGCGCCGAGATCGCAGCGCTGCAGGTTCGCCTCAATCAACTCGAGGAGAAGGGTAGTCCGCCCCGGGTCACAGGCACCTTGCACGTGGTTTGACCTCACCACCGTCTCTGCCCAGCTTCAGCACAGATGCCTGCTGCGCCGCAAAAGTTTCGAGCATTCATCCTCCTCCACTCCTCCCCGCCAAGGGGTCAGATTTCCACGGGATACTCTACTTCAAAGCGTTGCCGTTCCGGACCCCAGCTCACGTCGGCACTGTCACCCTTGTCGCGCCCGTCGCAACATTGGCGGAGGGGATGGGCCTGACGTCGAACCTTCTTTTGTGGATGCCGCTCGGTTTGCAAGGAATTTCTGATCGTCTGGACATGTGATCGAGTGCGGACTTTTGTCAGGCCTGTTCGTGCGGCTGACATGGCGCCGCTGGCCGGGATGGTGATGCGCGGACCGGGGCCAAATCTCCAACAGCGAGCTCGAGGCTCGGAGAAGGTTTCTGGTTTGCCCGACCCGGATCATGTCGATCATGTGCCCATTCGGATCATGCCTTCCTCACAACTCGGTGGCCCGATTGCCCGTTCGAGCGCCGGATCAGGCGCCGATCAGCACCGGGCCGCGATAGCTTTCGCCGCGCGTCAGCATCGCCCAGATGCCGCGCGCCATCTTGTTCGCCAGCGCGACCGCCACGACCGGGATCGGCTTGCGTTCCAGCATCCGCGCCAGCCACGACCCCTTCGGCGCCCCTCGGCGCGAGGCCCAGCGGATCACCGCGGTCGCCCCGATGACCAGCAGTCGCCGGATGTCGCGCTGCCCCATCTTCGAGGTCTTCCCCAGCTTCTGCTTGCCGCCTGAGGAATGCTGCCGCGGCACCAGGCCGAGCCAGGCGGCGAAGTCGCGCCCGCGGCGGAACTGCTCCATCGGCGGGGCGAAGGTCTCGACCGCGAGCGCGGTGATCGGGCCGACGCCCGGCATGGTCTGCAACTGCCGCGGCATTTCGGCCTCGTTCGACATGGCCGCGATCCTTGCCTTCAGGGCATTGATCCGGTCGGTCAGGTGGGCGATCTGCTCGAGGAGCATGCGGCAGATGTCGCGCGCCAGTTCAGGCAATGCCGGCGTCCGGATCTTCGACGACCTTCGCCAGGCGCGGCACATAGCCGATCCCCTCGGGGCGACATGGCCGAACTCGTAGAGATGCGACCGGAGCGCATTCACGGCCTCGGTGCGCTGCTTCACGAGCTGCTCGCGCGTCCGGAACGCGACGGCCCGCGCCTGCTGTTCCTGCGGTCTTCGGTTCGACGAACCGCATGGTCGGTCGCAGCGCCGCCTCGACGATCGCCTCCGCATCCGCCGCGTCATTCTTCTGCCGCTTCACGAACGGCTTGACGTAATGCGGCGCGATCAGCCGGACCTCATGCCCGTGCCGCGCCATTTCCCGCGCCCAATGATGCGCGCTGGCGCAGGCCTCCATCGCCACCAGGCACGGCGGCTGCTCCGCCATGAACCGCGCGAACTGCGGCCGCGACAGCTTCTTGCGGAACACGACCGACCCGTCCGCCGCGGCCCCGTGCACCTGGAACACGTTCTTTGCCAGATCGACGCCGATGATGGTAACTTCTTCCATGGATGCCCTCTCCTTCAGCTTGTGCTTCGACACCACAAGTTTGGCACATCGCGATGCCGTCAGGGGAGAGCGGCATCCACCCCATCTCCAGCACCCCCCCCGTTTCGAGATTCATCCTCCTCCACTCATCCCCGCCAAGGGGTCAGATTTCCACGGGCTACTCTACTTCAAGCGTTGCCGTTTCGGGCCCCAGCTCACGTCGGCACTGTGACCCTTGTCGCGCCTGTCGCAACATTGGTGGAGGGGATGGGCCTGACGTCGAACCTTCTCTGGGGCGCCGAGAGGCAGTACGGCCGGTATTGCACTCAGGCCGATCGGCCTTGCATCGTATGATCCACTGTTGCTTCGGAGCCGGAGATTTCTCGGCACTCATATCCATCTGCCCGAAGCCCATCTGTAAGGACGGCGATCAGGTCCGGGTGCAGGTTGCGGCTCTTTAGATCCTCTACGATGTGTTCGAGATAGCCGGAGTCAATCGCCAGGAGTGATTGCATAGCGGCGTCCGCATCCTCGGTCCGGCCGAGGCGGGCGGCGGCCACGGAAGCGACGAGATGACCGTAGACCACATGCGGCGCGTCGGTCCTGCGCGCCTCGTCAAATGCAGCCGCGAAGCGGGCGTGCGCGAGGTGATAGAGCGCAAGCCCAATCCGGTAAGGGCCGGGCTGCGCGGGATTTCGGGCGTAGCTCTCTTCAAGTAAAGGCACGGCCTTCTCCCATTCCGACAGCATCGCGCGGCGCAGACCGAGATCTGCCATGATCTCGGAATCATTGGGATTGAGAGCGAGGCCGGTTTCGAGGGCCTCGATACTGCCGGACACGTTTCCGCTGAACCAGAAAGCCAGTCCAAGTGCGTGATGGCCACGGCTGGAGCCGGGCGCGAGTTCGATCGCGCGATGCGCGAGGTCCAGCGCGCGTTGCAACGGATCGTCGGCGGCACGATTCAAATCATGCCCGAACCGGGCTGCGTTGGCGTACATCTGCGACAGACATGCGTAGGCTTCGGCGTAGCCGGGGTCCGTCGCAATGGCACTCTCGAGACCCGCGCGCACCGGCTCGAACATCTCATGATCGTATGTCCGCCAATATGAATGAAAGCGGACAACGCAGTCGTATGACGACATGTTCTCGGGATGATCCCCGTCAATTTCACGCGCCCTGCTGGAGAGAATCCCGTAGGGCTGCGCCAGAGCGCGGACGACCCTGTCGGCCACTTCGTCCCGGAGTTCGAGGATTTCGCCAGGGTCAAGTCGCCGCTTGAAGGTTTCCCCCCAGAGACACTGTCCATCGCTCGCATCGATCAGCAGCACCTCCATCCCGAACCGCGTCGCCGAAAGCGAAGTCCCGCCAGTCAGGAGGAAGTCGACTCCAAGTTCGGCGCGCAGCCTGTCTCGATCCGGGTCCGTGCCTGACCCGAATGTCGTGCTCGGGCCGAACACGAACAGGTCGGTGAACCGGGAAAGGCCCACGATGATCTGCCTAATGAGCCCGTGCGTGAAGTGCGGATGGTCCGTCTGATCGCCTTCCTCTTCAAAAGGTGCCACGAAGATGGTCGGGCCGTGTCGACAATCGCGCTTCCGAAGTGTTGGCGGATCGACCGCAAGATTATCCGCTTTCGGAGACGGTGCGCCGCATGACTGAAAGGTCGGGACATAAGTTCCCTTTGGAATGACAATTCTTACCGGATCATCCGCGCCCTCCCGCAAATAGTAGTTATCAAGCGACCGCCGCAAACGACCCGCCTCGATCCGGACGATCGAATCGAGCTGCGGGTCGAAGTCCGCGCCGCGACCGAAGACCGATGTCGCGATCGTGTACGCCTTGATCCGGGCGGACCTGCCGGAAAGGGTTTCTTCCACCACATAGCCAAGAAAACTGCTGTTCCGATCCGACGCGTCGAAATCGGCGGAGTTCAAGATTCTCATCAGTTGGGTCCGGACCGCAAGCGGCCTGACGCGCACTCCGTCATCCACCATCAGGTGTCACCGGGCCGCTGCTGCAGCCATCTCGCGCACATCGAATGCCCTCCCCCCTTTCCTGAGATCCTATCAGATCGCGACGACTTATGTCAGCCGTCAGAGGTTAATCACAGTAACGTACTTGGCCGCCATCGGGTCATTGATCGAAATCAAATGGGTTCAGAGCAATTTCCGACTGAGCCAGCGACTTGTAAAGCTACAAAGGGAGAAAAAAATGCTTTCCGACGCCCACGCCTATTTCCACAAGGCCGCCGACGTGCTTGGCCTCTCGGACAAGGTCAGGACTATCCTGCTTGCGCCGAAGCGGATCGTGAAGGTCAAAATCGTCATCGAGGGCGAGGACGGGGACCTGCAGAGCTACGAGGGCTATCGTGTCCAGCACAACGATGCGCGCGGCCCGATGAAGGGAGGTCTGCGCTTCCATCCGGATATGGACGAGGACCACGCAGCGGCGCTGGCCAACCTGATGACTTGGAAGACGGCGGTGGTGGACATCCCCTATGGCGGCGCCAAGGGAGGCATCAACTGCGATCCGCGGACGATGTCCAAGAAGGATCTGTTCCAGGTTACCACCCGCTTCGTTCAGGAGATGAAGGAGGTCATCGGGCCGCTCACCGACATCCCCGCCCCCGACGTCAACACCAATGCCGAGATCATGGGCTGGATCATGAACGAGTACTCGCGCTACGCGGGTTTCTCGCCCGGGGTCGTGACCGGCAAGCCCTTGGAGCTTTTCGGTTCGGAAGGGCGGTCGGCGGCGACCGGCCGCGGGGTAATGGACGTGCTCGGCGCGGCGCTCAAGGAGAAGAGCAAGGCCTTCGCCGACGTCACCGTGGCGGTGCAGGGCTTCGGCAACGTGGGCAGCAACGCGGCTCGGCTCATCGCGGAACAGGGCGCCAGAGTCGTCGCCGTCGCCGATCACACCGGCGGAGTCAGCGACGGGAAGGGCCTCGACACCGTGGCGCTGGCTGCCTGGGTGGCCGAGCATGGCGGGGTCAAGGGCTTCGCAGGCGGCACGGCCTTTGACGGCGCGAAGATCATCACCTGGGACGCCGACGTTCTGGTGCCGGCAGCGCTGGAGAATTCCATCACCGTAGAGAACGCGCCGGACGTGAAGGCGTCGATCATCGTCGAGGGCGCCAACGCGCCGACCTCGCCTGAAGCCGACGCCATCCTCAAAAAGCGCGGCGTGCTGATCGTGCCGGACATCCTCGCCAATGCCGGCGGCGTCACGGTCAGCTATTTCGAATGGGTCCAGAACATCCAGCATTTCAAATGGGATGAGGAGCGGGTCAACGCGGAATTGGACAAGACAATGGCCAAGGCCTATGCGGCCGTTCGCGACGTCGCGACCGAGTTCGACACTGATCTGCGGACGGCGGCCTTCATCCTCGCGATCCGGCGCGTCGCCAAGGCGGCGCTCGCTCGGACCCATGTGGCGGCAGATCTTCCGTTCTGACCGGAAACAGGGGCATCCGGCTGGAAAATGTCGGGCACCCAGACCGCTGCGCTTCCCGAGCCTGACCGGGGTTCCCGCGGATCGTGAGACCGGAGGTCGCACATGTCTTATATGATTGAGTTTTTGGTAGAATATCCGGAGTTGACCATCTTTCTGACCATCGCGATCGGCTATCTGATCGGCAACGTGAAGATCGGAGATTTCTCCTTCGGACCAGTGGCCGGGTCGCTCTTCGCCGGCCTTCTGCTCGGCCAGCTCGCGGAAATCCCGATCGCCGGCATGGCGAAGTCGTATCTGTTCCTGCTGTTCCTGTTCGGCATCGGCTATTCGGCCGGGCCGCAGTTTCTGACGGCCCTTAGGCGCGGCGGCGCGCAGCCTGTGCTCGTTGCGCTGGTCTGCACCGTGACCGGGCTCGTGACCGCCTATGTCGTGGCGCGCCTGCTCGGTCTCGATCCGGGCTATGCCGGGGGCCTGCTCGCGGGCGGCCTCACCCAGAGCCCCGCGATCGGTTCGGCGGGCGAGGCCATCGCCCGACTTCCACTGGAGGCCGATCAGGTCAGGCTTCTTACCGCGCACGTCGCCGTCGGCTACGCCGTCTGCTATGTGGTCGGCTCTGCCGGTGCGATCTGGTTCTGCAGCTACATGGGACCAAAGCTGCTGGGCATCGACCTGCAGGCTGAAGCCGCCGAACTCGGGCGCAGCCTCGGCATCGACGAGTCCGACAGCGGCGTCGAATCCGGCTACCGCCAATTCCAGCTGCGCGCTTACCGGACCCCGGAAGGCGCGCCGATCGTCGGCCGGACGCTCGCACAAGCGGAGCGCCGGTTCCGCGACCAGCGCCTTTTCGTATTGCGATTGCGGCGAAGCGACCGGGTCCTCGACGCGGATGGGACGCTAGTCGTGGAGGCCGGCGACGTACTCGCCATCAGCGGGCCGCGCGCCGCAGTCCTCGAACACCTGTCGTCGAAGGCCGAGGAGGTCGAGGACACGGCCCTTCTCGACATCCCGTTCCAGGCCTTGAGGATCGTCTTTTCCAACGTCGATCTCGTGGGACAGGACCTGCGAACCATCGCGGCGAGCCCGTGGGCGCGGGGCCTCTATCTGAAGTCGATACGGCGTGGCGGCCAGGGGATTCCGGTCGCGCCGGGGATCGCGCTGGAAGCGGGCGATGTGCTGGAGATGATCGGGCCGCAGGACCTGCTGGCGAAGGCCGCGTCGAGGCTCGGGCGCGAGCTGAAGCCGACGCAGGCCACGGACTTTGTCGTGCTCGGGCTGATGGTCTTCTTCGGAGGCCTCATCGGGGTGCTGATGCGCTTCTCGGTCTTCGGGGTCGAAGTGGGACTGGGGACGAGCGTCGGCGCGCTCCTCGCCGGGCTGCTGACCGGATATCTGGGCACCCGCAATCCCTTTTTCGGGAGGATTCCGGAAGGTGCGGTTGCGCTTATGACGTCGCTCGGCCTCGCGTCCTTCATCGCCATGGTCGGTCTTCAAGCCGCCCCAAGCCTGATCGGGGCGATCAGGGAAGTCGGTCTGGTCCTGCCGTTTGGCGGTTTCGTGGTTGCGATCACTCCACTTCTGGTCGGGCTTCTTTTCGGGCGGTTTGTTCTTGGGATGAACGCGATCCTTCTGCTCGGGGCCATCGCCGGGGCCCAGACGTCGACGCCAGCGATGGCGGCGGTGCAGGCGCGCTCGGACAGTCCGCTGCCTGTGCTGGGCTACGCGCCGGCCTATCCGGTTGCGCAGATCGTGCTGACGCTCTGGGGGAGCATCATCGTCCAGTTGATGACCTGAGCCTGGCAAGAAGCGGGGGGTTATTAACAGTAACGTACTTTCGGGCCGAGATGGTCATGGCGCACCATTGAACTCGACGCATTGGAGCCGCCGTCCAAGAGGGGAATAGAGCACCATGCCTGCCAAGACATCGGCCGAGACCTCGCCTTTTGCCAAGGCCGCGGCCGAATTTGGGGCGCACAATGAGCGCATCCTCGTCTTGCAGGGCGGCGGCGCTCTTGGCGCATACCAGGCCGGTGTCTACGAAGGCCTCGCCACCGCGGGTTTCGCCCCGAACTGGGTGGCCGGCACGTCCATCGGCGCGATCAATGCCGCGCTGATCGCCGGGAATCCGCCCGAACGGCGGGTCGCTCGGCTGAAGGCGTTCTGGGATCTTGTCTCCAGCCGCGCACCGGGCTTCTCACCCGCTTGCGGGGATGGAGCTGTGGCGCCCGTGGCTCAACACGATGAGCGCCGCGTCGGCCGCTGCATTCGGCATTCCGGGCTTCTACGTGCCCCGCATTCCGGCGCCGGCCTTCGCGCCGGAGGGGAGCATCGGCAGCGCTCAGCTACTATGACACCGAGCCTTTGCGCGGGACGCTCAACGAGCTCGTGGACTTCGATCTGGTCAACAGCGGCGAGACCCGGCTGTCGCTCGGCGCGGTCAATGCCTGCACGGGCGAGGCGGTCTATTTCGACAACACCACCCACAGGATCGATGCGCGCCATGTCATGGCGAGCGGCGCGCTGCCGCCGGCGTTTCCGCCGGTCGAGATCGACGGCGAGTGGTACTGGGACGGCGGGATCATGTCGAACACCCCGCTGCTGCACGTCGCCGAGAACCTCCATGATCAATGCGCTGATCGTCCAGGTCGACCTCTTCAGCGGAAGCGGCGATCTGCCGAGAAATCTCGAGCAGGTGAGCGAGCGCGCCAAGGACATCCAGTACCAGAGCAAGCAGCGATTCACCGCCGACAAGATCCGGCAGATCGAGGAACTCCGGAGTGCCCTCGCCGAGGTCCTTGCGAAGTTGCCGGAGGACCAGCTTTCAGACCCGCAGGTCCGGAAGCTCGCGGCGGTGAGCCGGCGCGGGCCGCTCTCGCTCGTGCATCTGGTGAACCGGCACGACACGCAGTCGCGGAGCTTCAAGGACTACGACTTCTCGCGCCCCACCGTCTCCGACCTGTGGCGGGCGGGCGATGACGATATCCGCCACGTGATGACGAATCCGTTGGCGTGCCGGGTCACCGACCTCGGCAACGGCGTCCGGGCTTTCGATCTCTGATCATCTCTAGGAGTCCTTCATGGACGAGGCCGAAGTCAGGAAGACCGCCTTCGCGATGCCGCTGACGAGCCCGGCGTTTCCGCCTGGACCGTACCGCTTCGTCAACCGCGAGTTCTTCATCGTCACCTACCGCACGGACCCCGAGGCGCTGCGTGCGGTCATCCCCGCCCCGCTGGAGATGACCGATCCGGTCGTCAAGTTCGAGTTCATCCGCATGCCGGATTTCGACCGGGTTCGGCGACTATACCGAGAGCGGGCAGGTGATCCCGGTGAGCTTTCGCGGCGAGCACGGGGGGTACGTCCATTCGATGTATCTCAACGATCACGCGCCGATCGCCGCGGGACGGGAGCTCTGGGGCTTTCCCAAGAAACTCGCCTTCCCCGAGCTGCGGGTCGAGAAGGACACGCTCGGGGGGGTCTTGCGCTACGGACCGGTGCCGGTCGCGGTCGCGACGATGGGCTACAAGCACCGGACGCTCGACCACGAGCCGATCCTGAAGTCGCTGCTGGCGCCGAGCTACCTGCTGAAGATCATCCCGCATGTCGATGGCAGCGCCGCGCATCTGCGAGCTGGTCCGGTACTACCTCGAAGACGTCACGGTGAAGGGCGCCTGGTCGGGCCCCGCCGGGCTGGAGCTGTTCCACCATGCGCTCGCCCCGGTGGCGTCCCTGCCGGTGCGCGAGGTGCTCGGCGCCGTCCACATCCTGAGCGATCTCACCCTGGGTCTCGGCGAGGTCGTCCACGACTATCTGGCCTGAGCCTTCGGGTCAGGCCTTCGCAACGAAAGGAAACGCAGATGCGTCTCGAAAACAAGGTCGCCCTGATCACCGGCTCCGCGAGCGGGATCGGCAAAGAGATCGCCATCATCTTTGCCCGCGAGGGAGCGAAGGTCGCCATCGCCGACCTGAACCTGGAGGCGGCCGAGGCGACCGCGCGCGAGATCGACCCCAGCGGCAAGCGCGCCATCGGAGTCGCGATGGACGTGACCGACGAGGCCCAGGTCGACGCGGGCACGGAGAAGGTGGTCGCGACCTTCGGCGCGCTTGATGTGCTGGTCAGCAACGCCGGCATCCAGATCGTCGCGCCGCTGGTCGATTTCGAGTTCGCCAAGTGGAAGAAGCTGCTCGCGATCCATCTCGACGGCGCCTTCCTGACCACGCGCGCGGCGCTGCGCCAGATGTACCGGCAGGGCAGCGGCAGCATCATCTACATGGGCTCGGTGCATTCCAAGGAGGCGTCCAAGCTCAAGGCCCCCTACGTCACCGCCAAGCACGGCCTGATCGGCCTCGCCAAGGTCGTGGCCAAGGAGGGCGCCGAGCATGGCGTCCGGGCCAACGTGATCTGTCCGGGCTTCGTGCGCACGCCGCTCGTCGACAAGCAGATCCCCGAGCAGGCGAAGGAGCTCGGCATCAGCGAGCAGGAGGTGATCGACACCGTCATGCTCAAGGAGACGGTCGACCACGAGTTCACCACCGTGGAGGACGTCGCCGAGGCAGCGGTCTTCTTCGCTTCCTTCGGCTCCAACGCCCTGACCGGCCAGTCGCTGATCGTGAGCCACGGCTGGTTCATGGAATAGGCCCGACTAGCCAACGGGAGCTCCAGACGGGCACGAGGAGGTGCTGGATCGATGCCCCACAAAGCCGAACTCTCACTGGTTCTCGAGCGCTTTCCCGAACGAGCCCTGGTGATCCGGGAAGTCTTTCTCAGGGACGAGAGCTTTCGGAGCGTCTGCGAGGACTATGCGCTGGCGTGCGACTGCCTCGCCCGCTTCCAGGCGCTTTCCGATGCTCAGAGGAGGACGGAGATCTCCGACTATCGCTCCCTGATTGCAGAGCTCGAGACGGAGATCGCCGCGCTGCTGCGCGTAGGCGATAGCCGCGTGACCGTCCTGAGCATCGCAATCCAGAAATTCCAAGGAGACACTCATGAAAATCATCATCGTCGGCGGCGTGGCCGGAGGCGCATCCTGCGCGGCAAGGCTTCGCAGACTGGACGAGACCGCGGAGATCCTCATGGTCGAGCGCGGCCCTTACGTGTCCTACGCCAACTGCGGCCTGCCGTACCATATCGGCGGCGTGATCGAGCGCGAAGCGAGCCTGCTCGTCGCCAGCGAGCGCACCTTTCACGAGCAGTTCAACATCGACACGCGCACGAACTGCGAGGCGGTGTCGATCGACGCCAAGGCCAAGACGATCGACCTGCGCAATGTCCTGACCGGCGAGGTCACGACCGAACGCTACGACAAGCTTGTGCTTTCGCCCGGCGCCAAGACGGTGCGCCCGCCCTTGCCGGGGATCGACCTGCCCGGCATCTTCGAGGTCCGGACCGTGCCGGACGCCCGCGCGATCCGGGAGTGGGTGGAGAAGGGCACCGCCTATCTCGCCGGCATGAATTCCTATTCCGGGATCCAGATGATGCGCCCGCCGACGCGCGCCGTCGTCGTGGGCGGCGGCTTCATCGGGCTGGAGACGGCGGAGAACCTGCGGCATCTCGGCTTCGAGGTCACCGTCGTCGAGATGCTCGACCAGGTGCTCGCCCCGCTCGACCCGGAGTACGCCCGGCTGGTTGGCGGCCATCTGGAGATGCACGGCGTGAGGCTGGCGCTCGGCGACGGCGTCAAGGCGTTCCGTCAGACGGACAATGGCGCGCTGGAAGTCGAGACCCAGTCGGGCAAGGTCCACCCGGCCGACGTGGTCATCATCTCGCTCGGCGTGCGGCCCGACACCGATCTGGCCAAGACCGCCGGACTGGAGATCGGCCAGCGCGGCGGCATCAGGGTCGATGACCAGATGCACACCAGCGATCCGGACATCTTCGCGGTCGGCGACGCCATCGAGGTCAAGGACTTCGTCACCGGCGAATGGAGCCTGATCGCGCTGGCCGGTCCCGCCAATCGCCAGGGCCGGATCGCGGCGGACGTGATCGCCGGGCGCGACTCGCATTTCCGCGGCACCCAGGGCTCCTCGATCTGCGGGCTCTTCGGCGGCGCGGTGGCCTGGACCGGGCGCCAGCGAGAAGACGCTGAAGCGGCTCGGGATCACCGACTACGAGAAGGTCTACCTCTATCCCAACAGCCACGCGGGCTACTACCCGGGCGCCAAGATGGTCGGGTTCAAGCTGCTCTACCGCAAGTCCGACGGCAAGGTTCTCGGCGGCCAGGCCCTCAGCCACGACGGGCCGGGGGCCGACAAGCGGATCAGTGCGCTCGCCGTCGCGATCCAGATGGGCGCCACCATCGACGATCTGGCGGAATCCGAGATCTGCTACGCGCCGCAGTTCGGCAGCGCCAAGGACCCGGTCAACTTCGCCGGCATGGTCGCCCGCGACATCGAGGACGGCGACATGCCGGTGGCGCATTGGGACGTGCCGTCCGACGCCTTCCTGCTCGACGTGCGCGAGCCGGTCGAGCTCGCCCTGGAGCGCGTTCCCGGCGCCGTCGACATTCCGATCGGCCAGGTGCGTGCGCGTCTGGCCGAACTGCCGAAGGATCGGGAAATCCACGTGATCTGCCGGTCCGGCCAGCGCGCCTACTATGTCGTGCGGATGTTGCTGCAGAAGGGCTACAAGGCGCGCGTTCTGTCGGGAGGCATGCTGTCGCGCGCGATCCTGGTGCCCGACTCGCCCGACCTCGAAAACGCGCTCGTCTGAACCGGAGCATCGCCGTGGATCTGCTCCTTCCCGTCGCCCGCGCCAGCGTCGTGATCTTCGTTGCCGGCAGCATGCTGGCGATGGGGATGAGCCAGCGCCTGGGCGATGTTCTCGCGCCCCTGAAGGACTGGCGCGCGACGCTGACAGCGCTGGGGATCAATTTCGTCATCGCGCCGCTGCTGGCCTGGACGCTCACCCGGATCGTGCCCCTCGACCCGGCCCATGCCACGGGGCTTCTGCTGCTCGGCGGGGCGGCGGGCGCCCCCTTCCTCCCCAAGCTGGCCGAGACGTCGGGCGGCGATCTCTCCTATTCGGTGGCATTGATGGTGCTCCTGATGGTGGCGACCATCCTGTTCCTGCCGCTGGTCATGCCGCTCATCATCCCGGGTCTGCAGGCGGACCCGCTCGAGATCGCCGGCCCCCTCGTGGTCCTGATGCTGATCCCGCTCGCCGTCGGTTTCGCCCTGGCGCAGCTCGGCGCAGCGAGGATCGCGGGGTTTCTCGCCGTGGTCCGAAACGGCTCGAACCTGTGCTTCGGCATCTTTCTGCTGTCGCTCGTCGTACTGCAGTTCAGGGCGATGCTCGGCATCCTCGGCAGCCTCGCCATCGGAACATACCTGCTCTTCGTTCTGGGGCTTTTCGCCATTGCCTTCCTGCTCGGCGTCCGGGACCCGGCCAGGCGCGGGGTCTTCGCGCTCGGCGCCGGCCAGCGCAACGTCTCCGCCGCCCTGGTCGTCGCCGGAGCCAGCTTCGACGATCCGACGATCACCACGATGGTCCTGCTTTCGGCGGTCGTCGGACTGATCCTTCTCATGGCGGTTGCGGCGGCGATACGCCGCCTCGCGCCATCCTCGCCCAATGCAGAAGTCGCAACGAAAGGGAAAATCGGATGAGCTCTGGAAATCGCAATCTTGTCTGGGCGGTGTGCTTCTCGATATTGGCGGCCAGCCTGGCTTCGGCAGCAACGGCCCAATCAGTTGGTGGCTCGAAGCCTCCCCCTGTCGCGCTGATGTGCACCTTGGGCGACAAGACACTCGTTGGCTATCTTTCCGAAATCAGGAAGGACGGCTCGACGGTCTATGTCACAGCAGCGGGACAGATCGCGACGGTAGATTCCAGTGGCCTGGTCGGTCGCGGATCGAGCGGCGCGAAGGGAAACTGCGATGGCAGAACGATCGACGAGCTTCGTGAAAGCCATCAGACGCTGGAGTGGCCCGACAATTGAGTGCCCCGTGGCCGAAGTTTGGAGGCTACGGTCGTCCGAAGCGTGGCGGCCGAGATGACATTCTCCGCCAGTGAATCCCCGTCACCGACAAACTCGTCGGCAAATCCATCGTCTCGGCTCGTGGGTGAGATGAGCCGGCCCAAAGTCACCGAAGACAAGAGGAACAGAACCATGACGACCCAAAGGTATAGCCCATCACGCATAGCAGCGGTCATGCTCGTAGTCGCGCTCTCCGCGTGCGCGACGCAGGAAACCGATCTGCAGGGTAAAGAAGTCTCGTCTGTCGAGGCCGCGGCCGACAAGTACTGTCAGCAGGATTTGGGCTTTGCTTACGGGACCAGCAAATATCAGGCCTGTCTGAGTTCACGGGAGGAGTACATTCGCTCGAGATCGGCGATGGCAGCTGTCTTGTGACTGTGAGCGGTTGGCTTGTTGCGTCCACGTCTGGCGGAACTGGCAAATATCGAGAGACCCATGTGGTCTGCCGTTCCGGTTGGCGCGCCAATGTGCGACCCCAATTCTGTTGTAAGCGTTCCCTGGATCACAGTTGGTCGCGTTCCTGGCCCTCCGTGCCGCCGCGTGAGGCGGCTCGACCGAGAGGCGCCGTGCATTGCCGACGTGCGCGGCGCGGTGCGGTGTAAGCTGCGGGGCCTTTTCAGCCTTCGCCGGCCTTCGGCCGGACGTCGGCTGCGGAGCGCCAGCTCGGCAGTCGCAGCCGCCGCCCTGGCTTTCATGGCCGCGGCCAACGCACTTCACGCGGATGAGACCACCGTCAACTACCTGGATTTGAGCGATCGCGGGCATTTGGCCGGAAACTGGGAAGGGGCGAGCGATCGACTGGAGGAGCAGGGCCTTACTTTGCAGTCGCGTCTGTCGCAGTTCGGCGCACGGCGAGGCTCTTGTGGCTGCCGAGGTTGTCCATCACGACGACATCGCCGGGTGAGAGGGTCGGGGCCAGCACTTCTCCATAGGTCCGGAAGATGTCGCCGTTGACCGGGCCGTCGAAGACCCAGGGAGCGTCGATCCGGTCGTGCCGAAGGGCCGCGATGAAGGTGGAGGTGTTCCAGTGCCCGAACGGCGCCCCGCCGGGCAGCCGCGCGCCCCTCGGCGCCCAGCCCCGAAGCGGCGCCATGTTGGTCTTCATCCAGGTCTCGTCGATGAACACCAGCCTGCGCGGATCGATCCGGTCCTGGGGGCGCTTCCAGCGCTCCCGCCGCCGGCTCACGTCCGGGCGAGTGCGCTCATCGGCCACCAGCGTCTTTTTTTGAAACTGAAGCCGCAGGCCCGCAGGAACCGCCAGATCGTGTCGTGGCTCACGGCGACGCCGCGTTCGGCGAGCAGGGCCTGAAGTCCCCTCAGCGTGATCTCGGGGCGGCCGCGGACCTGGCCCAGAAGCCAATCGCGATGCGGCTCGAGCACCGGCTTGCGGTGCCCGCCGATCTTGCCGGGCAGGACCGAACCGGTCCGCGCCGCGCGCTGCGCCCATTTCACGGCGCTCGACGGCGCCACCGAAAAACGGGCGGCGACGCTCCGGCAGCTCTCTCCCGCACGCATCGCCCTCACCACCCGCTCACGAAGGTCGCTGGAACATGGTCTCGCCATCCATGCTGGCCTCCCTCCCAGCACGGATCCTGAATCACAAACGAGCCTCTCGTGTAATCCCAATTCGATCCAGCGATAACTGGACCCGCTCTAGATCGCCGAAAACGTCGCGCGGATGGAGGCGATGGCGGCCGCCCACAGCCAGATCGACCGCAAGCTCGCGGGCCTCGAGGCCACCCAGCGGCAGGTGCGCCAGGAGGAGATCACCGCCGAGATCATCGAGCTCGCCGCTGGCGAAAGCGCCGCGCGCTCGACTCGCCGGTGCCGACAGGATCGGGCACGACCGGCGCCAGGCGCAACGACATCAACGCGGATACTCGGCTTCCACGGTGGAAGCCACCGATGCGCGCCGTGGATCGCCCTTCGACCGCGCCGCCTCCGAGCGCCCGCAGCGCGTTCAGGATCACCGCCACGTCGATCGCCTCCTGCAGCAGCGCGCCCTGCACCGGGGTGATCAGCCCCGAGGCCGCCGCCAGCATCCCGGCCACCGACAGCCCGATGCCCACGACGACGCTCTCCAGCGCGATCCGCCGCGACCGGCGCGCGATCGCGAGGCCGGGCAGGATGCGGTCGAGCCGGTCGACCAGCAGCACCACGTCGGCGGCCTCCGCCGCCGCCGCCGCGCCGCGCGCGCCCATGGCGACGCCGATGTCGGCGGCCGCCAGCGCCGGAGCGTCGTTGACCCCGTCGCCGACCATCATCACCGGCCCGAACTTGCGCTCTGCCACCACCAGCAGCACCTTGGCTTCCGGCGTCAGCTCGGCGCGCACGGCGTCGAACCCCAGCCCCTCGGTGATCGCCGCCGCCACGTCGCCGCGGTCGCCGGTCGCCAGCACCAGCCGCTCGATCCCGGCGCCCCGCAGGTCGGCCAGGAGCCCGGCCGTGCCCGCGCGCAGGGCATCGGTCAGCACCAGCTCGCCCGCCGGCACGCCGTCCACGGCCACCGCCACCACGATCGCCCCGGCATCCGCGGTCGCCGGCGGGGCCGCGACCCCGAGCCGTTGCGCCACGAACCGCCGGCCGCCGACCGTCACCGCGCGGCCCTCCACGCGGCCCTCGACCCCTTCGCCGGCGCTCTCCACCACCGCTTCCGGGACCGCCAGAGCCAGGCCCGCGGCGCGCGCCGCCTCGACCAAGGTGCGGGCGACCGTGTGCTTGGAGGCCTGGTCCAGCGACGCCGCCAGCCGCAGCACGTCCGCCTCCGCGAAACCCGCGCGCGCCCGCGTCGCCGCCAGCCGCGGCCGCCCGTCGGTCAGCGTGCCGGTCTTGTCGAGCACCAGCACCGCCACCCGCGCCATCGCCTCCAGCGGCCGCGCCCCCTTGATCAGGATGCCCTGCCGCGCCGCCCGCGACAGCCCCGCGACGAAGGCGACCGGCACCGCCAGGATCAGCGGGCAGGGCGTCGCCACCACCAGCACCGCCACCGCGCGCACCGGATCGCCGGTCAGCGCCCAGGCCGCCCCGGCGATCAGCAGCGTCAGCCCGAGGAACCAGATCGCGAAGCGGTCCGCCAGCCGCACCATCGGCGCCTTCGAGCGGCCAGCCTGCTCGACCAGCCGCACGATCCCGGCGAAGGTGCTCTCCGCGGCGGGGCGGACGGCGGTCATGTCGAAGGCTTCGCCGACGTTGACCGGCCCGCTCATCACCGCCGCGCCGGGGGCGTGCCGCACCGGCAGCGCCTCGCCGGTCAGCGCCGATTTGTCGAGCGTCGCCACCGCCTCGGCGGTGCCGTCCACCGGCACCACGTCACCCTGCCGGATCAGCAGCCGGTCGCCCGGCGCGATGACCTCGAGATCCACCTCCTCGAGGCCGCCGTCGCGGTGCCGCATCGCCGTCCGCGGCGCCTGCGCCAGCAGCGCGGTCATCTCCCGCCGCGCCCGCCGCTCGGCGAAGAGCTCCAGGTACTGCCCGCCGGCGTACATCAGCGCCACCACCGCCGCCGCCAGGGTCTCGCCGAAGACCAGCGCCGCGGTCATCGACAGCGCCGCGACGATGTCGAGCCCGAGATCGCCGCGTCTGAGGCTGGTGACGATCTCCGCCACCAGCGCCGCCAGCACCGGCACGCGTCGCCGCGACCCAGAACCCCTCCGCCCAGCCCGGCGCGCCGGCAAGCTGCGCGGCGATGCCCGCTGCGAGCCCCGTTGCCGCGACCGCGACGAGGTAGGGCCGCACCGCGTGCTGCAGGCCGTCGAACGTCATGCCGGCGCCTCTGCAGCCGCCCGTACGTTCGCCAGAAGCCGCATGAGCAGCGCAACCGCGACCACCCCCGCCGCGAGGAACCAGGTCAGATCGCCCAGCACCTCCGCGAGACCAATGACGCTTCGACTGAACAAGGCCCCGAGGCCGACGTAGATCCCCACCCAGACCAATTCGCCCAACACTTCTGCGACACTGAACCGCAGCCAGGCCATGCCGATCGTGCCGCTCACCACATTTACCGCCGGGCCGAGGGGCGCCAACAGCCAACGGCTCAGGAACACCGCCATGGCGCCCCGCCGCTCGGAGAACGCGGCCGCCGAATCCAGCGCCGCATGCAACGCCCGGCGGCCCGCCAAGGCGTCGGTCACCCGGCGGCCCAGCCCCGCGCCCAGCCAGTAGCCCGCCTGGTCGCCGACCACGGCGCCGCCGAGCCCGGCCGCGAGCGCTGTCGACAGCGCCATGTCGCCCCCGGCCACGAAGGCCCCAGACGCGAGCAGCGCGATCGACCCCGGGATCGGCAGGCCGAAACAGCTCAGGCCCGCCACCACGAACAGCGCGGGCCCGCCATAGACCGGGATGAGCGCGAGTGCCGCCTCGATCAAGGTTCGCTCTCCGGATGCGCCCGCGGCGATGGTGGCGCGGAGCGCGTCCTCCACCTCAGCCTCCGACCTGCCGTTGACGCGAGCGATCTCAGCAAGCGTCAGCCTTCGTCCCGTCCCGGGCGCGACGTCCAGCGCGCGCGCCAGGTCGTCGCGCTCGACCCCCCAGGACTGCGCCACGTAGCCAAGGGTCATCCACTCGGCCAGCGCATCCTCGTGGTGCCGGGTCCAGTAGAGTACGTGAACGCCCAGCCGGACGCCGAGAGCCAGCGTCAGCAGCGCCGCCAGCGCAAACCCCAGAACCGTGCC
Source organism: uncultured Alphaproteobacteria bacterium (assembly GCA_963737485.1). GTDB lineage: Bacteria > Pseudomonadota > Alphaproteobacteria > Rhodobacterales > Rhodobacteraceae > Amaricoccus. Next base: position 358,461 of record CAVTSR010000018.1, on the reverse strand, counting down.
CCGAGGAAGGTGCCTCCGGCCGTTCCACTTGTATCGCCCGCGAGGGCTCCGCAGCCTGCACTCATCCTCGTTCATGTTCGCACGATTGCCTTCTTGCCGCCGACCGCGCCTTGACCTTGAGCAAGAGAGCTCCGTCTCGGGGAATTGGCATGCTCGGTGCGGACATTGAGTGGGCGACCCCGACGCCCTATTGGCGCGCGCGGCAAGCCCGCGGTTGAGTAGGGCGCGTAGCGGTTTGGCGATTGGATCTCAATCCGGAAGTCCGCTCCGAGAGACGGCGCAGATTGGTATCCGGCATACGGTCTCCCCCTCCAGCGGCGGGATTTGGCGATCAGCGCCGCCTGGGCCAGCCAGTTCTCAAGCGCCAGCAGCGCGGATTGCAGAGTCGGATCGTCAGCTTCCTCGACCCTTAAGCTGGAACTCCCGCCCCCGAGATCCGCACCGCGGCTTCGGATGAGCCCTTGGTGAATGCCGCAAGTGTCGGCGAGTTGCTGGCGCAGATGAGCGCAGGTCTCGCCGCGATCCTCCGGCGTTTCCGCCTCCTGGAAGCGTTCCGCTCGATTGTGCGACCTCAGGGTCTTCAGGAAACAGGCCAGGGCGCCGCCGACCCGGTGATTCAGTACGAAGGCGCTGGCGTCGGGCCGCAGGCCCAGCGTGAGTCGGCCGTACTCCTGGCTGCGGCGCGCATACTCGGCGAAGCGCTCCTCCGACTCGCCCTCCCCTCCCGCGGGATCGAGGAGCCCAGCGGACCCAGCATCGCCGCCTCGTGGCCGATGGCCGGGGTGGCCGAGAGCAGAAGCAGCTTCGGGACGACTTCGGGCAAGCCGCTGCAGCGAAGGCAGAAGACTGCAGCTCAATCTTGTGGGCCTCGTCGACGACGAGGAGGCTCGGCGCCTGAAGGCCTCGGCCGAAAGGCCGAGGTCAGCTCTCCGGTTGAGCTGGATCGCTCCAGATCTGGAGGCGGTAGCCGACGCCGGTTTCGGTAAGAATGTGTCGGGGCCTGCCCGGGTCAGGCTCGAGCTTCTGGCGAAGCTGGCGGATCACGACGCGCAGGTTCTGGACGTCCATGGCCCCACCCCAGACCTGGCGGATCAGAAAGTTGATGGGTCAGGACCTTGCCGGCGTGCTGGACAAGGACCCGGAGCACCTCGTACTCGCGCGGCGTCAGGTCCACCTGCGCGTCGCCGAGCCGCACGATCCGATGCACGAGGTCAACGGTGAGGTCGCCGGAACGGAACACGGGCGGCTCGCCGTGTTCCTGCAGCCGGTGGCGCAGCGCGGTGCGGATGCGGGCGACGAGTTCCTTCATGCCGAACGGCTTGGTGACGTAGTCGTCGGCGCCGAGTTCCAGCGCCTCGACGATGCCGGCTTCGTCGGTGCGGCTGGAAAGGATGATGACCGGCGTTTCCCGTCCCGCGGCGCGCCAGCCGCGCGAGAAGGGCGTGGCCGGAGATGTCCGGCAGGCCGAGATCGAGCAGGACGAGGTCGGGGTTCGCTGGCGATGGCGGCTTCGGCGGCGCGACCGTCGGCGGCCTCGGCGATGTCGTAGCCCTGGGAGCCGAGACCGGTGCGCAGCAGGCGACGAATCGGCGGCTCGTCGTCGACGACGAGGATGCGGACCGGGGCGGCGGTCATGCAGCGTGGCCCTCGGAAAGCGATGCGGCCGCCGGCAAGCGTGATGGTGAAGACTGCGCCGGGCCGGTCCGTCCGGTTGGCGGCGACGATGGTGCCGCCCATCGCCTCGACAAAGCCGCGGCAGATCGCGAGGCCGAGGCCGGTGCCGGCGCGGACCCGGTCGCCCTTCTGCGCCCGGTGGAATTTCTCGAAGATGTGCTCGACGTCGTCGGGCGGGATGCCTTCGCCCTCGTCCTCGATCTCCACCACCAGGCCGCCGGCCTTGTCGGCGGCCGCGGATGCGGATGATGGTGTCCTCGGGGGCATACTTTGCGGCGTTGTCGAGCAGGTTGAACAGGACCTGCTCCATCAGCACCGGGTCGACCTCGACCATCGGCAGGTCGGGCGCCAGGTCGACTTGGGTGCGGTGGCCCGAAAGCACCTGGCTGGCGCGCTGCAGGGCGCTGCCGACGATCTCGCCGAGGTCGTGCGGCGCATGATTCGGCGCGACCGCGCCCGAACTCGAGGCGCGTCATGTCGAGCAGGTTGGCGATGAAGCGGTTCAGCCGCTCGGACTCGTCGAGGATGGTGCCGGCGAGTTCGGCGCGGCTCGCCTCGGTCAGGTCGGCGGCGAAGTCGCGCAGCGTTCCGGCCGATCCGACGATGGCGGCGAGCGGCGTGCGCAGGTCGTGGGAGATCGAGGTGAGCAGCGCCTGGCGCAGGCGGTCGGCCTCGGCGGCGCGCAGGGCGGTCTCGACGTCGGCGACGAGGTTGACGCGCTCGATGGCGACCGCCGCCTGGTCGGACAATGCGTCGAACAGGCGGCGCTGCTCGGGGGTGAGCAGCGGCCCCGGTCGTTCGGTGTCGAGGCCGACGACGCCGATGGCGCCGCCGGCGGTGCGCAGCGGCATGAACAGGCGGCGGGCGCCCGGCAGGGTGTCGGCGCCGCGGCCGGCGGGGCGGTTGTTCTCGTAGGTCCAGCGGGCGGCGGCGATGTCGGCGGGCTCCAGCGTGTCCTCGGGCGGGTAGCCGGCGTGGACCGAGATCGCGCCGTCGGCGTCGGGCAGCAGCAGGACCACCTGCACGCCGAGCTGCGAGGCCATCTGGTAGGCGGTCGCCCAGAGCACGTCGTCGAGCTTGGTGGCGCCCGCGAGCTTGCGGCTGAAGGCGTAGAGGTCCTCGGTGGTGCGCGCGCGGCGCTGGGCGGTCACCGCCTGGAGGCGCACCTGAGCGGCGAGGTTGGAGACGAGCACGGCGACGACGGTGAAGAAGAGGAAGGCCGCGAGGTTCGTCGGGTTGGCGATCGTCAGCGTGTAGGTCGGCGGCAGGAAGAAGTAATTGTAGCAGAGCGACCCGGCGACCACCGCGAAGAGCGACGGCCCGAGGCCGAAGCGCACCGCGATCGCCACCACCGCGGTCAGGAAGGCGAGGTCGAGCGAACTCGACGCCGACGAGCGGCTCGATGAGCTGGGCGATGGCGAGCGTGGCAAGGACGGCGAGCAGCGCGATGGCGTAGGGGAGCCAGTCGAATCGGCGGACGACAGCGCGGGTGCGGACGGTCTTCCTGGGGATCGGCTCGGCGGCTTCCTCGCCGGCGATGACCTGGACGCTGATCCCGCCGGACAGGCGCAGCAGGTCATGCACGACCGAACCGTGCAGAATCTCGAACCAGCGCGAGCGGCTGGACTTGCCGATGACGATCTGGGTGGCGTTCTGGGCCCGGCCGAAGGCGAGCAGGTCCTCGGCGATGGTGTGCCCGCCGCCCGGCAGGGTGGCGGCCTCGCCGCCGAGGCGCTCGGCGAGGCGCAAGGTGTCGGCGATGCGGTCGCGCTGTTCCTCGCTGAGCTCGGCGCTGCGCGATGTCTCGATGGTGACGGCCGTCCAGGGCGCATGAAGCTGGTCGGCGAGGCGCTTGGCGTAGCGGACGAGGCCGGCGGCGCGGGGGTCCTCGCTGACGCAGACGATGACGCGCTCGCCGGCGGCCCAGGGGCCGGCGATGGCGTTCGCCTGCATGTGGGTGAGGAGCTGGGCGTCGACCCGCTGGGCGGCGGCGCGCAGCGCGAGTTCGCGCAGCGCGGTGAGGTTGCCGGGGGAGAAGTAATGGGCGAGCGCGCGGTCGGCGGTGCGCGGGACGTAGACCTTGCCGTCCTTGAGGCGGCGGATCAGGTCGTCCGGCGTGATGTCGATCACCTCGATGTCGTCGGCGCGCTCGAGGATCGAGTCGGGCACGGTCTCGCGCACCCGGATGCGGGTGATGCGGGCCACCACGTCGTTCAGGCTCTCGATGTGCTGGATGTTCATCGTCGTGTAGACGTCGATGCCGGCGGCAAGCAGCTCCTCGACATCGAGATAGCGCTTCGGGTGACGGCTGCCCGGGGCGTTGGTAGTGGGCGAGCTCGTCGACGAGCGCCAGCGCGGGGCGGCGGGCCAGGATCGCGTCGAGGTCCATCTCCTCCAGCGATCGCCCGCGGTAGGCGATCCGGCGCCGCGGGATGACCTCGAAGCCGCGGACGAGCGCCGCGGTCTCGGCGCGGCCGTGGGTCTCGACGACGCCGATCACCACGTCGACGCCGTCGCGCCGCAGCGCCTGGCCGGAGGTCAGCATCTCCCAGGTCTTGCCGACGCCGGGGGCGGCGCCGAGGAAGATCTTCAGCCGCCCGCGGGTCTCGCGGACGGCTTCGTCGAGCAGGGCGTCGGGCGAGGGGCGCGTCTCGGGGTCTCGGCGATCGTCGGCCATGCTGTCATCCCTTGCCCATGGTGCTCAGGGGGTCGTTGCGGCGTCAAGCGCGAGGTTGAGGGCGAGGACATTGACCCGAGGTTCGCCGAAGAGGCCGAGCGTCCGGCCTTCGGTGTGGGCCGCGACGAGGGCGGCGACCGCTTCCGCGGGCACGCCGCGGGCGGCGGCGACGCGCGGCGTCTGGAAGGCGGCGGCCTCGGGAGAGATGTGCGGATCGAGGCCGGAGGCGGAGGTGGTGACGAGGTCGATCGGCACGGCGGCGGACGGGTTCTCGGCCTTGAGGGCGGCCGCTTCGGCGCGAATCCGCACGATCAGAGCGGCGTTGGTCGGGCCGAGGTTCGAGCCGGACGAGGCGGCGGCGTTGTATGGCTCGGGCGCAGTCGCCGAGGGGCGTCCGTGGAAGTAGCGGTCGCTGGCGAAGTTCTGGCCGATCAGGGCCGAGCCGATGACCCGACCGTCGCGCTCGATCAGGCTGCCGTTCGCCTGAGATGGGAAGAAGGCCTGGGCGAGACCGGTCACCGCGAGCGGGTAAAGCAGGCCGGTGACGCCGGTCATCAGGAGGATCATGACGAGGGCGGGACGGATGTGCCGCAGCATGGGCGAGGATCCTTATGCGAGACCGATCGCGGTGATCGCGAGGTCGATGAGCTTGATGCCGACGAAGGGCACGACGAGGCCGCCGAGCCCGTAGACCGCGAGGTTGCGGCGGAGCAGCGCGCCGGCGCCCATCGCTCGGTAGGCGACGCCGCGCAGCGCCAGCGGGATCAGCGCGATGATGACCAGCGCGTTGAAGATGATCGCCGACAGGATGGCGCTCTCGGGGGTCGCCGAGACCCATGACGTTGAGCGCTCCGAGCTGCGGGTAGATTGCGACGAACATCGCCGGGATGATGGCGAAATACTTCGCCACGTCGTTGGCGATCGAGAAGGTGGTGAGCGCGCCGCGGGTCATCAGCAGCTGCTTGCCGATCTCCACGATCTCGATGAGCTTGGTCGGATCGCTGTCGAGATCGACCATGTTGCCGGCCTCGCGCGCGGCGACCGTGCCGGTGTTCATCGCGACGCCGACGTCGGCCTGGGCGAGTGCCGGAGCGTCGTTGGTGCCGTCGCCGCACATGGCGACGAGCTTGCCCTTCGCCTGTTCGTCGCGGATCAGCTTGAGCTTCATCTCGGGCGTCGCCTCGGCGAGGAAGTCGTCGACGCCGGCCTCGGCGGCGATGGCGGCGGCGGTCATCGGGTTGTCGCCGGTGATCATCACCGTGCGGATTCCCATGCGGCGCAGCTCGGCGAAGCGCTCGCGGATGCCGCCCTTGACGATGTCCTTGAGGTGCAGGACGCCGAGCAGGTGCCCGTCCTTCGCCACGGCCAGCGGGGTGCCGCCGGCCTTGCCGACGCGCTCGGCGATGGCCTGGACCTCGCGCACCGGGGCCGCGAGCATGGGCTGCGAGACAGCCGAAGCGCCGACTGCGCGCCGGGTGACCGGGCTGCCGACATGGGCGAGCACCGCGTCGACCGCGCCCTTGCGGATTGACGAGCCGCCGACGTCGACGCCGCTCATCCGCGTCTGGGCGGTGAAGGGCACGAAGCGCGCGCCGAGCGCCGCCATGTCATGCTCGCGCAGGCCGAACTTCTCCTTGGCGAGCACGACGACCGAGCGGCCCTCCGGGGTCTCGTCGGCGAGCGAGGCGAGCTGCGCCGCCTCGGCGAGCTCGCGCTCGGTGACGCCGCTGACCGGCAGGAACTCGGTCGCCTGGCGGTTGCCGAGGGTGATGGTGCCGGTCTTGTCGAGCAGCAGGGTATCGACGTCGCCCGCCGCCTCGACGGCGCGCCCCGACATGGCGAGGACGTTGAAGCGCACCAGCCGGTCCATGCCGGCGATGCCGATGGCCGACAGCAGCGCCCCGATCGTCGTCGGGATCAGCGTGACGAACAGCGCGACGAGCGAGATCACCCCGATCGCACCGCCGGCATAGGCCGCGAAGCTCGGGATCGAGGCCACGGCGAAGACGAAGACGATGCTGAGCCCGACGAGCAGGATGCTCAGCGCAATCTCGTTGGGCGTCTTCTGCCGCTGCGCGCCTTCGATCAGGCCGATCATCCGGTCGAGGAAGGTCGAGCCCTGAGCGGCGGTGATCCGCACGACGATCCAGTCGGACAGGACCTGGGTGCCCCCGGTCACGGCGGAGCGATCGCCGCCGGATTCGCGGATGACCGGTGCGGACTCGCCGGTGATCGCCGCCTCGTTGACCGAGGCGACGCCCTCGATCACCTCGCCGTCCGAAGGGATCAGGTCGCCCGCCTCGACGATCACTACGTCGCCGGGGGCGAGGCTGAGCGCGGGGACGGCCTCGACGCTGTCGCGGCGCGCCGGGTCATTGAGGCGCTTGGCGACGATGTCGGTGCGGGTCGCCTTCAGGCTCGCCGCCTGCGCCTTGCCACGCCCCTCGGCCACGGCTTCGGCGAAGTTGGCGAAGAGCAGGGTGAACCAGAGCCAGAGGACGATCTGGAAGGAGAAGCCGATCCCTCCGGCGCCGGTCGCAAGATCGCGAAGAAAGAGGGTCGTGGTGAGGATCGCGACGACCTCCACGACGAACATTACCGGGTTGCGGAAGAGCGTACGCGGGTCGAGCTTGACGAAGGCCGAGCCAAGCGCCGGAACGACGATATCCGGCGCGAGGAGGGCGGTGGCGGTTCTGGCCATTGTCATGGGTCCTGAAATTCAGAAGGTCTGGCCGGCGGTCATCGCCAGATGCTCGACGATCGGGCCGAGGGCGAGGGTCGGGAAGAAGGTGAGGCCGCCGACGATCAGGATGACGCCGACCAGCAGCCCGACGAAGAGCCCGCCATCGGTCGGCAGGGTGCCGGTCGAGGCCGGAACTGTCTTCTTCGCGGCGAGCGAGCCGGCAATGGCGAGCGCGGGGATGATGACGAGGAAGCGCCCCATCAGCATCGCTACCCCGAGGGTCAGGTTGTACCAGTCGGTGTTGCCGGTCAGCCCGCCAAAGGCCGAGCCATTGTTGGCGGCGGCCGAGGTGTAGGCGTAGAGGATCTCGGAGAAGCCGTGCGGGCCGGGGTTGGCGATCGAGGCCACCGCATCCGGCAGCACGACGGCCACGGCGGTGAAGCCGAGCATGGTCAGCGGCAGCGACAGGATCGCGAGCATCGCCATCTTGACCTCGCGGGCCTCGATCTTCTTGCCGGCGTATTCGGGGGTGCGCCCGACCATCAGCCCGGCGATGAAGATCGCCACCAGCACGAAGATCAGCATGCCGTAGAGCCCGGCGCCGACGCCGCCGACGATGATCTCGCCAAGCTGCATGTTGATGAGCGGGATCATGCCCCCGAGCGCGGTGAAGCTGTCGTGCATGGCGTTGACCGCGCCGCAGGACGCCGCCGTGGTGATGACCGCGAAGAGCGCCGACATCGCGATGCCGAAGCGGACCTCCTTGCCCTCCATGTTGCCGCCGTCGATCCCGAGCGCATGGACGAGCGGGTTGCCCGCGGCTTCGGCCCAGTAGGCGACCGTCACGCCGCCGAGAAACAGCAGTCCCATCGCGGCGAGGATGGCCCAGCCTTGGCGCTCGTTGCCGACCATCCGGCCGAAGACGTTGGTGAGCGCCGCGCCGAGCGCGAAGATCGCGAGCATCTGCAGGAAGTTCGCGACCGCGGTCGGGTTCTCGAACGGATGCGCCGCATTGACGTTGAAGAAGCCGCCGCCGTTGGTGCCGAGCATCTTGATCGCCACCTGGCTCGCGACGGGGCCCGTGGCGATCATCTGCCGCGCACCCTCCAGCGTCGTCGCGTCGATGCCGCCGGCGAGGGTCTGGGGAATGCCCTGCGCCACCAGAACGAGCGCCAGAACCGCTGCGATCGGCAGCAGAACGAAGAGCGTGATGCGTGTGAGATCGACCCAGAAATTTCCGACGCTGCGGGCCGAGGCGCGGGCGAAGCCGCGGATTACGGCGATAGCGACGGCGATACCGGTCGCGGCGGAGGCGAAGTTCTGCACCGTCAGGCCGGCCATCTGGGTGAGCTGGCTCATGGTGGTCTCGCCGCCGTAGTTCTGCCAGTCGGTGTTGGTCATGAAGGAGGTGGCGGTGTTGAAGGCGAGCGCGGGCGGCACCCCGGCCATGCCGGCCGGGTTGAGCGGCAGTCCGCCTTGGAGCCGTTGCAGCGCGTAAAGCGCGAGGAAACCGGCGAGGTTGAAGGCGAGCATCGCGAGGGCGTAGCCGAGCCAGGACTGTTCCTCGTCCGGATCGGTGCCGGTGAGGCGCCAGATGGGCCGCTCGATGGCGGCGAGGGCGACGACCTCGCCCTCGAGCACGCGGGTGATCCACCCGCCGAGCGGCCGGGCGAGGGCGACGATGATGGCGCAGAAGAGCAGGATCTGGGTCCAGCCGATCAGGGTCATGGCCGGGTCCTCAGAACCGCTCGGGGCGCACGAGCGCGTAGCCGAGATAGCCGAGCAGCCCGACCATCACCGCAGCGGCGAGCAGGTAGTCGAAGGTCATCTATGTCGCTCCTTCAGAGCCGGGCGCAGAGCACGGCATAAGCGCCGAGCAGCGCGAAGCTGCAGGCGCCGAGGGCAACCATCACGAGGTCCAGCATGTCTCTCTCCTTTGCGGCCCTGAGCCGGTGCGGCTGGATCTGGCAGGAGGCGCATAAGGATTCGAGAGACCGTGACGACCGCCGATATAAGGAACTCATAAGCAAGCACGGCTGCGGCCGGCGGGCGCACCCGCCGGGGAGGCTCGCCGGGGTCCGGCCGGCTTCGGCCATGGCGGGCATGGTCACCCGACCGCGTTCGATCGGGAACTCGCGCAGCGACGACGCCGAGCCATCCGGCATTGAGGGGCTCGTCCTCCCCGGGGGTCGGAGCGAGCCCCGGACCCGCTCGATCTCCTCGAGGTTAGGCGACCGTCGATGCCAGGCGCCCAGGCACCCGGGCAAAGGCCTCGGCGAAGGCGGCGCCAATGCCGCACGCCGCGCCGGGATCAAGGCGACGCGGCCCTTGCGCGAGAAGTCGAAAGCCGACCTCGGTTCCTCGGTTCCCTGGAATCGCGTCAGGTCGGCAAGGCGGACCGGAACGCCTCCAGCTCTTCGTCCGACATTCGGACCAAATGTCGATCCTCGGGATAGGCACCCGTTTCCACGTCCGTCACGAACTCGCGGAAGGCGGCCACGCGCTCCTGCTGCAGCCGGTCGAACTCGGCAGCGAAGTTGCGGTAGACCTTCGAGTGGCGTGGCATCTGCTCGCGGTTGGTACCCAGGACGTCGCAGGCAAAGAGGTACTGCGCGTCGCATCCGGCTCCGGCTCCCATCGACCAGAGCAGCAGCTTCAGGCGCGCGCTGATCGCACTGGCCACTTCCACGGGGACTACCTCGATCTCGACCGCGAAGGCGCCGGCCGCCTCGTAGGCGGCACACTCGTCATAGAGCGCCAGGGCCTGCTTTGCGGTCTTGCCCACGGCGCGGAAGCCGCCGGTCCAGGTCGCGCGGCTCGGCACGAGTCCGACATGACCGACCACCGGGATGTGCTCGCGGGCGACATACTCGACGGTCGCGAGGCTCCCCGAGCAGTAGACGGCGTCGGCGCCGGCGTTCATCGCGCCGCAGGCCCACCGGAGATAATCGTCGCGGGTACCCGCCTCGAGATGGGTGAGACCGGTCATCGAAAACAGCGTCGGCGCCACCCGGCGGTACTCGGGATGGGTCACGAGCTCGGCAGGCAGCGACACGATGTCGATGCCCGCCTGCTCCGCGGCGGCGGCCTCCTCGAGTGTGGTCACCCGCAGCATGGTCCGCTGGCCGTGGCCCTTGAGGGCGCGCAGATCGGCGACGGTCGGTTTCTTGCGCATCTGGTTGCCCCGTCAGCGGGTGATGAAGAGGTTGTGGAACTCGTCGCGGTAGGGCTTGGCGCCCGGCGGGAGCTCGCGACGAATGTAGTACTCGGGGTCGGTGAGCTGGCGCTTCACCGCGCGGTACATCTCGATGTAGCCGTCGAGGATCGACGTGTTCGGCGGCGGATAGTCGGCCTTGACCAGCTCGTGCAGCCGGGGGAGGGCATGGTAGGGCACCATCGGGAACATGTGGTGCTCGATGTGGTAGTTCATGTTCCAGTAGATGAAGCGCGAGATCGGGTTCATGTAGACCGTGCGCGAGTTCAGCCGGTGGTCGATGACGTTGTCGGCGAGCCCGCCGTGCTGCAGCAGGCCGGTCATCACCATGTGCCAGCAGCCGTAGATCCGCGGCAGCCCGATCACCATCAGCGGGATCCAGGACCGGAAGGCCAGCGCCGCCACGATCGTGGCGGCGTAGATCGCGATCTGGATGCGCGCCGCGAGGACCGCCTTCCAGCGCTCGCCTTCGGGGATGTAGTCCTTCTCGTCGTCGTTCAGCCTGCCCGAAGCCTGGCGCAGCAGGATGCCCATCGACTCCCAGACGCCCTGGACGCCGATGAACGCGAGCCCGAGCTTCACCACCGCCGGCGGGCGCATGAAGGCGATCTCCGGGTCGCGCCCGACGATGTAGGTATCGGTGTGATGGCGGGCATGGCTCCAGCGCCAGGCGACGGGGTTCCGCATCACCTGGAAAGACGCGATGTTGTAGACGACGTCGTTCATCCAGCGGGTTCGGAAGGCGGTCCCGTGCCCGCACTCGTGCCACCGACTGTCGCACGCCGATCCGTACAGCACGCCGTAGGCGGCCCAGAAGGGCACACACCACCAGGTGCCCCAGAAGTAGATGCCGCCGGCGGCGAAGAGGACATGCCCGAACGCCCAGATGATCGTGTCGCGGATGGCAGGCCCGTCCGAACGGGTCATCAGCGCCTTGATCGTCTTGCGCGGCACGTCGGTATGATACCACTCGGCGGACGCTAGCCCGATGGCGATTGCCCGCTTGGAGGAGGGCCCGGTCAAGCTGTAGTCGCGGAGCACGGGCTGATGCAGCTCATTCATCTCGACGGTCGTCATCTCGCGATCCTTCCGTTCTCAAGGGCAGCAGCCAGGCGCATCGTCACCACCCGCCATCGACGTGGATGTTCTGCCCGGTGATCATCCGGGCGCGATCGGAGGCGAGAAACAGCGCGAGTTGCGCCACGTCCTCGGCCTCGATGCGCGCCTTCAGGCACTGGTTCCTGATGATCCAGTCCTGATACTCCTGCAGCCGGTCGGCAAAGACGCGATCCTCCGCCTCCGACCGCACTGCGCCCGGAGCGATGGCGTTGACGGTGATGCCGTGGCTGCCGAGTTCGCGGGCAAGCGTCTTGGTCAGGCCGAGCAGCGCGCCCTTCGACGCCACGTATGGCACATAGCCGTCCCACTGGCCGGTGAGCGTCACCGAGGTCATGCACATCACCCGGCCCCAGCGCTTCGCCTTCATCGCGGGGGCGCAAGCGCGCACCAGCCCGAAAAGCGCGGACGAATTCACCCGGATCTGTTTCTCGTAGTCGTCGAGCGAGAAGTCCTCGAACGGCCGGTTATCCATCAGCGCCGCATTGCTGATCAGGACGTCGAAGCCGCCACCTGCGGCGATGGCGGCCGTCACCGCCCGGACGGTGCCATGCAGATCGTCGAGGTCGGCGCCGATCCAGCCGATGCCGGGAGGGACTTCACCGCCCGGACGGTCGAGCACCGTGACATCGGCGCCTTCCGCATCGAACGCGCTTACCAGCGCCCGGCCGATGGTGCCGAGCCCCCCGGTGATCAACACGCGTCTGTCCCGAACTCCTGTCATACGCTGGTTTCCGCCGGCTAGAGGATGTCCTGCACGTCGTCGATCGAGGTCTCGCCGATCGGCCTGTCGAGCACGATCTGGCCGAGCGCCATGGCGACGATCCGGTCGCAGCAGGCAAAGACGTGGTGCATGTTGTGGCTGATGAAGACGGCGGTCACGCCTTGTTCGCGCAAGCCGCGGACGAAGCCGATGACCTTGCTGGTCTCCTTGACCGAGAGGTGGTTGGTCGGTTCGTCGAGGATCATCACCTTCGAGCGAAAGTGCATCGCGCGGGCGATCGCGACGCCTTGTCGCTGGCCGCCCGACAACTCGCCCACGAGCGCGTCGGGCGAACGCAGGTGGAGGTCGACGTCGGCAATCGCGCGCACGCTGTCATCGCGCATCCGCTTCAGATCGAGCCAGCCCAGGCTGCCGATCGAAAACTTCACCGGCTCGCGCCCGATGAAGAGGTTGCGCGCGATCGACATGATCGGGACCATCGAGTTGTACTGGTAGATGGTCTCGATCCCGAGGGCCATCGCGTCCTTCGGGTTGCGGATGCTGACCGGCTTGCCGTTGACCCGGATGGTGCCTTCGTCGGGGTGATGCAGGCCGGACAGGATGTTGATCAGCGTCGACTTGCCCGCGCCGTTGTCGCCGACGAGGCCGAGCGCCTCGCCGCGGCGGACGTCGAGGCTCACGCCCTTTGAGCGCGTGCACGCCCGAATACCACTTGTGCAGGTTCTCCACCTGGATGATCGGGTCGGTCATTTCCGGTCGGTCTCCACCTTCATGGCGCGGCCGCGTCGGCGCAGCCAGGCGTTGCCGACGACGGCGAAGATCGTCAGCGCGCCGACCGCGAACTGGAACCAGTTGCTGTTGATCTGGGACATCACCATGCCGTTGTCGATCACCCGGATCAGCGTCGCGCCGATGATCCCGCCGATCACCGAGCCGATCCCGCCCGCGAGCGCGGTCCCGCCGATCACCGCGGCCGCCACCGCCTGCAGCTCGTAGCCCATGCCGAGCGAAGGCAGCGGCGAGCCCAGCCTGAGCACCTGAAGGACCCCCGCGAAACCCGCCAGCATCGAGCAGATGATGAAGCAGGCGATCTTCACCCGCTTGGTCGGGATGCCCATCGCCTGCGCGGCCGGCAGGAAGCCGCCGGTCGCGCGCACCCAGTTGCCGAAGTTGGTGCGCGAGAGCAGCACGCTGACCACGACCGCGATGCCGGCGAACCAGACGAACGAAGCGCGGAACATCTCACCGGGTCCGACGTAGGCGACGAACATGTGCTCGGGGATCCTGTCGAAATCGAGCCGCGGCGGGAAGCCGCCGGAGACCACCACCGCCAGCGAGCGCGCCATGAACATCATTCCGAGCGTCGTGATGAACGAGGGGATGTCGTAGGACACCGTTACCCAGCCGTTGACGAAGCCGATCGCCACGCAGACGAGGAGCCCGATCGCGAGCGCCGGCCAGAACGGCCAGCCGTGCGTCATCAGGACCGCCATCGTCATCGGACAGAGCGCGAAGACCGAGCCGACCGAGAGGTCGAACTCGCCTGCGATCATCAGCAGCGTCACCCCGATGGCGATCAGCCCCATCTCGGCGAGGAAGCCCAGGATGCCGCGCAGGTTGTTGTAGCCGAGGAAAACCCCGCCCGAGCGGATCTGGAACAGCAGGATGAGCAGGATCAGGAGCAGCGTCGCGGCGAGCTCCGGCTTCTGGAGAGAGAGTTTGACGAGCCGTCGCATGGGCGTCCTTCGGGGGTATGCCCGGCGCGGTTCGCCGCGCCGGGGAATGCGGGTCTTAGCGAACGCCCTGGGTCGAGAGCTCCATGATCCCGTCGACCATGTCCGGGGTCACCACGCCCTGGCCGGTGTCGATGTCGGCCGGCGCGAGGCCGAAGTTCTTCGCGAGATAGGCCTCCATCACCGGCATGAAGCCCTGCTCGTAGGGCTGCTGGTCGATCTGCACCTGCACATAGCCCGCCTTCATCTGGTCGAGCACCTCCGGCACCAGGTCGAAGCCGCCGAGGAGCACCTTGCCGGGCGGCACGTTGCGGTCGGCGAGGACGCGGGCGACTGCCGCGTGCCAGAAGCCGGTGTCGAAATAGGCGTTGGTCTCCGGATGCGCCGAGAGATAGGCGCCGACCCGGTCGCCGGTCGTCGCGAGGTCCGTCCCCGAGTCGAGCTTCTCGTAGGTGATCTTGCGGTCAGGGTTCGCCGCGATCTGCTCGTCGAGGAAGTTGGTGATCCCGAGCGCGCGCTGCTCGGACCAGTTCTGCCCCGGCGCCGAGACGCCGACCAGGATGTGCAGGTCGCCGTCCGCCGGCATGTTCTTCCACTGCGCCTCGGCCAGCGTGTAGCCCGCCGGCACGAAGCCCTGACCGATGAACGACTGCCGCGCGTTGCCCTTGGCGCCTTCCAGGTCGTCGACGTTCGAGGCGATGACGATGATCCCGGCGTCGCGCGCCCGCTGGATCACGTCGTCGAAGGCGTTGTTGTCGACGATCGAAGTGATCAGCGCGTCCGGCTGCCGCGAGATCGCGGCCTCCATGTTGGCGACCTGCTCCTGCACCGAGCCGTCGGTCTGCACGTAGACCATCTGGCAATTGGCGCCGATCTTGCCGCAGGCGTCCTCGTAGCCCTTCTGCACGGCCTGCCAGAACGTGTTGGCCACGTTCGAGTGAACCGTGAAGGCGATGTCGAGCGGGTCCTGCGCCATCGCCTGGGTGCCGGCGAGCAGCGCGGCCGCCAGGGTAAGCTTTCTCACTGTCATTGTTCGGTTCTCCTCCCGTTGCTTGCTTGGTCAACTCATAGCGTCCGCGCGTCCGATCGTCTGCGGCTGACGGTAAAGGCGCGATCGAGCTCGGGGTTGAGCTCGAGCCCGAGGCCCGGTCCCGGCGGAACGCTGATCATTCCGCCCGCGATCGGCGGCAGTGCGGTGACCGCGTCCCGGTACCAGGTGCGGTGAAAGGCGCGCACGCTCTCCTGCACCAGGGCGTTGGGCGCGTTGAGCGAGAGGTGCGTCGAGGCCGCGAGGACCACGGGCCCGGTGCAGTCGTGCGGCGCGATCGGCAGGTGCCAGGCCTCGGCCATCGCGGCGATCTTGCGGGCCTCGGAGAGGCCGCCGCACCAGCTGACGTCGACGATCACCACGCCGGCTGCATCGGTCTCGAGCAGGTCGCGAAACGCGGCGCGGCCGCCGAGCGTCTCCGAGGCGGCGACCGGGGCGGGCGAGGCCGCCGCGTAGCGCCTGAGGCTCGCGAGGCTGTCCATGCGGATCGGGTCCTCGTGCCAGAACGTCTCGAAGGGCGCGAGCGCGCGGGCGATCCGGATCGCAGGCGGCAGCTGCCACAGCGAGTGCAGCTCGACCATGATGTCCATCCGGTCGCCGACCGCCTGGCGGATCTTCTCGAACGGTTTCAGCGCCAACTTCAGATCGGGCAGACCGATCGAGCGCCCGCCGCTCTTCTCCGCCGCCCGGTCGAAAGGCCAGATCTTCATCCCGGTGATCCCCTCCTCGAGGAGGGAGATCGCCAGCTCGTCGGCGCGATGCAGAAAGGCGTCGAGGTCATCGTATGCGCTGCCGGCACCGAGGCCGTAGTTCGCGGTGACCTGTCCGTCGGCCTTGCGGATGTAGTCGGGTCCGGCGCAGGTGTTATAGGTGCGGAATCTCGCGACGGGAAAAGCCGCCGAGCAGCTGCGCAACGGGTTGGCCGACCGCCTTGCCGAACAGATCCCAGAGCGCGATGTCGAAGGCCGAGTTGCCCCGCATCTCGGCCCCGGTGGAGCGAAACCCCACGTAGCCGACGAGTTCCGCCGACAGCCGGTCGATCTCCAGCGGATCGCGCCCGATCACGCGCGGGGCGACATATTCGTGAAGGTGCTCCTCGACGGTTCGCGCTCCGAAGAACGTCTCGCCCAGGCCCGCGATCCCCTCGTCGGTGTGGACGAGCAGCCACAGCAGGTTGGGGCGCTCCTCTGCACGTATGGTCTCGAGGGCGGTTATCCTCATCCCCGCCTCACGACATGCCGGCCGAGAGCAGCGCGCGCACGCTCTCGTCGAAATGGAGGGCCATGGCGGCGGTCGCCGCCTGCGGATCCCCGGCCAGGACGGCCCGGGCGATCTCCTCATGGTTTGCCACCATGGTCTCGCGCACCTCGAGGGTCGTGCGACTCTTCCAGCCCATCGGCCAGGTGTGGCGGGTGATGCCCTGGAACGCGCCGACGATCAGCTCGAACACCGGATTGCGCGAAGCGCGCGCGAGCGCGACATGGAAGGCGAGATCCGCCTCCATCATCTCCGGCGGGTCCGCCATGAGCCGCCGCATGCTGCGGGCGATCTCGACGAGCCGGGCGGCTTCGTCATCGCCGCGGCGGATCGCCGCCAGCGTCGCCACCCGCGTCTCGATCGTGCGCCGGACGTCGTAGATCTGCTGGATGTTGATCTGCTCGGTGTGGACCCCGTGTTCGATCATCAGCGACATTGCGCCGTGATCGATATGCGCGACGGTCGCGCGCTTGCCGGAAGCGAGATCGACGATCCGCATCGCCTCGAGCGACCGCATCGCCTCGCGCACGACCGTGCGCGAGACGTTCAGCTCCTTGGAAAGCTGCGCCTCCGAAGGCAGTCGATCGCCGGGCATCAGATCGGCCTGCCGGATGCGCCGGGTGATCGCCCCGATCGCGTCGGTGACGAGACTGAACGATGCGCCTGTCTGTCCGGCTTCCATACCGATTCCCGCTAACCTGTATGATAGGTACAGCCGATCCGGTGCTCATTTCCACATGAGAATTTGCTTGGTTGCGCCGAACCGGCGACCGCAGCGGCGTGCTGCCGCGGCCGTTGCGAGCTCTGTGGACCCGACAGTTCAGCTCCGCGGGATGATGGCTCCCGGGTGGCCCACCACTTCGGCGGCCATCGCGTGGCCGGCAGCGAGGCACTCGGCTTCGGGAAGCCCGCGCATCAGAGCCGCGAGATACGCCCCGTTGAAGCTGTCTCCGGCCGCCGTGGTGTCGACCACGCGCCGCGCCGGCGGGAACGCCGGAAGCGGACCCGCCGGCCCGAGGGGCAGCGGCCCGGCCGCGCCGCGCTTGAGCGCCCCGCGCCTGACGCCCAAGGCATCGAGACGCGCGATGACCTGCGCCGCCCCGTCGTCGCCGTGCAGCGCGATCTCGTCGTCGAGCGAGGGCAGGCCCACGTCGGTCAACGACCAGAAGGCGTCGATCTCGCGCAAGGCGGTGGCGCGGTCGGCCCAGAGGCGCGGGCGGTAGTTCGAATCGAACGCGACCCGCCCGCCCGCACGGCGGAAGTTCTCGAGGAACGCGGCCAGCGCCCGCCGCGCCTCCGGGGCGAGGACGGCAAGCGTGATGCCGGAGAGATAGACGAGGTCGAATCCGGCAAGCCGCTCGGGGCTGATCTCGGCCGGTGGCAGGAACAGCGTTCGCGCGGCCGAGCTCTCGCGCCAGTAGGTGAAGGTGCGCTCGCCCGCAGCATCGACGCTGATCGCATAGAGGCCGGGCGCCCGGTCGGCCCGCCGCTCGACGAGCCCGGTGCCCAGCCCCTCGGCATCGAAGAAGGCGATCATCCGCGCCGAGAGCGGGTCGCTGCCGAGGGCGGTGACATAGGCGACATCGAGTTCGGGAGCCGAGCGCTTGAGGTAGACCGCGGCGTTGAGCGTGTCGCCGGCAAAGCCGACGCCGGTCGCGCCGCCCTCCGTCCGCGGCAGGGTCAACTCGACCATGCACTCGCCGATGCAGGCTACCCGCATAGAACCCTCCCCTTTCCGGACCCTAGGCCGCCCGTCGCACCGCTGTCGAGGCCGGGCCTTCGGCGCGAAGCTGCGTCCAAGTCGTGGCCGGCGAGCGCCGCTGGCAAGGGGGAGGGCTCTCTAAAGGAAAAGCCCGGCGTCCTGCGGATCGCCGGGCGAAGACGCACGAGCGCGGCAGCGCCCGGTCGTTCAGCGGACCAGGGTGATCGATGCCGCCGAAGCCCGGCCGTCTCGTCCCGAACTCGAGCTCGTAGTTGATCTTCTGGCCGTCGGCGATTCCGTTCAGCCCTGCGCGCTCGAGCGCCGAGACGTGCAGGAACACATCCTTGCCACCCGAATCGGGCTGGACGAAGCCGTAGCCCTTGGTGGCGTTGAACCACTTCACGGTTCCGGTAGCCATTCGTCGTCGTCTCCTTGCAATCCGCCCGCAGCATGCGGCGGCCCGGGCAGCGCAAACCGGGATCGAAACTCCGACCGGCCAAGAAGAAGAGCAGCATAGCCAGGCCGGTAACGCTACCGTGAGCCGCAATAAGGGCAAATGCGCAAGGAAACAAGGGATTCGTCAGGCCGCCGCACCAGTACGGTCAGCGTTCCGGCACCTCCGCGTCGGGATCGCGCAGACCGAGGACGTCGATCATCGAGTATTGTCCCGGTGGCTTGTCTTGCCCCCACAACGCCGCACGCACCGCTCCGCGGGCAAAGAGCATGCGATCGGTCGCGACGTGCTTCAGGCTGACCCGCTCGCCGGGGCCGGCGAAGATCACCTCGTGCTCACCGATCACGTCGCCGCCACGCAGGCTGGCGAACCCTATGGCGCCGTCGGCGCGGGCGCCGGTGATCCCGTCGCGGCCGCGTTCGGCGGCATCGGCGAGGTTGACCCGGCGGCCGGCGGCGACCGCCTCCCCGAGCATCAACGCCGTCCCCGAGGGCGCGTCGACCTTCGCCCGGTGGTGCATCTCGACGATCTCGACGTCGTATTCCGGCCCAAGCACCGCCGCGATCCGCCGCGCCATCACCGTCAGCAGGTTCACCCCCACGCTCATGTTGCCGGCGCGCACGATCACCGCATGTCGCGCCGCGGCAGCGAGCTTCTCGAGCTCCTCGCGTTCGAGCCCGGTGGTGCCGATCACATGCACCAGCCGCGCCTGCGCGGCGAGGGCGGCGTGGGCCATGGTCGCGGCCGGCGTGGTGAAGTCGAGCACCGCCTGGCTCCGGGCGAAGACCTCGAGCGGGTCGTCCGAAACAATGACGCCCAAAGGCGCGCCGCCCATCGCCTCGCCGAGGTCCCGGCCGACCCATGGGTTGCCGGGCCGCTCGGTGGCGCCGCTGAGGTAGGCGCCCGGGGTTTCGCCGACCAGGCGCGCCAGCATCCGGCCCATGCGGCCGGAGCAGCCCATCACCGCGATTCCCACTCCCTGCGGCATCGCTTCCTCCCGCGGCCTTGACTCCGAGCGCCCGCGATAGGATCTGACCCGAATGGCAAAGACAAGATCCCTTTCGGGCGGGACGCCGAACCAGCGCCAGCTCCGCGTCGGCGAAGTGATCCGGCGGGCGCTCTCGGAAATCCTCACCCGTGGCGAGCTGCACGACCCCGAGCTCAGCCATGTCTCGATAACGGTGGCCGAGGTGCGCATGTCGCCCGATCTGCGCCATGCCACCGCCTTCGTGATGCCGCTCGGTGGGGTGAACACCGCCGGGGTGGTCCGCGCGCTCGGCCGCAACCGGGCCGAGCTGCGCCGGCTGGTCACCGACCGGATCGGCCTGCGCTTCTCGCCGGAGCTCGGTTTTCAGCCGGACACCCGTTTCGACTCGATGGATCGGACCCGAGAGCTGCTGCGCTCGGCTCCGGTCCGCCGCGACCTCGAGGACTGATCCCGCCATGGCGCGTCGCGCTCGCGGCCGGGCGGTGCATGGCTGGCTGATCGTCGACAAGCCGTCGGGGCCGTCGTCGGCCGCCGTCGTCGCGGTCGCCAAACGCGCGTTCGACGCCGCCAAGGCCGGACATGCCGGCACGCTCGATCCGGCTGCGACCGGGCTGCTCGCGATCGCCTTCGGCGAGGCGACCAAGACCGTCCCTTTCGTCGCGGACGCCCGCAAGGCCTACCGGTTCACCGTCCGCTGGGGCGCCGCCACCGCGACCGACGACGCCGGGGGCGCGGTCCTCGCCACCTCGGAGCTGCGCCCGGACGCGGCCGCGATCCGGGCCGCGCTGGCCGAGTTCACCGGCGAGATCCTGCAGGTGCCGCCGCAGGTCTCGGCGGTCAAGGTCGACGGCGAGCGCGCCTATGCCCTCGCCCGCGCCGGGCTGGCGCCGGAGCTTGCGGCACGACCGCTCACCGTCGAACGCCTGGAGCTGGTGGAGTCCCCTGACCCGGACGTCGCCGTGCTCGAGATGACCTGCGGCAAGGGCGGTTACGTGCGCAGCATCGCCCGTGACCTCGGTGCGCGGCTCGGCTGCCTCGGTCATGTGGCGGCGCTCCGGCGGCTCTGGGCCGGGCCCTTCACCCTCGATGGCGCGGTGGACTGGGTGACGCTCCAGGGCGGCGGGCCCGAGCCTGCCGAGCGACTCATGCCGGTTCAGGCGGGGCTGGCCGGCCTGCCCGAGCTTTCCTGTGCACCCGACGCGGAGCAGCGGCTGCTGAACGGCAATCCGGTGCCGCTGGCCGCGCGGCTGCCGGAGGCGGCCACCGCCTGGGTGAGCTGCGGCGGTCGCCCGGTTGCGGTCGGAGAGTGGCGCGGCGGGATGCTGCACCCCTCGCGCGTCTTCGTCTTCGGCTGATGTCGGCGCTCGGGCCCTGGCATAAGCGCTGGCGCGCACTGGCCACCCGGGCGGAGCCGCGGGCGCTCCTGCTCATGGTCGCGATCGGCGCCTGCCTCTGGGCCTTCGTGGGAATCGCGGATGCCGTGGGGGAGGGAGAGACCCACGGCTTCGACACGCGACTGCTGCTTGCCCTGCGCAATCCCGCCGATCCGGCCGACCCGCTCGGCCCCGGCTGGGTCGAGGTGCTCGGCCGCGATGTTACCGCGCTCGGCGGCGTCGGCTTTCTGACCGGGCTGACGGTTGCGGTCGCGGGCTTTCTCTGGCTGCAGGGCAACCGGCGCTCGATGTGGCTGATGCTGGGCGCGGTCGCCGGCGGCCAGCTTCTGAGCAGCCTTGCCAAGGCCGGCTTCGACCGGCCGCGTCCCGAGCTGGTGCCGCACGGCACGCAGGTCTACACCACGAGCTTCCCGTCCGGACACGCGATGATGGCGGCGGTGACATTCCTGACGCTGGGGGCGCTCGTAGCGCGGGTGCAGCCCACGCGAGCGCTCAAGCTTTACGTGCTGGGCCTCGCGGTCTTTCTCACCATCGCGGTCGGCGTCAGCCGGGTCTACCTCGGCGTCCACTGGCCGACCGACGTCCTTGCCGGCTGGACCGCCGGGGCGGCCTGGGCGCTCGGCTGCTGGCTGGTCGCGACCTGGCTCGAGGCGCGCGGCGCCGTCGAGCCGGACCACTGAGGCACCCGCCTCAAGGCATCGCGAAGCTGGCCGTCGCCGGACCGGCTGGCCGGGGTGTCATCGCCGCGGCAAGCGCGCGCCCGGCGCGGGCCAGCCCCAGACGGCGCAGGTAGCCGATCTGACCCTCGCGGGTTTCATAGATCACTTCCAGCGATCCACCCGCCGCCAGCGCCGCACGAACCGGCGCGAGGCTCGCCGCGGGCAGGCGGCCGACCAGCGTCACGCCCGCGCCATCCGCGCCAACGAGATAGCCCACGGCGCCGCCGCGCTGCCGTCCGCCGAAGACGAGGCGGGCGCAATTCCTGCCGCCTTGCGCGGCCGGTCCTTCCACCTCCAGCGTGAAGGTTTCGCTCATCGCCCCGGCGCGGCGTTCGCGGCTGACCTCGGTCGTGACCTTTTCAATGGTGAAGACGGGCATATCGAACCCTCCTTGACTGAAACCCCGATCGCTCGCCGGGACGGGGATCCCTGTCCCGGCCGCTGCGCCAGTTTCCCGCCACGCGCGTCATGCGGTCGTGACGGCGGCGTGACAGCGGGTCTAGGCTCGGGCTCGGTTCAATCGGGGGCGGCGATGGCAGATGCGGCGCGGACGGAGCTCTACTTCGAGGATTTCCAGCCGGGACAGCGGTTCGAGAGCTGCCAGGCAGCCCCTGACCGCAGAGCAGATCATGGCCTTCGCGCGGGACTTCGATCCGCAGCCCTTTCACACCGACGAGGCGGCGGCCGACGGCACTTCTTCCCGGGGCTCGCCGCGAGCGGCTGGCATACCGCCGCGCTCACCATGCGGCTCTTTGTCGAGACGATGCCGATCGCAGGTGGCCTGATCGGGGCCGGCGGCGAGATCTCCTGGCCGCGTCCGACCCGCCCGGGCGACGAGCTCCGCCTCGTCGTCACCGTCGAGAGCACCACGCCCTCGCGCTCCCATCCCGACCGTGGAACCGGGTCGTCACCCGCATCCGAGACATTCAACCAGAGGACGAGCTGGCGCAGGTCCTGACGGCCCGGATGACGGTCCCGCGCCGCCCGGCTGCGGGCGGGGGCGGGTAGACCCCGCCTTTCGCCCCGAAAGGACGCGCCTGGGGGCGAGCCGCGCTGAAGGCTGCCATTGCCCGGAAAACCCTCGGCTGAAAGCCTACTTAACGGAGGACCACTTTTTCAGGGGGGCGGACCACCCGGCGACTAAGACAGTTGGTTGATCAGAATTGAATTGACCGTTGCCTTGTTTCCTGATTGTGTACAATGCGACTTTATAGCCGGACGGGGGGCAACAGCGTGAATCCACCGGACCCACCCACGCTTCGCGATATATGGCGGCAGGCCAAAGCCAACGCGCAGGCCAGCAACAACAACAATGAAATCGTGATCCGGATCGGGGGGCAGACGTGGGATCTGGGTCCGTCGCTCGACACGTATCAGAACGCGCTTGACAGGTATGAGTTCATCTTGCCCGGCGATCCCGCGCGCGTCGGAGCCATGGGCGATCTGATGGACGCCAACACGTGGTGATGCTGCGCGGAGCCTGCACATTGCGGTCCGTGATGGCGAGCGACAACATGAACGCGCACATGGTGGACAAGATGCTGCTCGTCACCCTTGACGGCACCAGCATTAATCCTCTCGCGCCTCCGGCCTTTCCGGATGGTCCCCGGCGGCTGAACTGGTATGTCGATCAGGTTGATATCGAGATCGGATTTACGGGCACCGCGCCGGCCGGACTGGAGCGCAGCAACGATGTGCCTTCCACGGCTTCGCTCAAGGGGCAGTCGCAGTCGTCCATCAGCACGACGCTCTCCGTCGGCTTCTTCGGGGACAGCGCCACCGGATCGTTCTCGCAAACCTGGAGTTACTCCTTCGGCATCCAGTTGCAGGATTTCGGGATCGAGCGGGATTCCATAGGCAATGATGTGAAGCAGCACATGTATATGGAGATGAGCAAGTCCGCGGTCTATTCCAAGCCGGAAGACCTGATAAATGGCCCCGTGGAGTGGCCGGCCCGAAACCCTGCTTCTTCGGTCTTCAGTCCGCCCGATGCGGCCATTACGAATGTCGATATTCCGACCCAATGCATTTACAAGATCGATGGCGGCGAGATCGGAGTATTCACTTTTCAGATCAAGCTGACTCCACGCTTCGTCTTTCTACGGGCCAGGCCGAAGAATTATTCCGAGGAAGACCCCAGGATGCAGATGTCGCTCATCTCCGTAAATCTCGATCCCTTGATGCGAAATGCGGAAGGCTACAATTATACGGGATATCCCTATAATATGATGATGGATATAGAGGTCGCAACGCCGACATTTATTTGGGAATTTCCGATCGATTTCTCGAAGGTGGGCCTCCCAGGGTAAATTCAGGGCCGTCAATGGTTGTCCGCCATTTGGCCTGCGTCTGCTGAGCGCCCCGGGCGGTCCCGGTCCGCCCGCCCCCCTGGACAGGGTCGATCGCACCCTTTCCTTTCGTCACGAAAGCCAGTATAGCGCACGCGCCGGCGGGACGATGTCGTCCCCCGGCCCGCCTTCCCCTGACCCCGCTGGACGACATCCCGGCCGTGGCCGCAGGGAAGACCGGTGACCGCAACTTCGCAAGGAGATCTCCGATGTCGATCACGCCCGACGTTAAAGAGCAGCTGATCAAGGACTATGCCACCAAGGGCGGCGACACCGGCTCGCCCGAGGTGCAGGTCGCGATCCTCACCAGCCGCATCACCACGCTGACCGAGCATTTCAAGACCCACAAGAAGGACAACCACTCGCGCCGTGGGTTGCTCAAGATGGTTTCGCAGCGCCGCAAGCTGCTCGACTACGTCAAGCGCAAGGACGAGGCCCGCTATCAGTCGCTGATCGGCCGGCTCGGCATCCGTCGCTGACGTCCCGGGCGCGCCTCTTGCGGCGCGCCTTTCGCGTTCCGGCGCCGGCGGTGCGCCGCTACCTTGCCGCCCCACGTCCGCAGGCCCCCTCCCGACCCCGAGGGAACGCCCGACCGAAGCCAGCAACGGGGTCCGCGGGGAGAAGGCTCCCCGCGTTGCACGGCGCCGGGCCAGGGGGTCCGCCCGCCGATACGAAGGAAGAGATATGTTCAACGTCGTCAAGAAATCGATCGAGTGGGGCCATGACACGCTCACGCTTGAGACCGGCAGGATCGCGCGCCAGGCCGACTGCCGCCGTCCTCGCCACCTACGGCGAGACCAGCGTGCTCGCCACCGTCGTCTACGCGCGGAGCCCCAAGCCCGGCCAGGACTTCTTTCCGCTGACCGTCCACTACCAGGAGAAGACCTACGCCGCGGGCAAGATCCCGGGCGGCTTCTTCAAGCGCGAGGCGCGCCCCTCCGAGAAGGAGGTGCTGACCTCCCGGCTCATCGACCGCCCGGTGCGGCCGCTTTTCGTCGAGGGCTTCAAGAACGAGGTCCAGGTCATCGCGACCGTCCTCTCCTACGACATGGAGAACGACCCCGACGTCGTCGCGATGATCGCGGCCTCCGCGGCGCTGACGCTCTCCGGCGTGCCGTTCATGGGTCCGATAGGCGCGGCGCGCGTCGGCTTCGTCGACGGCGCCTACGTGCTGAACCCGGCGGTCGACGACATGGAGAAGCTGCGGGAGAACCCCGAGCAGCGGCTCGACCTGATCGTCGCCGGCACCAAGGACGCGGTGATGATGGTCGAGTCCGAGGCCTACGAGCTCTCGGAATTGGAGATGCTCGGCGCGGTCAAGTTCGGCCACGACCAGATGCAGCCGGTGATCGAGCTGATCATCGACATGGCCGAGGACGCCGCCAAGGAGCCCTTCGCCTTCGACGCGCCCGACTACTCCGCGCTCTACGAGCGGGCGAAGTCGCTCGGCGGCGACGCGATGCGCGCGGCCTTCGGCGTCCGCGACAAGCTCGCCCGCCAGGACGCCGTCAAGGCCGCCAAGGCGCAGATCCTCGACGGCCTCTCCGAGGAGGAGAAGGCTGACGCGACGCTCGACTCGGTGATCAAGAAGCTCGAGTCCGACGTCGTCCGCTGGGACATCCTCGACCACGGCCGCCGCATCGATGGCCGCGACCTCGTCACGGTCCGGCCGATCGTGGCCGAGGTCGGCGTGCTGCCGCGCACCCACGGCTCGGCGCTCTTCACCCGCGGCGAGACCCAGGCGCTGGTCGTCTCGACACTCGGCACCGGCGACGACGAGCAGATGATCGACGCGCTGCACGGCACCTCGCGCTCGAACTTCCTGCTGCACTACAACTTCCCGCCCTACTCGGTCGGCGAGACCGGCCGCATGGGCTCCCCGGGCCGCCGCGAGATCGGCCACGGCAAGCTCGCCTGGCGCGCGCTCCAGGCGGTGCTCCCCGCCGCGACCGACTTTCCCTACACCATCCGCGTCGTCTCGGAGATCACCGAGTTCGAACGGCTCCTCGTCGATGGCCACGGTCTGCGGCTCGTCGCTCTCGATGATGGACGGCGGCGTGCCGCTGAAGGCGCCGGTCGCCGGCGTCGCGATGGGGCTGATCCTCGAGGGCGAGAAGTTCGCGGTGCTGACCGACATCCTCGGCGACGAGGACCACCTCGGCGACATGGACTTCAAGGTCGCGGGCACCGCCAACGGCATCACCTCGCTGCAGATGGACATCAAGGTCGCCGGCATCACCCCGACGATCATGGAGCAGGCCCTCGCCCAGGCGAAGGAAGGCCGGATGCACATCCTCGGCGAGATGGCCAATGCGCTCACCGCCGGCCGCAGCGAGTTCTCGGCGCACGCGCCGCGGATCGAGACGATGCAGATCGCGGTCGACAAGATCCGCGAGGTCATCGGCTCGGGCGGCAAGGTGATCCGCTCGATCGTCGAGGAGTTCGGGCGCCAAGGTCGACATCAACGACGACGGCACGATCAAGATCGCCTCGGCCAACGCCAGCGCGATCGAGAAGGCGCGCGAGCTGATCGGCGCCATCGTCGACGAGCCCGAGGTCGGCCGGATCTACACCGGCAAGGTGGTGAAGATCATGGACTTCGGCGCCTTCGTGAACTTCTTCGGCAAGCGCGACGGCCTCGTGCACGTGAGCCAGCTCTCCTCCGAGCGCGTCGGCCACCCGAAGGACATCCTGCAGGAAGGCCAGACCGTGAAGGTAAAGCTCATGGGCTTCGACGAGCGCGGCAAGGTCCGCCTGTCGATGAAGGTCGTCGACCAGGAGACCGGCAAGGAGAAGGTCGACGAGAGCGCAACCGCCGAGTAGCCCCTCGGCACGCGGATCCCCGATCACGGCAAGGCCCCGCCACCAGCGGGGCCTTTTCTATTTCGGCACCCGGTTTTCGTCCGGCTGCGGAGGCTGGCCGGCGAGCGCCGCCTTCGTCTCTGAGACGAGGAGGTCGACGAGCGGAGCCACCGGGTCGGGCGTCGTCCAGTCCGCCTCGGCCAGTCCGAGGTAGTCGTCGCGCGCCCGGACGAGCCAGGACCCCGCGTCGGCGGGCAGCCGGGCGAGCGCCCACTCCGCCGCCCGATCCTTGGATTCGATGCAGCCGGTCGCCGCGGTCAGCCACATGCGGGCGAGCGTCAGAAGCACGTTGCGGGTATCCCCCGCCCAACCTTCCAGCAGATGCGGGAGGCTCTCGGCCATTGCCCGGCGCAGGTCGCCCGGCGGCACCGGATCGAGCAGCTCGGACGGCGCCGGCCCGATGAGCGGTCGCCCGGTTGCCCGCGCCTGCGCGATCAGCAGCGCGACGTCGGCGTCCGGGCGTGGCGGCTCGATCCTCCCGCGCGAGAGGTCGGCTCTTTGCCACTCGCCGAACTGAAGCACCCGCCAGGGCGGCCATCGCCAAGGTCGGACATCGGTCAGTGCGAGCACCGTCGCCTCCAGCGGCCGCATCGCTGCGCCGGGCGGCCCGGACAGCGGCAACCAGCCCGCGACCATCGCGGACAGGACCGGACCGGCCGGCCGGTCCGGCACGACGATCAGAAGATCGATGTCGCTCCACCGCCGCAGTCCGCCCTGCGTCGCCGAGCCGTAGAGGCAGGCGGCGACGAGCTGATCGCCCAGCTCCCGTCGGGCGACCGCCAGCGCCGCTTCGATCTGGGCTTCGGGACCGGCGCGCCGGGGTCCGGTCACGGCTCCTCGCCGTCGTAGTAGTCGACGGAGCCTTCGGCCCGGAACATCCGGTGCAGGCGCGGCGCGTCCGCGGAGACCCCGATCTTGCCCGAGTCCGGGTACTCGCAGATGTCGATGTCGCCCCGATTGGACAGCGCGAGATAGCGCATCGGCACCGCGCCGGTATTGATGATCTGGTGCGCGACCTCCGGCCCGCCGGTCGGGCAGGCGATCACGTCGAGCGCGCGGATCGGATACCGCTCGGCGCCGAAGCGGAGCTCGCCCTCGCCTTCGAGGATCAGGAACATCTCCTCCTCGAATCGATGGCTGTGGAACGGGCATTGCACCTTGCCCGGCGGCAGCACCGTCAGGTTGTAGCCGAGCCGCCGCGCCCCGAGGCCGTCGCTGAAGCGCGCGCGCTTCGAGGTGAAGCGACCGTTCTCCTCGATGTCGTCGAACTCCACCTCGTCGAGGTTGATCACCGGCTTCGCCATCACACGCTCCTCTTCCGTCATCCCGTTGGCGAATATCACCCAAGGCACCGCCGGCCGCAAACCGCCCATCATTCTACAAATGGGTTGAACGACCCGCCCGACGGTGCTAGCTTAACAACATGGTTGAACTAGAATCGCCCCAGCTGAACGCCGTCTTCCACGCTCTCGGCGATGGTACCCGGCGCAGGATGCTGAACGAACTCGCCAAGGGGCGGCGCACCGTGGGCGAGCTCGCGGAGCCCTTTGCGATGTCGCTCGCCGCCGTCTCGAAGCACGTCAAGGTGCTGGAGAACGCCGGCCTGATCCATCGCGAGATCCGCTGGCGCACCCACTTCTGCAGCCTCGCGCCCGGACCGCTGGCCGAGGCGCACGAGTGGCTCGGCTTCTACGAGCGCTTCTGGACCGAGCGGCTGGACGCGCTGGAACAAATCCTCCGCGAGGAGGACGCAGGCAGGACCAAAACCCCCGAAGGAGAAAACGACGATGAATGATCTCTCGACCATCGAAAGCTACGGCGTCGTCAGCGATCCCGCGACGCTCACCATCGAGCGGCTGCTTCCCGGCCCCATCGAGCGCATCTGGAGCTATGTCACCGACAGCGACCTGCGCAGCCGCTGGCTTGCCGCCGGCGAGATGAGGCTCGAGGTCGGCGCGCCGTTCGAACTCGTCTGGCGCAACGACCGGCTGACCGATCCCATCGGAGCCCGCCCGGAGGGCATGGACGCGGAACATCGGATGCAGGGGCGGATCACCGAACTCGATCCGCCGCGGCGCATCGCCTTCACCTGGAGCGGAACCGGTGATGTCTCGATCGATCTCGCACCGCGGGGCAAGGATGTGCTTCTCACTCTGGTCCACCGCCGGGTCGCCGAGCGCTCGATGCTGCTTTCGGTCAGCGCCGGCTGGCACGCGCACCTCGACCTCCTCGGCGCCGCCGCCCGCGGCGACACGCCGGACGAGCCGTTCTGGGACAAGTGGAGCCGGCTCAAGCAGGACTATTCGGTGCGGCTGCCCGGCTGACCACACGGAAAGGGCGCGCCCGGTCGTCGGGCGCGCCCTGATTCACGTCCATTCCTTCGCGGGGAGCACAGCAATGCCGCATTCCTACCGCTGGGTCATCGTCTTTCTCGGCGGCCTGATGGGCTGCGTCGCCATCGGGGCGATGTTTTCGCTGGCGGTGTTTCTCGAGCCGATGTCGGCCGAGACCGGCTGGAGCCGGGCGGGGATCTCGACCGCGATGACGCTCGACTTCCTGATCATGGGCGTCGCCGGGTTCATGTGGGGCGCCGCGAGCGACCGCTGGGGACCGCGGATCGTCACGCTGATCGGGGCGGTGCTGCTCGGCACCGGGCTCCTGGTCGCGAGCCGCGCGACGACTCCGCTCACCTTCCAGCTCGGTTTCGGCCTGCTCGTCGGGCTGGCCGCCGGCGCCTTCTTCGCGCCGATGATCGCGGCGGTGACGGGCTGGTTCACCAGCCAGCGGGCGCTGGCGATCGCGCTGGTCTCGGCCGGGATGGGAATGGCGCCGATGACGATGACGCCGTTCGCGGGCTGGCTGATCGAGACCCACGACTGGCGGACCGCGATGGCGGCGATGGGGGTACTGGCCTGGGCGCTGCTGATCCCGGCCGCTTTCTTCGTCCGGCGCGCGCCGGCGGCGCTGGCGTCCGCGCCGGGCGACTCGGCGGTCGAGACCGATGCCGGGCGGGCGCTGCGCTCGCCACAGTTCCTGATCCTCGGCGGCACCTTCTTCTTCTGCTGCGCCGCGCATGCGGGACCGATCTTCCACATGCTGAGCTATGCCGCCTTCTGCGGCATCCCGACGATGGCCGCGGTCAGCGTCTACAGCCTCGAAGGCTTCGCCGGGCTGGTCGGTCGGCTGGTCTTCGGCGTCGCCGCCGACCGGCTCGGGGTGAAGCGGGTGATCGTCGCGGGGCTGCTCCTGCAGGCGGTGGCGATCCCTCTCTACCTCGGTGTGCGCGGGATCGGCGACTTCTACCTGCTCGCCGCGGTCTTCGGGATGGCCTACGGCGGGGTGATGCCGCTCTACGCGGCCCTGGCCCGCGAGTACTTCGACCAGTCGATCATGGGCACCGTGCTCGGCGGCGCCACGATGCTCTCCTCGCTCGGAATGGCGCTCGGGCCGGTCGGGGGCGGCTGGGTCTACGACACCTTCGGCAGCTATACCTGGCTCTACCTCGGCTCCGCGGTGCTCGCCGCCGGGGCGGTCCTGATCTCGCTCTTCTTCCCGCCGGTCCCGGGCGAGATCCGCCGGATGGCCGCCGCCGGTTGACGCAAGGCGCGGGCTCGGCCAACGATCGGCCGTGCCCGAAAGCCGCTTCGCCCCGTCGATCCCGTTTCGCGACCCCGAGACCCGCGGCCGCCTCAAGCGGGTTTCGGACGCAGCGCGGATCGCGCTCAATGCCGGGCTCGACCGCCGCGTGCCGGCGATCGCGGAGAGCGCGGCCTTCGCCTTCGTGCTCGGCTGCGGGCACTCGGGCACGACGCTCGTCGCCTCGCGGCTCGGCAACCATCCCGCGATCGCGCTGATCCCCGAGGAGACCAACCTCTTCGAGCCGCGCCGCCCGCTGCGACGGGCAGGCCGGGAGCTGCGCTCGGCGCTCGCCGCGGCGCGGGGCGAGGGGCGGCAGATGGTGCTGGAGAAGACCCCCAAGCACGTGCGCGTCACCGGGCGGCTGCGGCGGCTGCTGCCGGCGGCGCGGCTGATCGTGGTGGTGCGCAACCCGCTCGACACCTGCCTGTCGCTGCGAAAGCGCGGCGGGACGCTCGCGGAGGCGATCGAGCGCTGGTGCGTCGACAACGGCGCGGCGCTCGCGCTGGCCGGCGACCCGCTGGCGCGGTTCGTGCACTACGAGGAGCTGACCGCCGCGCCCGAGGCGGCGTTTCGCGGGATGATCGGCTTTCTCGGGCTCGCCTGGGATCCGGCGGTGCTCGGCACCGCGAGCGGCTATGCGGCGACCGGGCAGAAGACCGAGAACATGCGGCTGCGCGCCGAGCAGGTGAGCCGGCCGATCGCCGCCAACTCCGGCAAGTGGCGCAGCGGGCTCACCGCCGCCGAGGCGGCGGAGGTGCGCGCGCGCACCGGCGAGATCTACGCCCGGCTGGGCGGGCGGATGCCGGAATGAGCGATGGCGCGACGGTGGCGGTCCGGGTGCGCGTCACCGGGCGGGTGCAGGGGGTCGGCTACCGCGCCTGGGCGCAGCAGGAGGCGCGGCGGCTCGGGCTCACGGGCTGGGTCCGCAACGATCCCGACGATGCGGTGACGGCGCTCCTCGCCGGTCCGCAGGCCGCGGTCGACCGGATGCTCGAGGCGATGCTGCGCGGGCCGCGGCACGCGGTGGTCGCGGCGCTGACGACCGAGCCGGCCGATCCCGGTCAGGCGCCGGCGGGCTTCGGGATAAGCCGCTGAACGGTCGGCGCCGGGCCTGCGGCTGCTCGCACTGCTCGCGTGCGAGCAGAGTGTCAAGTAATTGATATTAAAAGATATTCTAAAACGGATTTAACCGAATCTTCAGACTTTCCGACACGCCGGTCAGAGCCAGGCGGCACCGCGGACGCCCGAGCTGTCGCCGTGCACGTTCTTGACCAGGCGGGTGCCGAACTTCTCGCCGAAGACATGCGGCTCGATCAGGGCGGGGACGTTGTCGTAGAGGCGGGCGACGTTCGACATGCCGCCGCCGAGCACGATCACGTCGGGATCGAGCACGTTGACGATGACCGCCAGCGCGCGGCCGAGGCGATCCTCGTAGCGGCGCAGCGTCTCGACCGCGGCGGGCTCGCCGCCTTCGGCGAGCGCCACGACCTCGGGCGCCGGCGGGCCGGCTTCCACGGCGACGCCCTTGCGGCGGGCGTAGTCGGCGGCGAGGCTCGGGCCGGAGAGCCAGGCCTCGAGATGGCCGGCGACGCCGCACGAGCAGATCGGCCCCGGCCGCTCGTCGTCCTCCGGGGTCGGCAGCGGGATGTGCCCCCATTCGCCGCCGATCGAGTTGACCCCCTCGATCAGCCGGCCGTGCGCGACGATGCCGCCGCCGACGCCGGTGCCGAGGATCACCCCGAAGACGACCTGCGCCCCGGCGCCGCCGCCGTCGACCGCCTCGGAAAGGGCGAAGCAGTTGGCATCGTTGGCGACCTTCACCGGCCGCCCGATCGTGGCCGCGAGGTCGCCCTGCAGGTCGCGGCCGTTCAGCCAGGTGGAGTTGCCGAGGCTGATCCGGCCGGTTCCGCGGTCGACCGAGCCCGGCACCCCGATGCCGACGGTCTCGATGCGGCCGCCGGCCTCGGCCTCGAGCCGCTCGAGCAGCGCGTGGATCGCCTTCAGGCCGCCCTCGTAGTCGAAGCGCGGCGTCGGCACCCGGGCGCGCGCGCGTTCGAAGCCGTCCGGCCCGAGGACGATCCCCTCGATCTTGGTGCCGCCGTAATCGAGCCCCAGCCGCATCGGCGCCTCCCCTGCTTTCTGCGGAGTATTACGGAGAGCGCGATCCTTGCGCAACCGGGCGGCCGCCCATGGCAAGCCGCTGAAACCTATGGGAATCAGCGAAAGCCGCTACGTGCCCCGCTGCGGGTGGATCGTCTCGCCGCGCTTCAGCATCTCGACGAAGGCGGCGATGCGCTTCCTGCGGCCGGCCTCGGTCTTGAGGTTGTGCAGGCGGAAGGCAAGCGCGAAGCGGTTCTGCGCGCTCAGCGTCGCGAACGTCGCCTTGGCCGCAGGCTCGGCATCGATCGCGGCCAGGAGGTCGTCGGGGATCCGCATCTCGGCCGCGCCGCCGTAGGCGCGCTCCCAGCGGCCGTCGGCCTTGGCCGCCTCGACCTGGGCGAGGCCATGCTCGGTCATCCGGCCCTCGGCGATCAGGCGGGCGACGTTGTCGACGTTGATCCGGCTCCAGATGCTCTTCCTGCCGCGCGGGGTGTAGCGCTGCAGGAAGCTCCTGGCGTCGTGGGCCTTGCGGATCGCGTCGATCCAGCCCCAGCAGAGCGCCACGTCGATCGCCTCCTTCGGGGTGATCGAGGCGAGGCCCGAGCCGGTCTTGTGAACCTTGATCCAGACCTCGGGCTCGCGGGCGTGGTGCTCGCGCAGCCACTCGTGAAAGCTCGCCGCGTCGGGGAACGCGTGCACGCGCGCGGGATCGACGGCGACGGCCATCAGGCGAGCGTGACGTAGACGCGCCGCCACGGCTGGTCGTCGACCAGCCGCCAGCGGTGGCCGGAGCCGCTGGTGTCCTCGGCGAGGAGCACGTCGCCGGGACGAAGCAGGAAGCTCTCGCCGTCGCGGGTGACGAACTCGAGCGTGCCCGTGAGGGTGACGACGTACTGGTCGGTCGGCGCGTCGTGCCAGTCGAGCGCGGAGCCGGCCGGGGTCTCGGCGAAGCGGACGCTCGTCGCGCTCAGCGCATCGGCCGGCAGCGCGACCCGCTCGACGTGGCTCCGGCCGTCGGGGCCGGTGAAGAGGCGGATCGCGGTCAGGGGGTCAGCCATTGCTTCGTGAGCCTCGCGAGGGTTCCGTCGGTGGTGAGCCTTGCCTGCGCCGCGTCGATCGCGGCGCGCAAGGGCGCGTTGCTCGGTGCGGTGGCGACGGCGATCCGCTCGACGGTCAGCCCCTGCTCCACCACTTTCAGCGCCGGACGGCCGCGGGTCAGCCAGTGCAGCACCGGCGCGAGCTTCATCACCGCGCCGATCCGGCCGGCCTCGAGGTCGCCGAGCATCGCTCCGATCGCGTGGTAGGGGTAGCGGCGGACCGCGGCGACCCGGCCTTCGGCGGCAAGGCGCTCGGCGACCGGCTCGGAGGTGTTGCCCTCCTGGACCGCGAGCGTCAGGCCGCGGAGGTCGTCGGTCGAGCGGACCTGCGGCGTCCGCTCGGCGTTGACCGCGAGCGCCTGGCCCGAGGTGAGGTACGGGGCGCAGAAGGCGGCGACCTCCGCGCGCTGCGGGGTGATCGTGGTGCCGGAGGCGATGCAGTCGTAGCTGCCGCCGGCAAGGCCGTCGAAGATGCGGTTGAAGTCGTCGCCGCCGAAGCGTGCGAGCCGCCACTCGAGGTCGAGGACGCCCGCCACCGCCTGCATCCAGGCGATGTCGAATCCCGCGGGCGCACCGCCGCCGAGCTCGAACGGCGGGTCGGGAAGGGCGGCGCCGACGGTGAGGACGCCGGCCGCGAGGGTGCGCAACGGGGTTGTCACGGCGTGAGCTTGGCGCGGCGGGACGGCGGGCGGCAAGACGCTTTCGCGGCGGGCGCGGGCGTGCGAGACCTTGCGGCATGTTCTGGAAGCTGCCCGCGCTCGGCAAGATCAGCAGGATCGGCATCACGCCGCCGGCGCCCGAGCCGGGGCGCGAAGGCGTGGCGGTGGCGCTGATCGTGCGCAACGAGGAGCGGCACATCGGCGAATGGGCGGCGTTTCACCGCCGCGCCGGGGTGCGGCGCTTCCTGGTCTACGACAACGGCTGCCGTGACCGGACGCTGCCGATCCTGCGCGACGTGCTCGACGAGGCGCTGACGGTCGTCCCCTGGCGACAGGTCTTCACCGACGCCTGGCTCGGGCGCGAGATCCACAACCAGGTGCTCGCCTATGCGCACGCGGTCTCGAACTTCGGCGGCGGCTTCCGCTGGATGGCGTTCATCGACGCCGACGAGTTCCTGGTGCCGAAGCGGGCCGCCTCGATCCCGGAGGCGCTGGCGCACCTCGGGGAGGCGGCGAACCTGTCGCTGCCCTGGCACATGTTCGGGCGCTCGGGGCATGTCGAGGCGCCGGAGGGGGGCGTGCTCGGCAACTACCTGCGGCGGGCGCGCGACCCGATGAGCGAGGTGCGCGGGGTGCGGGCGTTCAAGGTGATCGTCGACCCCTGCCACGTCACCGCGGTGCGGGTGCATTCGATGGAGACCGACGGCAGCGCCGCGACGGTGAACGACCGCGGCGAGCCGGCGGACGACAAGACCCGCGCGCGGCCGGGGTTCTATTCGGCGGAGCACCTGCAGCTCAACCATTACTACACCCGCTCGGAGAGCGAGCTCGCGGCGAAGATCGGGCGGGGGCCGAACCTGGTCGCGAAGTCGCCGGAGTACGCGCGCAAGGTGCGGCGGACGGTGGCGAACATCGAGGCGGACGAGGTTGAAGACCGCAGCGCCCTCGACTACCTCGCGCGCATCGGATGGGAGCCATGCGGACCGAGCTGATCGTCGCGACCTACGAGAGCCCGCGGGCGCTGACGCTCTGCCTGACCTCGGTGGCGCGGCAGACGGCGCTGCCCGATTCGATCTGCATCGCCGACGACGGCTCGGGACCGGAGACCCGGGCGGCGATCGAGGGCTTCGCGGCGGCGCATCCGGAGCTCGCGATCCGGCACGTCTGGCATGCGGACAACGGCTTCGAGAAGGCGGCGATCCTCAACAAGGCGATCGCGACCTCGGAGGCGGAGTTCCTGATCTTCATCGACGGCGACGTGATGATCGCGCCGAACTTCATCGCGCGGCATCTCGAGCTGGCCGCGCCGGGGCGGTTCGCGACCGGCAGCCTGATCCGGCTCGATGAAGCGGCGACGGCGGGGGTGACGCCGGAGATGGTCGAGGACGGGCGGGTGTTCGACCGGGGGTGGCTCCGGACGCACCGGGCGATCGACCGCTTCGGGACCTGGCTGAAGACGATGCCGTTTCCGCGGCCGGTGATGGCCTGCCTCGACCGGGCGACGCCGGTGCAGCGCGCCCTCTGCGGCGCCAACGCCTCGCTGTTCCGGGCCGACGCGCTGAAGGTCAACGGCTTCGACGAGACGATCAAGTACGGCGGCGGCGACAAGGAGTTCGGCGTGCGGCTGGAGAACGCCGGGGTGAAGGGACGGCACATGCGCTACACCGCGCCGCTGGTGCATCTCGACCACCCGCGCGGCTACAGCGACCCCGAGAAGATCCGCCGGCACAAGGCGCGGATCGCCGAGGTGCGGCGGACCGGGGCGTTCTGGACCCCGGACGGGCTGGTCAAGGGAGCGCCGGACGCCTCTTCCTGAGGGGCGGGCAGCGGCCGGCTCGCCCCCGCCCACCCACCCGCGAGCCGGCCGCTGCCCGCGGGCGCGCGGCAAGCAAGCGCGCCGGGGGTGCGCCGGCGTCAGAACGGGGGCGGGCTCTCGAAGCTGACCGAGGCGCCGCCGTCGGGGTGGCGGAGGGTGAGGCCTGCGGCGTGGAGCTGCAGCCGCGGGGCGGCGGCGAGGGCTTCGGGCGGGGCGTAGAACGGGTCGCCGAGGATCGGGTGGCCGAGGGCGGCGAGGTGGACGCGGAGCTGGTGGCTGCGGCCGGTGAGCGGACGCAGCAGGAGGCGAGTGGCGGCAGGCTCGCGCGCCGTGACCTGCCAGTCGGTGACGGCGGGCTTGCCGGCGGGAGTGACCATCTGCCGGGGGCGGTTCGGCCAGTCGCAGGCGAGGGGGAGCTCGATGCGGCCGGCCTCGCCCGCGACGGTCCCCGCGACGCGGGCGACGTAGGTCTTGGCGAGCTGGCGGCGCTCGAACTGCCAGCCGAGGTGGCGCTGGGCGAGGCGGGTGCGGGCGAAGACCATGACCCCCGAGGTCTCGAGGTCGAGGCGGTGCACGAGAAGGGCGTCGGGGTAGAGCGCGCGCAGCCGCGCCTCGACGCAATCCTGCGGGCCCGGCGGCTTTGCCGGCACCGAGAGCAGGCCCGAGGGCTTGTCGACGATCAGAAGCTGCGCGTCGACGTGGATGAGCCCGAGCGGCGCCTCGGGCCGGAAGCGCGGCGCGGCGCGGGAGGCGGTCAGCCGCGCATCGCCGTCAGCGCGCCGAGGAGGCCGGCGGTGGAGCCGTCCTTGCCGCCGAAGCCCTGGCCGCTCTGCACCAGCGGCAGCAGCGCGGTGGCGAGCTCCTTGCCGAGCTCGACGCCCCACTGGTCGAAGGAATTGATCCCCCAGATCACCCCCTCGACGAAGACGCGGTGCTCGTAGAGCGCGACGATGCGGCCGAGCTGCGCGGGGTCGAGCGTGGGGTAGATGAGGGTGGTCGAGGGGCGGTTGCCGGGGAAGACCTTGTGCGGCGCGAGCGCGGGGTTCTTCACCGTCGCCTCGGCCTCCTCGAGCGTGCGGCCGCGCATCAGCGCCTCGGACTGGGCGAGGCAGTTCGCGAGCAGGAGCTCCTGGTGGTGCTCGAGCGCCGGCTCGTGGCCGTAGGCGCCGACCATGAACTCGCAAGGCACGACCTCGGTGCCCTGGTGGA
Organism: uncultured Alphaproteobacteria bacterium; assembly: GCA_963737485.1. Lineage (GTDB taxonomy): Bacteria > Pseudomonadota > Alphaproteobacteria > Rhodobacterales > Rhodobacteraceae > Amaricoccus. The sequence goes on along the minus strand of CAVTSR010000018.1, from coordinate 321,348 downwards.
TCAGCTGGTAGAAGGCGTGCTGGCCGTTGGTGCCGGGCTCGCCCCAGACCACCGGGCCGGTCGAGCAATCCACCGGCGAGCCGTCGAGGGTCACCCGCTTGCCGTTCGATTCCATGTCGAGCTGCTGCAGGTAGGCGGGCAGCCGCAGCAGCCGCTGGTCGTAGGGCAGCACCGCGCGCGTCGGATACCCCATGAAGTTGCGGTGCCAGACCCCGACGAGGCCGAGCAGGACCGGCATGTTCTCCGGCAGCGGCGCGTGCAGGAAATGCTGGTCCATCTCGTGCGCGCCGGTGAGGAACTGGGCGAAGTTCTTCGGGCCGATCGCGATCATCACCGGCAGGCCGACCGCGCCCCAGACCGAGTAGCGCCCGCCGACCCAGTCCCAGAAGCCGAAGACCCGCGCGGGGTCGATGCCCCATTCGGCGGTCTTGTCGAGTGCCGAGGAGACCGCCGCCAGGTGGCCGGCGGCGAACTCGCCGAGCGTCGCCTGCAGCCAGGTCCGGGCGGTGCGGGCGTTGGTCATCGTCTCGATGGTGGTGAAGGTCTTCGAGGCGATGATGATCAGGGTGCGCTTGGGGTCGAGCGGCAGCAGCACGTCGTGGATGTGCGCGCCGTCGACGTTGGAGACGAAGTGCGACCGCGGCCCGTCGTGGTACGGCGCCAGCGCCAGCGTCGCCATCACCGGACCGAGGTCGGAGCCGCCGATGCCGATGTTGACGACGTCGGTGAACTTGCCGCCGTCGGTGGCGGCGATCGCTCCCGAGCGCACCCCGTCCGAAAACGCGGCCATGCGGTCGAGGACGCCGTCGACCTCGGGCATCACGTCCTGCCCGTCGACGAGGATCGGCTTGCCCGAGCGGTTGCGCAGCGCGACGTGCAGGACGGCGCGGTCCTCGGTGGTGTTGATCTTGGCGCCGGTGAACATGAGATCCCGCCGCTCGGGCACGCCGCGCTGGGCGGCGAGCTCGATCAGCAGCGTCAGCGTGCGCGCGTCGATCGCGGTCTTGGAGAAGTCGAGCCGCATGTCGCCGAGCCGCACCGAGAAGGCGTTGAACCGGTCGGGGTCGCGGTCGAAGAGCGAAAGGATGCGGGTCTCCTGCGCGGCCTTGCCGGCCTCCTGCAGGGAACGCCAGATCGCGTCGGCCATCGCTGTCACCTCTCGAGCTTGCTGGCTTCGGTCGCGAGCCGCCGGACGTCGTCCCAGCGGCCTTCCTTGAGCAGCGAGGGCTCGACCACCCAGGAGCCGCCGACGCAGAGGACGTTCGGCAGCTTCAGGTAGTCGGGCGCGTTCTTCGTCGTGACGCCGCCGGTCGGGCAGAAGCTCATCTGCGGCAACGGCCCGGCGAAGGCCTTGAGCGCGGGGGCGCCGCCGTTCGCCTCGGCGGGGAAGAACTTGCAGACGTCGTAGCCGCGCTCGAGCATGCCCATCGCCTCGCCGACGGTGGCGATGCCGCCGAGAAGCGGCAGCTCGGCGTCCTCGCAGGCGGCGACCAGCCGGTCGGTGATGCCGGGCGAGACGCCGAACTTCGCGCCCGCGGCCTTGGCGGCCTTGACGTCGGCCGGGGTCAGCAGCGTGCCGGCGCCGGGGATGCCGCCTTCGACGTCCGCCATCGCCCGGATCGCGTCGAGCGCGGCGGGGGTGCGCAGCGTCACCTCGAGCACCGGCAGGCCGCCGGCGACCAGCGCCTCGGCGAGAGGCACCGCCTGGGCGGCGTCGTGAACGACGATGACCGGGATCACCGGCGCGAGGCCGCAGAGCTTGCGGGAAAAGGCGGAAGCGTCCTGGGGGGTCATCGGGCGGGCCTTTCCGGGCTGTTTGGGTCGAGCGACGCGAGCCAGGACTCCACGCGCTGCCAGAGCAGCGCGGCGCTCGCGGGGTCGTGGTCGGGCACGGTGGCATCGGTAAAGAGATGGCCCAGACCGGGATAGCGGAAGATTTCCCAGGCGAGCCCGCGCGCCGCGGCCGCCTCGCAGGTCATCCCGACATAGCCTTCCTCCTCGAAGGGGTCGGGCTCGGCGAGATGGATCTGCAGCGGCAGGCCGGGGCGGGCGGAGGCCGGGATCTCCGCCACCCCGTGCAGGAAGAGGATGCCGGCCGCCTCGGGCCGGTTCGCCCAGAGATGCGCCGCGACCGACGCGCCCATCGAGACGCCGGCGAGGACGGTGTCGGGCGGCAGGCCCGCGGCGGCCGCCTCGGCCCGCTGCGCGATCCGCTCCCAGCCGAGCCGGTCGTGGAGCGCGAAGCCCTCGTCGATCGTCGCGGCGGTCTCGCCGTCGAAGAGGTCGGGCAGCGTGACCGCGTGTCCGGCGGCGCGCAGCCGTTCCGCCGCTTCGCGCTCCAGCCCCCGCAGCCCGAGGATCGAGTGGAAGAGCAGGATCCGGGCCACGGGATCAGAACAGCGGCGTCGCGCCCGCCTCGGCGGGACCGACGTGGTTGCGGAAGACGTCGAAGAGCTCGCGGCCGACGCCGTAGCCGTTGGCGACGAGGTCGGGGCGGACGTTCGGCCGCTCGAGCACGCCCGGGGTCAGCACGTCGAGGGTGCCGGCGACCGCGTCGACCTTGACCCAGTCGCCGTCGTGCAGCCGCGCGAGCGGGCCGCCGTCGAGCGCCTCGGGGGAGACGTGGATCGCCGAGGGCACCTTGCCGGAGGCACCCGACATCCGCCCGTCGGTGACGAGCGCGACGCGCAGGCCGCGGTCCTGCAGCACCGCGAGGATCGGCGTCAGGCTGTGCAGCTCGGGCATGCCGTTGGCCTTGGGCCCCTGGAAGCGGACGACGACGACGGTGTCGCCGGTGAACTCGCCGGCGCGGAACGCCTTCTTGACGTCCTCCTGCTCGTGGAAGACGCGCACCGGCGCCTCGATCACATGCCGCTCGGGGGCGACGGCGGAGATCTTCATCACCCCGGTGCCGAGGTTGCCCTTGAGCCGGCGGATGCCGCCGGTCGGCTGGAAGGCGTCGCCGGCGGGGCGGAGGATCTTGTCGTTGAGCGACTCGCCGGCGCCGTCGGTCCAGACCAGCGCGCCGTCGAGGATCTTCGGCTCCTGGGTGTAGCGCGCGAGGCCGTCGCCGGCGACGGTGCGGGTGTCGGGGTGGAGCAGGCCCGCCTCGAGGAGCTCGCCGATCAGGTAGCCGAGCCCGCCGGCGGCATGGAAGTGGTTCACGTCGGCGAGGCCGTTGGGGTAGACGCGCGCCATCAGCGGCGTCGCGTCGGAGAGCTCGGCGAAGTCCTCCCAGTCGAGCAGGATGCCCGCCGCGCGCGCCATCGCGATCAGGTGGATCAAGAGGTTGGTCGAGCCGCCGGTCGCGTTCGAGCCCGACGATGCCGTTGACGAAGGCGCGCTCGTCGAGGACGTCGCAGGCCGGGGTGTACTGGTTGCCGAGCGCCGAGATCGCGAGCGCCCGCCGCGCCCCCTCGACGGTCAGCGCCTCGCGGAGCGGCGTGCCGGGGTTGACGAAGCTCGAGCCCGGAAGGTGCAGGCCCATGAACTCCATCAGCATCTGGTTGGTGTTGGCGGTGCCGTAGAAGGTGCAGGTGCCCGGGCCGTGGTAGGAGGCCATCTCGGCCTCCATCAGCTTGTCGCGGCCGACCTCGCCGGTGGCGAACTGCTGGCGGACCTTGGCCTTCTGGTCGTTGGGGATGCCGCTCGTCATCGGGCCGGCGGGGAGAAAGACCGCCGGCAGGTGGCCGAAGGTCGCGGCGGCGATGACGAGGCCGGGGACGATCTTGTCGCAGACCCCGAGGTAGACGGTCGAATCGAAGACGTTGTGCGAGAGCGCGATCCCCGCCGCCATCGCGATGACGTCGCGGGAGAAGAGCGAGAGCTCCATGCCGGTCTGGCCCTGGGTCACGCCGTCGCACATCGCGGGCACGCCGCCGGCCACCTGGGCGGTGCCGCCCATCTCGCGGGCGGCGCGGCGGATGAGCTCGGGATAGGTCTCGTAGGGCTGGTGCGCCGAGAGCATGTCGTTGTAGGCGGTGACGATGCCGATGTTGCCGGCGCTGTCGGCCTTGAGGGTGTCCTTGTCGGCCGCGGGCATCGCGGCATAGGCGTGCGCCTGGTTGCCGCAGGCGAGGTGGGCGCGTTTCGGCCCCTCGTCGCGCGCCTTGCGCATGCGGTCGAGGTAGGGGCGCCGCAGCGGCCGCGAGCGGTCGACGATCCGGTCGGTGACGCGGGCGATGGTGGCGTTGAGCGACATGGCTAGCCTTCCCTACTCGGCATAGTGGACGGTGACCGGGCAGGGGGCGGTCAGCGCGACGCGCACCGGGGCCTCGGCGAGGGGACCGCCGGCAAGTGCCGCCTCGAGTGCCGCGAGCTTGTCGGGGCCGGTGATGAGGATGTGGATCACCGAGGCGGCACGTAGGACCGGGGCGGTCAGCGTCAACCGCGCCTCGGGCTGGTCGGGCGGATGGATCTCGAGGATCTCGGGGGCGTCGTCGGCGAGTGCGGCGGCGAGCTCCGGTGCGCCGGGGAAGAGCGAGGCGGTGTGCATGTCGGCGCCCATGCCGAGCACCAGCACGTCGATCGGCAGCGCCTCGGCGACCCGGGCGCGGCGGGCGCCGAGGATCGGCTCGTACATGTCGACGAAGTTCGCGACCGCGGCCGGCCCCTGCAGCAGCGTCTCGCGGATCAGCCGCGCATTCGAGCGCGTGTTGAGCTCGGACACCATCCGCTCGTCGGTCGGCATCACCCGGATGTCGGCCCAGGCGAGGTCGGCCTGCGAGAGCGCGCTGAGGAAGGGCCCCGGCGTGGTGCCGCCGGGCACCGCCAGCGTCGCCCGCTCGTTCGTGGCGTGCGCCGCGCGCAGCTGGTCGGCCACGAGCTCGGCGAGGTCGCGCATCAGCGTGCCGCGGTCGGGGTAGGCCTGCCGCGCCACCTCGATCATGCGGCGATCTCGCGCCAGAGGTGGCCGTCCGAGCCGGTCAGCTTGTAGACGTCGATCGGCCCGCCGCTGCCGGCGTCGTAGGCCAGCGGCCGCGATCCGGCTTCCTCCCAGGCCTTGATGATCGGGTCGGTCCACTCCCAGGCCGCCTCGACCTCGTCGCCGCTCATGAACAGCGTCTGGTCGCCGCGGATCACGTCCATGATCAGCCGCTCGTAGGCCTCGGGCATCGCGCCCTCGGCGCCGAGGGCGCGGGCGAAGGTCATGTCGAGCGGCACCTCGATCAGCCGCATGCCGCCGGGGCCGGGATCCTTGATCGCGACCCGCAGCATGATGCCCTCGTCGGGCTGCAGCCGGATGATGAGCGCGTTGCCGCGCAGCGCGTCGACCTGCGGAAAGATGGTATGCGGCGGGTGCTTGAAGACGACGCAGATCTCGCTCATCCGCGCGCTCAGCTTCTTGCCGGTGCGCAGGTAGAACGGCGTCCCCGACCAGCGCCAGTTCGCGACGTGCGCCCGGAGCGCGACGAAGCTCTCGGTACGGCTCGCGGGGTCGCCGACATGCTCGAGGTAGCTGCCGTCGGTGCCGTTGGCGCGGTACTGGCCACGCACGGTGTCGCCGAGCTTCAGCGGCTCGAGCGCGCGGATGACCTTGAGCTTCTCGTCGCGCACCGCGCTGGGCTCGAACTTCGACGGCGGCTCCATCGCGGTCAGGCACAGGAGCTGCATCATGTGGTTCTGCACCATGTCGCGCATCGCGCCCGACTTGTCGTAGTAGGCGCCGCGCCCGGCGACCCCGATCAACTCCGCGACGGTGATCTGCACCTGCTCGACGTAGTGCGAGTTCCACAGCGGCTCGAAGAGCGCGTTGGCGAAGCGGATCGCCATCAGGTTCTGCACCGTCTCCTTCCCGAGGTAGTGGTCGATGCGGTAGATCTGCCCCTCGGAGAAGTTCTTGCGCAGCTCGGCGTTCAGGGTCTTGGCCGAGGCGAGGTCGTGGCCGAGCGGCTTTTCCACCACGATGCGGCTCCGTGGCGTGGCGATGCCGGCATCGGCCAGCCGATCCGCGATGGTCGCGAAGATCCCCGGCGCCACCGACAGGTAGAAGGCGCGGACGTGGTCGGGCTTCTCGTCGAGCTTCTTGCGCAGCTGCGCCCAGCCGCCCTCGCCGGCGGCGTCGACCGGCACGTAGTCGATGGTGTTGAGGAACTCCTCGAGCGTCTCGGGCTTCAGATCCTTGGGATCGACGAACTGCTCGAGCGATTCGCGCACCGACTTGCGGAACTCGGCGCGGTTCATCTTGGTCCGCGCCGCCCCGATCACCCGCGCCGTGGAGGGCATCTGGTGCACCGCCAGCCGGCGGTAGAGGCTCGGCAGGATCTTGCGCTTGGCGAGGTCGCCGGTGGCCCCGAAGATCACGAGGTCGAACGGCTGGACGGGAATGACGGTGGCGACCATCGGTTTTGTGTCTTTCCTTCAATCGGTCAGTTCGGCGGCGCGCGGCAGGTCGGCGCCGCGGCGGGAGCAGGTGATCGCAGCCGCCCGCGCGGCATAGCCCAGAAGCGTGGCGAGCGCATCACCGTCGAGCGCGTCGATCGTCGCCGCCGGGTGCTCGCCGCCGCGCAGCAGCCGCGCCAGCAGCGCGGCCTGGAAGGTGTCGCCGGCGCCGACGGTGTCGATGACCCTGACCTTGGGCGGGATCGCGGTCGCGTGCAACCCGCCGGCGGCCCAGCCCGTCGCCGCCTCGCCGCCGTCGGTGACCACGACGAGGCGCACACCCCGGCCGACGAGGTCGGCCGCGAACGATTCGGCCGCCAGCCCGGGATGCAGCAGCTCGAGGTCCTCGGCGCTGATCTTGACGAGATCCGCCAGCGGAAAGAGCACGGTCATCCGTTCGCGCCAGACGTCCATGTCGGGCTCGACCGTCGGGCGCACGTTGGGGTCGACCGAGATGAACCGGTCGCGATTGGCCCGGGCGAATTCCGCCATCGCGTCGGCCACCGGCACCGCCGCCAGCGAATAGGAGCCGAAGTGCAGGCCCGAGACCTCGGCGCCGAGCCGCGGCAGGTCTTCGGGAGTGACCCCGGTGTCGGCCGAGCCGTTGTCGTAGAACTGGTAGGCCGGCACCCCGGCGGTATCGAGGCCGACGAGGCTCAGCGTCGTCGGCCGGTCGGTCGGGATCGCATAGGCGGTCGAGACCCCCTCGGCATCGAGCACCTGCGACAGCCGCTGGCCGAGGAGGTCGCTCGACAGGCCGGTCAGCAGCCCGGACGGCTGCCCGAGCCGCGCCAGCCCGATCGCGACGTTGAACGGCGAGCCGCCGGCGCGCGCCGCATAGGTCGACGCCGCCGGACCGGCCTCGCTCTCCAGGAAGAAGTCGAAGAGGGCCTCGCCGCAGACCAGGAACATCGTCCGACTCCCCGAGCTCGCCGTCCCGCGTCCGTTCGGCGCAAAGTTGACCCAAGCGCCCCCGCTTGTGCAAGGGCGAACCGCCTCGCGAGGCCCTCCGGGGGCCGCTCCGTCAGGCGCGCGTGGCGAAGAGCGCCTGATAGGGCGGCAGTTCGACGCGCCCGCCCGCGATCGTCGGCGCGAAGTCGGGCAGCTCGACCGGCTGCCAGTCCCCGGGCGGCAGCGTCGCCGACAGCGGCTCGCCGCCGAGGTTGAAGGCGCAGAACATCGCCTCCCCGTCGAGGCTGCGCAGGTAGGAGATCAGGCTGTCCGAGGTCTCGTGGATCGCGAAGTCGCCCTTGGCGAGCGCCGGGTGCTGCCGGCGCCAGGCGAGCATCCGCCGGTAGAAGGCGAGCATCGAGTCGGGGTCGCCGTCCTGCACGCTCACCGCCATCGGCACATGCTCCATCGCCACCGGCAGCCACGGCTTGTGCTCGGAGAAGCCGGCATGCATCGTGTCGCCGAGCCAGGGGATCGGCGTGCGGCAGCCGTCGCGGCCGCGGAACTTCGGCCAGAAGCGCTTGCCGTAGGGATCCTGCAGGTCCTCGTAGGCGACGTAGGCCTCGGTCAGCCCGAGCTCCTCGCCCTGGTAGAGGCAGACCGATCCGCGCAGCGACAGGAGCAGCGCCGCGTAGACCCGAAGCTGTCCGGCGTCCAGCTGCCAGCGCGTCGCGTGCCGCTCGACGTCGTGGTTGGAAAACGCCCAGCACGCCCAGCCGTCCGCCGCCGCCGTCATGAACCGCCGCAGCACCTGCGCCACCCGCCGCCCGCTCGGCGCCTCGGGCGAGAGGAACTCGAAGGCGTAGCACATCTGCATTCGGTCCTCGCCGAGCGTGTACTCGCCCATGATTTCCATGCCGCGCTGGGCGTCGCCGACCTCGCCCACCGCGGCGGTGTCGCCGAACTCGTCCATCAGCGCCCGCAGCCGCTTGAGGAAGCCGATCATCTCCGGCCGGCTCTTGTCGTAGAGATGCTCCTGCCAGTTGTAGGGGTTGACCGCCGGCGCGGTCGAATAGTCGCGCCGCTCCGGCTCGAGCGCGGGGTTGTCGCGGAGCTCCCGGTCGCAGAAGTAGAAGTTGATGGTATCGAGCCGGAAGCCGTCGACGCCGCGCTCCAGCCAGAAGCGGGCGACCGCGAGGAGCTCGTCCTGCACCTCGGGCTCGTGGAAATTGAGGTCGGGCTGCTCCTTGAGGAAGTTGTGCTGGTAGTACTGCAGCCGCTCGCTGTCCCATTCCCAGGCCGAGCCGCCGAAGATCGACAGCCAGTTGTTCGGCACCGTCCCGTCGGGCTTGGCGTCCGCCCAGACGTACCAGTTGGCCTTCGGGTTGTCGTGGCTGCCGCGGCTCTCGCGGAACCAGCGGTGCTGGTCGGAGGTGTGGCTGAGCACGAGGTCGATCATCACCCGCAGCCCGAGCTGGTGCGAGCGGTGGATCACCGCGTCGAAGTCGCCGAGGGTGCCGAACATCGGGTCGACGTCGCGGTAGTTCATCACGTCGTAGCCGAAGTCGAGCATCGGCGACGGGAAGAACGGCGAGATCCAGATCGCGTCGACCCCGAGGCTCGCGATGTAGGGCAGGCGGTGGATGATCCCGGCGAGGTCGCCGACGCCGTCGCCGTTCGAATCCTGGAACGAGCGCGGATAGATCTGGTAGATCACCGCCCCCCGCCACCAGTCGCGGTCGACCGGCAGCGGCTGGTCCTCGTGCATGGTGAGTTGCGAAACGACCAAGACTCAGCCCCCCTCGACGCTTGTTCGCCTTGGCGGCACGCTAGCGCAGAGACGATTTGCTTGGCCAGCAGGGATCGCTTCCCGGGCATCCTCCCCCAGGGGGATGCCCGCAGGCCGGCGCTAGGGCAAAGCGCGTGCCGGTGCCGGTGCCTCCGCCGGTTCCTCGATGCCGCCGAATTCGGCGGCTGCGCTGGCGATAGCCTTCGATCGCCTCGGCGAAGGCATCGGCGGTGAAGTCCGGCCAGGCGGTCTCGGGGAAGTCGTATTCGGCGTAGGCGCCCTGCCAGAGCAGGAAGTTCGAGATGCGCAGCTCGCCCGAGGTGCGGATGATCAAATCCGGATCGGGCAGGCCCGAGGTGTCGAGGGCGCTCGCGATGCGCGCCTCGGTGATCGCCGACGGGCGGAGCGCGCCGGAGGCGACCTCGGCGGAGAGCGCCCGCACCGCGCGGGTCAGCTCGTCTCGGCCGCCGTAGTCGATCGCGATCGACAGCGTCAGGCCGTGGCAGAAGCGGGTCTGCGCCTCGAGCTCGGCCATCAGCGCCTGCAGCGTTCGCGGCAGCCGGTGGCGCATGCCGATGAAGCGGACGCGCACCGAGTTTCGCCGCAGGCCTTCCATCTTGCCGCGGATGTACTGGCTGAAGATGCGCATCAGCCCGTCGACCTCGCCGAGCGGACGACTCCAGTTCTCGGTCGAGAAGGCATAGAGCGTCAGGTGCGTCACCCCGAGGTCGGGGCAGAGCTTGACGATCTCCGAGACGCGGCGCGCGCCGCGGGCGTGGCCGGCGACCCGGCCGAGCCCGCGCGCTTCGGCCCAGCGGCCGTTGCCGTCCATGATGACCCCGACGTGGAGGGTCGGGGCGCCTCGGTTCTGCATCAGCGGTTCACCTGCCTGTTGCGGCTCAATATGCATAATGGGAAAGACGGACAACAGTCCACTTTGGTTTAGAGATCGCCACCGACGGTTTAGAGAACGCCCCCGAGGGGCGAAATCTCGGCGCGGGCGGCCTCAGAGCAGGCGCGCCAGCCCCAGCGGCAGGTTGGGGGCGTTCGAGCGACATCACCCGGTAGAGCTGGCCGTAGATGAAGACGGTGACGAAGAAGAAGAACGCGCTGGCCAGCACGCTGTCCCAGGCGAGCGCCGCGAAGACCGCGGTCAGCAGCGGCAGCGGCCAGGTCACCACGCTGGTCGCGGGATTGCGCAGGTGCGGCTTCGCGGCGGGAAAGATGCGCCGCGCATAGCGCCGGTGCGCCAGCATGTGAAAGTGCACCCGGTCGGGCTGGCCGACGCTGTGGCCGTCGCGCCGCGCCTTGCGGCGCATCGACGCCAGCGTCTCGATCACCGGGTAGGCGCAGATCAGGATCGCGGTCCAGGCCGAGGTCTCGGGGTTGCGCATCGGCAGGAGCACGCCGAGGCCCGCGAGCAGGAAGCCGGCGAAATACGCCCCGCCGTCGCCGAGGAAGATCCTGCCGAACGGGAAGTTCAGCACGAAGAAGCCCGGCGATCAGCCCGGCGTAGAGCAGCGCGAGCGCGAAGACGAGGTCGTCGCCGACCGCGTGCGCCACCCAGGCGAAGCCCGCGAGCATGATCATCACCGACCCCGACGCGAGGCCGTTGAAGCCGTCGATGATGTTGATGGCGTTGGCGACGCCGCCCATCGCGAAGCCGGTGAAGAGCACCGCCACCACCCCGAACGACAGCAGCCAGTCGACCCCCGGCAGGTAGACCTTGTGCATGGTATAGCCGGTGAGCAGCGCGAAGACGACGCCGCCGCCCATGGTGGCGAGGAGCCGCCAGCGCACCCCGACCTTGCCGGTCGAGATCCTCGCCGATGCCCGCGAGCAGCGGCAGCAGCGCGGCGATCCCGATCAGCCCCCAGGGCGCTTTCAGCGGCGCGGGCAGCACCGGCCAGAGCAGGAAGTAGGCCGAGCCCGATCGCCAGCCCGCCGATCCGCGGCGTCGGCTCGCGGTGGAACTTCTGCACCCCGTCGGTCGCGTCGTCGGTGTAGCGCCCGTGCCAGCGGCGGGTGGCGATCAGCAGCAGGCAGCCGGCGAGGGTGAGCAGGCCGGCGAGGAGGGCGGGCAGCGCGATGTCCCGCAGCCCCAGAACCGGATCGAACCCCTGCATTCGCCTCGCCACCGCGTCGTAGTGGTTAACGCTGATTGTCTACCTGATTTCAGGCACGAAGGCGAGGGGCTTCATCCAGCCGGCGCGAGCGCGCGCGGCGCGTCCAGGCCGATCCGGCGCTCGTCGAGCCAGGCGTTGATCCGCCAGGCGAGGCTCTTCCAGTGCGGGTCGATCGGCATGCCGTGCCCGAAGCCGCGCATCCGCTCGGTCTCCGCGCCGTAGGCGATCGCGATCGCCCAGAGGTCGGTGATCGGCACGAAGGCGTCGCCGTCGCCGAGAAGCGCCAGCGCGCGGGCCCGCCGCACCATGAACCAGTTCGGCAGATCCCAGGTCAGCCCGTCGAGGAGCGCGAGCGGGCTCTCGCGGTCGGCGATCATCGCCAGCGCGTCGATCCATGCGTCGGGGGTTTCGGCGGTGAAGAGCGCCCGGCGGATGGTCTCGCGCCCGATCAGCGCCCCGCCGCCGGCCTGGGTGACGAAGGAGCGCCGCCAGCACCTCCGGCGCCCCGGCCGAGAGCTGCCAGAGCGACGGCCCGAGCCCGTACGGCCCGGGCGAGGCGACGAGCACCGTCCCCGCGACCTCCCGCCGCGCCGCGAGGTGCTGCGCGACCAGCCCGCCCAGCGAATGGCCGACGACGACGGGCGGCGCCGCGAGCGCGTCGGCGGCGGCCGCGGCGCGGGCGACGTAGTCGCGCAGCCGCGCCGGCGGGCCGAGCAGCGGCCCGGCGAGCCGCGGGGCGAGCACCCGGTGGCCGCGCGCGGCGAACCAGGGCGCGACGAAGCGGGTCCAGATCTCGGGACCGGCGAAGGCGCCGTGCAGGAACAGGATCGGCGGCTTCTCGGCCATGCGGGACTCCTCGGGGGCGCTTCTTGCCCGAACCGATCGGTTCTGTCGAGCGGCGGCTGCAGCCGGCGTCAGCCGCGGCTTGCGGGCCGCCGCGCGGCCAGCGCGTCGAGCCGCGGGCGGAGCAGCGCCATCGGATGCGCGCGCAGCGTCAGCCGCAGCGCGGTATAGTCGGCGACGATCTCCTCGCCGAGCGTCATCGGCGGCAGCCTGACCGGCGCGTCCTCGCCGCCATCCCCGCCATCCTCGCTGCCGGCGAAGAGCGGCAGCGGCGCTTCGCCGCCGATCGCGCGCACCTGCCAGAGCGCCTCGCGCCGGGTGAGCCCGAGGCTCGCGAAGGCGTCGGCCTCGGCGAGCTGCGCCAGCAGCCGCGGCGGCGTCCCCGCCCGGCGCCAGAGGGCGGACACGTCGCGGTAGCCGTTGCCGCGCGCCCCGGCGATCCAGTCGGCATCGTCGCGGGCGACGCCCTTGATCTGGCGAAACCCCAGCCGCAGCGCCAGCCCGCCGCGCCCGTCGGGCTCGAGCACGTTGTCCCAGTAGCTCGCGTTGACGCACACCGGGCGCACCACCACCCCGTGCGCGCGGGCGTCGCGCACGATCTGCGCCGGGGCGTAGAAGCCCATCGGCTGCGCGTTGAGCAGCGCGCAGGCGAAGACCGCCGGATGGTGGCACTTCATCCAGGCCGAGGCGTAGACCAGCAGCGCGAAGCTCGCCGCATGGCTCTCGGGGAAGCCGTAGGACCCGAACCCCTCGATCTGGGAAAAGCAGCGCTCGGCGAAGTCCTGCGGATAGCCGTTCGCCGCCATCCCGGCGAGGAAGCGCTCGCGAAACGTGTGGATGGTGCCCACGTTCTTGAAGGTCGCGAGCGAGCGGCGGAGCCGGTCGGCCTCCTCGGGAGAAAACCCCGCGCCGATGATCGCGATCTGCATCGCCTGCTCCTGGAAGAGCGGCACCCCGAGCGTCTTGCCGAGCACCGCCCCGAGCGCGTCCGAGGGAAACGACACCGCCTCCTCGCCGCGCCGCCGGCGCAGGTAGGGGTGCACCATGTCGCCCTGGATCGGCCCCGGCCGCACGATCGCCACCTCGATGACGAGGTCGTAGAAGCAGCGCGGCCTTAAGCGAGGCAGGAAGCTCATCTGCGCCCGGCTCTCGACCTGGAAGACCCCGAGCGAGTCGGCGCGGCAGAGCATGTCGTAGACCACCGGGTCCTCCGCCGGCAGCGTCGCCAGCGTGTAGCGCTGGCCGGTGTGCTCGGCGAGGAGGTCGAAACCCTTGCGCAGGCAGCTGAGCATCCCGAGCGCCAGGACGTCGACCTTGAGGATGCCGAGCGCGTCGATGTCGTCCTTGTCCCAGCAGATGACGGTGCGGTCCTCCATCGCGGCGTTCTCCACCGGGACGAGCTCGTCGAGCCGCCCCTCGGTGATGACGAAGCCGCCGACGTGCTGGCTGAGATGGCGCGGGAAGCCGAGGATCTGCTCGACCATCTCCAGCGTCAGCGCGAGCCGCCGGTCGGTCGGGTCGAGGCCGATCTCGCGGATCCGCTCGAGCGGCAGGCTCGACGACGACCAGCCCCAGATCTGCGACGACAGCGCCGCCACCGTGTCGCGCGACAGCCCCATCGCGGTGCCCACCTCGCGGATCGCCCGCTTGCCGCGGTAGTGGATGACGGTGGCGCAGAGCCCGGCGCGGTGGCGGCCGTAGCGGCGGTAGATGTACTGGATCACCTCCTCGCGGCGCTCGTGCTCGAAGTCGACGTCGATGTCGGGCGGCTCGTCGCGCGCCTCCGAGACGAAGCGCTCGAAGACCATGGTGCCGACCTCGGGGCTGACCGAGGTGACGCCGAGCGCGTAGCAGACCACCGAGTTCGCCGCCGACCCGCGCCCCTGGCAGAGGATGTCCTGCGATCGGGCGAAGTCGACGACGTCGCTGACGGTGAGAAAGTAGGGGGCGTAGTTGAGCCGGGCGATCAGCGCGAGCTCGTGCGCCGCCTGCGCCTCGACCTTCTCCGGCACCCCCCAGGGATAGCGCCACTTCAGCCCCTTCGCGGTCAGCCGCTCCAGCCGGGCCTGCGGATCCTCGCCGTCCCAGACCTCGCTCGGATATTCGTAGGCCAGCTCGTCGAGGCGGAAGCGGCAGTCCGCGGCGATCTCGCCGGCACGCTCCACCGCCGCTTCGTGGCCGGCGAAGAGCCGCAGCATCTCGGCCTCCGAACGCAGCCGCCGCTCGGCGTTGGCGAGCGCGGCGCGGCCGAGGCGGTCGATGCGCCGGCCCTCGCGGATGCAGGTCAGCACGTCGACCAGCCGCCGGCGGGCGCCGTGGTGCATGACGGGCTCGGCCGAGGCGACGAGCGGCAGGCCGAGCTCGGCCGCGAGCCGGGCGGCGCGGTCGAGGCGGCCCGGGTCCTGGCCGTCGTAGCGCGGGCTCGCGACGAGATGGGCGTGCGGATGGCGCGCGGCGAGCGCGCGCGCCTGCGGCAGCCAGCCGCGCAAGGCCCGGCCGGGCGGCAGATGCAGCAGCAGGTGCAGCTCGCCGAGGTCGGTCAGATCCTCGGGGTGGAGCTCGCAGCGCCCCTTGGGGGCGCGGCGGGCGCCGAGCGTGAGCAGGCGGCAGAGCCGGGCCCAGCCGGCGCGGTTCTTCGGCAGCGCGGTCAGCTCGGGGCCTTCGGCGAGGCAGAGCCGGGCGGCGGGCAGCAGGCGCGGCACCGCGCTGCCGTCGCGCGCCGCCTCCTTCAGCTCCTGATGGGCGCGCACCAGCCCGGTGACCGAGTTGCGGTCGGCGATGGCGAAGGCCGGCAGGCCGAGCTCGATCGCGCGCAGCGCATACTCCTGCGGATGGCTGCCGCCGGTGAGGAAGGTGAAGTTCGAGGTGATCGAAAGCTCGGCGAAGGGCATGGCCGCGGCGATCCGATGCGGGGGGGTCAGCGGCCGCGGTCCGCGCGCCGCGGGCGGGCGGGATCCCGTCGACCGGTCGACCGGGAACGGGTTCGTCCTTGCCGCGTTCTGCCCGGCAGAAGCCGCGGATGGCGCCCGGGACAGCCCCGGCGATAGCCCCCGGGACAGCAGGGGCCTCGCCGCAGGGTAGGTTCGCGGGTGTCCATCCGTTCCCCGCGTGCTATCCTCGGGGAAAACCGGATCCGAAGGAGGAAGGCGATGAGCATCATCCAGATCGACGACTACGCGCGGCAGCTCTACTCGGCGCATGGCGACCGGGCGGAGTACGAGGCGGCGCAGAAGGCCAAGGACTCGGCCTCGAAGGGCGACACCGAGACTGCCGAGCAATGGCGGCAGGTGCGCGAGGCGATCCGCGTGCTGCGCGGCCCGAACGCGAGCTGACGCCCGCGAGCTGACGCCAGGACGCGGGCCGACGCCCGAAACCCATCTCGACTCGAACGGCCCCGGATGCCTCCGGGGCCTTTTTTTCGCGCCGGCCGCGCCAGCCGGGCGCACCGGCCGGACGCACAGGCCGGACGCACAGGCCGCTCGGCCGGCGGCCCTCCCGCCCGGCACCGCCGAAGGGGCATGCCCTGCCCGCGCCGTTCCCGGGTGCTCCCCCTATCGGGCAGGTTCCCCCGCCCCTCGAGGGGCGGGGGGAAGGGGGGTGGGGTGAGCGCGCGCCAACAGGCGCGCAGGGGCCCCGGCGAAGCCGGGGAGACCGACTCCGGAGCGCAACGGCGCTCCGGCCCCCTTGCGATCCCAGGGTCGTCGGCCGGCAGGCCACCTGCCGGCCGCAGCCGGGGCATCCGCCGCGCGGACCGCGGCGCGCCGCGCGCCGCGGCCCCGGCCCCTGTCGGAATTCGTTGAAATTTGGTAAAAACCGAAAAATTTTATCATTCATATTCAATAACTTGACCCTCCGCTCGCACGCGGACAGTGCGAGCGGCCGGCCGTCCGCACCGGGCCGTCCGCCCCCGGGCCGCGGCATCCCGCTCATGCGAAGAGTCCCTGCACGAACCAGCCGGGCGAGATCTCGCCGCCCTTGGCCTCGTAGAGCCAGAGCCGGGTCCCGTCCTCGGTCTCGACCCGCCAGTAGTCGCGCGCGCCCGAGCGCCAGGCCGGGTCGTCGAGCCACCATTCCGGCGCGATCCGCTCGGGACCGAAGGCGGCGGCGCTGCGGCGGGGACGGCGGCGCCAGACGAAGCGGCCGGGCGGCGCGCCGGCGTCCCGGCCGGCATCCCCGGGCGTCATCGGCTCGGGCGGGAAGATCAGCACCGGGCGCGGCGCCGCCGGCGCCGGCCAGCCGGCGGCGGGCGGGCTGAAGGCCGCCGCCATCTCGGTCGCGCCCTTCTCGGGGATGTGGCTGTCGGCGGGATGCAGCCGCACCAGCGCCTCGAGCCCGAGCCGGGCGCCGAGCCGGCCGAGGAGGTCGGCGAGCCCATCGTCGTCGCCCTCCTCCGTGGCCGCCAGACGGCTCCGCTGCTGGCGCGGCCCGATCGGCTCGACCCGCGTCGCCTCGAGCCGGATCACCTCGATGCCGAAGCCCGCGTCGATCGCCCCGAGCTTCAGCTTCAGCAGCGGCAGGATCGCCTCCGGCCGGTCGGCGGGCCGGGCGAGGCCCACCTCGCGCAGCTCCGGCCGCCCGTCGGTGCGCAGGAGGGCGAGCCGGACCCGCCGCGCCCCCTGCCCGGCAGCCGCCAGCCGGGCGCAGAGCGCCGGCAGCAGCCGGTCGATGCCGGCCAGCACGTCCGCCTCGAGCCCGACCGGCTCGGGAAGCGTCAGCCGCACCGCGAAGACGTGCGGCGGCCGTGCCGGCGAGACCGGCTCGGGGGCGCGCCCGAGCGCCTGGTCGAGCCGGCGCGGCACCCCCGGCCCCGCCCGGCGGGCGAGCTGCGCCCGCGGCAGCGCCGCGAGGTCGACGATCCGCCGCAGCCCCAGCCCCTGCAGCGCCGCGACCTCGGCCGGATCGAGCCGCAGCGCCGCCACCGGCAGCGGGCCGATGCGGGCAAGCGTCGCGCCCGCCGGCACGATGCGCCCGCCGGCGTCCGCCGGCACGATGCGCCCGCCGGCGTCCGCGGAAGGCGAGGCCGCGGGCGGCGGCGCACCGCCGCGCTCCCAGCGCCGCTTCTGCGCCCGCGAGCGCGTGGCGCGCGCCTCCTGGTCGATGGCGTCGCCGGCATGGACCGGCAGGGCGTCGGCGCCGGCATGGCGCGCCACCGCCCAGGCCGCGCCCGGCGTGTCGGCGAGCCCGAGCCTGAGCGTGAGGCCGAGGCGCGCCGCCCCGGCCTCGACCGCGGCCACCAGCCCCGCCTCGCCCCCGAAGATCCGCGCGCAGCCGGTCACGTCGAGCATCAGCGCCTCGGTGCCTTCCTCGCCCACCCAGGGGGTGAACCGCCCCGCCCAGCGCCGGAGCCCAGCGAGGAAGGCCGCCTCGCGCGGCGCATCCGCCGGCCGGGTGACGAGCCCCGGCAGGATCGCCCGCGCATCGCCGAGCGCCATGCCGCGGCGCAGTCCCGCCGCCTCGGCCGCGGCGGTCAGGCTCGTCAGGAGCAGCGCGCCGCGCACCTCGGCCACCACCGCCAGCGCCGCGCCGGCGAGCTGCGGCTCGACCCGAAGCGCCCGCTCGGCGGCGAGGCGGGGGAACCAGAGCGAAAGGACGCGGCGTTGCTGGCCTTGCATCGGGACGAACGACTCGGGAGGTTTGTTCTCCATACGTTCTCACCAAGGCGCAGCAGAGTCGAGTCCGCTGTCGTCCGCCCGCATGGCAGCTCGCCGGGCGGCGGGTGAGGAGATCGCTCCGATCCAGCCGGAGCCAACATGCTCATCCCCGCCCGCCGCGGGCGGCGCTCCGCCTGCTGGTCTCGCTCGCCACCACTACGACCAGATCGGCGTCAACGACGGGCGCGACCTGCAGCAGGTGCTCAAGATCGTGCAGCGGGTCGACGGTGCCTGGAAGATCGGCTGCCCCGTGCTGACGCAGGGCGCCATAGAACAGGCGTCCTGCCCGCTGATCGAGGCCGACGCCGAGGCGCGCGTCCTCTGGATGAACCCGCAGGCCCGGGAGCGCCTGCCCGGCCACGGCGGGCTGGCCGTGGCCGCCGGCCGGCTGCGCGCGCGGCGGCGGGAGCGCGGACCGGCGCTCCGCGCAGCACTGCACCGCGCCTTCGAGGTGATCGAGAGCCAGCGGCCGCTCACCGTAGTGGCCGAGCAGGCCTGGGCGGTGCCGCTCGGCGAGGGCGAGGCGGGGGTGCCGCGCTTCTGCTGGGTGCTGGTGGAGGACGGCCGGGCGCTCGTCTCCTTCGACGACGCCGAGACGATCGCCCGCCCGATCGCCGGGGCGGCGGAGGTCTACGGCCTGTCGCCGGCGCAGGTCCGGCTCGCCCGCGCGATCGTCGACGGGCGCGATCTCGCCGCCGCCTCGGGAGAGCTCGGGGTCAGCGTCAACACGCTGCGCACCCAGTTGCAGCGCGTCTTCGACAAGACCGGGGTGCGCAGCCAGGCAGCGCTGGTGCGGGCGCTCCTCGGCGCCGAGGTGCCGGCGCGGTAGCGCAGTCCGGCTGGACCGCGTCGGGGATCCAAGGTAAGCGGCGGGGTCGTTCCCGAGGTCCTCCATGTCCGCCGCGCCGCCCCGTCTCCTTCCGCTGCAACTCGTCTTCGCGCTGAACGCGCTCGGGCTCTCGGTGTGGTTCCCGCGCATCCCGGACGTGAAGGAGGCGCTCGGGCTCGACGTCCTGACGCTCGCCTTCTGCCTCTTCGGGATGCCGCTCGGCACCATGCTCGGGTTCGTGACGGTGCCGCGGCTGATCCGGCGCATCGGGCTGCGCCGGACGGTGATGTGGGGCGGGTCGATCTTTCTGCTCGCCTTCATCGGGCCGGCGCTGGCGCCGGACGCGCTGGGGCTCGGGTTCGCGCTCTTTCTCTGCGGGCTCACCATCGCCACCATCGAGGTGTCGATGAACGCCAAGGCGAGCCAGACCGAGCGGGTGATCGGGCGGCGGATCATGACGCGCTGCCATGCCTTCTGGAGCTTCGGAACCGTGGTCGGGGCGCTGATCGCCGGCGTCTTCGCCGAGCGGGAGATCCCGTTCCTGACCCAGCAGCTGATCCTGCAGCCGATCTTCGCGGCGGCGACCGTCTTCTTCGCGCTCCGGCTGATCCCGGACGATCCGGAGCCGGTGGGCGAGGAGCCGGGCCGGGGGTTCGCCCTGCCGCCGATCGCGCTGGTGCTTGATGTGCCTCGTGCCGATCGGGGCGCTGCTGATCGAGGGCGCGATGATGGAGTGGTCGGCGCTCCTGATGCGCGAGTGGAAGGGGGCGGGGCCGTTCGTCACCGCCTTCACCTTCTCGGTCTTCGCGGTGGCGATGGCGTTCAGCCGGCTGACCGGCGATCAGCTCGCCGAGCGGTTCGGCACGCGGGCGGTCATCCTCTGCTCGGGCGTGACGATGGCGGTCGGGATCTTCGGCTTCGGGCTGGCGCCGGGGCTCTGGATGTCGCTGCCGGCGGCGGCGCTGACCGGGGCGGGTGCCGGCAACATCTATCCCCTGACGATGTCGATCGT
Source organism: uncultured Alphaproteobacteria bacterium (assembly GCA_963737485.1). Lineage (GTDB taxonomy): Bacteria > Pseudomonadota > Alphaproteobacteria > Rhodobacterales > Rhodobacteraceae > Amaricoccus. The sequence goes on along the minus strand of CAVTSR010000018.1, from coordinate 301,826 downwards.
GGGGCAGCTGCCGGGGCTGCGGCCGGAGCGCAACGTGGCGACGCTGGCGCTCGTCGCCTTCACCGCCTTCCTGGTCGGGCCGCCGCTGATCGGCGGTCTCGCGCACCTGATCGGGCTGCCGTGGGCGCTGGCGGTGCTGGCGCCGCTCGGACTTGCGCCGCTGGCGCTGGTCGTGCGGCAGCAGCGGGTGCCGGCGGTGGGCCGGCACCCCGGAGCTCAGCCGCAGTAGACCTTGGTGACCTTGTCGGCCTTGTCGACCTCGACGTTGGTCCGATCCTCGCGGTAGTCCGCCGTCGCGGCGGCGCCGGGCAGCAGCAGGCGGGTGTTCTCGGGGAACTGCGGGCTCACCGAGCCCAGGCTCTGCCCGACCCAGTCCTGGTGCTCGGCCGCCGGGCAGCTGCCCGCGGCGGACTTGCCGCCCGACCCGTTCTGCATCTCGGCGCAGGCGGTGAGCGCCAGCGCGAGGCCGAGGCAGGTGGCGAGGGTTCGGGTCATCGCGGGGCTCTCCTTGCAGTTGCTCCGAGGCGAGGCAAGCACGCGGAGGCCCGGGTTGGCAAGCCGAGCCGACGGCCGGGCCGGTCCGGAGACCCGGCGCGCCGAGCCTGAGGGCCTGCGCCGCGCAAGTTGCACAAGCCGATCAGGCATCTGACTTTCATGGATAAAAGGCACTTTCCGCTAACGCCATTTCGACTTGGGTCAACGCGCTTCGGCGGCTTTCTCGAGCGCACGCTCGGCGCGGAGCGCCTCGCGGTCGCGTCCGATCGAGGCGACGGCGAGCAGGCGGCCGTCGCGCAGGAAGCGCACCTGGCCGTCGCCGGCGGCGATGTCGCCGACCGTCTCGGTGGCGTCCCAGCGCTCGGCGTGGCCGACGTAGTCGATGCCGGCGTCATAGTGCAGGCTCCAGAAGAACGGCACGTCGTCGTAAGGCGTGCGCTGGCCGAGCATGTTGAGCGCGGCGATCTGGCCCTGGCGCTCGGCGACGACCCAGTGCTCGATGCGCGCGCTGCCGCCTTCGGCGGTGGAAAAGGGGAAGCGGGCGATGTCGCCGGCGGCGAAGATGCCGGCGGCGCTGGTCGCGAGCGTCGCGTCGACGGTCACGCCGTTGACGACGGTAAGGCCCGCGGCTTCGGCGAGCCCGGTTCGCGGACGCACGCCGACGCCGGTGACGACGAGGTCGGCGGCGAGGCGGGTGCCGTCGTCGAGGACGACGATGCCGTCCTCGATCGCGGCCGGCCGGTGGCCGAGGTGAAAGACGACGCCGTGCCGCTCGTGCTCGGCGCGGACGAAGTCGCCGAATTCGGGGCCGAGGATGCGGGCGAGCGGACGCTCGTCGGGGGCGACGACGTGCACCTCGAGGCCGCGCGCGATCAGCGAGGCGGCGACCTCGAGCCCGATGAAGCTGCCGCCGATCACGACCGCGGTGCGGCTCTGCTCGACGCGGGCGGAGATCGCACGGAGGTCGGCAAGCGCGCGCAGCGTGAAGACGTGCGCAAGCCCGGCGCCGGGAATGTCGAGGCGGACCGGCTCCGAGCCGGTGGCGAGCAGCAGCTTGTCGAAGGGAAGGCTGCGGCCGTCCCCGAGCGCGACCCGGCGGGCGCGCGCGTCGATTTCCGCGACCGGCGTGGCGAGTTCGAGTGCGATGCCGCGCCGCTCGTAGAAGCTCATCGGCTTGAGAAAGAGCCAGGATTCGGGCGCCTGGCCGGCGAGGTTGTCCTTGGAGAGGTTCGGCCGGTCGATCGGGCGGTCGGCCTCGGCGGAGAGGACGGTGAGCTCGCCCTCGAAGCCTTCGCGGCGCAGCATCTCGGCAGCGGCGAAGCCGGCGGCGCCGCCGCCGACGATGACGTAGCGGCCGGCCCCGGGATCCGGCGAGGGGACGGCGGGCGCGGCGGGCTTCGGCAGCTTCTCGGTGACGCGGATGCGGTCGCCGTCGCGCTCGACGCGCCAGGTGCCGACGTTGTCGAAGGCGGGCGCGCGCAGCGCCGCGCCGGTGCGCAGGCTGAAGCAGGCGTGGTGCAGCGGGCAGCGGACGGTGTCGCCGACCATCAGGCCTTCGGCGAGCTCGCCGTGGTAGTGGCTGCACAGCGCGCCGATGGCGAAGACCTCGTCGCCGACCCGGGCGAGGAGTACCGGGTCCTTGCCGACGCGGCCGGCGAGCATGCCGCCATCGGGCAGGTCGGAGGCCGGGATGCCTTCGGCGAGGTCGGGGCCGGTCGGTTCGTCTGCCTGGTCCGCCATCGGGGCTCTCCTAGGTCTAGGGTGCGTGTCGGTTTCAGTCTCGCTTCAGCGCGGCGAAGCCGGTGCCGAGGCGACGCATGCCCTGCACGAGCTCGGTCGGGGTGAGGCTCGTCGCCTCGATGCGTTCGGGGGCGATCAGCACCACGGTGCCGGAGAGCGCGGACGGAGCGGACGGCAGATAGACGACGCCGGTGCCGTCCTCGCGCCGCCCGACGAGAAATCCGAGCTGGGCCTGGTCGTCGAGGCGGACCAGCACGACCTCGGTATCGGCCTCGGCCGCGAGGCTGTCCGACCCGCCGGCCATGTCCGACACGGTCTGGCGGAAGACGGCGTAGAGCGGGATGTTGACCAGGATCGTGCGCTCCAGCCAGGCGAAGATGCGGCCACCGAGGGCGGTGCGCGCCACGACGCCGGCGGCGAAGGCGAGCAGCAGCAGGATCAGGACCGCGAAGAGGAGCGGCAGGACGTCGCTGGTCTGGCCGGGAAAGAGCCGCTTGTGGGCGCTTTCGCCGATCCCGTGCGCGATCACGAAGAGCTTGCCGAGCACGATCGCGAGGATGCCGAACGGCAGCAGGAAGACGATGCCGCCGATCAGCGTCGATTTCAGGAAACCCGCCAGCGACCGCATCGGCCGCTCCGCCCTCAGCTGCGGTTCATCCGGTTGCCGATCAGGTCGTCGACCACGCCGGGGTCGGCGAGGGTCGAGGTGTCGCCGAGGGCGCCGTAGTCGTTCTCGGCGATCTTGCGCAGGATGCGGCGCATGATCTTGCCCGAGCGGGTCTTGGGCAGGCCGGGCGCCCACTGGATGAGGTCGGGGGAGGCGATCGGGCCGATCTCCTTGCGCACCCAGGCGACGAGCTCCTTGCGGAGGTCCTCGGTGTACTCCTCGCCGGTCATCAGCGTGACGTAGGCATAGATCCCCTGGCCCTTGATCGCGTGCGGGTAGCCGACGACGGCGGCCTCGGCGACCTTGGGGTGGGCGACGAGGGCGGATTCGACCTCCGCCGTGCCCATGCGGTGGCCGGAGACGTTGATCACGTCGTCGACCCGGCCGGTGATCCAGTAGTAGCCGTCGGCGTCGCGGCGGCAGCCGTCGCCGGTGAAGTAGGTGCCCTTGTACTGGCTGAAGTAGGTCTCCACGAAGCGCTCGTGGTCGCCGAAGATGGTGCGCATCTGCCCGGGCCAGCTGTCCTTGAGCGCGAGGACGCCGGCGGTTTCGGTCTCGGTGAGCTCCTTGCCGGTCTGCGGGTCGAGGACCGCGGGCTGGACGCCGAAGAAGGGCTTGGTCGCCGAGCCGGGCTTGGTCGGGATCGCGCCGGGCAGTGGCGTGATCAGGATGCCGCCGGTCTCGGTCTGCCACCAGGTGTCGACGATCGGGCATTTTCCCTTGCCCACGACCTCGTCGTACCAGTTCCAGGCCTCGGGGTTGATCGGCTCGCCGACCGATCCGAGGATCGCGCAGAGACGAGAGGTCGTGCTTGTCGACCCACTCTCGGCCCTGGCCCATCAGCGCGCGGATCGCGGTGGGCGCGGTGTAGAAGATGTTGACCTTGTGCCGCTCGCAGACCTCCCAGAAGCGGCCGGCGTCGGGCCAGGTGGGCACGCCCTCGAACATCAGCGTGGTCGCGCCGTTCGCCAGCGGCCCGTAGACGATGTAGCTGTGGCCGGTCACCCAGCCCACGTCGGCGGTGCACCAGTAGATGTCGCCGTCGTGGTAGTCGAAGACGTAGCGGTGGGTCATCGAGGCGTAGAGCAGGTAGCCGCCGGTGGTGTGCAGCACGCCCTTGGGCTGGCCGGTGGAGCCCGAGGTGTAGAGGATGAAGAGCGGATCCTCGGCGCCCATCGGCTCGGGCGGGCAGTCGGGGGAGACGCGCTCGGCCGCCTCGTGCAGCCAGACGTCGCGCTTGGCGTCCCAGGCCACGTCGCCGCCGGTGCGCCGCACCACCAGCTGGCGGACCCCGGCGAGGCCGGCGAGCGCCTTGTCGGCGTTGGCCTTGAGCGGGGTGCGGCGGCCGCCGCGCGGCGCCTCGTCGGCGGTGACGAGCAGCTTGGCGCCGGAATCCTCGATGCGCGAGCGCAGCGCGTCGGCGGAGAAGCCGGCGAAGACGATCGAGTGGATCGCGCCGATCCGGGCGCAGGCGAGCATGGCGTAGGCGGCCTGCGGGATCATCGGCAGGTAGAGCACGACCCGGTCGCCCTTGCCGACGCCGAGCTCGCGCAGGACGTTGGCCAGGCGGCAGACCTCGCCGTGGAGCTGGCGGTAGCTGATGCGCTCGGAGACCTCCGGGTCGTCGGACTGCCAGAGGATCGCGGTCTGCTCGCCGCGGGTCGCGAGGTGGCGGTCGATGCAGTTGGCCGAGACGTTGAGCTCTCCGTCCTCGAACCATTTGATCGAGACGTCGGGATAGGCGAAGGAGGTGTCCTTCACCCGGGTGAAGGGGGTGGTCCAGTCGAGCGACTTCGCCTGCTCGCCCCAGAAGGCGTCCGGATCCGCGAGCGAGGCCGCGTACATCCTGGCGTAGCCGTCGGCGTCGATCAGCGCGTGGGCGACGGTCTCTCGCGAGGGCTGGTGCATCTGGTCGGGCATGGCGTCCGTCTCCCCTGGGCATTGTTGGCGGCGAGCTTAGGACAAAGGCAGAGGCGGAAAAAGAGCGGGCGGGGTCACGGGGCCGCGCGCGCCTCGGCGGCGGCATCGGCGATGGCGCCGGCGACGAGGGACGCGCCGAAATTGTTCAGGTGGTTGCTGTCGAAGTAGAGCGGCCGGTCGCCGAGGTTGTTGATGCAGCGGCCGGGGAGGTCGCGGTTGCAGAGGATGTCGGCCGGGCGCACCCGGAAGAGGTCGGGGCTGTCGATCGCGTCGAAGGCGGCGAGGATCGGGGCCTGGCGGCGGAGGTAGGCGGCGTAGGGGGTCGAGAGCTGGACCGGGGCGTCGGCGGCCTCGCGGCGGCGGGCGAGTTCCTCGGGGACGTTCCAGCCCGCTTCCGGGATCGGGTAGACGAGGACGACCTTGTGGCCGCGGGCGAGCAGGGCCTCGATGCCGGCGACGTAGGTGGCGATCACCGCGGCCGAGCGCGCCGCGGGCGTGGCGGGGTCGGCGCCGATCGGGACGAGCCAGTCGCCGGGCGGACCGTCGGCGCCGCCCTCGCCGTTGTCGAAGGCTTGCGCGGCGCACGCCGGAGATCCAGCGGGCGGCGAGGACGACGACGGGAAAGCCGCCCGAGTCGAGATAGTCCTCGACGTCGCGGACGAACGCATCGCAGGCCGGCGAGGCGGCGGCGCCGGTGCGGGTGAGCCCGGGGATCGGCGGGCAGGCGCTGCGGGTGACGGTGTAGAAGCGGAAGCCCGCCTGCGCGAAGGCGTCCCAGACCGCACCCTGCAGCGCGTCGGCGTGGCTGTCGCCGGTGAAGGCGACGGCGGGCGACGTGCCGTCGACGAGGCAGGCCGCGACCGGATGCTCGGGGTTCGGCTGGTCGAGGTCGGTCTTGCAGGCGGCGCGGTGCGGGTTGGTGTCGGTGACGCTCGCGAGGATTTCGCGCACCGCGGCCGGCTTCGCCGTGGCGAGACCGTGGGTGAGGACGCCCGCGAGGCCGAGCGCGGACATCGCAACGAGCGTCCCGGCGGCGAAGGCGAGCGGCCGGCCGGGACCGGCGAGGCCGCGGCGGCGGAACGGGCGCTCGACGAAGGCCCAGGTCGGCCAGGCGAGCAGGAGCGCGAGGCCGCCGAGCGCGAGCAGCGCCGCGGGCGGCAGCGCGTCGCCGAAGCGGAGGCGGGCGAAGGCCAGGATCGGCTGGTGCCAGAGGTAGGCCGAGTAGGAGATGAGCCCGATCCCGACCGGCGCGGGGTGCGACAGCAGGCGCGCGGCGGCGGTGCCGGCGACGGCGAAGCGGATGAAGAGGCCGGTGCCGGCGACGGCGAGCACGATGGCAAGGACGCCGGGAAGCCGCGGCGCGAGCGCGACCGCCGCCCCGATCAGCACGAGGCCGGCGGCGGCGGCGAGGCCGCGCGGCCGGCTGGGCGGTGCCGCGAGCACGATGAGGCCGCCGACCGCGAGCTCCCAGGCGCGGAAGGGCAAGAGGAAGAAGCCCGCCTGCGGGTGGCGCTGCGCGGCCCAGACGGCGACGGCGAGGCTGACCGCGGCGAGGAGCGCGAGCGCGGCGGAGGGGCGGCCGCTGCGCCAGCGCCAGAGCAGCGCGAGGAGCGGGGGGAAGAGCAGGTAGAACTGCTCCTCGACGCCGAGGCTCCAGGTGTGCAGCAGCGGCAGGTGATCGGCGGCGGGACCGAAGTAGTCGAGGATGCTCCAGAACCAGAAGTTCGAGACCGAGAGCACGGTGGCGAGAAAGCTCGCCGAGAAGCCCGCGAGCTCCGGGGGCGACATCCAGGCGACCGCAAAGGGGACGCAGGCGAGAAGAACGACCACGAGCGCCGGCAGGATGCGGCGGGCGCGGCGCTCGTAGAAGCGGGCGATCGAGAAGCGCCCCTCGGCGAGCTCGCGCGCGAGGATGCCGGTGATGAGGTAGCCCGAGATCACGAAGAAGACGTCGACGCCGAGCCAGCCGCCGGCGAAGGCCGCGAAGCCGGCGTGAAACAGCATCACCGGCAGCACCGCGACCGCGCGCAGGCCGTCGATCTCGCGGCGATAGCCGTGCGCCGCCGCCGGTACGGCGGTGCCGGGCGCGCCGGTGATCTCGATCGTCTGGGTCAGCCCGGTCTCCGTCGATGCTGGACGAACATGCGCGACACGCACCGCCGGCGCAACTTGGCTGCCGGGGGTGCGTGGGCAAAGGTTGAGAACCGCTTAACGCGAAAAAATTTATCTGATTAATATCAGATACTTACCGATGTGCTCGCACGCGAGCAGTGCGAGCAACACGGGGCCTCCGCCCGCGGCCGGGCGGCCGCGGGCGGAGTCCGGATCAGGTCTTCGGCAGCGCGTAGGCGACGATCGCGTCGCTGACCGGGGTCTCCATGAAGTGGTGGCCGCCAGGGGCGATCGCGACGTATTGCCGGCCGTCCACCTCGTAGGTGATCGGCGTCGTCTGGCCGCCGCCGGGAAGCTCGGTCTCCCAGAGCACCTTGCCGGTCTTGGTGTCGAAGGCGCGGAGCTTCTGGTCGGTGGTCGCGGCGACGAAGGTGACGCCGCCGGCGGTCGCCAGCGGGCCGCCGTTGTTCGGCGTGCCGATGGTCAGGGGCAGCATCGACGGGATGCCGAAGGGGCCGTTCTTCTCGGCGCTGCCGAAGGGCTCGTCCCACAGGGTCTTGCCGGTGGCGAGGTCGATGCCGCGGATCCAGCCGTAGGGCGGCTTCTTGCACAGCATCCCGGTCCCGGGCACGCGCCAGCCCGAGTTGACGTCGATGGCGTAGGGCGCGCCGGTCTGGGCGCCGGCCTCGCCGACCGAGTTGGGCGTGCCGCCCTGGTAGATCGGCTTGATGCCCATCTTGTCGGCCTGCTCGCGGGGGATCAGCCGGTTGTAGTTCGGCGTGTCGTTGTAGTTGGCGACCAGGATACCGCGCTCGGGGTCGACCGCGACGCTGCCCCAGTCCGAGCCGCCATTGTAGCCGGGATACTCGATGTAGGGCTTGTCGGTGGTGGGGGCGGTGAACTCGCCGAGGTACTCCGCACGGCGGAACTGGATGCGGCAGTAGAGCTGGTCGAGCGGGCTCATGCCCCACATGTCGCGCTCGGTCATCGGCGGCTTGTCGAGGTGGGCGTAGCCCGAAGTGGGCTGCGTCGAGGCGAGCCAGTCGGCCTCGGGGCCGTCGCCCTTCGGCGCCGGCTGGTCCTTGACCGGGAACAGCGATTCGCCGGTCTTGCGGTTCAGCACGTAGATCTGGCCCTGCTTCGAGGGCAGGATCAGCGCCGGCACCTTGCCTTTGTCGGTCGGCAGGTCGACGAGCGTCACCTGGCTGCCGAGGTCGTAGTCCCAGAGGTCGCGGCGGACGGTCTGGAAGTGCCAGACCGGCTTGCCGGTGGTCGCGTCGAGCGCGACCAGCGCGGAGCTGTACTTCATCTCGGCGTCGGAGCGGCCGGGACCCCAGTAGTCGCCGGCAGCGTTGCCGAGCGGCACGTAGACGAGGCCGAGGGCGTCGTCGCCGGTGGCGACGGTCCACATGTTGGGGGTGCCGCGGGTGTAGGTCGCGTCCCCGGCGGGAGCGCCGCTGCGGTCGGGGGCACCCATGTCCCAGGCCCAGGCGAGCTTGCCGGTGACGGCGTCGTAGCCGCGGATCACGCCCGAGGGCGCGTCGGTCGCCTCGTTGTCCTTCACCTGGGCGCCGACGACCGCGATGCCGCGGACGATCACCGGCGGGGCGGTGACCGAGTACCAGCCGGGAACGGTGAAGCCGATGCCTTCGGTGAGGTCGACGCTGCCGCCGTTGCCGAAGTCCTGGCAGAGCGCGCCGGTCTTGCTGTCGATGGCGATCAGCCGCGCGTCGAGCGTGCCGTAGACGATGCGCGTGGCGCAAGGGGCGTCGGCGGCGACGGCGGGAACGGCGTAATAGGCGACGCCGCGGCAGGTGGCGCCGTAGGGGATGGCGTCGTCGGAGACCTTGGGGTCGAAGCGCCACTTCTCCTTGCCGCTCGCCGGGTCGAGGGCGATGACGATCCCCATGCCGGTGCAGGTGTAGAGGCTGTCGCCGACCTTGAGCGGGGTGTTCTCGGGCGAATACTTGCCCTTGGCGGCGGCATCGGGCAGATCGCCGGTGTGGAAGGTCCAGACCGGCGCGAGGTTCGCGACGTTCTGCGGGTTGATCTGGTCGAGCGGCGAGAAGCGCGCGGCGTCGTTCGAGCCGCCGTAGACCGGCCAGTCGGACCCGGGCTCCAGCGGCGCGGCCACCGGCGCGGCCGGGTCGGCGGCCGCGGCTGCAGCTGGCGGGGGCGGCGGCGGGGGTCAGCACTTCCTGGGCGCGGGCCTGCGGGACCGGGAGGCCGAAGAGGAGTGCTGCGAGCAGCGCGGCGCCGGCCGGGAGCAGCGGGCGGCGGAACGCCGGCAGGCTGACGAGCACGATCACCAGCAAGACGGTCGGCGCAACGATGCGCGGAACCAGCGCCCAGCCGTCGAGGCCGACTTCCCAGAACGCCCAGATGAGCGTGCCGATCCAGACGACGCCATAGACCAGCGCTCCCGACCGGTGATGCGTCACCATCAGGGCGCCGGCGACGAGCAGGCCGAGACCGGCAATCAGATAGTACCAGGAGCCGCCGAGGGCGACGAGCCAAGCGCCGCCGCCGCCGAGCGCGAGGCCGATCAGCAGGAAGACGAGGCCGAGGAAGATGGCCCACCAGTAGCCGATGCCGCGCTCGGGCTCGGCCCGGGGGTAAGCTGGGGGGGAAACGGTCATGGAATCACTCCGAAAGCAGGCTTTTCATCAGGAAAAGCCATCGGCGGAGAGATCGTTCCGGCAAGTTTTCGCCGTCGCGGGGTCGTGAAGCGGGCCGAAGCGGCGGTCAGACCTCGACTTCGAGCGCCTTTCCCGCCGCGCGCGCCAGCTCGACGACGCGGGCAGCGACGGCGAGATCCTGCAGCCCGACGCCGGTGCCGTCGAAGAGGGTGACCTCGTCGGCGGAGGTCCGGCCGGGGTGGGTGCCGTTGATCACCGCGCCGATCTCGGTGATCTCGGTCTCGGCGATCAGGCCGGCGGCGACGGCGTGCTGCGCCTCGCCAATCGTCACCGACTGGGCGGGCTCGTCGGTGAAGACGCGGGCGCGGGCGAGGAGGGCGGCCTCGACCTCCTGCTTGCCGCGGGTGTCGGTGCCCATGCAGGCGAGATGGGTGCCGGGGCGGACCTGTGCCGCCATCAGGATCGGGGCGAAGGAGGAGGTGATGGTGACGATGACGTCGGCCTCGGCGCCGAGGCGGTCGAGCGAGACCGACTCGAAGGGGAGGCCGGATTCCGCGGCCACCGCGGCGAGGCGGGAGAGCGCCTCGGGGTGGAGGTTCCAGCCGACGATGCGCTCGAAGGGACGCTGGCGCAGCGCGGCACGCAGCTGGAAGGTCGACTGGTGGCCGGCGCCGATCATCCCGAGGACCTTCGCGTCGGGGCGGGCGAGGTGGCGGATCGAGACCGCGGCGGCGGCGGCGGTGCGGGCGGCGGTGAGGTAGTTGCCGCCGACCATCGCGGTCGGGCGGCCGCTGTCGGGATCGAAGAGAAAGACGGTCGACTGGTGGTTGGTGAGGTTGCGCCGCTCGAGGTTGTGCGGCCAGTAGCCGCCGGCCTTGAGGCCGAGGGTGGCGCCGGCGCGGTCGAAGCCGCCCTTGAAGCCGTAGAGCGCGTCTTCGTGGCCGAGCGCCTCGCGTACGACCGGGAAGTTGCGGGCGTCGCCGCGGGCCATCGCGGCGAAGACCGCCTCGACGGCGGGCACGGCGTCTTCGAGCGAGAGAAGGCCGGGGCAGGCGGCTTCGGGGACGATGAACATCGGGGTTCGGCTCCTTGGCGTCTCGGGGACCCGGCGTCGGGGGGCATCGAGCCCCCCTCCGCCGGAGGCGGCGAACCGCCGCCTCGGCGCCCCCGTGCCGGCGATGGCGCGGGCGGAGGGTGCGGGACGCGGTGGTTACCGGCTGGTCTCCAGGTTTCAAGGCCGTATGAAAGCCTCGGGGCTGGACCGATGCCGGTCAGTAGGCCTTGCCGCGGGCGCTGACCGGCCAGAGCGTCTCGACCTTGCCGCCGCGGACGCCGACGTACCAGTCGTGCACGTTGCAGGTCGGGTCGCAGTGGCCGGGGACGAGGCGGAGCTTCTCGTTGACCTTGAGCACGCCGCCCTTGTCCTCGATGATGCCGTGCTCGTCGGCGCACTTGACGTACTTCACGTCGTCGCGGCCGTAGATGAACGGCAGGCCCGAGTTCGACCGACTGCGCCTTGAGCCCGGCGTCGCAGATCGCCTTGTCGGGCTTGGCGTGGCTCATCACGCTGGTGAGGATGAAGAGCGCGTTCTCCCACTCGCCCTGGTCGATGCGCTTGCCGTCCTTGTCCTGGATGCGGCCGTAGTCGGCGTCCATGAAGGCGTAGCTGCCGCACTGCAGCTCGTTGTAGACCCCCGAGTTCGACTCGAAGTAGTAGCTGCCGGTGCCGCCGCCGGAGATCAGCTCCGGCTCGAGGCCGATGGCGGTGAGCGCGTCGGCGGCGTCTTTCACCTGGGCGACGGCGGCGTCGAGCTTGGCCTGGCGGTCCTCGTACTTGTCGAGGTGCTGCATCGCGCCCTGGTAGGCCTGGATGCCGAGGAAGCGCAGGTTGGGCGCCGCGGCCACGGCCTTCGCGATCTCCACCACCGCCTCGGTGGTGGTCACGCCGCAGCGGCCGGCGCCGCAGTCGATCTCGACGAAGACGCTGAGCTCGGTGCCGTGCTTCTGCGCCGCCTTCGAGAGGTCGGCGACGTTGGCGACGTCGTCGACGCAGACGATGACGCGGCCGCCGTGCTTCGGCATCTTCGCGAGCATGTCGATCTTGGCCGGGTCGCGCACCTCGTTGGAGACCAGGATGTCCTTGATGCCGGCGCGGGCGAAGACCTCGGCCTCGGAGACCTTCTGGCAGCAGACGCCGATGGCGCCGCCCTCGGCCATCTGCAGCTTCAGCACGTCCACCGACTTGTGCATCTTGCCGTGGGCGCGGTGGCGCATGTTGTGCTTGCGGGCGTAGTCGCCCATCTTCTTCACGTTGCGCTCGAGCGCGTCGAGGTCGAGGATCAGGCAGGGGGTCTGGATGTCCTCGTAGGCCATGCCGATGGCGGCGGGGATGTCGTAGCCGACCTCGAGGCCCTCGATGCTGTCCTGCTTGGTCATGGTGTCTGCTCCCCTCACTTGAGCCAGGGCAGCTTGTCGAGATCGACATTGCCGCCGGTGATGATGACGCCGACGCGCTGGCCGGCGAAGACGTCGCGATTCTTCAGGATGGTGGCGAGCGGCACGGCGCTGGACGGCTCCATGACGATCTTCATCCGCGCCCAGATCAGCCGCATCGCGTCGACGATCTCCTGCTCGGAGGCGAGGAGCACGTCGGTCACGTAGCGCTGCACGAAGTGCCAGGTGCGCTCCTTGAGCGGCACCTTGAGGCCGTCGGCCACGGTCACCGGCGCGTCGTAGGCGACGATATGGCCCTGCTTGAACGACTGGTAGGCGTCGTCGGCGGCCTCGGGCTCGGCGGCGTAGATCCTGGTGCCCGGCGCGATGGTGGAAAGCGTCAGGCAGGTGCCGGAGATCATGCCGCCGCCGCCGATCGGGGCGATCACCGCGTCGAGCTGCGCCGAGATCCTCGATGATCTCCTTGGAGCAGGTGCCCTGGCCGGCGATGACGCGCTCGTCGTTGTAGGGATGGACGAAGTCGGCGCCGGTCTCGGCCTGGACGCGCGCGAAGACCTCCTCGCGCGAGGTGGTCGAGGGCTCGCATTCGGTGATGACGCCGCCGTAGCCGCGGACGGCGTCCTTCTTCGCCTGGGGCGCGGTGCGCGGCATCACCACGTGGCAGGGGATGCCGCGGCGGCCGGCGGCGTAGGAGAGCGAGAGCGCGTGGTTGCCGGAGGAGTGGGTGGCGACGCCCTTCTTCGCCTTCTCCTCGGAGAGGCCGAAGACGGCGTTCGAGGCGCCGCGCACCTTGAAGGCGCCGGCCTTCTGCAGGTTCTCGCACTTGAAGAACAGCGAGCAGCCGGCGAGCTCGTCGATGAAGCGCGAGGTCAGGATCGGCGTGCGGTGGATGTACGGCCGGACGCGGTCGTGCGCGGCCAGCACGTCCTCGTAAGTGGGAATGTAAAGCTCCTCGACGGTTGCGCTCATCGTCAGGCGGCCTTGCTCAGCGCGGCGGCGGTGCCGCGGTAATACTCCTGCGCCGCGGCGACGCCGCTGCCAAGCGTGATCGGCATCTCGAGGTCGGCCATCGCCATCTCGGCGCAGGCGAGCCCGGAGAGCGCCATGACGTCGGTGAGCGAACCGAGGTGGCCGATGCGGAAGAGCTTGCCGGCGACCTCGCCGAGCCCGACGCCGAAGGCGACGCCGTACTTGTCGGCGGCGTGGACGACGAACTTCGTGCCGTCGAAGCCCTGCGGGACCATGACCGCGCTGACGGTGTCCGAATAGAGATCGGGCGAGCGGGCGCAGAGCTCCAGGCCCCAGGCATCGACGGCGCGGCGGACGCCTTCGGCAAGCCGGTGGTGGCGGGCGATGACGTTCTCCAGCCCCTCCTCCTCGATCATCTTCAGCGACTCGCCGAGGCCGAAGAACAGGTTGACCGGCGGGGTGTAGGGAAAGCCGCCCTTGGGGTTCAGGGTCAGCATGTCACGGAAGTCGAGAAAGCAGCGCGGCAGCTTCGCGGTTTCCATCGCGGCGATCGCCTTGGGGCTGACTCCGACGATGGCGAGGCCGGCGGGCAGCATGAAGCCCTTCTGGCTGCCGGTGACGGCGACGTCGACGCCCCAGTCGTCCATGCGGAAGTCCATCGACCCGATCGAGCTGACGCCGTCGACGAGGAGGAGTGCCGGGTGCGACGCTGCATCCATCGCCTGGCGGATCGCGGCGACGTCGGAGCGGACGCCGGTCGCGGTCTCGTTGTGGGTGACGAGGACGGCCTTGATCGCATGGCCCTTGTCGGCCTCGAGCGCGGCCTGGAACTCGGCCGCGGGCGCGCCGGCGCCCCAGGGCGCGTTGAGCTGGTGGACGTCGAGCCCGTGGCGCCGGCACATGTCGATCCACTTGTGGGAGAACATGCCGTGGCGGCAGGCGAGGACCCTGTCGCCCGGCGAGAGCGTGTTGGAGATCGCCGCCTCCCAGCCGGCGGTGCCGGTGGCGGGGAAGAAGACGACCTCGCCCTTCGTGGTCCTCAGGACCCGCTTCACGCCGGGAAAGAGCGGCGCGAAGATCGCGGCGAAGCTCGCCGAGCGGTGGTCGATCGTTGGCTGGTTGCAGGCATGCCGCAGCCGCTCCGGGATGTTGGTCGGACCGGGGATGAAGACCGGGTTCTGGCTGGACATGGACGTTTCCTCCGTCTGGTTGCAGAGGGTCTAGCAGCGAGGCGCCGAATCGGCAATTTTTTTGAAATAGTTTTTCAGATGTGCTGGAATCCGTGTAAGCGGCTGTTTTGAAACTCGGATTGTTTTTTCGTCTGCGCGGGGGCTTCAGAAGGCGGTGGTCGCGTCGGTGAGCCAGTCCGGCGAGGCGTCGAGAAGCCGGGCTTCCAGGGAGCGGTCGAGGCCGGTCAGGATCAGCAGCGCCACGATGAGCAGGCTGACGCCGAGCAGCCGCCGCAGCTGGGATCCGGCGCCGCGCATCCGGCCGCGCCAGCGCAGCAGCGCCTCGCGGGAGGCAAGGCCGAGGAGAAGGAGCGGCAGCGCCGCGCCGATGCCGAAGGCGAGCATGGTGAGCGCCACCGCGGCGAGGTTCTCACCGCGGGCGGCCATCAGCGAGGCGGCGCCGAGGGTCGGACCGACGCAGGGCGCCCACACGAGGCCGAGGAGCAGGCCGACGGCGAGCTGTCCGCCGAGGCCGTCGCCGGCGAAGCCGCCGAAGCGTCGGTCGGTCCAGGCGCTGACCGGGGCGGCGGCGACGGCGACCCGCTCCTGCAGCACCGGCATGCAGCAGGATGGCGCCGAGCGCCAGCATCAGCGCGCCGCCGACGAGGCGGAAGACTTCGCCATCGAGCCCGATCGCAAAACCGATCGTCGCGACGAAGAGGCCGACGGCGGTGAAGGAGACCGCGAGCCCTAACGCGAGGGCCGCCGGGCCGAGCCGGTGCTGGCTCGCGGCGGCGCCGAGGACGATCGGCAGGAGCGGCAACACGCAGGGCGAGAGAATCGAGACGAGGCCCGCTGCGAAGGCAAAGCCGAGCATCGCGGGCATCGAGCGATCAGTAGGCGGTGTCGAGCAGCGCCTGGATCCTCTTCAGCTTGGCGGTGCCGACCTCGCGGCCGGTCTCCTTGCCGCCGGAATAGACGATCAGCGTGCTCTGGGTCCGGGCGCCGAGGGACTTCACCACGTCCTTGCGGGTGTCGAAGTCGACATTGAGGATCAGCAGGTTCGCGTAGCGCGGCTCCTGCAGCAGATCGGCGAAGACCGCCTTCTGCTTGCGGCAGGTGGGGCACCAGTCGGCGGTGATCTCGACCAGCATCGGCCGGCCGGACGCGAGCGCCGCGTCGTAGCTCGCGGAGTCGAAGGGCACCGGCACCGGCGCATCGGCCCATGCCGGCAGCGCGAGGGGCGCGGCGACGAAGGCCGCGAGGGCGACGGAGAGGATCGATCGTCGGTTCATCACGAAGTCACGCTCCAGGCTAGGGACTGCTATCTCAGGACTTGGTTACCACTTTCTTTCGTCCGGCGCTGCCGTCGAGGCGATCACCGCTGCGTGAGGGTGCGGTTTGCGGCCGCCTTGCGCCGCTTCGGCTGCCGTCGACGGGCGCTCTGTGCGATCGCCTAGGATGCGCGCCTGGGATGGCCCTCGGGAGGAGCGGCATGGACGCGACGCTGAAGCGCAGCCGGGGGCGGCCGAAGGCCTTCAACCCGAACCCGGAGCAGACGACGATCCAGGCGCTCGACCGCGCGGTCGCGATCCTCAAGGTGCTGGCCGAGGGCGAGGGGATGTCGCTGACCGAGCTCGCCGAGGCCTCGGGCCAGGCGGCGGCGACGGTCTACCGCGTGCTCGCGACCTTCGCGGCGCACGGGATCGTCGAGGTGCAGCCGGCGACGCAGCTCTGGTTCATCGGCCAGGAGGCGTTCCGCATCGGCAGCGCCTTTCTCGGACGCACCAGCCTCGTCGAGCAGGCGCGCGGGGTGATGCACGCGCTGATGGCGGAGACCGGCGAGACCGCGAACCTCGCGATCGCCGACGGCGGCCAGGTGGTCTTCATCAGCCAGGTCGAGACGCACGAGCCGATCCGGGCCTTCTTCCGGCCGGGCACGCGTGGCCCGATCCATGCCAGCGGCATCGGCAAGGCGCTGCTCGCCTACCACCCGCCCGAGGCGGTGGCGCGGATCGTGCGCGAGCAAGGGCTCGCGGCCTTCACCCCGCGCACGATCACCGACCCGGCCCGGCTGGCGGAGGAACTCGCGGCGGTGCGGCGGCAGGGCTGGGCGATCGACGACGGCGAGCGGACCGAAGGGATGCGCTGCATCGCGGCGCCGATCTTCAACGAGTTCCGCGAGGCGGTGGCCGGGGTGTCGATCTCGGGCCCGACGGTGCGCATGGCGCGCTCGGAGAGCGGCACCTTCGGGTCGCGGGTGCGCGCCGCCGCCGACCTCATCACGCGGGCGATCGGCGGCACGCTTCCGTAAGCCCGGGAACGGCGGCTTCCGCCGGCCCGGCAGGCGATCCGGTCGACACGCCGTGGCTTCGCGCCACCCTGCCGATACAAGGCCGCGGGGTTGCGGGCAGCGGCCACCGCCGGCACGTCAGGGTGCTCGCCGGATCCGGCGCCGGTGAAACCGAGCGGCACGGGGCGGCGACCCCATGAAAACCCGCCGAAAATGCCGGCCGCTTTCGCGCGACACGGAATTGCGCGCCGCGCGCAACCCGGCCATGCAACCGTCGTCGTTGCCTTTCCGGCCCGGCGAGACTATGGAGCGCGCAACTCCCAAGGAAAACACCCCCCGATGGATATCCGCAACATCGCGATCATCGCGCACGTCGATCATGGCAAGACGACGCTCGTCGATGCGCTTCTCAAGCAGTCGGGGACGTTCCGCGACAACCAGGCCACCGTCGAGCGGGCGCTCGATTCCAACGACCTCGAGCGCGAGCGCGGGATCACCATCCTCGCCAAGGCGACTTCGATCGAGTGGCGCGGCCACCGCATCAACATCGTCGACACCCCCGGCCACGCCGATTTCGGCGGCGAGGTCGAGCGCATCCTCGGCATGGTCGACGGCGTGCTCCTGCTCGTCGATGCCGCCGAAGGCCCGATGCCGCAGACCAAGTTCGTGCTGGCCAAGGCGCTGGCGCTCGGCCTCCGCCCCATCGTCGTACTCAACAAGGTGGACCGCCCCGACGCCGAGCCCGACCGGGCGCTGAACGAGGTCTTCGACCTCTTCGTCACCCTCGACGCCGGCGAGCGCCAGCTCGACTTCCCGCACCTCTATGCCTCGGGCCGCGCCGGCTGGGCCGACGCCGAGCTCGACGGCCCCCGCAAGGGCCTGACCGCGCTCATCGACATGATCCTGCACCACGTTCCGGCGCCGGCGCAGGTCGAGCGGCTCGGCGATCCCTTCGCGATGCTGGCCACGACCCTCTCCGCGGACCCCTTCCTCGGCCGGCTCCTGACGGGCCGCATCGAGAGCGGCAGCGTGCGCACCGGGCAGACCGTGCACGCGCTTGACCGCACCGGCCGCGAGATCGAGCGCTTCCGCGTCTCGCGCATCCTCGCCTTCCGTGGCCTCACCCGCACGCCGATCGACAGCGCCGAGGCCGGCGACATCGTCAGCCTCGCCGGCATGTCGCGCGCCACCGTCGCCGACACCATCGCCGATCCGGCGGTGGCGGCGGCGATCCCGGCGCAGCCGATCGACCCGCCGACGATCAGCGTGACCTTCGGCATCAACGATTCGCCGCTGGCCGGCCGCGACGGCGACAAGGTGCAGAGCCGCGTGATCCGCGAGCGGCTGATGCGCGAGGCGGAATCGAACGTGGCGATCCGCGTCGCCGACACGCCCGGCGGCGAGGCCTTCGAGGTTTCCGGCCGCGGCGAGCTGCAGATGGGCGTGCTGATCGAGAACATGCGCCGCGAGGGCTTCGAGCTCTCGGTCTCGCGCCCGCGCGTCCTCTTCCGCGAAGAGGGCAACCAGCGCCTCGAGCCGGTCGAGGAGGTGACGATCGACGTCGACGAGGAATTCGCCGGCGTGGTGGTCGACAAGCTCTCCGGCCGCAAGGGCGAGCTCGTCGAGATGCGCACCGGCAGTGGCGGCAAGACCCGGATCGTCGCGCACATCCCTTCGCGCGGGCTGATCGGCTACCACGGCGAGTTTCTCACCGACACCCGCGGCACCGGCGTGCTCAACCGCGTCTTCCACGCCTGGGCGCCCTACCGCGGCACCGTGCCCGGCCGCCGCAACGGCGTTCTGATCTCGCTCGAGGGCGGGGTGAGCGTGCCGTATGCGCTTTTCAACCTGGAGGATCGCGGCCGCTTCTTCATCGGCGCCGGCGAGCAGGTCTACACCGGCATGATCCTCGGCGAGCACAATCGCGACAACGATCTCGACGTGAACCCGCTCAAGGGCAAGAAGCTGACCAACGTGCGGGCCTCCGGCACCGACGAGGCGGTGCGGCTCACCACGCCGTGGCGCCCGACGCTCGAGCAGGCGATCGCCTACGTCGAGGACGACGAGCTGGTCGAGGTGACGCCGCACCACATCCGCCTGCGCAAGCGCTTTCTCGACCCGCTCGAACGCAAGCGGCAGGCGCGCCAGGCGGCCTCCTGAATTCGCGTCGCGCAAAACGGATTCGCGAATTGCAAAACGCATTTGCAATTCACGGTAAGGTTGCACAAACGCTTTTGTGATTTGGTCCGCGATCGCCCTCAGATTGAATGGCGATTCGCCCATTCGTTACCGGCTTATTACCGCCGATTGAGTGCCGATAGCAGACGACAGCTTTGATGAGAGCGGTTGGCATGGTATGTGCATGGTATTGATCAGTGGACAGCAGCGAGTGAGAGCGGAGCCTGAAATGAAACATCCCGTGGACGTGCATGTTGGCAAGCGGGTTCGTCACCGCCGGTGGATGGTCGGGATGACCCAGCAGCAGCTCGGCGACATCGTCGGCATCAAGTTCCAGCAGATCCAGAAGTACGAGACCGGCATGAACCGGATCAGCGCTTCCCGGCTCTGGGATATCGCCCAGGCGCTCGACGTCTCGATCAGCTTCTTCTTCGAAGGTTTCGAGGGCGAGGCGGGCGAGACCGGCATTCCCGCCGCCGCCGGTTCCGAGCGGGGCGACCTGCTCGCCGACAAGGAAGCGCTGGAGCTGGTGCGGTCGTACTATTCGATCCCCGAAGCGCAGCGCCGCCGCCTGTTCGACCTGGCTCGCGTCCTCAGCGACGTGGCGTAAGGGATCGGCCCGAGCGATCGGGCCTGAGCTGATCGGACCCCGGGCGATCGGGGTCTGAATCCGACCAGGGAGGGGGAGGGGGCGGCCGCCCGGCGTGCCGCCCCGGAGCCTCAGTTTCCCTTTGCCGCTTGCCTCTGACCGGCCGTTCCCGCCGCCAGCAGGGCGTCGATCCGGCGCCAGGCCTCGGCGGCGATCTCCTGCCGCTCCATGAAGATCTCGTGACGCCCGCCGGCGAGCTCCACCAGCTCGCCCTGCGGCATGCGCCGCGTGACCCGGCGCACGTCGGACCGGCGACACCACCACCTCCTCGCTGCCGAGCAGGACCACGACCGGCACGTCGGGCATCGGTCCGCGCGCCGCCGCCCGCGCCGCGCGCAGCGCCGAGCCGGTCCAGGCGACACTCGGGCTGCCGAGCCCGAGCTCGGGATGCAGCGTCAGCTGCGCCTGGCACCAGCGGAAGGCCTCCGGATCGGAGGTGAGCACGTTGCCCGCGAACGGCAGCGCCTCCGCCCGGCGGCCGGTTCCCGGCATCTGCCGGTCGCCGAGCCCGACCCCGCGCGCGAGCGCCGAGAGCGTCCCGGCGACCCCGCGGGTCAGCCGCCGCAGGTTCAGCCCCCACATCGGCGCCGAAAAGACCGCGCCGGCCCAGCCGTCGTGCTCGACCAGCGCGCGCAAACCGATGCAGCCGCCCATCGAATGCGCCACCAGAAATCGCGGTCCCGGCAGCCGCAACTCCACGGCGAGTGCCAGCAAGGCGTCGACATCGCGCTGATAGTCGGCAAAGTCGCGGACGTGGCCGAGCATTGCGTTCCGCGGGTGCCGTTCCGACAGGCCCTGCCCGCGCCAGTCGATCACCGCCACCGAAAGCCCGCGCGCCGCCAGCTCGCCGACGACCCGCCCGTATTTCTCGGCGAACTCGGTCCGCCCCGGAAAGACCAGCGCCGTTCCCTGCGCCCCGCCGCGCCAGACCACCGCCCTCAGCCGGGTTCCGTCCGCCGCCCGCAGCCACCAGCCCTCGCCGCCGTCCGGCGCCGCCGCGACCTCGGCGTCGAACGGCGCGCCCGGCGTCATCCGAGCAGGCTGCCGAGCTTCATCGCCAGTCCCATGTCGCCCTCGATCGCCAGCCGCCCGCTCATGAACGCCGCCGTCGGGTCGAGCTCGCCGTCGAGGAGCGCGCGAAAGGTATCGGCGCTCGAGGTCACCGTGCAGTCGGCGTCGCCGTCGTCCTCCGAGACCCCGCCCTCGTCGATGCGGATCGCCCCCTCGCCCTCGATCACGAACTTGACCGACCCGTCGAGCCCTCCGTCCCCGATCCGCCCGCCGAGGGCCTTCACCGCCGCGTCAACGATCTCGCTCATGCCTGCCTCTCCGGATTGATGGGCGCCGCCCCTCGATTTCTCGGAACGGATCGCTAATCTAAGGTGCATGGGCGCGATGACAAAGCCTCGACTGGCCGTATCTCTCGCCGCAGCCCTATGGCTCGGCGCCGCACCCCCGGCGCCCGCCCAAACGTCCGGCGAGACGGCGGAGCCGCCCGCGGCCGCGCCCGTTTCACCGCCCGCGCCCGAGAGCCCCGACACTCCCGACACCGCCAAGCTCGACCAGCTCCTCGCCGAACTCGCCCAGCCCGGTCGCAGCGACTGGGAACGCATCCAGGCGCAGATCACCCGCATCTGGTCGCACTCCGGATCGCCGGCGATGGATTTGCTGCTCGCGCGCGGCAACGCCGCGCTCGCCGCCGAGGACTACCCGCTCGCCGTCGAGCACTTCAGCGCGCTCATCGACCACGCGCCCGACTTCGCCGAAGGTTGGAACGGCCGCGCGACTGCCTATTTCATGATGGGGCAGTTCTCGCTGTCCATCGCAGACGTGGAGCATGTGCTGGTACTCAACCCGCAGCATTTCGGCGCGATCGCCGGCCTCGGCTTCATGCTCGAGGAAATGGACGAGCCGCAGCTCGCGCTTCGCGCCCTCAGGCGAGCGCAGAAGCTCAACCCCAACCAACCCAACGTCAACGATGCCGTTACCCGGCTCGAGAAGATGACGGGAGACGCCGAGCTCTGAGAGCCCGCGCCGCACCGGAGAGCTGAGCATGGCACTGGACGGCGACGCCCGCGTCACCGCGGTCCTCGGGCCGACCAACACCGGCAAGACCCATTACGCGGTCGAGCGCATGCTCGCCCACCGCAGCGGCGTGATCGGCCTGCCGCTGCGGCTGCTCGCGCGCGAGATCTACGACCGCATCGTCGCCCTTCGCGGCCCGTCGGTGGTCGCCCTGGTCACCGGCGAGGAGCGCATCGTGCCGCCGCGCGCCGCCTACTGGGTCTCGACCGTGGAGGCGATGCCGGTCGACATCGGCGCCGACTTCCTCGCCGTCGACGAGATCCAGCTCTGCGGCGACCCCGACCGCGGCCACATCTTCACCGACCGGCTGCTCAACGCCCGCGGCCTCTCCGAGACGTTGTTCCTCGGCGCCGAGACCATGCGCCCCCGGATCGCGAGCCTGGTGCAGGGCTCGCTCACCACCCGCCGCGAGCGGTTCTCCAATCTCTCCTATACCGGCACGCGCAAGCTCAGCCGGATGCCGCCGCGCAGCGCCATCGTCGGCTTCTCGGCCGACGACGTCTATGCCATCGCCGAGCTCCTGCGCCGGCAGAAGGGCGGCGCCGCGGTGGTGATGGGTGCGCTCTCGCCCCGTACCCGCAACGCCCAGGTCGCGCTCTACCAGAACGGCGACGTCGACCACCTCGTCGCCACCGACGCGATCGGCATGGGGCTCAACCTCGACATCAACCACGTCGCCTTCTCCGGCCTCGTCAAGTTCGACGGCCGCCGGCATCGCCACCTCAACCCGAGCGAGCTGGCCCAGATCGCCGGCCGCGCCGGCCGCTACACCACCGACGGCAGCTTCGGCGTCACCGGCGAGGCGCCGCCGCTCGAGCCCGAGGTGGTCGAGGCGATCGAGAACCACCGCTTCCGCCCGCTGGCGCGGCTGCAATGGCGCAACTCGGCGCTCGACTTCGGCAGCCCCGAGCGGCTGGTCGCGAGCCTCGAGGTGCCGGCGGACCACCCCGACCTGCAGCGCGCCCGCGAGGCCGACGACCTCGCGACCCTCAAGGCGCTCGCGGCACTCCCCGAGGTGCGCGACCGGCTGCGCGGGGTCGCCGACACCCGGCTGCTCTGGGACGTCTGCCAGATCCCCGACTTCCGCAAGGTCACGCTCACCGAGCATGCCAGTCTCTGCGTGCGGCTCTTCGACTTCCTGCAAGGCGGCGGCGGCATTCCCACCGACTGGCTGGCGCAGCAAATCGCACGCATCGATCGAACCGACGGGGACATCGACGCGTTGTCCAAGCGGCTGGCGTATATCCGCACCTGGACCTACGTCGCCCAGCGACGGGCGTGGGTGGATGACGCAGACCATTGGCGGGATGAGACCCGTGCGGTAGAAGACCGGCTGTCGGATGCGCTGCACCTGCAGCTCACCCAGCGTTTCGTCGATCGCCGCACATCGGTCCTGATGCGGCGATTGAAGCAGAAGGAGACCCTGGTGGCGACTGTCACGGAGAACGGCGAAGTCACGGTCGACGATCATTTCATCGGCCGTCTGGAAGGCTTCCGCTTCCGACTCGATCCGACCGCCGATGCCGACCAGGCAAGGACGCTGCGCGCCGCCGGCGTCGCCGCGCTGGCGCCGGCGCTCTCGCTCCGCGCCGACAAGTTCTACAACGCCCCCGACACCGAAATGGACGTGACCGAGCAGGGCGGCCTGATGTGGGGCGAGCACGCGGTCGGCAAGCTCGTGCCCGGGCCCGATGCGATGTCGCCACAGGTGCAGCCCTTCGTCGACGAGGACGTGGCGCCCGAGGTCGGCGAACGGGTGCGCCGGCGGCTCGGCCACTGGATCGACCGCAAGATCGCCCTGCATTTCCAGCCGCTGATCGCCCTGCGCGACGACGAGGCGCTGACCGGCATGGCCCGTGGCATCGCCTTCCGGCTGGTCGAGGCGCTGGGGATCCTGCCCCGCTCCGAGATCGCCGACGACGTCAAGGGTCTCGACCAGGAAGGTCGCGCCAGCCTGCGCAAGCACGGCGTGCGCTTCGGGCAATACACCGTCTTCCTGCCGCTGCTTCTGAAGCCCGCGCCGACCCGGTTGCGGCTGGTCCTCTGGTCGCTGTCGCAGGGCTTCGATGTCTTCCCCGAATCGCCCCCGCCCGGCCTCGTCACCGTGCCCGCGGTTGCCGACGCGCCGGCCGGCTACTATCCGCGCGCCGGCTACCGGCTTGCGGGCGAGCGGGCGATCCGCATCGACATGCTCGAGCGGCTCGCCGACATGATCCGGGGCCTCGATGCCCGCGCGGGCTTCGAGGCCTCGCCGGAGATGCTCTCGATCACCGGCCTCGGCCTCGAGCAGTTCGGCCGGCTGATGCAGGGCATGGGCTATGTCGCGACCGAAGGCACCCGTCCGCGGCGCCGGCCCGCGCCCCCGGCCGCCGCGGCGACGGCCGCCGGAGGCGAGCCCGGGCCCGACGCGCCCGCACCACGACGCTCCCGAGACGCGCCCGCACCCGTCGGCGACCCCGGCCCCGACACCCCGGCGCCGCAGCCCGACACCCCGAACCCGGAGATGCCCCCGCCGGACGCGCCGCAGCCCGACGCCCCACAGCCCGAGGTGCCCGAGCCGATCGACCCCGACGTTCCCTTCCAGGAGCCGATCGAGGATCCCAGCCCCCCGCGCGGCCCGGACGTTCCGTTCGAGGACCCCATCGACCTGCCCGATCCCGGCCCCGGCCCGCAGGAGATTCCGACGCCCGGTCCGGGCCTGACGGCGGAACCCTCCCCGGCCACCGGGGTCGCATCCGGGTCCGCGGAAGCTCCGCACGCGCCCGAAGCGCCGGCATCGGTTGCCGCGCCCGAGGCTCCCGCGCCCGAAGCGCCGGCAGCGGACGCCGCGGCTGAGGGGGTGGCGCCCGCTGCCGCGGAGGCCGTCGCCGGGGCGGAAGCGCCGCAGGAGACCGAGGTCTATCTCGTCTTCACCCGCGCACCCCGCCGTCGTCCCGAACGCTCCGACCGCCGTCCGAACGCTTCCGCCGGCAAGGGCAAGCCACGCCATGCGGCGACCGACAGCGGCCGCAAGGACCCGCCCCGCCAGGACCAGCCCCGCCGCGGCGCGGACGAGGCCCGCGGCGAAAAGCCGCGCCGGGCCGGCGACGACGGCCGCAAGGGCGGCGGCAAGGGTCCGCGCCGCGAGGACAAGCCGCCGCTGACCGCCCGCCCGCCGCGGCCGGAAAAGCCGATCGACCCCGACAATCCCTTCGCGGCGCTGATGGCGCTGAAGCTCCGCGGCTGATGTCGTGAGCGAGGCCCCGGCCGGGGCGGCGATCCGCCTCGACAAGTGGCTCTGGCAGGCGCGCTTCTGCAAGACCCGCGGCATCGCCGCCCGGATGATCGCCGAAGGCGCGGTGCGGGTGAACGCGGTGCGGGTGACCAAGCCCGCGACCAGCGTGCATGTCGGCGACGGCCTGAGCTTCGCGCAGGGTCGGACCGTCCACGCCCTGCGGATCTGCGCCCTCGGCACCCGCCGCGGCCCGGCCCCGGAAGCGCGGACGCTCTATCTCGAGCTCGGCGCGCCGCAGCCGGCCGGCGCGAGCGCCCCGGCCCTTGATCCCGTCCCCGAGGCTGATACATAGCGCCCTGCGGACGTGTGACAGGCTTTCGCGGACCGAGCGACGATTTCGAGGCTGGCCCCGATGACCTATGTGGTGACCGACAACTGCATCGCCTGCAAGTACACCGACTGCGTCGAGGTGTGCCCCGTGGACTGCTTCTACGAGGGCGAGAACATGCTGGTGATCCACCCCGACGAATGCATCGACTGCGGCGTCTGCGAGCCCGAATGTCCGGTCGACGCGATCAAGCCCGACACCGAGCCGGACATGGAGGGCTGGGTCGAGTTCAACCGCAAGTACTCCGAAAACTGGCCGGTTCTGGTCACCCGCCGGGATCCGCTCCCCGACGCCGAGGCGCGCGAGGGCGAGCCCGACAAGCTCGGGAAGTACTTCTCCGAGGCCGCCGGCGAGGGCGGCTGAGCGCAAGGCGTCTTTTCGTCGTTTCCGTGCCCGACCCCCGCTATCACGTGGGGCTGGCCGGGGTTGAAACGTTTCTGACCCACACCCATGTGACGCCTGGACGATGCGGTTAGGCTTCCCCTCAGCGGGTTTTTCTGCTACAAGGGACGTCCAACAAGTGGTCCGGGATCGCTAGGTCGAGAAGAACTCGCCGAGACCGTTTTGCACCGAACGCGCCTCCGAACCGGATTGCCGTGGCAATTCGCAGAGGTTCGCGCGGTTGAGGACGGCCTGAAATACCCGGTGTCAGTCAGAAGGATTCGACGCGCAAAATGAGCAAGCCGAAGAAGGCGACGGATTTCCGTCCGAACGACTTTGTCGTCTACCCCGCGCACGGCGTCGGCCGGATCGTCTCCATCGACGAGCAGGAGGTCGCCGGCCTTTGCCTGGAGATGTTCGTGATCTCGTTCGAAAAGGACAAGATGACGCTGCGGGTTCCGATAGCCAAGGCCAGTTCCGTCGGCATGCGCGCGCTTTCGTCGGTCGATATCGTCGACCGGGCTCTCGACACGCTCAAGGGCCGCGCCCGCGTCAAGCGCGCGATGTGGTCGCGCCGCGCTCAGGAATACGAGCAGAAGATCAACTCCGGCGACCTGATCTCGATCGCCGAGGTGGTGCGCGACCTGCACCGCAACGACGATCAGCGCGAGCAGAGCTACTCCGAGCGCCAGCTCTACGAGGCCGCCCTCGAGCGGCTGACCCGCGAGGTCGCGGCGGTGAACGGCATCGAGGAAGTCAAGGCGCAGCAGCACGTGGACGAAGTGCTCGGCGGTCGCGTCGCCGCCTGAGTCCGCCCGTCCACCGTCGCGAATCAGGGCCGGAGGCGATAACGCCGCCGGCCTTTTTTCGTGCGCTTGACAGCTGCCTGCTGCGCCGCACAATCAACCCACCTGGTCCCCCGCACCCGGAGGCAAGCCTGGCGCCCGCTGATCCCGCCCCGCGTCTCCCCCGCCCGCGCCCGATGGCGCTCACCCCCGAGCTCGCCGCCCGCGTCTTCCGCGCGGTGCCCGAGCCCCCGCCCGACGACCGCTTCCCGCGGCTGGCCGACGACGAGCGTTCCGCACTGGCCGAGCGTCTTCTCGCCGGCCGCGACGGCGCGCCGATCTGGGTCTTCGCCTACGGCTCGCTGATCTGGAAGCCGGTCTTCGCGCCCGAGGAACTGCGCCACGGGATCGCGCACGGCTGGCACCGCGCCTTCAACCTGCGGCTCGAGAGCTTCCGCGGCACCGCCGATCGCCCCGGCCTGATGCTGGCGCTCGCCCCCGGCGGCCGCTCGCGCGGGCTCCTGATGCGCCTGCCCGCCGCCGACCCGCGCCCCGCGCTCGACGAGCTGATCCGGCGCGAGGTCCCGTTCCACGCCTTCACCCCGATGGTGCGCTGGATCACCGTCGGGACCCGCACCGGCCCGCTGCCGGCGCTGGTCTTCTGGGCCGGCGCGCTGCCGTCCTGGACCGAGCGCGGCCTCACCCTCGAGGCCACCGCGCGCCGGCTCGCCCGCGCCTGCGGCTACGTCGGCTCGTGTGCCGACTACCTGCAGCAGACTGTCGCGCATCTCGAGGAGCACGGCATCCGCGACCGCAACCTCTGGCGGCTGCAGCAGCTCGTCGCCGCCGAGATCGAGCGCGTGATCGCCGCCGCGGCAACCCCTCCGACCGCGGACTGAGTCACGCCGGCTCCGGTGCCGGGTCCTGCACGCAGAAGCGGTTGCCTTCCGGGTCGAGCATCACGGTGTAGCGCGGGTGCACGTCGCGCACCGCCGCGCCCAGCGCCTCGAGCCGGGCCACCTCCGCCGCCCGCGGGCCGCCCGCCACGTCGAGGTGCAGCGGCCCCGCGCCGGTCCCCCGCGCGGCGAGCTGGAAGAACAGCGTCGGCCCCGGCCCGTCCACCGCCACCATCGGATCGGTTTCCGGCGTCCGCCCCCGCGCTGCGAGCCGCGCGATCTCGGCGGCGTCGTACGCGCGCACCGCATAGCCGTCGAGCACCGCCGCCCAGAACCGCGCCAGCCGTGCCGGATGCTCCGAATCGAACACGATCTCCTTCAGCCGCGCCATCGCCCATGCTCCGCCTCGACCTGCCGCAGCCGCCCGCATAGCGCGCGGTCCGGCGTCCGCCAAGCCATCGCCGGCAGCGACGCCTTGCCACCTGCCGGCTTTCCGGGGCACATCACCCCGGCAATGACCCCCGGTGCCCGCCTCTCCGCCGCGATCGAGCTCCTCGACGCCGTTCTCGCCGGCGAACCCGCCGAGCGCGAGCTGACCCGCTGGGCGCGCGCCAGCCGCTTCGCCGGCTCGAAGGACCGCGCCGGCGTGCGCGACCTCGTCTACGACGGCCTGCGCCGCCGCCGCTCGCTCGGCTGGCTGGGCGGCGGCGACACCGGCCGCGCGATCCTGCTCGCCCACACCGCCGGCGACGGCGCGCCGCGCTCGAGCCGCTCTTCACCGGCGAGGGTTTCGACCCGGCGCCGGTCACCGCCGCCGAGCGGACCGCGCTCGCGCGCGACCTCGCCGCCGCACCCGATCCGGTGCGCCTCGACTATCCCGATTTCCTCGACGCCGAGCTGCGCGATTCGCTCGGCGCCGGCTTCGAGGCGGTGCTGCGGGCGATGCAGGCGCGCGCGCCGGTCGACCTCAGGGTCAACACGCTCAAGACCAACGCCGACGCCGCGACGGTGGTGCTCGCGCGCGACGGCGTGCAGGTCGAGCGGCATCCGCTGGCGAAGGCCGCGCTGCGGGTGCTGGAGAACCCGCGCCTGGTCTCCGCCAGCCGCGCCTATACCCAAGGGATGGTCGAGCTGCAGGATGCCTCGAGCCAGCTCGTCGCCGAGACCGCCGGCGCCGCGCCGGGGATGACCGTCCTCGACTTTTGCGCCGGCGGCGGCGGCAAGACCCTCGCCCTCGCGGCCGCGCTGCAGCGGAGCGGGCGGCTTCTCGCCTGGGATGCCAATCCGCGGCGGATGGCCGATCTTCCCGACCGCGCCCGGCGGGCCGGCGCCGAGGTCCGCATCCTCGGCGACGCCGAGATGGCGGCGCTGAAGCCGGTCGCCGACCTCGTCCTCGTCGACGCCCCCTGCTCGGGCACCGGCGCCTGGCGGCGCAAGCCCGAGGGCAAGTGGCGGCTGACCCCTGCCGGGCTCGCCGCTTTCGCGCCGCTGCAGGATTCGATCCTCGACGCCGCGGCACGCAAGGTTCGCCCCGGCGGCCTCCTGGTCTATGCCACCTGCTCGCTGCTCGCGCGCGAGAACGAGGCGCGCGCCCTCGCGTTCGCCGCCCGTCACCCGCGCTGGCAACCCGAAGGCGAGCGCCGCCTGAGCCCGCTCGACGGCGGCGACGGCTTCTTCATCGCCCGCTTCCGCGCGCCCCGGCGCTCCGCCGCCTGACGCGGCGTCGGCCGGCGGCCGTTCGCGGGCAGTGGCTGGCCGAGAAGATCGCCGCGGGCATCCGTCAAGGTAAACTGGTTAACGGCCGACCGCCCCTTTCGATGATATGCCGGCCGAAACACCGCCGGAAGCATGAGTATCCGCGAGCGGTTAAGCCGTCGCGGCGGCAGCCGTCGGGCGGCGGCCTACGCGCGGCCGATGCGGCCCGGGCACAGCCGCGCGGCGGATCGGATCATCCGCGCCGAAAAGGGACGTTGCCGGCCCGCGGCCCGGATTTACTCGCGTTCGGCGAATTCCGCCGAAGCTGACATTACCTGTGGTTGAAATGCCGCGTTTGCACTAGACTGCACCGCGAAAGGACGACCGACCATGCAGCATCGGCGTGAGACGCACGCAGCGCCAGCGGGCAGCGACATGCGGACCGGGGCGGCGCTGGCAGCGGCCGGCGCCGCGCTGCTGGCGACGACGCTGACCGAGCGGTGGTCGTTGCCCGCCATCGTTCCCGCCGTCCTGCCGGCGGCCGTCGCCGTGGCGCTGATCGTCTTCGGCAGCTACCTGCTGTCGCTGCGCGCCGGGCTGGTCGCCCGCACCGTCGCGCGGCACGCGACCGGCATCCGCTGGTACGAAAGCCACCCCGAGCCGGTCTTCGTCACCGACCTCGATGGCCGGCTGCGCGCGGCGAACCCGGCGGCGCGCTCCCCGGGCGCGCTCGACGGCCTCGACCCCGACGCCGTCGGCATCCGCTACCGGCTCACCCGCGACGCGCGGCTGAACGGCGTCGCGAGCGAGGATCTCGCCGGCCGCCGTCGGATGGTGGTGACCCGCAGCGGCGCCAATGCGCTGCTCTGGCGCGTGGAGCCGTCGGCCGGCGCCGTTGCCGCCGCCCCCGCGGCGATCGCGCTGCCCTGGCTGCGTCTCGACGCCGAAGGCCGCATTCTCGACCGCAACCCGGCGGCGGCGGTTCTCGCCGCCGACGCGACCGGGATCGACCAGCTCTTCGCCGACGGCCCGCTCAGGCCGGACGGCGTGCACCTGCTGGCGGACGATGCGCGGCCGGTGCGCGCGGTGGTTCTCGCCGCCGGCGGCGGCCGCCGCGACGTGCTGCTGCTGCCGGTCGACGGCGCCGCGGCGCCGGGCCTGCCGCCCGATGCCTTCCTCGACGAGCTGCCGGTCGCGCTGGCGCGACTCGAGCCCGAGGGCCGGCTCACCTACGCCAACCGCGCGGCGCGCCAGCTCCTCGGCGCCCGCGCCCGCCCCGGCGCCGAGCTCGCCGCGCTGATGGAGGGGCTCGGCCGCCCGATCGCCGAGCGCCTCGCCGACACCGCTCGGGGCCGCGCGCTCGGCCGCTCCGAGGTCGCCCGCGCCACCGCCGACGGCCAGGAGATCTTCCTGCAGGTGGCCTTCACCCGCACCACCATGGACGGCCGGCCCGCGCTCTTCGCCGTCCTCTCCGACGCCACCGAGCTCAAGACGCTCGAGGCGCAGTTCGTCCAGTCGCAGAAGATGCAGGCGGTGGGCCAGCTCGCCGGCGGCGTCGCCCACGACTTCAACAACCTGCTGACCGCGATCAACGGCCACTGCGACCTCCTGTTGATGCGCCACGAGGTCGCCGACCAGGAGCACGGCGACCTGATGCAGATCCGCCAGAACGCCAACCGCGCCGCCGCCCTCGTGCGCCAGCTCCTCGCCTTCTCGCGCAAGCAGACGCTGCGCCCGACCGTCATCAACCTCCAGGACACGCTCTCCGAGCTCACCCATCTGCTCAACCGTCTGCTCACCGACAAGGTGACGCTGCGCATCGAGAACGCCACCGACCTCGCGCCGGTGCGCGTCGACGAGCGCCAGATCGAGCAGGTGATCATGAACCTCGTGGTCAACGCCCGCGACGCGATGCCGCGGGGCGGCGAGGTCCGCATCGCCACCCGCAACGAGCGCCTCGACCGCGACCTCAACCGCGACCGGGCGGTGATCCTCAAGGGCGACTACGTCGTCATCGAGGTCGCCGATTCCGGCCACGGCATCCCCGAGGGCAAGCTCAACAAGATCTTCGAGCCCTTCTTCACCACCAAGCAGGTCGGCGAGGGCACCGGCCTCGGCCTCTCCACCGCCTACGGCATCGTCAAGCAGACCGGCGGCTTCATCTTCGCCGAAAGCCCGCCGGGGCAGGGGGCGACCTTCACCATCTACCTGCCGGCGCACGACCGGGTCGAGCTCCCCCCGGCGCCCGAGCCGGAGCCGCGCCGCGCCCGCGACCTCACCGGCCGCGGCCTCGTGCTCCTCGTCGAGGACGAGGACCCGGTCCGCTCCTTCGCCGCCCGCGCCCTGCGCCTGCGCGGCTACACCGTCGTCGAGGCCGCCTCCGGCGAGGAGGCGCTGGAAATCCTCGGCGAGCGCCGATCTGCACGTCGACATCATGCTGTCGGACGTCATCATGCCCGGCCTCGACGGCCCCGCCTGGGTTCGCGAGGCGCAGAAGGCGCGCCCCGGCACCAAGGTGATCTTCATGTCGGGCTATGCCGAGGACGCCTTCGTCGGCGGCGAGTCCGGCGTGCCCGGCGCCGCTTTCCTGCCCAAGCCCTTCACGCTCAACGAGCTCACCCAGCGGGTCAAGGACACGCTGGAAGGATAGCGCGCCCGGCCCCCTGCCGGCCGCAACCGGCGGCGCCTCCCAGGGTGCGAGCAGGCTCGAAATCCCGCGGAATGCCGTCAGCGATATGTCTTTATTTCCATGCCGTACCGGTCCGCTCGCGTGCGAGCAAACCGCGAGCAGACGCGCCGGCGGAACCGTCTCCTCCGTCTCACTCCCGGCCCGCGAGCCGCTCGATCAGATACTCCCGCAGCGCCTCGGCATTGCTGTGGGCGGCATCCTTCGCGCCGAAGACCAGCGTCACCGGCCCGCCGCCGAGCCGTCGCAACAGCGCGTTCACGGCGTTCGGCGCTGCGGCCAGCTCGCTGCGGTAGCGCGCGCGAAAGCCGTCCCACCGCGCCGGTTCGTGCCCATACCAGCGCCGCAGCGCCGCGCTCGGCGCCAGATCCTTCTCCCAGGCGTCGATCGCCAACCGCTCGCGTGTGACCCCGCGCGGCCAGACCCGGTCGACCAGCACCCGCCAGCCCTCATCCGGTCCCGGCGGCTCGTAGGCTCGCCGCAGCCCGATCCGCGCCCCCGTCGCATACTCCGGATCGACCTCGTGCAGCAGGCAGGCTGGCGAGGCATAGCCCCGCTTTGGGTCGTCGTCGCCCATGTCACACCGGCCGCGGCAGCGCCATGTAGACGCGCTCGACGAAGCCCGCGAACTCATCGATCCACCCCTTGAGGAACGCCTCGGTCGCCTCGTTGGTCACCTCGCCGTCGTCGGTGATCAGCCCGGGCTTGAACTGGATGTAGGCTTCGATCGAGTTCATCATCGGAGAGTTGCAGAAGGCGAGCACACCGCGCAGGCTCTGCTGCGCTATTGCCGTCCCGATCAGCCCCGGCGATGTGCCGATCACCGCCGAGGGCTTGCGCGCGAAGGAATTCTGCCCGTAGGGCCGGCTCGCCCAGTCGATCGCGTTCTTCAGGCCGCCCGGGATCGAGCGGTTGTACTCCGGCGTCACGAAGATCACCGCTTCGGCCTCCGCCAGCGCCGCCTTGAACGCCCGCGCCGCCGGCGGAAAGTCCGCATCGTAGTCGTAGCTGTAGAGCGGCAGCTCGGCGAACCCCACTTCGCGCATCGCCAGCTCCGGCGGCGCCAGCCGCACCAGCGCCTTCGCGAGCTTGCGGTTGATCGACCCCCTTGCGAGGCTGCCCACGAGATAGCCCACGCGAAATTCCGCCATCTGCGTTCTCCTTCCGGCGAGGTTGCGAAGCATACCGCCGTGGTCCTCGCAGGTCCACGTCCGCGGCCGGTTCACCCTCGCTTAACCATTTCGCGGAACCTTCGGGAAAGCCGCAGATTTGCATTGAAATGTTCCGGGTTTGTATTCATGGTGAGTGATGAGAACAAGCCGGGAACATGGGGCGCCGCCCCGATTGCCGGCGCATCGCAACTGTGGGATAAGAGCATGGCCAGTCAGGTTCTGGACTTCAGCGAAAGACGCGGAATGGACAAGCAGAAGGCGCTCGAATCCGCGCTGGCGCAGATCGAGCGCAGCTTCGGCAAGGGCTCGATCATGAAGCTCGGCTCGACGCCCGCGCTCGACATCGAGGCGATCTCGACCGGCTCGATCGGGCTCGACATCGCGCTCGGCATCGGCGGCCTGCCCAAAGGCCGGATCATCGAGATCTACGGGCCGGAGAGCTCGGGCAAGACCACGCTCGCGCTTCACGTCATCGCCGAGGAGCAGGCCAAGGGTGGCGTCTGCGCCTTCGTCGACGCCGAGCACGCGCTCGACCCCAGCTACGCCAGGAAGGTCGGCGTCAACATCGACGAGCTGCTGATCTCGCAGCCCGACACCGGCGAGCAGGCGCTCGAGATCACCGAGACGCTGGTCCGCTCCGGCGCCATCTCGGTCATCGTCATCGACTCGGTCGCGGCACTGACCCCGAAGTCCGAGCTCGAGGGCGAGATGGGCGACGCCCAGGTCGGCGCCCAGGCGCGGCTGATGTCCCAGGCGATGCGCAAGCTCACCTCCGCGATCAGCCGCTCGAACTGCATGGTGATCTTCATCAACCAGATCCGGATGAAGATCGGCGTGATGTTCGGCTCGCCCGAGACGACCTCGGGCGGCAACGCGCTGAAGTTCTACGCCAGCGTGCGCCTCGACATCCGCCGCATCGGCGCGATCAAGGATCGCGACGAGGTCGTCGGCAACACCACCCGCGTCAAGGTGGTCAAGAACAAGGTGGCGCCGCCGTTCAAGCAGGTCGAGTTCGACATCATGTACGGCGAAGGCATCTCCAAGCGCGGCGAGCTGATCGACCTCGGGGTCAAGGCCGGCGTGGTCGAGAAGTCCGGCGCCTGGTACTCGTTCAACGACGAGCGGATCGGCCAGGGCCGCGAGAACGCCAAGACGTTCCTGAAGGACAACCCCGACGTCTCGCACCAGATCGAGGACAAGATCCGTGCGGCCCACGGCCTCGATTTCGCGATGTCCGGCGAGGAGAGCGCCGCGGTCATCGACGACTGATCCCAAGGGCGTTCGCCGGCCTCGCGCCGGCGAACGCCTCCGCCCGGCCCCCGAGCCGTCCGGCGATCGACGACCAGGACAGCCATGGCTTGCTGCCACGACGAGAGCACAGCGGAATCAGGGCTCGACCCTGCCCGCGGAGTGCCAGCGCCCGCGCCGTCGCGTCGGTGCCACAGCCGACATCGAGCACCGCCTCGCCCGCGCGCGGCGCCGCCCGCCGGATCAGCAGCCCGGTCAGCGGCGCCGTCGAGGCGCCGAGCCGCTGCCGGTACTCGACCCAGCCCTCGCCGGTCACGGAGTTCCAGAACGCCGTCTGACCGGCGTTCGGACCGTCCGCCCGACTTTCCGCCAACTTCCCCTCGCGAGCATCGACCCCGCCACTCCGGCGCCGCCGCCCCGAAGCCTGTCGGCCGCACGCCGCACGCCCGACGCGTGGACAGCGGCGGGGCCGGACGCCCCGCAGCTGCGGCCGAACCGCCGGCGCAGGGCCGCAGCGGATCGAAGGTGTAATCCCGCATCCGGCAACGCCGGGCTCGGGGACACGCCGAACCGGGTCAAGCCCGCTATCGCGCCTTCGGGTTCGCCGCCGCGAAAGCGCCAGCCGAAGCCAGCCCGATCGCCATGAACATCCAGGCCGGGGCGAGCGGAATCGGCGTGGACAGCGGCGGGGCCGGACGCCCAGCAGCTGCGGCCGAACCGCCGGCGCAGGCCGCAACGGATCGAAGACGTCGATCCCGCCTCTTGCAACGCCGGCTCGGGGACATGCCGAACCGGCTCAGGCCCGCTAGCGCGCCTTCCGGTTCGCCGCCGCGAAAGCGCCGGCCGAAGCCAGACCGATCGCCATGAACGTCCAGGCCGGGGCCAGCGGGATCGGCGCGGGCGGGATATCGTAATAGCTCCCTGGCGGATCGGCGAGCGCCAGCTGCGTGTTGGCTTCGATCAGGCTGGCATAGGCGACCTGGTCGTCCCTTATCCAGGTGCCGTCCGTGTCGGCCTCCAGCACCGTGCTCCAGGCACTGGCGTTGTTGTCGCCGCTGGGATCGGCACCGGCCCAGCTGCCGTTGAGGAGATCTCCGTAGGCCCTGGTCCCCTCCCGGTAGCCCTTCGCCGCCAGGACGCTCTGCGCGGTCACCAGGTCGAGGTCCTCGCCCTCCAGGGCTCTCCGGATCCGGTCCCCGAAGTTGCTCGCCACCGCGAAAAGTAACGGCGGGTTGACGTCGGGCGCATTCTCGATACTCACGAGCTGATATTGAGGTCGCCGTCGAACGATACCGAACCATCGAACCCGCTGAAGAATTCGCTTTCCGGAAGGATGTCGAGCGGCGAAAACGATAACTGCACGCTGGTGAGGCCGGCAGGAGGATCGCTCGCCGATCCTGATCGTCTGATTGGCCAGCGACTGGACGTCGCCTTCGATCCGCATGGACCCGGTCATGAACAGCGGCCGGTTGTCGGCCGGAAAGTTGGAAATCCGCGCCGGCGCACCGGCATAGTAGTACGTGACGGTCTCCGCCGACGCCGCACCTGCGGCCATCGCTGAGATGGTCACGGCGACAAGCGCACCATGAATACGCATCCGCACCTCCAGATCGCGCAGCCCGATTACAGCGCCTGCACTGCCGGCAAGTCAAGAATTCGTGCGAACATGCCTTGCCGCAGCGCCACCGGGGACGCCCGGCCGTGCCGGCGATGCGATCAGGCGTCCCCGGGACGTACCGGATCGAAATCGCATCCGATGGACTCCGCATTGGGCCGAGGCTAACACTCCTGACCGCCCGCGCGACACCAGGAACGAACCCGACCATGGCGAGCCTGAACGACATCCGCTCCACCTTCCTCGACTACTTCGCCGCGAACGGCCACCGCGTGGTGCCCTCCTCGCCGCTGGTGCCGCGCAACGACCCGACGCTGATGTTCACCAACGCCGGCATGGTGCAGTTCAAGAACGTCTTCACCGGCCTCGAGCACCGCGACTACGTCCGCGCCGCCACCAGCCAGAAGTGCGTCCGCGCCGGCGGCAAGCACAACGACCTCGACAACGTCGGCTACACCGCGCGCCACCACACCTTCTTCGAGATGCTCGGCAACTTCTCCTTCGGCGACTACTTCAAGGAAGGCGCCATCCCCTTCGCCTGGGAGCTCCTCACCCGCGAGTTCGGCCTGCCCAAGGACAAGCTCCTCGTCACCGTCTACCACGACGACGACGTCGCCGCCGAGCTCTGGAAGAAGGTCGCCGGCCTCCCCGACGAGCGCATCATCCGCATCGCCACCATGGACAACTTCTGGATGATGGGCCCGACCGGCCCCTGCGGCCCCTGCTCGGAGATCTTCTTCGACCACGGCCCCTCCATCCCCGGCGGCCCCCCGGGCTCCCCCGACGAGGACGGCGACCGCTTCATCGAGATCTGGAACCTCGTCTTCATGCAGTTCGAGCAGTTCGAGGACGGCGCCCGCACCCCGCTGCCGCGCCCCTCGATCGACACCGGCATGGGCCTCGAGCGTGTCGGCGCGGTGCTGCAGGGCGTGCACGACAATTACGACACCGACCTGATGCGCGCCCTCATCGTCGCCTCGGCCAACGCCACCGACGGCGACCCCGACGGTCCGGGCCGCATCCATCACCGGGTGATCGCCGACCACCTGCGCTCGACCTCGTTCCTGATCGCCGACGGCGTGCTGCCCTCGAACGAGGGCAGGGGCTACGTCCTCCGCCGGATCATGCGCCGCGCGATGCGCCACGCCCACCTCCTCGGCGCCGGCGACCCGGTGATGTGGAAGCTCGTCCCCGCGCTCGTCGCGCAGATGGGCGCCGCCTTCCCCGAGCTCACCCGCGCCGAACCCCTGATCGAGGAGACCCTGCGCAGCGAGGAGACCCGCTTCCAGGCCACGCTCGACCGCGGCCTGCGCATCCTCGACGACGAGCTCGCCCGCCTTCCCGACGGCGCGGCGCTGCCGGGCGCCGCCGCCTTCCGCCTCTACGACACCTACGGCTTCCCGCTCGACCTCACCCAGGACGCGCTCCGCGAGCGCCACCGCGCGGTCGACGTCGCAGGGCTTCGAGCTCGCGATGGCCGAGCAGAAGGCCAAGGCCCGCGCCGCCTGGTCGGGCTCGGGCGAGGCGGCCGACGAGGCGATCTGGTTCGACCTCGCCGAGCAGCACGGGCCGACCGAGTTCCTCGGCTACGACACCGAAGCCGCCGAGGGCCAGGTGCTCGCGCTCGTCGTCGGCGGCCATCCCGTCGACGCCGCCCCGATCGGCGTCGAGGTGCAGGTCGTCCTGAACCAGACCCCGTTCTACGCCGAGTCGGGTGGCCAGGTCGGCGACACCGGCTGGCTCAGGACCGACAAGGCGCGTGTCCGCATCGCCGACGTCCGCAAGAAGGCCGGCCTCTTCGTCCACCAGGGCCGGGTCGAGGAGGGCGAGATCGCCCGCGGCACCGCCGCCGAGCTTACCGTCGACCACGACCGCCGCAGCGCCATCCGCGCCAACCACTCCGCGACCCACCTGCTGCACGAGGCGCTGCGCCGCGCCCTCGGCGACCACGTCGCCCAGCGCGGCAGCCTCGTCGCCCCCGACCGGCTGCGCTTCGACTTCACCCACTCGAAAGCGATGACCCCCGCCGAGCTCGCGACCGTCGAGGCCGAGGTGAACCAGTACGTCCGGCAGAACACGCCGGTCGAGACCCGGATCATGACCCCCGACGCCGCCCAGGGCCTCGGCGCCCGCGCGCTCTTCGGCGAGAAGTACGGCGACGAAGTCCGCGTCGTCTCGATGGGCGCGCGGCCCGGCAGCGGCATCGGCCCCAGGGGCGAGACCTACTCGCTCGAGCTCTGCGGCGGCACCCACGTCGCCCGCACCGGCGACATCGGCGGCTTCCGCCTCGTCTCCGAAGGCGCCTCGGCCTCGGGCGTGCGCCGCATCGAGGCGCTGACCGGCACCGGCGCGCTGGCGCAGGCCGCCGCCGACGCCGCCGCGCTCGCCGAGGCGTCCGGCCTCCTGCGCGCCCGCCCCGACGAGCTCGCCGACCGCATCCGCGCCCTCCTCGACGAGCGCAAGGCCCAGGGACAGGAGCTCGCCGAACTCCGCCGGCGCCTGGCGATGGCCGGCGGTCCGGCCGAGGCCCAGGGCCCCGAGACCGTCGCCGGCGTGCCCTTCCTCGCCCAGAAGCTCACCGGCGTCTCCGGCAAGGACCTGCGCGGCCTCATCGACGAGCACAAGGCGCGCCTCGGCTCGGGGGTGATCCTTCTCGTCGCCGACACCGGCGACAAGGCGGCGGTCGCCGCCGGCGTCACCGCCGATCTCACCTCGCGCATCTCCGCCGTCGATCTCGTCCGCGTCGCCGCCGAGGCGCTCGGCGGCAAGGGCGGCGGCGGCCGTCCCGACATGGCGCAGGCCGGCGGCAGCGACCCGGGCAGGGCGCGCGAGGCGATCGCCGCCGCGCGCGCGCTGCTCGAGGCGTAGCGGGCGCGGGGCGGCGCGCCCCCGGCCCTCACTCCTCGATCTGCCGCGCCTCGTCGACCAGGAGCACCGGCACCCCGTCGTGGATCGGGAAGGCGAGCCCTGCGCCTTTCGAGACCAGCTCCTGCCGCACCGGATCATAGGCCAGCCGGCCGCGGGTCACCGGGCAGACCAGGAACTCCAGCATCCGCCGGTCGACGCCGACGGCGCCGGCGCCTCCGGCAGCCGGGACCGGAACCTCGCTCACTGCATCGCCCCGTCGTCGCCGCTCGAGCGCAGCGCGAATTCCATCAGCGTCATCAGCGTCGCGCGCCGCTCGCCGAGCGTCGGCGCCTCGAGCAGCGCCTGCTTCTCCTCGGGATCGAACGGGCAGAGGATCGACAGCGAGTTGATCAGCAGCTCCGGGTCCGCCTCCTTCAGGCTGTCCCAGTCCGACGAGAGCTGGGCGCTGTCGAAGAAGCGCGCCAAGACCGCGAGGAACGCCGGCCGGTCGAACTCCGGATCGGCCTCCCCGCGCGCGAGGTCGCGCGCGAAGCTCTCCCAGCCGACCTGCGCCCGCAGATACGGCGCGAAGCCCTCCTGCAGCTCGCCCAGCCGGAAACGGCTGACGCCCGAGAGCGTGATCAGGTAGCGCCCGTCCTCGGTCTCCTGCAGCGCCGTGACCCGCCCGGCGCAGCCGATGCGGTGCAGCCGCGCCGGCACCGCCCCCTCGTCGCGCCCCTCGGCCAGCGCCACCGGCTGGATCATCCCGATCAGCCGATGCGGCGTCTTCAGCACGTCCTCGAGCATCGCGAGGTAGCGCGGCTCGAAGATGTTGAGCGGCAGCCGCGCCCGCGGCAGCAGCAGCGCCCCCGGCAGCGGGAAGACGGGAATCGTGTCCGGCAGGTCGGCAGGCCCGAATTTCTTGCCCATGCGTCCTTTCCGGCGGCCGGCTCAGGCGAAGATCATCGAGGAGAGCCGCCTCCGTCCCTTCTGCGCCGCCTCGCTCTTCGGCCCCAGGCTGTCGAAGAGCTTCAGGAGCTGCGTCTTCGCCGCGCCGTCGTTCCACTCGCGATCACGGCGGAAGAGCTCGATCAGCTCGTCGATCGCCGCCGCCTGGTCGCCCTGGCCGACCAGCGCCATCGCAAGATCGTAACGCGCCTGGTGGTCGTCGGGATCCCTGGCCACCGCCGCTTTCAGCTCTCCGGCCTCGCCGGCGCCCGCGCTCGCCTCGGCAAGCTCGATCTGCGCCCGCGCCGCGGCGAGCGCGGCGTCGTTCTCCTTGCCCTTCGGCGCCAGCGCCAGGATCTCGCGCGCCCGCTCGACCTCGCCGAGCGCGAGATGCGCCCGCGCCAGCCCGCCGAGCGCCGCGACGTTGCCCTCGTCCTCGGTCAGCACCGCCGCGAAGGTCTGCGCCGCGTCCGCCGCCGCGCCTTCGGCCAGCATCTCCTCGGCCGCCTCGATCGCCTGCTCGAGCCCGGCGTTGCCGCCCGACATCTCGATCAGCCGGTCGACGAACTTCTTCACCTCGGCCGGCGTCTGCGCCCCGAGAAAACCGTCCACCGGCTGCCCGCCGACGAAGCCGAACACCGCCGGGATCGACTGCACCCGCATCTGCGTCGCGATCCGCTGGTTCTGGTCGACGTCGACCTTGACCAGCCGCACCTTGCCCTTGGCCTCGGTCACCGCCTTCTCGAGCGCCGGCGTCAGCGTCTTGCACGGCCCGCACCAGGGCGCCCAGAAGTCGACGATGACCGGCACCTCCATCGAGGCCTCGATCACGTCCGCCATGAAGCTCGCCTCGGTCCCGTCCTTGATCACGGCGGGCGGCGGCGCGGGGGCTTTGAAATCCATCGCTGCAAACTCTCCCATGGGCGCCGCCCTCCCCGGGGGCGCTCGGCTTGCGGCGTTAGGTGGGATAGCCCACCCGCTGCGTCAAGCGGATTCC
This sequence comes from uncultured Alphaproteobacteria bacterium, assembly GCA_963737485.1. Taxonomy (GTDB): domain Bacteria; phylum Pseudomonadota; class Alphaproteobacteria; order Rhodobacterales; family Rhodobacteraceae; genus Amaricoccus. The sequence continues at coordinate 261,584 of CAVTSR010000018.1, read as the reverse complement.
CCGCCGAGCGCCGCCAGCTTCGCCCGGACCCGCGCGAGCGAGGCCGTCGCGGTCCCATGATCGTACGGCATGTGCTCCGGATCATAAACCCGCAGCGCCGCCTCGAAGCACCCCGCCGCCTCGACCAGCGCCGCGCGGCCCTGCCCGACCTCCGCCAGCGCCTCGTACGCCAGCCCGAGATTCTCCATCGTCATCGCCCAGGCCACCGGGTGCGCCGCCTCGGTGCGGACCCGCAGCGCGGCGCGGTAGGCCGCCACCGCCTCGCCGAGCAGCCCCGCCCCCGCCTCCCCGCCGACCCGCGTCGCCCTGCGCCCGACAGCGCGGTGCCGAGGTTGTTCTGCGTCATCGCCCAGTCCACCGGGTGCGCCGCCTCGGTGCGGACCCGCAGCGCGGCGCGGTAGGCCGCCACCGCCTCGCCGAGCAGCCCCGCCCCCGCCTCCCCGCCGACCCGCTCGCCCTGCGCCGACAGCGCGGTGCCGAGGTTGTTCTGCGTCATCGCCCAGTCCACCGGGTGCGCCGCCTCGGTGTAGACCCGCAGCGCGGCGCGGTAGGCCGCCACCGCCTCGCCGAGCAGCCCCGCCCCCGCCTCCCCGCCGACCCGCGCGCCCTGCGCCCGCAGCGCGGCGCCGAGGTTGTTCTGCGTCGTCGCCCAGTCCACCGGGTGCGCCGCCTCGGTGCAGACCCGCAGCGCGGCGCGGTAGGCCGCCACCGCCTCGCCGAGCAGCCCCGCCCCCGCCTCCCCGCCGACCCGCGCGCCCTGCGCCTGCAGCGCGGTGCCGAGGTTGTTCTGCGTCATCGCCCAGTCCACCGGGTGCGCCGCCTCGGTGCGGACCCGCAGCGCGGCGCGGTAGGCCGCCACCGCCTCGCCGAGCAGCCCCGCCCCCGCCTCCCCGCCGACCCGCGCGCCCTGCGCCGCAGCGCGTTGCCGAGGTTGTTCTGCGTCATCGCCCAGTCCACCGGGTGCGCCGCCTCGGTGTAGACCCGCAGCGCGGCGCGGTAGGCCGCCACCGCCTCGCCGAGCAGCCCCGCCCCCGCCTCCCCGCCGACCCGCGCGCCCTGCGCCGGCAGCGCGATGCCGAGGTCGTTCTGTGCCATCGCCCAGTCGTAGCCGTCCGCGTCCTCGTCCAGCCAGGTCAGCGTTGCGCAAGCCGGCCTCGACGGCGCGGGCGAGGCCCGCCCCGCCATAGCGCAGGCCGTGCTCCCGCAGAGCCGCTGCAGGTAGTTCGCGACGCCGCCGGAAGGCTCTCTCCGGTCGAAGGCCGCGAACGCTTCCGCCGCCCCCGACAGCAGCCGGAAGGCCTCGTCGGCGTCGTTCTCCGAGCAGCGCGATCCCCGCCTCGGTCTCGACCAGCGCCGCGTCCTCGCGCAGCGCCTGCAGCGTCCGCTCCGACCGCTGCACCGCGATGGCGTCGCGGATCAGCGCCTTCGCCTCGTCGAGCCGCAGCGCGCGGACCGCCTCCTCCGCCGCCGCCTTCAGGTTGGCGATCCGCCCCTCGCGGTCGCCGAGCGCCCGCACCTGCGCCTCCAGCTTCCGGTAGTCCTTCGCCTTCTCGATCAGGAACGCCTTCAGCGCGTCGAGCGGCATCGCCTCGGGCTCCGGCTCGCCGAAGCGCAGCGCCAGCGCCTCCAGCGTTTCGCGCGACTGCCCGGCGATGTCGTCGAGCTTGGCCGAGACGTCGGCGATCCCCTCCCGGATCTCCCCGACGTCCGCCAGCAGGCTTCGCATGAACGCGGGCGTCAGGTCGGCGGCAAAACCCTTGTCGGCGAGGAGCGTCGTCAGCGTCGGCGTCGTCAGCGCCCGGAACAGCCCCTGCATCGCCGGCGCGCGATGCTCGGGGTCGGTCAGCCTGGCCAGCATCGCCTCGGTCGTCGCCGCCGCGTCCATCCCGGCGGCGACGATCTCCGCCGGGCCGACCAGTCCGACGACGACCATCTGCCCGTAGAGCACCTCGGCGTCGTCCGGCAGGTCCCGCGTCGCCGCGAAGACCTCCCGCGCGTTCCGCCCGCAGCGTCTCCGCCATCCGCGCGACGCTCGGCGGCGGCGTGGCGGCAAGCTTCTTCACCGCGTCATAGGCGCTCGGCGCCGCCTTCAGCGTCGCGAGCAGCGTCGGGTCCGCCGCCACCGCCGCCACCGCGACCAGCAGGCGCACGGCGTCGGCGATGCGGTCGCTCTTCGGCGTGAACATCGGGGCCCCCTCACCGCGAACGATGCCGGAGGCCGGCACGTCGGGCAACCGCCGATCGCTTTCGGTGGACAGCCCGCACGGCTTCCGGCCATCCTGGCCCGGATGCGCATCCTCTCGCTCGACCACGTCCAGCTCGCGATGCCCGCCGGCGGCGAGGCGGCGGCGCGCGCCTTCTACCGCGACCTCCTCGGCCTCGCCGAGGTGGCGAAGCCCGCGGCCCTCGCCGCCCGCGGCGGCGCCTGGTTCGGCGCCGAGGGCCTCGCGCTGCATCTCGGCGTCGAGGCCGGCTTCCGCCCGGCGCGGAAGGCGCACCCGGCGTTCCGCGTCGCGGACCTCGACGCGCTGCGCGCGCGGCTCGAGGCCGCCGGCCACCCGACCCGCACCGACGGGCTCCTTCCCGGCTTCCGCCGCTTCTACGCCGACGACCCCTTCGGCAACCGCCTCGAGTTCCTCGAGCCGGCGTGAGATCCCCGGAAAACCGACCGTTTGAGGTACATGGATTGTACATGCGATGTACCTGCGTTGTACGTCGGAAAAATCGAGCTAGGCCAATGCCTTGCACAGCTCCGCATGCCGGGCGAGAAAGTCCGCCTTCACCGCCGCCGGCGCCCGCAGCCGGATCGAGATCCCGCCCAGCCCCTCGACCTTCGGCACCCCGAAGAAGCGGTTCGCCTCCGCCGCCGCGAAGCCCGCGATCTGCACCGCCTCGAGCCAGGCCGAGACCCGGTCCGCCCGCTTGATCGCCGCCTTGACCGGCGCCGGCAGGTCCGCCGGCAGCCCGAACCGCAGGTGCACCGCCCGCGCCAGCCGATGGTCGAGCTCGGCATAGCTCGGCCCGACCGCCGCCTTCACCGGCGAGATCATGTCGCCGATCACGTACTCGGGCGCATCATGTAGCAGCGCCGCCAGCCGCCAGCGCGTCTCGGCCTGCGGCGCGATCCGGCCGTAGAGCTCCTCGACCAGCAGCGAATGCTCCGCCACCGAATAGGGATGCTCCCCCCGCGTCTGCCCGTTCCACCGCGCCACGAACGCGAGCCCGTGCGCGATGTCCTCGACCTCGACGTCGAGCGGCGAGGGGTCGAGCAGATCGAGCCTCCGCCCCGAGAGCATCCGCTGCCACGCCCGCGCCGCCACCTGCCGCCTCTCCCCTGCTTCGACCCGCCGCAAAAGACCTAGTGGAGGCGCCCATCCCTTGTCGAGTGGGGCGCCGACGTCAGCGAATGACCGTGAGATCATCCGGAAACCGATCGAGATAGGCGCAGGTTTTTCGCAACGCCGCCAGATGCTTGACCAGCATCTTGAGGAGAAAGACGCGATTGCCATGCGGCGGCGTGCCGTCGGGCCCGACCGGCGTCTCGGGAAAATGCGCGGCCATGAACGCCCGGTAGGCGCGGCGGAAACGCAGCGGGAACTCCCCCACGTCCTGGTTCCACGGCTTCCGCCGCCCGATGAAGTGCACGACGTTGGCGTCCTCCATCGCTTCGAACAGCCGCGACGCCCAGGTGTACTGCCAGTTCCAGCGCGGCGAGATCTCGGCCCAGTCGCCGTTCAGCGTGATGTTGAGCAGACTCTGGTCGTTCAGGATCAGCGCCTCGGGATGCGCCTTGCCGGTGTCGAGGCAGCGCTCCAGCACCCGCTGCGCCACGAAGGCCTCGACGTCGATCAGCAGCACCCCGCAGTTGCAGTAGGGCGCCGAAGGCATCCCGAGCAGGCGGAACTCGCGCGGCCGGCGCCCGGGGGTGCGCCACTGGTCATTGTCGCGCACCGCCGCCACGGCGTGCTCGCCAAGATCGACGTCGAGGAGCGCGGCGAAATCGCCTCCCTGCACGAAGACATCGGAATCCAGATAGAGGAGCCGCCGGTACGTCCCCGTGAACGCCGCCGGCAGCGCCAGCCGCAGGTAGGTCGCCTCGGTGCGGCGCGCGTCGAGCGAGAGGCCGGACAGGATGCCGCCGGTGTCGACCCGGCAGAGCCGCAGCCCGAGATCGTCAAGGCCCGCCGCGGGAGCGAGGTCCTCCCCGGGTGCGCAGAGGCAGATGTCGAAAGCGCGGTTGGGATTCAGCCGGGCGATCTGCGCGGCAGCGAAATACGCAAAGCGCGCGTAGTTGCCATCGCAGGCGAAGACGACAGCCTTGTCGGCGCGGGGCGGCACCGATGCGTCGAGTGTCACGGCCATTGGAGCCTCCGTCCCGGTTGTCGAGACGGCACCCGGCTGCTATGTGGCAGCCAACCCGTCCATATGGAGTGTGTTGCATGAGCGTCGACCACGCGGTCAAGGAGAGGACCGTCGAGCATGTCGTGAGGGACATCGCGCTGGCGGATTTCGGCCGCAAGGAGATCGAGATCGCCGAGACCGAGATGCCGGGCCTGATGGCGCTGCGCGCCGAGTTCGGCGAGTTCGAAGCCGCTGACGGGCGCCCGGATCGCCGGCTCGCTGCATATGACCATCCAGACCGCGGTGCTCATCGAGACGCTGGTGGCGCTCGGCGCCGACGTCCGCTGGGCCTCGTGCAACATCTACTCGACGCAGGACCACGCCGCCGCCGCGATCGCGGCCGCCGGCGTGCCGGTGTTCGCGGTCAAGGGCGAGACGCTCGAAGACTACTGGACCTACACCGACCGCATCTTCGACTTCGACGGCGGCGCCAACATGATCCTCGACGACGGCGGGGACGCGACGATGTACATCCTGACCGGCGCGCGGGTCGAGGAGGGCGAGACCGGCCTCATCGACAACCCCGACAGCGAGGAGGCGGAGTACTTCTTCGCCCAGATCCGCAAGCGGATGCAGGCCTCGCCCGGCTGGTTCACCCGGCAGCGGCACGCGATCCGCGGGGTTTCGGAGGAGACGACGACCGGCGTGCACCGGCTCTACCAGCTGATGGAGAAGGGGCGGCTGCCGTTCCCGGCGATCAACGTCAACGACAGCGTGACGAAGTCGAAGTTCGACAACAAGTACGGCTGCAAGGAGAGCCTCGTCGACGGCATCCGGCGCGGCACCGACACGATGATGGCGGGCAAGACCGCGATGGTGCTCGGCTACGGCGACGTCGGCAAGGGGTCGGCGGCCTCGCTGCGCGGCGCCGGCGCGCGGGTGATGGTGGCCGAGGTCGACCCGATCTGCGCGCTGCAGGCGGCGATGGACGGCTTCCAGGTGATCACCATGGAGGAGGCGGCGCCGAAGGCCGACATCTTCATCACCGCGACCGGCAACCGCGACGTCATCACGCTCGACCACATGCGGGCGATGAAGGACATGGCGATCGTCGGCAACATCGGCCACTTCGACAACGAGATCCAGGTCGCGGCGCTGAAGAACCTGAAGTGGACGAACATCAAGGACCAGGTCGACATGATCCACTTCCCGGACGGGAAGCGGATGATCCTGCTCAGCCAGGGGCGGCTCCTCAACCTCGGCAACGCCACCGGGCATCCGTCGTTCGTGATGTCGGCGAGCTTCACCAACCAGACGCTGGCGCAGATCGAGCTCTGGACCCGGGGCGACGCGTACGAGAACAGGGTCTACACCCTGCCCAAGCACCTCGACGAGAAGGTGGCGCGGCTGCATCTCGCGAAGATCGGGGTGCAGCTGACCGAGCTCAAGCCGGAGCAGGCGGACTACATCGGGGTGCCGCAGCAGGGGCCGTTCAAGCCGGAGCACTACCGCTACTGACGCGCTCGCGAGGGTGCGAGCAAAACGCCTGCTCGCGTGCGAGCGGATCGTCAAGTGGTTGATTCAGAAGGGTTTCGATCAAAACTCTTCACCACATTTTAACTTTGCTCGCGCCCCGGGGCCATTTGCCGCCGGGGTGCGGCGCCCGAGACGCCGGCCCGCGGTGCCCTCCGCTTAACGGATTGATAACCTTGAAGTCTCCGCGCTTCGCGGTTGACCTTGGCGGCCGTTTCCGGCAATAGTCGGGGCATCGGTGGCCGTGGCAGAAGCGCCCTTTCTCCCCGCCGATCTCCAAGACATTCCGAGGTTGCACCCGAAGGTTTTTCGAACCTGGAGGGGTCGTGCGGGCCGGCAAGGCGCGACGCGTGGCAAATGACGGGGTCCGGCGGTTCGTGGGGTCCACCGGATCCCTCGCCCGCGCCTCGCCGCCTTGCGATTGGGGGATCAAGCGCCCGCATGCGTGGGGTCGGGAGGGTCCTTTGAGGGGAGGACCCTCCCGATCTCCGTTCGTCGGCGACTCAGCTATACGCATTCCGACGATACATAGACTGTCAGCCGGGGGCAGAGCTGGGCGCTAGTTGTGTCACGATAACGCTTATGCAGCGGATAGTCTCATTGCATCGTGGAGGCTCGCGATAAAATGTTGATGACGTGCACGCAAGTGGTCGCTCGAATGAGCTGGTCGCTGCTAACATCAGTGTCACGCGATGAACCGGTTAACGATCCGGAAAAGATCGAATATGCTACGAGATTACTTTCCTATGTGGCACAATCGTCTTAGCAGTTCATTCAAGACGACAGTTCTGCTTCATTTTCGACATATGATCAGTCCATTGCTATGACAGCGTTACTATCAGCGACGCGGTCATCAATATGCGGCCATCGGAAGTCTGTAGACTTGGATCTACGAGTTCGTGCTAATCGGTGCTGCAAGCTATGAGAGTAATCGATATACTGAGATTTCGACTACGATCTCCTTGGATAGACGTCGGAGTATGTAGACTCTCGGACAATCGTCTTCCGACTTTACAGCTCAAGAAGGTTCTTTGCCAAATGGTCGTCGCATGACCTCACGGCGTAGCACTGATCGCGCAACATCTTCGGCAGCGTTGCGCATGGTGTTCGTCTCCGACCACTCCGTCGGCTTTGCGCCGGCATCGTGACCACTAGCTGAGTAAGATTCAGCGCTTGCGAGCTCAACTACTTGGATCGAGTTAGAACGGAAGGAGAGCCGTCATCCTGAGCCAAGCTTGCTTGGCGCCATTGTCACGGCGCGTAATTCCATTCAATAACTGAGCGCATACCGTGCCGAACTCAGAAACTTCGCAGCAAAGATCGTGAGAGTGATCATAGTCTGGTCCGATCGGCCTGTGGTCCCGGCCGGCACACTCGCAACGATGCCCTCGACGTGTCAATCGAGCATAGGTATGGTCACGATACGCATCGGTATCAAGCTCGCGTCCGTACCGGCGGTCAGATACGCAACTGTGCGAGCCTCAGGCACCGAGCGACTGCTGGATACTGGCTCATCAGCTTGCCAACGTCCGGCGCCACCCCACCCAGCTCGCAGATCAGCCTCCACTCCTCCTCCGTCACCGGCTGCACCGAGAGCCGGGAGTTCTTGACCAGCACCATCTCCGCGAACCGCGGGTCGGCCTTGATCGCTTCCAGCGTCACCGGGGTCGGGAGCGGGGCGAGGGCGCGGAGGTCGACGCATTGCCAGTTCGAGCCGGGGGCGGTGGAGTTGGGGTGGGCTTCGGCGATGATCTCGACGATGCCGACGACGGCCTTGATGTCGCCGGAGTGGTAGAAGAAGCCGAGGTCGCCCTTCTTCATCGCCTTCATGTGGTTGCGGGCCTGGAAGTTGCGCACGCCGTCCCATTCCTGCCCGGCGGCGCCCTTTGCGACCTGGTCGTCCCAGCTCCAGGTCTCGGCCTCGGACTTGAAGAGCCAATGGTTCATCGCGGATCTCCTCAGCCGATGACGCGGTTCCAGGGGCGGATCGCGACCGACGCGAAGAGGCCGGCGCGGGCGTAGGGGTCGGATTGCGCCCAGGCCTCGGCGGCGGCGCGGTCGGGGACGTCGAGGACGACGAGGGAGCCGGCCGGGGTGCCGGCCTCGTCGAGGAGGGCGCCGGCCTGGGCGACGACGCCGGTGTCGCGGAGGTAGTCGAGGTGGGCGGGGCGGTTCGCCTTGCGGAGCTCGAGGGCGCCGGGGTGGTCGTCGCAGATCAGCGCGAAGAGCATGTCATTCCTCCCTGAGCGGGCGGGCGAGGAGGGCTTCCATCGCCTCCGCGATCGTGGCGGCGCCGTCGAGGACGTCGGCGACCGCGGCGGCGATCGGCAGCTCGACGCCGTGTGCGGCGCCAAGCTGGCAGGCGGCGCGGGCGGTCGCAACCCCCTCGACGGTGCCGGCGGGGCGCGGCTGGCCGGCGCCGAGGGCCTGGCCGAGGGCGAAGTTGCGCGACTGCGCCGAGTTGCAGGTCAGCGAGAGGTCGCCGAGGCCGGAGAGGCCGGCGAGGGTCTCCGGGCGGGCGCCGAGGGCGGCGGCGAGGCGGGTCATCTCGGCGAAGCCGCGGGTCATCAGCGCGGCGCGGGCGGAGGCGCCGAGGCGGGCGCCGTCGGCGATGCCGCAGGCGATGGCGACGACGTTCTTGAGCGCGCCGCCGAGCTGGGCGCCGGTGAGGTCGTCGGTGAGGTAGAGGCGGATGCGGCGGGTGGAGAGGGCCGCCTGGAGGACGGGGCCGAGGGTGGGGTCCTCGCAGGCGAGGGTGAGGGCGGTGGGGAGGCCGGCGGCGATCTCGGTGGCGAAGCCGGGGCCGGTGAGGGCGGCGAGCGGGCGGTGGGGGGCGCGGGCGGCGGCGATCTCGGACTGCAGGCGGAAGGTGCGGGCGTCGATGCCCTTGGCGCAGAGGACGAGGGGGGCGCGGGGGAGGTGGTCGGCGGCGGCGGTGAGGAAGGGCTCGGTCGCCTGGGCGGGGAGGACGAGGAGGAGGGTGCGGGCGTGGGCGAGGTCGTCGAGGGCGGCGGTGCAGCGCAGGGTCGGCGGGAGGGTGACGCCGGGGAGGCGGGGGGTCTCGCGGCGGCGCTGGGCGAGGGCCATGGCGCCCTCGTCGCGGCCCCAGAGGGTGACGCGGCGGCCCTCGGCGGCCTGCGCGACGGCGAGGGCGGTGCCGAAGGCGCCGGGGCCGAGGACGGCGATCATGGCCGGGCTCCGCGGCGGCGGGCGGCGGGGCGCGCCCGTCGGCGGCGTTGCGGGCCGTGGGCGAAGGGGCCTCCGGCGGGAGTATTCAAGGCAAGAGGAAGGCGGAAGGGGGCGCCGGGAGCGATCATGCCTTGGCCCCGCGGCGGCCGGTGCCGAGCATCGGGGCGGCGAGCGTGTCGAGGGGCCAGCGCGGGCGGGCGGAGAGGGCGAGGCCGTCGGGCTGGCCGGAGGCCATGCGCTCGGCGGCGGCCCAGGCGATCATCGCGCCGTTGTCGGTGCAGAGGGCGAGCGGCGGGGCGAGGAAGCGGGTGGCGGCGGCTTCGGCGACGGTGGCGAGGTCGGCGCGGATCGGGGTGTTGGCGGCGACGCCGCCGGCGACGGCGAAGGCGGTGGCCTCGGGGAAGGCGGCCAGCGCCCGGCGGGACTTTTCGGCGAAGGTGTCGGCGACGGCGGCCTGGAAGCCGGCGCAGAGGTCGGCGCGGTCGGCGCGGGTGAGGCCGCCCTGCGCCTCGACGAGGGTGTCGCGGGCGCGGCGGACGGCGGTCTTGAGGCCGGAGAAGGAGAGGTCGCAGCCGGGGCGGTCGAGGAGCGGGCGGGGGAAGGCGAAGCGGGCGGGGTCGCCGGCGCGGGCCTCGGCCTCGACGGCGGGGCCGCCGGGCTGGCCGAGGCCGAGGAGCTTCGCCACCTTGTCGAAGGCCTCGCCGGGGGCGTCGTCGATGGTGCCGCCGAGGCGGCGGAAGCGGTCGGGGGCGAGCACGGCGAGGAACTGGCAGTGGCCGCCGGAGACGAGGAGGACGAGGTAGGGGAAGGCGACGTCGGCGACGAGGCGCGGGGTGAGCGCGTGGCCGGCGAGGTGGTTGACGCCCCAGAGCGGCAGGCGCGCGGGCGGCGGCGATGCCCTTGGCGAACATCACCCCGGCGAGGACGCCGCCGATGAGGCCGGGGCCGGCGGTGACGGCGACGGCGTCGACGGCGGAGAGGGGGAGGCCGGCGGTGGCGAGGGCGGCGCGGGTGACGGTGTCGAGGCGCTCGGCGTGGGCGCGGGCGGCGATCTCGGGGACGACGCCGCCGTAGCGGGCGTGCAGGGCGTCCTGGCCGGCGACCTCGGAGGCGAGGATGGTGCCGACGGGGCGGCCGGGGACGGCGCGCACCAGGGCGACCGCGGTGTCGTCGCAGCTGGTCTCGATCCCCAGGATGACGCGCTCGCGCTGCACACTGCCTCCCGGTTGCGCCGGTGTTGCGTCCGGAGCGGTCCGCAGCTACCACCCGGGCCGGCGCCGCGCAACGGCGGGCTGCCACGAGGAGGCCGCATGCCGGCGCGCCGCACGCTGCTCCTGACCCGCCCGCGCCAGCAGGGGCTCGCCTTCGCCGCCGAGGTGGAGGCGCGGCTGCCGGGGCGTTTCGCAGCGGTGATCGCGCCGTTGATCGCGGTCGCGCCGCTGCCGGGGCCGATCGACCTGCAAGGCGTCGGCGGCCTCGTCTTCACCTCCGCCAACGGCGTCGAGCAGTTCGCGGCGCGCTCCCCCGAGCGGAGCCTTCCGGCCTGGTGCGTGGGGGCGATGACGGCGGCGGCGGCAACGGCGGCGGGGTTCGAGGCGCGCGCGGGCGACGGCGACGTCGGCGCGCTGGCGGCGCTGGTTTCGGCGACGTATCGTCCCGGCGACGGCGCCCTGCTGCACGTGCGAGGGCGGCACGCGGCCGGCGATCTCCTGGGCCGGCTCGCCGCGGCGGGCATCGCTGCGCGGGCGGTGGAGATCTACGACCAGGTGCCGGCGCCGCTGCCGCGGGACGCCCGCGACCTTCTGGCGCGGGGCGGGGCCGACGTGCTGGCGTTCTTCTCGCCGCGCACGGCAGGGCTCTTCGCCGCCGAGGCCGCGCGCGCCGGCTGGGACCTCGGCCGCGCGGCCGCGGTGTCGCTCAGCACGGCGGCGGACGCGGGGCTCGGCGGATTGGGGCTGGCGCTGCGGGCCGTCGCGCCGGCCCCGACCCGCGACGGGATGATCGCGGCGCTCGCAACTCTCGGAAGCGGCCGGGGTTGATCTCGACCGACGGGCGGTGATGCGGTGGCAGCGGAGGGGCGGGCGGTCCATCGCCTTGTTCCCCCTGACGCCTTAACCTAGTATCGCAGGTGCGCCGCACACCGAGCAGGGATGGAGATCGATGTCCGAGAAGGAATCCGACGCGACGGAGGGCGCGGGCCGGCGTAAGCGGAAGGCGACGCCTGCCGCCGAGACGCTGCCGCCCGCCGGTGCGGAATCGGTGCCCGCCGCGCCTTCGGAAACCGTCGGGACGCCGCCCGGGAACGAACCGGTGACGGTCGACACGGTGTCCGCCGGCGGGCCGGAGGGCGAGCCTGCGCCGGCCGTGCCCGAGGCCGCCGCGGAGCCGGTCACGGTCGATACGATGGCGGCCGCGGCGGCGCAGCCCGGAGCGGAGCCGGCGGCCGAGCCCGTCGAGCCGGCGGTCGGGCCGGCGCTGGTCCATTCCGAGCCGCACGAGGAGGCGGCCGAGGCAAAGGGCGGCCGCTCGTTCGCGGCCTGGGCGCTGAGCGTGCTTCTGCTGCTGATCGTCGGGGCGGCGCTCGGGATCTGGGCGGCGCCGAAGATCGCGCCGAAGCTGCCCGCGGGGATGGCGCCGGTCGCCGACTGGCTGACGCCCGGCAAGACCGAGGCCGAGGCGCAGGTGGCGGCGCTCAAGTCGCGCGTCGATCAGGGGCTGGGCGACGTGAACGCGCGCATCGCCGAGCTCTCGAAGCCGGGCGACGTCGACGCCAAGATCAAGCAAGCGGTCGACGCCGCCGAGGGGCGGATCGACGACACGGTCGGCGGGCTGAAGGACACGGTCGGCGGGCTGAAGGACACGGTCGACAAGCTCGGCACCTCGGACACTGCCGGGCGCATCGCGCAGCTCGAACTCGAAGCTCGATGGGCAGGCGGGGGAGCTCAAGGCGCTGAAGGACCAGCTTTCCGGCGCCACGGCCGCCACCGGCCAGCTCAACCAGGACGCCATCCAGAAGATCGACGTCTACCACGCCGAGCTCGACGGGGTGCGCGCCGAGGTCAGCAAGCTGCAGGACACGATCGCGGGCCTCGGCAACCGCATCGACGACTTCGGCAACCGCATCGACGACGTGGCGGCGAAGGCCGATCGCGAGGTCCAGAGCGCCCAGTCCAAGGTCGGCGAGATCCAGGCGGCGGCGACCACCGCGACCACGGCGGCGCAGGCGCAGGCGGCGGTGGCGCAGATCCAGGGCGCGCTCGCCGAAGGCCAGCCCTTTGCCGCGGCGGTCAAGGACTTGGGCGAGCAGCCGGGCGTCACGGTACCCGACGGCCTGAAAGCGGCGGCCGCGACCGGCGTGCCGACCATGGCCCAGCTCAGGGAGACCTTCCCCGACGCGGCGCACGCGGCGCTTCGCGCCAGCATCATGGCCAGCGCCGGCGACGGCTTCTTCGCCCGCGCCCGCGCCTACTTCAAATCGCAGATCGCAAGCCGCTCGCTCAAGCCCGAACAGGGCGTCGGACCGGACGCGGTGCTGTCGCGGATGGAGGACGCGCTGCGGCAGAACGATCTTTCCGCGGCGTTGGACGAATCGACCCGCCTGCCGTCGGAGGCGGCTGCCGCGATGTCGGGATGGCTCGACGGAGCGCGGCTGCGCAATGCGGCGGACCAGGGAATGGCGACGCTCGATGCGACGCTCCCGGCGACGAACTAGGAGAGGCGCGCGATGCTCTGGTCGGTCATCAAGATCCTGATCTTCCTTGCCGTGGTTGCGGCGCTCGCCTTCGGGGCCGCCTGGATCCTCGAGACCCCGGGCGAGATCCGCATCGACTTCGGCGCCCGCGAATTCTTCGTCTCGCCGATCGGCTTCGTGATCGCGGTGGTCGCGCTGGTCGTCGGCGCGCTGATCCTGCTGAAAGTGATCGGCTTTCTCGCGGCCGTGGTCAGCTTTCTCCTCGGCGACGAGACGGCGATCAGCCGCTATTTCTCCCGCAGCCGCGAGCGGCGCGGCTTCGAGGCGCTGACCGACGGCATGGTGGCGCTCGCCTCCGGCGACGCGAAGCTGGCGCAGCGCAAGGCCAAGCGTGCCGACGCGCTGCTGCACCGGCCGCAGGTGACCCGCCTGCTGAGCGCGCAGGCGGCCGAGCTCGGCGGCGACCGCGACAAGGCGTTCGAACACTACAAGGAAATGCTCACCGACGACCGGACCCGCTTCGTCGGGGTGCAGGGCCTGATGCAGCAGAAGCTCGCCGAGGGCGACACCGACACCGCGCTCGCGCTGGCCAAGAAGGGCTTCGCGCTCCGGCCGGACAACGAGCGCGTGCTGCGCACGCTGTTCGAACTGCAGTCCAAGCAGCAGGACTGGTCCGGCGCCCGCGACACGCTCAACGCCACCATCCATGCGCGGCTGCTGCCGCGTGACGTCGGCACCCGCCGCGACGCGGTGCTGTCGCTCGCCGACGCCCGCGCGGCGCTCGCCGCCGGCAACACCGCCCGCGGCAACGAGGCGGCGCTGCAGGCGAACCGCCTGGCGCCGGCGCTCGTCCCGGCGGCGGTGCTGGCGGCGCAGGCGCATCTCGCCCACGGCGCCAAGCGCAAGGCGGCGCGGGCGCTGATCGCGGCCTGGACGGTGACCCCGCACCCCGACCTCGCCGCCGCCTTTGCCGCGATCGAGCCCGACGAGACTCCCGCGGCCCGGCGCAAGCGATTCGTCAGCCTGATCGGCGCGGCGCCCGGCCATCCCGAGAGCCGGATGCTGGAAGCCGAGCTCGCGCTCGCCGCCGAGGACTTTCCCGCCGCCCGCCGCGCGCTCGGCGACCTCGCCGAAACCGACCCGACCACCCGCAGCCTCGCGCTGATGGCGGCGATCGAGCGGGGGCAGGGCGCGTCCGACACGGTCGTGCGCGGCTGGCTCGCCAAGGCTCTCGGCGCCTCGCGCGGGCCGCAGTGGGTCTGCGACAAGTGCGCCCACATTCACGCCGCCTGGGCGCCGGTCTGCGAGAACTGCGGCGCCTTCGACACGCTCGAGTGGAAGACGCCGCCGCACGGCGAGGACGGCTCGATCGCCAGCTCGGCGATGCTGCCGCTGCTGGTTGGCGACGACCCGGAACCGGAACCGGAACCGGAGCCCGCTCCCGAGGCGCCGCCCGCCGCGGCTGCGCCGCCGCCGCCCGAGCCCGGTCGTCGCAAGCAGCCGATCGACGACGCCGAGCTTGCCAGCGTCGCCGACCGCGCGAGGGCTTCCAACGGCAGTTAACCCGCCATTATGACCCTTCTGGCATGACTGCCCCCGGTGGCGGGACCGCGAGGTCTCCGGGGGACGAGGGGGGCGGGTCATGGCGTTGGCGGCGCTGCGGCAGTGGAAGATGGAGGAGCGTCGTCCGGATCCGGGGCGGCTCGATCCGATCACGCTGAAGCCCAATCGCCGGCAGTTCCAGGCCGATTCGGTCTACTGGGACAACAGCCGGGCGACGCTGGTGCTGGTGACGCTCGCCGAGCCGCAGATCTTCAACGAGATCCTTCGCGTGCTCGGGCACACCCGCTCGGATGCCTTCATCCGCGCCGGGGCCGACCGGCTGACCGACATTCTCGGTCCGGGGACCGCGATCTATCACGTCAACGCGCTCGGCTTCGCCTTCCGCCTGCCGGGGGTCGCCGAGCCGGACCGTCCGGCGATGATCGACCGGATCGTCGGCGGGTTCCGCGAACCGATTCTCTGCGACGACGTTCCGATCGACGCCCGCATCGGCATCGGCCTGAAGTCGCTCGGCCGCGCCGGCGGCAGCCCGAGCGAGGACCTGCGCGCGGCACTCTCCGCCGCGCAGGACAGCCGCAGCGCGCGCAACGGCTGGTCGTGGTTCGACCGCAAGACCGACGAGGCGCATCGCCGCGCCTTCCGGCTCCTGTCGGATCTCAGGCATGCGCTCGATGGCGAGAGCCAGCTCGAGCTGCACTACCAGCCCAAGGTGACGCTGGACACCGGGGCCTGCCCCAGCGTCGAGGCGTTGCTGCGCTGGACGCATCCCGAGCTCGGCGCGATCTCGCCCGGCGAGTTCGTCGAGCTGGCCGAGAAGACCGCGCTCGTCACGCCGATGACCCGCTGGGTGATCGACGCGGCCACCCGGCAGGCGGCGCTCTGGCAGCGCGACGGGCTCGACCTCACCATCGCGATCAACGTCTCGCCGAAGAACCTCGAGGAGCCGGATTTCGTCGAGTACCTGCTGTTCTGCTGCGCGGCGCGCCGGCTCGACCACGCCCGGATCGAGGTCGAGATCACCGAAGGGGTGAGCGCCGCGCGCGGCGGGCTGATGCTCGACCGGCTGGCGGCGCTGCGCAACCTGGGGTTTTCGATCGCGATCGACGACTTCGGGTCGGGCTATTCGAACATGAGCTATCTGACCCAGCTGTCGGCGCACGTGCTGAAGATCGACCAGAGCCTGGTGCGCGGGGTGCAGGCCGATACGCTCGGCGGGCGGCTGGTCTCGAACATCGTGCAGATGGGCCGCGACCTCGGCTACCGCATCGTCGCCGAGGGGATCGAGACCCCGGCGGAGCGGGCGCTGCTGACGGCGTGGGGCTGCGACTACGGGCAGGGGTGGCACTTCGGCCGGCCGATGCGCGCCGAGGCCTTCGGCGACTGGCTCGACGGGCAGGCAGCGCCGGCGCGCGGGCGGTGGGCGACGCCTGAGGGCCGTCGGCGCGGACCCGAGAAGGCCGAGGTCGATCGAGTTGGCCATCGCGGCGTAGCCGCCGTCGTTCGGGTGCAGGTTGTCGCCGGAGTTGAACTCGGCCTTGATGTGCTTGGGGTTCGCCGGGTCGGCGGCGAGCTTGTCGAAGTCGATGACGGCGTCGAAGTTGCCGTCGCCGCGGATCCAGGCGTTGACCGCCTCGCGCTTGGCCTCCTTCTCATCGTTGTAGTAGCCCTCGAGCGGGCCGCCCTGGAAGGTGTTCTCGAAGGGCGTGAGCGTCGCGCCGATGATCTTGAAGCCGTGCGCGTGCGCCTGCGCGATCAGCTGCTTGTAGCCCTGGATGATGTCGTCGGCCGAGGGGGCGGGCTCGCCGGCGGGAACGAGGGCCGAGTCGGGCCAGCCGATGTCGTTGATCCCCATCATCACGACGACGGTGTCGGCGTGGGGATGGCTGAGGACGTCCTCGTCGAAGCGCGCGAGGGCGTTGGTGCCCATGCGGTCGCGCAGCACGCGGGCGCCGGAGATGCCCTCGTTCAGCAGCGAGACGTTGGCGCCGGTCTCGGCGACGCGCTCGGCGAGGAAGTCGGGCCAGCGGTGGTTGGTGTTCGGCGTCGAGCCGTCGCCGTCGGTGATCGAGTCGCCGAAGAGGACGACCGAGCGCGCGCCGGGCTTGGCGTCGACGAGGAGGCCGCTCAGGAAGATGCGGGCGTTGGTGGTGAGGTCCGCCTTGACGCTCGCCTCCGTCGGTCTGGTTGCCGGCGCCGATCCAGGCGGTCTGGCGTCCGTCGTTGTGCCAGGTGGTGGTCGGGGTGATGTCGGGCAGGTAGAGGCTGACCGCGACGCTGTCGAGCGCCTTGACCGGCAGGTCGGCCGGGTCGCTCCAGACCTTTGCGCCGGGCGGGATCGTCACCGAGGGCTCGCCGCCGAAGGTGACGGGCTTGATCGCGTCGGCGGCGCCGTCGGCTCCGGCCATGCCGACGGTCGCGGCCCCGACCAGCATCGGCAGCGTGCCGTACTCGTTCGAGAGCTCGACCCGCAGCTTCTCGCCGCCGAGGCTGACGCGGGCGACCTCGCGGATCGTCTGGTCGCGGAGCGAGCGCGGGATCGACACGGGAGCGAAGAAGTCCGCGCCCCAGTCGGGCTGCGGGCTGGCGGACCAGACCCCGATCCAACCGCCCTCGGCCGCGGTCGCGGCGAGCGGCGCCGCTCCCAGGGTCAGGGCAAGGACGATCGCCGCCGAGGCGCGGCGGGCGCGATTTCCAGTAGGCATGTTCCCTCCACCATGTTCGGCGCCCTCGCGGGGCGCCGCCAGGCCGTTGTCCGGCCCGGAGGGGAGGCTAGCCATCGGCCTGCGAGCACAACAATCGTGGAGGCCGCAAGGAAACGGCGCCGCCGGGAACCGGCGCCTTCGGTCGCGATCCGGGCGGGATCAGCGCTTGGAGAACTGGAAGCTGCGGCGCGCCTTGCGCTTGCCGTACTTCTTGCGCTCGACGACGCGGCTGTCGCGGGTGAGAAAGCCCGCGGCCTTGAGCGCCGGGCGCAGGCTCGGCTCGTAGAGCGAGAGCGCCTGGCTGATGCCGTGCTTGACCGCTCCGGCCTGGCCGGAGAGGCCGCCGCCCTTGACGGTCGCCATCACGTCGAACTCGCCGGTGACGCCGGCGACGCTGAACGACTGGCCGATCAGCATCTGCAGCACCGGGCGGGCGAAGTAGACCTGCATCTCCTTGCCGTTGACGGTGACCTTGCCCTTGCCCGGCTTGATCCAGACGCGGGCGACCGCGTCCTTGCGCTTGCCGGTGGCATAGGAGCGGCCGAGGCTGTCGCGCTGCGGCTCGCGCTTCGGGGCTTCCTCGACGACGGTCTCGGCAACCGCGTCGCGGAGCTCATCGAGCGAACTGAAATCGGCCATGCTTACGCGCTCCGGGTGTTCTTGGGGTTCATGCCGGCGAGATCCAGCACCTCGGGATTCTGGGCGCCATGCGGATGCTCGGTGCCGCCGTAGACGCGCAGGTTGCCCATCTGCTTGCGCGAGAGCGGGCCGCCCGGCAGCATGCGCTCGATCGCCTTCTGGATGACGCGCTCGGGGAAGCGGCTCTCGAGGATCTGGCCGGCGGTGCGGTGCTTGATGCCGCCCGGAAAGCCGGTGTGCCAGTAGTAGCGCTTGTCGGCGCGCTTGTTGCCGGTCATCTGCACCTTCTCGGCGTTGATGACGATGACGTTGTCGCCCATGTCCATGTGCGGCGTGAAGGTCGCCTTGTGCTTGCCGCGCAGCCGCATGGCCACGAGGCTCGCGAGGCGGCCGAGCACGATGCCTTCGGCGTCGATCAGCACCCACTTCTTGTCGATGTCCGACGGGCGGGCGGAAAAGGTCTTCATCTGTGGTTTCCCGTGTCTCTGGCGGACGCGAGGGGCGGCGCTCCGCCCGGCCCGATTCCGATCGACCGGCTTTCTCGCCGAGATCGCGCTGCAGGTCAATTGCGATTGTGCCGATTTTCTCCTGCATTCTCAGGAGTTTACTATTTAGGTATCAGTATACCCCACTGCGGGACGGCGAAATCGCCTCCAGCACCCCGGTCAGCTTGAGCACCGCGTAGAGCGCGAGAATGCCGAGGAGTGCGATAAGCGCCCGCTTTCCGGCCGGCCGGCCGGCGAGGAGCGCGAGAAGGATGGCAAGGGCTGCGAGGGCCAGGAGGTAGCGCATGGCGGCGAGTATCGCCAGCGACGCCGCGGCCGCAAGCTTCGCGCGTGACGGCGGCCGCGGCTTTTTGCTACCACTTGGCGTGACGGGGGGGGAGACGCGTGCAACCGGAGAAGCGTGAGCGGTTCGGCCGGACGCCGGAGCGGATCGCGGTCGAGATCGCGGTGCGGCTGGTGCTGCTCGGGCTGTTCGCCTGGGTTACCTTTACGCTGCTCAGGCCCTTCCTGCCGGTGCTGCTCTGGTCGGCGGTGATGACGGTGGCCTTCTACCCGCTCTTCGATTGGCTGCGCCGGCATCTGGGCGGCCGGTCGTGGCTCGCGGCCTTCTGCCTCACCGCCTGCGCCGTCGTGATCACGGCGGGACCGACGACCGTGCTCCTGGAGAGCCTCATCCACTCGGTCGAGGTCCTGGCCCGCCACCTCGGCCCCGGGCCGGTGAAGCTGCCGCCGCTGCCCGGTGCCTTCGCCGAGCTTCCGGTCGTCGGGCCGCCGCTCGCCTCGACCTGGGATCTCGCCGCCTCGAACCTCGAGGCCTTCCTCGGCCGCTACGGGCATCTGCTGCTCGGTCCGGGCGAATGGGCGCTGCATCTCGCGACCAGCCTTGCCGGCAGCGTCGCCGTCATCTTCGCGGCGGTCATCGTCTCGGGGTTCCTCTATGCCCCGGCGCCGCACCTGCTCGCCGCGATCCGGGCGATCGCGCGGCACCTGATCGGCGACCGTGGCGAGGATTTCATCGAGCTCGCCGGCACCACCGTCCGGGCGGTCGCGCGGGGCCTCGTGGGCGTCGCGGTGGTGCAGGCGCTGCTGATCGGCCTCGCGCTCATCATCGGCCACGTGCCGGCGGCCGGGGCGCTGACGATGGCGGCGCTGTTTCTCTGCACGGTGCAGATCGGCGCGGTGCCGATCGTGGTGCCGATCCTGATCTGGGCCTGGGTGGTGCGCGACACCGGGCAGGCGCTGTTCCTGACCGCCTGGCTGGTGCCGGCGGCGCTGAGCGACAACGTGCTGAAGCCGCTCTTCCTCGCCAAGGGCCTCGAGACGCCGATGATCGTGGTGCTCGCCGGGGTGATCGGCGGCACGATCGCCTACGGTCTCGGCGGGCTGTTCCTCGGTCCGGTGGTGCTCGCGGTCTTCTACGACCTCGTGCGCTTCTGGCTGTCGCACGACGACGACCGCCCCGTCAGCGGTCCGTTGGAATAGCGGTGCTGCCGCGCCTGCGGAACGAAGCGCGGCTGCGTCAGCTCCGCGCGATCCGCTGCGCCCTGGGATAGAGCGCGGTGAAGCGGGCGCGGACCACGAGGGTGAAGAGCGCGACGGCGCCGAGCTGGTGGATGATGGCGAGCGGCAGCGGCGCGCCGTGCATCACCGTCAGGATGCCGAGCCCGACCTGCACCAGCAGCATCGCCATCACCGCGGCGAAGGCGCCGCGCAGGCTTTCGAGCGCGCTGCCGCGGCTGCGCAGGAAGGCGACGACGCCGAGGACGAAGAGAAGATAGCCGACCAGCCGGTGGTTGAACTGCACGAGGCCGGGGTTGGCGAGGAAGTTCGACCAGAAGGGCTCGAGGTTGAACGCGGTCGAGGGAAAGATCTCGCCGCCCATCAGCGGCCAGTCGGTGTAGTTGCGCCCGGCGTCGATCCCGGCGACCAGCGCCCCGAGCACGACCTGCACGAAGGCGACGGCGAGGAGCGCGGTGCCCCAGGCCATCAGCGGCGCGCTGCGCTGGCGCCGCGCCTGCAGCAGCTCGGCCTCCGGGCGACCGAGGCGCAGGACGTACCAGGCGATCAGCCCCAGGAGGATGAAGGCGAGCCCGAGGTGGACGGCGAGCCGGTAGGACGCCACGCTCTCCATGCCGGGCGCGAGGCCCGAGGCGACCATCCACCAGCCGATCGCGCCCTGCAGGCCGCCGAGGACGCCGATGCCGATGAGGCGCGGGGTCCAGCCGGGCGGGATGCGGCGGCGGACGGCGAACCAGAGAAAGCCGAGCGCCCAGACCGCGCCGATGGTGCGGCCGAGCTGGCGGTGGCCCCACTCCCACCAGTAGATGCGCTTGAAGGCGTCGAGGGTCATGCCCTCGTTGAGGGCGGCGTATTGCGGCGAGGCCTTGTACTTGTCGAACTCGGCCGTCCAGGCGGCGTCGCCCGAAGGGGGCAGGGCGCCGGTCACCGGCCGCCACTCGGTGATCGAGAGGCCGGAGTCGGTCAGCCGGGTCAGGCCGCCGACGCAGATCATCGTGACGATCAGCGCGAAGAGGATGGCGAGCCAGATGGCGATGCCGCGGCGGTCGTGCTGCGGACGCACCGCGGCGGGTGCCGGCGCCGGGGTCCCCTTCGCGCCGACCTCCTCGAAGATGCTGCGGGTCTTTGCCATGGCTCTCCTCCGGCAGGTGGGTCTATGCGCGCCCCCGGGGCGCGGCAAGCGGATTGTGCCCGGCCCTCCCGTCGCGCCGCCCGCTGAGGACCGACGCAAAGCGCGCGTGTCTCCCCCGCCGAAGCCGCATCGACGGCCCACGCGCGAGCGCTGGCTTGTGAAGCAGCCCTGGTGGCAAGTATCTCCGGATGGAGATTTATCTCGAAATGGCCGCTGCGATGCGGGCCGACGATGCCGATCGCTCCGTCGACCTTCTCCACGGCATCTATGCGAACGACGACATTCTGGTGATTCACACGCGGCACGCGTTCCGGAGCGGATCGCGGGAGGGGGCGATGATCGTCAACCTCAGGTGGACGGCATGGTCATCAGGACGGAATCCGGGGTTTTCGACCTGAGCTGAACCCCCGCGACGGTGCCTGCCGTTGCGCACTTTCGGGCGCGTGCCGGTCCGCCGGCACACGCGCCGGTCGTTCACTTGCGCCCGTCCTCCTTGACCGCGAGCGCGCGGACGACGCCGTGCAGGGTGCGCACGTCGGCGTCGGTCAGCGGCGCGCGGCGGAAGAGGTTGTCGAGGTTCGCCGTCATGCTCGCGCGCTTCTCGGCCGGGAAGAAGAAGCCGACCGCGTCGAGCCGCTCGACGAGGTGCGCGACGAGGTGGTCGAGCTCCTCGCCGCTCGCCATCCGCGCGCCGGCGAGCCGGTAGTCGGCGGCGAGCGCCGCGCCCTCGGCCTGCATCCACTCGTAGGCGAGGATCAGCGCCGCCTGCGCGAGGTTGATCGAGGCATAGGCCGGGTTCACCGGCACCGTGACGACGGCGTTCGCCCGCACCACGTCGGCGTTCTCCAGCCCCGACCGCTCGGGGCCGAAGAGAAAGCCGACCCGCTCGCCCGCGGCGATCATCGCGCGCGCCTCGCGCATCGCCTGCTCGGGGGTGACGACGAGCTTGGTCATCGCCCGGTCGCGGGCGGTGGTGGCGAAGACGTAGGAGAGATCGGCGCAGGCCTCGGCCGTGGTCGCGGCGACCCGGGCCGCCTCGAGCACCCGCCCCGCCCCGCTCGCCATCGCCTCGGCCTTCGGGTTCGGCCAGCCGTCGCGCGGGGCGACGAGGCGCATCCGGTCGAGGCCGAAGTTCCACATCGCCCGCGCGGCGGCGCCGATGTTCTCGCCCATCTGCGGCGCCACCAGCACGAAGACCGGCGTTTCCTGCATCGTGGCACCTCTGCTCTGGACCGGCGGCGTGATACCCTCGGGGCCCCAGGACGGCAAGGGAGCCCCGCGATGGCCTACGACGCGTCGGTGGCAGCGATATTGCGCGACGCGCTCGCAGGGCAGGCGCCCCAGGAGCGGCGGATGTTCGGCGCGCTCTGCTTCATGCTGCGCGGCAACATGCTCTGCGGCGCGCTCGCCGAGGGCGGCTTCTTCCGCGTCGGCCCGGAGCGGATGGCCGAGGCGCTGGCGTTCGCGGGTGCTGCGCCGATGCGGATGCGCGACCGGCCGATGACCGGCTTCGTGCGGGTGCCGGCGGCGCTGGTGGCGCAGGCGGACGCGCGCGACCGCCTGCTCGCGCTGGCGTCGGCCTTCGTGGGCAGCCTGCCGCCGAAGTAGCCGGCCGCCGCACGGGCCGGAAAACGGCCCGCTTCGCGGCTTGTCCTCTCGCGCGGGCTCGCCTAGACCGAGGGTGCAGTTCTCGAGGGGGCCCATGAGCAAGATCAAAGTCGCGAACCCGGTCGTCGAGCTCGACGGCGACGAGATGACCCGGATCATCTGGGACGTGATCAAGCAGAAGCTGATCCTGCCCTATCTCGACGTCGACCTGCGCTATTACGACCTCTCGGTCGAGGAGCGCGACCGCACCGACGACCAGATCACCGTCGACGCGGCGAACGCGATCAAGGAGTTCGGCGTCGGGGTGAAATGCGCCACCATCACCCCGGACGAAGGCCGGGTCGAGGAGTTCGGGCTGAAGCAGATGTGGCGCTCGCCCAACGGCACCATCCGCAACATCCTCGGCGGGGTGATCTTCCGCCAGCCGATCATCTGCAGGAACGTGCCGCGGCTGGTGCCGGGCTGGACCAAGCCGATCGTCGTCGGCCGCCACGCCTTCGGCGACCAGTACCGCGCCACCGACTTCGTCTTCCCGGGCAAGGGCACGGTGACGCTGAAGTTCGTCGGCGAGGACGGCACGGTGATCGAGCGCGAGGTGTTCAAGGCGCCGGGCGGCGGCGTGACGATGGCGATGTACAACCTCGACCAGTCGATCATCGATTTTGCGCGGGCGTCGATGAACTATGCGCTGAACCTCGGCTGGCCGCTCTACCTCTCGACCAAGAACACGATCCTCAAGGCTTACGACGGCCGCTTCAAGGACCTGTTCCAGGAGGTCTTCGACGCCGAGTTCGCCGACGCCTACAAGGCGAAGGGCATCACCTACGAGCACCGGCTGATCGACGACATGGTCGCCTCGGCGCTGAAGTGGTCGGGCGGCTACGTCTGGGCGTGCAAGAACTACGACGGCGACGTGCAGTCGGACACCGTGGCGCAGGGCTTCGGCTCGCTCGGGCTGATGACGAGCGTGCTGATGACGCCGGACGGCAAGACCGTCGAGGCGGAGGCCGCGCACGGGACGGTGACGCGGCACTACCGCCAGCACCAGAAGGGCGAGCAGACCTCGACGAACTCGGTCGCCTCGATCTACGCCTGGACCGGCGGGCTGAAGCATCGGGCGAAGCTCGACGACAACGCCGAGCTCATGCGTTTCGCCGAGACGCTGGAGAAGGTGACGGTCGACACCGTCGAGGCCGGGTCGATGACCAAGGATCTCGCGCTGCTGGTCGGGCCGGACCAGAAGTGGCTGACCACGATCGGTTTCCTCGACAAGGTCGATTCCAACCTGCAGAAGGCGCTGGGCTGAGGCCGCGATGGGCGCCGCCCCGCCGCAGGCCCGCGTCGGCCACGTGCACCTGAAGGTCGCCGACCTCGACCGGGCGATCGCCTTTTACGAAGGGGTGCTCGGCTTCACGCTCAAGGCGCGGATGGGCTCGGCCGCGGCCTTCCTCGCCGCGGGCGACTACCACCACCACATCGGGCTCAACACGTGGGAGAGCGCCGGCGGCACCCCGCCGCCGCCGGGGCACACCGGGCTCTACCACAGCGCCTTCGTCTATCCCGACCGCAGGTCGCTGGCGCAGGCGCTGAAGCGGGTGCTCGAAGCCGGGGTGAAGGTCACCGGCAAGGCCGACCACGGGGTGAGCGAGGCGATCTACTTCAACGACCCCGACGGCAACGGGGTCGAGATTTATCGCGACCGCCCCGAGGCCGAGTGGCCGCGGCGGGCCGACGGGTCGCTGATCATCTCGAACGACCCGATCGACCTCGAGGCGCTGCTGGCCGAGGCCTAGCTCTAGACCCCCTCGACGATGACGAGATCGCGCTCGGCAGCGCCCTTGGCGTGCTCGAGCGCCGCCTGGTATTCCGGCGAGCGGTAGCAGGCCTCGGCGGCCTCGAGGCTCGGGAACTCCGCCAGCACGTTGCGGGCCCGGTCGTTGCCCTCGAGCTGGACGTAGCGGCCGGAACGGGCGAGGAAGCGGCCGCCGTGCGCCTCGATCGGGCCGGTGGCCATCTGGGCATAGCGGCCGTAGGCCTCGGGGTCGGTGACCTTCACGTGGGCGATCCAGTAGGCGGGCATGGGCTCACTCCCTGTCGAGGCGGGGTTGCGCTCGAGTCACGGCGACCCGGGCTTCAGATAGTGGTTTCGTCCGGCGACGTCGGATCGGGGTCCGCGGCCGGTGCCGGGGTCAGAACTGGTCGAGCAGCCGGCGGAGGTAGTCGAGCTCGAGCTGCGGGCGCCCGAGTTCGCCGGCGCGGCGGCGGATTCTCGTCGAGGAGCGCGCGGGCGCGGCCGGCGGCGTCGCCGCCCTCGAGCGGGACGGTGTCGTTGCTGCCGATGCTGCCGTAGCCGCCGACCGGGCGGCCGAGCGGGTCGCGGCCGGCCTCGGCGGTCGGCTCGCCGCCGACCTGGCCCTGCTGGCCGTCGGTGCCGCGCTGCGCCTGGCGGAGATCCTCGCCGATCTGGCGCATCCCCTCGCGCAGGTTGTCGATCGCCTGCGCCTGCCGGTCGAGCGCCCCGGCGGCATCGCCGTTGCGCAGGCCGTCCCGCGCGGCGCCCATGTTGCGCTCGGCGTCGCGCAGCGCCTGGCGCGCGGCGTCGCCGGCCTCGCCGGGCAGGCCGCGCTCGAGGTCCTGCATCAGCTGCCGCAGCGCCTCCTGCCGATCGGCGAGCGAGCGGCCGTCGCCGTTGCCGGGCTGGTTGCCCTGCGCCTGCCGGTTGCCGGGCCGGCCCTCGCCGGGCTCGCCCTGGCCCTGCCCTTGCTGGCTGCCCTGCCCCTGCTGGTCGCCCTCGGCCTGCTGCCCGGGCCGGTCGCGGCGGAACTGGCGCTGGAGTTGCTGGAAGCTGTCGTCGGCAAGGCCCTGCTGCTCGCGCAGCGCATCGGCGAGGCCCTGCATCGACTGCTCGCCACCCTGGCCCTGCTCGCCGGGGCCGCCCGGCTGGTTGCCCATCACCATCTGCATGTTGTCGAGGAGCTGCTGCAGCATGTCGAGCAGCGCCTGCGCCTCTTCCTTGCGGCCCTGCTCGCTCAGCTCCTGGATCCGGTCCATCAGCTGCTGGATCTGGTCCTGGGTCATCGACTTGGCGTCGGGCGGGATCTGCGCCTGCTGCTTGCCGTCCTTCTGGGCGTCGCGCGCCATCTGGTCCATGTAGTCGCGGGTCGCCTGGCGCAGCTCGTCCATCAGCCGGGCGATCTCTTCGTCGCTGGCGCCGTTCTGCAGCGCCTGCTGCAGCCGCTCCTTGGCCTTGGCCAGCCGCTGGGCGGCGTCGCCGAGCCTGCCGTCCTCGATCTGCAGCGCTGCCTGCCAGAGCGCCTCGGCGGCCTCGTCGCGCACTTTCGGCGCGACGGTGGCGCCGGCCGCGGCGGCGGCGTCGAGCGAACGGATCACCGTCCGCACCATCAGGTAGGCGCGCGGGCTCGGGAAGCTGGCGTCGGGATGGTAGGTGACCGCCTTGAGCACCTGGCTCACCCGCGGGGCATTCGCCGCCGACCAGAGGAGATCCCGGCGCTGCTCGACCAGCGCCATCGCCATCGGATCGTAGAACGAGCGCATCGGCAGCACCGCCGCGACCGGGGCGCTGGTGCCGGTCTTGCCGGTCGCGTCCTCGGCGGTCAGTGTCACCGTCACCGGCAGGCCGGCGAAGGGGTGCTTGGAGAAGTCCTCGACCAGCGTCTCGTCGAGCTCCTTGCTGCGGCCCGAGAGCGGCAGCGGCAGGTCGGCGACCAGCGGCGGCCGCGCCTCGGGATCGGCCGCGAGCCCGTAGCGGCGATCGACCCTCGGCAGGTCGAGCGTGATCACCGCCCGCGCACCGACGATCCCGTGATCGTCGCTGGCCTTGTAGGGGAGCCGGGTCTCGCCGGTCGGCGCCCGGTCGACCGGCCCGGAGAGCGCGATCCGGGGCGCGGAATCGGGCTCCATCGCGAAGTCCCAGCTGCCGAGCGTGCTCCCGTCCTCGCGCAGGGTGACCGTGCCGCTCGCCCCGACCGGGAACTCGGCCGAAGCGATGCCGGGGGCGGCCTCGGCGAGCCTGGCGGGCGTGCCGCCGGACACGGTCTCGGCGAGATCGAAGCGCGCGGCGGAACCGTAGGCGCGCAGGGTGACCTTGGTGCCCTCGGGCACCGAGACCGGCGCGCCGGCGGCGACCTCGGGGAGATAGAGCGTCGGCCGGCCGGTATAGGCGGGCGGCTCGGCCCAGCCCTCGAAGCTCGGCCCGGTGGCGACCGCGGTTCCCGGCGCGGGCTTCAGCGCGCCGGCCGCCGCCTCGATGCCGGGGTCGCGGGCGAAGACCGCCGCGGCGATCAGCGCGACCAGCGCCATCAGCCGCAGCGCCCAGGGATCGTGCGCCGCGAGCCGCAGGTCGGCGCGCACCGGCCGGGCGGAAGCCGCGAGCCGCCGCATCCGCGAAAGGTGCGCCGCCCAGACCGCCTGGGCGCCGGGGTCCTCGCGGTTGAGCGCGGGGGCGTCGCCGAGCGCGGCGAGCGGGCGGCCGGGCAGGGTGGCGTCGATCCGCGCCCGCGCCGTCGCGGCGCTCGGCCAGCGGAAGCGGCGGAGGCCGAGGACGAGGAGGGCGAGCGCCGCGGCCCCGGCCAGCGCGGTGAGCGTGAGAAACTGGGTGCGGGTGAGGATCTCGGGCAGCCCGAAGGCGAGTGCCGCCCAGAGCGCCGCCAGCGCGGCGCCGAGCGGCCAGAACGCGCGGACGAAGGATTCGAGGCCGATCGCGGCGCGGCTCTTCAGCACGATCCGCGACAGCGCGTCGCCGGCGGAAGGCTCGCGCCGATCCGCCCTCATCCGCTGCGCTTTCCCGGTGCTGCCGTCATCCGTCTGTCTGGGGCTCCGCGATCTGGGTCTCCGCGATCCACACGGGGATGGTATCGCGGTTCAGCATTTCGTCAAAGCTCGGCCGCGCCCGTACCACGTCATAGTGACCACCGCTGACCAGCACCTCGGGCACCAGCGGCCGCGAGTTGTATTCCGAGGCCATCACCGCGCCGTAGGCGCCGGCCGAGCGAAAGGCGACGAGCTCGCCCGGGCCGATCTGCGGCAGCTCGCGCGCCTGGGCGAAGGTGTCGCCGGTCTCGCAGACCGGACCGACCACGTCGATCGGGGCGGTCGGGGCGCCGGCGGCCGGCTGGGCCACCGGCACGATGTCGTGCCAGGCGTCGTACATCGCCGGCCGTACCAGGTCGTTCATCGCGGCGTCGAGGATCAGAAAGTCGCGGCCCTCGCCGCGCTTGCGCCAGATCACCCGCGAGAGCAGCACCCCGGCGTTGCCGGCGATCAGTCGGCCGGGCTCGATCTCGATCTCGCAGCCGAGGTGCCCGACGGTGCGGCGGATCACCTCGCCGTAGTCGAAGGGCAGCGGCGGCGGGTTGTTGTTGCGGCGGTAGGGGATGCCGAGGCCGCCGCCGAGGTCGAGGCGGCGGATGTCATGGCCGTCGGCGCGGAGCGCCACCGCGAGCTCCGCCACCTTGGCGAAGGCGGCCTCGTAGGGGGCGAGTTCGGTCAGCTGGCTGCCGATGTGCACGTCGATCCCGACGACGGCGACGTTGGCCAGCCGCGCGGCCTCGGCGTAGACCGCGCGCGCGCGGCCGAGCGGGATGCCGAACTTGTTCTCGGCCTTGCCGGTGGCGATCTTGGCGTGGGTGCGGGCGTCGACGTCGGGGTTCACCCGGAACGCGATCGGGGCGACGACACCGAGCGCGCGGGCGACCTCGTCGAGGGCGGCGAGCTCGGGCTCGCTCTCGACGTTGAACTGGCGGATGCCGCCTTCGAGCGCCACCCGCATCTCGGAGCGGGTCTTGCCGACGCCGGAGAAGACGATGCGCTCGCCCGGGACGCCGGCGGCGCGGGCGCGGCGGTACTCGCCTTCGGAGACGACGTCCATCCCGGCGCCGAGCGAGCCCATCAGCGCCAGCACCGCGAGGTTGGAGTTGGCCTTGACCGCGAAGCAGATCAGGTGGTCGAGCCCGGCGAGCGCCTCCTCGAACACCCGGTAGTGCCGGGCGAGCGTCGCTGCCGAATAGACGTAGACCGGAGTGCCGACCGCTGCCGCGATCTCCGGCAGCGGCACCTCCTCGGCGCAGAGCACGCCGCCGCGATAGTCGAAATGGTCCATGCCGGCCCGCCGCTGCAACGTCGCTGCCTAGCGCGCGGCGGCGTGCCGTTCAAGCCGCGGCGGCGCCGGCCGGTTTGCCAATGCCGCTGCGCGGGCCTACCTTCCAGCTGCGGATCCGCGAGCGGGAGGGCGAAATGCCGGACGACCTCGTCTTCTACACCAACCCCATGTCGCGCGGCCGCATCGCGCGCTGGATGCTCGAGGAGGTGGGCCAGCCCTACCGCACCGTCTTTCTCGACTTCGCCACCAGCGCCAAGGCGCCCGAGTACCTGGCGCTCAACCCGATGGGCAAGGTGCCGACGGTCGTGCACGGGACGACGGTGGTCACCGAATGCGCCGCGGTCTGCGCCTATCTCGCGGACGCCTTCCCCGCGGCCGGGCTGGCGCCGGAACCGGCGCGGCGCGGCGCCTATTACCGCTGGATGTTCTTCGCCGCCGGGCCGCTGGAGGCGGCGGTGACCAATCGCGCCCTCGGGGTCGAGGTGCCGCGCGACCGGGAGGGGATGGTGGGCTACGGCTCGTTCGAGCGGGTGATGGACGCGCTGGAGTCGGCGGTCGCCGGCGGCGGCTACGTCGCCGGCGACGCGTTTTCGGCGGCCGACGTCTATGTCGGCGCGCAGATCGGCTGGGGGCTGCGCTTCGGCTCGATCGAGAAACGGCCGGCGTTCGAGGACTATTGGGCGCGGATCGCCGATCGCCCGGCGCTGGCGCGGGCGACCGCGATCGACGACGCGGCGATGCCGGCGGGAAAGGAGCAAGCATGAGCGAACGGCTGACCCCCGAGGAGCGGGAGGCGGCGTTGCCCGGGCTCGGTGCCGGCGGCTGGGGCGGGGTGCCCGAGCGCGACGCCATCCGCAAGATCTGGAAGTTCCGCAGCTTCTCCGAGGCCTGGGGCTTCATGTCGCGCGCCGCGCTGGCGGCGGAAAAGCTCAACCATCACCCCGAGTGGCTGAACGTCTACAACGTGGTGGACGTGACGCTGACCACGCACGACTGCGATGGGCTGAGCCGGCTCGACCTCGACCTCGCGGCGCGGCTCGACAAGCTGGCCGGACCCGGGGTCGAGGTGCAGCGGGATCATTCCCAGCCGGTGGAATGCCTCTGCCAGCTCCATCGCGCGGCGGCTGACCGCGCGCCCCGGTAACGCCGAGGTGCCGGCGTTTACGCTTGGTTAACCTCCGGCGCCGCATCCTTGCCGTGACCGGCGGTCGCAAGCGGGAGTGGCAGTCATCGGCACCATCGAGCGCAGGACGCGCGAGCTTGCGGAGCGCGAGGCGCGGCTCCTCGACGCCGCGACCGCGCTGATGGACCGCGACGACTGGCAGGCGGTGACGATCGAGCAGATCGCCGACCGCGCGGAATACGCCAAGGGCACGGTCTACCGGCACTTTCCGTCCAAGGACGACCTCTATGCCCGCCTCGTCGCCGACTGGAACGCCGGCACCTGCGTCGCGCTCGAGGAGGTGGACGCCAACCGGGCGTTCGAGGCGGTGCTGCGCGACGTGGTCGCGGTCGCCTGGCGGCGGATGACCGCGGACCGGGTGCATGCGCGGCTGCTGCAGCACGTGCAGCGGGCGGATTTCCTCGCGGGCCTCGCGCCCGAGACCCGCGCGATGCTGGGCGAGATCGACGCCCGGATGCTCGGGCTCTTCGAAGGGCTGGTCGAGTGGGGGGTCGCCGAGGGCGCGATCCCGCCGGCGCCGGTCGAGCCGCGTCTCTTTGCGATGACCGCGCTCCTCGCCGGCGCGCTCGGGCTGCACGCGGCCTGGGACGGACAGCCGGGGCTGGAGCGGCCGGAGCGTGCGGTCGCGGAGGCGGTCATCGCGATCCTCGCCGGCGGCGCGCGCGCCGCCTGAGCGGACCCGCTCAGATCCGCTCGAGCAGCGCCTCGCCGGAGCTGACCGAGCACTGGCCGTTGTTCTCCTCGACGTTCGAGCAGCTTGACGACCCCGTCCTCGGCGAAAAGCGCGTAGCGGCGCGAGCGGCGGAACATGCCCGAGGCGGGGTTGTCGTAGGCGAGGCCGAGCGCCGTGGTGAACTCCGAGGCGGCGTCCGACAGCATGCGGATGCCGGCGGCGATCGCGCCCGCACCCTCGCCCCAGGCGAGCATCACGTGCGGGTCGTTGACCGCGACGCAGACGATGTCGTCGACCCCCTTGGCCCGCAGCTGGTCGGCGACGCGGATGAAGCTCGGCAGGTGCTGGGTGGAGCAGGTGCCGGTGAAGGCGCCCGGCAGACCGAACAGCGCCACCTTGCGGCCGGCGAAAAGTTCGGCCGCCGGCACCGGGGCGATGCCGTCGGGGCCTTTTTCGAGGAAGGTCGTGTCGGGAAGCCTGTCGCCGGTGGCTATCGTCATCCGCGGGTCCTTTCGCCGGTTGCGCTGGTCGCAGGGGCACATATAGACGGGCCCGAGGGCATGCCAACGGCGAAGGGCGTTCGGATGGATCCGAAGCGGGCGCGGATCGTGGTGGCGGGCGCCGGGCAGGCCGGGGCTTCGCTGGCGGCGCGGCTGCGCGCGCTCGGCCACGCCGGGCCGCTGACGCTGGTCGGGGCCGAGCCGGTGCCGCCCTATCAGCGGCCGCCGCTGTCGAAGGCCTACCTCAAGGGCGAGATGAGCCGCGAGCGGCTGTTCCTGCGCCCGCCGAGCTTCTACGCCGGCGAAGGCATCGAGCTCCTGACCGGGGTGCGGGCGGTCGCGATCGAGCGGGCGGAGCGGGTGCTGGTGCTCGCCGACGGGCGGCGGCTGCCCTACGACCTCCTCGCGCTCACCACCGGCTCGGTGCCGCGGCGGCTGCCGGCGGCGATCGGGGGCGGGCTCGACGGCGTGCTCGCGATGCGCGACCTCGCCGACGCCGACCGGCTCGGCGCCGCGCTTGCGCCCGGGACGCGGGCGCTGGTGGTGGGCGGCGGCTACATCGGGCTCGAGGCGGCGGCGGTGCTGGCCGGCAAGGGGCATCCCGTGACGCTGATCGAGGCGGCGCCGCGCATCCTCGCGCGGGTGGCGGCGCCGGCGACCGCCGACTACTTCCGGGCGCTGCACCGCGCGCACGGGGTCGACCTGCGCGAAGGCGTGGCGCTCGAGCGGCTGACAGGGGCCGGCGGGCGGGTCACGGGCGCACGGCTCGCCGACGGCGGGGAGATCGGGGCCGAGGTGGTGCTCGCCGGCATCGGCATCGACCCCGAGGTGGCGCTCGCGCAGGGCGCCGGGCTCAGGGTCGAGAACGGCGTGCGGGTGGATGCGCACGGGCGGACGTCCGACCCGGCGATCTACGCGGCGGGCGACTGCACCAGCTTTCCCTGGCGCGGGATGCGGGTGCGGCTCGAGAGCGTGCCGAACGCGATCGACCAGGGCGAGGCGGTGGCGGCGGCGATGCTGGGCGCGGCGGAGGGCTACGACGCGCGGCCGTGGTTCTGGTCGGACCAGTACGACGTGAAGCTGCAGATCGCCGGGCTCAACGCCGGCTGGGATCGGACCGCGGTGCGGCCGGGGCCGCGGCCGGGCAGCCAGTCGGTCTGGTACTGGCGCGGCGACCGGCTGGTCGCGGTCGACGCGATGAACGACGCGCGCGCCTACATGACCGGCAAGCGCTGGATCGAGGCGGGCGTCTCGCCGGATCCGGCCGGGATCGCCGACCCGTCGGCCGACCTCAAGGTCCTCGCCTGATGCGGATCATCGGCGGACGCCATCGCGGCGCGATGCTTGCGGACCTCGGCGCCGGCGACGCGGCGGGGCGGCTGCGCCCGACCTCGGACCGGGTGCGCGAGAGCGTCTTCAACCTCCTCGCGCACGGCGGCTACGGCGAGCCGCCGCCGCCGGAGGGCTGCCGCGTCCTCGACCTCTTCGCCGGCACCGGCGCGCTCGGGCTCGAGGCGCTTTCGCGCGGCGCGGCGCAGGTCGCCTTCGTCGACCAGGGGTCGGCCGCGCTGGCGCTGCTGCGGCGCAACCTCGGCAAGCTGGGCGCCGAGGACGCCGCCCGGGTGATCAGCCGCGACGCGACCCGGCTCGGCCGCTGGCACGAGGCGCCGTTCGACCTCGTCTTCCTCGACCCGCCCTACGGCCGCGGGCTCGGCGAGCGGGCGGTCGCCGCGGCGCTCGCCGGCGGCTGGATCGCGCCCGGCGGGCTGGTGGTCTGGGAGGAGAGCGTCAACCCTCTGCCGCCGCCCGGCTTGACCCTCATCGACTCGCGCCGGTATGGCGAGACGATGATCGCGATCTTCCGCTCCAGCGTGCCGCTGCCGGCGCCGCCGGCATGACCGAGGCGCGGCGCCTGCTCGGGCAGGTCTGGGGGTTCGGCGACTTCCGCCCGGGCCAGGAGGAGGTCGTCGACGCGGTCGAGGCCGGCCGCGACGTGCTCGCGATCATGCCGACCGGCGGCGGCAAGTCGCTCTGCTACCAGCTGCCGGCGCTGCTCCGCCCCGGCGTGACGCTGGTGATCTCGCCGCTGATCGCGCTGATGCGCGACCAGGTGCGCGCGCTGCAGGCGACCGGGGTCGCGGCGGGCGCGCTCACCTCGCAGTCGGATCCGG
The DNA here is from genome assembly GCA_963737485.1 of uncultured Alphaproteobacteria bacterium. Taxonomy (GTDB): domain Bacteria; phylum Pseudomonadota; class Alphaproteobacteria; order Rhodobacterales; family Rhodobacteraceae; genus Amaricoccus. The sequence goes on along the minus strand of CAVTSR010000018.1, from coordinate 228,517 downwards.
CCGAGAGCGAGGCGGTCTTCGCGGCGCTCGACGCCGGCCGGCTCAAGCTCCTCTACATGGCGCCCGAGCGGCTGGCGTCGCCCGGCACCGCGAGCCTGCTCCGGCGGATCGACGTGCGGCTCCTCGCGGTCGACGAGGCGCATTGCGTCAGCCAGTGGGGGCACGACTTCCGCCCCGACTACCTGCGGATCGGCGCGTTGCGCGACGCCCTCGGCGGCCTGCAGACGGTGGCGCTGACCGCGACCGCCGACGCCGAGACCCGGGCGGAGATCGTCGACCGGCTGTTCGCGGGGAGGGCGCCCGCCACCTTCCTGCGCGGCTTCGATCGGCCGAACCTCGACCTCGCCTTCGCGCCGAAGGACAACCCGCGCCGGCAGATCCTCGACTACGTGGCGGCGCGGCGCGGGCGGTCGGGGATCGTCTACTGCGCCAGCCGCACCAAGACCGAGGCGCTGGCGACGGCGCTGCGCGAGACCGGGCACACGGCGCTCGCCTATCACGCAGGGCTGCAGGCCGACGACCGGCGGCTGGCCGAGGCGCGGTTCCAGCGCGAGGACGGGCTGGTGGTCTGCGCCACGATCGCCTTCGGCATGGGGGTCGACAAGCCCGACATCCGCTATGTCGCCCACGCCGACCTGCCGAAATCGATCGAATCCTACTACCAGGAGATCGGCCGCGCCGGGCGCGACGGCGCCCCGGCCGAGACGCTGACGCTCTACGGTGCCGAGGACATCCGGCTGCAGCGCACCCGGATCGACGAGGGCGCCGCGCCGATGGAGCGCAAGCAGGCCGACCACAAGCGGCTGAACGCGCTGCTCGGGCTCGCCGAGGCGCCGCGCTGCCGGCGGCAGACGCTGCTCGCCTACTTCGGCGAGATGCTGGCCGAGCCCTGCGGCAACTGCGACCTCTGCCGCGACCGGCCGGAGAGCTTCGACGCCACCGAGGCGGCGCGCAAGGCCTTCTCGGCGATGCTGCGCACCGGCGAGAGCTTCGGCGCCGAGCACCTGATCGCGATCCTGCGCGGCGAGCGCACCGAGAAGGTGACCCGCCGCGGGCACGACCGGCTGCCGACCTTCGGGCTCGGGCAGGACCGCTCGAAGGCCGAGTGGCAGGTGATCTTCCGCCAGCTGATGGGGCTCGACCTCGTCCGGCCCGATCCCGAGCGGCACGGCGCGCTGCGGCTGACCGAGGCGGCGCGGCCGATCCTGCGCGGCGAGGCGGCGCTGGAGCTGCGCGCCGACAGCCTGCGCCGCGCCGCCGGGCGCCGGTCGCGCTCCGAGCCGCGGGCGCTGGTCGCCGAGGAGGACGAGGGGCTGCTCGCGGCGCTGAAGGCGAAGCGCCGTTCGCTCGCCGATGCGGCAGCGGTGCCGGCCTACGTCATCTTCCCCGACCGCACCTTGATCGAGATGGCGACGGCGCGGCCGCAGGATCTCGACGCGATGAGCCGGATCGGGGGCGTCGGCGCCGTCAAGCTCGAACGCTTCGGCGCCACCTTCCTCGAGGTGCTGACCGGGGCGGCTCCGGCGCCGATGCACCCGGCGCGGCGCAAGCTGGCCGGCCAGGCCGGGGCGAGCGTCTTCGACCGCCTGCAGGCGGCGCAGACGGCACTCGCGCGTGGCGCCGACGGCCTCGGCAAGCCGCTCGACTGCACCGCCGCCACGCTGGCGCGGATCGCCGAGGCGCGGCCCGGCACCCTCGCGGCCCTCGAAACCGTGCACGGCATGGATCCCGCGCGGGCCGCGCGCTTCGGCGAGGCCTTCCTCGCCATCCTCCGCGACCCGGCCTGACCCTGCCGCGGCGAGGGCGGGAAACGCGTCGAAACGCGCGACCCCCGCGCCCTTGCCCCGCCCGGCGTTCGCCGGTATCGGTGCGTTGCACCCAATCATGGACCGGCGATGACCTCCAGCGATCCCGAGCTCCTGGTTTCGACCGACTGGCTGGCCGCGCATCTCGGCGCGCCGGACCTGCGGATCCTCGACGGGAGCTGGCATCTGCCCACCTCCGGGCGTGACGCGCGGGCGGAGTTCGAGGCGGCGCACATCCCCGGCGCGCGCTTCTTCGACATCGACGAGATCGCCGACACGCAATCGCAGCTGCCGCACATGGCGCCGCCGCCGGAGAAGTTCGTGGCGCGGATGCGGGCGATGGGGATCGGCGACGGCCACCGGGTGGTGATCTACGACAGCCTCGGGCTCTACAGCGCGCCGCGGGTGTGGTGGACCTTCCGCCTCTTCGGCAAGACCGACGTCGCGGTGCTCGATGGCGGGCTGCCGAAGTGGAAGGCCGAGGGCCGGCCGCTCGAGTCCGGCCAGCCGGTGCTGCGGGACCGGCACTTTACCGCCCGGCGGCACGCGGGGCTGGTGCGCGACGTCACCCAGGTGGCGGCGGCGGCGAAGCTCGGCGACGCCCAGATCGTCGACGCCCGGTCCGCGGCCCGCTTCCGCGGCGAGGCGCCCGAGCCGCGGCCGGGGCTGCGCTCGGGGCGGATTCCGGGCTCGCTGAACGTGCCTTTCGACAGTCTGGTCAACCCGGACGGCACGCTGAAGAGCGTCGCCGAGCTCGGCGCGATCTTCGCGGCCGCCGGCGTCGACGTCGGCAGGCCGACGATCACCACCTGCGGCTCCGGGGTGTCCGCCTCGCTGCTCGCCTTCGCGCTCGAACGGCTCGGCAACCGCAACTGGTCGGTCTACGACGGGTCGTGGGCGGAATGGGGCGCCTATCCCGACCTGAAGGTCGAGCGCGGATGAGGCATCGGGCCGGGGACCGGGTCGAGGTGGTCGTCACCTTCCTCGCGATGGAGGGCCGGCCCGGCTATCCGCGGCCGCACCTGCCGCTCGGCCCGGCCTCGGCGCTGATCGCCGCCGAGCGGCCGCCGGCCTGGTATTTCCTCGACCTCTACACGGCGGTGGGCGAGGAGTGGGAGTGGACCGACCGGCTGGACCAGCCGCGGGAAGAGCTCCAGGCGTTCCTGCACGACCCGGCGGTCACGCTCTACAGCTTCGTCCGCGCCGGCTGGCCGCACGGCTTCTTCCTGCTCGACGGCCGCACGCCGGGCGTGGTCGACCTCGCGACCCTCGGCCTCGTGCCCGAGGCGATCGGCCGCGGCCTCGGGACGTTCCTGCTGCAGACCGCGGTGCATGCCGCCTGGGACCGGCCCGGAACCGACCTGCTGACCGTCAATACCAACACGCTGGATCACCCGCGCGCGCTGTCGCTCTACCAGAAGGCCGGGTTCGCCCCGGTGCGGCGCGAGACCCACCACCGCAGGCTTACCCGTGACCGCGACATGATCGACGCCTGAAGGCGCCGCAGGGAGGGAACCGCCATGTTCGAGACGCTGAAGCCGACGCCGCCGGACAAGATCATCGAGCTCCTGGGTCTCTTCCGCGCCGACCCGCGCAGCGACAAGATCGACCTCGGCGTCGGCGTCTACAAGGACGCGGCCGGCCGCACGCCGGTGATGCGCGCGGTCAAGGCCGCCGAGGCGCGGCTGCTCAAGGAGCAGGACAGCAAGGCCTACGTGGGCCTGCTCGGCGACACCGACTTCGTGCGCGAGATGGCGACGCTGGCGCTCGGCGACGCGGTTCCGGCCGAGCGGCTCGCGGGCGCCCAGACCCCGGGCGGGACGGGGGCGATCCGCCAGCTCTGCGAGCTGATCCGCCGCGCCAGCCCCGGCGCCACCGTCTGGCTGTCCGACCCGACCTGGCCGAACCATCCGGCGATCCTCGGCTATCTCGGGATCGCGACGCGCAACTATCGCTACTTCGACGAGGCGACCCGCGGCGTCGACTTCCCCGGAATGATCGCCGACCTCGATGCGATGCAGCCGGGCGACGTCATCCTGCTGCACGGTTGCTGCCACAACCCGACCGGCGCCAACCTCGACCTCGGGCAGTGGCAGGCGGTGACCGATCTCGTGCTTGCCAAGAAGGCGGTGCCGCTGATCGACCTCGCCTACCAGGGCTTCGGCGACGGCCTCGACGAGGACGTGAAGGGCGTGCGGCTGATGGCGGCGGCGGTGCCCGAGATGATGCTCGCGGCGAGCTGCTCGAAGAACTTCGGGCTCTACCGCGACCGGGTGGGCGCGGCCTTCGTGCTCGCGCCCGAAAAGGCGACGGCCGACATCGCGCGGCTGAATCTCGCCTCGCTCAACCGGCTGAACTTCTCGTTCCCGCCCGACCACGGCGCGAAGGTGGTGGCGATGATCCTCGGTGATCCCGCACTCAGGGCCGACTGGATGGCCGAGCTCGAGGCGATGCGGCTGCGGATGCTCGAGTTGCGGCAGGGTCTCGCCAGCGCGCTCCGCCGCGAGACCAACTCCGACCGCTTCGACTTCGTCGCGACGCACCGCGGCATGTTCTCTCGGCTCGGCGCCAGCCCGGAGCAGGTGGCGGCGCTGCGCAAGGACTTCGGCATCTATGCGGTCGGCGACAGCCGGGTGAACGTCGCGGGGCTGCCCTCCGACGGCCTCGACAAGATCGCCCGCGCGCTGGTCGCCGTCGGGGCCTGATGCCGGCCGTCCCCTGGATCGACGCGGGCGACGTCGAAGGCCGTCTCGACTGGCTGGCGATGACCGAGGCGCTCGCCGCCGGGCACCGCGGACCGCCGGCGCGCGCGACCGACCAGGTGCTGGAGCGGGGGCCGGACTCGCTCCTCGACCGCGCCGCCTGGATCGACGGAATCGGCGCCGCCGCCAAGACGGTGACGGTCTTTCCCGGCAACCCCGCGAAGGGCCGGCCTTCGGTCCAGGGCGCGATGCTGCTCTTCGACGACGTGACCGGCGGGCTGCAGGCGGTGATCGAACTCGGCCCTCGTCACCCGCTGGAAGACGGCGGCCGATTCCCTGCTCGGCGCCCGCCTGCTGGCGCGCCCCGACGCGCGCCGCCTGCTCATCCTCGGCGCCGGCCCGGTCGCCGCCTCGCTGGTCGAGGCCTACCGCGCCGGCTTTCCCGGCATCGCCGTCGCGATCTGGAGCCGCAGGCCGGAGCCGGCGCGGCGGCTCGCCGCCGAGACCGGGGCCCGGGCCGTCACCGACCTCGCGGCCGCGGTCGCGGATGCCGACATCGTCGCCACCGCCACGGCCGCCACCGAACCCATCCTGCTCGGCGCCTGGCTGCGTCCCGGGCAGCATCTCGACCTGGTCGGCGCCTACCGCGCCGACATGCGCGAGGCCGACGACGCGGCGCTGACCCGCGCCCGGATCTTCGTCGACAGCTTCGCGACGACGCTCGCGCACATCGGCGAGCTCCGCGATCCGCTGGCGCGCGGCGTCATCACCCGCGCCGACGTGCTGGGCGATCTCGCCGACCTCGTTGCCGGCCGCGCCGGAAGGCGGTCACCCGACGACATCACCCTTTTCAAGAACGGCGGAGGAGCGCATCTCGACCTGATGGTCGGGCGTGCGATTCTGGGCGCCTGTCGATCCGCAGGAGGAGCTTCGTGACCTATCAGCCCAAGGCGCTCCGTGCCCGCTTTCGCGAGGTCGTCACCGACGAGGCCGAGCTCCGCGCGGTGACCGGCGAGGCGCACCAGCGCGCGCTCGACAAGGTGGTGCGGGTGGTCGACGACCACGCCCGCCGCTTCATCGCCGCCTCGCCCTTCGTCTTCATCGCCACCGTCGCCGAGGACGGCACCGCCGACGTGTCGCCCAAGGGCGATCCGGCGGGCTTCGTGCGGGTGCTCGACGAGCGGACGCTGGCGATCCCGGACCGGCTCGGCAACCGGCGCTTCGACACCTTCCGCAACCTCCTGGGCAACCCGGCGATCGGGCTCATCTTCATCGTGCCGACGCTCGGCTACACCCTGCGCGTCAGCGGTCACGCCATCATCGTGCGCGACGCCGAGCTGCGCGCCGCGATGGCGGTGAACGGCAAGGAGCCCGACCACGTGCTGGTCGTCGAGGTCGCGCGCGTGCTCGCGCATTGCCCGAAGTGCATGATCCGCTCGGGCCTCTGGCGCCCCGAGGCCTGGCCCGACGTCTCGGCGGTGCCGACGCTCGCCGAGACGCTGATCGCGCACGCGCGCATCACCGAGAGCGTCGAGGAGGTCGAGGCCTCGCTCGAGGAAGGCAACCGGACGCAACTCTACTGAGGGGCGTTCGGGGCGCCTTCGCGCCGCCGCGAGGCTACTCGGCGATGACCCGTTCCGGAACGGCCTGGTAGGGATCGGCATGGGCGACGACGCCGGTGCGCGCCTTGGTGCCCGGCATGATCTCGAACCGCGGGTCGAAGTCGACCATGGTGCCGGCAAGTTGTGCCAGGACGCCCGCATCGCCCTGCACCGTCGCGGTACCGTCCGCGATCTGCGCCTCGAGCGTCCTGGCGCCCATCATCGTCTGCTCGAGATCGGAGCGGTTGATGGTCAGCGTCAGGTCGGGGGTCTCGGCCTGGAAGCCCGCGATGTTGGTCAGCGTCGCGTTCTCCATTTCGATGAGGAACCTCTCGCCGTTGTCCGGCGTGACGAGGTTGATGGTGAAGCGCATTCCCTCGGCCTTGCGGCTGTCCATGCGGATGCCGAGGAAGTTGAGGAACAGCTCGGTCGACATCGCCCGGATGACGTCCGGGCTGCTCGAAGTCGCCGATCTCTCCCTGCGGGATGCCGGTCCTCAGCTCGTAGGCGGCGGCGAGGAAGCTGTTGCGAAGCCCCGGGTTCTCCTGCTGGTAGCCGAGCTGCTCGAAGACGTCGGCGAGGAGATCCTTGGCGTCGGCGTTGTCGGGCTCGGCCTGGACCAGCTTGTTCACGATCTCGGATGCGAGCAGGTAGTCGCCCGCATCGTGCAGTTCGCGTCCCCGGGCGAGGATCTTCTCCGACCCGCCCATCATCTCGACGTAGAGCGGCGCCGAATCGGCCGGCGAGAGCGGGATCAGCGTCGTCGGGTTGCAGTCCCAGAAACCGAGGTAGCGCTGGATGACCCCGCGGGCGTTATGCTGCGGCGAGCCGTGGTAGCCGCGGCAGTACCATTTCTCCTGCAGCCCCTTCGGCACCTCGTAGACGTTGTGCACCTCGTTGATCGTGACACCCTGGTTGGCGAGGTGCAGCACCTGGTTGTTCATGTTGGCGTAGAGGTCGCGCTGGCCGCGCAGCACCTCCTGGATGCGGTCGTTGCCCCAGCGCGGCCAGTGGTGCGAGGCAAACATCACCTCGGCCTCCTGGCCGTAGCGGTAGAGCGCCTCGCCGATGTATTTCGACCAGTTGAGCGGGTCGCGCACCGGCGCGCCGCGCAGGGTGTAGATGTTGTGCAGGCTGGCGATGACGTTCTCCGCCATCCAGAGCGCCTTCATCTCGGGGATGTAGGTGTTCATCTCCCGGGGCGCCTCGGTGTTCGGCGTGTTCTGGAAGATCATGCGGATGCCGTCGACCTCGAACTCCTCGATCGGGTCGGAGACGAAGCGGTTGGGCGCGATCAGCCCGACCGCGCCGGCCGACACGCCCTGGCCGAGGCCCTGGCCGACGTAGCCGTGCGGGGCGGCGGGCAGGAGCAGGCCGTACTGGTAGAAGAGCCGGCGGTTCATCGCGTTGCCGGCATAGACGTTCTCGGAAATTGTGAAGTTCATGAAGTCGACGGGCGCGATCAGCGCGACCTTCCCGGAGCGCACGTCCGCCTCGTCGACGATCGCGCGCACGCCGCCCCAGTGGTCGGCATGGGTGTGCGAGTAGATCACCGCCGAGACCGGCAGCCCCTCGCCGACATGCTTCTGGAAGAGATCCCAGGCGGCGCGCACCGGCTCGAGGCTGACCAGCGGGTCGAAGACGATCCAGCCGGTCTTGCCGCGGACGAAGGTGATGTCGGAGAGATCGAAGCCGCGGACCTGGTAGATGCCCGGTATCACCTCGTAGAGGCCGTAGTTGTTGTTGAGCCGGGACTGGCGGTGCAGCGAGGGGTGGATGCTGTCGAATTCGTCCTGCTGGTCGAGAAAGCGGAACCGCTCCATGTCCCAGGCGACATGGCCGGCGTCGGCCATGATCTGCATGTCCGGCATCGCGGCGATCAGGCCCTTGGCCTGCTCGTCGAAATCGCGGGTGTCGGAGAAGGGCAGCGCGGTCCGCGCCTGATCGAGGATGTCGAGGGTAAAGGAGGAAGGCGCCTTGCCCTTCGGGTGAAAGTGGCCGGGGAGCGGCGGCTGCTGCGCCCGGGCGACCCCGCCCTCGAAGGCGAGGCTCCCGGCCACCGCCAGGGCCGTCCCGCCGAGGGAAACCGTCCCGAGAAACTCCCGCCGCGTCGCCATCTTCACCCCCCCAGGTTCGGCCAGACGTGCTGGCGCAAAGCCTCTGTGCGCCCGCGGCATCGGACGAGTCCAGATGTTCCCGCGGAATTGTGTGGACACACGCAATCATCAAGACCAGCCCTTCGCGGTTTTAGGCGACCGGCGCTGCGCATCCCTCCATCGCCCGCGGACGAAGGCTTTCGTCGGGCGTTCTGCCGTTCAGGGCGTTACGCGCGGGCCACCCGGCCGCGGGGCAAGAGCCCACTTGGCAGGCGTGGGGAGGGCATGTTACCCGCTTCCAACGCGCATCGTGGCGTCCGGCGGGGGACCTCTTGAAGCAGAACCGAGACTTCATGCGGCATTTCCGCGTCGGCGCCTGGGCGCTCGTCGGGGTCCTGCTGGTCGTCCTTATCGCCGTCATGATCTCCTGACCCGCAGGCCCTGGTCGCAGCCGGAGGAGGCCCCGATGCCGGTCGAGCAAGTCGAGGTGCTGGTGGTCGGCGCGGGCCAGGCCGGGGTGGCGATGAGCGAGCACCTCGGCCGCGGCGGCATCCCGCACCTCGTGCTCGAGCGCGACCGCATCGCCGAGCGCTGGCGCAGCGGCCGCTGGGATTCGCTGGTGGCGAACGGCCCGGCCTGGCACGACCGCTTTCCCGGCATGGCCTTCGCCGGCGACCCCGACGCCTTCCCGCCCAAGGAGACCGTCGCCGACTATTTCGTCGCCTATGCCGAAAAATTCGCCGCCCCGATCCGCTGCGGCGTCGCGGTGCGCGAGGTCACCCGGCTGCACGGCCGCCCCGGCTTTCGCGTGGAAACCTCGCAGGGTCCGCTCGAAGCCCGCTACGTCGTGGCGGCGACCGGCCCGTTCCAGCGCCCGGTGTTCCCGCGGCTCGTCCCGGAGGGCGCCGGCATCACCCAGATCCACTCCGCCGCCTACCGCAACCCCGGACAGCTCCCCGAAGGAGCGGTGCTCGTGGTCGGCGCCGGCGCATCGGGCGCGCAGATCGCGGAGGAGCTGGTGCAGGCCGGCCGGCGCGTCTTCGTCTCGGTCGGCCCGCACGACCGCCCGCCGCGGCGCTACCGCGGCCGCGACAACGTCTGGTGGCTCGGCGTCCTCAACAAGTGGGACGCCGAGGCGCCGCCCTCCACCAGGCACGTCACCTTCGCGGTCAGCGGCGCCAACGGCGGCGAGACCGTCGACTTCCGCCGGCTCGCGGCACGCGGCGCGACCCTGCTCGGCCGGGCGGCGAGCTTCGAGGACGGGGTGATGACCTTTGCGCCGGGCCTCGCCGCCGCTCTCGCGAGCGGCGACGCCAACTATCTCTCGGTGCTCGACGAGGCCGACGCCTACGTCGCCCGCAACGGCCTCGACCTGCCGGAGGAGCCCGCGGCGCGCACGATACCGCCCGATCCGGAGTGCGTGACCGATCCGATCCTCGCGCTCGACCTCGCCGAGGCCGGGATCACCGCCATCGTCTGGGCCACCGGCTACGGCCTCGACTTCGGCTGGCTCAAGGTCGACGCCTTCGATGACGCCGGCAGGCCGAAGCACCAGCGCGGCGTCTCGGCCGAGCCCGGGGTCTACTTCCTCGGCCTGCCCTGGCTGTCGCGCCGCGGCTCCTCGTTCATCTGGGGCGTCTGGCACGACGCCAAGCACGTCGCCGACCACATCGCCAAGCAGCGCGGCTATCTCGCCTACGCCCCGGCGAAACACGCAGAAGAGGACGCCTGACGGCGATGGCACACACCCGCATCCGCAAGTTCAACACCCGCGACACCTATCCCGAGCAGAGCCTCGACAACGACCTCGCGCAGGCGGTGGTGGCGCGCGGCACCACGATCTTCCTGCGCGGCCAGTGCCCGCAGGACCTCGACACCGCGAGGAACCTCGACAGCCACGACCCGGTCGAGCAGACCCACAAGGTGATGCAGAACATCCGCCAGCTGATCGAGGAATCGGGCGGCCGCATGGAGCACCTCTGCAAGGTGGTGGTCTACCTCACCGACGTCCGCCACCGCGAGGCGGTCTACCGCACGATGGGCGAATACATCCGCGGCGTGCACCCGGTCTCCACCGGCCTCGTCGTCACCGCCCTCGCCCGCCCCGAGTGGCTGGTCGAGATCGACGCCACCGCCGTCATCCCCGACTGAGATGGCTTCGCCCGCCCGCGACCATGCGCGCGCGCCCGCCGTCGCCTGCGAGGAGCTTGCCGCATGACCTTCTCGCTCGTCGCCCGCTGCCGCGAGACCGGCATGCTCGGCGTCGCCGTCGCCTCCTCCTCGCCCGCGGTCGCCGCCCGCTGCGCTTACGCGCGCGCCGGGGTCGGGGCGATCGCGAGCCAGAACGTCACCGATCCGACCCTCGGCCCGCGCGGGCTCGACCTGATGGCCGCCGGCGCGACGGCCGCGGAGGCCGTCGCGATCCTGCGGCGCGCCCCGCACAGCGACTACCGCCAGGTGCTGGCGGTCGACGCCGCCGGCGGCACCGCCATTCACTCCGGCCCGAACGCCCTCGGCACCTGGGCCGAGGCGCGCGCCGAGGATGTCGCCTGCGGCGGCAACCTCCTCGCCGATCCCGGCGTGCCCCGCGCCATGGTCGCCGCCTTCGCCGCCGCCTCCGGCCCCCTCGGCGACCGGCTGCTCGCGACGATGCGCGCCGCGCTTGCGGCCGGCGGCGAGGCCGGCCCGATCCACTCCGCCGGCATGAAGCTGGTGCGCGAGGTGCCCTGGCCCGTCGCCGACCTGCGCGTCGACTGGACCGACGCCGATCCCGTCGCCGAGCTCGCGGCGCTCTGGCAGCGCTACGCCCCGCAGCTCGACGCCTACGTCACCCGTGCCCTCGACCCGCGCGAGGCCCCGAGCTACGGCGTCCCCGGCGACGAGTAGCCGCTAGAGCCCGAACGCAAGCCGGTCGAGCAGCGCCTCGAGCATGGCGTCGCAGCGCCCGATCTGCTCCTCGGTGACGTACTCGTCGGGCCGATGCCCCTCGGCCATCGAGCCCGGCCCGCAGATCACCGTCGGGATGCCGAGGCGCGCCGAAAAGAGCCCGCCCTCGGTGCCGAACGCCACCTTCGTCGTCGCGTTCGCCCCGGTCAGCGCCTTCACGAACGCGACGACCGCGGCGTCCGGCGGGGTCTCGAGCCCGGGATAGCTGTTCTCGACCTCGATGCGGATATCCGCCTCGGACGCAATCTCGCGCCCGCGCTCGACGATCGCGCGCCGCCTCGCCGCGGATCCGCTCCACCAGCCGGTCGGGATCGTCGGCCGCGAGATTGCGGATCTCGAACTCGACCTCGCAGCGGTTCGGCACGATGTTGAGCGCGGTGCCGCCCTGCATCCGGCCGACGTGCAGCGTGGTGAAGGGCACGTCGTAGTCGCCGTCGCGCGCGCCCGACTCGGCGATCTCCGCCTGCACCGCCCGGATCGCCGCCACGAGGTCGCAGCCGAGGTGCAGCGCGTTGAGCGCCGTCGGCGCCAGCGCGGAATGCGCCTCGCGCCCGATGCAGACGGCGCTGAGCGCGGTCTTGCCCTTGTGCCCGGTCGCCACCTGCATCGCCGTCGGCTCGCCCACGATCGCGAAGGCCGGACGCACCGGCGCCGTCTCCAGCACCGCGATCAGCCGGCGCACGCCGAGGCAGCCGACCTCCTCGTCGTAGGAAAACGCGAGACTGAGCGGCGTCCGCAGCGGCCGTCGCGCCGCGCGCAGCGTCGCCGCCAGCGCGCAGGCGAGGAACCCCTTCATGTCCGCCGCCCCGCGGCCGTGCAGCCGTCCCTCGCGCCGCGTCATCTCGAACGGCGGGAAGCTCCAGTCCTGCCCCTCGACCGGCACCACGTCGGTATGTCCCGACAGCATCACGCCGGGCCGGTCGGTCGGCCCGATCGTGGCGAAGAGGTTCGCCTTCGTGCCGGTCGCGTCGTGAACCAGCAGCGCCTCGATCCCGCGCTCGGCCAGCCGGTCGCGCACCCAGCCGATGAGCTCGAGGTTCGAGTCGCGGCTGACCGTCGGAAAGGCGATCAGCCGCGCGAGGATGTCGATGCTGTCCATGCCCGGTGGTAGCATGGGCGGCGGAGCGGAGAAATCGCCCCGATCGCCCCGGGTCGGCTCAGCCGCGCAGCAGCGTCTCGATCCGGATCGGGAACCGCCGCGTCCGCACCCCGGTCGCATGCCAGACGGCGTTGGCGATGGCTCCGACCGTGCCGGTGACGCCGATCTCGCCGACGCCCTTGACCCCGAGCGGGTTCACGTAGGCGTCGTCCTCGTGCACCAGCAGCGCCTCGACCGAGGGCACGTCGGCGTTCACCGGCACATGGTAGCCGGCGAGGTCGGCGTTCATCGACCGCCCGGTGCGCGGATCGTGCTCGGCGGCCTCGTGCAGGGCGAAGGAGACGCCCCAGATCATCCCGCCGAGGAGCTGGCTCCGGGCGAGGTGCGGGTTGATGATCCGGCCGGCGGCGAAGGCGCCCACCAGCCGGCTGACCCGGACCTGGCAGAGCTCGGGATCGACGATCACCTCGGCGAAGACCGCGCCGTGCGAGAACATCGCCCGCGCCTCGGCCTTTTCCGGATCGCGCGCGCCCTCGCCGTTGCCCTCGATCTCGCCGAGGCCGGCGCGGGCGAGGATGTCGGAATAGCTCTCGCTGCGGCTCGGATCGTCGCGGTGGTGCAGCCGGCCGTCGCGGGCGTCGACGCCGGCGTTGCCGGCGCCGAAGAGCGGCGAGTTGCCGTGGTTGACCGCAAGCTCGGTCGAGCCGGGCGACCGCGTCCTTGCCGGCGCCGAAGAGCGCGCTGCCGGCGGTGGCGGTGTGGCCCGAGCCGCCGGCGACGCCGCCGTCGGGATGATCGGAATGGCCGTGGCGCAGCTCGACCCGCTCGATCGGCAGGCCGAGCCCGTCGGCGGCGATCTGCGCCAGCGCCGTCAGCGACCCCTGGCCCATGTCGATGGCCGAGGTCTCGACCAGCGCGGTGCCGTCGGCGCGCAGCACCGCGCGCGCCTCGGCGTGGAACATCGGCGCCGGGAAAAGCGCGCTGCCCATCCCCCAGCCGACGCGTCGGCCGAATTCGTCGCGCATCGTCCCCGGCGCGAGCGGTCGCCCGCTCCAGCCGAAGCGATCGGCGGCCTGCGCATAGCATTCGCGCAGCGCCTTCGAGGAATACGGCCGGCCGGTCTGCGGATCGGTCTCGGCATAGTTGCGCAGCCGGAACTCCAGCGGATCGAGCCCGCAGGCTTCCGCCGCCTCGTCCATCGCGCATTCGAGCGCCGCCGAGCCGCTCGCCTCGCCCGGCGCGCGCATCGGGCCGGGCGTGCCGGTGTCGATCCGGACCCCGGTGTGGCTCGTCGCGATCGCCGGTGCCGCATAGAGATTGTGCGAGGCGTTGGCGGCCGGCTCGAGGAAGTCGTCGAAGCTGCTGGTGGTGGAGGCGGCCACATGCTCGATCGCGGTCAGGCGGCCGTCGCCGTCCATCCCGAGCCGCAATTTCTGCCGCGTCGCGCCGCGATGCCCGACCGGCCCGACCATCTGGTCGCGGCGGAACACCAGCTTGACCGGCCGGTCCACCATCCGCGCCGCGAGGCAGGCGAGGATTTGCGGTCCGGCAGAGGATCGCCTTCGATCCGAACCCGCCGCCGATGAAGGGGCTGCGCAGCGTCACGTTTTCCGGCGGAAGTCCGAAGAACCCCGCGAAGGCGCTCTGCGCCATCGCGACCGCCTGGTTCGGGGTGTCGACCGTCAGCCGGTCGCCGTCCCAGGCCGCAACGATGCCATGCGGCTCCATCGCGTTGTGGTACTGGATCGGCGTCTCGATCTCGGTCTCGGTGACGATCGCCGCCGCCGCCAGGCCGGCGGCGACGTCGCCCTTGGAAAAGGCCGGCGGCGCGCCGACGCCGACGGTCTTCGGCTCGAAGGAGGTGCCGGCCTCGAAGCCGATCCGCGCCGGCTCGGCGGCGTAGCTCGGCGCCAGCAGCCGCGCGCCTTCGGTCGCGGCCTCGAGGCTCTCGGCGACGACGACCGCGATCGGCTGGCCGGCATAGCGGACGCGGTCGTCCTGCAGCGCCTCGAGCCGCCAGCTGAACATCGACGGCTTCGCGTCCGGATCCCGCGCCAGCGGCGGGCGGTTCGCCGGCGTCATCACCGCGACGACGCCCGGATGCGCCTTCGCCGCCGCGACGTCGAGCGACAGCACCCGGCCGCGCGCGATCGTGCTCGATGCATGCACCGCGTAGAGCATCCCCTCGGGATGGTTGTCGGCGGCATAGGCGGCGGCGCCCGTCACCTTGAGGAGGCCGTCGCGGCGGGTCAGCGGCTGCCCGCTGTTCGAGCCGAGCCGGACGTGGCCTTCGGGAAGCGACATGTCGTCAGGCATGAACCACACCTCCGTTATCTGCGAGGACGGAAGCCGGCAGCGCCGGCACCCGTTCGGGCGTGCCGCGCGCGGCGAGCGCGAGCGCGCGCACGACCAGTCGACGCGCGAGCTCGATCTTCGCGGCGTTGTCGCCGGACGGCCGCGCCTCGGCCAGCGCGGCTTCGGCAGCCCGGACGAAGACGTCCTGCGCCGGCAGCGCGCCCCCCAGCACCGCCTCCGCTTCCCGCGCCCGCCACGGCTTGGCCGCCACGCCGCCGAGCGCGACCCGCGCCGCGCGGATCCGCCCGTCCTCGACCGCGAGGCAGGCCGCGACCGAAACCAGCGCGAAGGCGAACGACGTCCGCTCGCGCAGCTTCAGATACCGCGCGTGCCCGCGGAAGCCGGCCGCCTCCGCCGGCAGCCGCAGCGCCACGATCAGTTCGCCGGGCGCGAGCTCGGTTTCCTGCGCGGGCGCATCGCCGGGCAGGCGATGGAAGTCGTCGAGCGCCACGCTGCGCCGTCCCGACGGCCCCTCGATCTCGACGGTCGCATCGAGCGCCACCAGCGGCACGCAGAAATCCGACGGATTGGTCGCGATGCAGGCTTCGCTCCAGCCGAGGATCGCCGCGTTGCGGTTCTCCCCGCCCAGGGCGTCGCACCCCGAGCCCGGCTCGCGCCGGTTGCAGGCGCTCGCGGGATCGAAGAAATACGCGCACCGCGTCCGCTGCATCAGGTTGCCGCCGACCCGCGCAGCGTTGCGCAGCTGTGGCGAGGCGCCGGAGAGCAGCGCCTCGACCACCGCGGGAAACGCCCGGGCAAAGCCGCGGTCGCGCGGCAGGTCGGCGTTGCGCACCATCGCCCCGATCCGCGCCCCGCCGTCGGGCAGGAGCTCGATCCGGTCGAGGCCGGGTAGCCGCGTCACGTCGACGAGCCGCGTCGGCCGGGCGGCGCCGGTCTTCATCAGGTCGACGAGGTTGGTGCCACCGGCGAGGAACGCGGCGCCCGGCGCGGCCCCCGCTTCGATCGCCTCCGCGACCGACGACGGTCGGATGAATTCGAACGGCGTCATGCGGTCCTCCGCTCGTCCTCGGCCATCTCCCGGCCGGCGGCGAGCACCGCCGCGGTGATGCCGACATAGGCGGCGCAGCGGCAGATGTTGCCGCTCATCGCTTCGCGGACGCGCTCGGGATCGTCGCCCGCCTCGCCCTCGCGCAACAGGCCCACCGCGCTCATGATCTGGCCCGGCGTGCAGAAGCCGCACTGGAAGCCGTCGTGCTCGATGAAGGCCGCCTGCACCGGGTGCAGCCGGTCGCCGTCGGCGAGGCCCTCGATCGTCTCGATCGTCGCGCCGTCGAGGCTCGCCGCAAGCAGGAGGCAGGCGTTGACCCGCCGCCCGTCGACAAGCACCGTGCAGGCGCCGCACTGGCCGCGGTCGCAGCCCTTCTTGCTTCCGGTCAGCGCGAGCCGCTCGCGAAGCAGGTCGAGCAGGGTGACGCGCGGATCGTCGATCTCGATCGCGCGCGCCGCTCCGTTGACGGTGAGGTGGACGGGAATTGAGTTTGGCATTGGCTGGCTCCGACCGGGGGATCAGAATGGGCGAAGGGGGGCCTTGCGCTACAGTGCGGGTCTGCAGCGAATCGGCGATGTCGGTCTTGCTCGGGAGGCCTGCAGTCCGCGAGCGGATTGGACAGGCGACCTTGCGGGATCTTATACGGAGGGTTCCTCCGTTTATCAAGTGCCGAGGCGAGGAGGAGGATGGCGCCCGACCCCGAAAAGGCAAGCCGGCGGCCGCGGTCGGATTCGCTGCGCAACCGCGAGCGGCTGCTCGGCGCGGCGCGGACGGTGTTCGCCGAGGGCGGAGCCGGCGCCAGCCTGGAGGCGGTGGCGCGCCGGGCAGGCGTCGGAATCGGCACGCTTTACCGGCACTTCCCGACGCGGGACGCGCTGTTCCAGGCGATCTACCGGACCGAGATCGACGATCTCGTCGTCCTGGCCGGGCGGCTTGCCGCCGACCCCGATCCGACCGAGGCCTTGCGGCACTGGCTGCGCGCGAACGTCGCGGTCGTCGCCACCAAGCGGGGGATGATCGTGGCGCTGGCGCCGTCGGGCGAAAGCTCGCAGGCGCTCTACGCCGATTCGCGCGTCCGGCTGCTCGCCACCGTCGGGGCGCTGCTCGGCCGGGCGCAGGACGCCGGGTCGATCCGGGGCGACATCGGCGCCGAGGACGTGCTGCAGGCGCTCTACGGCTTCTGCTACGGCCGCGACGGGACCGACTGGCAGGCCAAGGCGACGCGGCTGATCGACGTCTTCGTCGACGGGCTGAAGCTCCGCGCGGAGTAGCTTCGGCCCCGCGTGGTGCCCGGTTCGGCGTCCGCAAGCTCGCTTCGGGCCCTGGAACACCCTGACCGAAGCGAGCCGACGGGGCCGGGGCATTCGCCCCCGACGTCAGGCGCCCGCCGCCTTGCGCAGCTTGCGGAAGAAGTCGCGCAGGATCGCATCGCGGTCCACCTGGCGGACATAGCGCATCAGCGGGCGCGCCGCGTCGAAGCTCCAGGTCGGGATCTCCGTCAGGATCGGGGTCGGGATCAGCACGCTCGGGCACCAGTCGGGATCGATCAGCCAGCCCACCGGCGCCATGTCCCAGATCTGCTTCGACCAGCCGACGTGATCCTCGGCGTATTCCTTGTAGCGCTGGGCGAGGAAGCGGCCGATCTCGCCGTAGGGTTCGACGTGCGCCTCGATCTCCGGGACGGTGCTGTGCAGGTGCGACACCACGCCCATGCAGGGCAGGAGCACCACCGGCACGCCGCAGTCCAGGAGCACCTGCGCGCCGCCGACGTCCTGCTTGAGGTTGAACTCGCGGGTGTCGGGCCAGTCGAGCGCGTGCCCGCCGAGCCAGACCACCACCGTGCGGTCGATGATGTCGGGCGCCTTGATGAGCGCCGAGGCGACGTTGCTGATCGCGCCGATCGCCACGACGTAGAGCGGATCGTCCGCGCTGCCGGCACGGGCGCGCTCGATCAGGTCGTCCACGGCAGCGGCGGCGCGCGCCTCCTTCGACGGCCCGACGTATTCGGTGACGCCGCGGAGGACGAAACCGTCGGGCTTGCGCCCCATCCGCTCGAGAAGCCGCAGGATCTCGTCGTAGCTCAGCTCCATGCCGTGCCCGGGACCGTCGGAGCGGCGGTTGTGGAACGGCGCGGCGTAGATCGCCTGCAGGTCGATGCTGTCCGGCGACAGCAGCATCTGCACGATGGCGAACTGGTCGTCGATCTCGTTGTAGGTGTCGGTGTCGAGCACCGCGCGCATCCTGCGGTGCGGCGGCTCCAGCAGCTTCAGCCGTTCGGCCGGGCTCAGGTCGGTCATGGGCGTTCCCCTCGGTTTTGTCGGTTATGGTTCTTCAGCGCGCGGTTCCGATCGCCTCTCCGCCGTCGGGCGAGAAGAGGTGCACATGCTCCGGCGCCGGGGCGAGGGTGATCGGCTGCCCGGGGGAAAGCTCCACCATCCCCTCGAGCACCGTCACCAGCTCATGCCCGGCGAAATCGACCAGAAGATGCGTCTGCGAGCCGGTCGGCTCGATCTGCAGCACCCGCCCGGCCAGCCCCGCCTCGGCCGGGCGCAGGTGCTCGGGCCTGAGGCCGATGTCGACCCGCGCCCCGTCGGCGACCGCGGGCCGCCCGGCGAGTTCCAGCGACACCTCGCCACCGTCGATGCGCACCCGCCCTCCCTCGACCCGGCCGGGCAGGAAGTTCATCGCCGGCGAGCCGATGAAGCCCGCCACGAAGCGGTTGACCGGGTTCTGGTAGAGCTCGATCGGGCTGCCGAGCTGCTCGATCCGGCCGGCGTTCATCACCGCGATCCGATGCGCGAGCGTCATCGCCTCGATCTGGTCGTGCGTCACGTAGATCGCGGTGGTCCGCACCTTCTGGTGCAGCGACTTGATCTCGGCGCGCATCTGCACCCGGAGCTTGGCGTCGAGGTTCGACAGCGGCTCGTCGAACAGAAACACCGCCGGGTCGCGCACGATCGCGCGGCCCATGGCGACGCGCTGGCGCTGGCCGCCCGAGAGCTGCGAGGGCCGGCGGTCGAGGATCGGCGTCACCTCGAGCAGCGCCGCCGCCTCGTCGACCCGGCGGCGGATTTCGGCGCGCGGCAACCCCGAGATCCGCAGGTTGAGCGCCATGTTCTCGCGCACCGTCATGTGCGGGTAGAGCGCGTAGTTCTGGAACACCATCGCGACGTTGCGGCGCTTGGGATCGACGCGGTTGACCGAGCGGCCGTCGAAGTGGATCTCGCCGCCGGTGACCGCCTCGAGCCCGGCGATCATCCGCAGGAGCGTGGACTTGCCGCAGCCCGACGGGCCGACCAGCGCCAGGAACTCCCCCTGCGCCACCGAGAGGTCGATGCCGTGCAGGACTTCGCTCGTCCCGTAGGACTTGCGCAGATCGACCAGATCGACGGTGCTCATCCCGGCGCCTCCCCCCTCACACGGTATAGCGCCGTGCATGGAATGTGCATGGGTTGTACGTGCCGCTTTTCAACTGCACACGCGTGCAGCATATTCGCCGTGCGGTGTCGGTCAAGGCGAGAGTCGGTGGCGGAAAAGCTGGGCGTCCGGGTGCGGTCGGTGGAGGTGGCGCAGCTCGCCGGCGTCAGCCGCTCGGCGGTCTCGCGCGCCTTCACCCCCGGCGCCTACGTCTCGCCCGAGACCCGGGCGAAGGTGCTGCGCGCCGCCGAGGCGCTCGGCTACCAGCCGAACGCGCTCGCCCGCGGGCTCATCACCCAGCGGACCGGGATCGTCGGGATCGTCTCGACCGACCTCGACAATCCCTTCTATGCCGCGATGCTGCAGACGCTCGCCGAGGCGCTGCAGGCCCGCGGCATCGCGCCGCTGCTGCTCTTCGGCGACGAGCATTCGACCGACCGGCAGATCGCCCAGCTCCTCTCCTACCAGGTCGACGCGCTGGTGATGACCAACGCCACGATGTCGTCGAAGATGGCGGCGCGCTGTGCGCAGAGCGACCGGCCGGTGGTGGCGATCAACCGCTACCTGCCGCACCAGGACATCGCCTCGATCACCTGCGACAACCAGGGTTCGGCGGCGGCGGCCGCGGATCACCTGATCGCCGCGGGCTGCCGGCGCATCGCCTTCGTCGCCGGCAAGCCCGACGCCTCGTCGAGCCGCGACCGCGAGACCGGCTTCCTGCGCCGGCTCGGCCACACCGGGCGCGCGGTGGTGGCGCACGAGACCGGCCACTACACCCACGACGGCGGCGTCGAGGCCGCCCGCCGGATGTTCGCGGCGGCCGATCCGCCGGACGGGGTGTTCTGCGCCAACGACCTGATGGCCTTCGGCGTGATGGACGCCGCCCGCGACACCTTCGGCCTGCGCATCCCGCAGGATCTGAAGGTCTGCGGCTTCGACAATTCCAGCCTCGCGAGCTGGTCCTCCTACGACCTCACCTCGGTCGACCAGGACATCGAGGCAATGGTCGAGGCCGCCATCGCGCGCATCCTCGCCGCCCTCGCCGGCGAGACCCCCGACACCCTGCATCTCGAGGTCCGCGGCCGTCTCGTCGTCCGCTCCTCGACCACCGCGCCGCCGCAAGCGGATTGACAGACCGTGCGCCGCGCTTAACCTGCACACATGTGCATAACGGGGAGGAGACAATGACAGGGGCAAGCCCGTTCACCGGGTCACTCATCGCCGCGCTGACCTTGGCCGGCGCGGCCTTCGGGCAGGACGTGACGACGCTGAACTTCCTGAGTTCCCAGCAGGACAACGTCGTCGCGCCGATGATCGAGGCCTTCGAGAAGGCCAATCCCGACATCAAGGTCGTGCACCAGTCGGTGCCGTTCAACGACCTCAACGCCGCCGTCGAGTCGCGGATCGGTCAGGGCGATACCAGCATCGACCTGATCCACGCCGACACGCCGCGCATCCCGGCCTTCGCCTCGAAGGGCTACCTGCTGAAGCTCGACGACCAGCGCGACGCGATCGAGAAGGCGGTGCCGAACAAGGTCGACATCGAGCAGGTGAGCTACGACGGCAGCCTCTACGCCTACCCGATGTGGACCTCGACGCAGCTCCTCTTCTACAACAAGGACCTGCTCGAGAAGGCCGGCGTCGAGCCGCCGAGCCAGGATCCGGCGAACCGGATCACCTGGGCGCAGCTGCTCGAGAAGGCCGCGGCGGCGCAGAAGGGCGGCGCCGAGTGGGGCCTCTCGTTCCAGCAGGTCGACCGCTACTACCAGCTGCAGATGCTGTTCGAGTCGGCGGGGGCGGGCTCCGGCCTCACCGGCGAGGGCCTGCTCACCCCCGCGGTCAACACCGACGCCTGGGTCAAGACCGCCGACTGGTACCGCGACACCTTCGAGAAGGGCATCTCGCCGCGCGGCGTCACCCCCGAGCAGACCGACGATCTCTTCATCAACGGCCAGCTCGCCTTCATGATCGGCGGCCCGTGGGCGATCGGACGCTACGACAAGAACCCCGACCTGCACTACGCGGTCGCGCCGGTGCCCTACTTCGAGGGCGGCAAGCCGGTCACGCCGACGGGCTCGTGGGCGCTGTCGATCAACCCCAACTCGGAGCATATCGACGCGGCGCGCAAGTTCGCCGAGTTCGTCTCGCTGAACCCCGAGGGCGCCTTCCTGTCGGTCTCGGCCAACCCGCTGCCGCCGGTCAACGCCGAGGCCTACAAGATGTACGCCGAGCGTCTCTCCTCGATGACCGACAAGCTCGGGCCGGTGATCGACATCATCACCTACGAGACGCAGAACACCGCGGTCGGCCGGCCGCGGACCGTGGGCTACGTCACCTTCGAGACGGTGATGAACAAGGCGTTCAGCGACATCCGCAACGGCGCCGACGCCAAGGCCACCCTCGACGACGCCCAGAGCCAGCTGCAGCGCCAGCTGGCCCGCATCCAGTAGGCTCACCGGACGGGCGCGCGACCTCCCGCGCGCCCGTCCGACCGGCGAGGCCGCGCCCATGTCCCCAGCCGCACGCTCGCTCACGGCGCTGGCCTTCCTCGCCCCGGCGCTCGTCGCCGTCTTCCTGCTGCGGCTCTGGCCCGCCGGGATGGCGCTCTGGGACGCGCTGATCGCCCCGGGGGCGAAGGGGCTCAGCCTCGAGAACTTCCGCTACGTCTTCACCGACCCGGTCTTCCAGGGCAGCCTGAAGGTCACGCTGGTCTATTCGCTGATCGTCAACCCGCTGCAGATCGGCATCGCGCTGGCGCTCGCGCTCCTGATGAACGCCGCCGTGCCGCTGATCGGCTTCTGGCGCACGCTGGTGCTGCTGCCGGTCGCCATCCCGCAGAGCGTTTCGGCGGTGGTCTGGGGCGTGGCGCTCCGCCCGGACGGCCTCGTCAACGCCGTCCTCGTCTGGCTCGGCCTGCCGGCGCAGCGCTTCCTCACCTCGCCCGACCAGGCGCTCGGCTCGATCATCCTCATCGTGAGCTGGATCGGGGTCGGCTACTGGATGACCTTCCTTCTCGCCGGCCTGCAGGACATCCCGAAGTCGCTCTACGAGGCGGTGACGATCGACGGCGCCAACCGCTGGCAGGCGTTCCGCTTCGTCACCCTGCCGCAGCTCCGCCGGCCGCTGACCTTCGTCCTCGTCGCCAACACGGTGGCGAACTTCCTCGTCTTCGCCCCGGTCGCGATCCTCACCGCCGGCGGCCCGCAGGGCTCGACCAACCTGATCATGAACGAGATCTACACCCAGGCCTTCGTCATCAACGACAAGGGCAGCGCCGCCGCCTCGACCGTGGTGCTGGTGTCGGTGGTGCTGCTGGTGGTGATCGTCCAGTTCCGGCTGATGAGCCACCCGGAGGACCGCTGATGCGCGGAGCCCCGCATCCGCTGCGCACCCTGACGGTGGTCGTGGTGGCGCTCGTCTTCTTCATCCCGCTCTGGTGGGTGCTGGTCAGCGCGCTTCGGCCCGGCGACGCGATCTTCCGCTACCTCTCGCCGCTCAGCGTCTGGAGCTTCTGGCCAAAGGATCTCGACCTTCGACAACATCTTCGGGGTCTGGGACGGCAGCTTCCGCCGCGCGATCACCAACTCGGTGACGGTCGCGCTCGTCACCGTGGTCATCGGCCTCGTGATCTGCTCGACCGCCGCCTTCGCGCTGGCGGTCATCGACTTCCCGCTCAGGGGCGCGGTCTTCATGATCATGGTGATCAGCTTCCTGATCCCCTTCGACGCCATCGCGGTGCCGCTCTTCGGCATCATGCGCGACATGAAGCTGCAGAACACCTACACCGGCCTGATCCTGCCCGGAGTCGGCAACGGGCTCGCGGTCTTCCTGCTGCGCCAGTTCTTCCTCGGCATCCCCAAGGAGCTGCGCGAGGCCGCCGTCGTCGACGGCCTCTCCTGGTTCGGCATCTACTGGCGCATCTACCTGCCGCTCTCGGGTCCGGCGATGGTCAGCGCCGCGCTCATCCTCTTCGTCTTCCAGTGGCAGGCCTTCCTCTGGCCGCTGCTGATCGCGCCGGCGCCGCAGTACAAGGTCGCCTCGGTCGCGATCGCGCAGTTCGCCGGTCAGTACAACGTCGATTTCGGGCTGATCTTCGCCGCGGCGCTCTTCATCTCGCTGATCCCGATGGTCGTGCTCACCGCGCTGCAGCGGTTCTACTCCGCCTCCGTCGCCGCGACCGGCAGCAAGGAATAGCGCCCTCAGCGCCCGGGCGGGCCAACCGTGCCCGCGAGTTCGTCGAGGAGCTCGTGGACCTTCTCGGGGCCGACGATCGCGCGGCGCACCAGCGTGTCGAAGAGCCGCGTCAGCGCCGCGATCTGATCGGCCGAAGTGGTGACCATGTAGGCCTCGCCGAGATAGACCGCGGCGCGGATGCGGCCGAAGACGGTGAAGGGTGCCGCGAAGGTGGTGCTGCCGTCGTAAAGGTGCAGGCGGAGCGTCGGATAGGTCTCGGCGCAGACCGTGGCCATATGCGCGAGCTGGCGGCGACGCGGGCGCGGTGCCACCCCGCGCCACAGCCCGGAGCCCTCGGCGAGGTCGCGCAGCGTCTGCACCGGCATCGCGATCTCGATGTCCATCTCGCCGAGCCGGAAGCCGCCCAGCACCTTTTCCGGCTGGCCGGCGAGCGCCGGGCTGTCCGCTGCCGGCGGCTCGGGCTCCTCCTCGGCGAGACCGAGCATGTCGGGCAGGTTCGACGGCACGTAGCGCAGCTTCATCCCCGCCGCCTCGCGCCGCCACTGGTCGATCGGCGACCCGCCCCCGGCGGTCTCGACCGACTCGATCTGCACCGAAGGGGTGACCTCCTGCCGGCCCTGCGGCGCGTTGGAGAGGCTCAGCAGCCAGTCGGCGGTGACCCCGCGCGCCTCGGCGATCCGCCGCAGCGTCTCGGCGCGCGGCATCCGGTCGACCGCGGGATCGAGAAACTGGCTCAGCGCCGAGCGGTCGATGCCGGTATCGCGGAGAAAGGCGGCAATCCCGCCGCGCTCCTCGCCGAGCAGGCTCTGCAGCCGCTCGCGGAACGCCGCCGCCACGTCGCGCTTGTCCATGTTGCGAAAATACACCATTTGTCGTGCTAACGCACGAAAATCGGGTTGGTGCCGCAAAATCTACATAATTGCGCCAAGGCCGCCGTGCGCGTACAGTTACCTGCAAACAATTGTGGTGTAACAATAAATGGTTAACGACCGCGTGCGGTCGGCCCGTGAAGCTGTGCGGGTCGAATGGCCGACCCTCGCTTTGCTGGCGCTCACCTACGCCGCCTGGGCGGCGGTGACGGGGTTCGCCTCCAGCCTCGGGCCATGGCTGGCGATCCCGGCGCTCGGCATCCTTGTCGCGCAGCATTCCTCGCTGCAGCACGAGGCACTGCACGGGCACCCCACCCGCCGGCCGTGGCTCAACGAGGCCCTGGTCTATCCCGCGATCGGGCTTTTCATCCCCTACCGCCGCTTCCGCGACCTGCATCTCGCGCACCACTACGACCCGCTCCTCACCGACCCGCACGACGACCCCGAGTTCGAACTACCTCGACCCGGCGGTCTGGTTCCGCCTGCGGCGCCCGGTCCGCGCGGTGCTGGCGGTCAACAACACCCTCTTCGGCCGCATGCTGATCGGACCCTTCCTCGGCCTGGCGGTGCTCTGGCGCGACGACTGGCGTGCGCTCGGCACCCGTGGCGCCGGTGTCGCGAACGCCTGGCTGCACCATCTCCTCGGTCTCGTCCCGGTCCTCGTCTGGCTCGCGGCGGCGGGAACCATGCCGTGGTGGCAGTATCTCGCGGGCGTCTGGGTCGGGATGGGGCTGCTGCGCATCCGCACCTTCCTCGAGCATCAGGCGCACGAGCGGGCGGCGGCGCGCAGCGTGATCATCGAGGACAAGGGGCCGCTGGCGCTGCTCTTTCTCAACAACAACTACCACGCCGTCCACCACGCCAACCCGCGGCTGCCGTGGTACCAGCTGCCGGCCGAATTCGCCCGCCGGCGCGAGGAGTGGCTGGCGCGCAACGGCGGCTACGCCTACCGCTCCTACGGCGAGGTCTTCGCCCGGCACCTCTTCCGGCGCAAGGATCCGGTCGCGCATCCGATCTGGACGCCGGAGCCGGGCGCGGCCCGCGGCACGCATCCGGTGACCGGCCGTCCGCTTCGTCCATGACCGGCGGCATCGCCGCTCTGCCGATGTACGACTGGCCCGAGATCGCCCCCGCGACCGACGCGTTCTGGGCCGCGATACGCGATGCGCTGCGCGCGTCGGGAGTCGCGGCGCCGGACGCCCTCGACCGCGAGATCGACCTCGCGACCGGCTGGACGCATCCCGCGCTGGTGCTCGGACAGACCTGCGGCCTTCCGTTCGTGCAGACCCTCGCCGGTCGGGTCGCCCTGGTCGGCGCTGCCGACTTTGCCCTGCCGGGCTGTCCGCCGGGCTGGTACCGCAGTGCGGTCGTCGTGCGCCGGGACGACCCGCGCGCGGACCTCGCCGGGTTCCGCGGCGCGCGCCTCGCGGTCAACGGCTGCGACTCGCAATCGGGCTGGGGCTCGATCCTGCACCACGCCGCGCCTCTGGCCGAGGGCGGCCGGTTCTTCGGCTCGGTCGCCGCCAGCGGTTCGCACCGCGCCTCGGTGGCGATGGTGGCGAACGGCGCCGCCGACCTCGCGGCGATCGATTTCGTGAGCTGGCGCCTCGCGCAGCGCTTCGTGGCCGAGGCCGAAGACCTGCGCGTGCTGCTCTTGAGCGACCCCACGCCGGGCCTGCCGCTGATCGCTGCCGCCGGCACCGACACGCGGCCGCACGCCGCCGCGGTGGCCACGGCGATCGAAACGCTCGATCCCGGCGCCCGCGACGTCCTCGGTCTCGCGGGCTTCGCGCCGCTCTCCGCCGCGGACTACGGCCTTGTCCGGGACCGCTTCGCGGCGGCGCGGGGCCGCCTGCCGCGAGGCTGAAGGCCTCATACCAACGGCCCTCCCGGATGACCGCTTGTCCGGCCGATGCCTTGTTCCTTCCATCCGAAGCGGGCTTTGCCCGCGAGGCCCGGCCCGACAGGGAAACGCATGCGTTTCCCGGGCCGTTCGCCGGAGCCTCGCGGAGGCGAAGGGGTGTGCCGCCTGCCCCGAACGCCGGGCAATCCGACTGCGGGCGCCCCGGCGGACGCGTCTATCGCGTTCGCCCCCCGCAGGGGCGCCCGCGGTCGGATTTGTCGACGGACAAATCCGACAAGATCAAGCGCTTCGCCAGAAACCGGAACGGGTTGAAGGTGGACGTGCCGCACGAGTCAGCAGAAGCGGCCCTTGGCCTCAGCCATCCCGCTCCTCGAACACGCCGAGATCCTGGCGGCCGACGGCGACGCTCTTGACCAGCGCAAAGCAGGCGACCCCCGGGGCGAGCGCGAGCGCCGCCAGCGAGCGGCGGGTGATGCGCGCGATCAGCCGCTCGTCCGGGCCGAGCGCCAGCGCCACCTCGGCGAGCGCGCCCCGGCTGCGCAGCACGCCCTCGAAGGTGACCGGAAGCACGTTGAGCGCGCTGATCGCCTCGGGGCGGGCCAGCGCGATCATCACGTCGCGGGCGCGGATGCGGACCCGAAGCCGTGCCCCGAACGGCGCCTCGACGCGCGCAACGAAGAGGCGGGCGCCCGCCAGCGCAAGCTCGCTCAGGCCGTCCGCCGGGTCGTGTCCGATCAGCCGGGCGGTCAGGATCACCCCGGCCTCGTCCTGCTCGGCGGCCGGGAAGATCGCCGGGTCCGACAGCACCGCGGCGGCGGGGCCGCTCCGCACCACGCGGCCCTCCGCCAGCGCCACCACCGTGGTCGCGAGCCGCACGACTTCCGGGACGGCGTGGCTGACGTAAAGGATCGGCACCCGCGCCTCGTCGCGCAGCCGCTCGACATAGGGCAGGATCTCCTCCTTGCGGGCAACGTCGAGCGCCGCGAGCGGCTCGTCCATCAGCAGCAGCCGCGGGCTCGCCAGCAAGGCGCGGCCGATCGCCACCCGCTGCTTCTCGCCGCCCGAGAGCCGGGCCGGCCGCCGGCCGAGGAGCGCCCCGATCCCGAGCAGCCCGACCACCCGGTCGACCTCCGCGGGATCGGCCGGCTCGCGGGCGAACCAGCGGCCGAAGAGCAGGTTCTGCCGCACCGTCAGATGCGGGAAGAGCCGCCCCTCCTGGAACACGTAGCCGACCCGGCGCCGGCTGGCCGGCACCTCGACGCCCGCCGTGGTGTCGAGCAGCACCACCCCGTCGAGCACGATCCGCCCGATGTCGGGCGCGAGGAGCCCGGCGATCGCGTTGACGATCGAGGTCTTGCCCGACCCCGACGGCCCGAAGAGCGCGGTCAGTCCGGGCGGCACGGCGAAGGTCGCGTCCAGCCGGAAGCCGTCGAAATCGCGGCGAACGGCGACCTCGAGGCTCATTCGCGCCCGGCGATCCGCCGCGCCACCCGCCGGCCCACCGCCTCGGAGGCGAAGAGCGCCGCCATCGCGATCGCGATCGACACCAGCGTCAGCCGCAGCGCGCCGCCCTCGCCGCCCGGCACCTGCAGCAGGCTGTAGATCGCCGTCGGCAGGGTCTGGGTCTCGCCGGGAATGTTCGAGACGAAGGTGATCGTGGCCCCGAACTCGCCCATCGCCTTGGCAAAGGCGAGGATCGCGCCGGCGATCACCCCGGGAAGGATCAGCGGCAGCGTGACGAGAACGAAGGTCCAGACCCGCCCGGCCCCGAGCGTGCCGGCCGCCTCCTCGAGCCGCGGGTCGACCGCCTCGACCGCCAGCCGGATCGCCCGCACCATCAGCGGGAAGGCCATCACCGCGCAGGCGAGCGCCGCGCCCGTCCAGCGAAAGGCGAAGACGATCCCGACCTCGCCGAGCAGCGCCCCCACCGGCCCCTTGCGGCCGAAGGCGAGCAGCAGCAGGTAGCCCGTCACCACCGGCGGCAGCACCAGCGGCAGGTGCACCAGCCCGTTGAGGATCTCCTTGCCCGGGAACCGGCCGCGCGCCAGCGCCAGCGCCACGCCGATTCCGAACGGCAGGCTGGCCGCGGTCGCCCAGGTCGCGACCTTGAGCGACAGCAGCACCGCGGTCCATTCCTCCGGCGTGAGCCAGTTCATCCGCGATCACTCCAGGACGGTGAAACCCTCGGCCTCGAAGCGCGCGCGCGCCGCGGGGGTCGCGAGATAGGCGAGAAAGCGCCCCGCGGCATCGCCGGTGCTGGCTGCGGTGCGGGCCACCGGGTAGACGATCGGCGGGTGCGTGTCATCGGGGAAGGTGCCGACGACGCTGACCCGCGGCTCGGCATGGGCGTCGGTGGCGTAGACGATGCCGAGCGGCGCCTCGCCGAGCGCGACGAGCGACAGCGCCGCGCGGACGTTCTCGGCCTGCGCGACGCTCGGCCTGCCACGCTGTCCCAGACCCCGAGGCTTTCGAGCGCCGCCTTGCCGTATTTGCCGGCCGGCACCGAATCGACGTTTGCCATCGCGAGCTTGCCGCCATCGAGCGCCCCGGCGAGATCGAAGCCGTAGCCGACTGCGACCGGCCTGGCGTCCGGAGCGGGCGCGATCAGCACGATCCTGTTGCCGAGCAGGTTCCTGCGGGTCGCCGGGTCGATCAGCCCGCGCTCGGCGAGATAGTCCATCCAGTCGAGGTCGGCCGAGAAAAAGACATCCGCCGGCGCGCCCGCTTCGATCTGCCTCGCCAGAGCCGAGCTTGCGGCATAGCTGATCGTCGCGGAATCGCCGCTCCCGCTGGCCCAGTCGGCGGCGACGGCGTCGAGCGCGTTCTTCAGGCTCGCGGCGGCGAAGACCACGATCTGCGCGGCGAAGGCGGCAGGGGCGGGCAGGCTCGCAACCGCGACGGCGAGCAGCAGGCAGCGGAGGGTGCGGCGGCCGTGCATGGCGGGTCCCCGGAGTCCGAACGGTTTCCCGGGGAATATCGGTCGATCCCCGTCCGCGCGGCAAGCGCTATTTCCCGCCGGACATATCCGCGGCCGCCGACGCCAGCGCCGCCAGCTCGTCGGACGCCCCCGCCATCGCCTTGGCCTCGAGCCCGCGGTAGGCCGCGAGCACCTCGGCGCCGAGGCTGGTGAGGCTCGCCCCGCCGCGGGCGGCGCCGCCGCGGGCGGCGGCGACCAAGGGCGCGCGATACCCTGTGTTCATCGTCTCGACCAGGGTCCAGGCGCGCTTGTAGCTCATGCCCATCCGCCGGCCGGCGCCCGCGATCGAGCCGGTCTCCCGGATGCCCTCGAGCAGGTCGGCCTTGCCCGGACCGATCATCGCGCCGGAGGCGAAGACCACGCGGATGCGCAGGCCGGGCGGTGTCGCGCGCTTTGCCATCGCCGGAGCATTCCGCGCCGGCAATCGAAACACAAGCCGCCGCGTCAGCCGGCGCTTGCGCCGCCGGCGGCCTGCGCCGCCTTGAGCCAGCTCCAGACCCGGATCGGCGTCAGCGGCATGTCGACGTGGCGGACCCCGGCGGCCCAGACCGCGTCGAGGGCGGCGTTGGTGACGGCGGCGAGCGCGCCGACCGTGCCCGCCTCGCCGCATCCCTTCATCCCGATCGGGTTCGCGGTCGAGGGCACGAGCTCGGTGTGGAACGCCATGAACGGCACGTCGGTCGCGCGCGGCATCGCGTAGTCCATGAACGACCCCGAGAGCAGCTGCCCGTCCGGGGCGAAGCTCACCTGCTCGCTCACCGCCTGGCCGATCCCCTGCGCGACGCCGCCGTGCACCTGCCCCTCCGCCAGCATCGGGTTGAGCAGGTAGCCGAAGTCGTCGACCACGGTGTATTTCACCACCGCCGTGCGGCCGGTGTCGCGCTCGATCTCGACCTCGCAGATATGCGCGCCGTTGGGATACGACCGGCCCGGCGTCACGAACTCGCGCCGCGTGGTCAGAAGCTCGCTCCGCCCGGCCCGCCGCGCCACGTCGGCGAGCTCGACCAGCCCGATCTCGCGGTCGGTGCCGACGATGCGGAAGGCGCCGTCCTCGAACACCAGATCGTCGCTCGCAACCTCGAGCTCGTCCTCGGCCAGCGGGCGGAACCGCGCGATGACCTCGTCGGCGGTGAAGTTGATCGAGTTCCCCTGCATCGTCGCCGAGCGCGAGCCGCCGGTCCCGCCCCCGTCGGGGATGCGGTCGCTGTCGCCCTGCACGAAGCGGATCTTCTCGAACGGGATGCCGCTGCGCTCGTGCAGCACCTGCGCGAAGGCGGTCTCGTGCCCCTGGCCGTTCGACTGGGTGCCGACGTGCAGCTCGACCATGCCGTCCTCGGCGAAGGCGATCGTCGTCGACTCGTTCTGCGCCCCGAGGATCGATTCGATGTAGTAGGCGAGCCCCAGGCCCCGCAGCTTGCCGTCGGCGGCGCTGGCGGCGCGTCGGCTCTCGAAACCGGCGACGTCGGCCTCGCGCACCGCCCGGTCGAGCACGCGCTCGAAGTCGCCGACGTCGTAGGTCTCGCGCGACACCGCGCGGTAGGGGAAGCTCTCGCGCGGGATGAAGTTGCGCCGGCGCAGCTCGAAGGGGTCGAGCCCGAGGTCGCGCGCCGACCAGTCGATCAGCCGCTCGATCACGTAGATCGCCTCCGGCCGGCCGGCGCCGCGATAGGCGTCGAGCGGCGTGGTGTTGGTGTAGATCCCGCGCACCCGGAAGAACGCCTGCTGGACGTCGTAGACGCCGGGCATCACCTTCTTCGCCAGCGTCGAGGCGATGTGCTGCCCGTAAGGCGCATTGTAGGCGCCGAGGTTGGAAAGGCAGTCGATGCGGATCGCCTGCAGCCGGTAGCCGGCGTCGAACGCCGCCTCGGCCACCGTGACATGGTCGCGGCAGCCGTTGTCCGAGAGCATCGCCTCGCCGCGGCTGCTCATCCAGAACACCGCGCGCCCGAGCGCGCGGGCGGCGAAGGCCACCACGAAATACTCCGGGTAGGTCGAGCCCTTGATCCCGAACCCGCCGCCGACGTCGGGGGTGGTGACCCGCACCTGCTCCACCGCGAGCCCGAGCTTCTCGCAGAGCTCGTCGCGCAGCCCCCAGACCCCCTGGCCGGAGAAGCCGACGTGCAGCCGTTCGCCGTCCCACTCGGCAAAGCAGCCGCGCGGCTCCATCGGCATCGCGAACACCCGGTTGTCGATCAGCTCGAGGCGGGTGCGGAACGCGGCGCCGGCGAAGGTGGCCTCGACCTCGGCCTCGTCGCCGAAGGCCCAGTCGTAGGCGACGTTGCCCGGCGCCTCGGGGTGAATCTCGGGGCCGCCCGGCGCCGTCGCGACGTGCACCGGCAGATCGTCGAACTCGATCTCGATCGCCTCGGCGGCATCCGTCGCCTGCGCGCGGGTCTCGGCCACCACCATCGCGATCGGCTCGCCGAGATGGCAGACCCGGTCATCGGCCAGCATCGGCCGCCGTGGCGCGGCGCCCTCGCTCCGGTCGCGGTTGCGCACCAGCTCGAAGTTCATCGCGTTCTTAAGGCCGTCGCCGAGATCGGCCGCCGCGTAGACCGCCAGCACCCCGGGCATCGCCGCCGCCGCCGCGTAGTCGGCCGAGACGATCCGCGCATGCGCGACCGGGCTGCGGAAGAAGACCGCGTGCGCCGCCCCCGACGGCACCGCTTCCTCCATGTACCGCCCGGCGCCGGTGAGGAAGCGCACATCCTCGCTGCGCGGCACGCTCTGGCTGGTTCCGAACTTGCTCGCGACCTTGTTCATGCTTGCTCACGTCGATGCGGGAATGCGCCCGACGGTAATGCATTCGCCGCCTTCGTCCAGAGCGCAACGACCGGGGGCAGGGGGGAATCGCACCGCCGCCTGTCGTCAGCCGGCCTTCTCGACCGCGGGGGCGGTCCAGGTGCCGTTCAGGATCGAGGGATCGCCCTCGTCCGGCCAGTAGAGCCGCAGCATCAGGGTGAACTGCCCGGCGGGCGCCGGAAGCCAGTTCGAACTCCCGGTCGGCACCGGGCGACTCGTGCTGGATCATGAGGTCGACCGATCCGTCGGGGTTCTGCTTCAGATCCTGCCGCGGGCTGATCGAGTAGCGGTCGATCGGATTCGCGACGAAGAACATCTCTGCGTCGTACATCGTCAGCGACCAGAAGCCGTGCACCGGCGGCAGCTGGCCCTTCGGGAAGCGCATCACGTACTTCTCGCTTCCCATGTACTTGCGGCCCAGCACGCCATCGGCCTGCTTCAGCGAGGTCGGATAGACCGCATCCTGCGGCCGGTTGGCCCCGAGCCCGATGGCGGCCACCAGCGCGCGCTGCACGTAGTCGGTGCCGTAGAGCCCGGTCTTCAGGGTGTAGCCCCAGCCGTTGGTGTGCTTGATGTCGTCACTGGTCTTGAAGCTCAGCATGATCCGGTCGTAGCCGACCTGCGGCACGCGCTTGGCGAACGCCGGGTCGAACTTCGAGGCGTCGAAGTCCTGCCCCGGGACGATGCCGAGCGCGGCGAGCTTTTCCAGCATCGGCGCGTCGGCCGCCGCCGGCGGGTTGCGCTTCATCAGCTCGCAGAACAGCGTGAAGTATGCGACCGCGTCGAGCGCGTTCACCTGGTCGCGCACCGGCGTTTTCATGTCGACGTCGGGATCGACCTTGCCGGCAGGCGCGCTGTAGGAGTCGCCGCCCCAGGCCGAAAGCGGCATCAGCTTCACCTTGTCCTGCAGCGCGTGGACCTCGGCGTAGTCCTCGGGCGTGCCGGTGCAGTAGATGCGCCCGAGGAGCCACACGATGCTGGTCGGCGACTTGTACTCGACCACGCCCGCCGGCAGCGTTCCCCGCCAGCCGGGACCGGTGATCGCGTAGGTCTGCGCTGCCGTGCCGGTCGTGCGCTTGCCGGGCACCTCGAAGACGCTGGTCCAGCCGTCGAGCATCGGAAAGAGCGCGTAGCGGCCGTTCATGTCGGGCAGGCCGACGAGCCAGGGCTCGTCGCCGACGTCGACGAAGGCGGTGGTGTAGAGCGTGTCGGCGTTGGGCGCCGTCACGTCGCGGAACGTCGCGTCGGGATATGCCCGCAGCTTGATCAGATGGCCCATCGGCCCGCGGGTGCCCTCGGGCTTGGCCACGTTGGTGACGACGCGCCGGGTCATCTCCATCGTCACCAGCGGATAGGCGAAGGCGTAGGCGTCGAGCGCGAGGAGAAAGTCCTCGCTCCCCTCGACGAGGTCGGCCAGCGGACCGTCGAGCGCCAGCGACGGCCGCGCGGCCGCGACCGCGAGGGCCCCGAGCCCCACGACGCCCAGTCCACGTCGGGTGATTTCCATGACCGCACTCCTCCACAAGAACGGATGTCGTCGCACACCCTGCCCGAAGGCGCCGATACGCGGCAATTGGGTCCGCTGCCGCAGCCTGCGGCCATGGCACGCAAAGCAGCCGGCGGGGGCATGGCGGGGCTCTTTCCCTCGCGGGGAGCGGAGGCTAAGAGACGCCCCACGAGGAGACCGTCATGCCTATCGACAAAACGTTCGACGCGGCGACCGCCGAGCCCGTGATCAGCGCCCGCTGGGAAGCGGCCGACGCCTTTCGCGCCGGCGCCAACGCGAGGCCGGGCGCCGAGCCCTTCTCGATCCTGCTCCCGCCGCCGAACGTCACCGGCTCGCTGCACATGGGCCATGCCTTCAACCACACGCTGATGGACATCCTCGCCCGCTGGCACCGGATGCAGGGGCGCGACGTCCTGTGGCAGCCCGGCCTCGACCACGCCGGCATCGCCACGCAGATGGTCGTCGAGCGCGAACTCGCCCGCACCGGCAACATCTCCCGCCGCGAGATGGGCCGCGAGGCCTTCGTCGCGAAGGTCTGGGAGTGGAAGGAGCAGTCCGGCGGCACCATCCTCGAGCAGTCCCGCCGGCTCGGCGACAGCTTCGATCTCTCGCGCAACCGCTTCACCATGGACGCGGGCTTCCACGACGCGGTCCTCAAGGTCTTCGTCGACTTCTACGAGCGCGGGCTGATCTTCCGCGGCAAGCGCCTGGTCAACTGGGACCCGCACTTCGAGACCGCGATCTCCGACCTCGAGGTCGAGCAGGTCGAGCAGAAGGGCCACCTCTGGCGGCTGCGCTACCCGCTCGAGGACGGCGCCACCTACAAGCATCCGGTCGAGTTCGACCCCGACGGCAATCCGGTCCGCTGGGAGAAGCGCAACTACCTCGTCATCGCCACCACCCGGCCCGAGACCATGCTCGGCGACACCGGCGTCGCGGTGCATCCCGACGACGCCCGCTACCGCGACCTCGTCGGCAGGATGGTCCGCCTGCCGCTGGTCGGGCGCTCGATCCCGATCGTCGCCGACACCTGGGCCGATCCGCTCAAGGGCACCGGTGCGGTCAAGATCACCCCCGCGCACGACTTCAACGACTGGGACGTCGGCCGCCGCGCCGGGCTCCCGGCGATCAACGTCATGGACACCCGCGCCCGGATCGCGCTCAAGGACAACGCCGCCTTCTGGGACGGGGCCCGCCCGGCGGACGAGCTCGCCGAGATCGACGGCCTCGACCGCTACGCCGCCCGCGACCTGATCGTGACGCTGGCCGAGGAGCAGGGCTGGCTCGACGGCGTCGACGAGGAGACCCACGTGGTCCCGCACGCCGACCGCTCCAAGGTCGCGATCGAGCCGTTCCTCACCGACCAGTGGTACGTCGACGCCGCGACGCTGGCCGAGCCCGCCCTCGCCGCCGTCCGCGACGGCCGCACCCGCATCCATCCCGAGCGCGACGAGAAGACCTACTTCCACTGGCTCGAGAACATCGAGCCCTGGTGCATCTCGCGCCAGCTCTGGTGGGGCCACCAGATCCCGGTCTGGTACGGCCCGACGCTCGAGGCGGTCGCGGACGGCCTCGCCGACCCCGCCGGCAAGGCCTTCTGCGCCGAGACCGAGGAGGGCGCCCTCGCCCTCGCCCGCGACTACTACGGCAAGGGCGTCGCCGTCGACGCCGGCCCCGCCTCCGCTGCCGAGGTCGAGCCCGGCGGCCTCGCGAGCGTCACCATCGCCCGCGACCCCGACGTCCTCGACACCTGGTTCTCCTCCGGCATCTGGCCGCTCGCCACCCTCGGCTGGCCGGAGCAGACCCCCGAGCTCGCCCGCTACTACCCGACCTCGGTGCTCGTCACCGGCTTCGACATCATCTTCTTCTGGGTCGCCCGGATGATGATGATGCAGCTCGCCCTCGTCGGCGAGGTGCCGTTCCGCGACGTCTACATCCACGCCCTCGTCCGCGACGAGAAGGGCAAGAAGATGTCGAAGTCGCTCGGCAACATCCTCGACCCGATCGAGCTCATCGACGCCTACGGCGCCGACGCCGTCCGCTTCACCCTCGCGGCGATGGCGGCGATGGGCCGCGACCTGAAACTCAGCCGCGACCGGATCGCCGGCTACCGCAACTTCGGCACCAAGCTCTGGAACGCCGCCCGCTTCGCCGAGCTCAACGACTGCCGCCCCGACCCCGGCTTCGACCCCCGCGGCGTCACCCTCACCGCCAACAAGTGGATCGTCGGCGAGACCGGTCGCCTGCGCACCACCCTCGACGCGGCGATCGCCGCCTACCGCTTCAACGACGCCGCCGCGGCGCTGCACGCCCACGTCTGGGGCAAGGTCTGCGACTGGTACGTCGAGCTGGCCAAGCCGCTCTTCGACGACCCCGCCGCCGTCGCCGAGACCCGCGCCACCATGGCCTGGGTGCTCGACCAGTGCCTCGTCTTGATGCATCCGCTGATGCCCTTCATCACCGAGGCGCTCTGGCACGAGACCGGCGCCCGGGCAAAGCTCCTCTGCCACGCCGACTGGCCCAGCTACGGCGAGGAGCTGATCGACCCCGCCGCCGACGCCGAGATGAACTGGGTGGTCGCGCTGATCGAGGAAATCCGCTCGGTGCGCGCGCAGATGCGCGTTCCCGCCGGCGCGCGCGTCACGCTGGTGCAGCTCAACCTCTCCCCGGCGCAGGCCGAGGTGCTCGAGCGCAACCGCCCGATGGTGGCGAAGCTCGCCCGTGTCGAGCGCTTCGAGCAGGCCGCCGAGGCGCCGAAGGGTGCCATCACCCTCACGGCGCAGGGCGCCACCTTCTGCCTGCCGCTCGCCGACGTCATCGACATCGCCGCCGAGCGCGACCGGCTGAAGAAGGCGCTCGAAAAGCTCGGGCGCGAGGCCCAGGGCATCCGCGGCAAGCTCGGCAACGCCGCCTTCGTCGCCAAGGCGCCGGAAGAGGTCGTCGACGAGCAGCGCGCCCGCCTCGAGGCCGCCGAAGAGGAGATCGGCGTCCTCCGCGCCGCCGAGGCCCGGCTCGCCGGCCTCTGAGCGGATCCGGTGGCTCAGAGCGACTCGAGCCCGCTGCCGATCAGCATCGCCCCGATCACCAGCAACACCGCCGCGATGATCGCCGGCTGGTTTGCCAGCAGCCAGTCGCGCAGCATCCGGAGCCGGTCGCGCGCCGCCGCACCCGCCGCCAGCGCCCAGAAGCAGCGGCACCGCCACGCCCGACCCGGCGATCGCCGCGAAGATCGCCGCCAGCGCCAGCACCTGCCCGACCGGCAGCTCGACGGCGCCGATGATCATGCCGGCACCGGCCACCAGCGCGAGTTCCTTGAGGTTGATCACGGTCAAGAGCGCGCCGATCCGCAGCGCACCGCGCGGGCTCGCCCGCTCGAGCGAGCGCATCCAGCCCGGCACCTTCGGCTCCCCGCCGCGCGGCCGGCGGAGCCAGACCGCAACCGCGCCGACCACCAGCAGGCCGCCGAGCGCGATCCTCGCCCACCCGGCGCGGTCGGCCCCGCCGGGCCCGCCCGCGAGCCGGCCCGCGAGCAGCGCGACGACGAAGGCGAGCGCGGCGAGCGTCACCACCCGCCCGGCCAGCAGGCCGAAGCCGCCGTGCGTGCCCGCCGGCGCGAGCAGGAGCATCACGACCGCGATCACCGGCAGCGGGCTCAGCGCAACCGGGACCGCGTAGGGCAGGAGGTCGCCGAGGATCTGAAGCATGCCGCCACCGAGACCGCGACGAAGGAGCGGCGAGCCTAGCCACGCCGGCGCAGCGCCGGCAAGCGGCCTTGCGCGGCGGGTGGAAACGGCGCCAATGTGCCGCGCCACGCCTGCGAGACCCCGATGACCGCGACGCCGATGATCCCGCCGCCTTCCGCCGTCCCGCGATGCGCCTGACCCCGCTCGCCGCGCGCCTGCCCGCCGCGGTCCCCTTCGTCGGGCCGGAGACGCAGGAGCGCGCGCTCGGGCGGCGGTTCGTCGCGCGGATCGGCGCCAACGAGAGCGTCTTCGGCCCCTCGCCGCAGGCGATCGCCGCCATGCAGGCCGCGGTGGCCGAGGTCTGGAAGTACGCCGATCCCGAGCTGCACGAGCTTCGGGCCGCGCTCGCCGCCCGGCACGGCGTGCAACCGGCCAACATCGCGATCGGCGAGGGCATCGACGGGCTGCTCGGCAACCTCGTCCGCCTGCTGGTCGCCGAGGACACCCCGGTCGTGACCTCCGCCGGGGCCTACCCGACCTTCGCCTATCACGTCGCGGGCTTCGGCGGCCGGCTGATCGCCGTTCCCTACCGCGACGACGCCGAGGATCCCGAGGCGCTGCTGCTCGCGACCCGCAAGGCCGGGGCGCCGCTCGTCTATCTCGCCAACCCCGACAACCCGATGGGGAGCTGGCACCCGGGCGCCCGCATCGCCGAGATGATCGCCCGCCTTCCGGGCGACGCCGTGCTCTGCCTCGACGAGGCCTATGCCGACTTCGCGCCGGCGGACGCGCTTCCGCCGCTCGATCCCGCCGAGCCGCGGGTGATCCGCATGCGCACCTTCTCCAAGGCCTGGGGCATGGCGGGGGCGCGCATCGGCTACGCCATCGGCCATCCCGAGCTCGTCGCCGCCTTCGACAGGGTCCGCAACCATTTCGGCGTCAACGCCATCGCCGCCGCCGGCGCCCTTGCCTCGCTCGGCGACCCCGGCTG
Source organism: uncultured Alphaproteobacteria bacterium (assembly GCA_963737485.1). Lineage (GTDB taxonomy): Bacteria > Pseudomonadota > Alphaproteobacteria > Rhodobacterales > Rhodobacteraceae > Amaricoccus. Next base: position 190,600 of record CAVTSR010000018.1, on the reverse strand, counting down.
GCTCGCGCGGGTGACGGTCGAGGTCGCCGCCGCCCGCGACCGGATCGGCGCCATCGCCAAGGACAACGGCCTGCGCCCGCTGCCGTCGGCGGCCAATTTCGTCGCGATCGACTGCGGCCGCGACGGCGCCTTTGCCCGGCGCGTCCTCGACGAACTCGTCGCGCGCGGGATCTTCGTCCGCAAGCCTTTCGTTGCCCCGCAGGACCGCTGCATCCGGGTCAGCGCCGGCCGCGCGCCGGATCTCGATGCCTTCGCCGCGGCGCTGCCCGAGGCGCTCGCCGCCGCCGGCTGAGCTACCAGTAGACCGGGTAGCCGTAGTAGCCGAGGAACTGTTCCTCGATCGCGCGGTCGATCGTCTGGTCGGGATCGAAGGCCGGCCCGTTGCGCACCTGCTCGCGCGTCAGGTCGACCTCGAGCGTCCGCTTGTCCGGATCGGCCGAGGCCAGCGCATGCGGCACCAGCAGCACCAGCTTTCCCGGCCACCAGTCGCGGGTGTCGACGACCAGATAGCGCACCACCCAGCCGTCCGGGTCGATCAGGATCTCGTCGACGTGCCCGATCCGCCCGTCGCGGGCATGGATGTGATAGCCGAGCAGGTCGTCGGCCGAGCGCAGCCCGGGATGCCCTTACCCTCCGCGGGTTCATCCGCCGGCGCGGCGGCGCCGAGGCCGGTCCAGTAGCTCTGCCAGCCGTAATGCTCGACCAGCAATTCCTCGTACTTGCGCGAGACCGGCGCCTCGTTGTCGAGGGGCGGGCTGGCCTCGACCTCGGCGCGGCTGATCGCCAGCCGCAGCGCCGGCCGGTCGCCGGCCTCGGCGGTGACCCGCTCGGGAGCGATCAGCACCTTGCGCCCGGGCAGCCAGGTGCCGGTGTCGACCACGAACCAGCGCAGGTGCCAGTTCTGCCGGTCGATCAGGCAGTCCTGCACGGCTCCGATCGGGCCGTCGGTCGCTTCGAGCTCGAAGTCGCCGAGCCGGGACGCGGTCCAGAGCATCGTCCGCCCTCCTCGATGGCTGCCGCCGCAAACGTGAATGGCCGGGCGCCGTCGGTTCCGGCGCCCGGTCGATACGCGGGGTCCGGCTCAGCTCGTGGCCGCGACCGTCTCGCCGGCGAGCGCCTTGCGCAGCGCGTCCTCGCGGGTGTGGTCGAGCGAGGTCTGCAGCACGGTGCCGCCGACGCCCTTCAGGCCGGCGAGCACCTTGTCGCCGGTCACCTTCTTGACCAGCACGAAGAGGATCGCCTCGCCTTCCTTGAGGTCGGCGGCCGCGAGCCCCTTCATGAACTTGTCGTCGACGCCGACGTCGGTCAGCGCGCCGGCGATCGCGCCCGAGGCCGCGCCGGCGGCGACGCCGAGCAGCGGATTGAGAAACAGCAGCCCGACCAGCAGGCCCCAGAAGCTGCCTCCCGCCGCACCGGCCGCGGTGGTGTTCATCAGCTGGTTCAGCTTGACCTTGCCGTTCGCGGTCTTCACCGCGATCGCCGCGTCGCCGATGTCGATCAGGTATTCCTTCTGCATGTCGAGGATCTTCTGACGAACCTCCTCGGCCTTTTCCTCGCTCGGAAAGACCACTGCGATCAGATCAGCCATCTTGCTCCCCCTTGGGCTGGCAATCCCGTGCCGGCAAATCGCCCGGCGCGCGGATTAACCTCGCGCCGGGCGCGGCTGTCAATTCGCAAGTCGCGCATCCGGCTCCGTCGGCAGAGGCCGCGGACGGAGCCGGATCAGCTCACTTGCAGGCCTGCGTCTGCGTGCCGACCGCCGCGCCCGCGCCCGCGCCGACCGCGGTCGCGACCGACTTGCCGGTGCCGCCGCCGATCTGGTTGCCGAGCAGTCCGCCGATCGCCGCGCCGCCCAGGACGCCGCCCGCGCACTGCAGCTCCTTGTTGGTCTGCGGGTTGCTCGTGCAACCGCTGCCCGCCAGTGCGACGGTCGCGAGAACGGCGAACGCCAGTCCCTTCTTCATTCGTCTCTCCCTTGCCGTGCGCGCCGTCCCGGCGCGCCCTAGCCATAGTGTCTTCCGCGAGCGCTATCCATAGGTTTTCATCCCGGTGGACGCCGGCCGGCGGCGACCCCGCGGCCGGCCCAGAAATGTCGACAAGTGTTGAAATGCGGTTAATTTGAAAATTTATTATCGTTCAGTATCAATAACTTACCTGCCTGCTCGCACGCGAACAGTGCGAGCGGCCGACCCCGACGGGCCGGCCGCCGCAGGCGGCGTTGCGCTCAGTTGAGCTTGCCGTTGCCATCCTTGTCGAGGCCGGCAAAGTCGGCCTGGGTCGCGGCGCTGAACTCCGAGCGGCTGATCGCGCCGTTGCCGTTCTTGTCGGTGGCGGCGAACAGCTCGTCGGTCAGCATCGACCCCGCTTCCTCGCGGCTGATCGAGCCGTCCTTGTTGACGTCGAGCGCCTTGAACGCCCGGTCGGTGAAGGCGGCGAACTCCGTCGCATCCACCGCGCCGTCGCCATTGACGTCGATCGCCGCGAGATCCTGCGTGGTCAGCTGCTGCGCACCGGCCATGCCGGAGAACGCCAGCGTCCCGGCACACGCAAACAGGAACGTCCTCATCCTCATGCGTGCCTCCCTCACTTGCTGCACGTCAGCTTCGCGCCGGCCGCGGTGCCGAGGCCCGCGCCGGCCGAAATCGCGATGGTGTTGCCGACGCCGCCCCCGATCAGGCTGCCCGCCAGCCCGCCGATCACCGCGCCGGTCAGCGTTCCCGCGGCGCAGCCGAGCTCGTGCTTCTGCTCCGGCGTCTCGCTGGCGCAGGCGGAAAGCAGAAGCGTCCCCCCCGCCACAAGAATAGTGAACCTTCGCAACAGTCCCCTCCTCAGTTCCATTTCGGATGTCGAATCGCTCACCGTTACGTGATTTCTTCCGCCGTCGCCATCGCGTTCGCGGCCGTCGGCGCCCGGTCCCCGGCAACCACCGCGGCCGCCGCCTCCAGCGCGCCCGGCCCGTGCGAAATCCCGAGCGCGGCAAGTCCCGCCTCGACCGTCGCGAGCGTGCCGAGCAGCGTCGGCGGATTGAGGTGCCCCATGTGGCCGATGCGAAAGATGCCCTCGGGATCGATCCCCGGCGCCGGCAGTCCGACGCCGAGCGTGACCCCGGCCGCATCGGCGCACCAGCGGCGCAGCCGCGCCGCTTCGCCGGAGGCGGTGCGGATGGTGGTGACCGCATGGCTGCGCAGCGCGGGCTCGGCGATGTTGAGCGCGAACGACCCGCCCGCACCCCAGGCCTCGATCGCCGCCCAGACCGCGGCGGCGAGCACCGCATGCCGCCGCCACACCGCCTCCAGCCCTTCCTCCTCGAGGATCATCCCGAGCGCGCAGGCGAGGCCGTAGAGGTGGTGCGTCGGCGGCGTCCCGCCGAAGAGCTGGTAGAAAACCTCCGGCTCGAGCCGCGGTCCCCAGTCCCAGTAGGGGCTGGCGCAACGCACCCGCGCCGCCAGCGCACGCGCGCCGGCGAAGGTGAAGGCCACCCCCGGCGGCGTCATCAGCCCCTTCTGGCAGGCCGCGACCATCACGTCGACGCCCCAGGCGTCCATCTCGAAGCGGTCGCACCCGAGGCTCGCGATGCAATCGACGACGAGAAGCGCCGGATGGCCCGCCGCGTCGAGCGCCCGCCGCAGCGCCGGCACGTCGTTGCGTACCGACGAGGCGGTATCGGTCTGCACCGCAAGCACCGCGCGGATCGCATGGCCGCGGTCCGCCGCCAGCCGCTCGGCGATCCGGTCGGGGTCGATCGCCGCCTGGAAGCCCGCGTCGATCACTTCGACCTCGACGCCCATCTGCCGCGCCATTGCCGCCCAGCCGAGCCCGAAACGGCCGCTCGCCGCGACCAGCGCCCGGTCGCCCGGCGCGAGCAGGTTCGCGATCGACGCCTCCCAGGCGGCATGGCCGTTGCCGATGTAGATCGCGACCTCGCCGGCGGTTCCCGCCACCCGCTTCAGATCGGCGATCGCGCGCTGGGTCAGCGCGATCAATTCGCCTTCGTAGATGTTGGGCGCCGGGCGATGCATCGCCTGCAGCACGCGATCGGGGATCATCGACGGCCCTGGGATGGCGAGAACGTCGCGGCCGCGCGAGAGGGTCATGGGGGGCTCCAAGCCAGTGCGCGCGGACGTTATCGGCCAGCGGCAGGAGAGGAAATGGCGAATCCGCTTGGTCGCCTCCGCCGGGCCATGCTACCCGTCCCCGCGGGCCGCCGAGCCTGCGACGACACCACCTGCGGACCCGCCGATGCCCGACGCCCCCGTCTCGCCGAGCGCCTCCCCATGGTGGCGGCTCTGGCGCGACTGGCTGGCGCCGCACTGGCCGCTGCTCGCGGTGTCGCTGGCGATGACCTGGCTGGTGGCGCTGTCGACCGGCGGCTACTCCAAGCTGATCCAGCTGGTGATGACCGCCTTCCAGGCCAAGGACGCGAGCGTTCTCTGGTGGGGGCCGCTCGGGGTGATCCTGCTGAGCGGCGCCAGCGCGATCGGCCAGTACTGGAAGGAGGTGACCGGCAACCGGGTCACCAACCGGATGGAAACCGAGCTGCGCAAGACGATGTTCGCGCGGCTCGTCGGCACCGACCTCGCGCGGCTGCAGACCGAGGCACCGGCAGGGCTCGCCTCGCGCTTCTCCTCCGACATCGGGCTGGTCGGCACCGCGGTGCGCTCGATGCTCGGCGGCGTCACCGGCATCCTCACCATCGTGGTGACGGTCGGGGTGATGCTCTCGATCGACTGGAAGCTGACCATCGGCATCTCGCTGATCTTCGCGCTGGCGCTGATCCCGGTTAACCGCATCGGGCGGCGGCTGCGACGCCTGTCCAAGTCCACCCAGGCCGAGGTCGCCTCGATGACCTCGGAGGTGACCGAGGGCCTCTCGGGCATTCGCATGGCGCGCACCTACCGGCTCGAGGAGCCGCTGGCATCCAATGCCGAACTGGTGTTCGAGCGGCTGTTCGGCCTCCGGATCCGGCAGGCGCGCTGGCAAGCGCGCGTGGCGCCGCTGATGGAGGCGCTGATCGGCGCGGCGGTGGCGATCCTGCTCTTCGTCGTCGGACTGCGCATCCAGGCGGGCTCGATCACCGTCGCCGATTTCACCGGCCTCTTGACCGGCCTCGGGGTGGTCGCCGGACCGGCGCGCCGGCTCGGCGGCAACTTCGCCACCGTGCAGCAGGGTGCCGCGGCGCTCGACCGTGTCTTCCTGCTGTTCGACGCCGAGAACACCATTCTCGACGGGCCTGACCGGATCGAGCGGGCGATCGGGCAGATCCGCTTCGAGGACGTGCATTTCGCCTACCCCGACGGCCATATTGCGCTAGACGGCTTCGGCCTCGCAATCGAGCCCGGGCAGCAGGTGGCCTTCGTCGGCCGATCCGGCGCCGGCAAGTCGACCGTCTTCAACCTCCTGCCGCGGCTCTACGATCCGACCAGCGGCCGCATCCTGCTCGACGCCCACGATCTGCGTTCGCTCACGCTCGCCTCCCTGCGGGACCAGATCGCCGTCGTGAGCCAGGAATCGGTGCTGCTTTCGGGGACGGTGGCGCAGAACATCGGCTTCGGCCGCCGCGACGCGAACCGCGCCGAGATCGAGGCCGCGGCGCAGGCCGCCGCCGCCGACGGGTTCATCCGCGCGCTGCCCAACGGCTACGATACCCTGGTCGCCCCGGCCGCCGGCCAGTTCTCCGGAGGAGAACGCCAGCGGCTCTCGATCGCGCGCGCGATCCTGCGCGACGCGCCGATCCTGCTCCTCGACGAGCCGACCTCCGCCCTCGACGCCGAGAGCGAGGCGCTGATCCGCGCCGCGCTCGACCGGCTGGCGCGCGACCGCACCACGCTCGTCATCGCGCACCGGCTCTCGACCGTGCTCGACAGCGACCTGATCGTGGTGATGGACCGCGGCAGGATCGTCGAGCAGGGCACGCACGACGAGCTTCTCGCCCGCGAAGGTCTATACGCCGACCTCTACCAGCTCCAGTTCGCCGGCGCCGCCAACTAGCTACGTCCCTTTGCCGGCGGCATTCCTGCCGCTATCTGTCCTGCCAAGCGAGGAGCACCGAGATGACCGCAGGCCTGCAGGCTACCGACCGCGCCGTGCTTCGGCTCTCGGGTCCCGACGTGCGCGACTTCCTGCAGGGACTGATCACCAACGACGTGCGCCGGCTCGACCAGGGGCCGGTCTACGCCGCGATCCTCACGCCGCAGGGCAAGTACCTCTTCGATTTCATCCTGATGCCGGATGGCGACGAGGTCCTCCTCGACGTCAAGGCCGACCGCGCGTCTGCGCTCGTGCAGCGCCTCGGGCTCTACCGGCTGCGGGCCAAGGTCGAGATCGCGCCGACCGACCTGGCGGTCGTCATCGGCACCGGAGCGACCCCTCCCGGCGCCGCCGCCGACCCCCGCGACCCCGGGCTCGGATGGCGCGCGATCGTGGCGGACCCCGCAGCCTTTCTCGACGGGATCGAGCCGCTCGATGCCGGCGAGATCGCCCGTCGCCGCGTCGCGCGGCTCGTGCCGGAGACCGGCGTCGAGCTGGTCCCCGATGACAGCTACATCCTCGAGATGGGCTTCGAGCGGCTGCACGGGGTCGACTTCCGCAAAGGCTGCTACGTCGGGCAGGAGGTCACCGCCCGGATGAAGCACAAGACCGAACTGCGCAAGGGCCTGGCCCGGGTGCGGATCGAGGGAACGCCGCCGCCGCCGGGTACCGGGATCGAGGCCGCCGGTCGCCCCGCCGGCACCCTCTTCTCGTCGGCCGACGGCCTCGCGCTCGCCTACCTGCGCTTCGACCGCGCGGAGGGCGAGCTCGTCGCCGGCGGCGCGCGCCTCCTGCGCGATCCGGACTGACGGTTCCGCTCTCCCGGCGCGTCGATCCGGTTGCGGGTCCGCGGGCCTAGGAGTTGGGTTTCGAGCCGTTCGGTCCGCCGACCATCCCGTCCCAGAAGCTCTTGAGCTTGGAGAAGAAGTCCTGCGTCTCGGGGCTGTTGTCGCGGCCGGCCTCCTCGAACTCGCGCAGCAGCTCGCGCTGGCGGGTGCTCAGGTTCACCGGGGTCTCGACGTGAAGCTCGATGTAGAGATCGCCCGCGCCGGCGCCGCGCAGCGCCGGCATCCCCTTGCTGCGCAAGCGAAGCTGCTTGCCCGACTGCACGCCCGCGGGGACCTTCACCCGCATCTTGCCGCCGTCGAGCGTCGGCGCGTCGATCTCGCCGCCGAGCGCCGCGGTCGTCATGCTGACCGGAATGCGGCAGTAGAGGTTCTGGTTGTCACGCTCGAAGATCGGGTGCTGCTCGACCTCGATGAAGATGTAGAGGTCGCCCGCCGGTCCGCCGCGCAGGCCCGCCTCGCCCTCGCCGGCGAGCCGGATGCGGGTGCCCGTCTCGACGCCCGGCGGAATGCCCACGTTCAGCGTGCGATCCTTGTGCACCCGGCCGGCCCCGGCGCAGGCCGGGCAGGGGTTCTTGATGATCTGGCCGCGGCCGCCGCAGGTCGGGCAGGTACGCTCGACGGTGAAGAAGCCCTGCTGCGCGCGCACCTTGCCGTGCCCCGAGCAGGTCGGGCAGGTCGCGGGCTCGGCGCCGCCCTGGGCGCCGGAGCCGTGGCAGACCTCGCAGACCGCGCTCGACGGGACGGTGATCGTGGCCTGCTTGCCCTTGTAGGCCTCTTCCAGCCGCAGGCGGAGATTGTAGCGCAGGTCCGATCCGCGCGCCGCCCGCTGGCCGCGCCCGCGCGCCCCGCCCATGAAGTCGCCGAACAGATCGTCGAAGACGTCGGAGAAGGCCGAGGCGAAGTCCGGGCCGCCCGGCCCGTTGCGGAACCCGGCGCCGTTGCCGCCCTCGAAGGCCGCATGGCCGAAGCGGTCGTAGGCCGCCTTCTTCTGGTCGTCCTTCAGGACGTCGTAGGCCTCGTTGATCTCCTTGATCCGCGCGTCGCTCCGCGGATCGTGCCGGTTGATGTCCGGATGATGCTCCATCGCCTTCTTGCGAAAGGCCTTCTTGATGTCCGAATCCGTGGCGCCCTTCTCGACGCCGAGGACGTCATAGTAATCGCGCTTCGCCATAAGGCAGCTATCCCTTCAACGGCAGAATGGCCCCCCCGGTCTCCGGGAGGGCCATTCGTCGCCACGTCCCGCGGCTCAGGACTTCTTGTTGTCGTCGCCGAGATCCTCGAAATCGGCGTCGACCACGTCGTCCTCGGGCGACTGGCCGGTGGCCGTGCCCGGCCCGGCCTCGTCGGCACTCTCGGCCGCCTGCGCCTTGTAGATCGCCTCGCCCAGCTTCATCGCCGCCTCGGTCAGGTCCTGGCTGCGCGCCCGGATCTTCTCCGGATCGTCGCCCTCCATCGCCTCCTTCAGCGTCTTGATCGAAAGCTCGATCACCTCGACCGTGGTGGGATCGACCAGCTTGCCGTGCTCTGCCACCGACTTCTCGGTGCCGTGGATCAGGCTCTCGGCCTGGTTCTTCGCCTCGACCAGCTCGCGCCGCCCCTTGTCGGCCTCGGCGTTCTCCTCGGCCTCCTTGATCATCTTCTCGATGTCGGAATCGGAGAGCCCGCCCGACGCCTGAATGGTGATCTTCTGCTCCTTGTTCGTGCCCTTGTCCTTGGCGCTCACCGACACGATGCCGTTGGCGTCGATGTCGAAGGTCACCTCGATCTGCGGCACGCCGCGCGGCGCCGGCGGGATCGACTCGAGATTGAACTGGCCGAGGATCTTGTTGTCCGCCGCCATCTCGCGCTCGCCCTGGAACACCCGGATGGTCACCGCGCTCTGGTTGTCCTCGGCGGTGGAGAAGATCTGGCTCTTCTTGGTCGGGATCGTGGTGTTGCGGTCGATCAGCCGGGTGAAGACCCCGCCGAGCGTCTCGATGCCGAGGCTGAGCGGCGTCACGTCGAGCAGCACCACGTCCTTGACGTCGCCCTGCAGCACGCCGGCCTGGATCGCCGCGCCCAGCGCCACCACCTCGTCCGGGTTGACGCCCTTGTGCGGGTCCTTGCCGAAGAACTTCGTCACCTCCTCGATGACCTTCGGCATGCGGGTCATGCCGCCGACGAGCACCACCTCGTCGATGTCGGTCTTGGAGACGCCGGCGTCCTTGATCGCGTTCTGGCACGGCTTCATCGTGCGGGCGATGAGGTCGGCGACGAGGGACTCGAGCTTGGCCCGCGTCAGCTTCAGCACCAGGTGCAGCGGCTGATGGGTCTTGGGGTCCATCGAGATGAACGGCTGGTTGATCTCGGTCTGGCTCGAAGAGGAGAGCTCGATCTTCGCCTTCTCGGCGGCCTCCTTCAGCCGCTGCAGCGCCATCTTGTCCTTGGTGAGGTCGACGCCATGCTCCTTCTTGAACTCGTCCGCGAGGTACTGGACGATGCGCATGTCGAAGTCTTCGCCACCGAGGAAGGTGTCGCCGTTGGTCGACTTCACCTCGAAGAGGCCGTCGTCGATCTCGAGGATGGAAATGTCGAAGGTGCCGCCGCCGAGGTCATAGACCGCGATGGTCTTCGTCCCCGACTTGTCGAGCCCGTAGGCAAGCGCCGCCGCGGTCGGCTCGTTGATGATGCGCAGCACGTCGAGGCCGGCGATCTTGCCGGCGTCCTTGGTGGCCTGGCGCTGGGCGTCGTTGAAGTAGGCCGGCACGGTGATGACCGCCTGCGCCACCTTCTCGCCGAGATAGGCCTCGGCGGTTTCCTTCATCTTCTGCAGGATGAAGGCGGAAATCTGGCTGGGCGAATACTTCTCGTCCTTCACCTCGACCCAGGCGTCGCCGTTCGGGCCGGGGACGATCTTGTAGGGGACCATCCCCTTGTCCTTGGCGACCATCGGGTCGTCGGTGCGGCGGCCGATCAGCCGCTTGATCGCAAAGAGCGTGTTCTCGGAATTGGTGACGGCCTGCCGCTTGGCGGCCTGTCCGACGAGGCGTTCCTCGTCCGTGAAGGCGACGATCGAGGGCGTCGTTCGCGCCCCCTCGGAATTCTCGATCACGCGCGCCTGACTGCCGTCCATGATGGCGACGCAGGAGTTGGTGGTGCCGAGGTCGATTCCGATGACTTTTGACATGCACTGGTCCTTTCGAGCGGCGATTGCTTCGGCGGGTCCATATCGGGCCCCCGCCGGTATCCCTGGTCCGCGATCGGGCACGGCCGTGCCGATCGGAGGTTGCGAGGCTATATAGGTTTGGGGATTTTGGGCTGCAAGCGGGCCAGCGGAGCGCGGAGGTTTTTTTGGGCGGAAACGGCACCCTTCTGGAAGTCAACGGCTTTGCCGTCCACAAGGGCTGGCTCGATCCGCAGCGCCAGGCCGAGATGCTCGGCGAGTTGCGCGCGGTGATCGCCGCCGCCCCGTTTTTCGCCCCGCTGACCCCGTGGGGCAAGCCGATGAGCGTGCGGATGACCTCGGCGGGCCGGTATGGCTGGTACACCGACCGGAAGGGCTATCGCTACGTCGACCGGCACCCCGACGGGATGCCCTGGCCGCCGATACCGCCATCGGTCCTCGCGGCCTGGCGCACGCTGGTGTCCGAGGAGCGCGACCCCGATTGCTGCCTCGTCAACTACTATGCGGCGACGGCGCGGATGGGGATGCATCGCGACGCCGACGAGAATGATTTCTCCTGGCCGGTGCTCTCGATCAGTCTCGGCGACCCGGCGCGTTTCCGTGTCGGTGGCCTCGCGCGCAGCGATCCCACCGCCGCCATCGAGCTCGAGAGTGGCGACGTCGTGGTCTTCGGGGGGCCGGCCCGCCTGGCCTACCACGGGATCGACCGCATCCGTTCGGGCGGCTCGCGGCTTCTGCCCGAGGGCGGGCGGATCAACCTCACGCTCCGCGTCGTCGATTGAGGTGAAACTCTTTCGCCGCGCTCTGCGTAGACCCCATGGGTGGCATTGGCCGGCCGGGGCGTCGCGTGGGCGATGCGCCCAGATCTGGGAGGTGTCTTGATGAAAGCCTACCATGCAGCGGCGTGGGCCGGGACTGTGGCAATGGCGTTGGCAGGGGCCGCGACCGGGCAGGAGGCGCCGGACGCAGCCGCGACCGGCCAGGAGGCGCCCGCAGCCGCCGCCGCGACGGGTCAGGAGGCACCGGAAAGCCTGAAGGTCTACTTCGACACCGGCAGCGCGGCGATCGGCACCGACCAGCGCCAGGTGCTGGATCAGGCGGCGCGGCTGTTTCGCGACGGCAATCCGATCGTGATGATCGTCGCGGGGGGCGCAGACACGGTGGGCTCGCCGGACATCAACCTGCAACTGTCGCTCGATCGAGCCGAATTGGTGGCGCGCGGACTGACCGATCGCGGCATCCCGGCCGAGCGGCTGCAGGTGCTCGGTCGCGGCAACAGCGAGCTTCCGGTGCAGACCGCGGACGGGGTGGCGGAACCCGACAATCGCGTTGCCGAAATCACCTGGCGGTGAACCGGCGCGCCGCGTGCCCTGTACTTCTGTTCGTCGCCCTTGCCGGACCTGCCGCTGCGGAGACCGGTGCCGATGCGTTTGCCCGGCATGACTTCGCCGTCGCGGCCGACCTGTGGCGGGACGAGGCCGGGTCCGGCTCGGCCGAAGCGAAGCTTGGTCTCGGTCTGTTGAGCGACCTCGGGCTCGGGACCCCGCGCGACTCCGCCAAGGCGATGCGCTGGTATCTGGAGGCGGCCGATGCCGGGCTTCCCCAGGCGGAATTCAACGTCGCGGTCATGATGGACGCCGGAACGGGCGCGCCGCGCGACACCGTCGCCGCGGCGGTCTGGTACGCCCGCGCCGCGGCGAATGGCCACGCGCGCGCTTCCTACAACCTCGGCCTGCTCTATCAGGCCGGCGACGGGGTGCCGCGGAACGCGGATCTCGCCCGCTACTGGTTGAAGCAGGCAGCGGCCACGCTTCCCGCCGCGGCCGAGCGGCTTGCCGCCCTCGCGCCGGCGCCCGCCGCGACGCGGGAGCTGGCCGCTCCGCGCGAGGTCTCCGGCGCGCTCGTCCCCGGGAACGAGGGCGACGGGTACCGGGCCGAGCTCGTCTGGTCGGCACCGCCGGCACCGGAAGGCGACCCGTTCCTCGTCGAGATGGTGCGCCTCCCCGATCGCGGCGACCGCTGGGGGACGCCGATCGTTTCCCAGGAAGTCGAGGCTTCGGCGATCACCCTTCCCGTCCCCGCGGGCTCCGGCCCGGTGGCGTGGCGGGTCAGCCGCGTCGACCCGGCGCGGACGCACTACGCGGCGAGCGCGTGGCACGTGCTCGGGCCGTCGGCGACGGCCCTGCCCGAGGGCCGGGTCACCATCCATATCGGTGCGCGGGATGCGCCGGCGGCGTGGCTCGCGCGCGAGCTCTCCGACAGCTTCTCGAAGGGCGGCCTGTGGGTGCGCGTGGTGACCGATCCCTCGGCCCCGCGTGAGAGCGGCGTCCGCTTTCGCTTCGCCGAGGATGCCGGCCTCGCCGAAACGGTGGCCGAATTCCTTCCGGTCCTCAGCAGCAGCGACGCGCGGCTCGCGCCGCCGCTCGAAGCGGCGCCGGGCGAAATCGTCGTGCGCCTTGTCGGCGGTCCGGCGGAGCCGCAATCTGCCGCGGTCGCTGTCGAAAAGCGTTAAGATCGGGTAAAATTTTTTTCCAGCTATTGTTTGAAATCAATACGATACCGCTCCGCTCGCACTTGAATGGTGCGAGCGGCCTGCGGGCCGGGCAGCGACCCATTTCGCCGATCGGGAACTCGCCGGATCACCCGGCGAAGCGTGGCTCCGGCAGTCCGCTGACGCCGACGTCGAGTGCGAACAGCCCGCCCGCCTGCGGCTGGCGGGCGAGGTCGTCCTGCGAGAGGCCGACGGCCGCGGAGGTAACGTAGAGCGTCCCGAGGCCCGGCCCGCCGAACATGCAGCACGTCGGTTGCTGGACCGGGAGCGGCACCACCCGGTCGACGCGGCCGTCCGGGGCGTAGCGCACCAGCCGCCAGCCGCCCCACTGCGCGTTCCACAGGAACCCCTCGGCATCGACCGTCGACCCGTCGGGTCCGCCCGGCTGGCCCTCCATGTCGGCGAAGAGACGCCGGTTGCTGATCGCGCCCGCCGCGAGGTCGAAGTCGTAGGCATGGATCCGGCCCGCCGCGGTATCGGAATAGTAGAAGACCGTATCGTCCGGACTCCAGGCGATGCTGTTCGAAATGGAAATCCCGGTCTCCATCGTATGAAAGCCCAGATCCGGATCGAGCCGCATCAGCCCGGCGGTCGGCGGGTTGCCCGGCCCCTCGTTCATCGTCCCCGTCCAGAAACGCCCCCGCCGGTCACACTTGGAGTTGTTGAAGCGATGGTCGGGTCCGCCCGGCCCGTGTCCCGGGATGCGCTCGAGCCTGTCCGCCTCCGGGTCGAAGAACGCAAGGCCCGACGCGAGCGCCAGCAGAAGCCCGCCGCGCTCGCGCACCGCCAGCGCCGCCACCCGCTCGGGCTGCGGCCATGTCCGGTGCGCGCCGGTCGCGGGGTCCAGCCGATGCACCAGGCCAGCCAGAATGTCGACCCACCAGAGCACGCCGCCGTCGGCATCCCAGAGCGGTCCCTCGCCAAGGGCACTCCTCGTGTCCAGGACACAGACCACCTCGGTATCTCCGTCCATCCCGCTCCTCCCGGCACCGCCTTGGCCGGCCAGCCTACAGGATGCGCCGGCCGGAGCCACCCCGTCGCCGCACGCGCCCCTGCCGACAGGGCAGGGCCTCAGGCGGCGAGCAGCGTCTCGCGCAGGTTGCCGTAGATGTGGGCGTTGGCGGCGAGCAGGCTGCGCGCCTCGATCGGGTCGCCCTCGCCGTCGATCGTGCCGACGAACCCGCCAGCCTCGCGAACCAGAAGGAGTCCCGCGGCAACGTCCCAGGCATTGAGCCCGCGCTCCCAGAAGCCGTCGAAGCGGCCGGCCGCGACATAGGCCAGATCCAGCGACGCCGAGCCCAAGCGCCGGATGCCCGCCGTGCGCGGGGTCAGCGCCGCGAATTCGCGCAGGGTTCGCGGCAACTCCGGGCTGCCGCCGAACGGAATGCCGGTGGCGAAGATCATCTCGAGCATGTCGCGGCGACCGGAGACGCGCATCCGCCGGTCGTTGAGGTACGCACCCGCACCCTTCTCGGCGACGAACATCTCGTCCTTGATGGGATCGTAGACGACGCCCGCCACGATCTCTCCCTTGTGCTCGAGGCCGATCGAGATCGCCCAGTGCGGCATCCCGTGCAGGAAGTTCGTGGTGCCGTCGAGCGGATCGACGATCCAGCGCCGCGTCGGATCGGTGCCGGCAACGGGCGCGCTCTCCTCGGCCGCCCAGCCGTAGTTGGGGCGCGCCTCGGTCAGCTCGTCGCGGATCAGCTTCTCCGCCTTGATGTCGGCACGGCTGACGAAATCGCCCGGACCCTTGGCCGAGACCTGCAGGTTCTCGATCTCGCCGAAGTCGTGCAGCAGGCTGCGTGCCGCCTTGCGGGCAGCCTTGATCATCACGTTCACATTGGCGGAAGCTTGGGGCATCGGGGAGCCTGGGTCGGGGACGGCGCGTTATGGCCGCTTTGCCCGGAGCCGGCAAGCGCCGATCACGGGCGGTGCCGTCACTGGCTCTGTACGTAGTTGATCCAGTAGAAGGTCGTCAGCAGAGGGTACTCGTTCTGATCGATGTACCCGTCCCCGTCGGGGTCGCACTTCTCGAAATGGATCTTCTTCAGCCGCGGGAAGACGCGCTGCGCCTCAGGCCAGCTCACTTCGCCATCGTGATTGGCGTCGGCACGGCTGAAAGGAACCGTGGCCCCGGCGGGTCCGGCCACTGCGGCGACCATCAGGACGACGGAAAGCATGCGGATGCACGGGCTCACAGCGAAGGCCGCTCGTCGTCGAGGAGACGTGCCAGCAGCCGTCGCCGCAGCGGTGGAGGCGGGGGCGAGGGACGGGCCTCGGCCTCCGCGGCGGCGGCACCGAGGCGGATCACCGCCTTGACCGGCAGGTGGTCCGATGCGAGGCGCGAGAGCGGTGTGTCGTGCGCTTCGGTCGACACGATGAGCTCCTGCGGCAGCGCCAGCACCCGATCGAGGGCGAGCATCGGGAAGTAGGAGGGAAAGCTGGGAACTCCGCGCCCGAGCGGCCCGAACATCGGCTGGAACCGCTTGAGCGACGAGCGTCCCTGCCGCCGCCACTCGTTGAGGTCGCCCATCATCACCACCGGCCGGCCCGTCGACTCGCGCGCGTGCTGCAGCAGCGCCTCGACCTGCAGCAGCCGCGAGTGACGCAGCAGGCCGAGGTGCGCCGCCACCACCCGCACGGGACCGGTCGCGAGGTCGATGTCGACGACAAGAGCGCCGCGCGGCTCGAGGCCGGGCAACGCAATCTGGTGCAGCCCCCGCACCGCGCCTTCGCGTACCAGCACCAGGTTGCCGTGCCAGCCGTGGCCGCGATGGCCGTTGCTGACCGGCACCGGGACGAGGCCGGTGTCGCGCGCCAGTGCCGGCAGGTCGAGCAGGCCCGCCCGGTCACCGAAGCGACGGTCCGCCTCCTGCAGCGCGATGACGTCGGCTCCGATCTCGCCGATGACCGTCCGGACCCGCTCGGGGTCGAATCGGCGATCGCTGCCCACGCACTTGTGGATGTTGTAGGAAGCGAAGATCGCGCTGCTGCCGTTCCGTGCCGCCATCCCTGTCTCCCCGGGCCCTGTTCATTGCGAGGGTAACGCGCCGGGGCGCAGAATGTCCCCGTTAAATTGCCGCCGGGGCGAGAACGCGGGTGGATCCACCGGGCGGTCCCGGCCCGCGCGGAGCCGAGACCCTGATTTGCGAGCGAGCCGTCCGAAGGTCAGCCGACGAAGACCGAGTCGAGCGGCGGGAAGCCGTTGAACCCGACCGACGCGTAGCTCGTGGTGTAGGCGCCGGTGCAGAGTATGCGCACCTTGTCGCCGGCTTCGAGCCCGAGCGGCAGCTGCACCGGGCGGCGTTCGTAGAGCACGTCGGCCGAGTCGCAGGACGGGCCGGCCAGGATGCAGGGTCCGGTCGCCTCGTCGCCATGGCGGGTCTCGAACTGGTAGCGGATCGCCTCGTCCATGGTCTCGGCGAGACCGGAGAACTTGCCGATGTCGAGAAAGACCCAGCGCACCAGGTCGTCCTGATCCTTGTGCGCCACGAGCACCACCTCGGCGACGATGACGCCCGCCTCCGCGACGAGGCCGCGGCCCGGCTCCGCCATCACCTCGACCTCGGTGCCGAAGCGGTGGCGCACCATGCGCATCACTTCCGCCGCGTAGTCCTCGGTCGTCGGAAGGGGCTGGCCGTAGAAGGCCGGGAAGCCGCCGCCGATGTTGATGATGCGCAGCGCATGGCCGGCGTCGGCGGCGTCGGTCCAGAGCTGGTGCGCGGCGTCGAGCGCCATCGCCCACATCGATGGCTCGCGCATCTGCGAGCCACCGTGAAACGAGATCCCCGCGACGTCGAGGCCGAGATAGCGGCCGAGGTCCATCAGTCGAAGCGCCTCGCGGCGCGAGCAGCCGAACTTGCGGCTGAGCGGCCAGTCGGCCTCGCTCGCCTCGACCAGCATGCGGACGATCACCCGCGCGCCCGGTGCGTGCTGCGCGAGCTTGCGCAGCTCCTCTTCGGCGTCGACCGCGAACTGCTCGATGCCCATCGCGTGGGCGTGGGCGATGTCGGACGCGCGCTTGATCGTGTTGCCGAAGGCGATCCGATCGGCGGGGATGCCCAGCCCGAGGCAGAGGTCGATCTCGCCGCGCGAGGCGCAGTCGAAGCGCCCGCCGAGCTCGGCGACCGCCCTGACGACCTCGGGGGCCGGGTTCGCCTTGACCGCGTAGTGGATCGTGGCATCGCCGAGGCCGACCTCGAGAGCGCGATACTTGGCGCGCAGCACCTCGAGATCGAAGACCACGGTCGGGCGATCGAAATCGTGGTCGCGGATGTACTCGTCCTGCAGCGTCGTCGCTGCCGACAAGGACGGATGAATGTCGAGGAGCCGAACGGCCTCGCCCGCAAAGGCGGCAGCGTGTCGCATGCGCATCTCCATCAAGTCCCGGGGGATCTCGAACCCCGGAGTTCCCAAAAGAGACGTTACCGTCGCTGCGTGAGTTCTCCCGGACGGGGCCCTTACAGAGGCGCGTGCGTTGGCGTCGTGGGAGGGGATATGGCCCCATGCGGTGTCGCAATCAAGCCAAAATCGAACCCCGGGGGTGCGAATTTTGCCGACCGAGACCGTGAGGGGCGGATTCGGTTAAAGCTTCGTTAAATCATAACCATAATCCGCCATCGCTAACCTTCCTTGCGACCGGGTCGGATCGTCGGTTGAGCGGTCTTGCGGCTGAAAGCGAATTGCTTGGCAGCGCGGGAGGAACGCGGAAGAGCCCCGCCGGAGGCAGGGCTCTTCACGCGGATCGGAAGCTGACGTCAGCCGGCGGCCTGGGCCTTGCTGATCTCGCGCTTGAGCTTCAGCGCGCGCGGCGAGAGGTCGGCGTCGGGAGCCTTGGCGAGGAAGGCATCGAGCCCGCCGCGGTGGTCGACGCTGCGCAGGGCCGCAGCGGAGATCCGCAGGCTGTAGGTCCCGCTCAGCGTCTCGCTCGCCAGCGTCACCTGGTTCAGGTTCGGCAGGAAGCGCCGCTTGGTCTTGTTGTTGGCGTGGCTGACGTTGTTGCCAACCATCGGGCTCTTGCCGGTCAGTTCGCAGCGGCGGGACATGCGCGTGGTCCTTGCATCGGGTCGCGGTAAGGCGCGCAGCGAAGGCCCGCGCCCGGAATACGGAGCCGGCCTGATACTGGCGATCGGTTGCCTCGTCAAGGGTCCGGGACCCGAGGCGTACCCGGACCTCAGGCCGGACTCGTTCCCGGAACCAGGGTGGCGTCGAGCCAATCGAGCATGCGCATGCTGGCGAGCGAGCGATTCCCGAGCTCGCAGTGTGCGCCGGCGCCCTCGGCGCGCGTGAAGCGCAGCAGCGTGGCGGGGCAGGCGAGCTCTCCCAGCAGCGCCTCTGCCCCGTGCGACAGCGGGTCGTCCTCGGTGGTGGTGAGAAGCGTCGGGCAGCGGATCTTTCCGACCCGGCCCTCGAGCGTCATCTCCATTGCCGCTGCCGCGTAGTCCCCGAGGCTCTTGGCTCCGTGTACCCAGAGCCCGCGCTGGATCAGGCTCCAGTGCATCCTCGGGCTGCTCTTGGCCGCCTCGCGCAGCGCGGCGTCGGCCTGCGTCCCGGTCATCGCGGTGCCTGCAGGCTTCCCGCCGAAGCGGGACAGCATCTCCGGCGTCATCACCGCCCGCAGCCCGGGGTCGGCGATGCAGGCGGCGAGGCGCGGCTCGCCGCTGGCGCCGCGCAGCGCGAGGTAGCCCCCGAGGCTCCAGCCCCAAAGCGCGATGCGGTCGGGATCGATCCCGGGGAGGGTCAGCGCAAAGTCGACCACCGGGCGGATCACCGCCTCCCAGTCCGGGCGGATCGGCAGGCCCTGCTCGATCAAAAGCTCGCCCTGACCGGGGCCGTCGAAGAAAAGACAATGGTAGCCGCGCGCCGCGATCGCCACCGCCTCGGCGAAATACATCTCGGTCACGGTGGCGTCGTAGCCGTTGGTCAGGATCACCAGCGGTCGGACCTCTGCCTCGCGGCCGGTGGCGGGCAGGAGATACGCGGGCAGCGTCGTTCCCTCGTAGGGAATCCGCAGCGGCTTGACCGGATGCGGCAAGAGCGCGAGCGCCCGCTCGAAGGTCTCGATCTGGCGGCGGAACGAGGCGATGAGCCGCGGGTCGACCGGCGCGCCGTAGAGCGGATGGTAGGAGGTGGCGTAACAGGCGGCCGCCCAGAAGAGCAGTCGCCGCGCATTGTCGGCGCGTCCGGCGGCGAGAAGAGCATCGGCTTCGGTGGCGAAACGATCGCCGGTCGCCATCCAGGCGGCGTTGAAGGCTGCGTCGTCGCCGTCGCCGACCGCGTCGCCGACCGCTGCGAGCACGCCGATGTCCGGGCCGCCGGTCGCGGTGTAGCAGAAGAGCCAGTTGCCGAACTCGTCGTGCAGATCGTTCTTGAAGAAGCGTCCCACCAGCTACCCCCCGGTTTGCTTCGGCGCGAAAAGGTCGAGCACTCGGGCGGCTGCCGCCTCGGGCGTGATCTCGCCCTTGGCGACGCGGCGGGCCAGTGCCCGCCGCAGCGCCGCCGCGCGCGGGTCGGCGGCGAGCCGCGCGATCAGACCCGACTCCAGCGCATGGACGAACCCGGCCTCCGCCTGGGCGCGCCGCCGCGCCTCGAGTGCGCCGCTGCCGCGGCGGGCGGCAAAAAGCGCGTCGACCTCGGCCCATGCAGCCTCGAGCCCGGCGCCGGTGTGGGCGGAGACCGTCAGCACTTTCGGCCAGCCGGGCGGATCGCCCGGGCGCGGCCGGATCAGCCGGAGCGCCGCGCATAGTCGACGCGGGTACGGGTTGCCTCCGGCTCGAGCGCGCCGTCCGCCTTGTTCACGAGGATCAGGTCGGCCATCTCCACGATGCCGCGCTTGACTCCCTGCAGCTCGTCCCCGCCGCCGGGTGCGATCAGCAGCACGAAGATATCGGTCATCTCCGCGACCATCGTCTCCGACTGCCCCACGCCCACCGTCTCGACGAGGATCGTCCCCGCCCCCCACGCCTCGACCAGCCGGATCGCCTCGCGGGTGCGGCGGGCAACGCCACCGAGCGTGGCCCGGCTCGGGCTCGGGCGGATGAACGCTTCGGCACGGCGCGCCAGCCGCTCCATTCGGGTCTTGTCCCCCAGGATCGACCCGCCCGTACGCGCCGAGGAGGGATCGACCGCCAGCACCGCCAGCCGATCGCCCCGGTCGGTCAGCATCAGCCCGAGCCGCTCGATGAGGCTCGACTTGCCGACCCCCGGCGCGCCGGTCAGGCCGACCCGGAGCGCTGCGCCGTCGCGGCTTTCGAGCCGCGCGAGAAGCGCACCGGCGGCCTCCCGGTGGTCGGCGCGGGTCGATTCGACCAGCGTGATCGCTCTGGCGAGCGCACGGCGATCTCCCGCGGCCAGCCGGCCCGCGAGCTCCGCCACCGTTGCAACCGCCTCGTCACGCAACCGTCACCGCCCGGGGCCAGCTTTGGCCCTTGGTTTCCGGACGCCTTCTTGGCATACCGCGATCCGCATGTCCCGGCCGAAGTCGATCGCGAGACCCATGATGCATCTGCCGTTCTCCCGCCGGGCCGCGCTCGGTTTGCTCGTCGCGCTCGCGGTCCCCGGTGCCTCGGCCGCGGCTGAGGAGGCGAAGTTCGGCTTCTCGCTTGCCGGCATTCCGGTCGGTTCGATGGACCTGTCGTCGAAGACCGCCGGCAACCGCTACGACGCCACGGCGCGCCTCGATACGAGCGCGGTCGTCAACATCTTCGCCGAGTTCTTCTTCGACGGCTCGTCGAGCGGGACGGTCGCGGCGGATGGCACGGTAATTCCACAGAAATACCAGGCGGTCTCGAAGTCGCCGCGGGCGCTGCGGCATACCGATATCGCCTGGAAGAACGGCACGCCGGTGAGCGTCTCGGTCGTCCCGCCGCGCTCTTCGGCGCCGGATCCGGCCGGGCAGGGCGGTACGCTCGACCCGGTCTCCGCCGGCTTCCGCCTGTTCCACGACGCGCCGCCGGACAAGATCTGCAACACGACCGTCTTCATCTTCGACGGCTCGCGCCGGTCCCGGCTGGTGCTGCAGCCGCCGGTGCGCGACGGACGGCAGCTCTCCTGCGCCGGCGCCTTCGCCCGGATCGAGGGCGAGGCCGCGAGCATGGCCGACTTGCGCGAGTTTCCGTTCAGCATCACCTTCCGCACCAACGACCAGGGGGTGGCCGAGCTGCAGCGGATCGAGGCCCCGACCAACTTCGGCAAGGCAGTCATCAGCCGCAGCGACTGACTGCCGGAATGGCGCTGCCGATCGAGCCGATCCTTCCCGCCCTCTCGGCGGCCCTGCGCTCCGCGGGGCGGGCGGTGCTGCAGGCGCCGCCGGGTGCCGGCAAGACGACGCGCGTCCCGCTCTGGCTCGCGAGCGAGGGCGAGGTATCGGGTCGCATCGTCATGCTCGAGCCGCGGCGGGTGGCGGCGCGCGCCGCGGCGGCGCGGCTGGCCGAGAGCCTGGGAGAGCGGCCCGGCGCCAGCGTCGGATACCGCATCCGCGGCGAGGCGGTGCCCGGGCGGCGGATCGAGGTCGTGACCGAGGGCATCCTGACCCGGATGATCCAGTCGAACCCCGAACTCCCGGGCATCGGCTGCCTGATCTTCGACGAGTTCCACGAGCGCAGCCTGCAGGGGGATCTGGGCCTGGCGCTCGCGCTGGAGATCCGGGCGGCGCTGCGCCCCGATCTCCGCCTGCTGGCGATGTCGGCGACGCTCGACGCGGCGCCGGTCGCGGCGCTGATGGGCGAAGCGCCGGTCCTTACGGCCGAGGGCCGGGCGTTCCCGGTCGAGACGCGGTGGCTCGATCGGCCGTGGTCTGCCGGCGCCGGCCAGGGCCCCCGCTTCGAGGAGGCGGTGGCGGACCTCGTGATGACCGCGCTGCGGCAGACCGAAGGCGGGGTGCTGGTGTTCCTGCCCGGGGTCGGAGAGATCGCGCGGACCGCTGCCCGGCTGGAGCCGCAGCTGCCGGCCGGCGTCGTGGTGCAACCGCTGCACGGCGCGCTCCCCTTCGAGAAGCAGCGCGCGGCGCTGGTGCCGCTCGCGGAGGGCCGGAGGGTCGTCCTGGCCACCGCGATCGCCGAGACCTCGCTCACCATCCCCGACGTGCGGGTGGTGGTCGACGGTGGGCGCGCGCGGCGGGCGCGCTTCGATCCCGGCTCCGGCATGTCCCGCCTCGTGACCGAACGGGTCACGCGTGCCGAGGCCGAACAGCGCCGCGGGCGCGCGGGCCGGGTGGCGCCGGGCTGGTGCTACCGGCTGTGGACGCGCGGAGAGGAGGGGGCGCTCGCGGCCTTCCCGCCGCCGGAGATCGCCAGCGCCGACCTCGCGCCGCTGGCGCTGGAACTCGCGGTCTGGGGCGCCGCCTCACCGGACGGGATGGCCTTCCTGACCCCGCCGCCCGCGCCGGCGTTTGCCGAAGCGCGGGCGCTGCTCGTCGGCCTCGGGGCGATCGACGCTGCGGGCGCGGTCAACGCGCACGGGCGGGCGCTCGCCACGTTGCCGCTTCACCCCCGGCTCGGGCAGATGCTGATCGTCGCCGCCGGGCACGGCAGCGCCCGGCTCGCCGCCGACCTCGCCGCGCTCCTCGAAGCACGCGATCCGCTCGCCGGGCAGGGCGCCCGGCCGCCCACCGACCTGGCACTGCGCCTCGCCGCCCTGGCCGGCGGTCCGGACGCCGCCGGCAGGCCGGCAGACCGCGGCGCGCTCGCGGCGATCCGGACCGAGGCGCGCCGGTTGCGCGCGATCGCGCCCGCCGACGCGGGTCCCGGCCTCACGCCCGGGGCCGCGCTGTCGCTGGCCTATCCCGACCGGATCGGGCAGCGGCGCCCCGGGTCCGCCGCCGCGCTACCTGCTCTCCGGCGGCAAGGGCGCGCGCCTTCCCGACGACGACCCGCTGGCGGGGGCGCCGTTCCTCGTTGCCGCCGACCTCGACGGGGATCCGCGCGAGGCGACCATCCGGCTGGCGCTCCCGGTCGCCGAGAGCGACCTGCGCGCGCTGCACGCCGAGCGGATGGTCCGGGAGCGGGTCTGCGAATGGTCGCGCCGCGAGAGGGCGGTGGTTGCCCGCGAGCGGCTGATGCTCGGGGCGATCGCGCTCGAGGCGAGGCCGTGGCTGGATGCGCCGCCCGAGGGGCTGGCCGCAGCCCTGGTCGAAGGCATTCGCGACCTCGGGCTCGACGTGCTGCCGTGGACACCTGCCGCCCGCCGCTTCGCGGCGCGGGCGGAGTGGGCGCGGGAGAACGGCGCACCCGACCTGCCCTCCTTCGCGGCCGAGGCGCTGCGGACGGGTCTCGACGACTGGCTCGCTCCCTTTCTCGGCGGCCTCACCCGCATATCCGACCTCGGCCGCGTCGATCTGCTCGCCGCGCTCGAGGCCCGGCTCGACCGCACGTCGCGGCAACGGCTCGACCGGCTGGCGCCCGCCGCTGCAGCCGCCCCGACCGGAACCTCGCTGCCCATCGACTATGCGGGCGAGCGTCCGAAGGTTTCGGTCCGGCTGCAGGAGATGTTCGGCCTCACCCGGCATCCGACGGTGGGCGCGGACGCGGTGCCGCTCCTGCTCGAGCTGCTTTCACCCGCGGGCCGGCCGCTGCAGACCACCGCCGACCTGCCCGGTTTCTGGGCGAGATCCTATGCCGAGGTGCGCCGCGACATGCGCGGCCGCTATCCGCGGCATCCCTGGCCCGACGATCCCGCGGCGGCCATACCGACGCGCCGCGCAAAGCCGCGCGGGAGCTGACCGATCGCCAGCGGCCGGACAAAAAACGTTGCCGACGCCTTTACTTGTGACAATTCTTTCCGGGGTCACACTTGCTTGCCGCCCCTCCGGGGTGCAGTACTGATCGACATGCGGCCCGGCAGAGCGCCGCGGGAGGAATGCCATGAACGCTCCGGTGCGCGAACCAAGCTTCCGCGAATCCGTCGACCACATGTTCAATCGTGCGGTCCGGCTGATGGATCTCAGCCCCGGCCTCGAGGAGAAGATCCGCGTCTGCAACTCCACCTATACCGTGCGCTTCGGCGTGCGGCTGCGCGGGGCGATCCATACCTTCACCGGCTATCGCAGCGTGCATTCGGAACACATGGAGCCGGTCAAGGGCGGCATCCGCTTCTCGTTGGGGGTGCACCAGGACGAGGTCGAGGCGCTGGCGGCGCTGATGACCTACAAGTGCAGCCTGGTCGAGGTGCCGTTCGGCGGCTCGAAGGGCGGGCTTCGCATCGATCCGCGGGAGTGGAACGAGCACGAGATGGAGCTGATCACCCGCCGCTTCGCCTTCGAGCTCTGCAAGCGGGATCTCATCAACCCGAGCCAGAACGTGCCGGCGCCGGACATGGGCACCGGCGAGCGCGAGATGGCCTGGATCGTCGACCAGTACCGGCGGATGAACACCACCGACATCAATGCCTCGGCCTGCGTCACCGGCAAGCCGCTGAACGCCGGCGGCATCGCCGGACGGGTCGAGGCCACCGGCCGCGGTGTCCAGTATGCGCTGCAGGAGTTCTTCCGCTATCCCGAGGACCGGGCGAAGGCCGGGCTTTCGGGAACGCTCGACGGCAAGCGGGTCATCGTGCAGGGGCTCGGCAACGTCGGCTTCCATGCCGCGAAGTTCCTGTCGGAAGAGGACGGGGCGAAGATCGTGGCGGTGATCGAGCGCGACGGCGCGGTGGTCAACCCGGACGGGCTGGCGATCGAGTTTCTCAGGGCGCACATCGGTGCGACCGGCGGGGTGAAGGACTTTCCCGGCGGCGTCTACGTCGAGGACGGGGCGGCGGTCCTCGAGGAGGAGTGCGACATCCTGGTCCCGGCGGCGCTGGAATCGGTGATCAACCTCGGAAACGCCGATCGCATCCGGGCGCCGCTGATCATCGAGGCGGCGAACGGGCCGATCACCGCGGGGGCGGACGACATCCTGCGGGCGAAGGGGATCGTGATCATTCCCGACCTCTATGCCAACGCGGGCGGGGTCACCGTCAGCTACTTCGAGTGGGTGAAGAACCTCAGTCACATCCGTTTCGGCCGCATGCAGCGCCGACAGGAGGAGGCGCAGCACGGGCTGCTCGTCGGCGAGCTCGACCGGCTGCTCAAGGCCGCCGGCAGCGATGGCATCTCGGAGAAGTTCAGGGCCGAGTACGTCCACGGCGCGGGCGAGCTGGAACTGGTCCGCTCCGGCCTCGACGATACCATGCGCACCGCCTACCAGGCGATGCGCGAGGTCTGGCACAGCCGCAAGGACGTCCCGGACCTGCGGATCGCGGCCTATCTGGTGTCGATCGGCCGCGTCGCGGCGAGCTACCGCTCCAAGGGGCTCTGACGGAATCTGCTCGCACTGCTCGCGTGCGAGCACATCGCTAAGTGATTGAAATCAAAAGAAAATCAGAAACGAAATTAACCGAATTTCAACGATTCCGACGCTCGCGGCCACCCGCAAACGCAGGAAGGCCGCGCCTTTCGGGGGGCGCGGCCTTCGGGAATTCAGCCGGGAATTCAGCCTCGATGCGCGGTTCAGACGCTCTCTTCGATCCAGCCCTTCAGCGACGCCTTGGGCGCGGCACCGGTGCGGTTCGAGATCACCTCGCCGCCCTTGAACATGAAGAGCGCCGGGATGCCGCGCACGCCGTACTGGGCGGGCAGCGTCGGGTTCTCGTCGACGTTCACCTTTGCCACGATCAGCTTGCCCTCGTATTCCGAGGCGAGCTCCTCGAGGGCGGGACCGATCATCTTGCAGGGGCCGCACCACTCGGCCCAGAAATCGACCAGAACCGGCACGTCGGCGCCGAGCACCTCGTCCTGGAAGGTCTTGTCGGTGACTTTGACCGTCGTCATCGCGGGTCTCCAAATGTCCCTTGGTTGGCGCTAACGTAGGAGGGGCCCCGGCAGCGGTCAAGGCGAGGCCGGAGGGGTGTGCCAAAGCCGCGACCGAAGGGTTCCGGCCGGCCTGCCCGTCGCGGTACGCCGGCGCCGGGAGGGCGGCGGCGCGAAGGGTTTCCTTCCGGTTTCTGCCGCGGATGACGGAAAAAAGACTTCTCCTGCAATGATTCAGGCGGTGTGATCGCGACGCCGTTCCGGCCTCCGCCGGCGCCGGCGCGTCACGCGCGCAGGCTCGCCCGCGCCAGCGCGGCGGCGACGAGGCCGTCGGGGAGCGGCATCAGCCGGGCGGTGCGGGTCCAGAGCACTGCCGTTCCGACCCGGTGGCCGGGCCAGATCTGCACCAGCGCCGCGCGATAGGCGCCCATCTGGCGCAGGATCGCCTCGGGGACGGCCGCGGGCGAGTCCGGGACGTGGCGGTGGCTCTTGAAGTCGACCGCGAGCACGCTTTTAGCGCCGACGACCAGCCGGTCGATCCGGCCGGCCAGCCGCGCGTCCCCGAGTTCGGCCAAGACCGCCGCGATCTCCACCTCGGCGAGGCTTTCGCCGCCGTAGAGATGCGCAAGATCCGGCGCGTCGAGGATGGCCGCGGCCTCGGCGACGAGTTCGTCGAGCGCGGGATGGCCGGGAAGCAGCCTCGCCGCGAGCGCGCGTCGCGTTGCCAGAGGCTTGCCGTGCAGATGCTCGAGCAGGAGGTGCAGCGCAGTGCCGCGCGCGCGGGCCTCGATCTCGCCGGCAGAGTCGGCCGGCTCGCTCGCGAGGACGTGGGCGCCGCCGAGGTCGGAAGCCCGCACCAGCTTCGCGGTTGCCGCGGCCGGGGCCACCGCTCCGGCGGGCGGCTCGGCCGCCGCCGCGGCGGCGGCGGTCACGGTGGCGGCCGTCTCGCTCCAGCCGTGCTCCAGCACCAGCACGTCGCCGTCCGGTCCGGCTTCGGGCTCGGCGCCGAGTTCTTCCATCGCCGTCGCGACCAGACGGTGCCAGCTCTCGCCGTTGCCGGCATCGCCGCCGGCGCCGCAGACGATGAGCCAGGTGCGCGGCCGGGTCAGCCCGACGTAGAGGAGCCGGCGGTTCTCGGCGCGGAGCAGATCCCGCCGGCGGGTCTCGGCCTCGACGAGAGCCGGGGGAGCGGCGCTGCTGGTGACCCGCCAGGCCGGCTGGCCGTCGTCGAGCCGGACGACCTGCGGCGGGTTGCGGCCCTCCTGCCGCACCCCGGTGTCGGGCAGGATCACGATCGGCGCCTCCAGCCCCTTGGCGCCGTGCACCGTCATCACCCGGACCTGGTCGACGGTCTCCTCGGTTCGGCGCTTGACCGCAACCTCGTCGCGGTCGAACCAGGCGAGAAAGCCGGTCAGGGTCGGCGCCTCGACGCCCTCGTAGGCGAGCGCCTGATCGAGCAGGGCGTCGATCCCGTCCTCGGCCTCGGGTCCGAGCCGCGCCACCAGCCGCCGCCGGCCGCCGTGGCGCACGAGGATGCGCGAGAGCAGCTCGAACGGCCGCAGGTAGTCGGCCTGCGCGCGGATGTCGTCGAGGAGCGCCCGGATCTCGGGCCAGCGGTCCCGGGGCTCGGCGCGGAGCGCCGCCCAGAGCGTGCCTGCGCGCGGGTGCGCCAGCTCGAAGAGGTCGCGCTCGCCGAGCCCGCCGAGCGGGCTGCGCAGGAGCGCCGCCAGCGAGAGGTCGTCGCCCTGCGTCGCCGTGACGCGCAGCGCCGCGAGCAGATCGTTGACCGCAAGCTCGCCGCCCATCCGCAACAGAATCCGCGCCCGCGACCGGCACCCGCGCCCGCTTCAGCTCGCGGATGATCGCGTCGAAGATCTCGTTGCGCCGCTGCACCAGGATCATCACGTCGCCGGCGCGGATCGGCCGCCCGCCCTCGCTGCCGGGCAGCGCCCGCCGCGCGGCGAGCCAGCCCGCGATCGTCCCGGCGATGCGGACGGCGAGCGCCGCGACCGGATCCTCGGGCGTCTCTGCCAGCGTCGGCTCGTACCAGGGCGCTTCGTCCGGCCGCTCGGGCTTGGGCAGGAACGGCCAGAGCTCGACCCGGCCCGGCCGATCGGGGGCGATGGTGCGGTGATCGGGAGGGGCGGCGAGCCCCGTGCCCGCCGGCCCGGCGAAGACCCGATCGACGAGCCGCAGGATCGGTTGCGCCGAGCGGAAGGAATAGAGCAGGTCGCAGTGCTGCAGCGGGGATCCGAGCGGCTCGAGCACGCGGCCGTAGTAGGCGCGGCGGTCGCCGAACTCGGCCGGGTCGGCGCCCTGGAAGCTGTAGATCGACTGCTTCTCGTCGCCGACGACGAAGATCGTGCGCGCAACCTCGCGCGCGCCGGCGCCGGAGAAGAACTCGCCCGAGAGCGCCTCGACCACGCGCCATTGCGCCGGGCTCGTGTCCTGCGCCTCGTCGACGAGAATGTGGTCGATGCCGCCGTCGAGGCGCCAGAGCACCCAGGCGGCGGTGCCGGGCCGGGTGAGCAGCGCCTCGGCGCGGTCGATGAGGTCGTCGAAGTCGAGGAGGCCGGCCGCCGCCTTGCGGGCGGCGAAGGCGGTGAGCCAGCGGCGGGCGAAGCGGTTGAGGACGTCGGCGCGGGCGAAGGCGGCGTTGGCGATGCGCAGCGGACGCGCCGCCGCGACGCGGTGCATCAGGGCGTCGAGTTCCGGCATCAGCCGCGCGTGCGCCGCCTGCACGGCACGGGTGGGGAATTTGCCCGCCTTGGCGGCGAAGGGGGTCTTGGCCCCGGCGCCGAAGAGAAGCACCGTCTCCAGCGTTTCGAGGGCGAGGCCCGGCTCGGGGGCGGCGAGCGCGGCGCGGAGCTTTTCCGCCGCCGCGATGTCGCTGGCGCCTCCGGACGTCAGCGCCGGGATGACGACCGCGAGCATCGCCCGCGCCTCGGCGGTGAGGACGCGCGCGAGGAGCAGCTCGTCGCCGGTGGCGGGCTCGGCGCCGAGGGCGGCGGCGAGGCGATCCGGGTCGTAGGCGGGGGCGAAGCCGGCGCGGTGCTGCACGAGCTCGAGCAGCAGCGGGTCGACCTCGTAGCCGGGGAGGCGGCGGGCCACTTCGGCGAACTCGCCCGGGGCGAAGGTGGCGACCCGGTCGAGCACCTCCTCGCGCAGCGCGCGGGCCTGGCGGTCCTCGAGCACCGCGAAGCGCGGGGCGACGCCGGCCTCGAGCGGGAAGCGGCGCAGCAGCGCCTCGCAGAAGGCGTGGATCGTCTGGATCTTCAGCCCGCCGGGAGTTTCGAGCGCGCGGGCGAAGAGGGTGCGGGCGGTGGCGAGCTCGGAGGGCGGGATGGCGTCGGCGGGCTCGCCGAGCTCGGCGAGCGCGCGGCGGAGCGCGGCGTCGTCGAGCATCGCCCAGCTGCCGAGGGTGCGGAACAGGCGGTTCTGCATCTCGGCCGCGGCGGCCTTGGTGTAGGTGAGGCAGAGGATGCGCTGCGGATCGGTGCCGGCGAGGAGCAGGCGGGCGACGCGGTCGGTGAGCACGCGGGTCTTGCCCGAGCCGGCGTTGGCCGAGACCCAGCTCGACGCGCCCGGGGCCGAGGCGCGGATCTGCGCGGCGGTGGCCTCGCTCACCATCGCAGGTCGGGCGGGTCGCCGTCGGCCCACTCCCCCTTGCGCGACAGGTGGTCGTAGTCGCCGGGCCAGCTCAGCCGGCCGGGGCGGAGCCGGGCGACGAAGCCGTTGGCCGGGTGCTGGTAGTGGCGGACGAGCGCGCGGAAGCGGTCGAGGAAGGCGGCGAGCGACGCCGGGTCGGCGGGGATCGAAATCGCCTCGCGGTTTCCGAGCTTCAGGAGCTCGAGGTGAACCGCCCGGCCGGGGTCGAGGCCTTCGAAGCCGCCGGCGGCGGCGATGGCGGCTTCGAGCGGGAGCTGCAGGTGGAACTGCTCCGCTTCGCTGCGGCTCGGGTTGTTGCCGGACTTGTAGTCGTAGATGGCGTAGCCGCCGGGCGTGCGGTCGATGCGGTCGGCGCGGGCGTTGACCGCGAAGGGCAGCGGGAGGCCGTCGACCTCCCAGCGGCCGCTGACCTCGCGGGCACCGGGGGTGCCGCGGGCGATGCGCTCGGCCTCACCGGCGAGGAACCAGCGCGCGGCGCGGGCGAGGCGGGCGAACCAGACCGCGTGGGTGGCGGGCCAGGGCGCCTCGCGGTCGAGGGTTGCGCGAACGGTGTCGAAGTAGAGGCGTTCGGCGGCGTCCGGCGGGGTTTCGGCGAGCGCCGCGACGAAGGCGTCGAGCGCCTCGTGCACCACCTTGCCGCGGGTCATGGCATCGGGGGCGCGGCCGGGCTGGGCGAGGCGGCGGAAGCGCAGGACCTTGTAGGCGTAGGTGGCATAGGGGTCCTTCAGCAGCCCCTCGGCCTGCGTCGCCGACAGCTCGCGCGGGCGGGCGGCCGGGGCCGGGCGCGGTGCCGGGCGGCGCGCGGGCGGGACCGAGGCGTCCGGCAGGTCGAGGCGGAGCGCCGCGTCGGTCAGCCGCCGGCCGCGGGCGCGGGCGGCGTCGAGGGCGGCCTCGCCGGCGGGACCGAGGCCGCGCAGCAGGTTCTCGAGGCGCATCAGCCAGCGCGAGGCGACGGTGGGCGCTTCGGCGTCGCGCAGGGCGCGGCTCAGCACCACCTCGGGGGCGGCGGCGGCCTGCTGGAAGTCGTGCGCCGAGAGGCCGATCCGGCGCTCCGGGCTCGGCAGGCCGGCGGCGCGGCGCAGGCCGCGGCCGAGCCAGGGGTCGGCCGCGGGCAGGCGGGGCCAGATGCCCTCGTTGAGGCCGCCGAGGATCACGAGATCGGCCGACTGCACCCGCGCCTCGAGGGTGCCCCAGATCGCGATGCGCGCGTCGGGGAGGGCCGCTTCCTCCGGCACGTCGCGGGCCGACATCAGCGTCCTCAGCAGCGCACGGTAGTCCTCGGGGCCGAGCGGCGGGCCGGCCGCCGCCTCGGCGGCCAGCGCGTCCATCAGCGCGCGCGCCTCGGCCCCGGCGTCGCGCTCCCAGAGCTCGTGCGCCGGCGTGCCGGTCGGGCCGGCGGCGAGGGCTTCGGCGGCGGCCCGGTGCCGCGCGACGTGGGTCGCGAGCGCGGCCCGCCCGTCGGCCGCGAGCGGCGCCAGCGCGGCGCGCAGCCAGGCGAGCCACGCCGGCGCCTCGCCGCCGGCCTCGGCCGCCCAGGGGGCGAGCTCGTCCCAGTCGATGAAGGGGGCACCGCCGCGCAGCTCTCGCGTCTCGAGCCGGGCGGTGAGGCCGAGGTGGACGCGGCGCGCGCCGGGGCCGCTGTTGACCAAGGGGTGCTTGAGCAGGACCAGCAGGTCCTCGGGCGTGGTGCGCGTGCCGGCGAGCCCGGCCACCAGCCGCAGCAGCACGCCGGGCGGGGTCATCGCCAGCGGGCGGCCGGCGCTGTCGTCGGGGATCAGTCCCCAGCGGTCGAGCTCGGCGGTCACCCGCCGCGCCAGCGTGCGGTCGGGGGTGACGAGCACGCCGCGCTTGCCCTCATCGGCGGCATGCCGCAGCCGCAGCGCGATCGCCATCGCCTCGGCGCGCTGGTCGGGGGCCTCCAGCCAGGCGAGGCCGGCACAGGCGGCGCCGACCTGCGGCACGAGGGCGCCGCCCTCGGCGCGCCACTGGTCGGTCACCGGCGCCGGCCGCAGCGCCAGCGCCAGGAGCGCGTTGCGCGCCGGCACCGGCGGCGGCGCGGGATGCCAGCGGGGCAGCGCGGCGGGATCGAAGCCGATCGCGTCGGCCAGGAGGCGGAAGCCGTGCTGCGGGTGGTCGGCCGCCCCGGCGTCGTCCGAGCCGAGCCGGTCCCAGACCGCGCGCGGCAGGGTGTCGTCGAAGCCGGGCAACACCAGCGCGCCCTGCGGCAGCCGGGCCACCGCCGCCATGAACACGCGCATCGGGCCGCGCGAGCCGGTCGAGCCCGCGACGATCACCGGGTGGGCGGGAGGCGCCGTCTCCCAGGCGGCGGCGAGCGCCTCGGCGGCGGCGCGGAGTCGGCCCTGCCCCTCGGCCGGCCCGGCCGCGGCGAGGTAGCCGGCGATCAGCCCGAGGAAGGCGAGGCTCGCCTGCCAGTGCGCCGCATGCTCGGCGACGTCGAGCGTCGCGAGCGTGGCGGGGTCGAGGCCCTCGCCCTCTATCTCGTCGAGGAGCTCGGCAAGGCTGTCGGCGAGGTCGAAGGCGGTGGTGCCGGCGACGAGCTGCCCGGCCGCCGCTCCGAGCCCGCCGACCAGCCGCGCGAGCTCCAGCCGGCGCCGCAGCGCCGGCGTCGGCGGCGGCAGCTCGGCCGGGCCGAGCGGATCGTCGGCGAGCTCGGTGACGACGCGGATCCGCGGCAGCAGCCGCGCGCCGCCGGAGGACAGGCGCTCGACCAGCGCCCGCCGCGCGCGCCGGGTGTTCACCCAGAATCTCGACCCGCGCCACCGCCTCGGGCGGCTGGCCGGCGAGCCGGGCGTCGAGGCCTTCGACCAGCGCCTGGCAGAAGTCGGCCCCCGGCGGCAGCGCGAAGACCCGCGGGCCGGTGGCCGGCGGGAAGAGCACCACGCTCATGCGAGCGCGGCCTCGGCGAGCGCGATCCCCTCCGGGCGGCCGACGTCGACCCAGCCGCCGGGATGCACGATCCCCGCGAGCCGCCGCTCGGCAATCAGGCCGTCCCAGACCGGGTTGAGCGAGAAGATGCGCTCGGGCATCCCGGCGACCGGGGCGGGGTCGATCACCTGCGCCCCGGCGTAGACGTAGTCGGCCCCGGGCGCGGTGCCGCGACGGGTGAGCCGGCCGTCCGCCGCGCGGAAGAAGTCCCCGGGCCCCGCGTGTCCGATCGCCGCGGCGGTCGGCACCAGCGCCAGCAGCGCGCCCGCGCCGGGCGTCCAGGCCGCGGCGAGCGCGCGCAGCGGGTTCGGGCCGCGCCAGACCATGTCGGCGTTCAGCGTGAAGACCGGCCCCGGCCCGAGGAGCGGCAGCGCCGCCTTCAGCCCGCCGCCGGTCTCGAGCCGCTCGGGCTCCTCGGCGATCAGCGCCTCCGGCGCCACCTGCGCCAGATGCGCGCGCAGCATCGCGGCATGCGCATGGGCGTTGACCACGATCCGGGCGATGCCGGCCTCGCGCGCCAGCGCGAGGGCGTGGTCGATCAGCGGCCGGCCGGCGACCTCGATCAGCGGCTTCGGCCGGTCGCGGGTGAGGGCACCCATGCGCGTCCCGAGGCCGGCCGCGAAGATCATCACCGCCGAGGGGGTCATGGTTCCGCCGCGATCCGCGCCTGCACCGCCGGCTCCGGCGGCGGTGCATGCCGCGCGACGAAGGCGGCGAGCCCGGCCAGCGGCGGCGCCGCGAGATCGCGCGCGAGGTGCGCCCAGACCCGCGGCAGGCAGGCGAGGTAGCGCGGCTTGCCGTCGCGCCGGCAGAGCCGGGTGAAAAGGCCCATGATCTTCAGGTTGCGCTGGGCCGCGAGGGTTGCCGCCGCCGCGCCGAAGGTCTCGCCGTCGGCACCGCTGCGCTCGAGATAGCGCGCGAGCATCGCGGCGCGGAGCTCGGCCGAGGTGTCGCGCCGGGCGTCCTCGATCAGCGAGACGAGATCGTAGGCGGGATGGCCGACCAGCATGTCCTGGTAGTCGAGGAGGCCGACGCGGGCGTGGCCCCGCCGCCCGGGCAGCCAGATCAGGTTCTCGGCGTGGTAGTCGCGCAGGATCGGCACGGCGGGGGCCGCGACCGCGGTGAAGGCGGCGGCGGCGAGCGCCTCGAACTCGGCTCCGAGCGCTTGCGGCACCGGGCGGCCGGTCGCGGCCGGGAGATACCATTCGACGAAGAGCCGCGCCTCGCGCATCAGGACCGCCATGTCGTAGGGCGGCGGCGTCCAGCCGGCGGCGGGCGGCGGCCGGCGCTGCAGCTCGGCGAGCAGGTCGACCGCGGCGGCGTAGAGCCCGGCCTCCCGCGCAGGCTCGGCGGCGCAGAGCGCCGCGAAGAGATCGTCGCCGAAGTCCTCGAGCAGCACCAGGCCGCGCGCGGGATCGCTCGCCAGCACCTCGGGGGCGCTGAAGCCGCCGGCGCGCAGCCAGTCGGTGACGGCGAGGAAGGGCCGCACCTCGAGGCCGCTTTCCGGCGGCACGTCCATCAGGATCGCGCGCGCACGCCCGCGCGTCAGGCGTTGATACCGGCGCGCCGAGGCGTCGCCGGCCAGCGGCGCGCGCGCCGCCGCGCCCCAGCCTTCGCGGGCGAGGAAGGCGTCGATCTCGCCCGGGCGGTCCACGGGGCGCTCCACGGGGCGGTTCACGGGGCGACCGCCGCGTCGAGGGCGGCCGGGAGCCAGTCCCAGCCGCTTTCCCCGTGCCGCGAGGGTCGCGATGCGTGCCTCGGCCGATCCGGGCGCGAAGCCGAGCGTGAGCAGCAGCCGCCGGGCCGGCAGCGCGTCGCCGAGCCGCTCGGCCCATTCCACGACGCAGATCGCCTCGTCGAAGGCCTCGTCGAGCCCGAGTTCGGCCACCTCGCCCGGCGTGCCCAGCCGGTAGAGGTCGGCGTGCCAGAGCTCGCAGCCGCCGAGGTCGTAGGTCTGCACCAGGGTGTAGCTCGGCGAGGGGATGTCCTCGGCCCGGCCGCGGGCCGCCAGCCGCGCGCCGATGAGCGCGCGCGCGAAGACGCTCTTGCCGGCGCCGAGGCCGCCGCTCAGCCCCAGGAAATCGCCGGGGACGAGATGCGGCGCGATCGCGCCGGCGAGCCGTTCGGTGGCGGCGGCATCTGCAAGCGTCAGGGTTGAATCCAACAGCGGTCCGTGCGCGAAAAGGGGATCGCCTGCTGTTCTACCCGCCCGACCGGCGGACGCAAGGCCGGCACGGGCGGCGTCAGGCGCGGCGCGCCTCAGCGGGAGCCTCGGAGTCGGCGAGGAGGAGCGCGCTCAGCGCCACGCCCGGGCCTTCCGGGCGCAGC
This sequence comes from uncultured Alphaproteobacteria bacterium, assembly GCA_963737485.1. Classification (GTDB taxonomy): domain Bacteria; phylum Pseudomonadota; class Alphaproteobacteria; order Rhodobacterales; family Rhodobacteraceae; genus Amaricoccus. Next base: position 156,284 of record CAVTSR010000018.1, on the reverse strand, counting down.
TCGAGGCTGGTGCCGGCCGCCTGCGCGATCCGTCGTGCGACGGCGACGCCGGGTCCCTCGGGGCGTCCGGCGCGTGTCCGGTCGGTGACGGCGACGAGCCGGCGTCCCGCCGGGCCGGTGTCGAGGCGCATGGTCACGCTGCCTTCGCCGACCTCGGCCGCGGCGAGCCCGAGCGCCATCGCCAGCGCCTGCGCGGCCGGCGGCCAGGTGGCGGCCTCGACCGGCGTCGCGAGGGTCATTCCGCGCGCGGCGAGCGCAGCGGCGAGGCCGGGCAGCGGCCCCGTCCCGCGGGTCCCGGCGAGCGCGCGCAGCTCGCGGCCGCGGGCGAGGCCGTCCTTCAGCGCCTGCGCCGCGGCGCCGAGGGTCTGGAAGGCCTCGGTCGACTGCGCCGCCGGGATCGCGGCGAGAAGCTTCTGCACCGCCGCCTCGGCCGGCGCCACCACCTGCTCGAAGGCGAGCTCGTCGAGCGCGGGGTCGCGGCCCGGCTCGGGCCTCGGCGAGGCCTCGCCGGCTTCGGCGCGGAAGACGACGAGCGCCGAGGCGTCCGGCAGGGGAGCGACCAGCACGACGAGCGCGCGTCCGTCGCGGGTCTCGACCGTGGCGGTCCAGCTGGTGCGCGCCTCGGCGGCGGTGGCGAACTCGGCGAGCCGCGCCCAGACCGGCGTCGGCGCGCAGCGTTCGGCCCAGATCCCGGTCATCTGCGCCACGCCCGGCCCGTCGAGGCGGTCCATCGGATCGAGGCCCCAGAGCCGCTCGAAGGCCGAGTTGACGAAGACGAGCATCCCCGAGGCGTCGAAGACGGCGACCGCCTCGGCCATGCGGTCGAGCGTCGCCTGGCTGAGCTCGAGCTCGGAGCGGTACTTGCGCTCGAGCTGGATCGAGGTGGAGATGTCCTCGAACAGGAAGGCGAGCGCGCCCTGCGGGTGCGGACGGCCGGTGACGCGGAAGATCTTGCCCGACGGGAGCTGCCAGTTCTCCTCGTAGGTGCCTTCGCGCGCGCCTTCCTCGAGCTCGGAGAGCTTGCGGCGCCAGGCGGTGAAGTCCTTCTGCTCGGGCATCTGCCGGGTCTCGCGCAGCCGTTCGAGAAAGTCGCGCAAGGAGGGACGGCCGGCGAGCCACACCGCGTCGATCTTCACGAGATCGGTCAGCGCCGGGTTGAAGAGGCCGAGGCGGCGGTTCTTGTCGAAGACGGCGAGGCCGATGGGCAGGTGCGCGAAGGTCTCGGTCAGGGTCTCGACGAAACGCCGCAGCGAGGCTTCGGCGGCGACGAGGTCGTCGGCCTCGTGGGCGAAGCCGACCGTGTCGCCGGCGGTGCCGCGGGCCTCGCTCAGCTCGTACCAGCGCGGCTCGGCGCCGTCGCGTCCGGGCACGGCGACGCGGCGGCGCAGGCCGGCGCCGCGGGTGGTCAGCGGAACCTCCTCGATCACGTGGCCGAAGCCGTCGGTGATCCGGTGGTCGGGCAGCCCGCCGGACCGGGCGTCGAAGCGGTCGCGGTAGGGCGCGTTGGCCCAGGTGATCTGGCCGTCGGGGCCGCGGCTCCAGGCCATGACCGGGGCGCGGTCGAGCACCTCGCGCAGGAAGGCGAGCTCGCCGCGGGTGCGCGCGAGCATCGCCTCGGCGTCCTTGAGCGCGCGCGCCTCTTCGCTTGCCGCCCGGATCGAGAGATAGGCGGCGCCGCCGCGCGGCTCGCCGACGATCTCGAAGGCGGTGCCGTCGCCGCGCGGACAATGGTGGCGGAAGCCCGCGCCGTAGAGCACGAGCGATTCGAGGTCGACCTGCAGGCTGGGACAGTCGGCGGCGAAGTGCGCGGCCAGCGCCGCCAGCCGCGCGCCGCCTTGCGGCAGGGCGAGGAGGAGCGCCCGCGCCGGCTCGGTCAGCGCCTTCAGGCTCGCGCCGTTGATCAGATAGTCGCAGGCGCCGCCGTCGCGGTCCGGCGCCGCGGCCGGCTGGCGGCCGGTGGCCCGCGCCAGCCACGGCGCGAAGCCCACCACCAGCATCAGGGTCGAGAGCGCGCTCACCAGCGCCGCCACCAGCGCGTCCGACGCGCCGGACGGCGCCAGGAGGGCAAGCCACCCGCTCGGCGAGAATCGCGACAAATCCATTGGCCTCTACCCCGGGAGCGCGGACGTCGGCCGATAAGAGGCGACGAGGCTTAACGATCCCTTAAGCCTGACCGGAGCGCGCCCTGCCGGACCGCACGGCCGGCTCGGGTGACGCCGCCAGGGCGTGCCCTCGTGAACCCACCCGCCTCAAGCGCGGCAATATGCAGTGGCCTCTGCCGGTCGGGCTCAGCGAATGTCCGAGCCCAGGCGCTCTCCGGCACGCCGCTAGCCTGCGACCGGCGCGTTCGCTGCCAGCGGGGCGGCGGCGAAGGCTTCGGGCGAGACGCGGGCGCGCGGCCAGACGACGGTGACGACGGCGCCGGTCGGTCGGGCGAACTCGGGCGGGTCGGGGGGACTGGCCGGCGTCTCCTCGTGCACTTCGGCGTTGGCGAAGGTCAGCCGGGCGTTGCTGCGCTCGAGCAGCGTCTTGGCGATGAAGAGCCCGAGCCCCATGCCGGAGTAGCCCGGCCGCTCGACGGCAGGCGTGCGACGGCGCACGAAGGGATCGCCGATGCGGCCGATCAGGTCGGGCGGGTAGCCCGGCCCGTCGTCGCCCACCACCACGCGCAGCTCGGCGTCGGTCCAGTCGAGATCGATCCAGACCGTGGTGCGGGCGAAATCGACGGCGTTCTGCACCAGGTTGCGCAGCCCCTGGATGATCTCCGGCCGGCGCGCGACCAGCGGCTGCACCTCGGGCCCGTCCTCGACCGGCGCGCCCTCGATGCGGGTGATCACCCGCACCCCGCGGTCGGCATGCGGGGCGGCCGCCTCCTCGACCACGCTCGAGAAGGGCGCGTGCCGGATCATCATGTCCTCCTTGCCGCGCGGCCCCATCGCGCGGAGGATCTCGGTGCAGCGGTTGGCCTGCGCCCGGATCAGGCCGGCGTCCTCCTGCAGCTGCGGCTGCCCGGCGAGCTCCTCCACGAGCTCGGTCGAGACGAGCTTGATGGTGGCGAGCGGCGTGCCGAGCTCGTGCGCCGCCGCGGCGACCACGCCGCCCAGCGCCGAGAGCTGCTGCTCGCGGGCGAGCGCCATCTGCGTCGCGGCCAGCGCCTGCGACATCGAGAAGGTCTCGCCGGTGACGCGCCGGGCGTAGATCGCGAGAAAGGCGGTGCCGGTGAGAAGTGCCGTCCAGCTGCCGAAGGCCAGGACGTCGGGCAGCGCGAGCTCTTCCCCGGACGCGAGCTCGAGCGGCATGTAGAAGCGGGTGAGCAGGGTGATGATCAGCGCCGCCACGCCGGCGAGCAGGATCGTCGCGCGCGACGTCAGCACCGAGGCGCTGATCGTGACCGGCGCCATGAGCAGGAGCGCGAAGGGGTTCTCGAGCCCCCCGGTCAGATAGAGCAGCGCGCCGAGCTGGCAGAGGTCGAAGCCGAGCATGAACACCGCCTCGCGCTCGCTCAGGCGGCGGTTCTCGGCCGCCACCGCCATCGCGATCAGGTTGAAGGCGGCGGACGCTCCGATCACGATCGCGCACTGGGCGTGCGGCACCTGGATGCCGAAGCCGAAGTCGGCCGCGAGCAGCGCCACCGACTGGCCGATCACCGCAAGCCAGCGCAGCACGATCATCGTGCGCAGCCGGACCCAGTCGCTCCGGGCGTCGCGGGCGAGCAGCGGCAGGGTCGGTTCGCTCATGCTGGCGGGATAGCAGCGGGGCCCCTTGTGTTCAAAGGGATTTGACCGGGCCGCGGCCTTGTGATGCACCCGGCTGCGTGGCACAACGTCCGCGCGCCGTTCGGAGGTCCGTTCCCTTGTTCACCCGCGTGTCAGCGATCGTCGCCTGCGCCGTCGTGGTGCTGGCGCTCGCGGTCAGCGGCTTTTTCGTCATGCAGCGCGCCAACGCCGATCCCTTCGCCGACTGCCGGCGCGGCTCGGTCGCCGCCGGCGCGGCCAGCATCGGCGGCCCGTTCGCGCTCGAGGATTCCGCCGGCGCCCGGGTGACCGACGCCGACGTGATCAAGGGACCGACGCTCGTCTACTTCGGCTACAGCTTCTGCCCCGACATCTGCCCCACCGACCTGTCGCGGAACTCGCTCGCGACGGCCGATCTTGCCGACAAGGGAATAAAGGTCGGCCAGGTCTTCATCTCGGTCGACCCCGACCGGGACACGCCGGCCGTGGTCGGCGACTTCGTGAAGCAGATCGACCCGGCGATCGACGGCCTCACCGGCACGCCGGACGAGGTGTCAGCCGCCGCCAAGGCCTACAAGGTGTTCTACCGCAAGGCGGGCGACGATCCGGAAAACTACCTGATGGACCATTCGACCTTTACCTACCTCGTCGCCCCCGGCACCGGGTTCCTCGAGTTCTATTCCTCCGACGCGAGTCCGGAGGACGTGGCCAGCTCGGTGTCCTGCTTCGCCCGCAAGCTCTGACGGCGATCGCCCGTCCCGGCAGCGCGCCGACTTCAACGGAGACTACGCCATGGTAGCCTTGCCGCTCGATGCCCCCGACGCCGACAACAGCCTGCTGATCCTCGACGACGACGAGCCGTTCCTGCGCCGGCTGAGCCGGGCGATGGAGAAGCGCGGCTTCGAGGTGACGGCGGTCGACTCGGTGGCGGCGGGCAGGGCCCTCGCCGACTCCCGCCCGCCCGCCTATGCGGTGATCGACCTGCGCCTCGAGGACGGCAACGGCCTCGAACTCGTCGCGCATCTGCGCGAGCGCCGGCCGGACTCCCGGATCGTCGTGCTGACCGGCTACGGGGCGATCGCCTCGGCGGTGGCGGCGGTCAAGATCGGCGCCACCGACTACCTCGCCAAGCCCGCCGACGCCAACGACGTGACCTGCGCGCTGCTCGCGAGCGACGCCGGCCGGCCCGAGCTGCCGGAAAACCCGATGTCGGCCGACCGCGTGCGCTGGGAGCACATCCAGCGCATCTACGAGCTCTGCGACCGCAACGTCTCCGAGACGGCGCGGCGGCTCAACATGCACCGCCGGACGCTGCAGCGGATCCTCGCCAAGCGCAGCCCGCGGTAGCGGCCGGGCCCGAAAAACGGGCTGCCACGGGAAAGCAACGGATTTTCAACCCTTTTCCCCCCTGGTAGGGGTGCAATCCCGGCTGGGTGTTGCGCGGCGGCAACAACCTGGGGCTGTACGGTTGCAAACCTTCTCGCGTTGTAGACAGATGAGCGGAAATCCGCTCAGTTGCAACCTATGATCGAATCAGCGGCATTTGAGAACATCCCTGAGGCGATCCTGGAGCTTTCCGGCGTCGCCATTCCCTATGATCCGGCCGTCATCACCCCCGCGATCCGGCAGGCGATCCTCGGCGGGCGGTTCGAGGCCGAGGAAGCGAGCGAGATCCCGAACATCGTGCGGCCCGGCGACCGGGTGCTGGAGATCGGCGCCGGCATCGGCTTCATCTCGACGCTGCTCTCGCGCCAGCGGCGGGTCAGCCGCATCGTGGCGGTGGAGGCGAACCCGCATCTTCTCGACTACATGGTGCGGCTGCACCTCTGCAACCGGGTGCGCAAGGTGCGGCGGATCAATGCGGTCCTGACCAACGATCCCGCCGCGACCGCGACCTTCTACCTGCGCCAGGACTTCTGGATGGGCTCGCTGGCGGCCGCGCCGAATCCCTATGTCGGCACCGTCGAGGTGCCGACGATGAACTTCGACCGGCTGCTGCGCGAGGAGGGGATCGACCTGATCGTCTGCGACGTCGAGGGCGCCGAGGCCTTCCTGTTCGAAGAGGCCGACCTCGCCGGCGTCGACCGCGTGTTTCTCGAGCTGCACGATCACGTCACCGGCCTCTCCGGCGTCCGCCGGCTCTTCGCCGCCCTGGGCGGGCACGGCTTCGTCTATGATCCGCGGCACTCCCGCGGCAGCGTCGTCCTCTTCCAGCGTCTCGGCGTCACCGATATCGTCCGCCCCTACGCCGGGTGAGGCGGCGCTAGCGGACTTCGTCCGCGACCGAGGCGGGGCTCGCGCGGCCATAGCGTCTCGATCAGCAGGGGTGCGAGAAAGGCGTCGGCCCCGCTCCAGCTCAGATGATCGTCATCGACATAGGCGGGGCGGGCATCGCGGTCCTCAACGGCGCAATCGGGATCGCAGAAGACGGCGGTCAGCGGAAGGAAGCGGACCCCCGGCTGGGTGGCGAGGTCGCCGAGCACCGCCGCCGCCCGCGCATTCCGACGCTCCACCTCGTCGGCGGTCGGCACGGGTGGCAGGGGGGTGCCGTTCATCGTGCTCTGGGCGAGCGTCTCGGGAACCGACCAGCCGATCTCCGGAATGCCGCCCAGGATCACCACCTGCCTGCCGGTGCTGCGCACGGCGGCGACGGTCTCGCGGAGGCTCGCCGCGAAGATCGCGAAGTCGTCTTCGGCCTTGCCCGACGGCAGCGCGAGCGTCTCGTGCCGGAGCCTGACGTCTCCGCCTTCGGCTTCGGGTCGGGTTCCCTCCGCGGCGAGCGCCCAGCGCGCGGCGAGGACCACGAGCGGTATGTCGTCGCGCCCTTGCAGGAACGCGAGCACGGCGTCGTTGAAGCCGGCGCAGGCCTGCGGAGACTCCGCGTCCAGCCGTTCGACGTGCAAGAGCGGCGCGCAGGCGGTCTGGCTGGCGATGAAGCCGCTCTTGCCGGCGAGCACGGCCGCCCGTTCCACCGCCGGCAGCACGGCGCCGGCGTGCGAATCGCCCCACAGAAGGAAATCGGCCCGGCTTGCCTGCGGCGGAGCGCCGAACCGGCAGGCCTCGACGCCGATCTTGCCCGGCCCGCGGCACGACCTGCTGAGCGGATGGACATCCGCGGCGGCGGCGAACAGGCGCCGCGCCTCGGGCGAAAGCCTGCGGGAAACCCGTGGCCGGCCCAGATCGCGCCGGCGACCGCCGACACCGCCAGCATGCCGGCACCGGAGGCGATGAAGACCGACCTGCGGCTCCGCAGGGGTCCGGCGGGGCTCCGGAACGGTCGCTCGATCCAGTACCAGGAGGCGGCACCCGCCGCCAGCGATGCCGCGATGAGGACGATCGCGCGCGGCGTGGCCGGATCCCCGGACACGACCTTGTCGAAGACGATGATCGGCCAGTGCCAGACGTAGACCGAATAGGAGATGAGGCCGACGAAGACGATCGGCCGCAGGCTGAGCGTCGAGCGGACGGCGCTTTGTCGGTCACGGTTGAGCCAGATCAGAACCGCGGTCCCGAGCACCGGCGGCAGGGCCGCGAGCCCGGGAAACGGGGTCGCGGCGTCGTAGAGCAGGACCGGGACGAGGATCGCGGCCGCGGCGAGGAGCGCGATCGCTTCCACCGCGGGCCGCCAGCGCGGGGTGGGAATGGCGGTCAGCGCGAGCACGCCGCCGATGCCGAGCTCCCAGGCGCGGCTCTGCAGCAGGTAGAAGGCCGATTGCGTTCGCCCGGTCGCGATCGCATGCGCCGAGAGCGCGAGGGAGATCACGCAGATGCCGGCGATGAGCGGCAGCACCAGCCGGCGGCGTGATCCGGGCGGTGAGCGCCATGAGCAGCGGGAAGACGATGTAGAACTGCTCCTCGACCGCCAGCGACCAGGTGTGGAGCAGCGGCGCCAGCCGCACGCTGGGGGCGAAATAGTCGCGGCTTGCATCCCAGAACCAGAGGTTCGAGACGAAGAGCGTGGTCGCGATCGCCGAGTTCCCCAGCTCCGCGAACTGGTCCGGGCCGAGCACGAAGGCGCCGGCCGCGAGCGTGGCGGTCACCGCGACCATCAGGGCGGGCAGGATCCGGCGGGCCCGGCGCTCGTAGAAGGTGGCGATCGAGCGGGGATAGTCGTCGAGGCCCGCCCACAGGATGCGGGTGATCAGGTAGCCCGAGATCACGAAGAACACGTCGACCCCGACGTAGCCGCCGGCGAACCACGGCAGCCCGGCGTGCGACAGGACCACGACCGAGACCGCGAAGCATCGCAGGCCGTCGATATCGGGCCGATATGCCCGCGTTTCCATCCGAGTCGCGATGGTCCCACCCGGTGCGGCTGCGTCCGGAACGACGCTGGGCGGGATTGCCGACCGGCGCAAGTCGCGCGCAAGCCGCACCACGCCGAACGGCGACAACCGGCCGCAAGCGCCACGCGCGGAATTGATCTTGCATCGCCCCGAGGAGGCTCCTATATCCGCTGTCATCAGCGGCGGATCGGTCCTGGACCGGTCCTCCACCGGATCTTTTGAAACGGGCCGCGGGCCCGTTTTTTCGTTTCCGCCCCTGGAGTGCTTGCTTGGACGACCTGATCGCGAAGACCGCCATCGACCGACGCCTGGCCTCGATCGTCCGCCCGACGATCGAGGGCATGGGCTTCGAGCTGGTGCGGCTGCGGCTGATGGGCGGCAGGCGCGCGCTGCTCCAGATCATGGCCGAGCGCCCCGACGGCGGCATCGAGGTCGACGAGTGCGCCCGGATCAGCCGCGGCGTGTCGGCGGTGCTCGACGTCGAGGACCCGATCAGCAGCGAGTACGTGCTCGAGGTCTCGAGCCCCGGCATCGACCGGCCGCTGACCCGGCTGAAGGACTTCGAGCGCTGGTCCGGCTACGAGGCCAGGCTCGAGACCGCCGAGCCGATCGACGGTCGCCGCCGCTTCAACGGCACGCTCGCGGGCGTGCAGGACGGCGAGGTGCTGATCGAGATCCCCGAGGGGACGATCGGGCTCGCCTTCGACCTGCTCTCCGACGCCAGGCTGGTGCTGACCGACGCCCTGATCGCCGAGAGCCTCGCCGGTCGCAAGGCGCAGGGCTTCGATCCCGACGAGTTCGACGAGGTCGTGACCGACGACGGTGCCGAAGATGACGAAGCCTCCGAAAAAGATGCCTCCGAAGAAGATGCCTCAGAAGAAGACGAGGAAGTGAAATGAGCGTGACCTCTGCCAACCGGCTCGAGCTCCTGCAGATCGCCGATGCGGTCGCCCGTGAGAAGATGATCGATCCGAGCCTCGTGATCGAGGCGATGGAGGATTCGCTCGGCAAGGCCGCGCGGTCGCGCTACGGCGCCGAGTACGACATCCGGGCGGTGATCGACCGCAAGTCGGGCGAGCTGGCGCTGACCCGCTACCGCCACGTCGTCGAGGAGCCGGAGAACCTGTTCACCGAGCTGACGCTCGATGAGGCGCGGCAGATCAAGCCGGACGTCCAGCTCGACGATTTCCTGACCGACCCGCTGCCGCCGGTCGACTTCGGCCGCATCGCCGCGCAGTCGGCCAAGCAGGTCATCATGCAGAAGGTCCGCGAGGCGGAGCGGCTGCGCCAGTACGAGGAGTTCAAGGACCGCCAGGGCGAGATCATCAACGGCATCGTCAAGCGCACCGAGTACGGCAACGTCATCGTCGACGTCGGCCGCGGCGAGGCGATCCTGCGCCGCGACCAGCTCATCCAGCGCGAGGCCTTCCGCAACGGCGACCGCGTCCGCGCCCTGATCCGCGAGGTGCGCCACGAGACCCGCGGCCCGCAGATCTTCCTGTCGCGGACGGCGCCCGAGTTCCTCGCCGAGCTCTTCAAGATGGAAGTGCCGGAGATCTACGACAACATCATCGAGATCAAGGCGGTCGCCCGCGACCCGGGCAGCCGCGCGAAGATGGGCGTCATCTCCTACGACAGCTCGATCGACCCGGTCGGCGCCTGCGTCGGCATGCGCGGCAGCCGCGTTCAGGCGGTGGTCAACGAGCTCCAGGGCGAGAAGATCGACATCATCCCCTGGAACCAGGATCCGGCGACCTTCCTCGTCAACGCGCTGCAGCCGGCCGAGGTCTCCAAGGTGGTCTTCGACGACGACAGCGAGCGCATCCAGGTGGTGGTGCCCGACGAGCAGCTCTCGCTCGCGATCGGCCGCCGCGGCCAGAACGTGCGGCTCGCGAGTCAGCTCACCGGCTTCGACATCGACATCATGACCGACGCGCAGGAGAGCGAGCGGCGCCAGGCCGAGTTCGCCGAGCGCACCAACCTCTTCATGGAGACGATGAACGTCGACGAGATGGTGGCGCAGCTGCTGGTCTCGGAGGGCTTCACCACGCTCGAGGAGGTGGCCTACGTCGACATCGACGAGCTCACCTCGATCGACGGCTTCGACCAGAACACCGCCGAGGAGCTGCAGGCGCGCGCCCGCGAGAGCCTCGAGGAGATCAACGCCAAGGCGCTCGAGCACGCCCACGAGCTCGGCGTCCAGCAGAGCCTGTTCGACTTCGAAGGCCTGACGCCGCAGATGATCGAGGTGCTGGCCGAGGACGGGATCAAGACGATCGAGGACTTCGCCACCGTCGCCGACTGGGAGCTCGCCGGCGGCTTCACCACCGTCGACGGCAAGCGGGTCAAGGACAACGGCCTGCTCGAGAAGTTCGACATGAGCCTCGAGGAGGCGCAGACGCTGATCATGAATGCGCGCGTCCAGCTCGGCTGGGTCGATCCGGCCGATCTCGAGGCTGCCGCCGCGGAGGCCGAGGCCGAGGGCGAGGAAGGCTCCGGGGCGGACGACGAATCCGAGGGGCCGAAGGCCTGAGTCAGGGTGACGCGCGGGGGGCGAGTGAAGACACGGGACGAGCCGGAACGGCGCTGCATCGTGACCCGCGCCACCGGGCCGAAGGCGGGACTGGTCCGCTTCGTCGCCGGGCCGGACGACTCGGTGGTCCCCGACATCCTCGGGCGGCTGCCCGGGCGGGGCATGTGGGTGACTTCGGACGCCGCGACGCTTGCGCTCGCGACCGGCAAGGGCTACTTCGCCCGCGCCGCCAGGCGCCCGCTCAGGGTGCCCGCGGACCTTGCGGCGCAGGTCGAGGCGCAGCTCGTCGCCCGGCTCGTCGAGCTCCTCGCGCTGGCGCGAAAGGCGGGCGAGGCGGTCGCGGGCTACGAGAAGACCAGGGAGGCGCTCCTTTCCGGCGCGGCGGCGCTGCTGGTGCAGGCTGCCGACGGCTCGGAGCGCGAAAGGGGCCGCCTGCGGCCGCCGGAGGGCGAAAACAGCCTTGTTTCGTGCCTTTTCGGTCACGAATTGGGTTTGTCCTTCGGCCGCGATCGTGTGATACATGCCGCCGTGCTGGCGGGCGGTCTTGGCGACAGGATTCGAGACGAGGCCCTGCGGCTGACAGGCATCAGGGATTGCACGGCCGGGCTCCACGCGATGGAGGGAGCCGGCGATGGATCGGCGGAGGAAGGCCTCCGCGGGAAAGAGAACGGGAATGATGGATACCAAGGACAATGACCGCAAGGGCAAGACGCTCGGCCTGCGCTCCGGCGGGACCGAGACCAGCCATGTGCGTCAGAGTTTCAGCCACGGGCGGACCAAGTCCGTCACCGTCGAGCACAAGCGCAAGCGTATCCTCAAGCCCGGCACCCAGCCCACGTCAGGCCCCAACGTCGGCCGCGTCGGCACGACGGCGAGCCTCTCCGACGCCGAGTTCGAGCGCCGGCTGAAGGCGGTCGAGGCCGCCAAGTCGCAGGAGGCCGAGCGCCGCCAGCGCGAGATCGAGGCGACCGAGGCGCGCGAGGCCGAGCTCACGCGGCTCCGCGCCGAGCGGGAGGCCGCCGAGCGCGCCGAGAAGGAGCGCGAGATCCAGGAGCAGCGTGCCGCCGCTGCGGCCGCCGAGGCCGAGGCGCGCGCCGATGGTACGGCTGCCCGCCCGAAGCCGGCGGCGGCACAGCCGGCGCCGTCCGGCCGCCGAGGTGGATCCCGCAGCCGCGCAGGCGCAGGCCGCCCGCGCCGAGGCTGGCCGCCCGACCGGCCCGAAGAAGCCGACGGCCGAAAAGGTCCCGGCCGTCGAGGAGAAGCGTGGCCGCGGCAAGGGCGAGGACGATCGCCGCCGCTCGGGCAAGCTCACCATCGCCAATGCCACCGACCAGGAAGGCCGCCAGCGCTCGCTCGCCGCGATGAAGCGCCGGCAGGAGCGCGACAAGCGCCGCGTCGCGAGCCATTCGGGCGAGCGCGAGAAGGTGGTGCGCGAGGTGAACATCCCCGACGCGATCACCGTGCAGGAGCTCGCCAACCGCATGGCCGAGCGCGTGGCGGCAGTGGTGAAGGTGCTGATGCAGAACGGCATCCTGGCCACCCAGAACCAGACCATCGACCCCGAGACCGCGACGCTGATCGTCGAGGAGTTCGGCCATCGCGTGGTGCGCGTCTCGGAGTCCGACGTCGAGCACGTCATTACGCTCGCTTCCGGCGACGACGTCGGCAAGCGGCAGCCGCGGCCGCCGGTCGTGACCATCATGGGCCACGTCGACCACGGCAAGACCTCGCTGCTCGACGCGATCCGCAAGACCAACGTCGTCTCCGGCGAGGCCGGCGGCATCACCCAGCACATCGGCGCCTACCAGGTGACGACGCCGAACGGCGCGCTGGTCACCTTCCTCGACACCCCGGGCCACGCCGCCTTCACCTCGATGCGCGCCCGCGGCGCGCAGGTGACCGACATCGTGGTGCTGGTGGTCGCCGCCGACGACAGCGTGATGCCGCAGACGGTCGAGGCGATCAGCCACGCCAAGGCGGCGGGCGTGCCGATCATCGTCGCGATCAACAAGGTCGACAAGCCGGGCGCCGACCCGACCCGCGTCCGCACCCAGCTTCTCAGCCACGAGATCGTGGTCGAGGAGATGGGCGGCGAGGTGCTCGACGTCGAGGTGTCGGCGCTGACCGGCAAGGGGCTCGACACGCTGCTCGACGACATCGCGCTGCAGGCCGAGCTGCTCGACCTGAACGCCAACCCGGACCGCCAGGCCGAGGGCGCCGTCATCGAGGCCAAGCTCGACGTCGGCCGCGGTCCGGTCGCGACCGTGCTGGTGCAGAAGGGCACGCTGAAGCGCGGCGACATCTTCGTCGTCGGCGAGCAGTGGGGCCGGGTGCGGGCGCTGATCGACGACAAGGGCGAGCGCATCGACACCGCCGGTCCCTCGGTGCCGGTCGAGGTGCTCGGCCTGAACGGGACGCCGGAGGCGGGCGACGTGCTCAACGTCGTCGACGACGAGGCCAAGGCGCGCGAGATCGCCGACTATCGCGGGCGGCTCGCCCGCGACAAGCGCGCGGCGGTGGGCTCGGCGACCACGCTCGACCAGCTGCTCGCCAAGGCCAAGGCCGACAAGAACGTCAAGGAGCTGCCGGTCCTGGTGAAGTCCGACGTGCAGGGCTCGGCCGAGGCGATCGTGCAGGCGCTGGAGAAGATCTCGACCGACGAGGTGCGCATCCGCGTGCTGCACTCGGGCGTCGGTGCCATCACCGAGTCGGACGTGACGCTGGCCGAGGCCTCGGGCGCGCCGATCATCGGCTTCAACGTCCGCGCCAATGCCCCGGCGCGCGAGGCGGCGAACCAGAAGGGCGTCGAGATCCGCTACTACTCGATCATCTACAACCTCGTGGATGACGTGAAGGCGGCGGCCTCGGGCCTCCTCTCCCCGGAGATCCGCGAGAAGTTCATCGGCTACGCCAAGATCCTGCAGGTGTTCAAGATCACCGGCGCCGGCAAGGTCGCCGGCTGCCAGATCACCGAAGGCGTCGCCCGCCGCTCGGCCGGCGTGCGCCTGCTGCGCGACAACGTGGTGATCCACGAGGGCAAGCTGAAGACGCTGAAGCGCTTCAAGGACGAGGTCCGCGAGGTGCAGATCGGCCAGGAATGCGGCATGGCCTTCGAGAACTACGAGGACATCCGCGAGGGCGACGTCATCGAGATCTTCGAGACCGAGACCGTCGAGCGCCAGCTCGCCTGATCGGGCCCGATACCTGGCCCGGCGTCGAGGAGCGGCGCCGGTGCCGGTCGTCGCGGGGTCTCTTCGCGACCCGGCGACCTCCGGGGCCGGATGATTTGGCCCCGGCCGTGCGCTTGGGATGGCGGCCGGGCAGAACGCCTGTACCCTGTCCGTGCCAAACGACGGCCCTGAGCCGCCACCCGCCGCTCCGAACGCACCGCGTCGCCGTCCGACGCCGGGAAGAAGACCGCCGATGAAATCCCGTCCGACCGTCGCCCCCGCTCCCGCCGTGCCCGACGAGATGCCCCGCAGGACGCTGATCCTCTCCCGCTCGCAGGTCGAGGGGCTGGTGACGATGGCCGAGGTCATCGACGCCGTCGAGGCCGCCCATGCCGACATGTCCCGCGGCACCGCCGCCCAGCCGTCGCCGGGCGCCATGTCGCTGCCTTCGGGCTCCGGATCCTTCCTGACCATGGCGGCGCTCGCCGACCGCCAGGGCCTCGCCGCCGTCAAGCTCCTCGCCGACATCCCCGACAACGCCGCGCGGCGCCTGCCGACCCAGCGTTCGGTCATGCTCCTGGTGTCGAAGGAGACCGGCTTCTGCGAGGCGATCCTCCACGGCCAGATCCCGACCCGCATCCGCACCGCCGCCGCGAGCGCCGTCGCCACCCGCCATCTCGCACGCTCCGACAGCCGCGTGCTCGGCCTGATCGGCGCCGGCGACCTCGCCGTCGAGCACGTCGCGGCGCTGACCCGGGTCCGGCCGTTCGAACGCGTGCTCTTCTGGACGCGCAGCCCCGAGACCGCCGCGCGCTTCGCCGGCCGGATCGCACAGGCGCATCCGGGCCTCGAAGTCGCCGCCGCGGACTCGCCGCGCGCGGTGTTCGAAGGCTCCGACGTGGTCTGCACCCTGACCCCGTCGCGCGAGCCGGTGGTCGAGGGTGCCTGGTTCAGGCCCGGCCAGCACGTGAACGCAGTCGGCGCGCCGCCGAGGCCGGACCATCGCGAGATCGATTCCGCCGGAATGGCGCGCGCCCGGGTCTTTCTCGACAGCAGGGCGACGGCGATGCACGAGTCGGGCGACCTGCTCCTCGCGATCGCCGACGGCGCCCTCACTGCGGCCGACGTCGGGCCGGAGATCGGGGACGTCATCACCGGCGCGGCGCCCGGACGGACCTCGCCCGGCGAGATCACGCTCTACAACTCGGTCGGAATCGCCATGCAGGACCTCGCCATCGGCGGCCTGATCGTCGCAAGGGCGCGCGAAGCCGGGATCGGCCTCGAGATCGACCTCGCGGGGTAGGGCAAGACCGGCCCCGCCACGGCATCCTCTACCCGTCCCCGGCCGCTCACGACGCTTCGCTCGTCTCCCGCGCCGGACCGGGAAAGACCCGGCCGTCGAACAGCCGGCGGGCGGTGCGGACGGTTCCGGCGCCGCGCAGCGTTCCGTCCGGGGCGAGGTCGAGCAGGACCTCGGCGGCCCCCGTCGGGTGCTCGACCAGGAACCGGCCGTCCTTCGGCAGCCGCGCCAGCGCCGCCGCGGGGCTGCCCCGCTGCAGGCAGGCGGTGGCGACGGTGACCGCGGCCAGGACGCCGATCGAGGCGTGCACCCGGTGCGGGATGAAGCTGCGGGTGGCGATGACGCCGCCGGCGGTGGGCGCCGAGACCAGCGTCATCTTCGGGACCGACTTCGCGGCGACGTCGCCGAGGTTCATCAGCGGGCCGGCCGCGAGCCGGATCGCCTCGAGGCGGGCCTTGAGCGCGGCGTCGGCTTCCAGCGCCTCGCGGGTCTCCTGCCCGCTGGCGCCGAGGTCGGCGGCCCGCAGGATCACGCAGGGCATGCCGTTGTCGATGAGCGTGCAGTCGACGCCGCCGATCACGTCGACCGGGTTGCCGGTCGGCAGCAGCGCGCCGGTCATCGAGCCGGCGATGTCTCGAAACATCAGCGGCACGGCGGCGGCGGTGCCGGGCACCCCGTCGATGGCGGCGCCGCCGGCGTAGTTCACCCGCCCGCCCGGGGTCTCGACCTTCGCGGTCGCGACCTCGCCGCTGTTGAGCATGTGGATCCGCACCGGCGTGATCGCGCCCGCAGGCGCGACGAGGCCGCGCTCGATCGCCGCCGGGCCGACGCCGGCGAGGATGTTGCCGCAGGGCTGGGCGTCGGTGACGACGGCCGCGTCGACGAACACCTGCAGGAACAGGTAGTCGACGTCGGCGTCGGCGCGGCTCGACGGCGCGAGGACCGCGACCTTGGAGGTCAGCGGGTCGGCGCCGCCGATGCCGTCGATCTGCCGGGGGTCGGGCGAGCCCATGATGCGCAGGAGCAGCGCGTCGCGGGCGGCCGGGTCGGCGGGGAGGTCGTGCCTGAGGAAATAGGCGCCCTTCGAGGTGCCGCCGCGCATCCAGAGGCAGGGGATGCCCTCGGTCTCGGGGTCAGACATACTTCAGGCCCTTCTCGGCCAGCCGGGGTCGCATGTCGTAGAGGTCGAGGCCGAGCTCGCCGGCGGCGAGGCGCCGGCGCTTGACCACCTCGCTGGCCGTGCGCTTCTCGGCGGCGGCGAGCACGTCGGCGGCTTCGGCGCGCCTGACCACGACGACGCCGTCGTCGTCGGCGACGATCACGTCGCCGGCCTCGATCGCGGCCCCGGCGCAGACGATGGGCACGTTGACCGAGCCGAGGGTCTCCTTCACCGTGCCCTGGGCCGAGACCGCCTTCGACCAGACCGGAAAGCCGATCGCGGTCAGCTCGCGCACGTCGCGGACGCCGGCGTCGATCACCAGGCCGCGGCAGCCGCGGGCCATCGCCGAGGTGGCGAGCAGGTCGCCGAAATAGCCGTGGTCGCAGGGGCTGGTCGGGGCGAGGACGAGGATGTCGCCGGGCCGGAGCTGTTCGATCGCGACGTGCAGCATCCAGTTGTCGCCGGGCGGCGGCGGAGATGGTGACCGCCGAGCCCGCGATGCGGGCGCCGGCGTAGATCGGACGCATGCGGCTCGCGAGGCAGCCGCGGCGGCCCTGCGCCTCGTGGACGGTGGCGACGCCGTGCTCGCGCAAGGCCGTCGATGACGGCGGCGTCGGCGCGCTCGATGTTCTGAACGACGACGTTGGCCACGGTCACGCCTCCGCCTTGACCGGCGGGGTGCCGTGGGTGTGGAAGCTCTCGATGGTCTTCAGGCCCCAGGCCTGGCCCTTCCTGCGATCCGCCTCGGTCCAGACCACCGGCTCCCAGTCGGGGGCGAGGATCAGCCGGGCGCCGGCGTTGGCGAGCTCCACGCGGTTGCCCGCCGGCTCCCAGACGTAGAGAAAGAAGCTGCCCTGGATCGCGTGCTTGTGCGGGCCGGTCTCGATGTGGACGCCGTTCTCGAGGAAGATGTCGGCGGCGCGCAGGATGTCCTCGCGCTGGTCGGTGGCGTAGGTGACGTGGTGCAGCCGGCCGTGGCCGCGCGCCGCGCTCCTCGGTGCAGACGAGGTCGTAGGTCTTGTTGTTGACGCTGAACCAGACGCCGCCGAGCCGGCCGCTGTCGAGCTCGATCATCTCGGTGACGCGGGCGCCGAGGCAGGTCTCGCCCCAGGCGCGGAAGGCGGCGACGTCCTCGCCGAGCAGGTTCACGTGGTCGATCCGGCGGGGCGAGGCGCCCTGGGCGTGAAAGCGGCTGGCGAGGTTCTTCAGCGCCGGCCGGTCGCCGCCCTCGGCACGGTAGCGCACGGTGTCCCAGTAGATCTCGAAGACGTGGCCGAAGGGATCCTCGAAGCGGAAGGCCCGCCCGTGGCCGAGGTCGCCGTCGACCCAGCCGTGGATCCTGGTAGCCGGAGGCCTCGATCGCCTGCACCCGGCGCTCCAGCGCCTCGGGCGAGTCGGCGCGGTAGGCGACGTGGCCGACGCCGGTGGTGGGGCTCCGGGTCAGCTTCAGCGAGTGGAACTCGTACTCGTCCCAGGCGCGGAGGTAGGCCGAGGTGTCGTCGCGGCCCGAGAGCTTCAGGCCGTAGACGCGGGTGAAGAAGTCGAGGCTCTCCTCGAAGCGGTCGGTCAGCATCTCGACGTGGGCGAGATGGGCGAGGTCGTGGCAGGGCTCGGTCATGGGTTGCCTCCCTCAGAGCGCGTCGACGGTGCGCGGGAAGACCGACTGGAAGCCCTCGGCATACTTCGCGGCGCGACCGCCCGACTGGCCGCCGGAGTTGCGCATGAAGTGGTTGGCGCGGTTCTCGGCGACGCGGGTGTAGTACTCCCAGAGGTGCTCCTGGCCCGCCATGCACTCGATGGCGGCGCGCTTCTTGTCCCAGACCGGCGTGATGTCGAGAAAGACGTCGGGCTTCCAGCCCATCTGCTCGGTCTGGTGCGGCTCGAAGAGGTAGAGCTGCGGGGCGCCGAGCACCTTCTCGCCCGGATTGTGGCCCCAGGCCTGGGCGATCATCCGGGTCTCGAGCGCCACCTGCGTCGCGTACATGTGGTCGGTGTTGTAGGGGTCATAGGCCGAATGGCTCAGCATGAAGGCGGGCTGCACCGCGCGGATGACGTCGACGAGGCGGAACTTGTCCTCGCCGCGTCAGGTGCAGCGGGTAGTCGCCGAGGTCGAACGCGATCAGGTCGTGGACGCCGAGCGCCGCGGCGGCGTTCTCGGCCTCGGCGCGGCGCGCGGCCTTGACCTTGTCGAGGGTCATGCCGGGCTCCTTCCAGAGCTTCGCGCTCTCGCCGCGCTCGCCGAAGGAGAGGCACACGACGGTCACCGCGTAGCCCTTGGCGGCATGCAGCGCGATGGCGCCGCCGCAGCGCCAGACGAAGTCGGCGGCGTGGGCGCTGATCACCAGCGCGGTCTCCCTGTCGGGCATCGGTTCCCTCCCTCCGGCGTCGCCGGCAACTTGCGCCCGAGGGGTCGGCTTGCCAATTCAGAAACACGTCGCCGCCCACAAGCTCGTGCCATGGGCGCTTGGCCGAAGCGGTCGCCTGTGGCAGGTTTCCGCCCCGGTGCCTCGGGAGGACGGACGTGAACGGCGTGACGACGGACCGCCCCGGGATTGCGATGATCGGCTTCGGCGAGGCCGCCGAGGCGTTCCGTTCCGGCTGGGATCGCCAGGGCATCGGCGAGGTGCGCGCCTTCGACGTGAAGGTGCTCGACCCGGCGCAGGCCGACGGGATGGCGGCGCGCTGCCGCGCGGCCGGCGTCGCCTGCTGCCTCGGGCCCGCCGAGGCGCTTGCGGGCGCGGGCCTGGTCTTCTGCCTCGTCACCGCCGACCAGGCGGTGGCGGCGGCGCGGACCGCCGCGCCGCATCTCGCGCCGGGTGCGCTCTGGCTCGACGGCAACTCCTGCGCCCCGGGGACCAAGCGCGCCGCCGCCGCGGTGATCGAGGCGGCCGGCGGCCGCTACGTCGACATGGCGATCATGGCCCCGGTCGCGCCGAAACGGCACCGGACGCCGGTGCTGCTGGCGGGCCCCGCGGCGGAGGCGGCGGCCGTGGCACTGCGCCGTCTCGGGATGACGCCGGAGGTGGCGGGCGGCGAGGTCGGCGACGCCTCGACGATCAAGATGCTGCGCTCGGTGATGGTGAAGGGCATCGAGGCGCTCACCGCCGAATGCCTGCTGGCGGCGCGGCGGGCGGGGGTGGAGGCGGCGGTCCTCGCCTCGCTGCAGGCGTCCGACCCGGGCGCCGACTGGCAGGCGCGGGCGGCCTACAACCTCGAGCGGATGATGGTGCACGGCGTGCGGCGCGCGGCGGAGATGCGCGAGGTCGCCGTCACCCTGCGCGACCTCGGCCTGCCGGACCGGATGGCCGCCGCCACGGCCGCCTGGCAGGAGGAGATCGGGGCGCTCGGCCTCGACGGCGGCGCGCCGGAGGTTGCGGCGCGGGCCGACCGCATCCTCGACCGGCTGCGGTGAAGACCAGCCTCCCGCCACCTGCAGCCGCCGTCAGCCCGCGCGCGGGGGGACCTTCTCGACCGCCGGGTCCGCCACGTAGCTCGGCGTCATGATCTGCACGCCGCGCTCGGCGAAGACGTCCTGGATCGCCGCGTGCAGCGCGGTCAGGGTGGCGTTCATCGCCTGCGCGTCGCCGGTGTACACGTTGAGCTCGTAGACCGGGGAATAGTCGCCGAGCTTCTTCTGCAGCACGAAGGGCGCCGGCGCCGCGAGCGTCCCCGCTGTCCGCCGCGCCGCGGCCGCCGGGCGCGAAGGCGTCCCCGGCCTGCACCTGCGGCAGCGCCGGCCCGGCTGCGACGCCGACGAGAAACGCGATCAGGAGAATCGGTCGCAGCCGCACGGCAGTCCTCGGAGCCGGTGACGATTTTCGCGCTCGTAGCATCAGCCGTGGCCCGGCGCATCCGCCGAGCGCGTGAGAGCGCCGCCGGCCCGCGCGGTGGCGGCCGACCGGCACCGGCCGCATCACTCGCTTTCCGGACGGTGGGCGAAGGCCTCCAGCGCGGACCGGTCGAGGACCTGGATGACGCGATAGCCGGGCGTCACCCAGCCGCGCGCGCAGAACCGCCCCAGGGCCGCGTTGACCTGCTTGCGGCTCGCATTCGCCATCTCGCCGAGCTCTTCCTGCAACAGCGGGACCGGCCCGTCGAGCGCCGCGCAACGCGCGAGCACCGCGGCGATCCTGCGGTCGCGGTCCGGGATCATCAGGTCATGGATCGCCTGGATCGCCAGATCGACGTGCTGCACCGAGATCTCGGCAAAGCGCCTGACCGCCGAGGCGTCCTGCCACTGCCATCTGCTGCATCTGGTCGATCGGCAGGATCAGGACCGCGCAGTCGGTGACGGCACGCAGCTCGACCCGCCGCGGCTCGCCGGTGAGATACGAGGCTTCGCCGATCCATTCGCCGGGCGCCGAAAGGTGCGGCATCAGCGGCGAAGCGCCCGGCGGCGCGGTATGGACGGTGAAGCTTCCCGCGACCAGCCCGTGAATGCCGCCCGGCGGGTCGCCGAAGCGGTAGATCGGATCGCCGCGCTGGAAGCTCGCCGGCATGCCGCGCCGCAGCACCTCGCGCTGGAATGCCCGGGGCTGCCGGGCAAGCCACCCCGTGCCGGTCAGCACCCGCTGCGCCTGTTCCTTCATCGCCGCTTTCTGGCCGCATTGTCAGATATGGAACAATCTTCACCGAGCAAGATCGCTAAACTCGGCGGCCTGAGCAAGCACCTCTGCGGTGCGTGATACGGGAGGGATCTCGCCGATGTTGAAACACCTCGTGATGGCCGCCGCCGTGGCCGTCTCGGCCGCGACATGGGCCGCCGCGCAGGATGCGCCGCAGAAGCCCAACATCCTCGTCATCTTCGGCGACGACATCGGCCAGACCAATCTGTCGATCTACTCGCAGGGCCTGATGGGCTACCACACGCCCAACATCGACCGCATCGGCAAGGAAGGCGCCGCCTTCACCGACTACTACGCCGAGCAGAGCTGCACCGCCGGCCGCTCGACCTTCATCACCGGCCAGGTGCCGCTGCGCACCGGCCTCTCCAAGGTCGGCCTGCCCGGCGCCGACGTCGGCCTGCAGGCCTCCGACGCCACCATGGCCTCGGCGCTCAAGGACCTCGGCTACGCCACCGGCCAGTTCGGCAAGAACCACCTCGGCGACCGCGACGAGTTCCTGCCGACCAACCACGGGTTCGACGAGTTCTTCGGCAACCTCTACCACCTCAACGCCGAGGAGGAGCCGGAGAACCGCAACTACCCGCAGGACCCGGCCTTCCGCAAGCAGTTCGGCCCCCGCGGCGTCATCCACTCCTACGCCGACGGCCGCATCGAGGACACCGGGCCGCTGACCAGGAAGCGCATGGAGACCATCGACGACGAGACCTCGGCCGCGGCGATCGACTTCATCAACCGCCAGGCCGACGCCAAGACGCCGTTCTTCGTCTGGATGAACACGACGCGGATGCACTTCCGCACCCACGTGCAGCGCGGAGCACCGCAGCCCGCCGGGCCTGACCGCGCCGACCGAATACGCCGACGGCATGGTCGAGACCGACAACGTCATCGGCACCATCCTCGACGACATCGACCAGAAGGGCCTCGCCGACAACACCATCGTCATCTACACCACCGACAACGGCCCGCACCAGAACTCCTGGCCCGACGCCGGCACCACGCCGTTCCGCTCGGAGAAGAACACCAACTGGGAAGGCGCCTTCCGCGTGCCGGCGCTGATCCGCTGGCCCGGCCACATCGAGCCCGGGACCTGGCTCAACGGCATCGTCTCCGGCCTCGACTGGTTCCCGACGCTGGTCGCCGCCGCCGGCAACCCGGACATCACCCAGCAGCTCCTCGACGGCACCACGATCCAGGGCAAGGAGTACAAGAACCACCTCGACGGCTTCAACCAGCTCGACTACCTGACCGGCAAGTCCGACAAGAGCGCCCGCGACCACTTCTTCTACTTCAACGACGACGGCGACCTCGTGGCGCTGCGCTACGAGAACTGGAAGAGCGTCTTCGAGGAGCAGCGCGAGACCGGCACGCTTCAGATCTGGGCCGAGCCCTTCACCAAGCTGCGCGTGCCGAAGATGTTCGACCTGCGCTCCGACCCCTACGAGCGGGCCGACATCACCTCGAACACCTACTGGGACTGGGTGCTCGAGCACGCCTACCTGCTGGTGCCGGCGCAGGCCTACGTCGCGGACTTCCTCGGCACCTTCAAGGACTACCCGCCGGCCCAGAGCGCGGCGAGCTTCTCGATCGACCAGATCCAGGAGAGCGTGATGGAGCAGCTGAACAACGCCGGCGGCCAGTAGCCGCCCGGCTCCCGCGAGACCGCCACGGCGGTCTCGCGACCGTGAAACCTGGGACGGCGCCGCGGCGTTCCAGACTTTCGCCATGCGCTTCGCACGCCCGTCGTGCGGACGCATCGCTTCACGGACCCTCAGGGAAGGTTTCGACTTCCTTGACGCGGGGCCGCGGGTGTTGCGCGATCGTCCGGTTCGTATGGCCGCTTTCCAGCCACTTTCCATACGCTTTCCAGCCGCCAGAAATCCAGTAAAACCAGCAGCTTGACCCAGATGACCGCCCGCGACTCGATCCTCGCCCTCCAGGCCGCGATGAACGCCGAGGTCCTCGGCCAGCCGCGGGTGGTCGAGCGCATGCTGCTCGGCCTCCTCGCCGACGGCCACCTCCTGATCGAGGGCCTCCCCGGCCTCGCCAAGACCCGCGCCGTCAAGGCGATGGCCCATCCGGGCCGGTGGCCGGGTCGGGCTCGTCGCCTATGCCGGCTCGGCGCATCTCGTCATGCCGCTGACCGACGATCCGACCGTGCTCCTGCCGTTCCTCGAGGCGCTCGATCCCACGATCATGCCCGCCGCCGGCCGGAGCGCGTCGGCGGCGCTCGGGCTGGCTGAAGGGCTTCTCGGCGGCGAGGACGCCGCGGGCTCGGTGCTTTTCGCTCACCGACGGCATCGATCCGACCGACGCCGCGGCCTTCCCCGCGGAGGGCAGCGGGCGCGCGGCACTGATCGTCGCGCCCGACGGCGGCGGCAGCGAGATCGCCGAGTGGTCGCGACGTGCCGGGGTGCGCACCGTCGCGAGCACCGTCGGCGACACGGACATCCGCGCCGTTCTCGAGCGTCGAGACCGCGAAAACCGACCCGGTCACGATCGATGTCGCTGCGCCGCCGGGCTGGCATCCGGCCGGCGAGGCTGGAAATCGCCGTCCGTGGCTCGTTGTTGCAACGGGCGTCGTCGTCCTGGCGGGAGCGGCGCTGCTGCTCATCCGCTACCGCCGCCGTCCGGCACGCTTGCGCCCGCCGTCCGAGCGCGGGCTCTATCGCCGCCTGCGGACCGAGGTCGAGCGCGGCCCGGTCGGCGGCATTCGCCCGGCGCTCGCCGCCTGGCTCGCCGCGGCCGCGCCAGCGGGGGAAGTGCCGGGCTCCGCCGTCGAACAGGCGCTCCTGGCGCTGGAGCGGACGGAATACGGCCCGTCACCCGACCAGGCCGGGCGCGCGCCTCGGGCCGCGCTGCTCGCCGCGCTGCACGATCGTCGCATCGAGGTGCGCCGTCCGCGTCGCGCGGCGCCGGAAGCGCTGCTTCCGCCGCTCAATCCTGCCTGAGCGCCGACCCGCCCGGAGAGGCGCTCGAAACCAGTACGTCGGCGGACGAGAAGCTTACTTCGACGGCCTGATCCGGCACCGGCGGTTGAATCGCGAAGGTGTTGAAGAGATCGATGGAAAGCACTTGCCGCTCGAGCTGAAGCCCGACCCGGACGACCGACCCGAGGAAATCGACGCTGCGGACGACGCCGTGGAGTGCCGCGTCGTTGCCTTGCGCGCGCCCGAGCGTCAGCGCCTGCGGCCGCAGCTTCACCGACACCGTGCCGTCGGGGCCGGGCGCCAGCGGGCGGGCGAGATCGACCGGCTGCCCGTCGATGGTCACGGCGCCGGTGGCGGCATCGGCGACCTGGGCTTCGAGTACGTTGAGGGTGCCGATGAAGGAGGCGACGAAATCGGTCGAGGGGTGATTGTAGATCTCGAACGGTCCGCCGACCTGCTCGGCGACGCCGGCGTGCATCACCACGATGCGGTCCGACATCGCCAGGGCCTCTTCCTGATCGTGCGTGACGTAGATCGTGGTGATGCCGAGTTCGCGCTGGATGGCGCGGATCTCGGCGCGCAGCGAGACGCGGATCTTGGCGTCGAGGGCGGAGAGCGGTTCGTCGAGCAGCAGCACCTTCGGCCGCACCGCGAGCGCGCGGGCGAGAGCCACCCGCTGCTGCTGGCCGCCCGAGAGCTGGAACGGGAAGCGGCCGCCGAGGTCGGGCAGGCCGATCATCCGCAGCATCTCGGTCACGCGCCGGTCGGTGTCGGCCCTGGAGGTGCGAGCGATCCGCAGGCCGAAGGCCACGTTCTGCGCCACCGTCAGGTTGGGAAACAGGGCGTAGGCCTGGAAAACCATGCCGATCGCGCGCTGGTTGGGCCGAAGGGCGGTCACGTCGTGGCCGTCGATGCTGATCGAGCCCTCGTCGGGGATCTCGAAGCCGGCGACCATGCGCAGGGTCGTGGTCTTTCCGCAGCCCGAGGGGCCGAGGAAGGAGACGAATTCCCCTTGCGCCACGTCGAGGGTGAAGTCGCGCACCACGTGGTTGGCGCCGTAGAACTTCTGCAGATTCGCGAGTTCGAGGAACGCCATGAGCCCCTAGCGCTGTTGCCTGGTGTGTTTCTGGAATTGGGTGACAAGCTGGATCAGCCCCATGCAGGCCCAGGTGATCGCGAAGGCGATCACCGCGAGCGCCGCCGGCTCGTAGGCGCGGTTGGCGCCGAGCACCTGCAGGTAGGGGCCGAAGGCCGGCCGGTTGAGGAGCGCCGCCATGGTGAACTCGCCGATGACGATGGCGAAGGTCAGGAAGGCGCCGGAGAGGACCGCGATCAGCACGTTGGGCAGGATGATCCGCGCCATGATGGTGATCCATCCCGCGCCGAGGCTCTGGGCGGCTTCGGTCAGGGTGGCGACGTCTATGGCTCGTAGCCCGGTGTCGACGGCGCGGTACATGTAGGGGAGCGCGAGCACGGTGTAGCCGGCGAGCAGCAGGAAGTTGGTGCCGGTGACGGTGCCGGTCAGCGGCAGGAACGACGAGGTGTTGTAGAGCCGGACGTAGCCGAAGACGATCACGATCGCCGGGATGACCAGCGGCAGCAAGGTGATGAACTCGATGATCGGCCGCCAGCGGGGCAGGCGGAGGCGGACCCAGTAGGCGGTGGGAACCACGATCAGGACGCCGAGCAGGATGGTGAGGAGGGCGAGGACGACCGAGTAGGTGAAGGTCGCCTGGAAGCGGGGGTCGGCGAGGACGACGCGGTAGGCGTCGAAGCTGTAGGTGCCGCGGCGCATGCGGAGCGAGAACTCGAGCGTGCCGATCAGCGGCAGGAAGAAGTAGATCATGCCGATCGCGAAGGCGAGCCAGGCCCAGATCCGGCTCATCGGGGCGATCCGTACGCAAGCGTCTGGAACGGCATGATTTTTTGCGTATGGAAAGCGTATGGAATGCGTATGGAAAGTGTATGGCTCATTTGACCCACCGCTCGGCGCGGCCGCGCATCCAGATGTAGAGCGCGTTGCCGATTCCGGTGATGACGATCATCCCGAAGGCGAGGGCGTAACCGAGGTGCGGATCGCCGAGGACGTCGCCGCGGATCTGGGCGAAGAGCAGGATCGGCACGATCGAGAGCGACGAGCCGGTCAGCGCGTAGGCGGTGGCGACCGCGCCGAAGGCGTTGGCGAAGAGGAGGGCGAGCGTACCGAGGAGCGTCGGCCAGAGGATCGGGAAGGCGATCAGCCGCCAGTACTGCGCGCCGGTCGCGCCGAGCGTCTCGGCCGCCTCGCGCCACTCGCGCTTCAGCCCGTCGAGGGCAGGGGTGACGATGAGGACCATCAGCGGGATCTGGAAGAAGAGATAGGTGAGCGTCAGCCCCCAGAAGGAGAGGAGGTTGAAGCCGAGCGCGTAGAGGTTGATCCCGAACCACTGGCGCAGGAGCACGGTCAGCAGGCCAAGCCGGCCGAGGGTGGCGAGGAAGGCGAAGGCCAGCGGCACGCCGGCGAAGTTCGAGGCGACGCCGGAGAAGGTCATCACCGGCCCGCGCAGCCATCGCGGCAGGTCGCCGAGGGTGACCGCCCAGGCGACGGCGAAGCCGATCAGGCAGCCGAGGAAGGCCGAGGCGAAGCTGACCCGGATCGAGATCCAGAAGGCCCCGAGGATCGAGGGGGTGAAGAGGCCGGCGATGTTGACGAGGGTGAACTCGCCGGCCGGGTTGCGGAACGCGCCGACGACGATCTGCATCGTCGGCAGAACCAGGAACAGCAGCGCAAAGGCGAGGAACGGCACCATGCCGAGCCAGTTCCAGGACCAGGTCGCGCGTGACGGCATGCGGACTCCCGGGGCCCGGCCCCGGCGCGGTGCCGGGGCCTGCCGTGGACGTTGTGCTACTGGACGTTGGCGCCGACGGTCTTGTCCCAGCCGCCCTTGATCACGCCGGCCATCGCCTCCTGATCCGCGAGCGTCGGGAAGACGGCCGCCTCGTAGGACGCTGCCGGCGGCAGCTTGTCGAGGAGTTCCTGCGGGATCGAGCCGGCCTTGGCGAGGGCGTTGAAGCGGATCGGGTGGCAGTAGCCCTCGAGCCACTTCAGCTGCCCCTCGTCGGAGTAGAGGTACTCCATCCAGAGCTTGGCGGCGTTCGGGTGCGGCGCGAAGGCGGAGATCGCCTGCACGTAGACGCCGGCGAGGACGCCCGACTTCGGGATGACCACGTCCATCGGCGGGTTGCCGTTCAGCGCGTCGCGGCCGGAGAGGGCGTTGTAGTCCCACCAGATGATGACCGGGGTCGCACCCTGCGCCAGCGTGCCCGACTTGCCGATCGTCGGCACGAAGTTACCCGCCTTGTTCAGCTCGGCGAAGTAGGCGAGCCCTTTCTCGCCGGCGTCGGCGCCGGGCGCGCCGCCGGCGGCGAGACCGGCGGCGTAGACGCCGAGGATCGCCTGGTTCGAGGCGCGCGGGTCGCCCGCGAGCGCGACCGCGTTGGCGAACTCGGGCTTCAGCAGGTCCGGCCAGTCGGCCGGCGGCTCCGAGACGATGTCCTTGTTCACCGCGAAGGAGAGGACACCGTAATAGTCGCCGTACCAGGCGCCGTCGGGATCCTTCACCCCCTCGGGGATGTCGTCCCAGGTCGAGACCTTGTAGGGCGTCAGCAGCCCCTCTTCCTTGGCGGCCGGGCCGAAGGAGAAGCCGACGTCGATCACGTCGGGCGCCTGCGGGCCGGTGTTGCCCTTGTTGGCGCGGATCGCCTCGAGCTCGTCGGCGGAGCCGGCGTCGGGATTGAGCTCGTTGACGGCGATGCCGTACTTGGCCTTGAAGCCCTCGATGACGCCGCCGTAGTTGCACCAGTCGTGCGGCAGGGCGACGGTGGTGAGCGAACCCTCCTGCTTCGCCGCTGCGATCAGCGCGTCGAGATCCGCCGCTCCCGCCGGCAGTGCCGCTGCCGCCAGAACGAGGCCGGTCAGCACTGCAGTCGATTTTTCAAGCATTTCTATCCCCCTTTGGACTTGCCCGCCGAGACTATCCCGGATTTGTGACGGTTGCGCCACTCCCGAAGCGCCGTACAGGCGTACGTCTTTCTGCCATCGCTCCGCAGGTTCAGGCCATCGCGGCGGGCGCTCGCGGGCCGCGCCGCCGCAGCCGCCCTGCGGTGATCCTGTGCGCGCCAGCGGTCTCTGGCAAGCCTGATCTCGCTGGAGATCAGCCCGCTTCGGCTTCCAGAAGGGCCTGCAGCCGCGGGAAGTCGGTCTTTCCGGAGGCCATGACCGGGATCTCGGCCAGGATGCGCAGCTCCGAGGGGAGCTGGATTTCCGCCACCCCCGACAAGCGGGCGTGCGCGCGCAACGCATCGAGATCAGCCGCGGGGTTGGCGATCGCGAGCACCACCTTCTGTCCCTTACGCGGGCAGGCAAGTGCCGCCGCGCCGAGCGGCTCGCCGGGCCAGACCTCGCCGGCAAGGGCTTCCACCGCCGCGAGCGAGACCATCTCGCCGCCGATCTTGGCGAAGCGCTTCGCCCGACCGACGATCGTAACATGGCCCTCGGCGCCGATGCGGACGATGTCGCCGGTATCGTACCACCCATCCGGCAGCGGCTCGACCCGCGCGCCTTCACCGGACCGGAGGTAGCCGGCCATCACGTTCGGGCCTCGCACCAGGAGCCGGTCACCCGCGACGCCGGGCACCGGCTCCAGCCGATGCTCGATCCCCGGCAGCAGCCGGCCGACGCTGCCGGGCCGGGGATCGTCGAGGTCGTTCAGCGCCAGCACCGGGCCGGTCTCGGTGGCGCCGTAGCCTTCGAGGACCGGCGCGCCGAGGCGACCCGACCACTCCGCCCGCGTCGTCGCCTTGACCGGCTCGCCGCCGGCGACGACGGCGCGCAGCGAGGCGAATTGCTCGGGGCTGGCGCGCCGTGCCCAGGCGGTCAGGAAGGTGTCGGTGCCGATCAGGATGGTCGCCTGGAGCCGCCTCGCCAGCTCGGGGATGACCCGGTAGTGCAGCGGTGAGGGGTGGAGGCCGGTGCGGATGCCGGTGAGCAGCATCAGCACGATGCCCGCCGTCAGCCCGAAGCTGTGGAAGAGCGGCAGCGCCGAGACCGCGCGGTCGGTCGCGCCGATCGGAGCGCGCGCCTGCAGCTGGGCGACGTTGGCGAGGAGGTTGCCGTGGGTGAGCACCACCCCCTTCGGGGCGCCCTCGGTGCCGGAGGTGAAGAGCACCACTGCCTCGGTGGCGCGACCGAGCCCACGCGGCACGAAGCGGGAGGTGACCAGCGCCGCCAGCTTGTCCCGGGTGGTGACGGCGGCCTTGAGGTCTTCGGTCCAGAGCAGGGCAAAGCCCGCCGCCTGCACCGCCGCGACGAGATCGCCGAGCCCGCCCTTGTCGACGAAGGCGCGGCTCGAGACTACCGTCGACGAGCCGGCGGTGCGCAGCGCCGAGACGAGCGGCCCCGCGCCGACCGTGGGGTTGAGCATCGCCGGGGTGCGGCCGGCGCGCCAGAAGCCGAGCAGGACCGCGACGGCGGCCGGCGCCGCCGGCAGCAGCAGGCCGACCCGCTCGGCGGGCGCGAAGCGGGCGCGGAACGCGCGTTCCAGCACGGCGCCGCCGAGCGCCAGCTCGCCGTAGGAGATCGTGCCGCCCTCGATATCCTCGAATGCGACCCGGCGGGCGCCATGCGCCCGCCGGGCGGCGAGGATCGCCTCCGGCAGCGAGCCGTAGCGGTCGAGCGCCGCGTAACGCTTGCCTTCCAGTGCCTGGTCCACTTCGGTGTCTTCCCCCGGACGGCCCGTTCCGCGCTCGACGCACGATCGGTGAAAAAACGCGGGCTGAAAAGCGCTGGGATGCGGGCGCCGGGATCGGAGGCCGCCGGCCTCGGTCAGTCGCGCGGCACGCCGGGCCAGCTGGTCGCGAAGATGTGGTCGATGCAGCCTTCGATGTGCTCGCGAAGCGCGCGCGCCGCACCGGCAGAGTCGCGCTGCAGCGCGCAATCGCGCAGCCGTCGATGCTCGCCCGCGGCGTCCTGCCCGCGAAAACAGGCCGCCACCATCACGTAGCGCAGGTAGCGGTCGAAGACGTTGGCATGCGCGCGCATCAGCGATTGCGAGCCGCAGGCGGAGATCAGGGTCTGGTGGAAGTCGACGTCGTAGCGCTTCCAGGCGGGCGCCTCGTCGCGGCGGCCCTCGATCATGCGCCGCTCGATCACCTCGAGCTTGTGGTGGGCGGCGACGACGCGCCCTTCCCACTCGACGTCGCCGGAAGCGAACGACTGGGCGAGGGCATGGGTCTCGAGCAGCAGGCGCAGGTCGCCGAGCTCGCGGAGCTCGGCCGAGGTCACCGGCGGCACCTCGAAGCCGCGCTGGCCTTCGGCGACCACCAGGCCCTCGGCGGAGAGGCGGCTCAGGATCTCGCGCAGCGCGCCGATGCCGACGCCATAGGTCTCGCGGAGGCTCTCGAGGCGCAGCTTCTGGCCCGGCGCGCTGCGGCCGAACACGATGTCGGCGCGGATGCGCAGGTAAGCCGATTCTCCCGCCGTCGTCGCCGTCTCGGTCATGCGTTCCGTCCGATGCGCCGTCTTTCGTCCGATGATTGCCGTTATCGCCGTTGATTGGCAATCCGTCCTGTGCCACGTTCGTGCGGGATCGGGCGGGCAAGCCCGGCAGGCTCACGGGGAGGATCGTCGATGCAACTGTCACTTTCGCGCCGGATGTTCATCGGGACGGCGCTGGTCTCGGCGGTGGCGTTGCCCGCTCTCGGCCAGGACGCGGAGAAGCTGCGCTTTTCGGCGGTGTTCTCCGACAAGGACATCCGGGCGCAGATGATGCAGAAGTTCGCCGCCGCGATCGGCCCGGACTTCGTGCTCGAGCCCTACTTCGGCGGCAACCTGTTCAAGCAGGGGACCGAACTCGTGGCGCTGCAGCGCGGCAACCTCGAGATGGGCAACATCGCGCCGCAGGACATCGCGAACCAGGTGCCGGCGTTCTCCATCCTGACCTCGGCCTATGTCTTCCGGGACGCCGACCACATGCGGGCCTTCTTCGACAGCGACATGGGCAAGGAATTCGTCGGCAAGGCCGAGGATCAGCTCGGCATCAAGATCCTCGGGCCGACCTACTTCGGCACCCGCCAGGTCGGGCTGAAGCCCGACAAGGAGATCAAGACCCCGGCCGACATGGCGGGGATCAAGCTCCGGATGCCGGGCGGCGACGCCTGGCAGTTCCTCGGCAAGGCGCTCGGCGCCAACCCGACGCCGATGGCCTATGCCGAGGTCTACACCGGCCTGCAGACCGGCGCGATCGACGGGCAGGACAACCCGCTGCCCAACGTCGAGAACATGAAGTTCTACGAGGTGATGAGCCAGATCGTGCTGACGAGCCACCTCGTCGGCTACGACCTGCTGACCATCGCGAAGAAGACCTGGGACGCGATGACGCCCGAGCAGCAGCAGAAGATCCAGGGGGCGGCGACCGACGCCATCGACTGGAGTCAGGGCGAGCATCTGAAGATGGAGGGCGAGCTCGCCAAGTCGTTCCAGGAGAAGGGGCTGAAGGTCTATACGCCCGACGTCGCGGCCTTCCGCGACTACGCCCAGCAGATGTACCTCGCGTCCGACCTGGCAAAGAGCTGGCCCGAGGGGATGCTCGACAAGATCAACGGCCTCGGCGCCTGATCGCATGCCGGCCGGGGCCTCCGGGGCCAGCCGGATCGCGAAGCGGCTCACCCGCTTCGCGGAGTTCGTGGCGGCGATGCTCCTCGCCGTCATGTTCCTCGCCTTTCTCGCCCAGATCGTCTTTCGCTACGCGCTGAACCTGCCGGTCGGCTGGACCTCCGAGATCACCGTCATCACCTGGCTGTGGCTGGTGCTCTGGGGGGCGGCCTTCGTCGTCACCGAGGACGAGGAGATCCGCTTCGACCTGATCTACGGCTCGGTCGGTCCGGGCAAGCGGCGGGTGCTGGCGATCCTGACCGCGGTGGCGCTCCTCGTCCTCTACGGCATGTCGTTCCCGGCGGTCTGGGACTACGTCACCTTCATGAAGGTGCAGTCGACGGCCTATCTCAAGATCCGCTTCGACCGGCTGTTCTCGATCTACATCGTCTTCGTGGTGGCGGTGATGATCCGCTACGGGTGGATTCTCTGGTGGGCGCTGCGGGGCCGCGATCCGGGCGGCGAGGACCCGGCGAAGGAGCTCACCGGGCTATGAGCCTTTCCGATCCGTTCACGCTCTGCATCCTGGCCATCGTCGGGCTGAGCCTCCTCGGCCTGCCGATCGGCCACGCGATGATCGCGGGCTCGATCTTCTATCTCTGGCTCGCCGGGCTCGACATGGGCACCGCCGCCGAGCAGCTGCTGAACGGGATGTACACGAGCTACATCCTGCTCGCGGTGCCGCTCTTCATCTTCGCCGCCGAGCTGATGAATTCGGGCTCGATGACCGTGCGCCTGCTGCATTTCTGCGATGCGCTGGTCGGGCGGTTCCGCGGCGGCCTCGCGCTCGTGAACGTGGTGCAGTCGATCATCTTCGCCGGCATGTCCGGCTCGGCGATCGCCGACGCCGCCGGCACCGGCAAGATGATGCAGACGATGATGACCAGCGGCGGCAAGTACACGCCTTCGTTCGCCGCTGCGCTGTCGGCCGCCTCGGCGGTGATCGGTCCGATCATCCCGCCGTCGATTCCGGTGGTCATCTACGCGCTCGTTTCCGATGCGTCGATCGGCTACCTGTTTCTCGCCGGCATCATCCCCGGGCTGCTGATGGGCCTCGCGCAGATGGCGATCATCATCATGATCGCGCGGCGGCGGAACTTCCCGGTCGGCGAGAAGGTGCCGCTCCGCGAGATCCCGCGCGTCACCATCGGCGCCTTTCCCGCGCTGATGATGCCGGTGGTGCTGCTCGGCTGCATCTACAGCGGCATCACGACCCCGACCGAGGCCGCCGCCATCGCCGCGGCATACGCCTTTCTGATCTCGGCGTTCCTCTACCGGACGGTGACGTTGCGCGGCACCTATGCCTCGCTGCTGTCGAGCGCCCGCACCACCGCCTCGATCGGCATGCTGATCGCCGGCGCCCTGGTCTTCAACTACGTCGTGACGGTCGAAAACATCCCGCAGACGCTCAGCGCCTTTCTGCAGGGCCAGCAGATGTCTCCGACCGGGTACCTCGTCGTCGTCAATCTTCTGCTGCTCGCGCTCGGCTGCCTGCTCGAAGGCACGACGATCCTGCTCATCGTGGTTCCGGTGCTGATCCCGACCGCCCAGGCCCTCGGCATCGACCTCGTGCACTTCGGCATCGTGGTCGTCGTCAACATCATGATCGGCCTCATCACGCCGCCCTACGGCCTCCTGCTCTTCATCATGTCGAACATCTCCGGCGCGCCGCTGCGTGCGATCGTCCGCGACGTCCTGCCGTTCCTGTTCGCAATGCTGGTCTCGCTCGCGGTCATCACCTTCTTTCCGGCGATCGTTCTCTGGCTCCCCCGCCTGCTCGGCTACCAGGGCTGACCCCATGACCCGACCGATCCACGTTCTCAACGGCCCGAACCTCAACCGGCTCGGCAGGCGCGAGCCCGGGATCTACGGCTCGACCACGCTGGCCGAAGTCGAGGCGATGTGCCGCGCGGCGGCGGGCGAGCGTCCGCTCGTGTTCCGGCAGTCCAACTTCGAGGGCGAGATCGTCAACTGGATCCACGAGGCGATCGATGCCCAGGCCGCCATCCTGATCAATCCCGCGGGGCTGACGTTCACTTCGGTTCCGGTCCTCGACGCGCTGAAGATGTCGCCCGGGCCGATCATCGAGTTCCACATCTCCAACATCCATCGCCGCGAGGAGATCTACCGGACCTCGCTGGTCTCGCCGATTGCGACCGCCGTGCTCGCCGGGCTCGGCGCCAGAGGCTATCCCGTCGCCGTGCGGTATCTCGCCGAGATCCTGAGCCAGGAGTCCGCGGAGGGCTGAACGCGGGGCGCGCGCGCGAGCCGCGCCCGAAAGGCGGCTGGCTCAAGCCATCGGTTTCTGTTCTGAGTACGGCAAGTCGGGGGCGAAGCTCGGGAGTGGCTGATGCGCTGCGATCTGACGGGAAGGGTCGCCGTCGTCACCGGCGCGGCCGGGGCGATCGGCTGGAGCATCTGCCAGAGGCTCGCGGCGAACGGAGCGGTGGTGGCCGTCGCCGACATCGACGGTGCGGGCGCCGAGAGGGCGGCGGCGAAGCTCGCCGATGCGTTTGCGGTCGAGGTGGACATACGCGACGAAGGCGCGGTCGACGCGGCGATCGCCGCGACGCTGGCGCGTGCCGGGCGCATCGACTTTCTGGTGAACAACGCCGGGGTGAACACCTTCGAGAATCGCGTCGGCATCGACCGGTTTCCGCCGCAGGAGTGGGCCCGGATCACCGACATCGACCTCGATGGCCTCTACCTGATGAGCCGGGCCGCGAGCGCGGCGATGCTGCGGCAGGGGCAGGGCGGGCGGATCGTCAACATCGCCTCGGTCGTGGGGCTCGCGGCGATGCGGCTGCAGAGCGCGTTCGTGGCGGCGAAGGCGGCCGTGGTGCACCTGACGCGGGCGATGGCGCTGGAACTCGGGCCGGACGGGATCGTCACCAATGCCGTCGCGCCGGGCTCGGTGATGACCGAGGGGACGGCGAAGCTCTTCTACGGCGCGGACGGAACCTTCGCCGGACGTACGGCGGAGTTCATGGCGCACATTCCACTTGGCCGGCCGGCGCGGCCGGAGGAGATCGCCGAGGCGGTGCTGTTTCTCGTCTCGCCGGGGGCGAGCTACGTCAACGGCCAGGTGCTGGCCGTCGATGGCGGCTGGACCGCCGGCTACATGGGCTGACCGGGATGAATGCGGACATGCGGAGCTTCACGGTTCACGGCGACGACAACCCGGTCGTCGCGGGGATTTCGGCGGCGCTGGAAGGCGAGGGGATCGCGCGGCGGGACGGGCCAGGGGCCGGGATCGTGCTGCTGAGCTATCCGCTGCTGCTGACCGATCACGCGGCGGCGGAGGTGGATCTGCTCGCGACCGGGCGCAGCGCGGTCGAGACCGGTGGGACGCGGATCGTCTTCCTGCTGCCGGCGGTGGCCGGGCTGCCGGCGCGCCGCTTTCCCGAGCAGTCGGTCACCGGGGCCGCGGTGCTCGCGGGCATGCGGTCGCTGGCGATGGCCTGCGGGCCGGAGGTGCTGGTCAACGCGGTGGGTGTCGGGACCATCGTGGAGGACGGGGAGATCGTTGCCGGCGATCCGGCGTTCCTGCGCCACGCCTCGGTGCCGCGGGCGGGAACGATCGCCGAGGTGGCGGCGACGGTGCTGTTCTTCTGCGATCCGCTGAACAGCTATACCACCGGGCAGTTCCTGGCCGTGGATGGCGGCTGGATGGCGGGATATGGGCGCAACTTCTGAGCTGGTCCGGCTTGCCGCCGGCGAGATCGAGGCGGGGCTGGCGCCGGCGATCGGCGGCAGCCTGGCGTGGCTGCGCTGGCGCGGGATCGACCTGATGCGGCCGCTGTCGGAAGCGGACCGGGCGGCGGGCAACGTGCTCGGGGTCGCCTGCTTTCCGATGCTGCCGTATGCCAACCGGATCGCGGGGAACGCCTTCGCGTTCGACGGGCGGACCTGGCGGTTCGAGGCGAACAACCCGCCGGAGCGGTACAACGTGCACGGGACGGGGTGGCTGCGGAGCTGGCGGGTGGAGGCGGCGGCGGCGTCGGCGGCGCAGCTCGCGCTCGAGGTGGACGACGGGACCTATGCCTATCGGGCGGTGCAAAGCTTCGAGCTCGAGGCGCGGGCGCTGGCGGTCGGGATCGAGATCGAGAACCGGGCGAGCGCGCGGGCGCCGTTCGGGTTCGGGCTGCATCCGTGGTTTCAGCGCGACCCGGATGTGGAGCTGCGCTTCCGGGCGCGGGACTTCTACCTCGAGGAACCCGAGCATGTCGGCGGGGATCGGATCACGCTGCCGACGGAGCTCGACTTTTCGGCGGGGCGGCGGCTGCCGGAGCGGTGGCGGAACAACGACTATGGCGGCTGGGACGGCCGCGCGGAGATCACCTGGCCGTCGCGCGGGGTGCGGCTGGTGCTGACGGCGGAGCCGGTCTTCGGGCACCTGATGCTCTATGCCGATCCGGCGCGGCCGCTCTTCTGCGTCGAGCCACAGAGCAACGCCTCCGGGGCGTTCAACCGGGCCGGCGGGTTCGAGGATCCGGCGGAGGGAATCCGCATCCTGGAGCCGGGCGAGCGGATGGCAGGAACCGTCCGCTTCGAGGCCGGGGCGGCGTAGCTGCGCGCACTGCTCGCGTGCGAGCACTTCCGTAAGTGATTGACTATACTTTATAAAGTCTTTTCGTCTTAACCGGTTTTCAACGATTCAGAGCAGCCGCGCGAGAAGGCCGCCGTCGACCTGGACGGCGCTGCCGGTGACGAAGGAGGCGTCGTCGGAGAGGAGAAAGCCGATGGCGGTGGCGATCTCGCGCGGGGCGGCGATGCGGGCGATGCGGGTCCGCTCGAAGCTGAGGCCGACCGCCTCGGCGCCGCCGGCGGCGTCGAGGGTGTCGAGGGTCATGCGGGTGGCGACCGAGCCGACGAGGAGGGCGTTCACCCGGATGCGGTCGACGGCGTAGTCGAGCGCCATCTGCCGGGAGAGGCCGACGACGGCGGCCTTGGTCGCGGCGTAGGCGGGGACGCCGGGGACGGTGGCGTCGGCGTGGACCGAGGCGATGTTGACGACGGCGCCGCCGCCGGCGGCGCGGAGGTGGGGCAGGGCGGCGCGGCAGACGCGGAAGATGGCGGTGAGGTTGATGGCGAGGGTGCGGTCCCACTCGGCGTCGGTGACGTCTTCGAGGCGCTTGCCGGTCGGGTAGATGCCGGCGCAGTTGACGACGGCGTCGAGGCCGCCGAGGAGCTCGACCGCGTCGTCGACGGCCTCGCGGACCTGGTCCTCGACGGTGAGGTCGGCCTCGCGGAAGTGCAGGATCGCGCCGGTCGCGGCGGCGAGGCTGCGGCCGGCGTCGGCGTCGAGGCCGGCGCCGAAGACGGCGGCGCCCTCGGCGTGCAGGTATTCCGCGGTGGCGCGGCCGATGCCGGTGGCGGCGCCGGTGACGAAGACGCGGCGGCCGACGAACTTCATGCGGTGCCTCCGAGGGCTTCGGCCTGGCGGGCGGCCTGGGCGGCGGAGACCGAGCGCAGCACGCGCTCCTCGCCGCCCTCGCCGCGGCGGAAGCTGTCGACGAGGCGGCCGTCGGAGACGACGAGGACGCGGTCGCAGAGGCCGATGATCTCCTCGAGCTCGGAGGCGACGACGACGAGGGCGACGCCGTTGTCGGCGAGCTCGACCACGAGGCGGTAGATCTCGGCGCGGGTCGAGGCGTCGACGCCCTTGGTGGGCTCGTCGAGGAGGAGGACGCGCGGGGCGCGCATCAGGACGCGGGCGAAGAGGAGCTTCTGCTGGTTGCCGCCGGAGAGGTGCGCGACCGTCGATTGCGGCGAGGAGGCCTTGACGTTGAGCTGGCGCATGGCGGCGAGGATGGCGCTCTTCTCGCGCTCGCCGCTGACGATGCCGTTGCGGGAGAGCTCGGCGAGGTTGCCGATGGTGATGTTGGCGCCGACCGGCAGGTTGAAGAGGAGGCCGTCGCGCTTGCGGTCCTCGGTGAGGAGCGCGATGCCGGCGCGGCGGGCGTCGCGCGGCGAGCGGATGGCGACCGGGCGGCCGTCGACGCGGATCGTGCCCTCGGCGGGGAGGCGGCCGTAGATGCCGTGCAGGATCTCGCTGCGGCCGGAGCCGAGGAGGCCGGCGAGGCCGACGATCTCGCCGGCGGCGACGGTGAAGCTGACGTCGCTGGCGCCGAAGACCGCACCCTGGTGGCCGGCGACGGTGAGGCCCTCGACCTCGAGGACGGCGCGGGGCTCGGCGGGCGGGGCGTGGTCGGGGAAGAGGCGGCTGAGGCGCTGGCCGGACATCGCGAAGATGAAGCGGGCCTCGTCGAAGTCGGGGCGGGCGATTTCGGCGGCGACCTGGCCGTCGCGCAGGACGGTGGCGCGGTCGCAGATCGCCAGCACTTCGGGCAGGCGGTGGGTGATGTAGATCATCGTGACGCCCTGGTCGCGCAGGCGGCGGAGGACGCCGAAGAGGGCCGCGACCTCGGTGCCGGAGAGCGACGAGGTCGGCTCGTCGAGCATCAGCACGCGCGGGCGGTTGGAGAGGGCGCGGGCGATCATCACGAGGTGGCGCTGCGCCGAGGTGAGCCCGGCGACGAGCGCGCGCGGGTCCATCGGCAGGCCGAGGTCGTCGAAGATGGCGCGGGTGCGCGCCTCGAGGGCGCGGCGGTGGACGAGGATGCCCTCGCCGAGGCCGGTGTGGCCGGCGAAGACGTTCTCGGCGACGGTGAGCTGCTCGAGGACCTCGATCTCCTGCGGGACGTAGACGATGCCGGCGCTCGCGGCGTCGGCGGGGGAGGCGAAGCTCCGCGGCTGGCCGTCGAGGACGATCTCGCCGGTGAAGGCGCCGGCGGGGTGCACGCCGTTGAGGATCTTCACCAGCGTCGACTTGCCGGCGCCGTTCTGGCCGAGGAGCGCGTGGATTTCTCCCGCGCGCACCGCGACGTCGATTCCGCGCAGGGCCGCGACGCCGCCGAAGTGCTTGGCGACGCCGCGGACCTGCAGCAGGGGTCGGGCTTCGGTCACTACTGCCCGGCGCTGTCGAGGATCGCGTAGTAGGGGTCGAGGTCGGCGGCGGTGATCACCGCGGCCGGCAGCGGGTTGAGGTAGGGGACCTCCTTGCCCTCGGCGAGGGCGGCGGCGAGCTCGGCGGTCTTGGCGCCTTCCTCGTAGAGCGGCTGGGCGACGAGGCCGTAGGCGGCGCCCGACTTGATGATGTCGAGGTTCTGCCGGATGTAGTCCATGCCGATGATGACGACCTCGCGGTCGGCCTTGCGGGCGGCGCCCGACCAGGTCTGCACGCCGTTGCCGGTGGTGGAGAAGGCGCCGGTGACGTCGGGGTTCGCCTGCAGGATGCCGACGGCCTTGGCCTCGGCGGCGGAGGGCTCGAAGCCTTCCATCTGGGTCTCGAGGATTTTGATGTCGGGGTACTTCTCGGCCATCGTGGCGCGGAAGGAGGCCGACATCGCGTTCTCGGTGTCGTTGCTGCTGCCTTGCGTCAGCGCGACGGTGCCCTTGCCGCCGAGCTTTTCGCCCATCGCGACCGCGGCGTTGGCGCCGGCGGCGGTGATGTCCTCGCCGGTCGCGGCCTTGAGGCCCGCGACCGAGCCTTCGGGCGGCAGCACGTGCCAGGTGACGACGGGGATGCCTTCGCTGCCGAGCTTGCCGATGTAGGGGAAGATCTCCGGGCCGGGGCCGTAGACGGCGACGGCGCCGAACTTGGTGCGGGCGAGGGCGGCCTCGGCGAGCGGGATCGAGGCCGCGACGTCGTAGTTGGTGGCGCTCGGGTTGCCGACCACCTCGCAGGTGTAGCCGAGCTTCTTGCACTCGTCGAGGAAGCCCGCCTGCATCAGGCGGTGCACCGGGTGGTCGCGCATCGGCTGCACCCAGAGGAGCGCCTTTTCCTGCGCGGCGGCGGCGCTGCCGAGGAGCGCCGCGAGTGCCGCGGCGGCGAGTGCGGTTCGTGTCGTAAGGCTGGTCATGGGGTTCCTCCGGTTTGTTGGTTCTGGTGGTTCAGGTCTTGGGGTTGCGAAGGCGGCGGCCGGAGCCGGCGATCAGGTAGCGGCGGCGGGCGATGTCGAGGCCGACGGCGAGCACCATGATGACGCCGACGGCGATCTGCTGCCAGTTCGAGCTGACGCCGATGACGACGAGGCCGCTGGTGACGACCTGCAGCAGCAGGACGCCGACGATGCCGCCGGCGAGGGTGCCGGCGCCGCCGAAGAGGCTGACGCCGCCGACGACGACGCCGGCGATGACGCTGAGCTCCCAGCCCGAGCCGATCGAGGTGGTGCCGCTGGCGAGATCGGCCATCACGAACATGCCGGCGACCGCGGCGAGCGCGCCGACGAGGACGAAGGCGCCGATCTTGTAGCGGGCGGTGTCGATGCCGACGAGGCGCGCGACCTCGGCGTTGCCGCCGGTCGCGTACATGTTGCGGCCGAGCACGGTGCGGCGGAGGACGAAGTCGGCGGCGACGGCGGCGACGACGAAGAAGACGAAGCTCCAGCCGAGGCCGAAGACGACGTTCGCCATGCCGAAGGCGCCGACCGAGGCGGGAAGCGGGTAGACCGGGGCGCCGTTGGTGACGACCTGGATCAGGCCCTGGCCGATGAAGAGCATGCCGAGGGTCTGGATGAAGGCGGGGATGCGCAGGCGCACGACGACGAGGCCGTTGACG
Source organism: uncultured Alphaproteobacteria bacterium (assembly GCA_963737485.1). GTDB lineage: Bacteria > Pseudomonadota > Alphaproteobacteria > Rhodobacterales > Rhodobacteraceae > Amaricoccus. Next base: position 116,237 of record CAVTSR010000018.1, on the reverse strand, counting down.
AGGCCGACGGCGGCGCCGGTGGCGAGGCCGCCGAGGACGGCGAGGGGGACGGGGAGCGCGGCGGCGGTCATCAGCTTGGCGGCGACGACGGCGGAGAGGCCGGCGACCGAGCCGACCGAGAGGTCGAACTCGCCGGCGATGAGCAGCATCGACTGGCCGATGGCGATGATGCCGACGAAGGAGACGACGCGCAGGATGGCGCGGACGTTGCGCTCGGAGATGAAGGCGGGCTGCAGGACGGTGAAGAAGATGACGAGGAGGACGAGGGCGGCGATGACGCCGACCTCGCCGACGGCGACGAGCGCGAAGCAAGCGGGTGCGGCGGCTGGGGGCGGCTTCCTGCGTTTCGCTGGCGGATGTTACCGGAACCATCTGCATCTCTCCGGCGGTCGGCTTGCCCGGCGGGAGCGAGGCAGCATGGCGGACGGGAAGCGCATGGGTCGGCTCGGGGTGCGGGAGATCGCGCGGGAGGTCGGGCTCGCGCCGATGACGGTGTCGCGGGTGCTGAGCAACCCCGAGCTGGTGGCGCCGGCGACGCGGGCGAAGGTCATGGAGGCGATCGAGCGGGCCGGGTTCGTGCCGAACCGGCTCGCTTCCTCGATGCGCGGCGCCGGGCGGATGCTGGGGACGGTGGTGCCGCCCCTGATCAACTCCGGGATCGCCGAGCAGGTGCAGGGGATGTCGGACGAGGCGCACGAGCGGGGGTACTCGCTCCTGCTGGTGCAGGGGGCGTTCACGCCGGAGGACGAGGAGGAGGCGGTCCGGACGCTGCTCGGCTGGCGGCCGGCGGGGATGATCCTGCAGAGCTTCGTGCAGTCGGAGGCGGCGCGGGTGCTGCTGGTGACCAGCGGGGTGGCGGTGGTCGAGATTTCGGAGATCAAGGGGCGGGCGCCGATCGACATGGCGCTCGGGGTTTCGAACTTCGAGACCGCGTACGCGATGACGATGCACCTCGCGCGCAAGGGCTACCGGCGGATCGGCTTCGTCTCGACGCCGGTGCACGGCAACGACCGGCTGCAGCAGCGGCGGCACGGCTACCATGCGGCGCTGGCCGAGCTCGGGATGGCGCACGACGACATGGAGGTCGAGGGGACGATCACCTCGCGCGGCGGGGCGGAGGCGCTGGCGGCGCTGACCGACCGGCATCCGGACATCGACGCGATCTTCTATTCGTCGGACGTGCTGGCGGTGGGCGCGATCCAGGAGTGCCACCGGCGCGGGTGGAAGGTGCCGGAGCGGATCGCGATCGCGGGCTACGGCGACATGGAGCTGTCGGCGGAGCTCTATCCGCGGCTGACGACGGTGCGGGTCGACCGGCACGGGATGGGGCGGCGGGCGGTGAGCCAGCTCCTCGCGCGGCTTGCGGGGGATGATACCGTGCCGACGATCACCAGCGTCGGGTTCGAGATCGTCGACCGGGAGAGCGCGTAGGGTTCGAAAGCCCTTGCTTCGAACCCGCACTTAGCGAGGCACTGCCTCGCGCGGGTTCGTCGGCTGGAGCGCGTGAGCGCGGAGGCCGAGGGGAGTAAGGCTTGAAACGACGCTGGCAATCCGTGCGCGCCTGCCTGGCGGGTGCGTCGGAGACGCGCCTGCCGGGGGCAGGCAGGCGCGCGCGGATTTGTCGACGGACAAATCCGCGAAGGGGCGGCGGCGTCTCGCCCGGAACCGGCCGTGGAAGGAAACGTCGCATCACTTGCCGGCTTCCGGGGCGGACTGGCCGAGGCGCATTTCCCAGCCTTCGGCGTGGACGTTGAGGTAGGCGTTCGGGTCGTAGGGGTGGGCCGCGATGGCATCGAGGTTGAGGTCGATGCCGAGGCCGGGGGCGTCGGGGAGCGAGAGGTGGCCGGTCGCGGGGTCGATCTCCGGGTGCCAGGTGACGAGATCGCGGGTCCAGGGGTCGTTGAAGGCGTCGAAATGCTCCTGGATCAGGAAGTTCGGCACCGCGGCGGCGAGCTGCAGGCAGACGGCGGTGGCGACCGGGCCGCCGCTCTGGTGCGGGGCGATCCAGCTGCCGTGGGCGGCGGCGAGGTTCGCGACCTGCATCGACGGGCCGATGCCGCCGAGCGACATCGGCTCGGGCTGGAAGATGTTGACGCCGCCGCCTTCGGCGAGGGTGTAGAACTGGCCGACGGTGTCGTACATCTCGCCGGTCGCGACCGGGATCGGGCTGCGGCGGCCGACCTCGTGCACGGTCTCCTGGCGGTCGCGGCTGGTCGGCTCCTCCCACCAGTAGATGTCGAGGTCGGCGAAGCGGTGCGCCGCCTGGATCGCGGCGATCTCGGTGAAGCGGGCGTGGACGTCGATGAGGATCCGGGTGTCGGGCGGCAGGCCGTCGCGAAGCGCGCGGCATGATCGCGTAGGAGAGATCGAGCTCCTCGCGCGAGATGAAGCCCTGGGCGGTGCCGAAGGGGTCGACCTTGAAGGCGTGGAAGCCCTTGTCGATCACGAGGCGGGCGGCGTCGAGGAAGGCCTCCGGCGTCCGCTCGGTGCGGTACCAGCCGTTGGCGTAGCCGAGGACGCTGTCGCGCACCCGGCCGCCGAGGAGCTGGTGGATCGGCACGCCGAGCGACTTGCCGAGGATGTCCCAGCAGGCGACCTCGACCGCGGCGATCACGGTGCGGTGGATGTGGCCGCCGTCGAGCGAGACGCTGTCGAGCATGCGCTTTGCCAGCGCCGTGATGCGGCGCGGGTCCTCGCCGATGGCGAGGTGGCGGAGCTCGTGGACGCCGGCCTCGGTGGTGGCGATGAAGCCGTTGAGCGTGCCCTCGCCGATGCCGTGGATGCCGGCGTCGGTCGAGACGCGGACGAAGAGCCAGTTCTTCCAGCCGGCGCCGACGGTGAAGGTCTCGATGCCGGTGATCTTCATGCGGCGGCCGTTCTGGCAGGCGGCGGCGAGCGCCTCGGTGGTGAGGCCGTAGCGGGCCTGCAGGGTCGGGACCGAGCCGCACTCGATGTAGCGGTCGGGCAGGCCGACGCGGGTGACCGGGCGGTAGAGGTTGGCGGCGTGCAGCGCCTCGACGACGAGGCTGGCGAGGCCGCCGGTCGCGACGTGGTTCTCGGCGGTGACGAGGGCGCGGTGCTGGGCGGCGAAGTCGGTGACGGTCGCGGCGTCGAAGGGCTTGATCGTCGGGACGTGCAGCACGCCGACGGCGAGGCCCTGGTCGGCGAGAAGGGCGGCGGCGTCGAGGGCGCGCTCGGTCATCAGGCCGGTGGCGACGATGCCGAGGTCGGAGCCTTCGAGGAGGACGCGGGCCTTGCCGATCTCGAAAGGGGTGCCGGGCTCGAAGACGACGGGGACGGCGCCGCGGAGGAGGCGCATGTAGACCGGGCCCTTGTGGTCGGCGATCGCCTCGGTGGCGGCGGCGATCTCGGTGGCGTCGCAGGGGTCGATGACGGTGAGGCCGGGGATCATCCGCATCAGCGCGAGATCCTCGATCGCCTGGTGGGTGCCGCCGTAGCCGGTGGTGAGGCCGGGCAGGCCGGCGACGATCTTCACGTCGAGGTTGGAGTGCGCGAGGGCGATGGCGATGAAGTCGAAGGCGCGGCGGGTGGCGAAGACGCCGTAGGTGGTGGCGAAGACGGTCTTGCCGGTGCGGGCGAGGCCGGCGGCGACGGCGACGAGGTTCTGCTCGGCCATGCCGACGTTGAAGAAGCGGTCGGGATGCGCGTCGCGGAAGGGGTGGATGTCGGTGTACTTGCCGAGGTCGGCGGTGAGGCCGACGAGGTTCGGGTTGGTCGCGCCGAGGCGGGCGAGGGCGTGGCCGAAGGGCGCGTCGACGGTGGGGCGGGCGCCGGACGTCTCGTCCTGGCCCATGGCGAGGGTGCGGGCGGCAGGGGTGCTCATGGGCGCACCGGGCGGGGCTTCGAACCCGCAAGAGCGAGGCACTGCCTCGCGCGGGTTCGTCGGCTGGAGCGCGTGAGCGCGGAGGCCGAGAGGGGTTCGAGCTGCACCGGACGCGTCGTAATCCGTGCGCGCCTGCCTGGCGGGTGCGTCGGAGACGCGCCTGCCGGGGGCAGGCAGGCGCGCGCGGATTTGTCGACGGACAAATCCGCGAAGAGGAAGCGTCTCGCTCCGCAATGGAAGTTGGCATCACGTGCGGTCTCCCATGCCAGCCTCGAAGCCGGCGATGATGCCGTCCCAGTCGGCGACGTCGACGCGGAAGAAATGCGACTTCTCGCTCTCCTCGATGCGCGGCGACGCCCTTGCCGGGCAGGGTGCGCAGCACGATCGCCTTCGGCTTGCCGGCGCGGGCGCGGGCGACGCAGCAGCGCGCCGACGACGGCGGCCATGTCGTTGCCGTCGATCTCGCTCGTCTCCCAGCCGAAGGCGCGCCACTTGTCGGCGACCGGCTCCATGTCGAGGACGACCGGGCCGTCGGCCTGGATGCCGTTGCAGTCGACGAGCGCCACGAGGCCGTCGAGGCCGAAGTGGCTGGCCGACATCGCCGCCTCCCAGGTCGAGCCCTCCTGCATCTCGCCGTCGGAGAGCTCGACGAAGACGCGGGCATCCGAGCCGTCGAGGCGCAGGCCGAGCGCCTGGCCGACGGCCTGGCCGAGGCCGTGGCCGAGCGAGCCGCCGATCACCTCGACGCCGGGCGTGGTGTCGAGCGTCGACATCTCGAGCCGGCTGTCGTCGGCGCCGTAGGTCGCGAGCTCCGCCACCGGCAGGATCCCGGCCTCGGCGAGGGCGGCCCAGAGCGCGATCGAATAGTGGCCGGTCGAGAGCAGGAAGCGGTCGCGGTCGGGCCAGGCGAGGTTCTCCGGGTCGTAGCGCAGCTCGTGGAAGTAGAGGGCGGCGAGGACGTCGGCGATGCCGAGGCCCTGGCCGATGTAGCCCTGGCCCTGGCCGCGCGCCATCTCGAGCATGTGCCGGCGCAGCCGGTCGGCGCGGCGGCGGAGCGCGGGCAGGTCGGCGGTCTCGGGCGGGGCGTTGCGCACGGCGTCAGTCCTTGTCGAGGCCGCCCGAGACGTTCAGGCGGGCGGCGGTCATGTAGGGGGGCGCGTCGAGCGCGAGCCAGACGACGGAGGCGGCGATCTCGGCGATCTCGGCGCGGCGGCCGAGCGGAACGCGGGCGGTGCGCTCGTCGAGGAAGGCCTGCAGGTCGGCGCGACCGTGCCGCCGTGCGAGGTCGGCCTCGGTCGAGCGCTGCATCTCGGTGTCCATCATGCCGGGCGCGAGGCTGTTCACGAGGACGCCGTAGGGCGCGAGGGCGACGGCGAGGGCGCGGGTGATCGAATCGACCCCGGCCTTGCTCGCGGTGTAGGCGGTGTAGTCGGGCAGCGCCATGCGCGAGCCGGGGGAGGTGATGTTGACGATGCGGCCCGAGCGCTGGTCGCGCATCACCCGCCCGGCGGCCTTGCAGCACATCGCAAGCGCGGTGACGTTGAGCGCGAGGGTGCGGGTCCACGCCTGATGCGTCGAGTCGAGGAACGGCTCGATCACGCCGTAGCCGGCGTTGTTGACGAGGGCGTCGATGCCGCCCCAGCGGGCGGTGACGCGGGCCACGGCGGCTTCCGGGGCGTCCGGGAGGGTGAGGTCGGTGGCGATCTCCTCGACCTCGGCGCCGGCGGCGCGCGGCCATGGCGGCGGTCTCGGCGAGGGCTTCGGCGTTGATGTCGGCGATGCCGAGTCGCGCGCCGCGCGCGGCGAGCTGCAGCGCGATCTCGCGGCCGAGGCCGCCGGCGGCGCCGGTCACGAGCACCCGCGGCGCCGGCGAAAGGGCGGCATTGGACACGTCGGCCTCCCGGACCCGTTTCTCGTTCTTGATTTTTGTTACCGGTACCATAGGCTGGCTGTCAACCGGGCGGCGAGCCAGCCCGGAGGAGGAAGAATGAAGGTCACGGTCTTGGGAAAGCTGCGGCATGCCGGGGACGTAGGCGCCGGCGGGAGCCGGGCTTTCCGGCCAGGACCGATCGAATGAAAGGACGCGTCGGTACGATGGACACAGGCGTTATCGCGCGGGGTCGTCTCAACCTGCCGGACCGGGAGACGCTGATCGAGCTCTACGAGGGGCTGGTGCTGCTCCGGCGATTCGAGAGCGTGGCGCAGCTCGCGTGCCGGCGGGGCGAGACGCCGGGGTTCCTGCACCTCTACATCGGCGAGGAGGCGACCGGGGTCGGGGTCTGCGCGCACCTGCGCCGGACCGACTGGGTCACCTCGACGCATCGCGGGCACGGGCATGCGCTGGCGAAGGGCGCCGACCCGCGGCGGGTGATGGCGGAGCTCTTCGGCAAGGCCGACGGGATCTGCGGCGGGCGCGGCGGGACGATGCATCTCTACGACCGCTCGGTGGGGCTCTTCGGGACGAACGGGATCGTCGGTGCCGGGATCGGGCACGCGGTCGGGATCGGGATGGCGGCGCGGGCGCAGGGGACGGACGGCATCGGGGTCGCGTTCTTCGGCGACGGGGCGGCGAATCACGGGGCTTTCCACGAGGGGCTGAACTTCGCGGCGGTGCAGAGGGCGCCGGCGGTTTTCGTGTGCGAGAACAACCTCTACGCGACGGCGACGCCGCTGAAGTCGATCACGCTGAACCCGGAGATCGCGACGAAGGCGGCGTCCTACGGGATGCCGGGGGTGGCGGTCGACGGCAACGACGTGCTGGCGGTCTGGACCGCGATGCGCGAGGCGACCGAGCGGGCGCGGGGCGGCGGCGGGCCGACGCTGATCGAGGCGAAGACCTACCGGACCGTGGGACACCACGAGGGCGATCCGGTGATCGGCAGCTACCGCACGCAGGAGGAGGTGGACGCCTGGGCGCGGCGCGATCCGGTGGAGATGTTCCGCCGCAAGCTGGTCGAGGAGTACAAGGCGGCCACGCCGGAGGAGCTGGCGGCGCTCGACCGGCGGATCGAGGGCGTGGTCGAGGAAGCGCTGGAGTACGCGCGGAGCTCGGCCGAGCCCGATCCGGCGACGGTGCGGCGGCATGTCTATGCCGATCCGATCAACCCGCCGGCGGCGCTGAAGCCGGCCGCGGGCGGTCCGACCGAGGTGCTGGGCTGGCTCGACGCGGTGCGCGACGGCATCGCCGAGGAGATGCGGGCGAACCCGGCGATCATGTACTTCGGCGAGGGGACCGGCGAGCGGGGCGGCAGCTTCGCCCATACCAAGGGGCTGTGGCAGGAATTCGGCGGCGGGCGGATGGTCGATACGCCGATCTCCGAGCAGGGGTTCACCGCCGCTGCGGTCGGGGCCTCCGCGACCGGGGCGCGGACGGTGTCGGACTCTGATGTTCGCCGACTTCGCGTTCGAGACGGCCGGGCAGATCTTCCTGCAGGCGGCGAAGCTTCGCTACATGTCGAACGGCCAGATGTCGGCGCCGATCGTGGTGCGGGTCGGCGCCGGAGCGCTTCGGAGCTCGGGGCCGCATCACAGCGGCATCTACCACCCGGTGTTTGCGCATATGCCGGGGCTCATCGTCTGCGTGCCCTCGACCCCGGCCGACGCCAAGGGGCTGATGAAGACGGCACTGCGGGCGGGCGATCCCGTCATGATGCTGGAGCCGAAGGCGCTGTTCTCGTCGAAGGGCGAGGTGCCGACAGGCGAGCATTTCGTGCCCTTCGGCGTGGCGCGGATCGCGCGCGAGGGCGACGCGATCACGCTGGTGGCGGCCGGGCAGATGGTGCCGCGGGCGTTGGAGGCGGCCGAGGTGCTGGCGGGCGAGGGGATCGAGGCGGAGGTGATCGACCTGCGCACGATCATGCCGCTCGACGTCGAGACGATCGTCGCGAGCGTGCGCAAGACGCATCACCTGATGATCGTCGACGAGGGCTGGGCGATGTGCGGTCTCGGCGCCGAGGTGGCGCAGACGATCAACGAGCTCGCCTTCGACGAGCTCGACGGGCCGGTGGGCCGGCTGCATCCGTTCGCGACCTCGCACCCCTTCGCGCCGGTGCTGGAGCGGGCGATGCTGGTCGACACCGACCGCATCGTGGAGGGCGCGCGGCAGGTGCTGGCCGGCGTGGCGCCGGTTCCGGACCACTGGCGCGCACCCGGGCTCGCGGCGGCGGCCGCGCCCGCAGTGCGGGCGGCGGCGCCGGCGGCAACCAAACCCCAGGCGACCAGGGCCCCGCTGGCGGCGGACGAGGTCGAGATCACCATGCCGTTCGGCGATCTCACGGTCAGCGAGGGCAAGCTCGTCGCCTGGCGGAAGGCGGCGGGCGATCGCGTGGCGGCCGGCGAACTGGTGGCGGAGATCGAGACCGACAAGGCGGTGGTGGAGATCGAGGCGCCGGAGGCGGGGACGCTGGTGGCGATCGAGGAGGAGGTGGGGGCGACGGTGCCGATGGGCGGCCGCATCGGAAGGGTGCGACGCGGCTGAAAACGGTCGGGCGGGGCATAGCGGAAGTTTGACAGCGGGCCGATGGTAACGGTATCAAAATGGCAGGACCGCGGCGCAGACGGCGGCAAGCCGTCGCGCACGGCCGATGGGTGAGGAGGAAACCCGAATGCTGAGGAAACTCTGCGTCAGCCTTGCTGCGCTCACAGCGGCCGCGGTGTCGGGGCAGGTCGCTCCGGTGCAGGCCGCGACCGAGGCGCCTTACGTCATCTACCTCTCGAACAACTTCGTCGGCAACGACTGGCGCCAGCAGATGGAGCGCGTGGCCGAGGTCGCCGCCGGCAAGGACCCGCTCAAGGGCAAGGTCGAGCTGCACATCGAGAATGCCGAAGGCACGGTGCAGGGCCAGATCAACTCGCTCAACAACATCATCCGCGAGAAGCCGGCCGCGATCCTGATCGACGCCGCCTCCGCCGAGGCGCTGAACCCGACGATCGCCAAGGCCTGCGCCGCCGGCATCGTCGTCGTCACCTTCGACCAGACCGTCACCGCCGACTGTGCCTGGAAGCTCCACTCCGACTTCGACATCATGGCCAACAACCAGGCCGAGTGGATGGCGGCGATGCTCGGCGGCAAGGGCAAGGTGCTGATGGACGACGGCCTCGCCGGCGCGCCGATCTCCGAGCAGTTCGCCAAGAACTTCGCCAAGGCCTTCGCGAAATACCCCGACATCGAGGTCGTCGGCCACTACAACGGCAACTACGCCCTCGGGCCGGAGCAGCAGGGCGTGGCCGCGCTCCTCGCCGCCCACCCGCAGGTCGACGGCATCCTGACCCAGGCCTACGGCACCGGCGCGATGCAGGCGCTGCAGGACGCCGAGCGCCCGCTGGTGCCGATCGTCGCCGCGGCGTTCAACGGCACCGGCGTCGCCTGCGCCCAGACCGAGGGCGCGCATTGCTGGCTCGGCGCCAACCCGCCCTCGCTGTCGGCGGAAGCGATCAAGCTCGCGGTGGACGTCCTCGACGGCAAGGTGCCGGCGGACAAGGTACCGGCGGACAAGACGGTGCTGTTCAACTCGCCCGGCCTCACCACCGACCCGATCGAGGTCGCCGGCTACGCGCCGAACTCGAGCGCGGTGAAGATCGAACTCGGCAAGACCGTCTTCCCCGACCTCCCCCCCGGCCTGTCGCTGCCGATCTCGCCGGACTGGGTCACGATCACCCCGCAGGAGGCCGCCGGCACCGGAGGCTGAGGACGCCACCATCCCGGCCGGATTGACGACTCCGGCCGGCGCCTGTCAACATCTTCGGGCGAGCGCAACTCAAACGGGACAACCCAAGCGCGCCGCCCGGCACCAACGAGGAGGAAACGACCCGATGCTGAAGAGACTCTGCGTCAGCCTGGCGGCGCTCGCCGCGCTCGGCGTCCTCGGCCACGCTGCGCCGGCCGCCGCCCAGCCCAAGCCGCCCTACACCATTTATCTCTCCAACAACTTCGTCGGCAACGACTGGCGCCAGCAGATGCAGCGCGTCGCGCAGGTGTCGGTGGACAAGGGGCCGCTGAAGGGCAAGGTCGACCTGCACATCGAGGTCGCCGAGGGCACCGTCCAGGCCCAGATCAACTCGCTCAACAACATCATCCGCGAAAAGCCCGCCGCGATCCTAGTGGACGGCGCCTCGGACACGGCACTCAACCCAACGATCAAGCGCGCCTGCGACGCCGGCATTGTCGTGGTCAGCTTCGACCAGACCGTAACCGAGCCCTGCGCCTACACCGTCGCCTCCGACTGGGACATGATCCCTGCCGTGCTCGCCGAATGGATGGCGACCCAGCTCGGCGGCAAGGGCAACGTCATCGTCGACCGCGGCCTCGCCGGCGCGCCGATCTCGGCGCAGCTGCAGAACGGTTACGAGGCGGTGCTGAAGAAGTATCCCGACATCAAGGTCGTCGGCTACTACAACGGTGAATATGCGCTCGGGCCGGAACAGGCCGGCGTCGCGGCGCTTCTCGCCGCCAACCCGCAGGTCGACGGCATTCTAACCCAAGGCTACGGCTCGGGGGCGATGCAGGCGCTGAAGGACGCCGGCCGCCCGATCGTGCCGGTGACCGGCTTCTCCTACAACGGCTCGGCGGTCGCCTGCGCCCAGACCGAGGGCGCCAAGTGCATCTTCGGCGCCAACCCGTCGTGGCTGTCCTCCGAAGCGCTCAAGCTCGCGGTCGGCATCCTCGAAACCGGCGAGAAGCCGGCCGAGCGAGCCGACGTGGTCCGGGCGGATTTCATCACCACCGATCCGTTCACGTCGAAGCTTTATCCCAACGCAAAGATGCAGAAAGTTGTGCTGGGCGAGACGGTCTTCCCTGATCTTCCGGCGGCCTTGACGCTGCCGATCTCCCCAGACTGGGTGGAGATCACCCCTGCGGAAGCCGCGGGCAGCTGATCCTTCGAGACCAGTCTCCCCGGTGCTGCCCGGGGGGACCGCCGCGCGAGGAGGCCTGCCCTTGGATCTGATCGACGTCTCCGGCCTCTCGAAGCGGTTCGGCGGCATCGTCGCGCTGAGCGACGCGCGCTTCTCGGCGCGCGCCGGCGAGGTGCATGCGCTCCTCGGCGAGAACGGGGCGGGCAAGTCGACTTTCATCCAGGTGCTCTCGGGCGCGATCCCGCATGACGCGGGGACGATCCTGCTCGACGGCAAGCCGTACCGGCCGGAGAACCCCGACGCGGCACAGGCGCGAGGGATCGCGGCGGTCTTTCAGGAGCTGTCGCTGATCCCCGATCTCACGGTCGAGCAGAACGTCTGGTTCCGGCGCGAGCCGAGGACGCGGCTCGGCACGATCGACGCGCGCGCGCTGCGGCGGCAGACCGAGGCGCTGTTCCGCCGCTACCGCTTCCCGGAGCTGCGGTGCGACGTCGAGGTCAGGCGACTGACGCTGGCGGAGCGGCAGCTCGTCGAGGTGGCCAAGGGCCTCGCCAAGGCGCCGCGGGTGCTGATCCTCGACGAGGCGACCTCGGCGCTGCCGGCGCGCGAGGCGGACTGGCTGCTCGGGCTCGCGCGCGAGCTCGCGGCCGAGGGGCGGCTCGTCATCTTCATCTCGCACCGGATGGGCGAGGTGCGCGGGGTGGCCGACCGGCTGACGATCTTTCGCAACGGCGCGACGGTGGCGGCGCATGATGCGCGCGCCGTCAGCGACGACGAGATCGTGGCGGCGATGATCGGGCGGCGGCTCGACCGGCTCTATCCCGACCGGGTGGCGACGGCGACCGGGCGGGTGGCGCTGAAGGTGGCGGACTTCGCCAGCCCGCCGCGGCTCAGGGGCGTGGGGTTCGATCTGATCGAGGGCGAAGTGCTGGGCGTGGGCGGGCTGCAGGGACATGGCCAGCGCGAGCTCTTTCAGGCGCTCTTCGGGGCGGCTCGTTCGACCGGCACGGTGGAGCTCTGGGGAAAGCCCGCGCGGATCGCGTCTCCGCGGCAGGCGCTCACCGGGCGCGAGGGGCTGGCGCTGGTGCCGGAGGACCGGCGCGGGCAGGGCCTGCTGCTGCCGCGGAGCGTGCGGGAAAACCTGACGCTGGCGGTGATCCGGCGGTTCTCGCGGCGCGGCTGGCTCGACCGCGGCGAGGAATCGGCGCTGGTGCGCGAGATGGTCGATTTCCTCAAGATCAAGGCCGGCAGCCCGGAGCAGTCGGCAGGGACGCTGTCGGGCGGCAACCAGCAGAAGGTGATCTTCGGCAAGATGCTGCTGACCGAGGCGCGGGTGCTGCTCCTCCACGACCCGACGCGCGGGGTGGACGTGGGGACCAAGGGCGAGATCTTCCAGCTGATGCGCGACCTCGCGGGGCAGGGGTATGCGATCCTGTTCTATTCGAGCGACCTGCCGGAACTCGTGCACGTGGCGGACCGGGTGCTGGTGCTGCGCGACGGGCGCGTGGCGGCGCTGCTCGAGGCCGGACGGATCAGCGAGGAAGCGATCCTGCGCGCCGCGGTCCTGGACGAGGCAGCGTGAGATCGACCTGGTTCGTCGACCGGGCGCCGTTCCTGGTGGCCGGCGCGATGCTCGTCGCGATCGTGCTCATCTACGGCAGCTTGCAGACCGGGGTCTTCACCCGCGACGAGCTCAACCTCGACACCGCTGCGGCGATGACGCTGATGCTGGCCGCCACCGGCCAGACCATCGTGCTGATCCGCGGCGGGATCGATCTCTCGATCGGGGGGATGATCAGCCTCGGCACGGTGATCGCCGCGACCCGCTTCGGGGAGGAGCCGGCAGGCATCGTGCTCGGGTGCGTCCTGGTCCTCGCGCTCGGCTTTGCGGTGGGGGCGGTCAACGGCGCGCTGATCAGCGTCTTGCAGCTGCAACCCTTCCTGGTGACGCTCGCGACCTGGTCGATCCTGTCGGGTATCGCCATGCTCATCCTGCCGACCGACGGCGGCAGCTTTCCCGGCTGGTGGATCGGCTTCGGCTACACGCAGCTTTTCGGCCTTGCCGGCCCGGTCTGGCTGCTGGTGGCGCTGATCCTGTTCTGGATTCTGGTTCCGCCGCACCGGCCTCGGGGTCACGATCCAGGCGGTCGGATCGAGCGAGAAGTCGGCCTTCCTGTCGGGGGTCCCGATCGGGCGGATCAACGTCGTGACCTACGGGCTGTCGGGGTTCTTCGCGGCCGCGGCGGCGCTCTATCTGACGACGCAGACCGGGGCGGGGTCGCCGACGATCGGCAAGGACTACATCCTGCTGTCGGTGGCGGCGGCGGTGATCGGCGGGGTGAGCCTCTTCGGCGGGCGCGGGCATCTCTTGGGCACGCTGAGCGGGGCGGTGATCCTGACGCTGATCGGCAACCTCGTCTTCGTGCTGCGGGTGTCGAGCTACTGGCAGCCGGTGATGTCGGGGGTGATCCTGCTCGTCGCGGTCCTGGCGAGCTCGCTGGCCGAGAAGTCGGCCCGGAGGCATTCGGCATGAGCGGCTTCGCCGCCCGGCACCGGCTGATCCTGCTCGCCTGGGCCGGGATGGTGGTGCTGCTTCTCGTCACCGCGCTGTTCTCTCCGGGGTTTCTTTCCGCTTCGAACCTGCGCTCGGTGCTCGTGCTCGCGGCCTTCGTCGGGATCGTCGCGCTCGGGCAGACGTTCGTCATCATCGGGGGCGGGATCGACCTGTCGGTGCCCTGGGTGCTGAACTCGGCGGCGATCCTGATGGCGCTTCTCTGCGGCGGCCACAGCTGGCCGCTCGTCTGGGTGGGGCCGCTGCTGCTGGCCGGGGGCGCCGGGGTCGGCTTCATCAACGGGCTGGGCGTCGCGGTGTTCGGGGTGCCGCCGATCATCATGACGCTGGCGGCCAACGTGATCCTCCAGGGGCTGATCCTGGTGCAGACCGGCGGCTCGCCGACGCCGGGGGCGCCGGAGGTGATCCGCTTTCTCTCGGTCGGCCGGTTCGGGCCGCTGCCGGTGATCGTGCTGATCTGGGCGGCGCTGACGCTCGCCGCGAGCCTGCTGCTCTCGAAGGCCGCCTTCGGACGTCACCTCTACGCCGTCGGCACCAGCGTCACGGTCGCCACCTTCTCCGGGGTGCCGACCGTGCGGACGATCGCGCTCACCTACATGCTCTCGGGGGCAATGGCGGCGCTCGCGGGGATGCTGCTTACCGGCTACTCGGGCCAGGCGTATCTCGGGATGGGCGACAGCTATCTCTTCACCTCGATCGCGGCGGTGGCGATCGGCGGCGCGTCGATTCTCGGCGGGAGCGGCCACTACATCGGGACGGTGGCGGGGGCGCTGGTGCTGACGATCCTCTCGGGTCTCCTGCCGGCGCTCAATCTCTCGAGCGGGGCGCTCCTCGTCGTCTATGGCGCGATCATCCTCGTGACCGTCTCGATCGGAAGCGAGCGACTTGCCGGCCTGGTGCGGCTGGCGCTGGGCAGGAAGGAGTGAGCGATATGGTCGAGATCACCTGTGTGGTGGATGCGCGCGCGGCGCTGGGCGAGGGCACGCTCTGGGATCCGGCGGCGGGCGTGCTCTGGTGGATCGACATCTGGGGGCCGCTGATCCACCGCTACGACCCGGCGACCGGGCGCGACGAGACCTGGGCCGCACCGGAGTACCTCGGCTGCATCGGGCTGCGCGCCAAGGGCGGGCTCGTCGTGACGATGGCGAGCGGCTTTCACTTCTTCGATCCGGCGACCGGGCGGTTCGAGCCTGTCGTCGATCCGGAAGCCGACATCCCGACGACGCGGTTCAACGACGGCAAGCCCGACCGGCAGGGGCGCTTCTGGTCGGGCACGATGTTCGAGGTGCCGGGCAAGCCGATCGAGTTCGTGGGATCGCTCTGGCGGCTCGACCCCGACCTCTCGGTGCACCGGATGATCGAGGGCATCGGCTGCTCGAACGGCCTCGCCTGGAGCCCGGACAGCCGGACGATGTACTTCTCCGACAGCCATGCGGGGGCGGTCTGGGCCTACGACTTCGACCCCGCATCGGGCGAGATCGCCAACCGCCGCACCTTCATCGACATGACGGTGACCGGCGGCGTCGCCGACGGCGCCACCGTCGACGCCGAGGGGTGCTACTGGGTGACGATCCCGGTGACCTCGAAGGTCAGCCGCTACGATCCCGACGGCAAGCTGATGCAGACGGTGACGCTGCCGACCGACCTGCCGACATGCTGCGAGTTCGGCGGGCCGGATCTCGATGTCCTCTACGTGACCACGGCGGTGCTGCGGCGTCCGGACGAGCACTTCCGGAACCAGCGCAATCCCGGCGGCCTGTTTGCGGTCCGGACCGGCCACAGGGGGCTGCCGCTGCCTGCCTTTACCGGGTGATCCCGGAAGGGGTCAGGCGGCGAAGGCGGAGAGGTCGATGCGGCGGCGCAGGGCGCGGCCGGCGTCGTCGAAGAGGTGGCAGTCGGCTGCGCGGATGCCGATGCCGATCGGACGGTCGGCGGCGACCCGGGTTTCGCCGGGCAGGACGAGGCAGAAGCCCTCGGACGCGTCGGGGAGCTGGGCGTAACCGATCGTCTGCTGGCCGAGCCGCTCGATGACGGTGGGGGTGACGCTGAGGGAGAGCTCGCCGTCGCCGACCCGGACGTGCTCGGGGCGGATGCCGAGGCGGAGGGGCTGGCCGGCGACCACGGCGCCGGGGTCGACCGGGATCGTCGCCCGCTGGCCGTCGAGATCCACCAGGACGCCCTCGGGGCCGGCGGCGACACAGGTGACGGGCAGGAGGTTCATCTTCGGGTTGCCGATGAACTGCGCGACGAAGACGTTCTGCGGCTCGTGGTAGAGCTCCATCGGGGTGCCGAGCTGGGCGATGTCGCCGCCCGAGAGCACCACGATGCGGTCGGCCATCGTCATGGCCTCGACCTGATCGTGGGTGACGTAGATCATCGTCGCGCCCAACGCCTTGTGCAGTCGGGTGAGCTCGATGCGCATGTCCGACCGCAGCGCGGCGTCGAGGTTGGAGAGCGGCTCGTCGAAGAGGAAGATCTTCGGCTCCCGCACGATCGCGCGGCCGATCGCCACGCGCTGGCGCTGGCCGCCGGAGAGCATGCCGGGCTTCTGCTCGAGCCGCTGGTCGAGGTGGAGGATGCGCGCGGCGTTCTCGACCTTGCGGCGGATCTCGTCCTCCTTCGCCCGCTCGACGCGGAGCGGGAAGGCGATGTTCTCGAAGACGGTCATGTGCGGGTAGAGCGCGTAGGACTGGAACACCATCGCGATGCCGCGCTTGACCGGCGGCAGGTCGTTGACGCGGGAACCGTCGATGACGATGTCGCCCGAGGTGGCGTGCTCGAGCCCGGCGATCATCCGCAGCAGCGTCGACTTCCCGCAGCCGGAAGGTCCGACGAAGACGACGAACTCGCCTTCGCTCACGTCGAGGGAGACGCCTTTGACGACCTCGATGTCGCCGAAGCTCTTGACGATGTCGCGCAGGGCAAGCTCACCCACGGGGCACCTCCTTGCTGTCGCTCGGGAGGCCCGCGGCCTCGACGGCCGCGGGCGGGGCAGGCTACTTGTACTGCTCGATCTCGGCGGCGGCCTTGTCGAGCGCCGCCTTGGGCTCGGCGTCGCCGGTCACCACCGACTGAACCATCTCGATCATCGCGTTCTGGAAGCCCTTGTAGTCGGTCAGGAGCGGCTCCGGTCCGCCGAAGGCGATGCCGTCGAGGAACGGCTTCCAGTAGGGCTTCTCGGCCACGAGGGCGTCCACCTCGGGCGAGGGCCGCAGCGGCGTCAGGCCGGTGTCGCCGTTGAGCTCGTACTCCTGCTGGATCTTCGGGCTGGTGATGTACTTGGCAAGCTCGGTGGCCTTGTCCTCCACGCCCGAGCCCTTGAAGACCGCGAGGCTGTCGGTGATCAGCAGCGTGCCCGGGCCCTTGGCGGAGGGGCCGAGCGGCAGCGGCGCCACGCCCCAGTTCATCTTCGCCTCGTTGGCGCGGAAGGCGGCGCCGACCGAGGCCTGGATCATCGCGACCTTGCCGTCGAGCCAGATGGCGCGGACCTCGTTCTGCTCGTAGGCGGTCGGGCCTTCCTCGGAGTAGGGCACCATCGCCTTGTAGGCCTCGAGGGCGGCGAGCACCTCGGGGCTGTCCATCACGATGTTGCCGTCGGCGTCGATGATCTGGCCGTCGTTGGTGTAAACCCAGTGCAGGAACTGGTGCATGGTGTTGTCGAAGGTCTTGGCCGAGAGGCCGAAGCCGGGGATGCCGGTCTTTTCGGTGATGGTCTTGGCCATGTCGAGCTCTTCGGCCCAGGTCTTGGGCGGCGTCTCGGGGTCGAGGCCGGCCTGCTTGAAGAGGTCCTTGTTCCAGTAGAGCGCCTTGGTCGAGAAGGCGATCGGAACGCCCCACTGGGTGCCGTCGAAGGTCACGGTGTCGACGATGTGCGGGTAGTAGGCGGCCTTCTCCTCGTCGGTCATCGGCACCTCGACGATCAGGTCGTTGGCGGCGAACTCCTTGAGGGTGCGCGAGCCGACGTAGGCCAGCGCGACGGGCGAGCCGGCGGCGGCGAGCGTCGTCACCTTGTCCTGGCACTGGGCCCAGCCGACGACTTCGGGGGCGACCTTCCAGCCGGGGTTCGCGGCTTCCCACTCGGCGATGTACTTCTCGTGGACCGAGTCGAGCTTGTCGCCGCAGTAGATCAAGGAAATCGTCTGGTCGGCGGCGAGTCCCGGCAGCGCCGTGCCCGCGAGAAGCAGGGCGGCGCCGAAGAGGCTCCTGATCGGTTGGGTCAATGTGGTCTCCCTTGGTTGGATCACTGTTTCACGGCGCCGGCGGTCAGGCCGGCGACGAGGTAGCGTTGCAGGAAGAAGATGACGATCATCGCCGGAGCGATGCCGACGAAGCTGGCGGCCATCAGCTCGTTCCAGACCACCTCCTGCTTGCCGAAGAAGGCGAAGAGGCCGACCGGCAGCGGCATGAACTCGGTCTTGGAGTTGAAGGTCAGCGCGAAGATGAACTGCTGCGCGTAGGCGCCGATGAAAGTGGTGATCGCCACGACGATGATCCCGGGCCGGGCGATCGGCAGGATCACCCGCCGCAGCGTGTAGAGATAGCTCGCGCCGTCCACGTAGGCCGCCTCGTCCAGCTCGCGCGGGATGCGCATCATGTAGGTGCGCAGCAGCCAGATCGCCGAGGGGATCAGGAAGGCGGCGCCGGGCACGATCATCGCGGAATAGGTGTTGAGCAGGCCGAAGCTGCGCATCAGCCGGAAGAGCGGGATGAGCAGCACGGCGCCGGAGAACATGTTGACGGCGAGAAAGCCCGCGAGAACGAGGCCGGCGCCGGGGAACTCGAAGCGCGAGAAGGCATAGGCGGCGGGGATCACGAGGGCGAGGACGATGAGCGTGGCCACGGTCGAGATGAAGAAGCTGTTGAAGATGTAGCGCCCGAAGCCGGGCACGTGCTCCCACATCGTGCGGTAGGCGGCGAAGGAGCCGTTCTCGGGGATGAAGCGGTAGGGGGAGGAGAAGAGCTGGCTGAGCGGCTTCAGCGAGACGAGAAAGCCCTCGACGAAGGGCGCGAGCAGGAAGGCGAGAAAGAGCGCGATGCCGGCGTAGATCAGCAGCAGCTCGTACCAGGTGTAGCGGTCGATCAGCGCGATCCGGTCGAGGCGGGTGACCGCTCGACGGGCGGCGGGCCTGGCGGCTGGCGGCCTCGGCGACCGTCTCGCGGGGCGGCGCTGACGTCGGCGCTCATTTCACGGCCTCCGGCTGGATGCGGCGGGTGACCCGGAAGTAGGCGAGGCAGAACAGGCTGAGGAAGATGCAGATCACCACCGCGCGCGCCGCGCCCTCGCCGTACTTCTTCGAGGCGATCGCGGTCTTGTAGGTGTCGATGATCATCGTGGTGGTGGCGCCGTTCGGGCCGCCCTGGGTCAGGATCCAGATGATGTCGAAGGAGTTGAAGGTCGCGATCAGCGACAGCATCGACATGGTGATGATCGCCGGCACCATCAGCGGCAGGGTGATGCGGCGGAAGCGGTACCAGCGCCCGGCGCCGTCGGTCCAGGCGGCCTCGTAGAGATCCTTCGGGATCGACTGGATCGCCGCGAGGAAGTAGATCGTGACCAGCGGCACGCCGATCCAGGTGTCGGTGACGATGGTGGCCCAGAAGGCGGTGTTGCCGTAGGCGAGCCAGGCCACCGGGCCGTCGACGACGCCGAACCGCTGCAGGAGGCCCGAGATCATCCCGAACTGGCCGTTGTACATCCAGCCCCACATGAAGATGCCGATCGCCATCGGCACGATCCAGGGCGGCATGATCAGCATGCGGAAGAGGTGCCGGCCGGGAACCATGGCGTTGAGCAGCACGGCGCCGATCGTGCCGATGATCATCTTCAGGCTGACCGAGAAGAAGGTCCAGACGAAGGTGCGGCCGATGACGGTGGCGAAGGTCGGGTTGAAGATCTTCTGCGTAATTGGCCCAGCCGACCCAGTCGGTGGTCTTGCGCAGCGACGCGTTGGTGAAGCTGAGGATCACCGTCTGAACCAGCGGCCAGGCGACGATGACGAGCACGTAGAGGAGCGCGGGCGCGAGAAACGCCCAGGCGACGAGGGTTGTCGTCGCGCGCCGCCTTGAGCATTCAGGCCGCCTTCGCTGCGAGGGCGCCGTCGAAGCGGTCCCAGATCGGGCGAATGTCGATGACCTGGCGCGACCGGCGCGCCTCGTCCATCGCCAGCGCGAGGATGCCCGCCTCGAGCGCGTCGAGCGGCGAGACCGGCAGCGGGCCACCGCGCATCACGTGGGCGACGATCTCCTCGGCCATCTGCTCGTCGGCGCCGTAGTGCTGCGAGAGCTCGGTCGCCTGGTACTCCTCGATGGACTACCCTGGCCTCGCTCAGCACGTCGGTGCACGTCGAAGAAGCCCCGGATGAAATCGCCCTCCGCCTGCCCGCGGGTTCCGAAGACGGCGAAGCGGCGGAACTGGTCGGGCACGTTCAGGTTGGTGTGGAAGTTCATCCCCACCCCGTTGGCATACTCTACGATCGCGACCTGATAGTCGATGATATCCGCGTCGCTGTCGAACACCCTGTCCGTGCCGTTCCAGCCGCTCGGCTTGCGGTGGAAGACCTCCAGGTCGTTGACGCCTTCCCGCGCCGGGTCGTTCTCCGGAACGAAGGTCTTGCGTCCGCCGAAGCTCGCGACCCGCTCGGGACGGGCGCCGACCACCGAGTTGTAGAGGTCGAGGTCGTGGCAGCACTTCTCGAGCATGAAGCTGCCCGACCATTTCTCGTAGCGCCGCCAGTCGCGCATGAAGAAGGCGCCGTGATAGGGGAAGATGTGCTCGGCCGCCTCGATCGAGACGATCTTGCCGAGCAGGCCTTCCGCCTGCGCCGCGCGCAGGTCGCGGTAGAGCGGCGCATAGCGCAGCACGAGCCCGACGAGCAGCCGGTCCTGGCCGTGGACGGCGATCAGCCGGGCGAGCGCGTAGCTCTGTTCGATGGTCGCGACGATCGGCTTCTCGGAGAAGACCTTGAGCCCGGCCTCGAGGCCGATGCGGATGTGGTCGAGATGCAGGTGGTTGGGCGAGCCGATCATCAGCAGATCGAAGCGCTCCCCTGCGATCAGCGCCTCGGGCGTGTCGTACTGGCGGCCGGGTGAGATGTTGTGCTGCTGCAGCTCGGTGAGGCCCGCCGGGGCCGGATCGACATAGCCGACGATCTCGAAGTCGGGATCGAGCACGCTGAAGACATGCCCGAGATAGCCGAGCCGATAACCAAGACCGATGATCGCGACTTTCATGCTACCACTCCGGTGCGTAATTCTTTTTCGCTCCTTTGGCGAAAGGGACTGGCTGCGTCAACAGCCACCATCTGCAAGCGCGCCATCATGTAATTCATTTTCATCGCTGCCTCATGCCGCGTCAAGCGATGCCTCCCGCGGAGGCAAAGCCGAGCCAGGCGGCACCCACCAGCCCGGGCTCGATCCGGCAGAGCGCCGGTACGACCAGCGGCCGGTCGAAGCGGCGCATCGTCAGTTCGCGCACCGCGGCGTCGAGGGCGGCGATCAGCTTGGTGCTGTTGGCGAGCCCGCCGCCGGCGGGGATGATGTCGGCGGCGGTCACGTTCACCATGACCGCAAGCGGCGCCGCGGTCAGCTCGAGCCAGACGGCGATGGTGCGGGCCGCTTCGGGCCTCGCCTCTATCCCAGTCGGCGATGATCGCGAGGCTCGTCGCGTCGCTTCCGTGCAGATACCGGTGCAGCCGCTCCATGCCGCGCGCCGAGACCGTCGCGTCGAGGCAGCCGCAAAGGCCGCAGCCACAGGTGAAGCGCGGGATCCCGACCGGCGGGTCGCCGGCGATCCGCGCCGCCAGCGGCCCGTGGCCCCATTCGCCGGCAAAGCCGCCCTCGGCGTTGATCAGCCGCCCGTCGATGACCAACCCGCCGCCGACGCCGGTGCCGAGGATGATTCCGAAGACGACGCGATGCCCGCGTCCCGCGCCGACCGCCACCTCCGCCAGGGCGAAGCAGTCCGCGTCGTTGGCGAGGATCACCGGCAGCCCGAGCGCCGCCTGCAGGCGCTCGCCCACGGGGATGCCGCTGAGGCAGGGGACGTTCGCGAGGATCCCGTTGCCGCTGCCGGGCTCGATGATGCCGGGAATCGCCAGCGCGAGCGCCTGCGGCGGCTCGGGGCAGTCGGCGATCGCCCGCGCGAGCACGGCCACGAAGGCGTCGAAGTCGTGGCCCGGGGTGGGCACGCGCTCAAGCACCTCGATGTCGTCGACGGCGCGCGCGCGCCCGCCCTTCATCGTCGTGCCGCCGATGTCGAAGCAGAGGATCATCGCACGCCGCTCACCAGACCGTCCCCCGGGCGGCCACCTCCTCCACCCGCGTCACCACGCCGTCGCGATGAAACACCATGCGGTCGAAGAGGTTCGAGACGACGCAGGTGTGGTTCGGCAGCACCTTCAGCCGTTCGCCCACGTCCGGAAGCCGCCCCTGGCAGCCCGAGAGGTCGACGACGCCGTGCTCCTCGGAGAGGCCGACGATGCGCGCACCTGCGAGGCCCTCGATCTCGCCGTAGTCGGGGAAGCCGAGAAGGTCGGAGCTGAGCGCCTTCGAGCCGGCGTCGATCACGGCCCGCGTGGGGGTCGGGCGGGAAACCACGGTGACGAGGATCTGCATCGCGAGATCCGTCGGCGCGCAATGCCCGGCGCGGACCATCGAGCGGTCGTTGTAGACATAGGTGCCGGCGCGATGCTCGGTCGCCGAGGGCACGAGGTGGGCGGAGAAGAAGTCCGGGCTGCCGCCGTTCGAGCGCACCGGACAGTCGATGCCCTCCGCCGCCAGCAGCGTCACGGCTTCGGCGAAGAAGGCCTCGACCCGCTCCGCGCCGCCGACCGGCGGATAGGTGAGAAGTCCGCCGAAGCGCAGGCCCGGCGCCGCCACGATGAGCCGCGCGAGCCCGAGCGCGGCGGCGGGAGACTGCACGCCGACCCGGCCGCCGCCGGTGTCGCACTCGACGAGCACGGTCAGCGGACGGTCCGGTCCGAAGGCCGCGGCGTATCCGCTCACCGTCGCCTCGCCGTCGGCGATCACCGAAAGGGCGGGCAGGCGGGCATTGAGCGCGGCGAGCCGCGCGAGCTTGACCGGGCCGAGGATGTTGTAGGTGATCAGGATGTCGTCGAAACCCGCGTCGGCGAAGACTTCGGCCTCGCTGAGCTTCTGGCAGTTGATGCCCGACCGCCCCGGCGGCGAGTTGCGCGCGGGCGACCGCGGGGATCTTGTGGGTCTTGATGTGCGGACGGAAGGCGATGCCGTGATCGCGAGAGGTATGCCTGCGCCCGGGCGATGTTCGCGGCCAGCCGGTCCTCGTCGATCACCGGCATCGGCGTCGGCAGGTCCTCGATCCGGGTCCCCGGCGCGGGCCATGGAAAGCTCATTCCGCCGCCCTCCCCGCGGCGCCGTTCCCGAAGGGATCGGCAGCGATCGGCCAGATGTCGCGCCGCGCCTTGCGATAGGGCGTGCGGGCGGGATCGTTGGGATAAGGTCGTCCCGCCGAGCAGTATATCACCTCCGCGGCGATCGGTGCGAACGGCCGCGTGGAAATGGTTCGTCGACTTGATGACGAGGATGTTCTGCGCCAGCGGGTCGATCCCGACCGCGGTGAACAGCGAAGGGTCGTAGCTCTGCGCGCGGACCGTGTTCAGGATCACCTCGATACCGGTGCCCGCGAGCCGGACGCGGGCGGCGTCACCGAAGGGCACGACGCTCTCGCCGAAGCGCATCTCCGCCCCCGGCACGAAGCGGAGGACCTCGACGGTCGCATCGACGGGCTCGCCGGTGAAGGGCGCCGACTTCGCGCCGAAGCGCAGCGGGATCACCGCGCCCTCGCCGGCGACGCCGCAGAGCTGCACCGCGACCGGATCCCAGATCGTGCCGACGGCGACCCGCTCGGCGCCGCGCGCAAGAAGCTCGCGCAGGATGACGGTCGAGTCGCCGGCGGTGCCGCCGCCGGGATTGTCCCAGGCGTCGGCGATGACCACGGGCCCCGCGGGGGCAGCGATGGCCCGGCGCCACCGCCTCGGTCTCGTCGACCATCGGCATCATGTGCCGGCCGCGATTGGCGAAGAGCTCCATCCCGAGCTCGCGCGCCAGGGCCGCGCCGTGCTCGGGCGCGCCGTCGGTGACGGCGATCATCTTCGTGCCCATCTCCGGCACGTCGCCGGCCATGAAGCCGTGGATCGCCGAGAGCGACAGAACCCGCGGGTCGTCCCGCTCGATCGCCAGCATCCGGTCGACGAAGCCGCGCATCGGCTGGCGCGAGGTCGGGAAGACGTCGATCATCCGGCAATCGAAGACCGACATCACCGGGCGGACCCGGCCTTCCAGCGTATCGACCGCGATCCGCCAGAGATCCTCGGCGCGATCGACGAAGTCGGTGTGGGGAAATTCCTTGAAGACGGTGAAGAAGTCGGCCGCCGCGACTCGCTTGGCGGTCAGGTGGCTGTGCGGGTCGAGCTCGGCGCAGAGCAGCACGCTCGCGGCCCGATCATCTCGCGCATGCGGGCGAGAAAATCGCCTTCCGGATCGTCGTAGCCGGCCGCGACCATCGCGCCGTGCAGGCCGAGGACGACGGCGTCGACCGGGAAGCGCCGCGACGAGCTGGCCGAGGATCTCGTCGCGCAGCCCTTCGTAGGTCGCGCGGTTGACGAGCCCTGCCGGATCGGCCCAGGCGGCGGTGCCCTCGATCAGCGTCCAGCCCTTGTCGCGGCAGACGCGCCGGCCGACGGTGATCGGGGCGGTGCAGAGCGTCGGCGTCTCCGGATGCTGGCCGGGTGGCGCGTAGAGCGACCCTTCGAAGCCGCGCCGGTCGATGAAGATCGGCGAGAAGGTGTTGGTCTCGGTGGCGAGCGCGGCGGTGAAGACCCGCATCTCAGTCGCTCACATGCGGCAGGTAGCCGACGAAGCCGGCGATCTTCCATCGCCCGCCATCGAGCCGGCAGATGTAGAGCGTCTGCCAGTTCATCCGGTCGAAGCCGCCGTCCGCGCGCTTGATCCCGCCGTCGAACCGTTTTCGCGCCAGCGCGGCGGTGTCGCCCTCGATCTCGATCTCCTCCAGCCGGGTGGCGCGGAAGATCGCCGCCCGCGCGTCCTCGGCGTAGAGCACCGGCCTCGCGCGCGATCTTGCCTCGCGCGCCTGACGCAGCCACTCGTCGCGATAGGCGTCGAGGGTCGGAAAGGAGAGCCGCCAGTCGTCGGGCGAGGGCAGGAAGCGCGCGTCGAGCCCGGTGAAGTTCGCGGCGACGAAATCGCCCGCCACGGGAGCCCAGTCGGCGGCGAGGAAGGCGTCGATGTCGCGCGCGACCAGCATCTCCCAGATCGCGCGCCGCGCCGTGTCCGTTGCCGAAAAGGGATTGGACTCCGGGTTGCGCATCAGAGGCGTCCTGAAAATCTTTTCGAAGGATCGCGATTTTTCGGGTGGAACTATCCCGCGCCCTGTGGCGATATGTCAACCGAGAAGAAAATCATTTTCGGCAGCGAGAGGCTTGTCGGGAGCGGCATGGATATATTCACCGCCCTGACCGACGAGGAGGACCGGCTGACCGCCCTGGAGAAGCGTCTCGCGCGCGTGGTTCTCGACGATGCCGATTTCGCGCTGAACGCCTCGATCGTCGAGCTTGCCGAGCGAGCGGAAGTCTCGCCGCCGACCGTGACCCGCTTCTGCCGCCGTCTCGGCTTTCAGGGCTATCCCGACTTCAAGATGCGGCTCGCCCGGAGCGCCTATGTGGGGCTGCGCTATCTCAGGCCCGACACCGCCGAGAGCGTCACGCCGGCATCCGTGGCCGAGGACATCGTCGCCAAGGCGCAGAACGCGCTGTTCCAGATGCACCAGAGCCTCGATCTCGCCGCCGTCGAGGAGGCGGCGCTGCTGCTGCGCCGCGCCGGCATGACCTACGCCTTCGGGTCGGGAGGCAACTCGTCGATGATCGTGCACGAGCTCGCCAACCGGCTGTTCCGCCTCGGGTGCCGCATCTCGGCCTCCTCCGACCACGGCATGAACCTGATGCTTTCGGCCGCCTGCGTCAGAGGTGACGTGGTCTTCGGCTCATCCTTCAGCGGCCGCAACGTGGAGCTGGTCCGCTGCTTGCGGGTCCTGCAGGAGCGCGGTATCCCGACGATCGCGCTGACGCAGCGCGGCTCGCCCGTCGCCGAGGCCGCCGACCTCGTGATCGCCGTCGACCTGCCGGAAGGTGTGAACATCTTCCGCCCGACATCGACCCGTTTCGCCTATCTGGCGGTGATCGACATCCTGGCCAACCTCGTCGCCTACGCCGATCGTGCCGGCAGCGCGCGGTTGCTGCGGGGGATCAAGGAGCAGCTCGTGCACCACCGCGACGAGGATGACCGGCAGGTGCTCGGGGACTGAGATGATCGACATCGGGCTTGCAATCGTCACCGGAGGCGCGGGCGACATCGGTCGGGCGATCGCTCGCCGGCTCGCTGCCACCCACGCGGGCGTCGTCGTCGTCGATCGCGATGCGGCGGCGGCCGAGGCGGTCGCGGCGGCAATCCCGGGCGCCCGCGCCGCAGCCTGCGACGTGACCGATCGCGATGCGCTGGCGGCCCTCGCCTCCGGGATTGCCGAACCGGTCTCGACGCTGGTCAACAATGCCGGCGGCGCGCGGGGTGCGAGCCTCGCGGCGACGACGCCCGAGAGCTGGGCCGACGACCTGTCGCTCAATCTCGACGCCGCGTGGTTCGTCTTCGAGGCCTTCCGTCCGGCGCTGCTCGCCGCGCGCGGATCGGTCGTCAACATCGCCTCGGTGAACGGCCTCGGGGTCTTCGGGCATCCCGCCTACAGCGCTGCCAAGGCCGGCATGATCCACCTCACCCGGATGATCGCTGTCGAGTACGGCCGCCACGGCGTTCGCGCGAACGCGGTCGCACCGGGAACCGTCGCCACCCGCGCCTGGGAGGCCCGCCGCGCGGCCAATCCGCAGGTGATGGAAGAGGCCGCCGCGCATTACCCGCTCGGCCGCGTCGCCACCCCCGACGACGTCGCCGCTGCCGTCGCCTTTCTCGCCGGCCCGGACGCCGCTGCCATCACCGGCGTCTGCCTGCCCGTGGACTGCGGCCTGACCGCCGGTGTCCCGTCGCTCGCCCGAACCTTCAGCCAGTCACCGGACTACGAGCCATGAGCTACCGCATCGACAACGCCTGGACGCCGGAGCCCGCGCCCGCGGGAACGCTGAGCGTCACCCTGCACAATCTCTCCGACGCACCGCTCGAAGACTTCACGCTCTCGTACACCGCGATCACCCGGGTGATGCCCGACGCGCCCGCGCCGGAGAACGCCACCTTCCTCAGACGCGACGCCAACTACCACCGTTTCGCCCCGCCGGCCGGGCTTGCCGTGCCGCCCGGCGGCAGCTGGACCTTCCGTGCCTCCGGTCTCAACCGCTCGCCCTTCCATCGCGGCGACGGGGTGAAGACCGCCTATCTCAGCTTCGCCGATGGTCGCCACGTCGACGTCGAAACCGGCGATCTCGCGCTGGGCTCGGGTCGGCCGGAAGAGCCTCCCGCGCGCTTGCCGGAGGGCCGCCTGCTCCACCCGTTCGCGCTCCTGCCCTGGCCGGCACGGCTCGAATTGACGCCGGGCGAGACGCCGCTCGCGCTGGTTCCGGCCGCCGGCACCGCCCCCGATGCCGGTGCGGCCGTCGCGGCTGCCGGCGCGCTGCATCGCCGCCTGTTTCCGGCCGCGCGTGCCGCGATCTCCCTCGTGCCGATCCCCGGCGGCCGCCCGGTTGCCTTCGCCGACGATGCGGGCCTGAAGCCCGGCGGCTACCGGCTGACCTTCGCGGAGACGATCCGGCTCGAGTCCGCCGACGGCGACGGTCGCCTTCACGGCCTCGTCGCGCTGCTCCACCTGCTGCACGGCGCTACCGGGCAGCCGGGGACCTTCCGCTTTCCCGCCACCGGCACTGTCGAGGATGCGCCGCGCTACGGCTGGCGCGGCTGCCACCTCGACGTGTCGCGCCACTTCTGGCCGGCGGAGGATGTGCAGCGTTTCCTCGACATCCTCGCCTGGTACCGGATGAACGTCTTTCACTGGCACCTGACCGACGACGAGGGCTGGCGCTTCGAGGTAGCGGGCCTGCCGACGCTGACCACGATCGGCGCTACCCGCGGCGCCGACGGGCCGCTGCTGCCGCAACTCGGTGACCCGGCGGCGTCACGCACGCGGTTCTACCGCACGGACGAGCTCGAGGCCGTCGTCGCGCACGCCGCCTCGCTCGGCATTGAAGTCGTTCCCGAGGTCGACATTCCCGGCCATTCCACGGCGATGCTCGCGGCGTTGCCGCACCTCGCGGATCCGGATGAGCCGGCGGCGAGCTATCACTCGGTCCAGGGCTATCCCAACAACGCGCTCAACCCGGCGATCGAGGCGACCTACGAGGCGCTCGCGCTGGTCTTCGACGCGCTGGTCGCGGTCTTTCCGTCGCGGCGCATCCATATCGGCGGCGACGAGGTGGCGAACACCTCGTGGCTCGCCTCGCCGGTCGCGCGGGCGCTGATGCAGCGGGAGGAATTGCGCGACACCTTCGAGCTGCAGTCGCACTTCATGAAGCGGGTCAAGCGCATGCTCACCGAGCGCGATCGCGTGCTCGTCGGCTGGAACGAGGTGGCCCACGGCGGCGGGGTGCCGCCCGAGGGCACGCTCCTGATGGCCTGGGAGAACCCGCAGGTCGGCGCCGCGCTCGCGCGCGAGGGTTACGATGTGATCATGACCCCCGGCCAGGCCTACTACCTCGACATGGCGCAGTCGCCGGCCTGGCTCGAACCGGGCGCGGGCTGGGCAGGGTCATCGACTCCGGAGCAGGCCTATGCCTACGACGCCGAGACGAGCTTCCCCGCCGAGCTGCGCAGCCGCTTTCAGGGGGTACAGGCCTGCATCTGGTGCGAGCACTTCCACGACAAGGACTACTTCAACGACCTCGTCTTCCCGCGGCTTGCCGCGGTGGCCGAGGCCGCCTGGACCCCGCCGGCGCAGAAGGACTGGCTGCGCTTCGCGGTCCAAGCCCGGAGCCACCCGCGTTTTTGAGGAAACCCCGTGCTGCGTATCGCCGTTGGTGGCATCCACACCGAATGCTCGACCTACTCTCCGGTCCTGATGCAACCGGAGGATTTCCGCGTGCTGCGCGGCGGCGATCTCGCCGCCGACGAATATTTCGCGTTTCTCCCGCGCCCCGACGTGACGCTGCTGCCGCTGCTGCACGCCCGCGCCGTCCCCGGCGGACCCGTGGCGCGGGTGACGTACGCGGCCCTGCGCGCCGAGTTCCTCGATGGGCTGCGCGCCGCGCTGCCGCTCGACGGCGTCTATCTCGCGATGCACGGCGCCGTCTGCGTCGACGGCATGCAGGATGCCGAGGGCGACTGGATCGGGGCGGTTCGCGAGATCGTCGGTCCCGAGGTCCCCATCGCCGCGAGCTACGATCTGCACGGCAACCTCAGCCAGCGGATCGTCGACGCGCTCGACATCTTCTCGGCCTATCGCACCGCACCGCATATCGACGTGCGCGCGACCATGGAGGCTGCATGGGAGATGCTGCTGCGCTGCCTGCGCACCGGCGAGCGCCCCGGTATCGCCTGGGCGCCGGTGCCGCTGCTGCTCCCCGGCGAGCGCAGCTCGACCGAGGACGAGCCTGCGCGCTCGCTCTATGCCGCGCTCGCGGGCTTCGACGCGCGTCCGGGGGTCTGGAAGGCCGACCTGATGATCGGCTACGTCTGGGCGGACGAGCCCCGCGCCACCGCGGCCGCGGTCGTCACCGGATCCGACCGCGACGCGGCGCTGGCCGCCGCGGAAGAGATCGCCGCCGGCTTCTGGGACGCCCGCGACGGTTTCGGCTTCGGCCCGCCGACCGGCCCGCTCGATGCCATGCTCGATTGCGCCGCGGCGTCGGCGACCGCGCCGGTGATCCTCGCCGACTCCGGCGACAATCCGACCGGTGGCGGCGTCGGCGACCGCGCCGATGTGCTGGCGGCGCTGATCGCGCGCGACTGGCGGGGGGCGCTTCTCGCCGGCATCACCGACCGGCCGGCCGTCGAGGCCTGTTTTGCGGCGGGCGTCGGTGCGACGCTGCCGCTGACGATCGGCGCCAGCCTCGACCCGGCCGGCGTCTCGCTGCGCGCCCGGGTCCGGGTTCTCCGTCTCGACGATCGCGGGCCTGCCGCCGAGCGGCAGGCCGTGGTGACGATCGGCGACGGCATCACCGTCGTGATCGCCGCCCGCCGGCGTCCGTACCACGCGATCACGGATTTCACCCGCCTCGGCCTCGACCCGGCGGCGGTCGGACTCCTGGTCGTCAAGTCCGGCTATCTCTCGCCCGAGCTCGCGCCGCTGGCCAATCCGAACCTGATGGCGCTGACCGACGGGGTGGTGAACCAGGACATCGCCCGTCTGGGGAACCGCCACCGGGCTCCCGGCACGCTTCCCTTCCAGCCGAACCCGGGCTACCGGCCCCGGGCCGTCGCCTCCGCCCGCTTCGGCCGCTGATGCCGGGATGCGGATCGGGCGGGGACGGGGCGCCGGCGTGACCGTCTTTCTCGATATCCTGCGCCGGCATCCGGTCGCCCGCGCCGGCGCTGCCTGGCTGTTCCTGTTCGGCTTTGCCGTTGCCGCGACATCGCCCTACCTGCCGGTGATCGCGATCCGCGAGCTCGGCATGACCAACGCGGCCTACTCGGGGATGATCTTCGCCGCGGCGGTGACGAACGTGCTCGCCAGCGTGATGTTCGGTCTTTTCGCGGACCGGCGGGCGAGCTATCGACGGCCGCTGCTCGCCACCTCCGCCCTCGGCGCCGCCGGCTTCGCGGTCGTCTGGCTGTTCCCATCCGCCTGGGTGCTGGTGTTGGTGATGCTGGGTCCCCTCGCCGCCTGGGGCGCCTCGAACGCGCTGATCTTCGCCAAGGTGAAGAGCCATGCCGCCGAGTTCACCCGCGCCGAATCCGAGGACGTCGGGGCGCTGCTGCGCCTGATGATTTCGCTTGCCTGGGTGGTTGTTCCCGGCGCCGTGGGGCTCGTGCTTGCCGGCCGCCCTTCGCTGTTGCCGGGCTTCCTGATCGCCGCCGGGGCGGCGGTTGCCGGCCTCGCCGTGGTGGCGTTCGGGATGCCGCCCGACCGGCCGTCCCCCGGCAACGCCCCGGCCGGAATGGCCGACCTGCGCGCCCTGGCCAATCCGGGCCTCGTGTTGCGGGTCGCGGGGACCGCGCTCGCCACCTCGGTCCTGCACGTCAACGCGGCAGTTCTGCCGCTGATCGTCACCGGCCGCGCCGGCGGGAGCGCCGCCGATGTGGGTATCATCGTCGGCTACGTGGCGCTGCTCGAAGTCGTCTTCATCTTTGTCTGGTCGGTCGTGGCACGGCGGGTCTCGATGCCGGTTGCGCTCGCGGCGAGCCTCGCTCTCTACCTCGGTTATCTCGTCGCGCTCGGCACCGCGCAGGGCATGGGCCGGGTCCACGCTGCCAGCGTCGTCGCCGGCGTCGCCGCGGCGGCGATCATCACGCTGCCGATCCCCTACCTTCTCGGCCTGATCGCGGGGCGTCCCGGGCTCTCGGCCTCGCTGATGGCGCTCAACCAGTTCCTCGCCGCCGGTATCGGCGCGACGATCTTCGCTGCCGGCACGGCTCTGGGCGGGTATCCTGCCGCGGCGGTGCTGTCCGGCGTCGCCGGTCTTGCCGGTGCCGTCCTTCTCCTTGTCCTCGAAGGCCCAAGGCGGCCCGCACCGGTGATCCCATGACCCGCATCCTGCTCGAAGTCTGCATCGACGATCCCGAGGGCTTCGCCGCCGCCCGCGCCGGCGGGGCCGATCGGCTGGAGCTTTGCGCCGCTCTCGGGCTCGGGGGCCTCACGCCGTCGCCGGCGCTGGTGGCGGAAGCCGCTCGCTCGAAGATGCCGGCGCTGGCCATGATCCGCCCACGCGCCGGGAATTATGTCTGGACCGCCGCCGAGGTGGCCGCGATGGAGAACGAGATCGCCCTGCTGCGCAGCGCTGGCGCCAGAGGCGTGGTGATCGGCGCGAGCCTCCCCGACGGCCGTCTGGATGCCGCCGTTCTCGCGCGGCTGATGCGCGCGGCCGAGGGTCTCGACGTCACGCTCAACCGCGTCTCCGACCTCGCGCCGGACGCCGGGGAGGTGGTGGCCGTCGCGGTCGAGCTCGGCATCCCGCGCATCCTCTCCTCGGGCGGCGCCCGCGGCGCTCCCGAGGGTGTCGAGCGGCTCGAGCGGATGTTCCGCGCCGCTGCCGGCCGCGTGACGATCATGCCTGGCGCCGGCCTCTCCGCCGAGACCTTGCCGGCGCTCGCCGGCCTGCCGCTGAGCGAAGTGCACGGCTCCTTCTCGACCCTGGCGCCGGAGCCGGAGCCGCTTGTAGCCGCCTTCGGCTTCCAGGTTCCCGGCGCCCGCCGCACCGACGCGCGAAAGGTGGCGGCGATGCGCGCGGCGCTCGATGCGCTTCAGCAGGGCGGTCCGTAGGCCACCCGTGTCGAACTCAGCCCGCCCTGGCGGCGACCATCAGCTTCGCTTGCGCCGTGGACCGCAGCGGCGGCGCTTTCGATGAAGCGCAGATCGTCCGGCCGGCGGCTCACCCTCACACCGTCTTCAGCCCTCCGGCACCGCCTCGATGACGACGACGGCCATCGCCCAGGGATGATCGTCGGTGAGGGTGAGGTGCACCCGGGCCTGGTGGCCGGCGGGGGTCATCGCGGCGAGACGATCGGCCGCCCAGCCGGTCAGGTGCATCGTGGGCTGACCTGAGCGCAGGTTTACGACGCCCATGTCCTTCCACTTGATCCCCATCCGCAACCCGGTCCCGAGCGCCTTCGAGCAGGCCTCCTTCGCGGCCCAGCGCTTGGCGTAGGTGGCGATCCGTTGCCGCCGACGCTCCGCCAGGCGCTGCTCGGTGTCGGTGAAGACCCGGTTGAGAAAGCGCGTTCCGAAGCGCTCGACCGTGCGCCCGATCCGCTCGATGTTGGCGAGGTCGTTGCCGATGCCCAAGATCATTCCGCGCTCTCGCGGAGCAGTGCGCGTGCGAAGAAGAGCGTGCCGGCGACCGGCGTCGCATAGTAGGCGCGGATCGGTTCGAAGCCCGCGCTGCGGTAGAGGGCTGCCGCTCCGGTCATGCTGGGCAAGGTGTCGAGCCGGATCTCGCGGTACCCGAGCGCTCGGGCTTCGGCGATCACCGCGTCGACGAGCGCGCGGCCAAGGCCGAGCCCGCGCGCCGCGGGGACCACGTAGAGCCGCTTCATCTCGCAGGCACCGCCCGCCCCGAGCGGCCGCAGCGCGACGCAGCCGATCGGCGCGCCAGCCGGATCGCTTGCCAGAAGAATGGCGCCTGCGGGCGGCGCGTACTTGCCGGGAAGCCCGGCAAGTTCGGTTGCGAAGTCCTGATAGGCCAGATCGATCGTGAGGCCCGCGGCATAGGCTCGGAAAAGCTCGGCCGCCGCGGCGAGATCCGCGGGCGCCCGAATGGATGCAATTCGAAAAGGGGCCGGCCGCATGGCGTGGATTCTAGCCGGCCCGGCCGACCGGAACAACGGGCGTGGGAGCAGGCCGGGGTCTTCCGGGGACCTGACGGCCGAGGCTCCGCGTTCGATTCGGCACCCGGCCTGAGAGATCAGCGCGGCGCGGCGGCCCGCGCGTCGTCCATCGCCGCGCGCATCCGGCCGATCGCAGCGTCGAGGCCGACGAAGATCGCCTCGCCGATCAGGAAATGGCCGATGTTGAGCTCGCGAAGCTCGGGAAGGGCGGCGATCGGTCCGACGTTGTCGTAGGTCAGCCCGTGTCCGGCGTGCACTTCCAGGCCGAGACTGTCTCCGAAGGCCGCCATGTCGCGCAGGCGCCCCAGTTCCTCCGCCTCGCCGGCCGCGTCGCCGGCGAGCCCGTGCTCGCAGTATGCGCCGGTGTGAAGCTCGACGACCGGCGCGCCGATGCGATGGGCAGCCTCGATCTGGCGGCGGTCGGCAGCGATGAAGATCGAGACGCGGATCCCGGCGTCGCGCAGCGGTGCGATGAAGTGGGCGAGACGGTTTTCCTCGCGCGCCACTTCGAGGCCGCCCTCGGTGGTGCGCTCCTCGCGCCGCTCGGGCACGAGGCAGACCGCGTGCGGCCGATGGCGGAGCGCGATCGCCTGCATCTCGGGAGTCGCCGCCATCTCGAGGTTCAATGGCAGCGCCAGCGTTGCCATCAGCGCGTCGATGTCGGCGTCGGTGATGTGGCGGCGGTCTTCGCGCAGGTGCGCGGTGATCCCGTCGGCGCCGGCCGCTTCGGCCATCAGCGCCGCCCGAAGCGGGTCAGGGTAGGGACCGCCGCGCGCGTTGCGCACCGTCGCAACGTGGTCGATGTTGACGCCGAGCCGCAGCCGCCGGGCGGTATCGGTCATGACGGGGTTTCCCCTCGGGTGGCCGGGGCGCCGGGGCGAAGCCGCCGACCGCGCTCGATCTCTGCCTTCTGCCGCGACACCCGCTGGTGGGCGCGCTCGAGCATGCGCTGACGTCGCCGCGACTGATACGCCGCGATCAGCGGGCGGGTCAGATAGTAGGCGATCAGTCCCGCTCCGATTCCGGGGATCAGTCCGCCGACCAGGTACGGCCAGAGGACGTCGCGGAGGAAGGGAACCAGCCGATACCAGTGCGCCTCGCCGGAGCCGAACATCGCGTAGATGCCCTCGCGGATTCCGCCGAAGGCCTGGGCGAACGCATCCGAGACCCGGCCGTAGTCGCGGCCGCTGGCTCCGTGCCCCAGGATGCGCCGGCCCAGCGCCAGCGCGACCGGCGCGATCAGCGGAAAGGTCAGCGGGTTGCCCATGCCGGTGCCGATCAGCGCGGCGATGATGTTGCCGCGTACCGCCCGCGCCACCGCGATCGCGAAAAGGAAATGCAGTCCGAAGAACGGGGTGAAAGAGCTGAAGACGCCGCAGGCGAACCCGAGCGCGATGCGGTGCGGGCTGTCGGGCAGCCGGCGCACGCGATGCCCGAGATATTCGATCCCGCGCCGCCAGCCGCGGCGCGGCAGCAGCGCCTCGCGGAGGCGGACCGAGAAAGGTGGCTTGTCGCGTCGCTTGAAGACCATCTGGCCGGATCGCCTCGCCATCCCGGGAGG
This sequence comes from uncultured Alphaproteobacteria bacterium, assembly GCA_963737485.1. GTDB lineage: Bacteria > Pseudomonadota > Alphaproteobacteria > Rhodobacterales > Rhodobacteraceae > Amaricoccus. The sequence goes on along the minus strand of CAVTSR010000018.1, from coordinate 81,881 downwards.
ATGCCGCGATCCTCCCCCTCAGCCTTGCCCGGTCGCCCGCGACTGCCGGTACCGGCGAACTTCGCCCACGTCCGAATCGGCATCGATCGCGGTCAGAACATGGGTGAGGTGTTCCATATCCCGGACCTCGATATCAATCACCATCCGATAGAAATCGGGTTTACGGTCGGTGAACGCAATGTCGGTGATATTCGCCCGCTGCTCGCCGATCAGCGTGCAGATGCGACCCAGGACCCCGGCATCGTTGGCGAGGGTGATCTCCACCCGCACCACGTGGTTCGGGCCGGTCGGCACGTCGGCCCAGCGCAGGTCGATCCAGCGGTCGGGCTGATCCTCGAAGGCCACCAGTTCGGCGCAGTCGATGGCGTGGATCGCCACCCCCTTGCCGCGCACCGCGATCCCGACGATGCGCTCGCCGGGGATCGGATTGCAGCAGGGAGAAGGGCGGGCCACCTGGCCCGAGTTGAGGCCTATGACGATTGGCGCGGTCTTGTCGGAGGGGCGCGGCAGCGAGGCTTCGCGCAGCAGCTCGGGATAGAGCGTCGCGACCAGATCGCGGCTTGTCATCTCCGCCGCCCCGAGCCGCGCCAGCACGTCGTCGGCACCCTCGAGCTGCAGGCGCCGCGCGGCCGCCTCGAGCGCCTTGTCGGTCGCCTTCTTGCCCACCCGCTCCAGCGCTACCCGGGCGATCTCCCGGCCGAGCCGCACCCGGGTCGCGCGCTGCTCGCCGCGCAGCGAGCGCCGGATCGCGGCCTTGGCGCGGCCGGTCACCACCATGTCCTCCCAGGAAGGCTGCGGCCGTTGTCCCTCGGCGCGGATGATGAAGACCGACTGACCGTTCCTGAGCTTGGTCCAAAGCGGCACGCGCTGGCCGTCGACCTTGGCGCCGACGCAGCTGTCGCCGATCCGGGTGTGGATCGCGTAGGCAAAGTCGATCGGTGTCGCCCCGCGCGGCAGCTTCACCACCTCGCCTTTCGGGGTGAAGCAGAACACCTGGTCGGTAAACATCTCGAGCTTGACGTGCTCGAGAAAGTCCTGGCTGTCCTCGGCCACATCCAGGCCCTCGGTGATCGAGCGCAGCCAGTGGAAGGGATCGACCGCGAAAGGGTTCTCGAACCGCTCGCCGTCGCGATAGGACCAGTGCGCGGCGACGCCGGTCTCGGCGACCGCGTGCATCTCGCGTGTGCGGATCTGCACCTCGACCCGCTTGCCGTCGCGCCCGGAAACCGTGGTGTGGATCGAGCGGTAGCCGTTCGACTTCGGCTGGCTGATGTAGTCCTTGAACCGTCCCGGCACGGCCCGCCAGCGCCGGTGCACCGCGCCCAGGGCGACATAGCAGTCCTCGACCGAGTGGGTGATGATCCGGAAGCCGAAGATGTCGGAGAGCCGCGAGAACCCCTCCTTCTTCTCCTCCATCTTCCGCCACATCGAGTAGGGCTTCTTCTCGCGCCCCATCACCTGCGCGTCCACCTTGGCCGTCTTCAAGACGGTGCGGATGTCCTCGGTGATCTGCGCGATCACGTTGCCGCTCTCGCGGCGCAGCTTGACGAAGCGGCGGATGATCGACTTGCGCGCCTCGGGGTTCAGCACCTTGAATCCCAGGTCCTCGAGCTCGTCGCGCATCCACTGCATGCCCATCCGGCCGGCGAGCGGGGCGAAGATGTCCATCGTCTCGCGCGCCTTGCGCTGCTGCTTGTCCACCGGCAGATGCTTGATGGTGCGCATGTTGTGCAGCCGGTCGGCGAGCTTGACCAGCAGGACCCTCAGGTCCTTGGACATTGCCATCAGGAGCTTGCGGAAGTTTTCCGCCTGTGCGTCGCCACCTTGGGACAGCTCGAGGTTGGTGAGCTTGGTGACCCCGTCGACCAGTTGGGCGATTTCGTCGCCGAAGCGTAGCTCGATCTCGGAATAGGTGGAGAGCGTGTCCTCGATGGTATCGTGCAGCAGCGCCGTGACCACCGAGGCGTCGTCGAGCTTCTGCTCGGCGACCAGCATCGCCACCGCTACCGGATGGCTGAAGTAAGGCTCGCCGCTCTGCCGGCGCTGGGCGCCGTGCATCCGCTGGGCATACTCGTAGGCGGCCTCGATCAGGCCACTGTCGGACTGGGGGTTGTAGGAGCGTACGAGCGCGGTCAGCGCCTCGACCGGTCCGACCGCGTCAGGGCCGGGCCGGGCCGGGGCGAGGACGACCGCGGGGCTCAGTTTTCGCTCTGTGCTTCCATCAGCGCGCGTAGCAAGCGCTCCTCGGACATGTCATCCTGCGCCGGCGTGTCGGTTCCGGGCAGGAGCGTCATCACGTCCTCCTCGGGCTCGTCGACCTCGATCTGGCGCTGGAAGCTCTCGATGGCCGACTCGCGCAGCTGGTCGGCCGTCAGCGTCTCTTCGGCGATCTCGCGGAGGGCGACCACCGGGTTCTTGTCGTTGTCGCGCTCGACGCTCAGCGGCGACCCCGAGGCGAGCGAACGGGCACGGTGCGCCGCGAGCATCACCAGCTCGAAGCGGTTGGGCACCTTGTCGACGCAATCTTCAACGGTTACGCGGGCCATGCGGCGGCTCCTCAATACGGGTATCGCGAGAAGAGACAGTATCTAGCGCTCCGTTGTGGTAATGGCAAGTCAGGTTGTGCAACCGAGGATTCCGATGATCGCCGCACTCGACCGAATCGAGGTCATCACGCTCTTCGTAGCCGACGTCGGGGTGTCGAAGCAGTTCTACACCCGCGTCTTCGGGCTCGAGGTGGTCTGGGAGGACGCGAACTCGGCCGTCGTCAAGATGGCGGACGCGCTGCTGAATCTGCTCGCCGTGGCCGAGGCGCCGGAACTCGTCGCCCCGGCAGCGGTCGCGGCGGCCGGGCGCGGGTCCGCTCTTATGTTCACCATCCGGGTCGCGGACGCGCGCGAGGTCTGTGCCGAACTTGCCGCGCACGGCGTGGCGCTGCTCAACGGGCCGGTCGACCGGCCGTGGGGGCGTCGCACGGCGGCATTCGCCGACCCCGACGGGCATGTGTGGGAAATCGCGCAGGAGCTCGAATGATCCGCCAGGGGTTGTCCCCCGGCGCCGGCCCCTACAGCCGCTCTATTCCCGCGAGGGCATCGGGCGGCAGCGCCGCGAGCAGTTCCGAGGCCGTGGCCCCGATCAGCGGGTGCCGCCAGTCCGGGGCCACCTCGGTCAGGGGCAGCAGCACGAAGCCTCGCTCGTGCATCCGCGGATGCGGCAGGATCAGACCGGGCGGCAGCTCGAGCCGCGCATCGCCGGTGCGCTCGACCCAGCCGCGGACGGTCGCCTTGTCCGGCAGCACGGTATCGCCCCAGGCGACCAGATCGAGGTCGCAGACCCGGGGCCCCCAGCGCTGCCCGCGCCGCCTTCCCAAAACGGCCTCGACCTTCTGGAGCAGTGCCAGCAGGTCGGCCGGCGCGAGCCGGCATGCGACTTTCGCCACGCCGTTCACGTAGTCGGGGCCCGCCCCGGCCGGATAGGCCGGGGTCCGGTACCAGGCGCTGCGCGCAACCGTCGTCACCCCGTGCGCGTCGAGCGCCGCCAACGCCATTTCCAGTGTCTCGCGCGGGCTGCCGGCGGCGGAAGGCAGATTCGCGCCGAGGGCGATGAGCGGCATTGCAGGATCCTGTGATAGGCCTTTCGCTGGTCTCACCATGGCTTTATAAGCTCTCCCAGCCGGTGGATTTTCAGGTCCCGGCTTTATTCAAGGCTCCTAAGGAGGTCTCGGCTGAATGTTCTATCGTGACGAGCGGCTTGCCCTGTTCATCGACGGGGCCAACCTCTACGCCGCCGCGCGCGCGCTTGGATTCGACATCGACTACAAGCTGCTTCGTACCGAGTTCATGCGCCGGGGCAAGCTCCTGCGTGCTTTCTATTACACCGCGCTCTTGGAGTCGGAGGAGTACTCTCCAATCCGCCCGCTGGTCGACTGGCTGAACTACAACGGCTTCGCGATGGTGACCAAGCCCGCGAAGGAGTTCACCGATTCGACCGGTCGCCGAAAGGTCAAGGGAAACATGGACATCGAGCTCGCGGTCGATGCGATGGAGATGGCGCCGCACGTCGATCATATCGTGCTCTTCTCCGGCGACGGCGACTTCCGCCCGCTGGTCGAGTCGCTGCAGCGGCAGGGGGTCCGGGTATCTGTCGTCTCCACCATCCGCTCTTCGCCGCCGATGATCGCCGACGAGCTGCGCCGCCAGTGCGACAACTTCATCGAGCTCGACGAGCTGCGCGAGGTCATCGGCCGGCCGCCGCGTGGCGAGCAGGCGCATTCGTCGAACGTGGTCACCGCCGACGAGGACGAGTGACCTCCACCACCCCGGAGCCGCCGCGGGACTGCCCGCGGTGCCCGCGGCTGGTGGCCTATCGGGCGGAGAACGCCGTCCGGCAACCCGACTGGTTCAACGGTGCCGTACCGTCGTTCGGCGATCCCGGAGCACGGCTGCTGGTGCTGGGCCTTGCGCCGGGGGTCGGTGGGGCAAATCGCACCGGGCGGCCGTTCACCGGCGACTACGCCGGTACGCTCCTCTATGCGACGCTGGCGAAATACGGCTTCGCCAATGACAGATTCGCTGCCGATGCGGCAGACGGGCTGGTGCTGAACGACTGTCTGGTCTCGAACGCGGTTCGCTGCGTCCCGCCGCAGAACCGACCGACGCCGGTGGAGATCGCTACCTGCCGGCCGTTCCTCGTGGCACGGCTCGCGGCGCTGCCGCGCGTTCGCGCCGTGCTGTGTCTCGGGCGCATCGCGCACGAGAGCCTGTTGCGGGCGCTCGGCCGGCGGTTGGCCGCGCATCCCTTCGGGCACGGAGCGCGGCATGAGTTCGGCGCGCTCGTAGCTTTCGACAGCTATCACTGCTCGCGCTACAACACCAACACCGGCCGGCTTACGCCGGCGATGTTCGAGGCCGTAGCTCGCCGATGTTGCGGGCGTTTCTGGACCGCAGAGAGCCGGCTTCAGTCGCGGAGAACCCGGAGCGCTCCGGCCCAGCGCGCAAGCTCGTCTAGCATCGTCACCGCGGCCTTTTCCTGCACCTCATTCGGGGCGAAAACCCCATCGTGAACCTGACGCCCGGCGAAGGGCACGACCACCGACTCGTTGATCGGAACCGCCTTCAGCGCCGAGAGCGTGATCTTGATCGCCTGCGCGGCGCGCAGGCCGCCGGAGATACCGCCGTAGCTGACGAAGCCGACGGGCTTGTAGGCCCATTCCTGCGAGACGTAATCGAGCGCGTTGGTCAGTGCCGGCGTCGGACTGTAGTTGTACTCCGGCATCACCAGCACGAAGGCATCGGCGGCATCCACGATCGCGCTCCAGCGGCGGGTATGCTCATGTTCGTACCGACGCAGCCGCGGGTGGTGGGGTTCGTCGAAGAGTGGCAGACCAACCTCGGCGAGGTCGATCCACCGGGCGTCGAATTCCGGGTGAGCGACTGCAATCGCCTGGAACCACTGCCCGATGTGCAGGCCGACGCGTCCGGGGCGGGTGCTGGCGATGATGACGCCGAGGGAATGCGGCACGAAGATCCTCCTTTGGGCTGCCGCGGAAGTTAGGGCCGTCTTCGCTGGATGCCAGCCTGCTTGTCGGCAGCTCAGTGGCGACCTGCTGCGGCGCGGAGCGCCGGCTGGTGCCGGATCGGCGCGATGAGGCACAGGCTTGCCGGGGGCAATCCGGCCGTGCGATGCGCGTCAAACCCCCGGGAGGTCCAGCCGTCAAACCGGCGCGCGTCGAGTGCGCTGAACGCGGTGATCCGGATCGTGCGATGGCGGGCATCGGCGAGAACCCGGGCGGCAAGCGGCTGAACGATTGCGCAGGGGCCCTCGACAATCAGGTGGAACGACTCGCCTTGCAGGCGAAACTCGCCCGAAAGGCCCATCAGGGTATTGAAGCGGCGCGCGCTCTCCTCAAGGCGGATCAGAGTCGCCGGGGGCACGCCGGGCGAAATTCGTGATTCAAACGCAAAAACAATAAGTTCTGACGCGCCGTGATGCTCCTGCATTCGTTCCCCAGACCCCCGATCACGCCTTTGTCAGTGATCCAAGCATAATCGACTGCGAAGTCAACGGAGATTGTGAGTGCCGTGGGGCGATCAACTCAGGAGCGATCATGGGTGCCGCGAGAGATTCAGCACATAGCTTTCCGGGCTCCGGGCGCCTGCGCCGAAGGAGAGCGGCAATGCCCCGAAGCTCCAGCCTTCGAAGCGACGCTCGGTGATCGGTGCCTCGCGCAGGATTCGCACGCCGGAATGGCGCCGGTCGGTGATGATGGCTTCCATTCGGGAGAATACGCGGGCCTGTGCGCCTTCCATGACGCCATAGAACCGGCCGTCCTGGTGCAGTAGCAGGCCGGTGATCCCGGCGGCGCGGTTCTTCGCTCTGGAGCGGACGGCGATTTCCTCGAAGTCCGCAAGTGCGAGCGCGGGCGTCGCCACGCTGGTATAGACCAGCTGGATCAGTCCCTTGAGCCCATGTTGCGCCGTGGCGATGGTGCAGCACCCCCGGGAGCGTCCCGGCCAGCCTCATTCGGCGTCGGGCTCAGCCTTCCTAACGCGTGCCGTCGCCAAAGACAAAAGCCTTTCGGCGAAGAGCTGTTCCGCACCGCGGCCGGTCGGCTGGTAGAAGCTTTCGCGGGCCATGCCCGGGGGGAAGTACTCCTGGCCGGAGAAGCCCTCCCGGGTGTCATGATCGTAGACGTAACCTCGGCCGTACCCCTCGGACTTCATCAGCCGCGTGGGAGCGTTCAGGATGTGCTTGGGCGGCGTCAGCGAGCCGGTACGCTCGGCGGCGCCCATCGCGGCGGAGAAGGCGGTGTAGGCGGCGTTCGATTTCGGCGCGAGGGCGAGGTAGATAACGGCCTCGGCGAGCGCCAACTCCCCCTCGGGCGAGCCGAGGCGCTCGTAGGTCTCCCAGGCGTCGAGGCAGAGCCGCTGCGCCGCGGCATCGGCGAGGCCGATGTCCTCGACCGCCATGCGGGTGATGCGGCGGGCGAGGTAGCGCGGGTCCTCACCGCCCTTCAGCATGCGAGCAAGCCAGTAGAGCGCGGCGTCAGGATCGGAGCCGCGCACCGATTTGTGCAGGGCGGAGATCAGGTTGTAGTGGCCGTCGCCGGACTTGTCGAAGATCGCGGCACGGCGCGTCAGGCGCTCGGCGAGCTCGGCCTCGTCCATCGGCGGGCCGCGGTGGGCGGCGACCTGCTCGACGAGGTTCAGGAGGGCGCGGCCGTCGCCGTCGGCCATGCTGGCGAGCGTCTCGCGCGCTGGGGGCGTCAGGGCAAGCGAATGGCCGAGCTCGTTCTCGGCGCGCCCGACGAGATGACTGAGGGCGGCCTCGTCGAGGCGGTTGAGGGTCAAGACCTGGGCGCGGGAGAGGAGTGCGGCGTTGAGCTCGAAGGAGGGGTTCTCGGTCGTGGCACCGACGAGTACGATGGTGCCGTCCTCCATCAGCGGCAGGAAGGCGTCCTGCTGGGCGCGGTTGAAGCGGTGGATCTCGTCGACGAAGAGAAGCGTGCCGCGGCCGTTCGAGCGGCGCAGGCGGGCGGACTCGAAGATCTTCTTGAGGTCAGCGACGCCGGTGAAGATGGCGCTGGTCTGCACGAAGGCGTGGTCGGTGGCGTCGGCGAGGAGGCGGGCGATCGTGGTCTTGCCCGAGCCGGGCGGACCCCAGAGGATGATCGAGCCGAGCGTGCCCTCGGCGAGCATCCGGCCGAGTGGGCCGTCGGGACCAAGCAGATGCTCCTGACCGACGACGTCCTCGAGGCGCCGCGGGCGCAGACGGTCGGCGAGCGGGCGCGGCGCTTCGGCCGCCGCTCGGCCTGCGAGGGGAGGGGGGGCGTCGTGGAGGGGGTCGAAGAGGTCGGCCATCGCGTCCCACTTAGTACGTCGCGGCCGCGACCGCCAGCGGCGCCGGCGGCCGTTTCCGGCTCGCGTCTGCTGGCGTCCGCACTGCACACGGGCATGGGTAGCCGAGGGGGCTTTGAGGCGAACTATGTCGACGGTTCCCGCCAAGGGATCGCCCGATGGCTCACCGTGCCGTGCCATCATCATGGCTCGTCATCGCCGCTCCGGAAGGCGGGTAGTCGTGTAGTCCGGGCCCGCGTGTGCGCGCCCGTCCTCTGGGTCAGGCCCAGGTCAGGGCATATATTGCCCGCCGTTCACGTGCAGGATCTGCCCGGTGACGTAGGCGCTCATTTCCGAGACCAGAAAGACCACCGGCCCGACGCAGTCCTCGGCCAGCCCAAGCCGTCCCAGCGCGACCGCCTGCTTCATCGCGGCCATCCGCTCCGGTGGCGTCGCCGCGTGGAACGGCGTGTCGATCACCCCCGGCGCCACTGCGTTGACCCGGATGCCCTGGGCCGCGAGCTCGGTCGCCATGCCCCGCGTCAGGTTGTGGACGTAGGCTTTGGCGCTGGCGTAGTGTGCCGAGCCAGGACCCCCGCCGTTCGCCCCGGCGATCGAGCCGAGGTTCACGATCGCCCCGCCGCCCGACCGCGCGAGGTGCGGGATCGCCGCCTGCGAGACAGTGATCACCGAGCGCACGTTGAGATCGAGCGCCGCCTGATAGAGCGCGAGGTCGAGTTCGGCGAAGGGCTGCCGCGCCAGGATCGCGCCGGCATTGTTGACCAGGATGTCGAGCCGACCAAGCGCTGCGACCGCGGCGGCCACCACCTCGGCCCCGGCCTCGGCGCGGGCGACGTCGGCCTGGATCGCCTCCGCCGTGCCGCCGCCCGCGCGGATCGCCGCGACCACCGCCTCGGCCTCGGCCGCGCTCCGGTTGTAGTGCACCGCCACCGCCGCGCCGAGGCCGCCGAGCGCCGTGGCCACCGCTGCACCGATGCCGGTGCTGGCTCCGGTCACCAGCGCTGCCTTGCCGCGAAGATCCTCGAGCATCCGTCTGCCTCCCATCCGTCGTTCGGCGCCGACCCAACAGGTTCGCCTCCCGCCGGTCAAGCGCCGGTCAAGCCCGGTCCGCTTGCGAGGCGGTCCCCGCCGGGCTATCGCTGCCGCTGGCAGAAGCCGGGGAGGGCGCGCGATGACCGAGGCCAGGGTCGTTCAGGTCGGCGAGGTTTCGATCTCCAACCGACTCCCGCTCACGCTGATCGCCGGCCCCTGCCAGCTCGAGGGCCTCGACCATGCGCTGGCGATCGCCGGGACGCTCGCCCGCGCCTGCGCCGCCGCCGGCTGCGGCCTGATCTTCAAGAGCTCCTACGACAAGGCCAACCGAACCTCGCTCCGCGCCCAGCGCGGCGTCGGCATGGACGAGGGCCTGCGGATGCTGGCGGGAGTCCGCGACCGCATCGGCTGCCCGGTGCTGACCGACGTGCACCTGCCCGACGACTGCGCCCCCGTGGCCGAGGCCGTCGACGTGCTGCAGATCCCGGCCTTCCTCTCGCGGCAGACCGACCTCCTGCTCGCCGCGGGCCGCACCGGCGCCGCGATCAACGTCAAGAAAGGCCAGTTCCTGGCTCCCTGGGACATGGCGAACGTTGCGGCCAAGATCGCCTCGACCGGCAACGAGCGGCTGCTGCTCTGCGAACGCGGCGTCTCGTTCGGCTACAACACGCTCGTCGCCGACATGCGCGCGCTGCCGATCATGGCCCGCACCGGCTATCCGGTGGTGATGGACGCGACCCACTCGGTGCAGCAGCCGGGCGGTCAGGGCACCTCCTCGGGCGGCCAGCGCGAGTTCGCCCCGGTGATGGCCCGGGCTGCGGTGGCGATCGGGGTGGCGGCGGTCTTCATCGAGACCCATCCCGACCCCGACCACGCCCCCTCCGATGGCCCGAACATGATTCACCTCGAGCGGATGCCGGCGCTGATCGCCGAGCTCATGGCCTTCGACCGCCTGGCCAAGGCCTCGCCGCTCGCTATGTGAGCCGGTGGCGGACTTGTCCTCCGCCGCACCCCCGCCTAGAACGGCGGTACTTTGGGGCGTCGCCAAGCGGTAAGGCAACGGTTTTTGGTACCGTCATCCGGAGGTTCGAATCCTCCCGCCCCAGCCAACCTCCTAGCCGAACTCGTTCTCCGAGCCCGCGCCAGCCAAAAATATTCGTCGTGTGCAAGAGCCCGGAAACTCGAACATCGGGCGATCCAGAGAACGGTCTCACCTCAAATCAACCCAGGACTTTACCTTCCCGCGGATGCGCAAAGGGTCTCAGGTCTGGGTCTTGCCCGTGCCGGGCGCCAGCAAGCGGATGGGCGTGTCGTCAGCGAAGATCGCCTCGGCCGCGAGCACATGCCGGCCGATGGCGTCGGCCAGCGGCTCGAGCAGCGCGGTGGACTTGCCGACCCAGTCGGCGAGTGTGGAGCGGTCGAGGTCCAGCCCGTCGCGCTCGAAGATCTGGGACTGGCGATAGAGGGGCAGATGGTCGGCGTACTTGCTGACCAGCACATGGGCGAGCAGGCCCGGGCCAGGACGCCCGCGCTCGATCGGGCGGGACGGCAGCGGCGCCTGGACGAAGCGCTCGCAACCGGAGCAGGTCAGCCGCGGGCGAACGATCCGGTTCACGATGAAGCGGCCGGGGACGTATTCGAGTTCCTCGGTCACGTCCTCGCCGATCCGGCGCAGCTTGCCGCCGCAATCGGCGCAGGCGTCGGCGGCGGGGCTGAGTTCCACCTCCATCCGCGGAACATGGTCCGGGATCGGCCGGCGCTTCGGCTGACCCTTCTCCTCGATCTCCGGCAGACGCAGCCGGGCGGTCATCGCCGCCGCGGCGATCTCGCTCGTCTCCAGGGCCAGTTGGAGTTGTTCGGCCGTCTCCGAGGAAGCGCCAAACCGATACGCCCTGTGGCCGGCGAACTGGTGGCGCAGCTTCTCGATCAGGATCGCCTGCGCCTTCACCTCGGCCAGAAGCCGCGCCGTGAAGGCGCGCAGTTCCTCGGGGTCTTCGGGCAAGCGGGACGATCTCGTCGAGCATGATCGAGTTTATCCCACTGGATTCCCTCTGGGAATCCTCGGGATTACCGCGATCGCAATTATCCCGCCGCCGCAGGCTGCCAGGTCCGTTGCGGCGCGCGCCAGTCGATGCCTTCGAGCAGCATCGCCAGTTGCGCCGGCGTCAGCGACACCTTGCCTTCCTTCGCCGAGGGCCAGACGAACCGACCCCGCTCCAGTCGCTTCACGAACAGGCAGGCCCCCTGGCCGTCCCACCAGATCACCTTCACCAGATCGCCGCGCCGGCCACGGAAGACGAAGAGATGCCCCGCGAACGGGTCCTGCTGGAGCGTCGCCTCGGCCTGAGCCGCGAGCGCCGTGAAGCCTCGGCGCATGTCCGTCACCCCGGCCGCGAGCCAGACCTTCGTGGCGCCGGGAACGGGGATCACCCCGACAGGCCCCGGATCAACCGGGCGAGAGCCTCGGGATCATAACGGCCAATGATCCGCATCCGGTGGCCGCCCGCCAGATCGATCTCGATGGTGCCGCCCGGGCTCCGGTCATCGCCCGACGAAGGAGCATCTTCGCGAACCGGGTGCTCGATGACCTCGACGGGAAGAAAGAAGGGCCCCTCCGTCGGCGTGGCATCCGCGTCCGGCGCAAACCTCGGGTCGCGCAGCCATTTGATGTCCACTTAACCTTCTTTCCGTGCTATTTATGGAGAGGAGGAAGCGCCGATGGGACGAGGATCGACAGGGACGCACGCGCGACCGCGGGACGCGGACACGAAGCTGGCGCGGAGCCGGCTGAGCGTGCTGGAGCTGGCCAGGGAGCTAGGTAACGTCGCGGAGGCGTGCCGGCAGCGCGGCCTTGACCGGACCAGCTTCTATGAATGGAAGCGGCGGTTCCAGACGCAGGGCTTCGAGGGCCTGAAGGACCTGCCCCCGATCCACAGGAGCCATCCGCAGACGACGCCCGAGCCGGTGGTGGAGCGGATCAAGGGTCTGGCGCTGGAGCACCCCGCCTATGGCTGCAACCGCCATGAGGCGACGCTGGCACTGGAGGGCGTGCGGGTCTCGGCGATCACCATCCAGAAGATCCTCAACGACCACGGGCTGGGAACGCGGATCGACCGCTGGCTGGCACTGGAGACCGCGAACGCCGGGAAGGCGATCGAGATCACCGCCGAGCAGGCCGCCTTCCTGGAAAAGCTCAACCCCTGCTTCCGGGAACGGCATGTCGAGAGTTCGGTGCCGGGCGAACTCTTGTCAGCGGACACCTTCTTCGTGGGCAGCCTCAAGGGCGTCGGCAAGGTCTACCTGCACGCGGTGGTCGACACCTTCGGCTCCTACGCCTTCGGCTTTCTCCACGTCTCAAAGCAGCCCGAGGCGGCGGTCGCGGTGCTCCACAACGACGTGCTGCCGTTCTATCGCAACCTCGACCTGCCGGTAACGGCGGTCCTGACCGACAACGGCCGCGAGTTCTGCGGGACCGAGCGCCACCCCTACGAGCTCTACCTCGACCTGAACGGCCTCGAGCACCGCCGCACCAGGGTCCGCACGCCCAGGACCAATGGCTTCGTCGAGCGCTTCAACGGCACCGTGCTCGACGAGTTCTTCCGGGTGAAGATGCGCGAGACCTTCTACGAAACCGTCGACGCACTGCAGACCGATCTCGATGCCTGGCTGGTCCACTACAACACCGAGCGTCCACATCTCGGGTATCGAAACATGGGCCGAAGACCAATCGAAACCGTCATGTCATTCGTCAGCCAAGAAGGTTAAGTGGACACATGTGAAGATGAGGTTGGCATTCAGCGCATACCGCCGAGCCACCTGCGCGACGGAAACATCCGGCGCTCTTGTCTGGAGACAGATCGACCGCTTCTCCTCAACGCTCCAAAGCCGCTTCGCTCGACGCGCCATCAACAGGCTCATAGTGTCCGCTATCCACAGCGGACACTATCCGACGCTCCCATCCCTCAGCAGGGCGGTCACCCCGGACGCTTACGGTGAACGGCATGCCGCTATCGAAGCTCCATCATGCCGCCTTCGACGCGCACATCATTGGTATCGATCCGGATTTCCGGCTGCACGTCTCGGAAAGGCTGCTTGCGCTCAATGACGATCCCAACTCCTTTTGCCGCACCACATTCCCCCTCCACCGGTTGCAGTACCGTCGTCATCGTGACTTGAGGTATCTTCCAACGTGCCTCGCGATCCATCTTAGGATCATGACCGCGATGAGCAACATCCCCCAGAGGGCCGTCGCCAGGTGTTGGTTCGCTCCCAACAGGTTCAGGCCCGAGGAGAGTACCTGCAGAATGACGAGCGCCAGGAAAACCGAACCGACCCGGCCGAAACCGCCGAATGGGTCGACGCCACCAAGGAAGCAGGCGAGCACGGTGATCAGCAGGTAGGACTCCCCGTGACCGACGCGCACGGAGTTGAAGCGGGCGAGCATGATCACGCCGGCAAGCGCACACATACCGCCGGACAGGGCGTAGATCAGGGACAGTGACCGCTTGGTGTTGACCCCGGAAAATCGGGTCGCCTCGATGTTCGATCCTATCATGTAGGTCACGAAGCCGAGCCGTGAGCGCGACAGCAACAGATACCAAAGCGCGAAGGCCAACAGCATGACTATAAGCGGGACCGGGATTCCCAAGATCGTACCGTGACCGAGTGGAGCGATGAAATCGGGAAAGCCCGATATATCGCCGCCGCGAGTGAGGTACTCACCAAGGCCGCGCAGAAAGATCATCATAGAAAGTGAAACTAGGATCGGATGCGCGCCTGTGAAGGCGATGATCAGACCGATCGCCAACCCGCTCACGAAGCCGACGCCCAAGGCAAGCACCAACCCGAGTAGGAAGGCTGACGGCCCGGCATCCATGCCGCCGCTGGCATGGAGGACCGAGGCGAGGGTCAATCCGCAGATGTTGGCGGTGAAGGTCACCGACAGATTTATCCCGCCGGAGACGATCGGCATCACCATGGCGAGCGTCAGTAGCCCAAGCTCTGGGAGCTGAAAGGCAACGGAATCGAAAGTTGCGTAAGTCAGAAACCGAGGGCTCAAGATGCTGAAGCCCAATATGACCGCGATGAGAGCGGCAGCGAGCCCGATGGTCTCGGGGCCGATCCTTGCGACCACGGCCTGCCAGCCGGCCACACGCTGCGGCTTTTCTGCCCTGGGCTGGACCTCAGCCACGGCCGCCCCTCCGCCGCAGACCGGCGAGCATCGGCGCAAGCTGGTTGCTCGAAAGCGAGATGGCGACGAGGATGATTGCCCCGATGACCATCTTGAACGCGTAGGGCGAGACGCCGAGCAGATTCAATCCGTTCTGGGTCACCGAGATTAGGAAGACGCCGAGCACGCACCCGAGCACAGTTCCCCTCCCGCCGCCGAGTCTCGCTCCGCCAAGCACGACCGCCGCAAGCACGTCGAGTTCGCGCCCGATCAGCGCATTCGGAACGACCTCCTGCGTGTAGTGGACTTGGACGAGGCCGCCAATTCCAGCCATCATGCCGAGCCAGCAATACGGAATAAAATGCATCGAGGCGACGTTGATGCCCAGCCTCCGGGCACCTTCGGGATTGTCGCCGAAGGCGTAGAGCTGCCGCCCCGTGGTCGTGTACCGGGTCAGAATCCAGGTTGCGAGAACGCAGGCCGCCATTATCAGCACCGGCAGCGTCAGCTCGGCCCAGGTGCCGTTGGCCTGCTGAAAACCGAAAAGGACGACGCGATGGATCCACCAGTCGGGCAGCGAGTAGATTGAAACACCGTGCGTCGTGAACATCAACAGCCCGAAGAAGACGTTGAACGTCGCGATCGTGACCACGATGGAGATGATCCCGAAGAAGTAGATCAGCCCCCCGTTGACTGCGCCGAGGGCGACGCCGAGCCCCGCGGCGAGGAGGAGGCCGCTCGCCCAGCCACCTCCGCCGGCGGCGATCAGAGCCGTTGCCGAGACATACTGGACCACCGACGCGGCGACGGCGAAGGAGATGTCGATGCCGCCCGAAATCAGCACCACCAGCAGGCCGACCGCGAATATCAGGCTGACCGAGCTGGTGTTCAGCAGATTGAACACGTTGGCGAAGGTTAGAAATTGAGCGCTGCTGAGTGACAGCGCCACGGACATTCCGAGGAGCAAGAGCACCAGCCAGGATTCGGTTGGGTGGGCCCGCAGTAGTCTCGGCAGGCGCGGCTCAAGCATAGACGACCCTCTCGAGGTCTTCGAGATTGATCTGCCTGGGATCGTATTCGCCGACGATCCGGCCTTCCGCCATATGCAGGACACAATCGGCATTGAAGTAGACTTCCGGCACCTCGTCGGAAATCAGCAGGATCGCGAGGCCCTCGCTTGCCAGCCGGCGGACGATCTCGAAGATGCCGGCGCGCGCGCCCACGTCGACCCCGACGGTCGGACAGTCGAGGATCAGGAGCCTCGGCTCCGTCGCCAACCATTTCGCGATCGCCACGCGCTGCTGGTTGCCGCCTGAAAGCGTCGAGATCGGGTTTTCCGGCAGACCGGCCTTGATAGCGAGATCATCGATCCAGCGCCCCACCAGCCGGCGCTTCCGTCGTCGCGAGATCAGCCCACGTTCAAGAATCCGGTCCAGTACCGGCAGAACCAGGTTGTCGGCGACGGACTGCGGCTGGATCAGGCCCAAGGACAGACGGTCTTCAGAGAGGTAGGCGACGCCGGCGTTGATCGCGTCGCGATTTGACCGCAGGTCGACCGGAACGCCGTCGATAGAAATCGTGCCGCTGTCGCGGCGGCGCATTCCAAATATCGTCAGCGCGAGTTCAGTTCGTCCCGCCCCGAGAAGACCGGTCAGTCCGATCGTCTCTCCCTTGCGGATGGTGAGGGATACGTCGCGAAACTCGCCATGCCGCGTTAGCCCGGTCACTTTCAGGATGACCGGAGACCCGCTGCGATCGCCGCCACTGATCGCATGCTCGAAGGACTTGCCGGTCATGAGCTCGGTCAGCCGAGACTGTGTCATGCCCTCGGTTGGATAGACGCCGACCAGCTTCCCGTCCCGCAAGACGGTGACGCGACTTGAGATCTCGAGCACCTCCGCCAATCGATGGCTGACGAACACCACGCTGATGCCGTCCCGCGACAGCATGCGGACGGTGTCAAGCAGATGTCGGGTCTCATGCTGCGCCAGCGAGGAGGTGGGCTCGTCCATGAAGATCACCCGGGCCTCGCGCACCAGCGCGCGCGCGATTGCCACGATTTGCCTCTGCGCCACGCCAAAGCTGCCGAGCGGAGCATCGACGTCGAGCCGCACGCCCAGCCGATCGAGCGTGGCAAGTGCGGTGCGCCGCATCGCCCGGTGGTCGACGATTTGCGGCGCCGAGCCCAGCACCGCCTCGATCGCGATGTTCTCGGCAACGCTCATCTCGTCGAAGAGCGCAAGATCCTGCCAGATGACCTGGAATCCCGCCGCCCGCGCGAGCATCGGCGACATCGCCTCGACCGCCCGGCCGTCGATGGCGAACGCGCTGCCCGGAGCAGTGTTGTAAACACCGGTGATGACCTTGATCAGCGTGCTCTTGCCGCTGCCGTTTTCGCCAGCGATGCACTGCACTTCGCCGGCCAGCACGTCAAACCCGACATCCTGCAGTGCTCGGATGCCTCCAAAGGTAACGCTCACATTGCGCAGGGACAAAACAGGAGTTGCCGCCGTCTGTGCGGCTGCGCCGACGCTCATGTCGAAAAAGCCTTCACAGGAAGGAAGCGAAAGCCGCGGCGGGCGGCACCGAAAGGTCTCCGCCCGCCGACCGCGTCTTCTACAGTCCCATCGCCGCAAGCTCGTCGACGGTTTCGACCGTGATCGGCTGCAACGAGTCTACAATGATGTTGCCCTCGTCGAAGTCCGGATGAACGACCCCAAGCCCCTCGATCTCCATGCCGTCCTTGATCTCGCCGCCGCTCGCCAGCAGATCGCCGATCCGAACGAAGACCTTGCCCGCCTCCATGGGATTCCACATGTACCCGCCATCAATTACGCCGGATTTCAGCAGAGCGCTGCCCTGCCCAGGCGAGAAGGAGCCGACCAGCACGACCTTGTCACCGAGATGCTGTTCGTCGATTGCGCGACCCGCGCCAATGGGCCCTTGGCTGCCGAAGGTGAGGAAGCCGCCAAGATCAGGATTGGCCGCGAGAACGTCGAGAGCCGTCTTGCGGCTGTCATCCACGCTTTCCGCAACGCCGTAGCGGTCGCCGATCATGGTCATGTCGGGATAGTTTTTCTTCAGGTAGGCGATCGCGTTGTCGGCCCAGAGGTTGTGAAGCGGCACGGTGAGCGAGCCGACATAGACCACGTACTTGCCTTTTCCGCCCATCTTCTCGGCGAGCATCTCGGCATGGGCCTCGCCGTAGCCCTGGGCCGAGGCCATCTCAAAGTCCCAGTCCGCGTTCTTCTGATCCGGCAACTCATGCGTGATGACGATGATGCCCGCGTCGCGCGCCTTCTGGAGCACGGGTTCGATCACGGCCGCATCGTTTGGAACCACGCCGATGACGTTGACTCCCTGGGCGATCGAGATCCTCGATGGCGCGAACCTGGAGGGCGGGATCGGCGCTGGTCGGGCCGATCATAAAGGCATCGTCGCCAAGTTCGGCTCCCTCAGCCTTGATACCGTTTTCCATCGCGTTGAACCACGGGATGCCGCCGATCTTGACGACAACGCCCATCTTAACGTCCTTGGCACTCGCGGCGCCCAACCCTCCGAGCAGCAGCGCGGTAGCTAAAGCAGCGATCAATCCAGTCTTTCTAGGCATAAGCGATTCCTCCCGTCCTGAAGACAATTGCATCGTCGACCGGGAGGACGTTGATCCTACGATCAACAACAATTACCAGATTCACCACTGTCGCGTACGAGTTGTTCTTGGTGAAGCAGCAACCCGAGTCCAACGATACCAAGAAGCAGCGTCAAAACGCTCTGCTCTATTTGGCAGAGTTCCTCCCATAACACCGATCACTAGACATCAGGCAAATAAGACAGTCAAGCCTGCTAAATAGATTTAGCAAACACTTTTTCGGAGGGCGGTGAAGGTCGTTCGCCGCTCGCCCCGATCCAGTAAGGCTTGTCGCCCATTCCGGAAGTACCTCAGCTTGCGTTCTTCGCGTTCGGAACGGAGATGTTGCCGTCCTGAACCCAGTCTTCTTGGGCGCCGTCGAGTTCACCGACCTTGCCGAATGTTGTCGGCACCACGACAACCGGATTCTCGCCGGCCTTGTAGTTGTCGATCAGAGTGAAGCCCATCGCGATCATTGCTTCGACATCCTGACGCACCATGGTGACATCGAATGGGAGATGCGCCGCGAACGGATCCCAGTCGAAGCATCCCGACGACGATACCCGCGAGCTCGATGGCGGGCAGGGTGGCAGTGAAGCGCAACGTGCCTTCCAGCGCAGTTACGCCGTTGACGAAAAGCTGCGACGGAAGCCGTCCGAGTTGCGCGTGCTTGGCCGCTAGCGACAAGGCCGCATTGGCCGGCGGGTATCCACAACAGTCGAACATACGGGCCGCCGGGGCAATCCCGTGCGCATCGAGAGCATCCGAGAAACCCGCGATGCGGTTACGCGTGGCGTCATCGTCCGCGGCGCCTCCGTAGAAGAAAAATTCCGTTACATCGGCTCGTTGACGGATGCATTTCCGGAGAACGACCTCTGTTAGTTGCCGCGCGCCGTCGCGATTGTCGGACACGACGGACGGCGCTCCCGGCCCCGGCAGATCGATGTTGACGCATCGTACGCCCGCGGCGTGACAGAGGTCGTTCAACGGATTAGGGTTGTGCACGCCGGCGATCAGCAGCAGCTCGACCTGCTGCGCCAGCAGTGTTTCAACCGCCTTTAGTTCGTTTCCGGGGTGTCGATGGGTGCTAACGACAATCGGGCAAAGTCCGCGAGCACGCGCCCCTCCTTCAAACGCTTCAGCGAGGCCGGCAAAGAACCGGTTGCGGTAGTGTGGCATGATCATGCCCGCGAGGCCGGACCGCGACAAACGCAGCCCTCTCGCCTTTAGATTGACTGAGTAGCCAAGCTCCTCGGCAAACGCCAGAACGCGCCTGGCCGTCTCCTGCCTTATTCGGTACTTCTGCCAGGAATCGTTGAGAACCAGACTGACTGTCGTTGGAGACGCACCCGCTGCGACCGCGATGTCGTAGATGGTCGTTTTGCGGATTGCTCGTTTCATTTCCACTCCTGGTCCCATGACTATGATCGAGCCAACCTGTTTGGCAAATGCCTCGCCCACGGGGGCACGGGGATCGCGTGAAGGGCTTGGGGGATTCCTGGTTGGGATGATGTCTGATTCATTGACGGCCTCAGGGGAGGCCTTTGATGAGCGGGATGTCGTTTCTGGAGCATTTCTCGGCGCTGGAGGATCCGCGCCAGTGCTGGAAAGTGGTTTATCCGCTTCCCGAGATACTGCTGCTGGTGCTCTGCGCCACGCTGGGTGGAGCGGAGGACTTCGTCGAGGTGGTGCGTTGGGGGCGGAGCAAGCTTGGCTTCCTGCGCCGGTTCCTGCCCTATGAGCGCGGGGTTCCGAGCCACGACACGCTGTGCGACGTGGTCTCTGCGCTCGATCCCGAGCTGTTCCGGGCGGCGTTCGGGGCCTGGGTGGAGGGTCTGCGGGATGCCGAAGCCGACATCGTCGCGATCGACGGCAAGACCTCGCGCCGCAGCCACGACCGGGCCAAGGGTCGGGGTCCGCTGCACCTGGTTTCGGCCTGGGCCAGCCGTCAGCGGCTGGTGCTCGGGCAACAGGCCACGGCGGAGAAGTCCAACGAGATCGAGGCCATACCGCTGTTGCCGGAGCGTCTTGCGCTGACCGGAGCGCTGGTCACCATCGACGCGATGGGAGCCACTGCCAGGATCGCCAGGGCGGTGCTGGACCGCGGCGCCGACTATCTGCTCGCCCTCAAGGCCAACCAGGGACATCTCTTCGAGGAGGCCGAACTCTACTTCCGGGACGCTCCCGATACCGACCGCTTCCAGACCGTGGACGCCGACCACGGCCGCATCGAGACCCGTCGCCACGCCGTCAGCCGGGAGGTGAGCTGGCTGCGCGCCGACCGCGCCGCCCCGGGCGAGCCTCGCTTCCCGGGCGAGCCTCGCTTCCCGGGCCTGAAGGCCATCGCCCGGGTCGAAGCCGAGGTTGAGTGCGGCGGCAAGACCACGCTGGCGCGGCGCTACTACCTCTCGTCAGCTCCGCTCGACGCCCAGGCCTTCGCCCGCGCGGTGCGCGCGCACTGGGGTGTGGAAAACCGCCTGCACTGGGTGCTCGACGTCGTCTTCCACGACGATCTCGCCCGACTGCGGACTGGATACGGCCCGGAAAACATGGCCGTCGTCAAACATATGGCCCTCAACCTGCTCAACAGGACGGCCAAAACAGACAGCCTCAAGACCCGAAGAAAACGCGCAGGATGCGACGACAACTATCTGCAAGCCGTCATCACCCAAACCGCATGAAGTCCTTCAAGCGATTCCCCTGTCCACGGGGGCGGCATGTTCCCGACCGGACGCTTCGTGCTCGCCGATGATCCGCCAGAGCCATCAATGATCGCAAACTCGATCCGCAGTTCGGACAAGGGCGGCACCAACGATGGTGGCGCCTTAACCGCCGGCGTGCCCCTGCATAAGCTTAGAGATGGGCGATACTGTGTCGCGCACTGCCGCCGTGGCCAGTGGAAGGCGCTCGACCGCGAGCGCAAGGTCAGGCAGATCGCCGAGCTTGACGGCAAGAGCATCCGTGTGGATCGGCGTGGGACCCTCTGTCGCGTGTTGCGCGGACACTGCCCGTCCTTTTGGTTTGGACGGGTGGGATGGGGGATGAAGGGCGTGGATACGATCGCGCGGGTACGCCGCGAGTATCTGGTGCGCGGTCGGTCGATCAGGGAGATCGCACGCGAGCTGCACATCTCCCGGAATACGGTGCGCAAGATGTCGGGCCGAGGTCGTCGTGGGGAGATGCTGTTCGATCATCGCGGCACCTGCTTCCAATCGGCACATGCGAGCGCCTGAGAACAAGATGGCCCGCCGCAGGGGGCGGCGGGCCTGTTCAGGTCGCGAGAGTTGTCCCGACGGCGAGGCAGTAACTTACTTCCCGGCCCGCGCCGGATCAGTTGCCGTAGACGGCCTCCCGGGCGACGTCCCGGACGTTCAGCTGCGAGAGGCCAAGGTCGGCCAGTTCGCGGTCGTTGAGTGCGTTTAGCTCGTAGTAGGTCGCCAGATACGTGCGGTGGTCGGCAAAGCTCTGGCGCAGGCGGGCAAAGATCCCGGGCTGCTCGTCGTAGTCGGCATAGGCGTTCAAGTTGACGGCGTGTGCCATGGTCCCCAAGCAACCATTACCTCGAGCCCGCCCGGCAACCAGGCATTCGGCACCCAGAGGTAGAGATGCGCGGGCTCAGTGACGGCAGTCGCCACCGGGAGCGCCTGGATTCGCAAAAACTCATCGTCTCGGTGGACGAGGGCTCGGGGCTGGTGCGGCGTGCGGTGCTCACGCCGGCGAACGTGAACTAGAGCGTCGTGGCCGACGGGCTGCATGTCCGTCGTCAGGGTTTTTGGGCCGTTTAAGCTGACTGAGCATCGGAGGGCTCTGGCTCATCTGGTTCAGGTTATGCCGCTTGGCCGTGATGGCTCAAGCGGCGGTTTCGGATGGTGAGTTTCTTGATCTTCAGCCTCTCGGCTCGAGGATTGCCTGGCCGCGGCCGAAGTAGACGTCGGCGGGGGTCAGGTTGCCGAGGCTCTCGTGGTAGCGGTGGTGGTTGTAGTGGTCGACGAAGGCGGCGACGGCGTCCTCGAGCTTGACCCGGCAGGAAGTAGTTCTCCAGCAGGACGCGGTTCTTCATGGTCTGGTGCCAGCGCTCGATCTTGCCCTGGGTCTGCGGGTGGTTCGGGGCGCCGCGGACGTGGGCCATGCCCTTGTCGCTCGAGCCAGGCGGCGAGGTCGGCGGCGACGTAGGACGCGCCATTGTCGCTGAGCAGCCGGGGTCGGTGGACGACCCGTGCGCCGTCGCAGCCCGAGGCTGCCAGGGCGAGTTCCAGCGTGTCGGTGACGTCGCCGGCGCGCATGGTGGTGCAGAGCTTCCAGGCGACGATGTAGCGGGAGAAGTCGTCGAGGATCGTCGAGAGATAGAACCAGCCCCAGCCCATCACCTTGAGGTAGGTGAAGTCGGTCTGCCAGAGCTGGTTTGTCGCCGTCGTCTGCTCGGTGAACGCCTCGGCCGCCTTCACGACGACGAAGGCCGGGCTGGTGATCAGGTCGTGCGCCTTGAGCAGACGGTAGACCGAAGCCTCTGAGACAAAATACTTCTCCCGGTCGGTGAACCGGACGGCCAGCTCCCGCGGCGAGAGCTCCGGCGCTTCGAGCGCCAAGGCCAGCAGCCGCTCCCGCACCGGCTCGGGGATGCGGTTCCAAACCCGGCCCGGCCTGGGCGAGCGGTCCTCGAGACCTTCGGGCCCATGCTCCCGGTACCGGTCGTACCAGCGGTAGAAGGTGGTGGGCGGCACGCCGATCCGGGCCAGGGTCCGGCGCACCGGCAGATGCGACCCTTCGACCAGCCGGATGATCTCGAGCTTCTCGGCGGCGGGATATCTCATTCGCGGTCGCCCCCAGCCCCGGTCATGCTTTTTTTGAGCAGCCGGTTCTCGAGCGTGAGATCGGCCACCGCCTCCTTCAGCGCCGCCGCCTCGGCGCGCAGTTCCTTCACCTCGGGGCTGGTCGCCTGCCGCGCGGTGTCGCCCGCCAGGCGCCGCTTGCCGGCTTCCAGGAACTCCTTCGACCAGCTGTAGTACAGGCTCTGCGCGATCCCCTCGCGCCGGCAGTGCTCGGCGATGCTGTCCTCGCCGCGCAATCCGGCCAGCACGATCCGGATCTTCTCCTCCGCCGAATGCTGCTTCCGGGTCGCTCGGCGGATGTCCTTCACCACCTTCTCGGCGGCCGCTCTCTGCGTCACGGGTTTCTGGCTCATCTCCACTCCTTGGCGGTTACGATGAGCCAGAAACCCTCCGTTACTCAATCACCCCAAAACGTCCCATGGGCGCTGACGCCGGACAGCGCATGGGAGGGTGCGCCGTGAGCCGAGCGCTGTTGGTTGCGGTCCTTGGGCTTGCTGCCGGTGTCGGTAGCGCAGGCTGCCACGATTTCCACCGGCGCGTTCGTCTCGGGCCTCGCGCCGGCGACCGGAGGGGGATTCGAACAGGCCGACGATTCCGATGACCGAACCGTCTTCGATACGGCCACCGAGGGCGGCAGCCGGTCGTCGTCGGCACGTGTCGATCAGGGCGGAACCATCCTGGAGGCAGCGGGGTCCCTCGACATCGCGACGGGGAAGTTCGATACCTCGATCAGGATGCAGAACCCGGTCTTTCCCAAGAATCTGGCAGGCCACGTCCTTCGAGAGCTTCAGCGTTCACGGCAGCGGGTCGGTCGAGTTCGGGCTCGACCTGACGGGGAGCTGGGACGTCGGCGGCTTAGACCCGCCGGATCCGGATTTCAGCGCCGTGGTCCTGCGGGCTGACTTATTCGTTTCCGAATTAGGCGGCGTTCGACGGCGCCCGGCCACGCCTTCTCGTCAGGCAGAGCGGACCGGACCCGCAGCTGTCCGGGACGGTCTCCGAGCGGCTGAGCTATTTTCAGCAGGTTCTCGATGGCCAGTCCTACGGGTTCAACACCACCGTGGCCTCGTCGTTAGAGCGGACGATCCGCGGCGGGACCGCGGCGCTGGCGGGCTCGCTTTTCCTAGTCGCAAGTCCCGGCGTGTCGATCGCTTTCTCCGATCCGGTCTTCCTGTCCGAAGCCGAACCGATCCCCCTGCCGCCGAGCGAGTTGCTCCTGCTCGGTTCGCTCGGGGCATTGGGCGCCGCGCGGCTGGGCCGGAGCCTGCGGCGCGATCGAAAGGCGCCTGCCTGACGCCTGACGCTTCCATGCCTCTTCGATGCGGAGTCCCAGCTGATGCGGGTGGGCGCCGCTTGCGTTTGCGGTCCGCGTTGCAGGTGGCCGAGGTGCACGACAAGGACCGGCGCGGGACGGCTTTTTCGCCGGGGGCGCTCTTGCGCTGACCGGGTGGCGCGTGCCATGGCTTCGGGCTTGGGGGCGGCGGAGGCGACATGGCTGAGCTCGGCGTGGAACTGCCGGACTGGACGCCACCGCCCTGGCCGGGGCCGATGCGGCGCGACGGGCGCTATGCGCGGCTGGAGCCGCTGGGGCCGGCGCATGCCAGGGCGCTGTTCGAGGCCAACCGGGCCGACGATGCGATCTGGGACTACCTGCCCTACGGGCCGTTCGCGAGCGAGGCGGCCTATGCCGCCTGGGTGGTGCAGATGGCCGGCAAGGCCGATCCCCTTTTCTTCGCGGTGACCGACCGGGAGCGCAACCAGGCGGCGGGGGTGGCGAGCCTGATGCGGATCGCGCCCGACGCGGGGTCGATCGAGGTGGGGCACATCTGCTGGTCGAAGGCCCTGCAGGGGACGCGGGCGGCGAGCGAGGCGATCTATCTCTTCGCCGACTGGGTGTTCCGCGAGGGCTATCGGCGCTTCGAGTGGAAGTGCGACGCGCTGAACCGGCCGAGCCGGCGGGCGGCGGAGCGGATGGGCTTTTCCTACGAGGGCGTGTTCCGGCAGGCGACGGTGGTGAAGGGGCGCAACCGCGACACCGCCTGGTTCGCCATGACCGACGGCGACTGGCGCTGCCTGAAGCCGGCCTGGGAGGCGTGGCTGGAGCCGGCGAACTTCGATGCGGCGGGGCGGCAGAAAGTGTCGCTGCGGGCGCTGACCACCCCGTGCCGGGTGGCGTCGGACGCGTTCTGATGGCGGCGTCCTAGATGGCCCGGCGCGGGCCGCTGAAGCGCTGGCAGCGGCGCTGGAAGGACGGCTGGGTCGGCGATCTCGATGCGCCCGGTGCGCGGCGGAACGCGGCCATCGACATGCTGGTCTTCGACCACGGGCTGCTGCGCAAGGCCTGGCGCAACGAGCACGAGATCGACCGCGGTGTCTGGCGGTCGAGCCAGCCGGATCCTGGGGCGATCCGGCGGCTGGCGGGGCAAGGGTTCAGGGCGGTGCTGAACCTGCGGGGGGCGACGGAATACGGGTCGTATCTGCTCGAGCGCGAGGCGTGCCGGGCGGCGGGGATGGAGCTCGTCGACTTCAAGCTATCATCGCGGCTGCTGCCGAGCCGGGAGGAGATCCTGGCGCTCGACGAGATCTTCGCGCGGCTGCCGCGGCCGTTCCTGATGCACTGCAAGTCGGGGGCGGACCGGGCCGGGTTCGCGGCGGCGCTGTACCTGATGCTGCAGAAGGGGCTGTCGCCGGAGGAGGCGCAGCGGCAGCTCAACTGGCGGTACCTGCACGTGCGGGGGGCGGCGACGGGGGTGCTGCATTTCCTGCTGGAGCGGTATGCGGCGGACGCGGCGGCGCAGCCGATGAGCTTCCGGGCGTGGGTGGAGATGAAGTACGACCGCGACGCGCTGATGGCCGAGTACAAGAGCGGGGGTGCGTCGGACTTTCTGGTGGACAAGGTGCTGCGGCGGGAGTGACAGGGGCGGGCGATCGCGCGTGCGGGGTTGACGGCGTGCGTGGCAGCGAACATGTGCGGCAGCAAGGATTTTTCCGAAAGGCGAGAGCATGGCGAGCCCCGAGGCGCTGGAATTTCTGCTGACCCGCCGGTCGCGGCCCGCGAAGCTTCTGGCGGCGCCGGCGCCGGGACGGGAGGAGCTGATGCGGCTCCTGACCGCGGCGGTGCGGGTGCCGGACCACGGCAAGCTGGAGCCGTGGCGCTTCGTGGTGCTGGAGGGGGCGGGGCTGGCGCGCTTCGCCGCCGCGATCCGGGCGCGGGCGGAGGCGGCCGGGCAGGATGCCGACAAGGGGGCGCTGGCCTTCGAGCAGGCGCCGCTGGCGGTGGCGGTGGTGGGCTCGCCCAAGGAAAGCGAGAAGATCCCGGCGCAGGAGCAGATGCTGTCGGCCGCGAACGTGGCGCTGAGCCTGCTCAACGCGGCGCTGGCGGCGGGCTGGGGGGCGAGCTGGCTGACCGGCTGGGCGGCCTATGACCGGCCGCTGGTGGAGGGCGCGTTGGGGCTGGCGCCGGGGGAGTGGATTGCGGGCTTCGTCTACCTCGGGACCTGCGAGACGCCGCCGCCGGACCGGCCGCGGCCGGACGTGGCGAGCCTCGTCACCTGGCTGGCGGGGTGAGCCTGGTCGTCGATCTCGGGCGCGCGCTGGCGCAGCTCGGCGATCCGCGGTTCCTGCGGGTACTGATGCGGTCGCTGGTGCTGACGGTGCTGGCCCTGGCGGCGGTGTTCTGGGCGGTGGTGCTTGGGCTGGGCTGGCTGTTGCCGGACAGCGTGACGCTGCCCTGGATCGGGAGGGTGGGGTTTCTCGACGACATCGCCTTCTGGGCCGGTGTGGGGCTGATGCTGCTCTTGTCGGTGGTGCTGATGGTGCCGGCGGCGGCGGCGGTGGTGGGGTTCTTCCTCGACGACGTGGCGGAAGCGGTGGAGACGCGCTGGTATCCGGCGCTGCCACCGGCGAGCGAGATGGGGCTCGGCGAGCAGGTGGGGGACTCGCTGCGATTTCTCGGGCTGGTAGTGGCGGCGAACCTGGTGGCGCTGGTGATCTATCTGTTCGTGCCGCCGCTGGCGCCGTTCATCTTCTGGATCGTAAACGGCTTCCTGCTGGGGCGGGAATATTTCAGCCTGGTGGCGCGGCGGCGACTCGGAGCCGCGGCGGCGGCGGAGCTCGGGCGACGGCATCTCGGGCGGATCTGGCTGGCGGGCACGGCGATGGCGGTGCCGCTGTCGGTTCCGGTGTTGAACCTCGTCGTGCCGATCCTCGGGGTGGCGGTCTTCACCCACCAGTTCCATCGCCTGGCAAGGGACGGGTGACGTGGGCGGGCCGAAGGGGGCCGTCGAGATCCCCTCCCGACTGCGGACTTGTTCAGGCATCACGCGAAGGCGGCTCCGGGGAACAGGCGCTTGCGGCGGGAGATCCGGCGAGGTCGGCGAGAATGGGGCAGTCGGGGCGGTCGTCGCCGTGGCAGCGGTCGACGAGGTGGGCGAGGGTGGCACGCAGGCCCTGCAGCTCGGCGATCTTGCGGTCGACCTTGGCGAGGTGGGACTCCGCCATTGCCTTGACGTCGGCGCTGGCGCGGGCGGGGTCGCCGTAGAGCGCGATGCAGCGCGCGGCATTCCTCGATGGAGAAGCCGAGCGAGCGGGCGCGGCCGAGGAAGGCGAGGCGGTGCAGATCGGCCTCGGTGAAGGCGCGGTAGCCGTTGCCGCCGCGGTGCGGGCGGATGAGGCCGATATCCTCGTAGTAGCGGATGGTCTTGGGCGGCAGGCCGCTGCGTTCGGCGACGTCTCCGATATTCATGGGCGGTTCCCCTTGACCTTCCAGTTGCTGGAAGCTGCAAATGGTGTGTCGAATCCGGTTTGGCGAGGGGCGACATATGAACGAACATGCGACGATGGCGGCGGATACGCTGGTCCGCGACCCGGTCTGCGGCATGAGCGTCGATCCCGAGGCCGGCAAGCCGCGGCATGAGCATGGCGGGCGGACCTTCCATTTCTGCGGCGAGGGGTGCCGGGCGAAGTTTGCCGCCGATCCGGAGCGCTACCTCGGGGAAAAGCCGACGCCGGCGGCGATGCCGGCGGGGACGATCTACACCTGCCCGATGCATCCCGAGATCGAGCAGGTGGGGCCTGGGTTCTGCCCGATCTGCGGCATGGCGCTGGAGCCCAAGGGGGTGCCGGCGGCTGACGAAGGACCCAATCCCGAGCTGGTGGACTTCCGGCGGCGGTTCGCTGTGGGCGCGGCGCTGGCGGTGCCGCTGGTGGTGATCGCCATGGGGCCGATGCTGGGGCTGCCGGTGGGGGCCTGGATCGGGGAGCGCACGGCGCGCTGGCTGGAGCTGGTGCTGGCGACGCCGGTGGTGCTCTGGTGCGGCTGGCCGTTCCTGGTGCGGGGGGCGAAGTCGTTCCGCACCGGCAATCTCAACATGTTCAGCCTGATCGCGATGGGGGTGGTGGCATCCTATGCCTTCAGCGTCGTCGCGGTGGTGGCGCCGGGTCTCTTCCCGCACGGGTTCCGCGACCATGGCGGGCAGGTCGGCGTCTATTTCGAGGCGGCGTCGGTGATCGTGGTGCTGGTGCTGCTCGGGCAGATCCTCGAGCTGCGGGCGCGGGACCGGACGGGGTCGGCGATCCGGGCGCTGATGGGGCTGGCGCCGAAGACGGCGCGGGTGCTGCGGCCGGACGGGCGCGAGGAGGAGGTTCCGCTGGAGGAGGTGGCGGTGGGCGACCGGCTGCGGGTGCGGCCGGGGGAAAAGGTGCCGGTGGACGGGGAGGTGGTCGAGGGGCACTCGTCGGTGGACGAGTCGATGCTGACCGGCGAGCCGGTGCCGGTGGAGAAAGTGGCCGGCGAGCCGGTCACCGGTGCCACGATCAACGGCACGGGGAGCCTGATCGTGGAGGCGCGGCGGGTGGGCAAGGACACCGTGCTGGCGCAGATTGTGGAAATGGTGGCGTCGGCGCAGCGGTCGCGGGCGCCGATCCAGAAGCTCGCCGACCAAGTGGCGGGGTGGTTCGTGCCGGCGGTGATCGCGGTGGCGGCGCTGGCGTTCGTGGTGTGGGCGATCTGGGGGCCGTCGCCGTCGCTGGCCTATGCGCTGGTCTCGGCGATTTCGGTGCTGATTATCGCCTGTCCGTGTGCCCTGGGGCTGGCGACGCCGATGTCGATCATGACCGCGACCGGGCGGGGCGCGCAGGCGGGGGTGCTGATCCGCGACGCCGAGGCGCTGGAGACCTTCGCCAAGGTGGACACGCTGATCGTGGACAAGACCGGGACGCTGACGGTGGGAAAGCCGGAGCTGGCGGCGGTGCTGCCGGAGTTGGGACACGACGAGGACGACGAGGTGCTGCGGCTGGCGGCGAGCCTGGAGCGCGGGTCGGAGCATCCGCTGGCGGAGGCGATCGTGCGCGGGGCGGAGGCGCGTGGCGTGACGCTGGGCGAGGCGGCGGCCTTCGAGGCGGTGACCGGCAAGGGGGTGAAGGGCCGGGTGGACGGGCGCGACGTGGCGCTGGGGAATGCGGCGATGCTGGCGGACCTGGGGCTGGAGGCGGCGGCTCCGGCGGCGGCCGATGCGCGGCGGGACCAGGGCGAGACGGTGATGTTCGTGGTGGTGGACGGGGCGGTGGCCGGGCTGGTCAGCGTGACCGATCCGGTGAAGGAGACGACGCCGGGGGCGCTCAAGGCCTTGCACGCACTGGGATTTCGCATCGTGATGGCGACGGGCGACAGCAAACGGACGGCGCGGGCGGTGGCGGGGCGGCTCGGGATCGACGAGATCCGCGCCGAGGTGCTGCCGGAGGACAAGGCGCGGCTGGTGCGGGAGCTGCAGGCGGCGGGCGCAGTGGTGGCCATGGCGGGCGACGGGGTGAACGATGCGCCGGCGCTGGCGCAGGCGGACGTGGGGATCGCCATGGGCACCGGGGCCGATGTGGCGATCGAGAGCGCGGGGCTGACGCTGGTGAAGGGGGACCTGACCGGGATCGTGCGGGCACGGCGGCTTGCGCTGGCGACCATGCGGAACATCCGGCAGAACCTGTTCTTTGCGCTGGCCTACAACGCGGCCGGGGTGCCGGTGGCGGCGGGCATCCTCTATCCGTTCATCGGGGTGCTGGTCTCGCCGATGCTGGCGGCGGCGGCGATGAGCTTTTCGTCGGTGTCGGTGATCGGCAACGCGCTAAGGCTGCGGCGGGTGGGGCTGGACGGCTGAGGGCGGCGGCCGTCGCGTACACCGGCCTCTGTGGATCAATCGGCCGGGAGCAGCCGCTTCACGGTGTTGCGCAGGTGAAGCCTTGCCCCGGGGCGGCTTGCGCCGGCTTGCGGGCCTCGATGGCGGCAAGGATCGCCATATGTTCGCTCTGGGCCTGCAGCCAGCGTCCCACGGCGCGGCGGTGCGACAGCCGTGCCGTCCTTTCGCGAGCGACCCGGATCTCGTGCCGGATGTGGGGTTCGATGAAGCGGAAGAAGTCACCGAACAGCGGGTTCCTGCTCGGTGCGGGCTACGCGGTCGCGCTGGCCGAATCGAGACCATCCGGCGCCACGTCACGGTCAAGGCCGGCGCCGCGGCCAGCCTTGCCGAGGCCGCCAGCGTCTCACTGCCGCGCATCGCTTTCGTGGCGGCGCCGGCGCCAGCGCCGACGCTCTCCGGCCGCACGTTGCGGGCCGACGAAACTGATATCATGATCCGCATGATCGGACGCGGCCGGCCGCACCGCGCCGTGCCGTTGACGACTGCCCTGTGCCTGGCGGTTGCCTGCCGGCTACCCGGGACCATCCCGAACCGGCTCCTAAGCGAGCGCGCCCGAACCGGGGGCGATATCATGGTCGGCCATCCGAGCGGCACGTGGTCGATTGCGGCCGCCGTCAGCGAGAGCGCGCAAGGAGTCTATGCCGACATGGCGTCGGTGCAGATGACCGCGCGCCGCTTGTTCCAGGGCGCGGTCCTCGTCCCACGGTGAATTGCATCTGCAGGTGCTTCGGGTAAACAGAACCGAGGAGAGGAAAGGCATGATTCCGGCCCGCCGCGTCGCCATCGAGGTCTGTGTCGAGAACACGGATGGCCTCGTCGCCGCGCAGCGGGCGGGGGCCGACCGGATCGAGCTCTGCGCCTCGCTCCTCGAGGGTGGCCTCACGCCCAGCTCGGGCATGGTGGAGGTAGCGAAGCGGCTTGCCACGGTGCCCTTCCACGTCATCGTTCGGCCCCGCGGCGGGGACTTTCTCTACACGGACATCGAATTTGCCGCCATGATCGCTGACGTGAGGGCGCTGAGGCAGATCGGCGTCGACGGTGTCGTCGTGGGATGCCTGACTGCGGACGGGGAAATTGACGAAGATCGAATGCTGGCGCTGACCGAAGCGGCGCGTCCGCTCTCGGTAACGTGCCATCGCGCTTTCGACATGACCCGTGACTTTGCCGCAGCCGTGGAGACGCTCGTCCGCCTGGGGGTGGACCGCGTGCTCACCAGCGGACAGCGCGACACCGCCCTCGAAGGAACTCGATACGATCCGCGCGACCGTGGAGGCGGCGCGCGGTCGCCTTGGCGTCATTGCCTGCGGAGGGCTTGATGTCGGTAACATCGTGCAGGTGAGGGACGCCACCCGCGCGCCCGATCTGCACTTCGCCGCCTTGCGCACGCAGCCCAGCACGATGCGCTACCGCAATCCACAGGTCGGTATGGGTGGCACAGCGCTGGAGCGCGAGTATACCGGCACTGTGACTGATGAGCAGGCGGTGCGTGCGGCCATAGCGGCTGCGCGCGGAGGAGGCCAGGCTGACGACGCCTGAGATGGCCTAGCGCCGCCGCAGCAACCGCGCCACGGCCTCGTGCGCGGTGGGGCCTTGCTTGTCACCGACCTCCTCCTCCAGATCTTTGCGGATGTCCTCGATCTCCTGGTCGGTCATGTGCTCGATGCCGATGAATTGCTCGCGCGCATCCGCCATGGCGCGCAGCAACTCGTCCAGCTTGGCCTGGATGGCGGCGCTGTCGCGGTTCTGGGTGTTCTGAACAAGAAAGACCATCAGGAAGGTGACGATCGTGGTGCCGGTGTTGATGACCAGCTGCCATACCTCGGAGAAGCCGAAGATCGGCCCGGTGACGGCCCAGACGACGATCAGCGCGAGCGCGATAATGAAGGCCGCTGGCCGGCCGGCGAAACCGGCGATCCTGCCGGCGATCGCGGTGAAAATGTGGTCCATGGTGCGCGAAGGGTCCGCGGGGAGGCCCAATCCAACGCCGGATGCAATGCGGAGTTCCGCGCCTCAGCCGGTGAAGTCCGTCACCGTCGCTCCGACTGCGGCGGCGAGCCGGGCCGGCGCAACTTCGAAGACGTGATGCGGCGTCCCGGCGGCCGCCCAGACGGTCGGGAAGTCGAGGAGCCTCGGGTCGAGCCAGGTCTCGATCGCGCGCAAATGGCCGAGCGGCGCCACCCCGCCGATGGCGAAGCCGGTGTACTCGCGGATGCTGGCGGCATCGGCCTTCCCGAGCTGCGCGCCGGCCAGCAGCGCGGCCTTGCCGGCGTCGACCCGGTTGCCTCCGGCAGTAAGGAAAAGAAAATGCCGCCCGCTTCCCGGCTCGCGAAAGACGATCGACTTCACGATCTGGTCGAGCACGCACCCGCATGCCCTCGCGGCGTCCTCGGCGGTGCGGGTGCCCTCCGCCAGACGGACCGGAACGATGACGAGGCCGAGCCGGTTCGCCTCGGCCTCGACACGGGCGAGCGAGGCGCTTTCGCGGCCGGGCTCAGCGGTCTTCGACATCCACGTAATCGCGATAGGTCTTGCCGGTGTAGAGCTGACGCGGCCGGCCGATCTTCAGCTCCGGATCCTCGAGCATTTCCTTCCACTGCGAGATCCAGCCGACGGTGCGCGCCAGCGCGAAGATCGGCGTGAAGAGCGAGGTGGGGAAGCCCATGGCATCGAGGATGATGCCGGAATAGAAGTCGACGTTCGGATAGAGCTTGCGGTCGATGAAGTACTGGTCCTCGAGGGCGATCTTCTCGAGCTCCTTGGCCACCTGCAGCGTCGGGTTGTTCTCGATGCCGAGAAGCCCCAGCACCTCGTCCGCCGACTGCTTCATCACCTTCGCGCGCGGGTCGAAGTTCTTGTAGACCCGGTGCCCAAAGCCCATCAGGCGGAAGGGATCGTCCTTGTCCTTTGCGCGGGCGATGAACTCGGGAATGCGTTCCGGTGTCCCGATCTCGCGCAGCATCCGGAGGCACGCCTCGTTCGCCCCGCCGTGGGCAGGCCCCCAGAGACATGCCACCCCCGCCGCGATGCAGGCGAACGGGTTAGCGCCGGAGGACGACGCGAGCCGTACCGTCGAGGTCGAGGCGTTCTGCTCGTGGTCGGCGTGAAGCGTGAAGATCCGGTCCACGGCGCGGGAGAGGATCGGGTCGACCACATATTCCTCGGCCGGGACCGCGAAGCACATGTTGAGGAAGTTCGAGGCGTAGTCGAGGCTGTTGCGCGGGTACACGAACGGCTGGCCGACCGAGTACTTGAACGCCCAGGCCACGATCGTCGGCATCTTGGCGATCATGCGGATCGTCGCCACCTCGCGCTGCCAAGCGTCGGTGATGTCGGTCGAGTCATGGTAGAAGGCGGCCATAGCGCCCATGGTGCCGCAGACGATGGCCATCGGGTGCGCGTCGCGCCGGAACCCGCGGAAGAAGTAGGACATCTGCTCGTGCAGCATGGTGTGGTTCGTGACCCGGCCGACGAAATCCTCCAGTTGCGCCGCGGTCGGCAGCTCGCCGTAGAGCAGGAGGTAGGAGACCTCGAGGAAAGTCGACTTCTCGGCAAGCTGCTCGATCGGATAGCCGCGGTAGAGCAACTCGCCCTTGTCGCCGTCGATATAGGTGATGGCGCTCTCGCAGGAGCCGGTCGAGGTATAGCCGGGATCGAAGGTGAAGACGCCGCCGTCGTTGTAGAGGCGCCGGATGTCGACGACATCGGGCCCGATGGTGCCCTGGTATATCGGCAGTTCCAGCTGCTTGTCGCCTAGGGTCAGCCTTGCGGTGCGATGGGCCTGATTGGTCATGCGTCGTCGTCCCCTGTTGTGTTTTCAGGTCCGGCTCGGAACCGTGCGCGCGCAGCGCTCGAGCCGGGCGAGGCTTTCGTCCCGCCCGAGAATCTCCATCATATCGAAGACCCCGAGCGAGACAGTGCGGCCGGAAAGCGCAACCCTGAGAGGTTGGGCGATCCTGCCCAGACCCAGCCCCTCCGCCGCAGCGAAATCCCGCACCACCGTCTCCAGATCGCTCGCCGACCATGTAACGTTTCGCAACCGCGAAGTCAATTTTTCCAGAGTTTCAGCGGGTAAACTGGCCAGTGCCTTCGCGGCTGCTTCACCAATGTCGAAGGGTGGTGAAAGCAGTATAAAGCTTGCCATATCAAGAATTTGCGGCAGCGTTCTGGCGCGCTCCTTCAGACCCGGCATCGCGCGCAGCATCTGCCCCCGCTCGACTTCCGTGAGAGGGGCTCTCTTCTGCGCTGCAAGAAAGACCTGCAGCTCGTCGAGGAGATGCTCGTCGCTGGCGGCACGGATGTGTTGGCCGGACAGATTCTCGAGCTTGCCGAGGTCGAGGCGGGCCGGCGCCTTGCCGAGATGGGTGAGATCGAACCACGCGACCGCCTGCTCGGTGGTGAAGAATTCGTCGTTGCCGTGGCTCCATCCCAGGCGTGCGAGGTAGTTGCGCATCGCCTCGGGCGGGTAACCCATGTCGCGGTAGGCCTCGATGCCGAGGGCTCCGTGGCGCTTGGAGAGCTTGGCGCCATCGGGACCATGGATGAGCGGGATGTGGGCGAAGATCGGGACATCCCAGTCCATCGCCCGATAGATCAGGGTCTGCCGCGCGGCGTTGGTCAGGTGATCGTCGCCGCGGATGACGTGGGTCACGCCCATGTCGTGGTCGTCCACCACCACCGCCAACATGTAGGTTGGGGTGCCGTCCGAGCGGAGCAGGATCAGATCGTCCAGCGCCTCGTTCTTCCAGGTCACCGTGCCCTGGACGACGTCCTCGACGACGGTCTCGCCTTCGCGCGGTGCGCGGAGGCGCACGACGTAGGAGGCGTCAGGCCAGGCCGACGGGTCGGCATCCCGCCAGGGCGAATGGAAGAGCGGCGGGCGTCCCTCGGCCTTGGCCGTTTCGCGGTAGGCTTCGACCTCCTCCACGGTGACGTAGCAGCGGAAGGCGGTGCCGCGGGCGATCATCTCGTGCGCCACCTCGGCATGGCGGTCGGCGCGATCGAACTGGCTGATTGCCTCGCCATCCCAGTCGAGGCCGAGCCAGCGCAGGCCTTCGAAGATCGCCGCGGTCGCCTCGGGGGTGGAGCGGGCGCGGTCGGTATCCTCGATGCGCAGCAGGAACTTGCCACCGGCGTGGCGGGCGTAGAGCCAGCTGAAGAGCGCCGTGCGCGCGCCGCCGATATGCAGATACCCGGTCGGGGAGGGCGCGAAGCGCGTCACCACGGACGCAGGCAAGGGCATCGGGCTGGACCTCCGGTTTGATGCGGGCGGCATCCGCCACCGCCACGTCCTTACCCCTCCTCAATCCATGGAGTCCATATTGCCCGGCCGCGCGCGCCCGATTGCGGGGGCGCTCGCCGGGAAGGTCCCGGCGGGCGCCTGGCTGGCGTCACGCCGCTGCCGCTGCCTCGACCGGGTCGGGTCGGACGATGACGGTCGTCGCGACCGGATAGAACTCCTCGCCCGGCATGCCCACGCGCCGGGCGCGCTCGCGGATCGCTTCGCCGTTCTCGGCCTCTAAGATGCAGAAGGTTCCGATGCGGCCGTCGGCCTCATGGACAACGTAGCTGCGGATCCAGCGGACCCGATCGGGCATTTCCTCGTTGCCGATCCGGGCGGACTTGGCGCCGGCCACCTCGAGTTCGGCGAGCGATGCCCAGGCGCTGGGATGGCGGATGACATAGAGCTGCATTCTGGCTTCTCCTGCAAAGCCACGCTGCTTGCGTGACAGAGGATAGCCTGCCGGGAATCGCCCGCCGCGTCCTTATCGCGCCCTGATCGTGGGCTTATCTTTCCGAAATCAGGGGCGTTGCCTTCAGCTCTCGCTCCAGCGCGGCGGCACGGTCGGCGAGGCGGTGTGAGCCGATCTGCATCGCCGTGCACTCGCGCCGCCGCCAGTTCGGCCGCCGCCCCGCCGGCGTCGCCAGCGCCGCGTAGCCGCCGGGCAAGCTCGAGGCGGACTCGGGTCGCGTGATAGTCGATGCCGGCGCTGGTCCAGAGCTGCCGGGCGAGATGCAGGAGCGGGAGAGCCTGCGGGTTCTCGGGGCCGCCGAGGGTCGCGCGCGTCTCGGTGATGAGCGCCCGCACCGCCGGTTGCGGCCAGCGTTCCGGCGCCGCCTCGATCTCGTCCAGCAGGGCGGCGGCCTCGTTGCGACGCCCGCCATGCGCGGCGGTGCGCGCTTTGTTGACAAGGAGGTAACCGCGTCGCTGCAGATGAAACCAGCTCGTGCCCGCGAGCGCCCGGTCGAGTGCGGCGAGTGCGGCGTCCTGGTCGCCGCTTTCAAACAGCAGGTTGGCGTTTCCGGGCTCGGCATCCCAGCCGAGCGCGTAGGCCGCGGCGTAGTCGGAGCGCGCCGCCGGGAGGTCGCTGATCATCGCATGTATGTCGCCGCGGACGCGGCGGCCGTCTCCGAGACACCAGGCCTGCTCGGTCGTCAGTTTGGCGAGTGCGCGGTTGATGTGGGCAAGAGCCTCTGGCAGTGACTGCTTCGCGCCGAGTATCTCCGCCCGATGCAGGTCGCAGGCCCCGGTCGGCGCCGCGAAGCTCGCCTGGCACCAAGTCTCGAAGCCATCGCTCCACTGGCAGGCCCGGTCCCAGTCGGCGAAGGTGCGGCAGCTCCAGAGGATGTTGCAGTAGACGAGGTTGCCGGTGATAGGATCGGACTCGCTGGACAACGCGATCGCGGCGGCATGGTTCTGCTGCTCGCTGCCCTCGCTCACTCGCCCCAGCGACAGGTTGTAGAATCCCATGTAGGAAAGGGTCAGGGCATGGAGCCCCTGATCGCCTGACTGTTTCGCGCGCGCGACGGCGTGGGAGGCGAGTTCGAACGCCTCGTCAGCGCGGCCGCGGAACGCAGCAAAGCGGGACTGCATCCAGAGGAGGTAGGCACGGGCCGCGTCGTCGTCGGTATCGGCGAGCAGCGACTCCGCCCCTGCCGAGCCAGCCGCTCGCGGCGGCCGCGGCCCCGCGCTCGAGTTCGATCTTGGCCAGGTTGACTGCCGCGCGCGCCGCCCGTGTCGGCTCGCCGGCTTCGATATTGGCGGGGACGGCGCGGGCGAGGATAGGGGTCGCGTCAACGGGGCGGCCGCTGCACTCGACGGCGCTGGACCAGAGTTCGAGATCGTCGAGCCCGAGCGCCTCCGGCGGTATGCGCTCGAAGCTGGCGCAGGCGCTGGCCCAGTCGCGCGCCCGGGCGCGCTGCCGCGCCTTCTCGAGATCGGCATCGGCCGCCGGCGCCGCGGGCTCGGTTCGCCGCAGGTCGGGGTCGATGCCAAACCGGTAACCGTGACGAACGAAGCTGCGGATCGCCCGTTCCAGTCCGCCGGCTGCAAGCGCCCGCCGGGCGAGGCTGACTGCGCGCTGCAGCGATGCCTCGGTGACGTTGAGATCCGGCCAGAGGACGTCCATCAGCTCGGCCTTCGGGACCACCCGACCCCCATTGAGCACCAGATAGGCGAGCAGGTTGAAAACCAGCGGCTGGATGTCCTGCGGACGCCCGTGCAGGGTGAGGAGGCGCGCGTCCTCGTCGAGTTCGAAGGGGCCGAAACGGTGGAGCAAACGCAATCACTGAAGGGTGGGCGCAAGACCCGAGAAGATATCTGAAATTGAAGCCGGTTGGTAGGGCGCACGGAGCGGCGATTAACCACTTCGCAACGCTACCTGCCCAGGCTGAGTTCGGGCGGCAACCGCAGGAGGGCCTTGGCGTTGGAGCGTCTCGCTGCGCTGATCGAGACGCAGCGGCGGAACCTGGCGCTCTGGGTTCCGGTTTTCTTTGCACTGGGCATTGCGCTGTACTTTTCCGTTCCCGTCGAGCCCGAGGGCTGGATGCTCGCGGCCGTTGCCGGGGCGATGGGGGTTGCGGCGGGGACGCTGTTCCGCGTCGGGATGGCGGCGCGGGTCGTCACCCTGGCGGTGCTGCTGCCGGCGGCAGGCTTCGGGGCCGCTGCGCTCCGCACCTGGCTGGTGGCCGCGCCGGTGCTGCCCTACGAGATGACCGCCGACGTGGAGGGGCGCATCGTGGGGCTGGACCGGTCGGCCAGCGACCGGCCGCGGGTGCTGCTCGACCGGGTGGTGATCCATGGGCTGGAGCCGTCGCGCACGCCGGCGCGGGTGCGGATATCGCTCGACCCGGCGACGCCGGAGGATTTGCTGCGGCCCGGACTTCGACTGCTTGGGCAGGCGCGGCTGTCGCCGCCGGCGGCCCCGTCGGAGCCGGGCGGGTTCGATTTCCGCCGCCTCGCCTGGTTCGAGCGGATCGGCGCCGTGGGCTATGCGCGCACGCCGATGGTTGAGGCCTACGGTCCCGATCCGGGGCCGCTGCGGCAACTGCCGTTCCGCATGCGCATGGCCTCCTCGGCGCATGTCCAGCGGGTGATCGCGGGGCAGGACGGCGCCTTCACCGCGGCGATCTTGACCGGCGACCGTTCCGGGATCGACCGGTCGGTGGAGGCAGCACTGCGGGCGTCGAGCCTCTATCACATCGTTTCGATCTCGGGACTGCACATGACGCTGTTGGCGGCGGCGGTCTTCGCGATGATCCGCTACGGGCTGGCGCTGGTGCCTCGGCTGGCGCTGACCTGGCCGCTGAAGAAGGTCGCCGCGGTGGCTGCCCTGGTGGCAGGGGCGGCGTACCTCATCATTTCGGGATCGGAGGTGCCGGCGCAGCGGTCGTACATCATGACCGCCACGGTGCTGACCGCCGTGCTGCTGGACCGGCCGGCGCTGACGCTGCGGGCAGTGGCGCTGGCGGGGATGATCGTGCTGGCGCTGGCGCCGGAGAGCCTGATGCAGCCGGGCTTCCAGATGTCCTTTGCCGCCACCATCGCGCTGGTGGCGGTCTTCGAGGCGCTCCGGGAACGCGCCTGGTGGCGGCATACCCAGACGGCGGCGAGCTGGCGGTTTGCCAAGCCGATCGTCGGGATCGCGATGACCTCGCTGGTGGCGGGAACGGCCACGGGGCCGGTCGCGGCCTTTCACTTCAATGCCATCGCTCAGTACGGCCTGCTCGCCAACCTGCTGGCGCTGCCGGCAATGGGCGTGGTGGTGATGCCAGCGCTGGTGCTTGCCGTCGTGGTCTCGCCGCTGGGGCTCGACTGGCTGCCGTTCCAGATCGCCGGGCTCGGCATGGGCTATATCATCGCCGTCGCGCGTTTCGTGGCCGGCCTTGGCGGCGCGGTGACCGGGGTTCCCGCCGGGCCGCCGCTGAGCCTGGCGCTGATCCTTGTCGGCGGCGTCATGGCGGTCCTGCTGATCGGGCGGGTGCGCTGGGCCTCGCTTGCGCCGATGGCGCTCGGGGCCATGCTCTGGGCCGGGCACGAGCGGCCGGAGGTGATGATCGCCGACAACGGGAGGTTGTTCGGCATCCGGACGCCGGCGGGGCGGGTGCTTTCAAGCGACAGTGGCAACGGCTATGCCGCCGAGAGTTGGCTGCGCGACGACGGTGATCTCGCGACGCAGGCGGACGCCTACGCCCGCGGCCGGCTGCAGCGGCGGAAGAACCGGATCGTTACCGAAGTGCCGGGGATCGGAAGGCTGGTCTACGTGGGCACGAAGGATGCGGCCGACGCCGTTGCGCTCTGCGCCGAGACCGCCATCCTGATCGCGCCGAACTGGCCGAAGGCGCCGGAGGGGCGCTGCCTTTTCGTGGGGCGCGAGCGACTTCGCCGGGATGGGGCGCTGGCGATACGGGTGACACCGGAGGGGGTCGAGGTCGAAGGCGCGCGATCGGCCAGCCAGGGCCGACCCTGGACGCGGGAGCCGCCGAAGCCGGGGGTGAAGGTTGCGGGTGGAGTGGCGGCGGGAGGGTAGGGCATTCCAGCCGCCCGAACGTGGCGGACACGGCGTGTCACGCGGTAACTGCCATTAAGTTATTGATTAGAAATGATATTGTTCGTAAATGCTTCGCTACCCGGCGTTCGACGGGCGTTCGGGTCGGGGTCAGTAGGTGCGGATCAGCCCGACGAGCTTGCCCTGAACTCGTACCTGGCTGTCCTGGTAAAGGCGGGTCTCGTAGGCGGGGTTGGCCGCTTCGAGCGCGATGGTGGAGCCGCGGCGGCGGAAGGTCTTGAGCGTCGCCTCCTCGCCTTCGATGAGGGCAACGACAATATCCCCGTTCTGGGCGGTGGACTGCTCCTGGATCACCACGATGTCGCCGCTGTTGATCCCGGCTTCGATCATCGAGTCACCCTTGACCTCGAGCGCGTAGTGGCGCCCGGCGGAGGATAGCATCGAGGTCGGCACGGCGACGTTGTGCGAGATCTGCTGGATCGCCTCGATGGGGGTACCGGCGGCGATGCGGCCCATCACCGGCAGCTCGATCGACGCGGCCTCGACGGCCATCGCCGCCTGCGGCCGTTCGGGGCGCCCGCCGTCGAGCAGCGCAGGCTTGAAGCCGCTACTGCCCTCGAGCGACTCGGGCAGGCGGGCGATCTCGATGGCGCGGGCGCGGTGCGGCAGCCGGCGAATGAAGCCGCGCTCCTCGAGCGCGGTGATCAGCCGGTGGATGCCCGATTTCGAACGGAGATCGAGCGCATCCTTCATTTCGTCGAAGGAAGGCGGCACGCCTTCCTTCTGCAATCTCTGGTGGATGAAGTGCAGGAGGTCATATTGCTTTCGCGTAAGCATGTCGTTCCCTGACGCTATCCCTCGCTACGTTCTAGATACGTTCTTGTTTTGTGTCAACGTTCAAACGGTTGATACAACCTAAAGTTGATTAAATCCAGAGAAATTCTACTGTGTCGCCGAGCTGCCGCGCCGGATCGTGTGGCGGCCGCAACATCAACGCATTGGCCTCGGCCAGAACCGAGAGGAGCGAGCTGTCCTGGCGCGGGAACGGTGTGCATTGCCAGGCGCCGGCGCCGGGGTCGACCCGCGCCCGCATGTAGTGGGCGCGCGGGCCGTTCGGCCCGAGCGCCGTCGCCAGCCGCGCCGGCTGCAACGCCGGAAGATCGCCCGGCAGGCCGAGCATCCGCTCGACCGCGGCCACGAGAAAGAGACGGCCCGTCACCATGGCCGAGACCGGGTTGCCGGGGAGGCCGATCAGCGGGACGCCGCCGAGCCGTCCGGCCATGAGCGGCTTTCCCGGCCGCATGGCCACCCGGTAGAAGTCGAGCGTCAGGCCGAGGGCGAGCGCCGTCTTCTGGACCAGGTCGAAGTCGCCGACCGAGGCCCCGCCCAGGGTCACGATCAGATCGGCCCCCTGGGCCAGGCCGAAGCTGGCGGTCAGGCTTTCGGCGGTGTCGCCGGCGATGGGCAGCAGCCGAACGTCCGCCCCGGCCGCCTCGAGCATCGCCTTCAGCCCGATCCCGTTCGAAGAGACGATCTGGTCGCGTCCGGGCTCCTCGCCGGGCATGACCAGCTCGTCGCCGGTGGCGATCGGCGCCACGACCGGCCGGCGGACCACGGCCACCGGATCGGCGTTCATCGCGGCGAGCAGCGCGAGATCGACCGGGCGGAGCCGCCGCGGTGCTACGACGCGCGCGCCGGCGGCGAAGTCGCCGCCTTCCGGACGGATGTGGGTCTCGCGGTCACGTCCCTGGCGCAGGACGATCTCGTCGCCGCGGGTGTCGGTGTCCTCCTGGATCAGCACCATGTCGGCGTCGGCGGGGACCGGCGCGCCGGTGAAGATGCGCACCGCCTCGCCGGGGCCGATGCCGCCGTCGAAGCGGGCACCCGCCGCCGAGACCCCGATGACGCGGAGCCGGGCGCCGGCGACGGCGTCGGCGGAGTGCATGGCATAGCCGTCCATGGCCGAGGCGGGGAAGGGCGGCTGCGCGCGGGCCGCCACCGCATCGCGCGCCAACACCCGGCCTGCGGCGCGCGCGAGCGGCACCTCCTCGGGCTCCAGCGGCTCGAAGAGCCGCATGAGGCGCGCGTGCGCCTCGGCGACGGGGAGAAGCGACATTCAGGGGGCCTCGTAGCGCCCGGACTTGCCGCCTTCCTTCAGCGCAAGCCGGATCTCGCCGATGACCATGCCGCGGTCGACCGCCTTCAGCATGTCGTAGACGGTGAGGGCCGCCACGGAGACCGCGGTCAGCGCCTCCATCTCGACGCCGGTGGGGCCGGTGGTGGCGACGGTCGCCTCGATCGCCACGCGGGCGGCCTCGGGTTCGGGGACGAGGTCGACCGCGACCTTGGAGAGCGCCAGCGGGTGGCAGAGCGGAATGAGATCGGCGGTGCGCTTGGCGGCCATGATCCCGGCGAGCCGGGCGACGCCGAGCACGTCGCCCTTGGCCGCGGTTCCGGCGGTGACGAGCGCCAGCGTCGCCGGCGCCATGGCGACCCACCCGCGCGCCACGGCGCGGCGGGCGGTGGCGGGCTTGTCCGAGACGTCGACCATCTGCGCCGCGCCCCCGGCGTCGAAGTGGGTGAGGCCCGGGGCGGTCATCATTCGGCCTCGGGCGACCAGGGGCTGCGCAGGAGCTCGCGGGTCGCCGCCTCGACGTTGGGTTCGCGCATCAGCGTCTCGCCGATCAAGAAGCAGCGCACCCCGTAGCGGGCGATCTGGGCCAGGTCCTGGCGGGTGGCGAGGCCGGACTCCGAGACGATGACGCGGTCGGCCGGCACGCTGCGCGCCAGCCGCTTGGTGGTGTCGAGGCTGGTCTCGAAGGTGTTGAGGTCGCGGTTGTTGATCCCGACCAGCGGCGATTTCATCAGCTTGGCGCGTTCGAGGTCCGCGGGGGTATGGACCTCGAGGAGGGCGGCCATGCCCCAGACGGCGGCGGTGCTTTCCAGCTCCTGCGCCTGGGTGTCGGAGACGCTGGCCAGGATGATCAGGATGCAGTCGGCGCCGAGGGTGCGCGATTCCACCACCTGCCAGGGGTCGTAGAGGAAGTCCTTGCGCAGGATCGGCAGGGTGACGGCGGCGCGGGCTGCTATGAGGTGGCTGTCGTCGCCCTGGAAGCTCGGGCCGTCGGTGAGCACGCTGAGGCAGGTCGCCCCGCCGGAGGCATAGGCCGCGGCGAGCGCCGCGGGTTCGAAGTCGGCGCGGATGAGGCCCTTGGACGGGCTCGCCTTCTTGATCTCGGCGATCAGCCCGTAGCCGCGCGCCGAGACCCGGCGCAGCGCCCCCACGAAGTCGCGCGGCCGGTCGGCATCGTGGGCGAAGGCCTCGAGCGTGGCGAGCGGGCGCTCCGCCTTGCGCCGCGCGATGTCGGCGAGCTTGTAGTCGCGGATCTGCTCGAGGATGCTCATCGGGGGGCGTCTGCCGCAGGGGTGGTGGTCACAGCGGCGAGCTTTTCGGCGGTGCGCCGTGCGGCGCCGGAGTCGAGGCTCTCGGCCGC
This sequence comes from uncultured Alphaproteobacteria bacterium, assembly GCA_963737485.1. Lineage (GTDB taxonomy): Bacteria > Pseudomonadota > Alphaproteobacteria > Rhodobacterales > Rhodobacteraceae > Amaricoccus. The sequence continues at coordinate 38,900 of CAVTSR010000018.1, read as the reverse complement.
CAGCGCTACGCCCGCGCCGAGGCTGCCGGCGCGGTCGGCGATGAGCAGCGCCGCGGCGGCGTTCGAGCAGCACCGCATCGCGGTAGGCGGAATGCTCGCCGGCCAGGAGCCCGCGGAGGGCCGCCGCGTTCTCGCCCGGCGTGCCGCCGAGGACGGCTTCGAGCGGATGCGGCGTCAGGCCGGCGTCCTCGGGATGGACGGAGAACTCGCGCACCTTGCCGTCGTTGAGCTCGGCGACGAAGGTCTCGCCGGCGATGGAGATCTCGTCGGTGCCGTCGGCGCCGTGCACGAGCCAGGCGCGGTCGGAGCCGAGCTCGCCCAGGGTCTCAGCCATGGGGCGGATCACCGCACGGGTATATGCGCCGGTGAGCTGGCGGCGCACCGAGGCGGGATTTGTCAGCGGCCCGAGGATGTTGAAGATGGTGCGGGTGCCGAGCTCCTGGCGCGCCGGCATGACGTGGCGGGTGGCCGGATGGTGCATCGGCGCCATCATGAAGCCGATGCCGGCCTCGGCCAGTGCCCGCTCGACGACTTCGGGGCCGACCATGACGTTGACGCCCAGCTCGGTCAGGGCGTCGGCGGCCCCGGACTTGGAGGAGAGGTTGCGGTTGCCGTGCTTGGCCACGGGCACGCCGGCACCGGCCACCACCAGAGCTGCTGCGGTGGAGATGTTGAGCGTGCCCTTGCCGTCGCCGCCGGTGCCGACGATGTCCATGGCGCCTTCGGGGGCGCGAACGCGCAGGCACCTAGCGCGCATGACCGCCGCGGCGGCGGCGTACTCGGCCACGGTCTCGCCGCGGGTGCGCAGCGCCATGAGAAAACCGCCGATCTGCGCCGGGGTTGCGTCGCCGTCCATGATCGCGGTGAAAGCTACCTCGGCCTGCTCGCGGGTGAGCGGACCCTCGGCCGCGCGGCCGATCAGCGGACGCAGCCGGTCACTCATGCCGCCACGCGGGCGCGGTCGAGGAAGTTCTTCAGGAGCGCGTGCCCGTGCTCGGAGGCGATGGACTCGGGGTGGAACTGCACGCCGTGGATGGGAAGTTCGCGGTGGGCGAGGCCCATAATCGTGCCGTCCGCGAGCCCGGCGGTGACCTCGAGCGTCGCCGGGAGGCTCGCGCGCTCGACGATCAGGCTGTGATAGCGCGTGGCGCGCAGGGGGGAGGGGAGGCCCGCGAAGACGCCCCTGCCGCCGTGCTCGATGGTGCCGAGCTTGCCGTGCACGATCTCGCCGGCGCGGACCACCTTGCCGCCGAAGGCCTGGCCGATGGCCTGGTGGCCGAGGCAGACCCCAAGGAGCGGTATGCCGGTCTCGGCGGCGGCGGCGACGAGCGCGAGGCAGATGCCGGCGCGGTCGGGATCGCAGGGTCCGGGAGAGAGCAGGATGGCGGATGGGATTCATCGCCATGGCGGCCTGCACGTCGATCTCGTCGTTGCGACGAACGACGGCCTCGGCGCCAAGTTCTCCGAGATAGTGGAACAGGTTGTAGGTGAAGCTGTCGTAGTTGTCGATCAGCAGCAGCATGTCCGGTGTTCCAACGGCTTTCCTGCTGGCGCCCGCCCGCCCGCGCGCTATACATGGCCCCGGCGGTCAGACGGGGTCAAGGGGAACCGACCCGCAGGCGTGAGGTACCGGACGAGATCCATGGCGATACGAGCGGCCACACACGGCTTCTGGCGCGGCTTCTTCAGCGGTCTCGTTCTCGCGGCGGCCGGGCTTCTGGCGCTGGCGTGGTTCCATCCGCCGGTGCCATTCCTGCCCCCGGAAGTGAGCCCGGACAAGCTGGTGGCGCCGGGCGCCCCGTCTCAGCCGTTCGACCCTGGCGCGACGCAGATGCCGGGTGAGACGGGGCTTCTTCCGGCGCCCCCCGCAAAGCCGCTCATCAAGGGAATCCCGACGCCCGAGACGGCGCCGGAGGTCCCCGGCGCGGCGACCGGGTCACCGTCGCTGGTCCCCGCCACCAAGCCCTGAGGCCGTCCGCGATCAGGCGGCCTTCTGGATCGCGATCGTCTTGCCCGCGTCCGGCGCAATTTCCGCCAGATGCCGGCGCGCGAGCCCCGAGAGGTTGAACGCGATGCGGTTCCTGACCGGCGGCAGGGCGTCGATTACCGAGAACAGCGCGTTGCGCAGCGCCCGCTGCGGCGCCGAGCCGGTGATGGCCATGCCGGTTAGCCGGCCGGCCAGCGCCAGCACCTCCACGGCAGCCGCCCGGCGGGTCGTCGCATAGCTGTCGAGCGCCGCGCCAGGTGGAGGGCGAGGGAAGGGCGACGCGCTACGGCATCGCCGTCGGCCGCGAGGGTTTCGGCTGGAAAGGTACCGGCACCATCGCCCGCAGCGCCAAGTGGCCGCGCTGGACCCCGCCGCCGGAGATGATCGAGCGCGACCCGCACCTGGCGAAGTGGCGCGAGGGCCAGCCCGGCGGCGTCAGCAACCCGCTCGGGGCGCGGGCGCTCTACATTTACTTCAACGGCGCCGACTCGGGCTACCGCATCCACGGCACCAACACGCCGAAGTCGATCGGCTGGGCGGCATCGTCAGGCTGCTTCCGGATGCTGAACCAGGACGTGATCGACCTCTACGACCGGGTTCACATGGGGGCCAAGGTCATCGTCCTCTGACGACGGCGGGCCGCCAGGAGCCCGAGGACACCGCTGCCGAGCAGTAGCAGCCCCGGCGGGAGCGGCACCGGCGCCACGCGGTTGAAGGTGACCTCCGGATTGGACAGGTTCATGTCCAGTCCCTCCTCCACCCGGATCAGGCCCACGTACGGGGCATAGTATTTGAGCTCGCGGGTGCCCGGATCCAGGTCGGTGGTCTCCAGGATCTGGAGCACGTCGCGGTAGATCGTCCCGCCGACCCGCAGGCTGTCGAGGACGGCCAGATTCTTCGCCTTGTCGAGGGCGTGATCCGCCAGAGCGAATTCCTGATAATACTCCAATCCCAGGTCAGGATTTGCCGGCATGGCGTATCCGGGAAGTGCGCCATTCCGGCCGGCACGCCAGCTTCCCTCGGTGCTGGTGCCGATCAGCTCGCCTTCGTCGTCGTATTCGAAGGCGGTCGAGTCCTCGCCCATGTACCAGACGTTCCCCGCCGTATCCTGGGCGTAGTAGTCGCGCGTCCGCTCGGCCAGCGCGCCGTTTTCGAAGCCCTTGTCGATCACCGTGGTTGTCTTTACCCCCCGGATGGTCGGGCCGTGGCCGAGCACCTTCTGCTCATCGCGTTCTTCGAACGGCTCGCTGTCCTCGTCCACGCCCTTCGCCACCTGCGCGCTGCGCGCCCCGACCTCCCATGGCAGATAGAGATTGTCGATTGGCGCCCCCGTCACGAATTTAGCGCTGCCGAAGTCGGGAAGGAAAGTGGACGCCCGCGCCTGATGAGCGCATGCCACCAACGCGAGGGCGGGCACGACGGCGGCGGTGGCAAAAAGATGCGATGCGTGGCATGACCCGGCTCCTGCTGTGGTGTCAGTCAGGGGTAGGTCCGGGCGGCGAGGCAAGCAATCCAACCTCGGCAGGATGCGGCCGTGCGGGGATGCTACATCCGTAGGAAGGCCGCGCTCGCGACTTTGGACTATGAGGGCGGTGGGCTTACTCTGGCGCGGTGGCAGGGAGAAGACGATGGAGCGGCGGGGGTTGATCGTGCTTGGACTCGGCGCGGGGGCGTTGGCGGTCGTGCTTGCCGGGCTGGACAAGACTATCGACGGCGACGCGTTCGACGCCGCGGATTTTGCGCTGGAGGTCGTCGACAGGGCGGTGACCCTCGGCGCGATGGTGGCGGTCGCCTGGATGACCTTCACCCTGCGCGGGGTGCAGGCCGATCAGGCGGTGCTGCGGCAGGACCTCGACCGGGCCGTGGCGCGGGGCGCCGACTGGCGTGGCGCTAACGGCAGGGCGCTCAACGATCTCGCTGGGGCGATCCGGGACCAGTTCGAGGCCTGGGGGCTGACACCGGCCGAGGCGGACATCGCCGGGCTGATGCTGAAGGGCGTCAGCCTGCGTGACATCGCCGGGCTCCGGCGAACATCACAGGTGACCATCCGACAGCAGGCGCAGGGGATCTACCGAAAATCGGGTCTCGCGGGTCGCGCCGAGCTGGCGGCCTTCTTCCTCGAGTCGCTGTTCGAGGATCCAGAGCCGGATTCGGGTCCGGTGCGGGTGGTGGTAGCTGCCCCGGCCCACTGACCGGCGCGCGTGGTCACAGGTGGTCGATCGGCGCCTTCGTGGCCGGCTCGGCGGCGAAGCGGGTCGCCTGGCGGACGATGCGGCGCTGCACCTGTGGCGGGCCTTCGCCGCGGTGGAGCGCGCGCAGGCGGTCGGTCGAGGCGGCGTCGGCCTTGGTGCGGCGCTGGTTGTGGCGGATGTAGTCCAGCCAGGTCGGGGTCTGGTAGCTCTCGGTCCAGAGCCGCGGGTCGCCGAGGTCGCGCGCAGCGTCCAGTGCCGCGCGCCGTCGCGGCGGCGGATGCGCTGGCGCTCGGCCATCGCGTCGAGGAACTCGGGCACGTCGGCGGGATCGATCATGTATTCGACGCTGATCTCGATCGGACCGCTGCGCGGCTGGATGTCCAGCCCGACCTCTGGCGCGGTCCAGCGGTTGAGCGGGTCGAGGTCCAGCTCGGCCCGCGCCGGCAGCGGCAGGCTGAGGCCGACCGCGCCGGAAGCGATCGTCGCCGCGGCGGCCCAGAGCAGCGCCTCCGCGGTTCCGTGCGCCTCCGCCACGCTGCCCCAGAGCCAGCTGCCGAGCGCCATGCCGCCGAAGGCCGCCGTCTGGTAGAGCGAAAGCGCCCGGCCCACCACCCAGCGCGGGGTGGAGAGCTGCACCGTGGTGTTGAAGAGCGCCAGCGCCAGCACCCAGCAAGCGCCGCCCACCAGCATGCCGAGCGCCGCCCCCCAGGTGCGCGTGCTCAGGGCAAGGACGGTGGCGCAGACGGCGAAGCCGAGGAAGGCCAGCCGCGCGATCCACTCGCTGGAGAGCTGGTCGCGCAGCGCGCCGCCGATGAAGGCGCCGCCGATGGCGCCGACGCCGAAGGCGCCGAGGAGCAGGCCGTAGACCAGCGGGCCGCCCTGCACGAGGTGGCGTGCAACCAGCGGCAGCAGCGCCATCACCGCCACCGCGGTCAGCCCGAACAGGAAGGCGCGCAGCACCACCTTGGTGATGTTGGGCGACATGGCGACGTAGCGCAGGCCGGCCCCCATGGCCGGGCCGAGGCGTTCGCGGGGGAGCGAGCTCGGGACGATCTCGGGCCGCCAGGCGTAGAGCACGCCGATCAGCCCGAGATAGCTGAGGCTGTTGACCGCGAACGCGGCGGCGGCGCCGGCGGTGGCGACGATGAGGCCGCCGATCGCCGGGCCGACGCTGCGGGTGAGGTTGAAGCCGACGCTGTTCAGCGCCACCGCCGCCGGCAGGTCGGCGCGCGGCACCATGTCGCCGACCGAAGCCTGCCAGGCCGGGTTGTTGAGCGCGGTGCCGCAGCCGATGAGGAAGGTAAAGGCGAGGAGCGACCACGGGGTCAGGAGCCGCATCCACGCCGCCACCGCCAGCGTCAACGAGACGGCCAGCATGAACCCCTGGGCGACCAGCATCACCCGCCGCCGGTTGAAGTTGTCGGCGACGGCGCCGGCGGCCAGCGAGAAGATCATGATCGGCAGCGTGGTCGAGGCCTGCACCAGCGCCACCATGTTGGCCGAGTTGGTGATGGTGGTCATCATCCAGGCGGCGCCGACCGCCTGCACCAGCCCGCCGAAGTTCGAGGCTAGGCTGGCAAACCAGATCGCCCGGAAGATCGGGCTCCGGAGCGGCGCAAGGGCGGAGCCACGACGGGTGTCGGCGGTGTTCATCGGTGCGGGCGATTCCTCCGGCAACGATCATGCCGATCGGGTCGGGGGCGGCAACCGCGTTCGGCGACGATCGTCCTACGGGCGCAATGCGGCGGGTCGAAGCATCTTCAAATACTAATCCGATTGTGGCATGATAACGGCCAAGGATTCTCTGCGTGCTCTTACCTGCCGTTGTCCTGACTCGCGTCGATTTCCAGCTCCAGCCCGGACCCGGTGACTTACGGTCCGGGGCTGGCGCTTGTTGCCCGTTCGCCGCCCGTGCCTTGCCTGATCCAGGTCTTTGCGGATGCCGCCGGTGCGCGCCCTGCTGCCGGTGCCGGATGGAGGCGTGCTGCCGATGAAGGCGCTCCTTCTTGCCTGCCTTGCCGGCGCCCTCTGGGGGACGACCGGCGTCGCCAACCGGCTGATGACCGGAGACCCGGCGCTCGACCCGGTGCTGGAGGGACTGACGCGCGCGGTGCACGGCGCGGGGTCGCTTCTGGCGGCGGCGGGCCTTCTTTCCGTGCCCTGGCCGGCCTGGCGCCAGCTGCCGCGGCTGCCGCTCCTTGCCTTCGGCGTGGCGGGGGCGGTGTTCCAGGTCTGCCTCTTCGCAGCCTTCGACACCGTGGGGGTGACGGTGACCGTGGCGGTGACCGTCGCCGGTCCGGCGGCGCTGGTTGCGGTCGGCGACGCGCTCTGGAACCGGCGCCCGCCCGAGCTCGGTGCGGCGCTGGCCATCGCGCTGGCCTCCGCCGGCGTGCTGCTGGCGCTGGCCGGCAGCCCCCGGCCCGCCGGGCCGGCGCTGGTCGAGTGGGGCGGGGCGGTGCTTCTGGTAGCGGCGGCCTGCGCCTTCGCCCTTGTCGCCGCCGCCGCCCGCTCGCTCGGCAAGGCCCTGCACCCGCTGCAGGGCGCCGGCCTCGGCCTGGCCGCCACCAGCGCCGCGCTCGCCGGCGTGCTGCTCGCGCGCGGCGCGTCCGGCCTCGACGTCCTCGCCGCCATGCCCGGCCGCGACCTGGCGATCCTCGGTTATACCGGCGTCTTCGCCACCGGCGGCGCCTATCTCGCCTTCGTGCTCGGCATGCGCCTCAGCCGCTCGCCGACCGTCGGGATGGCGCCGACGCTGATCGAGCCCGGCGTGGCGGCCGTGCTCGCGGCCTTCATCCTGCGCGAACGGCTGAGTCCCGCGAGAGGCGGGCGGCTGCGGCCTGATGCTGGCCGGAATGGTGACTGCTGGGGCTCGCCGAGTTGCGGGTGCTGGCGCGACGACTTCCCCGTGGCGCTCACGCCCCCGGGCAGCGATCGGGCTGAAACATCTCCCTGCCAGGAGCGGCGTCCGCACCTTGCCGGTCCTGGCGGGGCGTGACAGTTTGGCCGCAAGGCCGCGGGTGGGCGCGGCGTCAGAAGGGGGAATGTGCATGTTGGACATCGAGAGGGGCAACGGCGGGGTGCTGCGCAGCACCAGGGGACGCGGCAAGCTCTACGACAGCATCGTCGACACCGTGGGCGATACGCCGGTGGTGCGGATCAATCATTTGGCGCCGGCGCAATGTCACGCATCTACGTCAAGTGCGAGTTCTTCAACCCGGCGGCGTCGGTGAAGGACCGCCTGGCGCTCAACATCATCGAGGCGGCCGAGCGCGACGGCACGCTGAAGCCCGGCCAGACGATCGTCGAGGCGACCAGCGGCAATACCGGCGTGGGGCTGGCCATGGTCTGCGCCGCCAAGGGCTATCCGCTGGTGGTGACCATGGCGGACAGTTTCTCGGTCGAGCGGCGGCAGCTCATGCGTTTCCTCGGCGCCAAGGTGGTGCTGACGCCGCGGGCGCTGAAGGGCTTCGGCATGTACATGAAGGCCAAGGAGCTGGCGGAAGCGCACGGCTGGTTCCTCGCGCACCAGTTCGAGACGCCGGCCAATGCCGAGATCCACGAGAGCACCACGGCGGCGGAGATCATCGCCGACTTCGCCGGCAAGCGGCTCGACTATTTCGTCTCGGGCTATGGCACCGGCGGCACCGTGGCGGGCGTCGGGCGGGTGCTGAAGAAGACCTGGCCGCAGGCGAAGATCATCCTGAGCGAGCCGGCGAACGCGCAGCTCGTGGGCTCTGGACTCCCACAGACGCGCACCGAGGACGGCGGCCCGGCCAGCGGGCATACCGCCTTCGAGCCGCATCCGATCCAGGGCTGGACGCCGGACTTCATCCCGCTGGTGCTGCAGGAAGCGATCGACGGGCACTATTTCGACGAGCTGATCCCGATCCCCGGACTTGAGGGGATGAAATGGGCGCGCGAGCTGGCGGCGAAGGAGGGGATCATCACCGGCACCTCCGGCGGCTCGACCTTCGCGGTGGCGATGCAGGTGGCGGAGAAGGCGCCGGAGGGATCGGTGATCCTGGCGATGCTGCCCGACACCGGCGAGCGCTATCTCTCGACGCCGCTGTTCGAGCCATTCGGCGCGGACATGAACGAGGGCGAGCTCGAGGTGATGCGCTCGACGCCGGGCTACCAGCTGGGCTGAACGCCGCCATGTGCGGCCGCTACATGATCACCTCGACCTTCGAGGCGATGGGGCAGCTCTTCGAGGCGGGCCTCGCGGAGCTCGGCCCCGACGTGGCGCGGCCAAACGTCTCGCCGACCGAGCCGATCCCGGTCGTCGTCAGCCATGACGGCGACCGGCTGCTCGTTGCCATGCGCTGGGGGCTGCTGCCGCTTTTTTACCGCACGGCGAATGGCGGGCCGCTGCTGATCAACGCGCGGGCGGAGGGGATCGCGGAGAAGCCGGCCTTCCGCGAGGCGGTGCGGGAGCGCCGCTGCCTGGTGCCGGCGGACGGCTTCTACGAGTGGCAGGGCGAGAAGGGGGCGAGGGTTCCCTTCGTGATCCGGCCGCGCGCGGGCGGGCTCATGGCCTTTGCGGGGGTCTGGCAGGACTGGCGCGGGCCGGAGGGGTGGATCTCGACCTGCGCCATCGTCACCTGCCCGGCGAACGCAGTTGCTGGCGCCGGTCCACGAGCGGATGCCGGTGGTCGTGGCGCCGGGGGACTTCGCGCTCTGGCTCGGGCGAGGCGGGGCACGGGGCGGCGGCGCTGATGGTGCCGGCGCCGGAGGAGGCGCTGGTGGTCGAGCCGGCGGACGCCGAGATGCGGGCGATGCTGGCGAGACGGCCGGTGCCGCCGGCGGGGATGCTGCCGCTGCGGGCATGAGGACACACGACGGTTCGGAAAAAGCTTGCGGGCGGCGCTGTCCCGCCCGGGCCCCGAGCCCGGGCTGCGGCCGCCGCCCCCGGGGCGGCCGCAAACGGCCCCCCCCCGCGGGCGTGCGGCAGCCCTCCTCGCGGGCGGCTGCCGCACGCGCGTTCAGCCGGGGAGCTTGAGGCCGGCGTTGCGGGCGTAGACCTTGGCCACCGCTGCGTCGTCCTCCTGGCCGAGGCCGGAGCCCTGGGCGGCGAGGAACTGCTGCAGGGCGGCGGCGGCGAGCGGGGCGGAGAAGCGGGCGCCGCGGGCGATGTCGAGCACGATGCCGAGGTCCTTGGGCCAGATGTCGACCGAGCTGCGCGGGGTATAGTCGCCGTCGATGACGTGCGGGGCGCGGTTCTCCAGCATCCAGCTGGTGCCGGCGCATTTCGAGATGACCTCGAGGAACTGCGCCGGGGCCACCCCTTGCGTCATGCCGAAGGTCAGCGCCTCGGCCATGGCGGCGATGTGGACGCCGGCGAGGAGCTGGTTGACCGCCTTCATCGCCGAGCCGGCGCCGGGCACCGCCCCGAGCTCGAACACCGTCTCGGCCATGGCGTCGAGGACCGGGCGGGCGGCGGCGAAGGCCTCGGCGCTGCCTGAGGCCATCACCGAGAGCTGGCCACTGGCCGCCTTGGCGGCGCCGCCGGAGATGGGTGCATCGAGGTAGAGAACGCCGGCCTCCGCGGCGCGCCCCGCCATTGCGCGGGCGAAGTCGGGCGCGACGGTAGCGCAGGCGAGGACGACGGCGCCGCGGCGGAGGCGCGGCAGGGCGTCGGCGAGCACGGCTTCGGTCTGGGCGGCGTTCAGCACGACGACGACGATGCCGTCGAGCGTCGCGGCGGTCTCGCCCAGGGTTCCCGGTGCGCCGCCTTCGGCGCGGAACCGCTGCATCGGCTCGGGACGGGCGTCGACGCCGAGCGTCGCGTGGCCGGCGCGCAGCAGCGAGGTGGCGATGCCGTAGCCCATGGACCCGAGGCCGATGACGGCGGTCTTCATGCGCGCTTCTCCTTCAGAAGGCGTGGCAGTCTTCGAGCGCGCCGCGCAGCGCCTTGGTGGAGCCAGAGAGCGAGAGGATGCCCTCGGGCGCACCCTCGACGCTGACCTCGACCTCGCTGTCGCGGCCGGCGAGGCGGGCCGCCAGCGGCGTATCCTTCAGCGCCACGACGTAGGCGCCGCCGGCCGTGCTCTCGAAGGCGGCGGTGGCGTCGAGCGGCCCCTCGCTGAAGGCGAAGTCGAGCCGGACGCTGTCGGCCTGCGCCCGGTCCCGGAAGGTGAGCGCGAGGAACGGCTGGCCCCCGAGGCAGAAGGCGGCGAGCGAGGAGAGATCGCCCGTGCCGCCGCCGAGGGCCACGGGGCTGGCGCCAGGAACCCGGCGCAGGGTCCAGCCTGCCGCCGGGAGTTCGGGCCGCGCCACCGGCGCAGGCGCCGGGGCCTCGGCGGCGGGCGGGTCCAGGGGCGGCGTGTCCGGGGCGTTCGACACGAAGCGCCAGGTCCGGGTGCAGTCGGCAGTTGCGTCCGGCCCGCAGTTGGCGACGTCGTAGCGGGCGACGAGCCCGGGGAGGCCCGATGCGTCCGCGTCGCCGACGGCGTAGCCGCGCAGCGGGCCGAGGTCGAAGCGCTCGTGGCTGCTCGAGGGTGCAGAAAGCCAGACGGTGACCGGGCAGCCGCTCGCACTGCAGAACGCCCCCCAGGCGCCGGCGCACTCGAGCCCGGCGAGATCGGTGACGAAGTCCGGTCGCCCGTCGCCGTTGAGATCGCGGGCGACGTCATAGCTGTCGAGGATCTGTGGCGTTCCGCCTTGCGCGCTGCACTGGGCCGTCACAGCCTCGAGCGCCTCGATCAGCGCCGGCGGCGGCTCCTGCGCGGCGGCGGGCGGCGCCAGTAGGAGGAAGAGGAGGGACGCCAACCGGGCCGGACGCTGCATCAGTAGTTTCCTGCGATCTGCACGTAGGCGATGAGGCCGGCGAGCACGAGGGCGATCGCGACGGCGATGGCGATCTTGACCGCGGAGTAGGGCCGCTCGCCCTCGACGCTTCCGGTGCGGCCGTTGACCACGAAGCGGTAGCTCTTGCTCCGATAGCGGTAGGCGGCGAGCCAGACCGGCAGCAGGATGTGCTTGAAGGTAAGCGCCCCCACGTCGGTGCGGAGCTTGTCGATCCGTTGCTGGTCGCCGCCGATGTCGGCGCGCACGTCGCGCTGGATCACCGCGTTCATGATGCTGCGCGCCTCCTGGTAGCCGTCCTCCACCGGAACGGTGTAGCCCTCGGCGCGGAAGCCGGCGAGGAACTTGGGCTCGTAGGCGCTGAGGGTGGAGAGATCCCACGGCGCGAGGGCGTCGGTGAAGCGCTTGGGCAGGCTCTTGGAGCCGAGCACGAGGACGTCGTCGAAATTGCGCGCCACCCGGCCGCGTACCCCCTGCCAGCGGATGCGGGCCACCTGCTGCATCGCAGTCTGCCGGCGGCCGTTCACCACCACGGTGACCGGGCGGCTCTCGTAGTAGAGGGTGCCGCGCTGGCCGGAATATTCGCTGCGGGTCTCGGCGTCGTAGGTCCAGTAGGGAACGTAGATGCCCTGCATGGCGCGTTCCGCGCGGGCGTACTGCTTGAGGTCGGAGGGCGCGAACCAGAGCCGGCCGAGCCAGCCGTTCATCGCCGTCCGCGCCTCGGCTTCGCTCAGCAGGAAGGGGAGCTGCGCCTGCGGCTTGATCTGCCGCTGCGCCCCGGTGTCGGTGACGATGGGCGAGGCGCAGAAGGGGCATTCGCGGGCGTGCTCGTCGAGGCCGAGCTCGATCTGCGCCCCGCAGCTCGGGCATTGCGCGAATCGGGCCTCCTGTAGCTCGGCCGGGGGCAGGGTGCCTTGCTCGACGGCGCGCAGGTCGAGCTCGGGGATCGCGCGGCGGACCGAGGGGATCGGCTCCTCATGGCCGCAGTGCTGGCACTTGAGCTCGCCCGAGTCCGGATCGAAGCGCAGGTCCGAGCCGCAGGTCGGGCAGGGAAACCGGTGCTCCTCGACGGGGACGGCGCCGGCGGCCGGGCCGAGCTGCATTCGACGGGCTCCTCAGGAGGCGGGCGGCGGGGGCGTCGGCGCGCTGAAGAGGTCGGCGAGCTCGGACACATCGCGGCCGCGCTGCCAATCCGGGCCACCGGGGGTCCAGAGCCAGCTGTCGCCGGTGACGTGGCCGTCGGAGACCAGGCGGCCCAGCTCGTCGCGGGTGTAGGGGCCGGTCGCCTTGCCCTCGACCCCCACGTGCCAGCGCTTCACCCCGCCCGGCAGCGGGGGCGGGTTGGGGTTCGGTTGCGGGGCGGCGCCCCAGGGACCGCTGCGCGCCATGCGCTCGGCCATGGCCATGCCGACGCCGGCGCCCATGCCGGCCGCCATCGCGCCACCGCCGCCGCCCGGATTGGCGGCGGAGGTGGTCAGCGCCTCGGCGGCGCTGAACTCGGTGTAGCGCGAGAGATCGCCGGCGACGCCCGAGGCGGTCCGCTTGTCGAGTGCGGCTTCGACCTCGGCGGGCAGCGAGATGTTCTCGATGTAGAACGCCGGAAGCTCGAGGCCGTACTCCGCCACCATGGGCGCGATCCGGTCGTGGACGATCTTGGCGAGATCGAGGGTGTTGGCGGCCATGTCGAGCACGGGGATGCCGCTGGTGGCGATGATCTGGCTGAAGTGGGTGACGATGATGTTGCGGATCTGGAATTCGATTTCCTGGGTGGTGAACTCGCCGTCGGTGCCGACGATCTCGGTGAGGAACTTCGCCGGGTCGGCGACCCGCATGGTGTAGGTGCCGTAGGCGCGCAGCCGCACCATTCCGAACTCGGGGTCGCGGCAGGTGATGGGATTGCGCGTGCCCCACTTCAGGTCGGTGAAGCGGCGGGTGTTGACGAAGTAGATCTCGGACAGGAACGGGCTCTTGAAGCCGTGGTCCCAGTGCTGCAGCGTGGTGAGCAGGGGGAGGTTGTTGGTCTCCAGCTCGTAGAGGCCGGGCAGGAATGTGTCGGCGAGCTGCCCCTCGTGCACGAAGACCGCGGCCTGCCCCTCGCGCACCGTCAACTTTGCCCCGTACTTGATCGCGTGGCCCTCGCGTTCGAAGCGCCAGACGATGGTGTCGCGGGTGTCGTCGGTCCAGCTGATGACGTCGACGAACTCGCCGCGCAGGAAGTCGAAGATCGGCATGCGGGTCTCCCTCAGGTGGCGTCGGCGACGGTCAGGCGGGCGTCCCTGGCCTGGGCCTGGCGGGCGTCGCGGGCAATGTCGGGCAGGAGCGGGCGAACCTCGGCCGAGCTCATGCCGGGGCGGAGGCGCGGGTCGTAGAGCATGCGCAGCAGGATCGCGTCGTGCTCGGTCAGGAGAGCGAATTCCAGGTCGTCGTTGAACAGCGACGGCCGCGCCTCCGGGCTGTCGTTGGGCAGCCCCATGGCCTGGGCCATCTCCTCGTGCACGCAGGAGAGCCGGGTGAAAGGCGGGTGCTCGGCGCGGATGAGCACGATCACGGCGGAATAGACCGAGGCGTTGTTCGGCTCGGAGAAGGCGTAGGCGGTGCAGAAGGTATCGAGCGGCGTGTCGTGCAGCGCCGACATCACCGCAGGCGCGAAATCGGGATAGGTGGCGCGGACCTGGTTGGCGAAGGCCTCGCGCTCGGCGCTGGTCATGAAGAGCACGAGGAAGTTCACGTCCGACCCCTGGCCGAGCGCGATGTCGAGGCCGGTCAGGTGCGCCAGCCGCTGGGTGAAGCCGGCGACGTTGGCCCGGTCGCGGGCGCCGTCCTCGGGCGCGGTCGAGGCGCCGGTCATCACCGCGACGCGTACCGGCTTGTCCCAGCGGCGCAGCCGCGCCGGCGCCTCGCTGTGCACGAAGCGCCCGCCGAGATCCACGTATTCGTCGTGGAGCGCGATGCGGTCGAAGTCGCGGACGAGGTCGGCGTCGGTGAAGGGCGCATCGGCCGGAGCGGTGTCGCGGCGCATGCGGCCGCTCGCGGTCAGGTCGCCCTCGATCGAGGCGTAGAAGTCGCGCAGGCTCTCGCCCCCCGGCGGGACCGTGCCGTCGGCGCGCGGTTCGGGCGGCGCGGCGCGCTCGAGCCCCTTGGACGCGGGCTCCGCCGGCGTTGGCCCATGCGGGCCAGCGCAGCCGGCAAGCAGCGCCAGCGCCGCGGCGGCACCCCAGAGCAGATGCCCCGGCCGGCGGCGCACTGGCCCGCCGTCCGGCTTACCGGCGTGATTGGAAACGGTCGTCATTTCGCCCTTCAGACGCTCCCGCCGATGTTGTCGCCGCTGCCGGTCGCCTTCGCCCTGGCGGCGGAGAGCGCGTCCTTGAGCTCGCCTTCCATGCGGATCAGGCTTTGCTCGGCGACAGCGCGCTTCACCTTGCCCTCGTCGGCGATGCGCAGGCTGTCCTCGATCGTCGCGATCAGGTCGTCGTTCGCCTTCTCGATCGCCTCGATGTCGAAGACGCCGCGCTCCATCTCGGTGCGGATCTCGGCGTTGGCGGTGCGCAGGTTCTCGGCGTTCTTCTTCAGCAGCTCGTTGGTCAGGTCGCTCGCCTCCTTGACCACGCCCGCCGCCTCGCGGCCGCGGTGGATGGTCACCGCCTGGGCGAGCTGGGTCTCCCAGAGCGGTACGGTGTTGACCAGCGTCGAGTTGATCTTGGTGACCAGGCTCTTGTCGTTCTCCTGCACCAACCGGATCGACGGCAGCGACTGCATCGTCACCTGCCGGGTCAGCTTCAGGTCGTGCACCCGCCGCTCCAGGTCGTCGCGGGCGGCGCGGATGTCGCGCAGCTCCTGCGCCTTCATCACCCCCTTCTCCTCGGAGGCAGCCTTCACCTCGGCTTCCTTGTTGGGGATGGTCGTGGCGTCGAGCTCCTGCAACTTCGCCTCGCCGGCGGCGATGTAGAGAGCCAGCTCGTCGTAGAAGTCGAGGGTCTTCTCGTAGAGCTTGTCGAGCGACTTCACGTCCTTCAAGAGCGTGTGCTCGTGCACGAGCAGCTCGCCGGTGATCTTGTCGATCTGGTCCTGCACCGTCTCGTAGCGCGCCATGAACTCGGCCATGGGCGCCGCACCTCCCACCAGCCGCTCCCACCAGCTCCGCTTGCGGTTCGGATCCAGCTCGTCGACGGTGAAGCCGCGCAGGGACGTCACCATCTCGCGCAAGCTGTTGCCGGCGGGGCCGACGTCCTTGTTGCGCACGCCCGCCAGCATCTCCTGGCTGATCGCCTGCAGTTCGGACTGGGCGGCGGAGCCGAAGCGGATGATCGACTGGGTGTCGTCCATGTCGATCTCGGCCTTGCGCTTCTCCACCTCGGCCTTGACGCCGGGGTCGGTCGCATCGACCACGATCAGCTCGCCCTTGGGCTCGGGCAGCAGGTTGGCGGTGATCGCCTCCACTTCCTTCAGCGCGGCCTCGGCCTGTGCGCGGGTCTCGTCGGACATCCTTTTCCCCTGTCGTTAGCGGGCTACGAGCCCATCCTGTTTCAGCCGGTCGCGCAGCACCTCGATCTCGATGTCGAGCGAGCTGCGGTCGTCTTCCAGGAGATGGGTGCGCTGCGCCGTGAAGCTGTGTTCGAGGTCGCCGAGCAGCGCCTCGTAGTCGGTGCGCGCCTCCGTGTCCTGGCTGCGGTTCCAGACATCGGCGAACTTGACGGTCGCGTCGCGCAAACCGAGCAGATAGACGCTGAGAAAGGTGCGCGCCCGGGCGAGGTCACGCGGATCGCGCTCGACCGTCCGGAACACTTCGCGCGCCTGGTCGCACAGCCGCTCGATGCGTCCCTCGAGGCGGCGGTCGCCGATCCGATTCGAGGCGTCGGTGATCTGGCGCACCAGGTCCTCGGCCTTCTCGATGGCGCGGGCGACCCGGTCGGTGGCGAACTCGTCGACGCCCTCGAGGCCCTTCTTCGTCATCGGATCGAAGCCGAATGCGACGAGATGGGCGCCGCCGGCCACGATCCCGAAGGCGAGCGCCCCGAACAGCGACTGCCCGAGGCTGGTCACGCCGGCCAGTGCAACGCTGGCGCCGGTCAGCACGGCCGCGAAGAGCTTGCGCGGGACCGCCGGCGGCCGGGAGACGGCGCGGGCGTCGTAGGCATCCTCGGCCCGCAGCCCCTCGCCGAGGAGCCAGGCCGAAAGCATGAGACCGGCGAAGGCGCCGAGCTCGCCCAGCATCTCGGAGGCCGAGCCGCGCTGGATGGCGCCGAGGCCGGCGAAGAGCAGCGGCAGCGGTAAGAGGTACATCGCCCGCGCCCGCACGCTTACCCGGCTGACCCGCCGGTTGCGGAACGGCGCAGGCTGGCGGACGCCCGCATCGGCGGATGCCCCGTCGGGCGAGTACTTGTCGCCGTAGCGCCGGGCCATCAGAAGGTGCCGAGCGCGATCGCCGGGGCGCCCATCGCCCCGAATCCGGTCGCCAGCACGATCGCCGCCAGGACGATGAAGCCGACTAGCCGGACAAGCGGTTGGTTCATGGGTTCACGAGCCTCCTGACCCGGCCCAACATAATGAGCCGGAAGCCTCGTTGCCAGACCTGTTCTGACCGATGGGCGGGACCCCGCGGGGGTCGGCGAGGTCCCACAAGCGGCTTTCAAGCGGCTTTTTTTGCGGGCTGAATTGAGGTAAACATGGGATGGCAGGCGTGCCGACTGATGCCGATACGTCAGGTGCGCGGGCGCCTGCCGTGATGTCGCACTGGCCCGGACGCAGTGTCCGGGTAAGAGACCGAAGGGCTGACCGGCATGGCTAAAGGCACCGTCAAATGGTTCAACACCGAGAAGGGCTACGGCTTCATCCAGCCGGCTGACGGTGGCAAGGACATCTTCGTCCACATCACCGCCGTCCAGGCGGCTGGTCTGCAGAGCCTCAAGGACGACCAGCCGATCGAGTACGAGCTGATCGACGGCCGCGACGGGCGCAAGAGCGCGGGCCAGCTCAAGGTTTGAGACTTTCCGGATGCGTCCGCGGGATGCTTCGGCAGTGCCACCATCCCGGCCGTGCGACCGCACGGCCTGCGCCTGCCTGCCCCCCGGGCAGGTGCACCTGACCGTTCCGCACGCGGTGCTGCCTTGACTATCCGCGATCCCTCGCGTGGTGCGCCGCCACGCCAGGTGCGCCAGCCCCAGGCAGGCGCAGGCCGTGCTTCCGGCGGCCGTCGCCAGGACCGTCGCCCCATACGCCGCCTGACCGCCGTTAACGTCTGGCCTCCGCGCCCGCGCCAGGGGCATGCATTGTGCATGCATTGTACATGCGATGTACGTCCAGCGAACCGCCGTTAACCCTTGACCGGGCGAGAGATTCCCAGCTGCTCGCGCAGCGTCTTCGCCTTGACCTCCTCGACGCCCCCGGGCTCCAGCTCGCCGAGCTGGAACGGCCCGTAGGAGACCCGGATCAGCCGGCTCACCGTCATCCCGACGGCCGCCAGCGCCCGGCGCACCTCGCGGTTTTTCCCCTCGCGCAGCGCCACCGTCAGCCAGACGTTCGCCCCCTGCTGGCGGTCGATATCCACCCGCATCGGCTGGAAGCGCTCACCCTCCACGGTCATCCCCCGCCGCAGCGGCTCGAGCACCTCGTCTGTGGGGGAACCATTTGCGCGGACACGATATTTCCGCAGCCAGCCGGTCGAGGGAAGCTCCAGCCGCCGCTTCAGCGCGCCATCGTTGGTGAGAAGCAGCAGCCCCTCGGAGTTGAGGTCGAGCCGGCCCACGCTCATCACCCGCGGCAGCTCCGCCGGCAGATGTGCAAAGACGGTGTCGCGCCCCTTCTCGTCACGCTCGCTGGTGACGAGGCCGAGGGGCTTGTAGTAGCGCCACAGCCGCGCCGCCTCCGCCGCCGCCACCGGCTTGCCGTCCACGCTGACCCGATCGGCGGCCGTGACGTTCAGCGCCGGGCTGTCGATCACCCTGCCGTTCACCGCCACACGCCCCGCCGCGATCATCGTCTCCGCAACCCGCCGCGACGCCACCCCGGCGCGGGCGAGGCGGCGGGCGATCCGTTCGGGGGCGTCCTGCTCGGCCATGCCCGGCTCCTAGCGGCAGCCCGGACGCGGCGCAACGCGAAACGGCTTGCCCGTAACGGTGTGGAGCTTCAGAACGGGCGGCATGGCCCGCTTCGCTCCGCACATGCAGGCCGCCCTCGTCGAGGCCCGCGCCGCCTTCCAGCGGGCGGAGACGCCGGTGGGCTGTGTCATCGTCGATCCGGCGTCCGGCCGGGTGGTGGCGAGCGCCGGCAACCGCTCGCGCGAGCTGCACGATCCCACTGCCCACGCCGAGATGCTGGCGATCCGCGCCGCCTGTGCGGAGCTCGGCTCGGAGCGGCTGGCGGGGCTCGACCTCTACGTCACGCTCGAGCCCTGCGCCATGTGCGCCGGCGCCATCGCGGCGGCCCGGTTGTCGCGGCTGCTCTACGGCGCGGCCGATCCCAAGTCCGGCGGGGTCGAGCATGGCGCGCGCGTCTTCGCCCACCGGCAGGCGCACCACAAGCCCGAGATCTACGGCGGCATCGCCGAGCAGGAATCCTCGGCGCTGCTGCGCGCCTTCTTCGCCGAGCGGCGCTGAGCGGTCAGCCGCCGAGATCGGCGACCTGGTGTGTCCACTCGGCCTCGAGGTCGTCGCCGCGCCGGTGCGTCCCGGCCCGCCGGTACCAGTAGTCGGAGTTGCTCCGGTCGCCCTCGATCCAGTGCGCCAGCGCGTGCACGCGGTCGTAGTCCGGGCTCCCCTCCGCCGACTGGCAGATCTCGTGCGCCCGCTCCCATTCCGGGCCGACCGCGAGGCCGCCCTTCTTCAGCCACCAGAGCGCCTGCAGCGGCGGAGAGTGGGTGGCTGGCGGCTCGGGGGTGTCGAAGCTCATGGTCATGGTCGCCTCCTTTCAGAGCTCGATCGGCTCGAGCACCTGCGGCTCGATCACCCGGACACCGGGCAGCCCCGCCTGCAGGACCTCGGCCGACTGCTCGAGGATCGGGAAGGTCCGGTAGTGGCAGGGGATCACCGTCTCGAAGTTGAAGAACTTCTTCGCCGCGTAGGCCGCGCGCTTCATGTCCATGGTGAAGTACCCGCCGGCGCAGAGGATGCCGATCTCGGGATGGTGCAGCTCCTCGAAGACCGCCATGTCGGCCATCACGTCGGTGTCGCCGGAGACGTAGATGGTGCGGCCCTCGCCGGCGATCATGTAGCCCGACTCGGCGCCGGCGTAGACCGGCCCCTCGCTGCCCGCCGAGGAGGAGGAATGGGTGGCCGCGACCATGGTTACGGCCACGCGGCCGAGCTTCACCGTGCCGCCCTTGTTGAAGCCCACGGTCTTCAACCCATGCTTCTGCTCCCAGAAGCTCATGAGGTCGAAGATGCCGGCCACGGGGATGTCGAGTTCCTTGGCGATGGCGATGGCCTCCGAGGCGTGGTCGCCGTGGCCGTGGGTGATCAGGATGTGCGTCGCGCCGGCGATCGCCTCGCCGCGGCGGACGCCGTCGAAGAGCGGGTTTGCGAGCCACGGATCGAGGAGGATCACCTGGTCCTCGATCTCGATGCGGAAGCCGCTGTGGCCCAGCCAGGTCGCTTTCATGTTTGGTCCTCCCCGGAGTCCGTATATGTGGCCCGCTGAACGGGCTGCGTAGGGGGATATCTGTGGACTGGTTCCGCGCGGTCAACAGCTATTGCGAGCGGACGGACGCCGGCTACTGGTCGGAGCCGCTCAACGCGATCAGCAACGGCGCCTTCCTGGTGGCGGCGTGGCTGGCCTGGCGGCTGGCGTCGCGGGCGGGCGACCGCGCCGGGCAGGCGCTGGCGCTGATCCTCGGCGCGATCGGGGTCGGATCGTACCTCTTCCACACCCACGCGCAGGTCTGGGCGATGATGGCCGACGTGGTCCCGATCCAGATCTTCATCCTCGTCTACCTGGCGCTGGCGACCGTACGCCTGTTCGGTGTGCCGTGGTGGGGCGGCGTGGCGGCGGCGGCGGCCTTCGTGCCGGCGAGCGCGCTCGTGGCGGGTGCGATCGGTGCCCTGGCTGGGCCGCTGAACGGGTCGACCGGCTACCTGCCGGTGCCGATCCTGATCGCGCTCTACGCGCTGGCGTTGCGGCGGCGGGCGCCGGAGGCGGCCCGGGGTCTCGCCATCGGCGCCGGGATCCTGGCGCTGTCGCTCGTCTTCCGCACCATCGACGCGGCGGCTTGTGTGGCCGTGCCGGTCGGCACGCACTTCCTGTGGCACCTGCTGAATGCGGTGATGCTCTGGTGGATGATCCGGGTGCTCGTTCTTGCGCGCCCGCGCGTTGCGGGGTAAAGCCCGCGCCTGATCAAGCCTCGGAGACTGCCGCCAGCCATGTCGATCGACAAGGAGACCGCGCGCCGGGTGGCGCATCTGGCCCGGATCGAGGTGGCGGAGACCGAGCTCGCACCGCTGGCGGCGGAGCTCTCGGGCATACTCGGTTTCATGGAGCAGCTCGGCGAGGTCGACGTCGCGGGAGTCGAGCCGATGACCTCGGTGACGCCGATGAAGCTCTACTGGCGCGAAGACGTGGTGACCGACGGCGGCTATCCCGACAAGGTGCTGGAGAATGCGCCCGATCCGCGGGTGGGCTTCTTCACCGTGCCGAAGGTGATCGAGTGAGCGCGTTGGGGGCACTCGGCATCTCTGAGGCGCGGCGCGGGCTGCGCGGCGGAGAAATCGGGGCGGTCGAGTTGACCGAGGCGTGTCTCGCGGCGGCGGAGGGCTCGGGGGCGCTCAATCTCTTCTCGGCGCTGACGGCGGAGCGCGCACGCTACCAGGCCAGTCTGGCTGCGGCACGGCTGGAGGGTGGCGATGCGCCGGATCTCTGCGGCATCCCGCTCGGGATCAAGGATCTTTTCTGCGTCGAGGACGCGCCGGCCCAGGCGGCGTCGCGGATCCTCGAGGGATTCCGCCCGCCTTACGAGAGCACTGTGACGCGGCAGCTGTGGGAGGCCGGCGCGGTATGCATCGGCAAGCTCAATATGGACGAGTTCGCCATGGGGAGTTCCACCGAGACCTCGGCCTACGGTCCGGCGATCAGCCCGTGGCGGCGCCAGGGCGACACCGCGGCCCTGACGCCCGGCGGCTCCTCCGGCGGGTCGGCGGCGGCGGTGGCGGCGGACCTCTGCCTGGGCGCCACGGGCACCGACACCGGCGGCTCGATCCGCCAGCCGGCGGCGCTGACCGGCATCGTGGGGGTGAAGCCCACCTACGGCCGCTGCTCGCGCTGGGGGATCATCGCCTTCGCCTCCTCGCTCGACCAGGCGGGGCCGATGACGCGGTCGGTGCGCGATGCGGCGATCATGCTGCGCGCCATGTCGGGGCATGACCCGAAGGATTCCACCTCGTCGCCGCAGCCGGTGCCGGACTTCGAGGCGGCGCTGAAGGGCGACATGCGCGGCAAGCGCGTCGGCATCCCCAAGGAATACCGCGTAGAGGGCATGCCCGGCGAGATCGAGGCGCTGTGGCACCAGGGCGCCGAGTGGCTTCGCGCCGCCGGCGCCGAGATCGTGGACATCTCGCTGCCGCACACGAAGTACGCGCTGCCGGCCTACTACGTGATCGCGCCGGCGGAAGCGTCCTCGAACCTCGCCCGCTATGATGGCGTCCGCTATGGCCACCGCGCGAAGATCGGGGCCAACGAGGGCATTACCGCCATGTACGAGCGCACCCGCGCCGAGGGGTTCGGGGCGGAGGTGAGGCGGCGGGTGATGATCGGCACCTATGTCCTGTCCGCCGGCTATTATGACGCCTATTACCTGCGGGCGCAGAAGGTGCGCACTCTGATCAAGCGTGACTTCGAGACGGTCTTCGCCGATGGAATCGACGCGATCCTGACGCCGGCGACCCCGTCCGCCGCATTCGGCATCGGCGAGATGGCCGACGCGGATCCGGTGCAGATGTATCTCAACGACGTCTTCACCGTGACGGTGAACCTGGCAGGCCTGCCGGGCGCTTCGGTGCCGGCGGGGCTCGATTCCGCCGGTCTGCCTCTCGGGCTGCAGGTCATCGGCCGCCCCTGGGACGAGGCGGGGATGCTGGATGTGGCCTATGCGCTGGAGACTGCCAGCGGATTTGCTGCAAAGCCGGAAAAATGGTGGTAAGACGCTTCCTGAGCGGGCCGGTTGGGGCGAAAGGCAAAAATGTCGAAGCGAATTCTAGCGATCTTGGCCTGCGGCGCTCTCGCCGCCTGCACCAGCGGAGCGGTCACCGTTCCCTATGAGAGCAGCGTGATAACCGAAGTGCCGACCTACGGAAACGCCTCGACCTACGGCGGTGGGGACGACTTCACCACCACCATCGCGGCGTCGCTCGATGAGAATGGGCAGCCGGTGCCCGGCAGCCAGGCGACGCTTGCCGGATCCGCCGACGGCACCGGCCGGGCGCTGGACGACGACCGCATCAACCTGATGCAGTGGACGCTGGAGCAGCAGAAGATCGACGCCGCCATCGCCGAGCGCGAGCTGGCCTCGGCGCGCGACCAGCTGGTGGTGGTGCAGCCCGGTCCCCTACCCAGCCGCGTCGATGGGGTCAACATCGCTCTCTTCGCCAAGCAGAGCAGCAACTCGGTGGGCGACTCGATCTATCCGCGCTCGGCTGGGGCGCGGGTGGCGGGCGTCGGCAACTGCGGCCGCTTCCGCGACGCCGACGCGGCTCAGCGCGCCTTCCTCGCCGGCGGCGGGCCGCAGCAGGACCGCTACGGGATCGACCCCGACGGCGACGGCTTTGCCTGCAAGTGGGACCCGGCGCCCTACCGCGCGCTGAACTGAGCGAAGGCGGTGGGGTGCAGCGCCGGGCGGTAGCCCGCGGCGAGCGTCGCGCGGACATGCGCCGGGGTGAGCGCCGCAACGACAGCGTCCGGAGCGAGATCCGGGGCCGGGCGGTAGCCGGCAAAGCTCCAGGCCAGGGTGCCCGCCTCGGTCCTCAGGCGAAAACCTCCGGCGGCGTCGAGGATTGCGCCCGGCGGCAGATCCCGCCAGGGAAGGCGCTCGGGCGGAGCGAGGCGCTCGGAATGCAGCACCCGGTCCATTTCGGCGGCGCGCGGCGGGGGCGAGCCCCAGGCCGAGGCAAAGGCGATGGCGTCGGCGCGTCGGCATTCGAAGCAGGGGCGGTGGCCGGCGGCGAGCGCCGTTGCCTCGTCGAGGAAGAAGAGCTCAGTGTAGCCTGCGCCCATCACCTCGCGATGGCGGCCGCGGAACTCGGTGAGGCAGGCGATCCAGGAGCGGGTCCGCCAGCGGGCGCGCGTCAGCGTCGCATCGGGCTGGTGCAGCCGGCCGCCGCGATTACCCATGAGGAGCCCCCGCTCGGGCACCGCATGAAGGGTTCCGTCCGGGGCAACGCGGTTCTGCAGCGGCGAAGGTCTTGCCACCTGTGGCCTCGTGTCTGACGCCCCCGAGAAGCGCATGGAAATCCACGACCGGTCCAGCCCCAACTTTGGCGCTCGCCGCGATGGCCTCTCTCCCTCGCTGGTGGTGCTGCATCACACCGCAATGCTGAGCGTGGAGGCGGCGCTGGCTCGACTCTGCGACCGGGCCTCGGAGGTCTCGTCGCACTATCTTGTTGCCGAGGACGGGCGGGTGTGGCGTCTGGTGCCCGAGGCGGAGCGCGCCTGGCATGCCGGTCACGGATCCTGGGGCGGGGTCGAGGACATCAACTCGCGCTCGATAGGGATCGAGCTGGCCAACGCCGGTCCGCTCGACGATTTCCCGCCCTTTCCCGAGCCGCTTATGGCGGCACTGGAGACGCTGCTCGACGGCGTCCTCGGGCGCTGGGGCATCCCCGCGGGAGGGGTCATCGGCCATTCCGACATGGCGCCGGGCCGCAAGGCCGACCCGGGGCCTAAGTTCGACTGGCGGCGGCTGGCTCGCGGTGGGCGCGCGGTCTGGGTGGAGGCGCCGGTGGCGGCCGGCGGAGCGGATTGGGGCGCCTTCCGTTCGGCGGCGGCTACGGCCGGCTACGGCGCGTCCAAGGGCGACTGGGAGTCGGTTCTCGCCGCCGTCCGCCTGCGCTTTCGCCCGCAGGCCGGGGGGTCGCTCGAGGCGGCGGACGTGGCGGTGCTGGAGCGGCTGGCGTTGACGCGAGGTCCGGCCGGGCCTAGGTAGCACGTGCGCGGATGGCCGGATGGCCGCGGCTGCAAGGTCGAGGAAAGTCCGGACTCCAGGGAGATATGGCGGCGGGTAACGCCCGCCCGGGGTAACCCGAGGGAAAGCGCCACAGAGATGAGACCGCCTCCGGCGATGGGGAAACCCGCTGCCGGCGGCAAGGGTGAAACGGTGGGGTAAGAGCCCACCGCGCCGGCGGTAACGTCGGCGGCATGGCAAGCCCCGCCAGGAGCAAGGCCAAATAGGGGTCGCGCGGGACGCAAGTTCCAGGGTTCTCCCGCCCGAGCGATCCGGGTTGGCTGCCCGAGCCCGTCGGCGACGGCGGGCTTAGAGGAATGGTCATCGGCGGCGAAAGCCGTCACAGAATCCGGCTTACAGGCCATCCGCGCATTCCTATCCCGGAGCACACCCTATCGGGAGGTGCGATTTGCCGCCGCCGGGGCCTTTCTGGCGGTTGAGAACAACTTTAACGACAATCTTGCACCGACGCTTAACCATAGGTAGAGCGCATCATCTTGTGTTCTTTCGCACTGCACCTAACAAGAACTGGGCCCCGACTCGAACTTTTCGGGAACATCGGCGTGATCGAAAATCCTCGTGGTTCATCGGGCCAATAATTCCCACAAAAATCCATTGAAACCCATGTGGTCCCATGATACCCAATGACCACGGAAGGCAGCGGTATTCGATCAAGGGCAACAAGACCCGACAGGAACCCGGCAGGTTTCATACAGGCCCGCAGTCATCCAAGACGAAGTAAGACCCGGCGCCGACCCGAAGAACGAGCAGCGAGTGGCGCAGCCGGGCGCGAGGACCCAGAAGGGACCACATGGCGGGTCGTGCGCTCAGGCAGCACGGCCCGCCATTTGCATCTCGGGGTGACACCCGGGCAGGGACAGGAGAACGAGGCCGGTGATACGGCGGTTCAGGGGCGAGTCGGTCCACAAGGTGGACCAGAAGGGCCGCGTGTCGGTCCCGGCCCCGTTTCGCCGTGTGCTCGAGGAGGGCGACCCGGACTGGACGGACGGGCTGAATCCCAATCTCGTTCTGATCTATGGGATGCCGAGCGGGCACTGCTTGGAAGGCTATACCATCGAGGGCGCGGCGAAGCTCGACGAGAAGGTCTCGCGGCTGCCGTCCTTCAGCAAGGAGCGCCGGGCGCTCGAACGGCTGCTCAACACCCAGTCGATCTACGTGCAGGTGGACGAGAACGGGCGCATCGTGCTGACGCAGCGGCTGCGCGAGATGTTCGGGCTGGACGAGGAGGCGCTCTTCGCCGGCATGGGCGAGCACTTCCAGGTATGGGCGCCCAAGGCCTACGGCGAGGACATGGCCGGCATCGACGACTGGCGCGCCGGCCTCGATCCAGACGCCGATCCCTTTGCGCTCATCGATTCAATGGACCACGAGCCCCGGCAATGATGATGGCGCCGATCGCCCCTCATGTGCCTGTGCTGCTCACCCCAATCCTGCGGGAGGTGGTTCCGGTTAGCGGCACTTGGCTCGATGGCACCTTCGGCGCCGGCGGCTACGCGCGGGCGCTTCTCGACGCCGGTGCAGCGCGGGTGATCGGCGTGGACCGCGACCCCGAGGCGCTGGAACGGGCCGCGGCCTGGGCCGGCGACCTTGGCCCGCGCCTGACGCTGATGGCGGGGCGCTTCGGCGCGCTCGACCGGATCGCCGCGGAAGCGGGCGCGCCGACGCTGGACGGGGTGGTGCTCGACATCGGCGTCTCCTCGATGCAGCTCGACCAAGCTGAGCGCGGCTTCTCGTTCCTGCGGGACGGACCGCTCGACATGCGCATGAGCCAGACGGGCCCCTCGGCGGCCGACCTCGTGAACCGGCTGCCGGAGGCGCAGCTGGCCGACATCCTCTTTCAACTCGGCGAAGAGCGCGCCTCGCGGCGGATCGCCCGCGCCATCGTCGCCGACCGCCGAGCGGCGCCGTTCGAGACGACCCTGCAGCTTGCCGGACTGATCGAGCGACTGCTGCCGCGGCCCAAGCCCGGCCAGCCGCACGCCGCCACCCGCAGCTTCCAGGCGCTGCGGATCGCGGTGAACGACGAACTGGGCGAACTCGCCCGTGGCCTCGCCGCCGCCGAGGCGGCGCTGGCGCCCGGCGGCTGGCTGGCGGTGGTGACCTTCCATTCGCTTGAGGACCGGATCGTCAAGCGCTTCCTGCAGCTCCGCTCGGGAGCCGCGCCGCACGGAAGCCGGCATGCGCCGGAAACGCGCGCGGAGGCGCCCGGCTTCCGGCTGGCCACCCGCAAGGCTGTAACGCCCGACGAGGTCGAGATCGCGGTCAACCCGCGCGCCCGCTCGGCCAAGCTGCGTGTCGCGCGCCGTCTGGACGCGCCCGCCGGCAGCGCCGATCCGCAGGCGCTCGGCCTGCCGAGGCTGGCGCTGGAGGGGCTGACGTGAGGATCGTGCTGCACCTCTCGGCCGCCGTGCTGGTGGTGGTCTCGGCCACCTGGGCCTACCGGGTGAACTATGCCACCCAGGAAGCGATGGGACGGCTCGACGACCTGCGCCAGGAAATCGCCCATGAGCACGAGGCGATCGCGGTCCTCGAGGCGGAATGGGCCTATCTTAACCGGCCCGACCGGCTGAAGGCGCTGGTCGTCGCCAACGCCGCGGCCCTTGCCCTAGAGGAGCTGACCCCCGACCAGTTCGGCGAGGCCTCCATGGTCGCCTTCCCGCTCGAACCCGAGGATCTCGTCGCCGCCGGCGACCCCGCCAAAGCCATTCCCACCGGAGCCGCCCAGTGATCCGACGCCCGCTGCGCCCGCTCGCCCGCGTCCTTCGAGCCCGCGCCGAAGGCGAGGACCCTAACCTGGTGGAAGCGGAGGAGCGGGCCGCGCGCCTGGCCGCCCGCCACCGCGCCGAGCGCGCCAAGGCCGAGGCGCGGCTCTTGCTGCTTGGCGTGGTCTTCATCCTGGGCTTCTCCACCGTGGCGGGGCGCATGGCGCTCCTCTCCGCGGCGGTGCCGGTGGAGCCGCGCGGCGGCATCCCCAGCGATCCGATCCACACCCAGCGGGCCGACATCGTCGATCGGAACGGCGCGATCCTCGCGACCAACATCGTCACAGCTTCGCTTTACGCCCAGCCGGGGCAGATGGTCGATCCGCGCGCCGCCGCCGACGGTCTTGCGGAGATCTTTCCCGACCTCGCCGCGGACGAGACCTACGCCCGCCTGACCGACGGGCGGAAGTTCATGTGGATCGAGAAGAGCATCTCGCCCGAGCAGCGCCAGCGGGTGCACGACCTTGGCGAGCCCGGCCTCCTCTTCGGCCCGCGCGAGACGCGCCTCTATCCCAACGGCAAGCTGGCTGCGCATGTGCTCGGCGGCGCCAGCTTCGGCCGCGAGGGAGTGCGCGCGGCCGAGGTGATCGGCACCGCCGGGGTGGAGCGCGTCTTCGACGACCGGCTTCGCGACCCTGGGCAGGTGGACGAACCGCTCAGGCTGTCCATCGACCTCAGGGCGCAGACGGCACTCGAGGACGTGTTGGCGCAGGGCATGGACGAGATGCACGCCAAGGGTGCGGTCGGCATCCTCATGGAGGCCGACACCGGCCAGATTGTCGCGCTGGCGAGCCTGCCCGACTTCGACCCCAACCTGCGTCCGCCGCTGCCGACCAAGGGCGACCCGGCCGACAGCCCGCTGTTCAACCGCGCCGCCCAGGGCCGCTATGAGCTCGGCTCGGTGTTCAAGGTCTTCACCGTCGCCATGGCGCTGGAGGCGGGGCTGGTCTCGCCGCAGACGCTGGTCGACAGCAAGTCGCCCATGCGCTACGGGCGCTTCACCATCCGCGACTTTCACAACTACGGCGCGCGCCTGACCGTCGAGGACGTGCTGGTCAAGTCCTCCAACATCGGAGCGGCGCACATCGGGATGATCCTGGGCGCCACGCGCCAGCAGGAGTTCTTCAAGAAGGTCGGCCTGCTCGATGCGTCGCCGGTGGAGCTGATCGAGGCGAGCCGCACCGCGCCGCTCTTGCCCCAGCGCTGGTCCGAGCTGTCGACCATCACAATCTCCTACGGGCACGGCATGGCGGTGACGCCGCTGCATCTCGCGGCCGGTTATGCCTCGCTGGTCAACGGTGGCCTCCGGGTGCACCCGAGCATCATCGCCGGCACCGCGCGGCCGACCGAGGCCGACCGGGTGATTTCTTCGCGGACCTCGCGCGAGCTGCGCGACATGATGCGCCAGGTGGTGGTGCGTGGCACCGCCAAGGCGGCCGACGTCAAGGGCTACGAGGTAGGCGGCAAGACCGGCACTGCCGACAAGCCCAATGCCTGGGGCGGCTACTCCCGCGACAAGACCATCGCCACCTTCGCGTCCTTCTTCCCCGCGAGCGCCCCGAAGTACGTGCTGGTGGTCGCCCTCGACGAGCCGACCGCCATCATCAACAAGACCTCCTTTCGCACCGCCGGCCTGACCGCCGCACCAGTCCTGGCCCACGCCATCCGCCGGCTGATGCCGGTGATGGGAATGCGTCCGGAGGGCTCGCCCGACGATGGCGCGCCGCTGCTTTACACGCTCGCCGGAAACGAATAGCCGGGTGGCCCACGAGGGGCGCTCCCCGGAGCACAACTTGGGCGCACAAGGCTGGCCATGACCGGAACGGACCGCACGGACAAGCTGACGGGTTTCGAAGCGCTGGGGCTGCTGACCGGAACCCGGCGCGCCGGCGACTGGTCGGGAGCGCTGCCGGAGATTACCGGCCTCTCGGTCGACAGCCGCGAGACCCGCGAGGGACACCTGTTCGCCGCGCTCCCCGGCAGCCGCGTCCACGGCGCGGAGTTCATCCCCTACGCGCTGCGCATGGGCGCGGTTGCCGTGCTGACCGATCCCGCCGGCCTGGCCATCGCCGAGGCCGCGGCGCCGCTCGCCGTCCCGGTGGTCCTGAGTGACAATCCGCGCCGCGCGCTGGCAACGGCTGCGCGCCGCTTCTTCGGCAGCCAGCCCGAGGTGATGGTCGCCGTCACCGGCACCAACGGCAAGACCTCCTGCGCCAGCTTCACCCGCCAGATCTGGGAGGCGCTGGGCGAGACCGCGGTCAACTTCGGCACCGTCGGTGTCGAAGGCGCGGTGTCGGCGCCTCTCTCGCACACTACGCCCGAGCCGATCCACCTCCACCGCCTGCTCGCCGAGTTGGCCGACAAGGGCGTCACGCACGCGGCGATGGAAGCGTCGAGCCACGGCCTCGACCAGGCGCGCCTGGACGGCGTGCACCTTATGGCGGCGGGCTTCACCAACATCACCCGCGATCATCTCGACTATCACGCCGACTTCGAGACCTACTTTCAGGCCAAGCTCGGCCTTTTCGAGCGGGTGATGGCGCGCCATGGCGTCGCCGTTGTCAACCTCGACGACCCGCACGGGCCGCGGGTGCGAACCATCGCCAAGGAGCGCGGCCAGCGCGTGCTGACTGTCGGCCACGCCGAGGGCTGCTCGCTCCGCGTCATCGGCCAGCGGTTCGACGCAACCGGACAGG
Source organism: uncultured Alphaproteobacteria bacterium (assembly GCA_963737485.1). Taxonomy (GTDB): domain Bacteria; phylum Pseudomonadota; class Alphaproteobacteria; order Rhodobacterales; family Rhodobacteraceae; genus Amaricoccus. The sequence goes on along the minus strand of CAVTSR010000018.1, from coordinate 9,300 downwards.
AACTGCTCTTCGCCTGGGACGGCAAGACCCACAAGGTCCGCCTCGATCTCATCGGCGGCTTCCAGGCGCACAACGCGCTCATCGCCGCCGGCCTCGCTATCGGCTCGGGCAGCCCCGCCGCCGCCGTCATCGGCGCGCTGCCGGGTCTGCGCACCGTGCGTGGTCGCATGGAGCGCGCGGCCACGCGCGCCAACGGCGCCTCGGTCTTCGTCGACTACGCCCACACGCCGGATGCGCTCACAACCGCGCTCACCGCGCTGCGTCCGCACGTCATGGGCCGGCTCATCGTCGTCTTCGGCGCCGGCGGCGACCGCGACCGCGGCAAGCGCCCGCTAATGGGCAAGGCGGCGGCGGAGGCGGCCGACGTGGTCTATGTGACCGACGACAATCCGCGAACCGAGGATCCGGCCGCCATCCGCGCCGCCGTCCGCGAGGGGGCGCCCGAGGCCAACGAGATCGGCGACCGCGCCGAGGCGATCCTCACCGCCGTCGACGCGCTGCAGCCGGGCGACGCGCTGCTGATCGCCGGCAAGGGCCACGAGACCGGGCAGATCGTCGGCCAGGATATCCTTCCCTTCGACGACCTCGAGCAGGCGAGCGTGGCCGTGGCCGCCCTGGACGGGCTCGGGGCATGACGCTCTGGACGCGTGACGCCGCCGTCGCCGCCACCGGCGGCACGAGCCCGCAGGACTGGACGGCCAGCGGCGTTTCCATCGACACCCGCTCGCTGGCGCCCGGCGACCTCTTCGTGGCGCTGACCGCCGCTCGAGACGGCCACGACTTCGTGGCGGAGGCGCTCGCCAAAGGCGCGGCGGCGGCGCTGGTGTCTCGCCACCCGCCGGACGCACCGGAGGGGGCGCCGCTCCTCGTCGTGGCAGATGTCCTCGACGGCCTGCGCGCGCTAGGCCGCGCCGCCCGCGCTCGCTTCGCCGGCAAGGTCGTGGCGGTGACGGGCTCGGTCGGCAAGACCGGCAGCAAGGAGATGTTGCGCGCGGCGCTCGGCGCGCACGGCAGCGTCCATGCCGCGGAGAAAAGCTTCAACAACCACTGGGGCGTGCCGCTGACTCTGGCGCGGATGCCTGCGGGCTGCGACTTCGCCGTCATCGAGATCGGCATGAACGCCCCCGGCGAGATCGCGCCGCTGGCGAAGCTCGCCCGCCCGCACGTGGCGATGATCACCACCGTAGAGGCGGTGCACCTCGCCGCCTTCCGCGACATCCGCGGGATCGCCCGCGAGAAGGCCGCGATCTTCGAGGGCCTCGAACCTGATGGCACCGCGATACTCAATCGCGACATCGCGACCTATCGCATCCTTCTCGCGGCCGCCCGCCGCGCCGGTGCGCGCGCCGTGCGCTTCGGCCGCACCGGGCGGCCGGAGTTCCGCTTGGTCGAGGTGAAGGTGGGCGAGTCCAGCACCTGCGCCGCGGCGCGGGCGCACGGAAAGGCCTTCCTTTACCGCCTCGGCGCACCCGGAAAGCACCTCGCGATGAACGCCCTCGGTGTTCTCGCCGCGGTGGAGGCGCTGGGTGGCGACATCGCCCGCGCCGCCATGGGCCTCGGCCAGTGGCAGGTCCCGGAGGGCAGGGGCGCGCGCTGGACCGTGCTGCTCGGCCCCGGCGGCCTCGACGGCGCGATCACGCTGATCGACGAGAGCTACAACGCCAACCCCGCCGCTATGACCGCCGCGCTCGAAGTCTTCGCCGGCGAGATCCCGCGGAACGGTGTGGGCCGGGTCGCGCGCGGCCGGCGCATCGCATTCCTCGGCGACATGCTCGAGCTCGGTCCGCATGAGCGCGAGCTGCACGCAGGCCTTGCCGGGGTGGCGGCGCTGAAGGCGGTGACGGTCGTGCATTGCGCCGGCCCGCGGATGCGCGCGCTCTACGAGGCGCTTCCGGTGGCGCAGCGTGGCGAGTGGTTCGAGAACGCAGCCGACATGGCAGCCCGCGCCCGCCGGCTGATCGACGCCGGTGACATCGCCATGGTCAAGGGCTCGCTCGGCTCGCGCGTGGGCCAGGTGGTCGAGGCGATCAAGACGATGGGCGAAGCCCGACCGGCCGACGCGCCGGCGGAAGCTCCGGAGGGATAGGCCGCGCATGCTCTACTACCTGGCCGAATGGTCACAGAACCTGAGCGCCCTCAACGTCTTCCGCTACATCACCTTTCGTGCCGGCGGCGCCTTCTTCACCGCGCTTGTCTTCGGCTTTCTCTTCGGGCGACCGCTGATCGAGATCCTGCGGGTGCGCCAGGGGCGCGGCCAGCCGATCCGCAGCGACGGGCCGGAGGGGCACATCCTGACCAAGAAGGGGACCCCCACCATGGGCGGGCTCCTCATCCTCTCGGCGCTGCTCGTCTCCACGCTGCTCTGGGCGCGATGGTCGAACGGATATGTGTGGATGGTGATGTGCGTGACGATGGGCTTCGGGTTGATCGGCTTTGCCGACGATTATGCCAAGGTCAGCAAGCAGACCCATGCCGGCGTCTCGGGCCGGGTGCGGCTGGCGGCCGGGTTCGCCATTGCGGCGGTCGCTGCCGGGTGGGCGATGTACCTGCATCCGGCCGAGCTGACCGGGCAGCTGGCCTTTCCGGTGTTCAAGGAGCTGCTGCTCAACCTCGGCTGGGCCTTCGTGCCTTTCGCCATGCTGGTGATCGTAGGCGCGGCCAACGCGGTGAACCTGACCGACGGGCTCGACGGGCTGGCGATCATGCCGGTGATGATCGCGGCGGGCTCGCTCGGGGTGATCGCCTACGCCGTCGGCCGCGTCGACTTTACCAACTATCTCGGCGTCCACTATGTGCCTGAAACGGGTGAGCTTCTCGTCTTCGTTGCGGCGCTGATCGGCGGCGGACTGGGGTTTCTCTGGTACAACGCGCCGCCGGCGGCGGTGTTCATGGGCGATACCGGCAGCCTGGCGCTGGGCGGGGCGCTGGGCGCCATCGCGGTGGCGACCAAGCACGAGATCGTTTTGGCGATCATCGGCGGCCTCTTCGTGGTCGAGGCGCTGAGCGTGATCATCCAGGTGCTCTACTACAAGCGAACCAAGAAGCGGGTGTTTCTGATGGCGCCGATCCACCACCATTTCGAGAAGCTGGGCTGGGCCGAACCGCAGATCGTGATCCGCTTCTGGATCGTTTCGCTGATCCTGGCTACGATCGGCATGGCGACGTTGAAATTGCGGTGAAATTCGGGGCTGGAAAGCGTATGGAATCCGTATGGAATCCATATGGGTAGTAAATGAGTTAGGATAGGCGATGATCCCCGTTCGCGGCTATGCCGGCCACCGGGTCGCCGTGCTCGGCCTAGGCCGCTCCGGCCGCCCCGCGATCGCCTCGCTCCGCGCCGGGGGCGCCGAGGTCGTCGCCTGGGACGACAGTCCCGCCGCCCGCGCCGCCGCCGACGTCGAGGACATCCCGCTGGCCGACCTGACCAGGGCGAGATCCTGGGAAGGCGTGAAGGCGCTCATCGTCTCCCCCGGCATCCCGCATCTCTACCCGGCGCCGCACCCGGCCATCGCGGCCGCCTGGGACGCCGGTGTCGCCGTCGACAACGACATCGGCCTCTTCTTCCGCTCCTTCGCCACGCCGGCCTGGGACGGGTTCGACCGTGCCCCGCAGGTCGTCGCCATCACCGGCTCGAACGGCAAGTCGACCACCACCGCGCTGACCGCCCACGTGCTGCAGGCCGCCGGCCGCCCGGTGCAGGTGGGCGGCAACATCGGGCGTGGGGTCCTCGACCTCGACCCGGCGCAGAACGGTATGGTGGTGGTGATGGAGCTCTCCTCCTACCAGATCGAGCTCGCCCGGGCGCTGCAGCCGGACATAGCCGTTTTCCTCAACCTCTCGCCCGACCACCTCGACCGCCACGGCGGCCTCGGTGGCTATTTCTCCGCCAAGCGCCGGCTCTTCACCCAGGGCGGGCCGTCGCGGTCGATCGTCGGGGTGGACGAGAACGAGGGGCGCTTTCTCGCCAACACTATGCGCGAGGAGGCCGGCACCGGCGACCCGGTGATCGAGGTCTCCGTCACCCGCAAGCTTGCCGGCCAGGGTTGGTACATTTTCGCCCGCAAGGGCTTTCTCTCCGAGTGGCGCCACGGCAAGCAGACGGCCTCGATCGACCTTCGCCCGATGCTGACGCTGCCTGGCGCCCACAACCACCAGAACGCCTGCGCCGCCTATGCCGCCGCCCGGACCCTCGGCCTCGGCCCGCGCCAGATCGAGGCGGCGCTCGCCAGCTACCCCGGCCTCGCCCACCGCAGCCAGCTGGTGGCAACCTGGAAGGGCATCCGCATCATCAACGATTCGAAGGCCACCAACGTCGATGCCGCCGAGAAGGCTCTGCTCTCCTTCGAGCGCATCCGCTGGATCGCCGGGGGCCGCCCGAAGGAAGGCGGCATCGCTGCGCTTCGGCCCCTGTTTCCCCGCGTGGCCAAGGCCTACCTGATCGGCGAGGCGGCCGACGACTTCGCCGCCACCCTCGGCGACACCCCGCACGTCGTCTCCGGCACCCTCGACGCCGCCGTCGCCGCTGCCCTCGCCGACGTGCAGGAGGGCGACGTCGTCCTTCTCGCCCCGGCCTGCGCCAGCTTCGACCAGTTCGAAAGCTTCGAGGAACGCGGCCGCGCCTTCGAAGCGCTGGTTGCCGCCGCCATCGGTGGCTGACCCCGAGGCGATCCGTAGCGCCTACGAGGCGCAGGCGCAGGGCTTCGACGCCGAGCGAAACCGGCGGCTGATCGAGCGCGCCTGGCTCGACCGCTTCCTCGACCTTGCCGCGCCGGGCGCGCCGCTTCTCGATCTCGGCTGCGGCGCCGGCGAGCCGATCGCCCGTTTCCTGATCGAGCGCGGCCATCGGGTCACCGGCGTCGACTTTGCCGGCGCCATGCTGGCGATCGCCCGGGCCCGTTTCCCGACGGCGGCGTGGATCCAGGCCGACATGCGCGGCCTCGATCTCGGCCGCCGCTTCGGCGGCATCGTTGCCTGGGACAGCTTTTTCCACCTGACCCGCGACGACCAGCGGGCGATGTTCCCAGTCTTCGCCCGCCACCTCGTCCCCGGCGGCGCGCTGCTCTTTACCTCCGGGCCGCAGGACGGCGAGGCCGTCGGCGCGGTTGACGGCGCGCCTGTCTACCACGCGAGCCTATCTCCCGCCGACTATGCCGCGCATCTCGAGGCGAACGGCTTGGTGTTTCGCGCCTTCGTCGCCGAGGACACCGCCTGCGCCGGCCATTCGGTGTGGCTGGCACGGCGGGCTGCCTGAGAGCTCGCACGCGCCGCTGGCAATATCGCCGCCGATTGGCTAGAGTGCCGGCAATACAACCGCACCGGGAGCAACCCGGGCGGATACGAGGCAGTCAGATGGGAAAGGGCAGTTCCCGATGACCGACATGGTCTTTGGTGCCGCACCGGCGAAGCCCGGCGAGCCGATCCTCCCCGAATGGTGGCGGACAGTCGACCGCTGGTCGCTTGCGGCGATCATCGGTCTGTTCCTGATCGGTACGCTGCTGGGGCTCGCAGCCTCGCCGCCGCTGGCGGTCAGGAACGGCCTCGATCCGTTCCACTATGTGTGGCGGCAGGGCGCCTTCGGGGCGCTGGCGTTCGGGATCATGCTGGTGGTCTCGATGATGTCGCCGCTCAGGCTGCGGCGCGCGGGCGTTCTCCTGTTCGCCGTCTCGGTGGTGGCGCTGGCGCTGCTGCCGTTCTTCGGCACCGACTTCGGCAAGGGCGCCATCCGCTGGTATTCGCTGCGGGTGATCTCGGTGCAGCCGGCGGAGTTCCTCAAGCCCAGCTTCGCGATCTTCGCGGCCTGGCTGATGGCAGCGAGCTACGACATCAAGGGGCCGCCGGGGAAGTCGATGTCCTTCATCGTCGCGGTGGCGCTGACCGCGGTGCTGGCGCTGCAGCCGGACTTCGGCCAGGCCGGGCTGATCATCGCCACCTGGGGGCTGATGTACTTCGCCGCCGGTGCGCCGGTCTTCCTGCTCGGCACGGTCGGGGCGGGCGTTCTCGGCGCCGGCTGGTTCGCCTACGAGAACTCCGAGCACGTGGCGCGGCGGATCGACGGCTTTCTCTCGGCGGAGGTCGATCCGCTGACCCAGATCGGCTATGCCACCAACGCCATCCAGGAGGGCGGCATCCTCGGCGTCGGCATCGGCAATGGCAGCGTGAAGTGGACGCTGCCCGACGCGCACACTGACTTCATCATCGCGGTGGCGGCGGAGGAGTTCGGGCTCATCCTCTGCGTGCTGGTGATGGCGCTCTATCTCACCATCGTGGTGCGCTCGCTGCTCCGGCTCGTGCGTGAGCGCGACCCGTTCATCCGCCTGGCGGGGACCGGGCTCGCCGTGCTCCTCGGCATGCAAGCGATGATCAACATCGGCGTGGCGGTCCGGCTGCTGCCTGCGAAGGGGATGACGCTGCCGCTCATCTCCTACGGCGGCTCGTCGCTCATCGCCGCGGGACTTGGCCTCGGCGTGCTTCTCGCCATGACCCGCAAGCGGCCGCAGCACGAGATCGACGACATCCTGGGGGGCGCGCGCTGACCGCACCGCTTCTCGTCATCGCGGCCGGAGGGACCGGCGGGCACATGTTTCCGGCGCAGGCGCTGGCCGAGGAGATGCTGGCGCACGGCTGGCGGGTGCGCCTCGCCACCGACGCCCGCGGCGCGCGCTATGCCGGCGGCTTCCCGCCCGAGGTCGATCGGCGCGCCACCGCCGCCGCGACCTTCGCACAGGGGAGCCTACTGACGCGGATCACCGCCCCGCTCGCCATCGCCGCGGGGGCGGCGGCGAGCTGGCGCGACTTCCGCCGCGACCGGCCGGCCTGCGTGGCCGGCTTCGGCGGCTACCCGGCGCTGCCGGCGATGCTGGCGGCGCGGGCACTGCGGGTGCCGACGCTGATCCACGAGCAGAACGGCGTCCTGGGGCGGGTCAACCGCTACTTCGCGCCGAAGGTGGACCTGGTCGCCTGCGGCGTCTGGCCGACGGCGGTGCCGGCGGGGACGGCCGCGGTCCACGTGGGCAACCCGGTGCGCGCGGCCGTGCTCGCGCAGGAGGGCGCCACCTACCTCGAGCCGGGTGAGCAGCCCATGGGCCTCGTGGTCATCGGCGGCAGCCAGGGGGCGGGGCTGTTCGCGCGGGTGGTGCCCGAGGCGCTGGCGCTGCTGGCGCCGGACCTGCGGGCGCGGCTGCGGCTGAGCCAGCAGGTCCGGCCCGAGGATATGAACCAGGTCCGGGCCATCTACGAGCGGATGGACCTTGCTGCGGAACTGCGCGCCTTCTTCGAGGACGTGCCCGAGCGGCTGGCGGCGGCGACGCTGGTGATCAGCAGGGCCGGGGCGAGCTCGATCGCCGACATCAGCGTGATCGGGCGGCCGGCGATCCTCATTCCATATCCGCACGCCATGGACGACCACCAGGCGGCCAATGCCGCTGGGCTGGTTTCCGCTGGCGGTGCGTTCATGATTCGCGAGGAAGAGTTGACGGCGGAGGCGCTGGCGGGGCACATCGCCGCGATTCTCGGCGATCCCGAAGGTGCGAGCGCCATGGCTCGGGCAAGCCGGGGCCAGGGGCGCCCCGACGCGGTGGAACATCTGGCGGCGCTGGTCGAGGACCTCGCCCAAAAAAAGGAGTTGAGGTATGAACGGACAGACACGACTGCCGCATGACATCGGCGCGATACATTTCATCGGCATCGGCGGCATCGGCATGTCGGGGATCGCCGAGGTGCTCTTGAACCACGGCTTCACCGTGCAGGGCTCCGACGCCAAGGCGAGCCCGATCACCGAGCGGCTGGCGGGCAAGGGGGCCAAGGTCTTCATCGGCCAGAAGGCCGAGAACCTCGCCGGCGCCCAGGTGGTGGTGATCTCCTCGGCGATCAAGGCGGGCAATACCGAGCTCGACGCCGCCAGGGCGAAGAACCTGCCGGTGGTGCGGCGCGCGGAGATGCTGGCCGAGCTGATGCGGCTGAAGTCGAACGTCGCGGTGGCGGGAACGCACGGCAAGACGACGACGACCTCGATGGTGGCGGCGCTCCTCGATGCCGGCGGCATGGATCCGACGGTGGTGAACGGCGGGATCATCCACGCCTACGGCTCGAACGCGCGCATCGGGCAGGGGCAGTGGATGGTGGTCGAGGCCGACGAGAGCGACGGCACCTTCGTGAAGCTCCCGGCGACGATCGCCATCGTCACCAACATCGATCCGGAGCATCTCGACCACTACGGCGACTTCGAGGGAATCAAGGCGGCCTTCGACACCTTCGTCTCCAACGTTCCATTCTACGGCCTTGCCGTCTGCTGCATCGACCATCCCGAGGTGCAGGCGATGGTCGGGCGGATCACCGACCGCCGGGTCGCCACCTACGGCCTCTCGCCGCAGGCGGATGTGCAGGGAAAGAACCTGCGCTACGAGGATGGCGGGGCGGTCTTCGACGTGGCGCTGAACGCCGAGAAGCGGACGATCGAAGGCGTGACGCTGCCGATGACGGGCGACCACAACGTCTCGAACGCGCTGGCGGCGATTGCCGTGGCGCGGCACCTGGGCGTGCCACCGACCGCGATCAAGGCGGCGCTGGCGGCCTTCGGCGGGGTGAACCGGCGCTTCACCAAGGTAGGGGTCTGGAACGGCGTCACCATCATCGACGACTACGGGCATCATCCGGTGGAGATCGCGGCGGTGCTGCGGGCGGCACGGCAGGCGACCAAGGGCCGGGTGATCGCCGTGCACCAGCCGCACCGCTACACCCGGCTGCGCGATCTCTTCACCCAGTTCTGCGCCTGCTTCAACGACGCCGATACCGTGGCGATCACCGACGTCTACTCCGCCGGCGAGCCGCCCATCGAGGGCATCAGCCGCGACACTCTGGTGGGCGGGCTGATCGCCCACGGCCACCGCCGGGCGCTGCCGATGGCCGGCGAGGAGGCGCTGGCCGACTTCGCGCGGGCGGAGTGCCGGCCGGGCGATCTCCTCGTCTGCCTCGGCGCCGGGTCGATCAGCGCCTGGGTAAACGCCTTGCCCGAGCGGCTGAACGAGGGCAACCATCACAAGGAGACGGTGGACGCCTGAACCCGCCGCCGGCCTGAAGGCCCGACAGGGGCGGTCAGCCCTTGCCGGCCTTCTTCATCTCCGCGACCTGGTCGCTGAGCTGGGCCACCTTCGCGGTGAGGCCGGAGAGCGCCTGGATCACCTGATCGAGGCGCGGGTCCGGGCCCCGCGGGAAGGCGGGTTCGAACACCCCGTCGAGCTCCGGCTTCTCGGCCTTGATCTCCTTGATCTCCGGCTTCTCGAGTTTCTCGGCCTTTTCCTTGCC
>CAVTSR010000017.1:0-14835 GCA_963737485.1 uncultured Alphaproteobacteria bacterium | reverse complement strand
GAGCCAGATCAGGGTGAACTGCTGCATCGAGTAGATGAAGGCGAGGACCGCGAGGAGCGCCACGCTCGGCAGGATCGAGGGAAGGGTGACGTGGAAGAACTGCGTGATGGGTCCGGCGCCGTCGAGGCTGGCGGCTTCGTAGAGGTCCTCGGGGACCGCCTGCAGGGCGGAGAGGAGGACGAGCGAGTAGAAGGGGAAGCCCTTCCAGACGGTGACGAGGACGACCACGCCCATCGCGAGGGTGGGGTCGAGGGTCCATTGCGGGTTCTCGGTGACGCCGGGCAGCGCCCGGGCGAGCAGGTTGAAGACGCCGAAGGTCGGGTCGATCATGAAGATGAAGGTGATCGCGACCGGCACCTCGGGGATCGCCCAGGGGACGGTGAGGAGGCTCCTGACGGCGCCACGGCCGGGGAACTGGCGGTTCATCAGCAGCGCGACGGCGAGGCCGCTGACCAGGATGATGACGTCGACGAGGAGGGTGAAGACCAGGGTGCGGCCGATGATGCCGGCGAAGGCCGGGTCTTTCAGCAGCATCCGGAAGTTCGCGAGGGTGAAGCCGCCGCCGGGGCCTCGACGCTGGTCAGGATGCCGCGCAGGATCGGGTAGCCGAGAAAGAGGCCTTCGAGCGCCAGGAGCGGCAGGATCAGCCAGAGGACGGTGCTGGCGCCGGAGAGCCGCCGCCCTGCCCTGCGGTTCAGCCGTGATTCGAGCTCTGCCGTGGCCGTCATCGGGATTCCCGGCGGGCCGCGATGGCGCGGCCTAAGGTGGAGTGGCGGGTGCGGAGGCGGAACACCTCTCCCGGGCCGAATAGGCGACCGTCCTGTGGGCGGTCGACCGGTCCGGTCGCCTCGAGCCCATGGCGGAAGGCGAGTGGGGTGCGGCTTGGACCGCCGCGCGCAATCGGGACGGGACCGCCCCGGTGGGCGCGGATCGCGCCCGCCCTTGGGGGGGCGCGCGTTTGCCCGATTTGTCGACGGACAAATCGGGCGGGACGTGGAGGGGCCAGTGCGTCATTTCAGAAGATGGCCCAAAGGCGGTCAGATCCGCGCCGCGAGCGCCTCGAGCTGGACCTGGGCGGCGTCCATCGCCTGCTTCACCGTCCCGCCGGGCTGCAGGGCGCGCTGCATGTTCTGCATCACGATGCGGCCGAACTGGTCGTCGACGTAGGCGAAGTCGCCCATGACGTCGATCGGCGAGACCTGCTTGGCCTCCTGGAAGCCGGAGACCCAGGGCTTGTCGGCGAGGAAGCTGCGGAAGGCCTCGGACTTCGCCGCGAGGTCGTAGGGCGGGATGACGTAGAGGTTCTGCTCCATCAGCGCCGCCATGTTGTCGGGCTGCATCACGAACTGGATGAAGTCCATCGCGCCGTCGAGGTTCTTGCTCGATTTCAGCGCGATCAGCGGGTGGATGCGGTCGAGCGAGCGCTTCGACGGCCAGGGCGGGGCGGCGGAGAGCAGATCGGGGTAGATCGCGGGGTTGGTGGCGCGGAGCACGACGACGGTCGGGTTGACGCCCCAGGCCTGGGCGACGCGGCCGTCGGCGGTGAGCTTCATGATCGCGCTCTCGGCGGTCTGCTGCGGCACGCCGGCGTCGTAGAGCCGCTTCCAGAGCTCGAGGCCCTTGCACCGTCTCGGGCGAGTTCGCGAGCGGGGTGCTGCCCTCGGCCCACTTGCCGTCGTAGGGCAGGCAGAAGTTCTGCAGCTGGAACCACCACTCGCCGCCGTCGGAGAGGTTGTTGGTGAGCGCGATGCCGAACTGGTCGGGGCGCTTGGTGAGCTTGGCGGTGGTGTCGACCCAGGCGTCGGGGTCGGTGGCGGGGGTGACGCCGGCGGCGGCGAAGAGCGCCTTGTTGTAGACGAGGGCGAAGTTCACGTCGATCGCCGAGAGGCCGTAGAGCTTGCCGTCCTGGCGCAGGAACTCGTGGCCGCCGCTCGGGGTGATGCCGAGCGCCTCGACGATCGGGTCGAGCGGTTCGGCGAGCTTGAACTTGCGGATCACCTGGGCGGCGAGGTCGGGCATCGCCATCAGCACGTCGGCGTCGATGCCGCCGGCCTGGGCCTGGATCACCACGTTGGAGATGTACTGGCCGGCGGGCCAGCCGGTCCATTCGACGGCGTATTGCGACTGCGACTGGTTGAACTTGTCGAAGAGCGCGTTCCAGCCGTCCTTCTCGCCGGGCTGGAACTGCTCCCAGCTCATCACCTTGAGCGTCTTGCGATCAGCGCCGAAGGCGCGGCGGCCGAGGAGCGGCGCGGCGACGAGGCCGCCGGCGAGGGCGGTGGCGCCCCGTCAGGACGTCGCGGCGCGACGGCGCCAGGCGTGCAGGACCGTGGGTATGCGACATCGTGATCCTCCCCGATCAGGGCCGGCATTGCGGCGGGCGACCGGTTGCAAGCCGGGTCTTGTTCTATTGTTTACAATCGTGAGGCTAGAGAGCGGCAGAGAGTCTGTCAACCCGCCCGCCCTGCTCGATCCAGCGCTTGGCCGATTTCATCTTCGGTCGATCTGCGCCCGGAAAGGCTATCCTACTGGCTTGACGGTCGCCGTCTCGTCGGCGTTGAACGCGATAACCTCCCACATCGTTGGGCTTCGGGATGCAAGCGCCGGTCACCATGTGCCCGAGATGCTTGTCGAAGCGCCCGTCCTGAAGCACGACCCTTATCCGGGACCCGACTTGGATGAGGCCGCGAGTGGCTGGCTGCAGCCAAATCGTGGAGCCCGTGGGATTGAGGTCGCGGCGCCACATTGACCAGACCATGACACCATCGTCCGCCCTTTTTGCCCACTGGTTGCGAGCAATTTTCGCCACGCCAAGTGAGGAGAAGGCTTCAGTCACGAGTTCGAGCCACTATCACACGTCCTTGCAGCGGACGTCTGAGCGACATGGATACCGCGAGTTGAGCTGGGTTTGCCGCCAAATCCGGCCGACGGGTCCAGATCACGCTCGTGCGCCCAGCGCCCTACGTCCATGAGTGCATACCCCAAGCTCAAGTCGTCCCCAAGCATCGCCAGCAGCCGCCCATACGCGCCTCCGATGTGCTCCTCGATCGCCGCCGTCGCCGCCTTCGCGTCGCGGCGACGCACCACCTCGAGCAGGTTGACGTGGTCGCGGTGCCAGCTGTCGAGGTAGTCGTCGGGCAGGGCGTCGCGGAGGAGGAGGAAGACCATCACCTGCGAGCGCAGGCCCTCCCAGGCGCGGTAGAGGCGGCGGTGGTGGGCGGCGCGGAACAGGGCGTCGTGGAAGTCGATGTCGTAGCCGGCGACGTGCCGGCGGGTGATGCTTTCGCGCGGAGTGGACTGGAAGAGCACGAGAATCGCTTCGAGGGGGGCGAGGTCCTCGGGGGTGGCGCGGGCGCAGGCGTGCTCGACGGCGAGGCGCTCGAGGGCGGTGCGGAGCGAGTAGATCTCGGCGATGTCCTCGCGGGAGGTGGTCGCGACCGTGGCGCCGCGGTGGGTCTGGTGGACGACGAGGCCCTCGCCCTGCAGCTGGAAGAGCGCCTGGCGGATCGGGCCGCGGCTGACGTCGAGGAGGCGGGCGAGGTCGTCCTCGATCAGGCGCTCGCCGGCGGCGAGGCGGCCGGAGAGGATCGCCTCGCGGATCGCGTCGACGACGTCGTCCATCAGCACGCGGCGTTTGGCGGGGGAGATCGGGTTTTCGGCGTCGGTGGCCATGTCTATTGTTTACAATCATGGACAGGCGCCGCCAAGCGTGTTGATACTGTCCCGGCGAGAGCAGGGGACGAGCGATGCGGATACTGAAGGTCAACACCTACGCGCCGGACGGGCCGCTCTACCAGGCGTTCGGGCCGGACGTGACCTTCGACGTGCATCGCGCGGGGCCGCTGTCGCCCGAATCGTGCCGGCTGGCGGACGCGGTGATCAACTGCGCGGCGACGCTGCCGATCGGGGCGCCGATCGGGGCGTTCGAGCGGGCGCGGATCGTGGTGCGCGAGGGGGTGGGCTACGACACGCTGGATCTCGAGGGCTGGGGGGCGGTCGGGGTGCCGGTCTGCAACGTGCCGGACTATGGCACGACCGAGGTCGCCGACCATGCGCTGGCGCTGACGCTGGCGCTGACGCGCGGCACGGGGACGTATGACGAGGCGCTGCGGGATGACCTGGCCGGGGCGTGGAACTTCGCCACGGCGCCGCTGATCCGGCGGCTCAGGGGGGCGACCTTCGCGGTGCTGGGGCTGGGGCGGATCGGGCTCGCCACGGCGCGGCGGGCGGCGGCGTTCGACATGAAGGTGATCTTCTACGACCCGTACCTCTCGAACGGCAGCGAGCTCTCGGTCGGGTTCGAGCGGGTGCGGAGCCTCGACGCGGTGATGGCGCGGGCGGACATCCTGAGCGTGCACACGCCGCTCAACGACGAGACCCGCGGGCTGGTCGGGGCGGCGCTGCTGGCGAAGGCGAAGCCGGGGCTGATCGTGATCAACACCGCGCGCGGGCCGATCGTCGATCTCGACGCGCTGGCCGACGCGCTGCGCGCGGGGCGGATCGGCGGGGCCGGGCTCGACGTGCTGCCGCAGGAGCCGGCGGACGCGGGGCATCCGCTGATCGCGGGCTGGCTCGCCGGCGAGCCCTGGGTGCGGCGGCGGCTGGTGCTGACGCCGCATTCGGCCTTCTACAGCCCGGCGTCGCTCGAGGACATGCAGCGCAAGTCGATCGAGGTGTGCGTCGCCTACCTCACCGACGGCACGCTGATGAACTGTGTCAACCAGCGCTACCTCGCCGCCGACCGCCCGCGGCGGGCGGTGGCTGCGGGCGCCTGATCGCTACGCCACGGATGCGGCGCAGATCCGCGGCCGAAAGACCAATACCTGCGCCAGGACTCGATGGGAGGACACGAGACATGACTGGACTGCGCCTGCAACGACTGGCCGCCGGCGCTCTCGCCGGCCTGACGATGCTCGCGGCGATCGCCGCGACCCCGGCCCGTGCGACCACGACCGACGAGATCATCAGCCGCGGCAAGGTCATCGTCGCGATCGACACCACCACCGCCCCCTACGGCATGGTCGACGAGAAGATGCAGCCGTCGGGCTTCGACATCGAGGTGGCGAACCTCGTCGGCAAGGCGCTGGGCGTGCCGGTCGAATTCGTCACCGTGACCTCGCCGGGGCGGATTCCGTCGCTGCTGACCAACCGCGTCGACATGGTGATCTCGATCTTCTCGATCACCCCGGAGCGGGCGCTGCAGGTCGCGTTCAGCATCCCCTACGCCGGGCAGTCGTCGGTGGTGCTGGCGCCGAAGAGCGTGCCGATCAAGGGGCCGGAGGATCTGGTCGGGCTCAAGGTCGGCGTCACCCGCGGCACCGGCGAGGACGGGTTGCTGACGGCACAGGCGGAGAAGTTCCCCGGCATCCAGATCCTGCGCTTCGACGACTACGCCTCGATCAGCCAGGCGATGCTCTCGGGGCAGATCGACGCCATGGGCGGCGGCGACTACGGCGACATGTACCTGCACAAGAGCGCCAAGGGCGAGGACTTCGAGCTGAAGTACGTGCTGAAGAGCTTCTTCTTCGGCATCGGCGTGCGCAAGGACAGCCCCGAGCTGCTGCAGTGGCTGAACACCTTCATCTACTCGCTGAAGAACGACGGCACGCTGAACGACCTGTCGATGAAGTACCGCAACGCGCCGCTTCCGGCGCTGCCGGTCTTCTGAGCCGGTCCCGAGAGGCGGCCCGGACGCCCTGACCCGGGGCGTCCCGGGCCGCGTCGTTTCCGAAAGCGGTCATGGAATACGTCTTTCACTTCGGACCGGTGCTGAAGCAGTGGCCGCTGCTGCTCTGGGGACTCCAGCGGACGCTGGAGATCTCGGTGGTGTCGATGTTCTTCGGCCTTGCGATCGGGGTCTTCGGGGCGGTCGGCAAGGTCTTCGGGCCGCGGCCGGTCAGGGCGGCGGTGATCGGCTACGTCGAGCTGATCCGCAACACGCCGCTGCTGATCCAGCTCTATTTCATCTTCTTCACGCTGCCCTTCGTGGGCTTGCGGCTTTCGAGCGACACGGCGGCGATCGTGGCGCTCTCGATCCATCTCGGCGCCTACGCCACCGAGATCGTGCGGGCCGGCATCGAGTTCATCCCGCCGGGGCAGATCGAGGCCGGCCGCTCGCTCGGGCTCTCGGGGCGGCAGATCGTTCGCTTCATCGTGCTGAAGCCGGCGATCCGCGCGGTCTATCCGGCACTTTGCGGGCAGTTCATCCTGCAGCTCCTCGGGTCGAGCATCGTCTCGGCGATCGCGGCGGAAGAGCTGACCGCGATCGCCAACAACCTGGTGATGCAGACCTTCCGCAACTTCGAGATCTACATCGTCGTCGCGGTCATCTACTTCGTGGTGGTGCAGGCCTTCATCCTGCTCTTCCGCCTCGGCGGGCGGTATCTCTTCCGCTGGAAGGTCTGAGCCGGCCGTGGTTCGCGACTTCACCCTCAACGAGGTCTACTACCTCGTGCTGGCCGCGCGCTGGACGGTGCTGCTGGCGCTGATCGCCTTCGTCGGCGGCGGGATGCTCGGGATGGTGATCGCAGCGCTCCGGGTCAGCCCGAGCCGCCCGCTGCACTGGCTGGCGCAGGCCTACATCCAGTTCTTCCAGGGCACGCCGCTGCTGATCCAGCTGTTCATGGTCTTCTACGGCACCGCCTTCATCGGCCTGAGCCCGGATCCCTGGACCGCCGCGGCGGTGACGTTCGTCCTGAATTCCGCCGCCTTCTTCGCCGAGATCTTCTACGGCTCGATCCAGTCGGTGCCGGAGGGCCAGTGGGAGGCCTCGCGTTCGCTCGGCCTTCGCTTTCTCACGACGCTGCGCCTCGTGATCCTGCCGCAGGCCTTTCGCCTGATGGTGCCCCCCACGATCGGCTTCATGGTGCAGATCGTGAAGGGCACCTCGGTTGCCTCGCTGATCGGGCTGACCGAACTGGCGCGCACCGGGACCGTCATCAACACGATCACCTTCGAGCCGGCGCTGGTCTTCGGCACGGTGGCACTGATCTATTTCGCCCTCTGCTGGCCGCTTTCCCTGCTCGGGGCCGCCATGGAAAGGCGGCTGCGCGTCGACGTCCGGCGCAGCGCGCTCGATCAGCTCGCGCCCGACCTGGTCACCCAGGCCGTCGCCCGGCAGGACGGGAATTGACGCCGGGCCGGGCGCCCGCCGGCACTGCGACGACTGGCGGGACGCCGAGGGGTCGTGCTAGGCGTGGCGCGAGCAAAGGGGAGTATGAACGAATGCTGACGGTGATACGCGCGATGGCGGCGGTGGCGATGATCGGCGTGGCGGCGCTGGCGGCCGCCCCGCGGGCCGAAGCCGCCTCGGCGGCGGTCATCGACGCCAAGGTCGACGCGGCGCTGAAGCAACTGCTGGCGCAGTCGCCGACGGCGCAGGCGCTGGCGGACAAGGCGGTCGGCGTCCTGGTCTTCCCGCAGATCGTCAAGGGCGGCTTCGGCATCGGCGGCCAGTACGGCGACGGCGCGCTGCGCCGCAACGGCGTGACCACCGGCTACTACAGCATCGCCGGCGGCTCGTTCGGCTTCCAGATCGGGGCGCAGGCCTTCTCCGAGGCACTGTTCTTCATGTCGGAGG
The DNA here is from genome assembly GCA_963737485.1 of uncultured Alphaproteobacteria bacterium. Lineage (GTDB taxonomy): Bacteria > Pseudomonadota > Alphaproteobacteria > Rhodobacterales > Rhodobacteraceae > Amaricoccus. Next base: position 7,256 of record CAVTSR010000017.1, on the reverse strand, counting down.
ACGCGCTGAAGTACCTCTCCCGCAGCCAGGGCTTCCAGATCGGCGCCGACGCCAACGTCGCGGTGGTGGACGCGGGCATGGCGGTCGACGCCAACTCGACCACGATCCAGCAGCCGATCGTCGCCATCGTCTTCGGGCAGCAGGGGCTGATGGCCGGCGCGGTGATCGCGGGATCGAAGATCAGCCGGATTCACCCGAAGTAGCCCTCGGCGGGCTGGGTTATCCGATAGCCGGGTTCGACGTCACGCTCTCCGCTGGGCGCCGATCCTCTCTGCACGGCTCCGGGCGGCGGCCCCATCGCTCGGCCTCCTCTCCTTTTTGGGCCTGTCGCCGAACCTGACCCGCATTCCTCGCCGAGGCGCGCCTGCCGATGCAGGCCGAGATCGGGCTCGGCTTCCTTTTAATGCAGATCGTCTGCTCGATGAGGCCGATTAGAGCCCGAGCGCGTTGGGCGCCGAGTTCCGGCCTATCTCGGGCGCGGCTCGGCTGACGACCACGGTTCTCAGCCTGCGAATCGTCCGCACCACCGTCTCGGCGCGGCCGGCGCTCACTGCGCGCAACCTCTTGCACCTGCAGCTCGTCTGCGTCCCTTACCTCGCGGGCGGGCGGCTCTCCTCGCGGCGAAGCCGGGCGGCCTGCATGCTGCAACCCTCGGCATGATCTCCATCCTCAAGGGCAGCGCTCGACGCCTGGGTCCTGCTCGTCGAGATCAACAGATAGCGTAGAGCTGGCCATACTTCGCCTCGGTCTTGGACGCGCGCTCCCTTCGGCTTCGCGCGACTACATCTTCTCATAACTAAGCTGGTAAATCGGATGAAATGCGTTGTCACCACTCCACTCAAATGTCGACACAATCCGCATTTCCATCGGTATATCAGAAAAGTCATTTACTATCAAATGTAGCGATCCGCTCGATCCGTCACTACATTTCATCGGAATCGCTAGATTGCTGTTATTTTCTCGGGGCATATGGAAGGCGTAGCTTTCACAACGTAGCGGAGGGTCCGTGGCGCTCACAGTGGCCCTGAAGTCGGTGTCCTCCAAGGCAGTGCCACTTCTCGCGAAGTATAAGGTTCCAGCCGGATTCTTGAAGCTCGTATACGTCGAGCACGCTGAAACAAAGGCCCCCAGCCCTAGAAGAAAACAGTTCCGATAGCCGCTTCTGATCATATGGCTGTCTCCATCACGCGCAAATGTTGCGCGGTCCAAGATGAACCATCCAGCGTCAGTGGTCCACGTTCGTCTCTTGTCACCCGATGGCCGGAGTGCGCTCAGGGCGCGAACGGTACCAAGTGCCCTCTCAAGCGCGGACCGTTCGCGGATACTTTCCTGACGAGTGGGATTTCCGACCTTCCAGACGGACTTGCGGCCGACGCTAGAGCCCATACAGCTCGCCATACTTCGCCTCGAGCGCCCCGACCAGGGTCGCGGCGTCGGGCTCGTGGCCGATGGCCTCGGCGATCAGCGCGTGCGGCGCCAGCAGGCGGCCGCGTCGGTGGATGCGCGGGCCGAGCCAGGCGCGGACGGGGGCGAGCTCGCCGGCTGCGAGCAGCGCGTCGAGGTCGGGAAGGTCGCGGCGGAGCGCGGCGTGAAGCTCGGCGGCGTAGACGTTGCCGAGGGTGTAGGTCGGGAAGTACCCGAAGAGGCCGACCGACCAGTGCACGTCCTGCAGCACCCCGCGGCGCGGGTCGGGAACGGTGCGGCCGAAGTCGGCGAGGAAGCGCGCGTTCCAGGCGGCTTCGAGGTCGGCGGGGGCGAGCGTCCCGTCGATCAGCGCCCGCTCGAGGTCGAAGCGCAGCATCACGTGGAGGTTGTAGTGCACCTCGTCGGCATCGGTGCGGATGAAGCCGGTCTCGACGTGGTTGACGGCGCGGTAGAGCGCGTCGGCGCCGTCGAGGCCGGTGGCGCCGAAGGCATCGGTGACCGCGGGCCAGAGCCAGTCGCAGAAGGCGCGGCTGCGGGCGAGCTGGTTCTCGAACAGGCGCGACTGGCTTTCGTGCACCCCCATCGAGGCGTGCATGCCGGCCGGCAGCATCGCCTGCGCGGGCTCCAGACCCTGCGCGTAGACGGCGTGGCCGGTCTCGTGGACGGTGGCGAAGATGCACTCGCGCGGGTCGTCCGCGTCGACGCGGGTGGTGATGCGGACGTCGCCGCCGTCGCCGTTCGACGACGGGTGGACCGCGAGGTCGAGCCGGCCCGCGTCCCAGTCGTAGCCGAAGGTGCCGGCGACGCGGCGCGCGAGCGCGAGCTGACGGTCCTGCGGGAAGGTGCCGGCGAAGGCGGCCGCCGGCATGCGCGGCGCGGCCTCGGCGATGCGGGCGCGAAGCGCGGCGAGGCCGGGGCGGAGGCGGCCGAAGAGCACCTCGAGACCGGCGGCGGTGGCACCGGGCTCGAAGTCGTCGAGGAGCGCGTCGTAGCCGGAGCGGCCGGGTCCGGCGAGGCAGTCGGCCTCGGCGCGCTTCAGCGCGACGATGCGGTCGAGGACCGGGGCGAAGCCCGCGGCGTCGTTGGCGGCCCGGGCGGCCTCCCACGCGGTCTGGCCCTCCACCGCGGCGGCGGCGAGTTCGGTGGCGAGACGCTCCGGCACCCGGGTGGCGCGATGGTGCAGGCGCGCGGCCTCGGCGAGGTTGACCCTCCCGGCGTCGTCCTGCGCCCCGGCGGCGGCGATCCAGTCGGGGATGCGCGGGTCGGTGGCGGCGATATGATGCGCTGCGGCGACGGCGGCCGCCTGCTCGGCGCGCTGGGCCGCCCCCTTGGGCGGCATCTGGGTTTCCTGGTCCCAGTTGAGCAGCCCCGCCACCTGGTCGAGCGCGGCGATGCGGCGAAGATGCCGGGTGAGCTCGGCGTAGGCGGCGAGGCTGTCCAACGAGGTCTCCCGATCGAAGCTGAGCGGCGAACCTAGCCGGGCGCCGGACCGAGGTCCACGCCGGGGCGGAGCCTTGACAGGCTCGCGGCGGTGGCGGAGGGAGGGGCATGACCGGGAACGCCCTGACCATCACCGCCCAGCCGCTGGGCGCCGCCGCTTTCGCCCCCTTCGGCGATGTGATCGAGGCGGCCGGCGCGAGCTATCCGATCAACGACGGCATGTGCGACCGCTTCCACGACCTCGCGCGGATGGAGTTCTCCGGCGAGGGAGCGCGGGCGGGAATCAGCGTCGGGTGGGGCCGGCCGTATGCGCTGCCGCATGCCTTCGATCTCGTCGAGCGGCATCCGCTCGGCAGCCAGGCCTTCGTGCCGATGACCGAGGATCCGTTCCTGGTGGTGGTGGCGCCGGACGAAGGCGGCCGGCCGGGGACGCCGCTCGCCTTTCTCACCGCGCCCGGCCAGGGGGTGAACTACCTGCGCGGCACCTGGCACGGGGTGCTGACGCCGCTCGGGCGGCCGGCGGCCTTCGTGATCGTCGACAGGATCGGCGGCGGGGTGAACCTCGAGGAGTTTCGCTACCCTGGGTCGTGGACGGTCGTAACCGGCTGAATGGCCGCCCGCGCGGCGTGCCGGTCCCGCCCGCCAAACTCCCCCCTGAAGGACCAACGCACGCTCGAACCGATTCGCGGGCGGGTCCGGCGCCAGCGAGGATGCCCGCGGAGCGTGTCGGGCGGATGACGTCAGCCTGCGGGCCGCGTCTCCTGCATCGCCGGGCGCTCGGCGAAGCGCGCCTCCCAGGCGGCGAGCGCCGGGCGACCGGCGCGCCAGTCGCGGGCGGCGTGGCGGAAGTCGAGGTAGCCGAGGGCGCAGCCGACCGCGACCTGCGCCATGTCGAGCGGACCGGCGAGGTGGGCGACCCAGCGGCCCTCGACCGCATCGAGCGCGCGGGCGATCTTCTGCCACTGGCTCTCGACCCAGGCGGGGGAGCGCGCTTGCTCGGGACGCAGGCGGTTCTCGTAGACCATCAGCACCGCCGCATCGAGGATGCCGTCGGCGGTCGCCTCGAGGGTGAGCGTCTCCCAGAGCCGCGGCTTGCCGGGATAGAGCCGGCCGCCGGCGAGGTCGTCGAGATAGCGGCAGATGATCCGGCTGTCGTAGATCGCCGGGCCGTCGGCGCGCTCCAGCACCGGCACCTTGCCGAGCGGGTTGCGCCCGAGCGGGAGGCTGCCGGGGTCGAGCGGCGTGCCGCTCGCCGGAACGATCTCGACCTGTTGCAGCAGGCCGAGTTCGCGCAGGGCGACGGCCACCTTGCGCGAAAACGGCGAAGTCGGGGAATGATAGAACCGCATCACGGCCTTCAGGCGCGGCGCCGCAGCCGCAGCCGGCCGAGGCCGGCCGCCTCGATCTCGAAGGCGGGGCCCGTCGGCCCGAGCCGCAGCACCCGGCGGAAGCGGCCGGTCGCATGCACCCCGCGCTCCGCCTCGGACCGGTGGCCGTGCGCGGCGACGCCTTCCGGCAGGTCGTCGAGCACCTGCTGGTGGACCGCATCCTTCGGCGCGCTGGTGCGTGCGCGCGAGGCATAGAGGGTCATCGCCGCCAGCATGAAGAACTGGGCGGCGCGCCAGGCGACGGGCGAGAGCAGGAAGGTCGGCAACGCGAGGAGCCTCCGAGGACAGCGGGCCCTCGAAGATATAGTGCGGGCAGGGCCCGGGCGCAACGCCGGGATGACGGGGGAGGCGGGGCGCTGGCGGAACCATCCTGCGTTGCAGGCGTTGGATGCGGCCAAACGAAAATCGGTCAGGAGACAGAAATGAAACGAACCCTCATCCTCGCCCTCGTCGCTGCCGCGGCCCTTTCCGCGTGCAACACGATGAAGGGCGCAGGCAAGGACGTATCGTCGGCGGGCAACGCCATCACCGATCAGGCGCAGGAGACCCAGCACCAGATGTAGCCGCTTGCCTCGCCGGGGCTCGGCGTCAGGCCGCCTCGGCGAGAAGCTGGCCCTCGGCCGCGCCGGTCACGCGCGCGTCGACGATCGCGCCCGGCCGATGCGGCCCGGCGACGCGCGCCGGTGCGAAGCCCTCGGTTCGGCCGAGGTCCGGCCGTTCCATCAGCAGCCGGACCGATCGGCCGCGCATCGCGGCGTGATGCTGCGCGACCCGGTCCGCGCCGAGCGCGCGCAGACGGGCGGCGCGTTCGCGGACCGCCTCGGGCGCGACCGGCGGCATCCGGGCGGCCGGCGTGCCGGCGCGCGGGCTGAACGGAAAGACGTGCAGCCAGGTGAGGCCGCAGTCCTCGACCAGCCGCAGCGAATTTGCAAACATCGCCTCGGTCTCGGTCGGGAAGCCGGCGATGAGGTCGGCCCCGAAGACCACTTCGGGGCGGGCGGCGCGCACCGCCGCGCAGAAGGCGATGGCGTCGGCGCGGAGGTGGCGCCGCTTCATCCGCTTCAGGATCATGTCGTCGCCCGCCTGCAGCGACAGGTGGAGGTGCGGCATCAGCCGGGGCTCGCCGCCGATCGCCTCGACGAGGCGCGGGTCGGCCTCGACCGAGTCGATCGAAGAGAGCCGCAGCCGCGGCAGGTCGGGTGCTCCGGCGAGGATCGCGGCGACGAGGTCGCCGAGCCGCGGCACGCCGTCGAGGTCGGCACCCCAGCTCGTCAGGTCGACGCCGGTCAGCACCACTTCGTTGAAGCCGCGATCGACGAGGCGGGCGACCTGCTCGACCACGGTTGCCGCCGGCACGCTGCGCGAGTTGCCGCGGCCGTAAGGGATGATGCAGAAGGTGCAGCGGTGGTCGCAGCCGTTCTGCACCTGCACGTAGGCGCGGGCGCGCGTGCCGAGCCCGTCGATCAGCGGCGCCGGCGGGCGGCGCTCGGCCATGATGTCGGGGACGTCGATCCGCGCCGCGTCGTCTTGCGCTTCGCCGGCCCGGGCGCGGGCGGCCTGCCCGCTCGCGAGGCGGGCCCAGGCCTCGGGCTTCAGCTTCTCGCCGTTGCCGAGGACGAGGTCGACCTCGGGCATCGCGGCGAACGTGGCGGGCTCGGTCTGCGCCGCGCAGCCGGTCACGACCACCCGGGCCCCGGGATGGTCGCGGCGGAGCCGGCGGATCTGCTGCCGCGCCTGGCGCACCGCCTCGGCGGTGACGGCACAGCTGTTGACGACCACCGTGTCGCCGACGCCGGCCGACGCCGCGAGGCCCTTCATCGCCTCGGTCTCGTAGGCGTTGAGCCGGCAGCCCAGCGTCGCAAACGCGCTTGGACGGGCGCATTCATGCCAGCGCCTCGACGAAGGCGGGGGCGAGCTCGCCCTCGAAGACGCGGGCGGTGGGGCCGGTCATCCAGACCCCGTCGTCGCGCCAGTCGATGCCGAGCGTGCCGCCGTCGAGCCGGACGTCGACGCGGCGGCCGGTCAGGCCGCGGCGCGCGGTGACCACGGCCGCGGCGCAGGCGCCCGAGCCGCAGGCGAGCGTCACGCCGGTGCCGCGCTCCCAGACCCGCATGCGGATGGTGGCGCGGTCGATGACCTGGACGAACTCGACGTTGGTGGCCTCGGGAAACAGCGGGTCGTGCTCGAAGCGCGGACCTTCGGTGGCGAGGTCGACCGCCTCGGCGTCGGGCACGACGAAGACGCAGTGCGGGTTGCCCATGCCGACGGCGCCGGGGCTTCCGGCCAGCGGCAGCGCGTCGAGGTCGACCGCGCGGGCCAGCGGCACCGTCTTCCAGTCGAGCTCGGGCGGCCCCATGTTGACGCGGATCAGGCCTCCGCCGGACTCCTCGGCGCGCAGCACGCCGCGCCCGGTACGCAGGTCGAGCGCGGTGGCGCCGCTCGCGTCCATCAGGAGGCGCGCGACGCAGCGGGTGGCGTTGCCGCAGGCGTCGGCGCGCGAGCCGTCGGCGTTCCAGAAGTCGACCTCCGCGGCGACTCCCGCGCCGTCGCGGATCACCGCCAGCTGGTCGAAGCCGACCCCGCGGTGGCGATCGCCGAGCGCGCGCGCCAGCGCCGGCGTCACCGGGTCGGCGGCGCCGCGCGCATCGACCACGACGAAGTCGTTGCCGAGCCCGTGCATCTTCACGAAGGCGAGCGGGCTGCCTTGACGCCGGGGGTGAGATTCGCCATCCATGCCGCGCTATATAGGCGATGGGGGATTGGCAGGCCACCACTCGCGCCGTCGGCGCTGTTTTGCGCTTGACCGGCGCGGCGCAGCAGCCTACTCCCCCGCCAGCCTCGGGCCCGTAGCTCAGTGGTAGAGCAGTTGACTCTTAATCAATTGGTCGAAGGTTCGAATCCTTCCGGGCTCACCAAATCCTCTCGTCCCGGGCCCGTAGCTCAGTGGTAGAGCAGTAGACTTTTAATCTATTGGTCGAAGGTTCGAATCCTTCCGGGCTCACC
>CAVTSR010000016.1:0-1065312 GCA_963737485.1 uncultured Alphaproteobacteria bacterium | reverse complement strand
GCGAGGTTCGCCTGACGGTATCGCGACAGGGGACAGCGCTCGCAATCGCTGTTCGTAACAGTGGTTCGGGCATGCCGCCGCCGGCCCGTCACGTCCTTGAGACCGGCGCAGGTGAGCTAGCGAGTGGCGGTGTAGGGCTTCGGGTCATCTCTAGCCGAACCCGCTCGATAGGTGGCACCGTTAAGGTCGACACTGATACCGAGGGGACCTGCGTAGTGCTCGCGATCCCGTTGCAATCGACCGCCGGAAAGGAGCCGCTGATGCTAAGCGGACGACGGATAGCGCTCGTCGAGGACGACGGTATCATGGGGGCCTCCATCGTCCAGCGCTTGGAGCTTGAAGGGGCGCAGCCGACATGGTGGCGGAGCGCGGCCGACGCGATCGCGGCGCTCCGGACCGCCCGAGCACCGTTCGACGCGGTGGTGTGTGACATTCGCCTGTCGGATGGGGACGGTGAAGCGGTGTTCCGCGCGGCCGCAACGGCGGGTCCGTCGCCGCCTTTTCTCTTCATCACCGCATATGGAGAGATTGAACAGGCTGTGCGAATGCTCCGCGCCGGCGGCGCCGACTACCTGACCAAGCCCTTCGCAATCAATGTCTTTCTGGACCAACTCGCGGCCGTCGCGCGATCGCCTGAAGACCTCAAGGCGACGGGTGCGCTCGGAGTGTCGAAGGCGATGCGAGCGGTCGAGGACGCCCTCAACCGCATCGCCGCTACTGATCTCCCGGTCCTCATCACCGGTGAGACTGGCGTTGGCAAGGAGATTGCCGCTCGGCTCCTGCATGCGCAATCGCCGCGGGCTGGGGAACCCATGGTCGCATTCAACTGCGCCGCTATCCCGGCAGACCTGCTCGAGAGTGCAGCTTCTCGGACACGAAAAGGGCGCGTTCACCGGCGCCGTCGTGCGTCATGCCGGACATGCCGAACGCGCGGGGCGCGGCACGCTGTTTCTCGACGAGATCGGGGATATGCCGCTCCATATGCAAGGCAAGCTCCTGCGCCTCGTCGAGGATGGTTTTTTCCTACGAGTCGGTGGTGAAGCGCCGGTGCCGTTCCGCGCCCGGGTCGTCTCGGCGACGCATCAGAACCTCGAGGCGGCGGCCGTGGCCGCCGGCCGCTTTCGGCACGATTTGTTGTTCCGGCTGAACCCGGTCCCAATCGCGATCCCGCCGCTACGGGCGCGACCAGACGATGCCGTCTGGCTGCTGCGACGCTTCTTTCAGGCCGCAATCGACAAGCGGCCAAGCGTCCTGCGTACAATCGGGTCCATGGCAGAGGAAGCGGTCGCGACACACGCCTGGCCTGGAAACGTGCGCGAGCTTCGTAACCGCGTCGAGCGCGCCGCCGTCCTTGGCGCGTTCGCCAGTGCTCGGACCAGCAGACATCTTTCCCGAACAGGTTCAGGCGGCTGCGCCCGAGGCAGCGCTTGCGCCCTTGCACGAGGTGCGTGACGCCGCAGAACGCCGCCAGATCCAGCGCGCGATGGAGAAAACGGGCGGCCGGGTTAACGGAAGCGGCGCGGATCTTGGGAGTATCGCGCACAACCCTTTGGGAAAAGATGCAGCGCCTGCGTCTCTAGAGAAGGTCCGCTTCTCCGAACGGACGGCGCCGCAGCATGTCCGGATTTCCGAACGCCGAGAGCGGACAGGATGACGCCCCGCGCGCCAAGTCGTTGGTCCAACTAGCCTAGAGAAGTTGGCACAGTAAGTGCTTCTCCCTCGGCAAGCGTACCGAGCTTACGCAGCCAGGGAGGAAGAGCATGCGGTGTCGTAATCTGGCCGATGTCGGCCGGCGTCGATTTCTGATGGGAAGCGCGGCGATCACCGCGGGAGCCGTCGCCCTCGCCGGAACTCCAGCACGGGCTCAGACAGCGGCAGCGCGCGTCAGCTATCCCTCCAACCGGCTGGCCAACATTTCCGACCTCACCGAGAACGAGCCCTTCGACGTCGCCTATCCTGACGACGCCCGCACCCGGCGTTCTCCTAAAACTCGGCCGTGCCGTCGAAGGCGGCGCTGGGCCGGATGGCGACATCGTCGGCTTCACCACCGTCTGCCCGCACAAGGGCTTTCCGCTGAGCTACATCGCCGAGGACCGAACCTTCAATTGCCCTGGCCACTATTCGCGCTTCGATCCGGAAGCGGGAGGCCCGCAAATCTGGGGACAGGCGACCCAGAACCTGCCGCAATACGCCCTGCGCGTCGATGACAAAGGCGACATCTACGCCGAAGGCGTCGACGAGCTGCTCTACGGCCGCCTGTCAAACGTGCTCTGAGGGAGAGAACCATGGCCTTCAAGCGCCACATCGACCGTCTGCCGATCATCCCCGCCGACGCGACCGTCCATAACGTGGTCTGCCAATTCTGCATCGTCGGGTGCGGCTATCACGCCTACTCCTGGCCCGTGAACAAGCAGGGTGGATGGGCGCCCGACCAGAACATCTTCGGGGTCGACCTCGGCGAGCAGCAGCCGGCTGAAACCGCCGCCTGGTACGCGCCTTCGATGTACAACATCGTCAAGCAGGACGGTCGCGACGTGCACCTGGTGGTCAAGCCCGACCCAGACTGCCAGGTCAACTCCGGCTTGGGCTCCGTCCGCGGGGCTCGCATGGCAGAGATGAGCTTCTCCGAGGCGCGCTCGACCCAGCCGCAGCGCCTGACCGATCCCGTGGTCTGCGGCAAGGAATGAAGGTGCCGACGAGCTGGGACGACGCACTCGACCTCGTCGCCCGCGTGACCGTCGCCGTCATCAAGGAGCAGGGAGAGGACGACTTTTTGTTCGGCCTACGACCACGGCGGCGCCGCGGGCGGCTATGAGAACACGTGGGGCACTGGCAAGCTCTATTTCGAGGCGATGAAGATCAAGAACATCCGTATCCACAATCGCCCTGCCTACAACTGCGAGGTGCATGCCACGCGCGACATCGGCGTGGGCAGATTAAACAATTGCTACGAGGACGCCGAGCTGGCCGACACGATAATGGCCGTCGGAACCAACGCGCTCGAGACCCAGACCAACTATTTCCTGAATCACTGGATACCAAACCTGGCCGGCCGCTCGGCGGCCAAAAAACGTGAGCAATTGCCCGCGACGCAAGCCGCTGCTGGCATCGTCATCGTCGATCCACGCCGCACGGTCACCATCAACGCCTGCGAGGCCGAAGCCGGAAAGGCGAACGTGCTACACCTCGCGATCAACTCCGGCACCGACCTCGCCCTCTTCAACGCGATGCTGACTTACGTGGCGGACCAAGGCTGGCTCGACCAGGCCTTCATCGACGCGTCCACCAGCGGTTTCGCCGAGGCGCTGGCAGCGAACCGGACCACGCCCGCGGAGGCGGCAGCCATCTGCGGCGTCAGCGCCGAGGACATCATCAAGGCCGCCACCTGGATCGCCGAGCCCAAGGAGGGCGGCAAACGGCGGCGCAGCATGTTCGCCTACGAAAAGGGCCTGATCTGGGGCAATGACGATTACCGCACCAACGCAGCCCTGGTGAACCTCGCACTCGCAACCGGCAACGTCGGCCGTGAAGGCGGCGGCTGTGTGCGCATGGGCGGACACCAGGAAGGCTACGCCCGCCCATCGGATGCCTTCATCGGCCGACCAGCACCCTACGTCGACAAGCTGCTGATCGAGGGAAAAGGCGGCATCGTCACATCTGGGGCTGCGACCACTTCAAGACGACGCTGAACGCTTCCGCCTTCAAGCGGGCCTTCAACGAGAGGACCAACAAGGTCAAGGCTGCGATGAACTCAGTTGCCCGCCGGCGATCGCCCTGCCCAGGTCGAGGCGATCGTCGCGGCGATCCGCGACGGCGGCCTCCAGAGGTGGCTCGGTTTTTTTGAACAGCTTGCGGGCTGCGTTAAGTGGATAGCCGCCTTGGTTACGCCGCCGCCGGGATTGGCGTCGGCTGGTTGAGATAGGCCTGGTCGGGCGTCCGCCCGCCAAGCGACGAATGGGGCCGCGTCCCGTTGTAGAAGCCGAGGTAGCGCCCGATCGAGGCCCGCGCCTCGGAAACGCCGCCGTAGGCGCGCAGGTAGACTTCCTCGTATTTCACCGTCCGCCAGAGCCGTTCGACAAAGACGTTGTCGCGCCATGCTCCCTTGCCATCCATGCTGATGGCGATCTGGGCATCCTTCAGGACCTTGATGAAGTGGCCTCCGGCGTTGCAGCCGCGATCGGAGACGTCCGGCGCTTTCCAAATCCGCGCAAACTCGTCAGTTACCTCGGGCTGAATCCGAGCGTCCACCAGTCGGGCGAGGGACCGGCCCAACACGGCCGGATCACTAAGCAAGGCCGAGGCCAGGCCCGCGGAATGCTGGTGGAGGCGGCATGGGCGGCCGCGCGATCTCCCGGTCCGTTCCGCGCGTTCTACCAGCGGATCGCGGCCCGCCGTGGCAAGCATATGCTGCCGTCGCCATCGCGCGGAAGCTGGCCATGGTCATCTGGCACATGCTTACCAAGGAAACGGACTACATCTGGGCGCGGCCCGCCTTGCTCGCCCGCAAGTTCAGGGCCGTCGAACTGCGAGCCGGCCTGCCGACGGAACACAGCAAACGCGGCGCCGCCTATGACTACAACATTCTGGAGAAGAGGACCGCCGAGCGCGAGAGAACCGAGCAAGCGGAGAAGGACTACGCTCGCTTCACGTCGCGATGGCGAACCCGTCCGACGCACCGACGAGCTCGGCAAGCGGAGGCATCCGGAATGTCATAAGGGGCTTTTTATTACATCCGTATCGGTCGGTTTGCCTGGCCGAGAGAAGTCCAGGACCACGCCGTGCAGATAGGCCCAGAGGTCGAGATCGCGGGAGATGAACTCGCTGCCCTGGTCGACCCGGATCGTCCGCGGGAAGCCGACTTCGGTGCAGACCCGATCGAGGGTCGCCACCACATCCTCGCCGCGGTAGCTGAACCGGGCGTCGAGAACCGGCGAGAACCGCGAGAAGGTGTCGACGACGGTCAGCACCCGGAGCTTCCGGCCGGTGGCGAGCTGGTCGTGAACGAAGTCCATCGCCCAGGTCTCGTTGGCTGCGACGGCGACGCTGCGGTCTTCGCGCAGCTTCGCCTTCACCCGGCGCTTCGGTGTCTTGTTGCGCAGCTGCAGCCCCAACTCCCTGTATATTCTCCGGGTTTTCTTCTGGTTGATCATCCAGCCCTCCCGCCGCAGCATGACGTGCACCCGCCGATAGCCGTAGCGCACCCGCGTCTCGCAGATATCGCTTATTCGGTGTTCGAGGCCGGCCTGCCCGGCGCGACGAGAGCGGTAGTGGTAGGTCGACGTGTCCACCAGGAACACCCGGCACGCCCGCCGGATCGACACGCCCCATGCACCGCAGACCTCGTCCACAAGCTTCCGCTTCCGGGCAGGCCTCAAAGCTTTCGGCGGACCACCTCCTGGAGCATCTCCTTGTCCAGCGTCAGGTCGGCGACGATCCGCTTCAGCTTGGCGTTCTCGTCCTCGAGCCGCTTCAGCCGACGCATCTCGGTCGGCAGCAGGCCGTCGTACTTCTTCTTCCAGTTGAAGTAGGTCGCCTGGCTGATCCCGACCTTCCGGCAAATCTCCGCAACCGCCACGCCGTCAGCGCCCTGCTTCAGCACGAACGCCTTTTGTGCCTCCGAAAATCTCGATGCCTTCATCCTTCTCCGCTCCTCCCGGCCAAGGGATCAAATCCGCGGAAACTCTAACTCGAAGCGATCCAGTTTTCGGGGCTCACATCAATCGCCCGGATGGCTGGCCGCCAGGCATCGAGTGATGGTCGGGCATTTCTCTGCCCTGTGATGGATAAGGCGTGTGGTCAGAAGGCGTCCGACGATTTCCTCAAGGACCGCGGCCTCCATCGCGACCTTTGCGAACGTCCGCCTATGGGAGTGCGGGGACCACGCCATTCGCTCCGGCGAGGTTAGGTGGCCGCCGCTCGAATGCGGCCGAACCCGTCAAGGTGGAACGATCAAGCCGGCTCCGCCGAGACCCGGTCCGTTCAGGGTTCCGCGTCGGGCTGTAGGGAGGGATGCGCGTCGGCGAAGGCGGCAAGTTCCTCGCAGCGCTTCCGGAGCAGATGGAGCAGCGGATAGGCGGTCGTGTCGAGGCCGAAGCGCTCGGCCGAAAACATCTGCGGGACCAGGCAGACCTCGGCGAGTCCCGGTGCGTCACCGAAGGCGAAGGCGCCTCTGCTCGAACGACCCAGCAGCAGCTCGCACGCGTCGAGGCCCGGTGCGATCCAGTGGCGGCACCAGGCGTCGAGGCCGTCCTGGTCCTGCGCAAAGCTCTTCTTCAGGTAGCGAAGCACCCGCAGATTCTGCAGCGGATGTATGTCGCAGGCGATCACCTGGGCGAAGGCCCGGGCGTGCGCGCGGCCGATCGCGTCCGCGGGAAGCAGCGGCGGCTCGGGATGGGCTTCGTCCAGCCATTCGAGGATGGCCAGCGACTGGGTCAGCACGGCTCCGTCATCCGTCTCGAGCGCCGGCACCAGCCCCTGCGGGTTCAGCGCCAGGTATGTCTCGGAGCGCTGGTCGCCCTTGCGCAGATGGACGGAACGGGACTCGTAGCCGAGGCCCTTGAGATTCATCGCGATGCGAAGGCGATAGGCCGCGGAGCTGCGAAAATACCCGTGGATGATCATTCCCTCGCCCCGTCGCGGTCGATCGCCAAGACTGAGAACAACAGGTAGGAGGCGGTCCCGCAGCAGGTCAACCGCGGCGAGGTCCGCCGGGCCGGGTGGGCATGATATGAATTGACCGGGCTGGGGCTTGCCGAGGAAGGTCCAGGCCTGGAGACCGCAGGCACAGCGTGGAGCTGTCAGGGGAGCGGAGATGCGACAGCAATCGGAGACGGAGGCCCGGGCGGCACAGGTCGCGGCGCCTCGGAGAGGCGAAAGAGCCGACGCGCCGCGCTTTCGCCGGGATGATCCGTTGCTGCTCGAGGACGAGCTCGCGGAGGAGGAGCGGATGATGCGGGACGCCGCGCGGGCGTTCTGTACCGAGCGGCTCGAGCCGCGGGTTCGGGCTGGGCGGGCGCCGACCGGGTTGCAGGCGTTCTTCTGATGCGGACCTGGGTGGCGCTGCTCTACAGCGTCGTGCTCGGGCCGAAGCGGCGGGTGGTGATGGCGGAGCTGCGGGCGCTGGCGACCGAGCTCGGTTTTGCGGCGCCGCGGACGCTGGTCGCGAGCGGGAACCTGATCTTCGAGGCGGAGGCGGAGGACGCGCGTGCGGTCGAGGCGCGGCTGGAGCCGGCGTTCGCGGCGCGCTTCGGAAAGCCGGTCGAGATCATCGTGCGGGACGGCGCGGCGTGGGAGCGGCTGATCCGGGGCAATCCGTTTGCGGAGGAGGCGGAGCGGCTGCCGTCGCGGGTCTGGGCGCGGGTGATGCGGGCGCCGGTCGACGCCGGGCTGGCGGCGCGGCTCGAGCCTTACCGGACGGCGGGCGAGCGGGTGGCGGTGGTGGGCGGCGACCTCTGGGTGTTCCTGCCGGAAGGGGTGGCGGGCTCGCGGCTCGCCTCGGCGATGACCCCGGCGCGGACCGGCGGGGCGGGGACGTTCCGCAACTGGAACACCCTGCGGAAGATCGAGGCGGCGCTGACCGGCTGAAAGGCGCTCGCACTGTCGGCGTGCGAGCAGATCGCTAAGTGATTGTATTTGCTGGATAAAATGTCTCTCGCGTTAAGCCATTTCAACCTCTGCCGCACGTCGAGGCCTTGCGGCATGAGAGGCTGCCGAACGTCCCCGCCTGGTGGGCTGCAGCCAGATTCGTCGTCGCGGCCGCTTGCCCCTTGCCAGTATCGAGCAACGGAAGGGACCGCACGCGCCGTGGACAAAACCAGATGGTGTCGTCTCAGGCGGCGAAAGCGATCTCGCGGATGCGGGCCAGGTCGGCGCGGAACGCGGCGTAGGCCGCCTCCTTGTCGGCTTGTTCCGGAATGCGGAGCAGGTAGGACGGGTGCACGGTGATGTATCCCGGCCGGTTGTCGAAGCTGGCCGGGCCGCGGTTGGCGGTGACCGGCAGCGGCTTGCCGGCGAGCGCGAGGACGGCGGTGGCGCCGAGGGCGACGACGAGGCGGGGGGCGACGAAGTCGAGCTCGCGTTTCAGCCACCAGCGGTAATGCGCGACCTCGCCGGCGGTGGGCTTCTGGTGCAGGCGGCGCTTGCCGCGCTGGACGTACTTGAAATGCTTGACCGCGTTGGTGACGTAGGTGCCGGAACGGTCGATCCCGACCTCGGCGAGCGCGCGGTCGAGGAGCTGGCCGGCGGGGCCGACGAAGGGGCGGCCGGCGAGATCCTCCTGGTCGCCGGGCTGCTCGCCGACGAAGGCGATGGCGGCGCCGAGCGGCCCTTCGCCGGGGACGGCGCGGGTGCCGCCCTCGACCATCGGCGGGGCGGCGGCGATGATGCGGTTGAGCTCGGCGAGCGAGGCCGGCTCCTGGTCGGCCATCGCGGCGACGGCGCGGGCGGGGGTGCGGTGCTGCGGCATGGCGGGCTCCGTGGCGATCATCGTGCCAACGCGCGAGTGGGCCGATCGCACCATCGCCGGGATGGCGGCGGTCTCGGGAAGGTTCGGCCAGTATTTCTTCGCCATGTGGCCGCGGGTGGCGGTGAGGTTCAGCCGCGCGGGATTGAAGGTGCTCTCGTAGTAGCCCTGCCAGCCGGCCTCGAAGGGATCGGAGGCGGGGGCGTCGGTCCGGCGCGCCGGCGGGCCCTTCTTCAGGCGCTCGCGGTCCCAGTGCAGCGAGCCGAGCGGGGTCAGGATCGTCCAGTCGAGCGAGCGGAAACGGGTCACGAAGAAGTCGGCGGTGGCGTCGAGGATGAAGTGGTCGGGCTCGAACCAGGCGACGAAGCGCTCGGCGCCGCCATCCTCGACGCGGCGGAAGCGGACGAAGGCGTGCATCTTGTGCAGGTCGCGGCGCACCGACTTTGCCATGCGCTCGAGGCGGAAGACGAGCGGATCGGAGGCGATCTCGAGGAGCTGGCGCTCGCCGTGCAGGAGGCGCCAGACCAGGGTGTAGAGCAGGGCGTGGCGCTCGGGGTCGCGGTGGCAGACGACGAGGCGGATGAGGTCGGCGGCGGCGCGGGGGAGCGACAGGGCGGGGGCGGCGTCGCAGCGGACCGCCGGGAAGAGCGTCGGCATGCCGCTCGTGGTCCAGCTGACCTCGGCGGGCGGGAAGCCGGCGGCGACGAGCTCGCGGACGGCCTGGCGGAAGCCGTCGAGGTCGGCGCCGGGGGCGAGGGTGATCTCGGTCATGCGAAGAGCTCGAGCTGCTCGGGCGGGCGCACGAGCCGGGCGCGGAGGTCGAGGCGGTCGAGGCCGGGCGCGCGGTGGTCGGCGGTGACGATGAAGGGGGCGGCGCGGCGCGGGCTGGCGGAGAGCCGGGTGAGGTCGTCGAAGCGGAGGCGGGCGTGGCGGCGGGCGGCGAGGATGCGCGCGACGGCGCGGGTGCCGAGGCCGGGGACGCGCAGCAGGAGCTCGCGCGGGGCGCGGTTGATGTCGACGGGGAAGCGCTCGCGGTGGCGGAGCGCCCAGGCGAGCTTGGGGTCGGCGTCGAGGTCGAGCATGCCGCCGGTGCCGCCGGCGGCGATCTCGGCGACGCTGAAGCCGTAGAAGCGGATCAGCCAGTCGGCCTGGTAGAGGCGGTTCTCGCGCCGGAGCGGCGGGGCCTTCAGCGGCAGGGCAGGGCTGGGCTCGGGAATCGGGCTGAAGGCGGAGTAGTAGACGCGGCGAAGGCCGAAGCCCGAGTAGAGGCGGGCGCTGGTGGCGAGCACGTCGGCGTCGGTGGCGGCGTCGGCGCCGACGATGAGCTGCGTGCTCTGGCCGGCGGGGGCGAAGCGGCGCTTCTCGGCGCGGGCCTGCGTGATGCGCTCCTGCATCTGGCCCATGGCGGCGCGGATCGACGGGGCCTTCTTCTCGGGGGCGAGGCGGGCGAGGCCGGCGTCGGTCGGGAGCTCGAGGTTGATCGACAGGCGGTCGGCCCAGCGGCCGGCCTCCTCGATCAGCCAGGGGCTCGCCTCGGGGATCGACTTCAGGTGGATGTAGCCGGCGAAGCCGTGGTCGCGGCGCAGCGTGCGGGCGACGCGGGCGAGTTCCTCCATCGTGTGGTCGGGGGACTTGACGACGCCGGAGGAGAGAAACAGGCCCTCGATGTAGTTGCGCTTGTAGAACTCGAGGGTGAGGGTGACGACCTCCTCGACGGTGAAGCGGGCGCGGGGGGTGTTGGAGCTGCGGCGGTTCACGCAATAGACGCAGTCGTAGAGGCACCAGTTGGTGAGCAGGATCTTCAGCAGAGAGACGCAGCGGCCGTCGGGCGTGTAGGCGTGGCAGATGCCGGCAGCCGCCGGTGGAGCCGAGCCCGGCCTTGCCGCCGGCGCGGCTGCGGCGCGCCGGACGACGCGCAGGAGGCGTCGTATTTCGCGGCGTCGGCGAGGATGCGGAGCCTGGCGGCGAGCTTGGGGTCCATGCGGATATGTTCACCATATGTTCTAGTGAGCTTCAACCCCCGGCGCGCCCGGAGGTTCCCGCGCGTCGAAGCCGGCCCGGGCGGGCTATCCGAGCATCCGGATCCGGTCGGGATCGGGGCCGCGGACCCGGTCGAGGAGCTCGAAGGCAGTGACGCGGGCGAGGTTGTACCACCAGGCGAAGGTCTCGCGGACGACCCAGTGAACCTGCTCGCCCGGCGGCTCGTCGCCGAACGCGCTGGTGGCGGCGAGGCGGACCGGACGGTAGCCGGCCCAGCGGAAGCTCGCCCAGGCGCGGGCGAGGTGGAAGCCGTCGCTGACGAGCATCACCGGACCCTCGGCGAGCGGGCCGAGCACGCGGCGGGAGAAGAGCGCGTTCTGCAGCGTCGAGTGCGACCAGCTCTCGGCGCTGGTCGCCGCGGCGGGCACCCCGAGCGCGATGGCGAGCTCGCGCATCTGCTCGCCCGCGCCCGGCTCGCCGAGGCGCGGCGAGCCGCCGGTGAAGTGGATGCGGGGCGCCGCGCCGGCCTCGTAGAGCGCGACGGCGGCCTCGACGCGGCGGGCGGTCTGCGGCGCGAGGGTGTTGTCGCGCGTCATTGCGCCGCCGAGCACGATCAGCACCCCCGCGCCCTGCGTCGGCGGATGCCGCGCGAACCAGACGGCGCTCGCCACCACCGCCGCGGCGGTGAGCGCGAGCAGCACCGCTGCGGTGGCGGCAAGGGCTGTGATCAACGAAAGGCGCGGCATGCCGGCCCGCATGCCATGCCGGCCGGGGCCCGGCAACCGGCTGATTGCGCCACGATCAGACGGCGTCGCGCCGGAAGCAGTGCGCGGCATGGTCGTTGACGATGCCGGTGGCCTGCATCCAGGCGTAGACGATGGTCGGGCCGACGAACTTGAAGCCGCGGCGCTTGAGGTCCTTCGAGATCGTCT
This sequence comes from uncultured Alphaproteobacteria bacterium, assembly GCA_963737485.1. Taxonomy (GTDB): domain Bacteria; phylum Pseudomonadota; class Alphaproteobacteria; order Rhodobacterales; family Rhodobacteraceae; genus Amaricoccus. The sequence continues at coordinate 1,053,939 of CAVTSR010000016.1, read as the reverse complement.
CGGAGAGCGCGGTCTTCGCCGGCACCGTCGTGCCGTCGCCGCGGAGCGGCTGGCCGTCGGTGAAGGCCCAGGCCCAGCCGGCGAAGTCCTCGCCACGGTCGCGCATGTCGAGGAAGATGCGCGCACCGCCGATCGCGGCGTCGATCTTGGCGCGCGAGCGGATGATGCCGGGATCGGCGAGCAGGCGCGCGACGTCGTCCTCGCCGAAGCGGGCGACCGTTTCCGGATCGAACCCGGCGAAGGCGGCGCGCATCGTCTCGCGCTTGCGCAGGATGGTGATCCAGGCGAGGCCGGCCTGGAAGCCGTCGAGGATCAGCTTTTCCCAGAGCGCGCGGCCGTCGCGCTCGGGCACGCCCCATTCGGTGTCGTGGTAGGCCTGCATCAGCGGGTCGGCCCCGGCCCAGGCGCAGCGCGTCGGGGTCATGGCTCGGTCACCTCGATGCGGTAGTCGCGCTGCAAGTGGCGCGTCGCCGCGCCCCAGGCCGACGCCGCGGCGCGGCGCTGGTGCGCCGCGAAGGCCGCGCGGTCGCGAAAGCGCTCGGCGACCTCGAAGCGGCCCTCCCCGGCGCGGGTGACCGAGAAGGCGAGGCAGCCGGGCTCGTCGCGCGTCAGGCGGACGTGTTCGTCGAGGAGAGGGAGTAGGCGGGGCTCCGCTTCCGGCGGGATGGTGATCCATCCGATCAAGGCGACCTCTCCCATCTCCGACCTCTCCCGCGGGCGCGCCGCAGCTTCGGCGGTGCGGCGCGCCGGTTCAAGCAGGTTCGGGGGATCAGCGGTCGACGGTGGCCATGACGCGGGGGTTGTAGCGCTCGCCGGCGATCTTGTCGGCTGCGAGCGCGTCGTCGAGCGCCGTCATCTCGGCGGGATCGAGCCGGACGTCGGCGGCGGCGACGTTCTCCTCGAGCCACTTGCGGCGCTTGGTCCCGGGGATCGGCACGACGTCCTCGCCCTTGCCGAGCAGCCAGGCGATGGCGACCTGGGCGGGCTTCGCGCCCTTGGCGGCGGCGATGCGGTTCACCACCTCGGCGGCGGCGCGGTTGGCCTCGAAGTTCGCGCCCTGGTAGCGCGGGTCGCCGTGGCGGTGGTCGTTGGGCGGATAGTCCTCGGCGCGCTTGACCTCGCCGGTGAGAAAGCCGCGGCCGAGGGGCGCGAAGGGGACGAGGCCGATGCCGAGCTCGCGGAGCAGGGGGATGATCTCGGGCTCGAGGTTGCGCTCCCAGAGCGAGTATTCGCTCTGCAGCGCGCTGACCGGATGCGCTGCGTGCGCGCGGCGGATGTTCGCGGCGCCGGCCTCCGAGAGGCCGAAGAACCGGACCTTGCCCTCGGCGACGAGCTCGCCCACGGTGCCGGCGACATCCTCCATCGGCGTCGCGGGGTCGACGCGGTGCTGGTAGAGGAGGTCGATGTGGTCGGTCTGCAGGCGCTGCAGCGAGCCCTCGACGGCGGCGCGGATGTCGGCGGGGCGGCTGGTCCGCTCGGTGCCGACCTGCTTGCCGTCCCGCAGCAGAAAGCCGAACTTGGTCGCGATCGTCACCTTTTCGCGACGGTCGCGGAAGGCGCGGCCGAGCAGGGTCTCGTTGTGGTGCGGGCCGTAGACCTCGGCGGTGTCGAAGAAGGTGCAGCCGAGCTCGATGGCGCGGTGCAAGGTGGCGATCGATTCGGTCTCGTCGGCGGGGCCGTAGGACTGGCTCATCGGCATGCAGCCGAGGCCGATCGCCGAGACTTCCAGTCCCTGGGTTCCGAGCTTGCGTCTGCCGAGTGCCATGATGCTTTCCCTGTTTTTCCGCATTCGTATGCGGATCTAGCCCGCGGGGCGGGCGGGTGAAGGGAGGCTGCGCGGATCGGCCGGCCGAGCCCGCGGCCGCCGGGCGCTTGCCACGCCGGCCGCGGGCCCCAGATTGCCGGACACGCAGTCCCTCAAGCGAAAGGTTCCGATCGTGGCCAAGTTCGCCCTCTACGTCCCGCTGGTCGCCAAGCCGGGCAAGGAATCCGAAGTCGCGGCGTTTCTGAAATCCGCCCTGCCGCTGGTCGAGGCGGAGCCGGGCACGCTGACGTGGTACGCGATCGAGGAGGGGCCCGGCCGCTTCGCGATCTTCGACACCTTCGACGACGAGGCGGGCCGCGACGCGCATCTCGCCGGCAAAGTCGCGGCGGCGCTGATGCAGAAGGCCGAGGCCGGCGATCTCTTCGCCGAGCCGCCGCAAATCCACAAGCTCGGCGTTCTCGCGAGCAAGTAGCGACCCGCTGGTCCGACCGACCCGGCGCGCTAGAATCCTTCGCGGTCGAGGATGCAGCGATGCTCGAGCAGGTGGATGAGGCGCTCTGGGTTGCCGAAGGCGGGACGGTCAGCTTCTTCGGCCTTGCCTATCCGACGCGATCGGTCATCGCCCGGCTGGAGAATGGCGATCTCTGGGTATGGTCGCCGGTCGCGCTGACGGAGGATCTGCGCAGCGAAGTCGATCGCCTGGGTCCGGTGCGTCACCTCGTGAGTCCCAACAAGCTCCACCACCTCTACCTTGCGGCGTGGAAGGCGGCCTGGCCCGAGGCGGCGCTCTGGGGGCCGCGTACGACGATCAGGAAGTGCTCCGGGCTCGCCTTCCGCGACGCGCTGACCGACGACCCCCCGCCCGAATGGCTGCCCGACATCGACCAGGCGTGGTTCCGTGGTTCCTTCGCGATGGACGAGATCGTGTTTCTTCACCGTCCCTCGGCCACCGCCATCGTCGCCGACCTGATCCAGACGTTCAGCGATCGCTTTCTGCGCGAGCACTGGGGGGTGTGGCGCTTCCTGGCCAAGCTCGATGGCCTCACCCGCGAGCAGGCCTGCGCACCGCTCGAATGGCGATTGTCGTTCCTCGACCGCGCGCCGGCGCGCCGGGCGCGCGACAAGGTGCTGAGCTGGAAGTGCCGGCGCGTCGTCGTGGCGCACGGCGAGTTGCCGCACGCGGACGCAAGCGCGTTTCTCGCAAGGTCGTTCCGCTGGCTCGGCGCCTGATCGCCGGGCGGTCGAGAGGGCTACGCCAGCTTCACTCCCATTCGATGGTGCCGGGGGGCTTGGAGGTGATGTCGTAGGTGACGCGGTTGATGCCCTTGACCTCGTTGATGATCCGGGTGGCGGTCTCGCCGAGGAAGGCGTGCTCGAAGGGGTAATAGTCGGCGGTCATGCCGTCGACGCGAGTGACGGCGCGGAGCGCGCAGACGTAGTCGTAGGTGCGGCCGTCGCCCATCACGCCGACGCTGCGCACCGGCAGGAGGACGGCGAAGGCCTGCCAGATGGCGTCGTAGAGGCCGTGGCGGCGGATCTGGTCGAGATAGACCGCGTCGGCCTGGCGCAGGATCGCGAGCTTGTCGCGGGTGATGGCGCCGGGGCAGCGGATGGCGAGGCCGGGGCCGGGGAAGGGGTGGCGGCCGACGAAGCTGTCGGGGAGGCCGAGCTCGCGGCCCAAGGCGCGGACCTCGTCCTTGAAGAGCTCGCGGAGCGGCTCGACGAGCTTGAGGTGCATGCGCTCGGGCAGGCCGCCGACGTTGTGGTGGCTCTTGATGGTGACCGAGGGGCCGCCGGAGAAGCTGACGCTCTCGATGACGTCGGGGTAGAGCGTGCCCTGGGCGAGGAAGGTGGCGTCGCCGACCTCCTTCGCGCGGGCGTCGAAGACCTCGATGAAGAGGCGGCCGATGGTCTTGCGCTTGTGCCTCGGGGTCGTCGACGCCTTCGAGGGCGTCGAGGAAGCGGTCGCTTTCGTCGGCGTGGATCAGCGGGATGTTGTAATGGTCGCGGAAGAGGGTGACGACCTCCTCGGCCTCGCCCTGGCGCATCAGGCCGGTGTCGACGAAGACGCAGGTGAGCTGGTCGCCGATCGCCTCGTGGATCAGGACGGCGGCGACGGAGGAGTCGACGCCGCCGGAGAGGCCGCAGATGACGCGGGCGTCGCCGACCTGGGCGCGGATGGCGGCGATGGCCTGGTCCTTGTAGGCGGCCATGGTCCAGTCGCCGGTGAAGCCCGCGAGGTCGGTGAAGTTCTTCAGGATCCGCGCGCCGTTGACGGTGTGGTGGACCTCGGGGTGGAACATCACCGCGTAGAAGTGGCGGCTGGGGTCGGTGGTGATCGCGAAGGGTGCGCCCGGGCGAGGTGCCGATCACCGAGAAGCCGGGGGCGAGCTCGGTGACCCGGTCGCCGTGGCTCATCCAGACTTCCTCGCGGCCGGTGGCGAAGAGGCCGGTGAAGAGCGGGTCGGCGGTCTCGGTGGGCGTCGACGTAGGCGCGGCCGAACTCGGCGGGGTGGCCGGCTTCGACCTTGCCGCCGAGCTGGGTCATCATCGTCTGCTGGCCGTAGCAGATGCCGAGGACGGGCACGCCGAGGGTGAAGATCTCCGGGGCGGCGCGCGGGCTGCCTTCGTCGAGCACCGAGGCGGGGCCGCCGGAGAGGATCACCGCCTGCGGCGCGAAGTCGGCGAGGAAGGCGGCGTCGACGCGGTTGTAGGGGTGGATCTCGCAGAAGATGCGCGCCTCGCGCAGGCGGCGGGCGATCAGCTGGGTGACCTGGCTGCCGAAGTCGACGATGAGCAGGCGCTGGTGCTCGGGCGGGTGTGTCATCGCCACCGCATAGGGCGAGCCCGACGGGCGCGCAAGGGACCGAACGGCGGCGCGAGGGGCGCCCGGGCGCCTCAGAGCGGCCCGGGGTCGCCGGTGTCGAGGAAGCGCTCCAGCCGGCGCCGCCAGGGCTCGATGTCGAGGCCGGCGCCGGCGAGCCAGGCGGGGTCGTAGTAGGTCGAGGCGTAGCGGTCGCCGCTGTCGCAGATGAGCGTCACCAGCGAGCCCTCGCGGCCCGCGTGCAGCATGCGGGCGGCGATCCAGCAGAGGCCGAGGAAGTTGGTGCCGGTCGAGCCGCCGACGCGGCGGAAGAGGCGCTCGGACAGGACGTGCATCGCCGCGATCGAGGCGGCGTCGGGGACGCGGATCATGTGGTCGATGACGCCGGGGAGGAACGAGGGCTCGACGCGCGGCCGGCCGATGCCCTCGATGCGGGAGCCCTGCGCGTGGGTGACCTCGCGGTCGCCGGTGGCCCAGGCGTCGTAGAAGGCCGAGCGCTCGACGTCGACGACGCAGAGGCGGGTCGCGAGGTTGCGGTAGCGGATGAAGCGCCCGATCGTCGCCGAGGTGCCGCCGGTGCCGGCACTCATCACCACCCAGGCGGGGACCGGGTGCGCCTCGCCCTGCATCTGGCCGAAGATGCTCTCGGCGATGTTGTTGTTGCCGCGCCAGTCGGTGGCGCGCTCGGCGTTGGTGAACTGGTCGAGGTAGTGGCCGCCGGTCTCCTCGGCGAGGCGCTGGGCGGCGGCGTAGACCTCGTCGGAGCGCTCGACGAAGTGGCAGCGGCCGCCGAAGCGGCGGATGGCGTCGATCTTCGCGGCGCTGGTGGCGCGGGGGACGACCGCGACGAAGGGGAGGCCGAGGAGCTCGGCGAAATAGGCCTCGGAGACGGCGGTCGAGCCGGAGGAGGCCTCGACGAGGGTGGTACCGGGGCCGATCCGGCCGTTGCAGATGCCGTAGAGGAAGAGCGAGCGGGCGAGGCGGTGCTTGAGGCTGCCGGTCGGGTGGGTGCTCTCGTCCTTGAGATAGACCGAGATGCCGCGCAGGCCGTGGAACACCGGCTTGACGAGGTGGGTGTCGGCGGAGCGGCGGCCGTCGCCCTGCAGGAGGTCGATCGCCTGGCGGGACCAGGCACGGTCGACACCCTCGGGGAGGGGGCCGAAGGCATCGAAGGTCGCGGTCGCCATGGCTCCCCCGTCGCGGCCCCGGGCCGTGCCGGTGGAGCCTACAGCCTCCGGGCCGGGGAATCACCCCCGGCGGGCGCCTCGGCGGCGGGCGGGCCCGGGCGCGCACCCGGGCGGGGTAGCGGCGGGTGAAGACGATTGCGCCGGCGAGCGCGACCGCGACCGCGAGGACGCCGAGCCAGCGGCGGAAAGCCGGGGACGAAGACGACGGCGGCGTCGGCGAGCACCATGACCAGGAAGGCCAGCGCCCAGGCCCCGGTGACGACCTGGTTGACCCGGAGGAACCGCGGATCGCTCCAGAGGTGCTCGGGCACCTCGCGCCGGGCGTAGGTCAGCGTGAAGGGACGCCCGAAGGCCATCGAGGCGAGCACGATGACGAGGAGGCCGGCGTCGATGGCGAGCCGGACGGCGAAGAGCGACAGCTTGCCACCGGTCAGCAAGAGAAGGGCGGCGAGGCCGGCGAAAAGGACGAAGCTGCCGACCTCGAGGAAACCGGTCTCGCGCCCGGCGCGGCGGTCGCGGGCGATCTGCAGCAGGGCGAGCGCGGCGCCGGCGCCGGCGCCGACGGCGGGGCCGACGAGGGCGGTCAGCGCCGCAGCGGCCAGGAAGGGGAGAAAGCCGAGCAGGATGGCCATCGGGTCGGTTCTCCTTCCGTGGGGCGTGCGTGGTGCGCGACGGCCGCGAGGCGCGGCCGGAGCGCATTTACCCGCGGAAGCATCGGATGCAAACATCTGGTCTCGCCGCGCCGGCCAGTCGCCACCAGCCGGGGAGCCTGGACGATGTCGACTTCGCCGCTCACGCGGCCGATCGTCTGGACCTCGACCGACCTGGCGGGACACCCGCGGCCTGGCAGGACTTCATGGTTAACGGCCGAGCGCCCCCGATCTGGACGGTAGCGCGGTGGCGCTCGCGGGCGAAGGGGCCCGCGTCGGCATGGTGAAGGCGGCCTGCGTCGGCATGGCGGAGGGGCCGCGCCCGTCCGCGCGGTCGGGGGCGGGAGCCGCCGACGGCAGGAGAGGGGTCGCACGCCGGTCCCGGGTCGGATCAGGGCTCGGTCAGCGGCGGGGGCAGGTCGGCAGGGCGGGCGCCGGTCTCGAACAGGCGGTCGAGGTCGAGGGTGGAAGCGCGGCCGAGGCTCTCGAAATTCTCGTGCAGCCAGATCTCGGCCCAGCGGCGGCCGCGGTCGAAGAGGAGCTCGAGGTAGCCCCACTCGGCGTTGAGCTTGCTCGAGGCGGCCAGATCCTGCACCTCCTCGTCGACGTGGATCAGGTGGAGGAACATCTCGGGCGCCGCGCCGCCGTCCTCGGCGCGGCCGTACACCCGCTTCACCAGCGCGATCGTCCTGAGCTCCTTCACCAGGCTGGTGTTGAAGCTGATCTCGTTCATCCGGTTGATGATCTCGCGGGCGCTCTTCGGCAGCGCCCGGCGCACGAAGGGGTTGATCTGCACGATGACGATGTCGGAGCTGGCCTCGCTCTCGACCAGCGGGTAGAGCGCGGGGTTGGCGCTGAAGCCGCCGTCCCAGTAGGCCTCGCCGCCGATCTCGACGGCCTTGTACATCTGCGGCAGGCAGGCCGAGGCGAGCACGGTGTCGGCGGTCAGCTCGCCGGTGGTGAAGGTGCGCGGCAGCCCGGTGCGGACGTTGGTGGCGGTGACATGCACCCGGATGCCGCCCCCGGCGTTGACGCGGTCGAAATCGACCCGGTCGAGAAGCAGATCGCGCAGGGGATTGAGATTCCAGGGGTTGAGCTCGTAAGGCGAATAGAGGCGGCCCATCGCCTCGAGCATCAGGTAGCCGGGCGAGCCGTCGAGGCTGTGGCGGCCGAGCACCCGGTCCCACCACGGGCGTTGCGCCGGGGAGAAGCGCGCGGCGTCGCTGACCGCCTTCCAGAACTCGGCCAGCGCCTCGCGGGCGCCGGCGCGGCCGCCGCGGGCGAAGCCGTCGGCGAGCACGACCGCGTTCATCGCCCCGGCGCTGGTGCCGCTCGCCTCGAGGATGGCGATCCGGTCGTCCTCGAGCAGGCGATCGACCACGCCCCAGGCGAGCGCGCCGTGCGAGCCGCCTCCCTGGAGCGCGAGGTTGATCCGCCGCGGGGTGATCTTGGCCATGCGCCTCCCTGCTGCGGCCGAGCGGGTCGCGCGCGGAGGTTAGGCCGGTGGGGCTGCCGGCGGCAAGGCCGCTCGCTCAGCCGGGCGAGACCATCCGGGCGAGGACGCCGTTGCGGCGCACGACCTGCTGGTAGAGGGCGCCCGCGACGTGCAGCGCGACGAGGGCGATCAGCGGCAGCTTCATCGCCTCGTGCAGCTCGGCCGCCTGCCGCGATCCGCCGAACCAGGCGGCGAGCCCGGTGAGCGGGATCGCCAGCAGGAGCCCGTAGAGCAGGACATGGGTGGCGACGGCGGCGAGCCGCAGGAAGCGGGGCTCGTCGGCGGGCGGCCGCGGCACGCCGCGGGTGAAGCGGAGCGCGAGCCGCCAGAGAACCAGGACGAGAACGGCGATGCCGATGTAGACGTGCATCTGCGCGATGGCGCCCGGGACCGCTGCGGGGTCGCGGCGCAGCGCGCGGAAGGCGCGGCCGATCGCGTCATCGTTCAGGATCTGCACGAGAACGAGCAGCGCGACGATCCAGTGCAGCAGGATCTGCGACAGCGAGTAGCTCTTCATCGGTGACGTCTCTCCGCGGCTTCACCCCGAGCCCAACGGCGGCGGCGCGGCTTTCCGTCGCGAGCGGGTGCCGCCCGGCGCACCCCGCGGAGCCCACGCGGGCGGCGGACCAGGCGGCGCCGGGCCGCCGCATGTCGCGGAAAGCGCTCCGCGCGGCGAAAAGCATTGGGCCGCGGGGGGCGGGGCGGGGTAGACGCAAGGGGAAGCGCGCGGAAGGAGACCGGAATGAGCGAGGCGTTGGCCGAATCGGGGGCCGCGGGGCGGCGTGGCCGCTCCGGCGGCGGCGCGGCGCGCCGCGCCGAGCGCACGGCGGTGCGGATCGAGGGCGCTCCGCCGATCGTCCGGCGGATCCCCAACTACGAGATCCTCGACGAGGAAGGGCTGGCGCTGATCGAGGCCAACGCCGACACGGTGCTGGAAGAGATCGGCGTGCGCTTTCCCGAGAACGACCCGGCGCTGGCGCTTTGGCGCGAGGCCGGGGCGGACGTGCGCGGCGACCGGGTGCATCTGCCGAAGGGGCTGGCGCGCAGGCTCTGCGGGACGGCGCCGCGGCAGTTCGTGCAGCACGCGCGCAACCCCGAGCGCGACGTGAGCATCGGCGGCAAGGGGCTGGTGCTGGCGCCGGTCTACGGGCCGCCGTTCGTGCGCGACATGGAGGGCGGCCGGCGCTACGCGACGATCGCGGACTTCCAGAACTTCGTGAAGCTCGGCTACATGTCGCCCTGGCTGCACCATTCCGGCGGCACGGTCTGCGAGCCGACCGACGTCGCGGTGAACAAGCGCCACCTCGACATGCTGCTGGCGCACATGACGCTGAGCGACAAGCCGTTCATGGGCAGCGTGACCGCGCCGGAGCGGGCGGCCGATTCGGTCGAGATGTGCCGGATCCTGTTCGGCGACCGGGTCGGGCCGGAGTGCTTCATGACGAGCCTGATCAACATCAACTCGCCGCTCGTCTTCGATGCGACGATGATGGGGGCGCTCGAGGTCTACGCCCGCGCCGGGCAGGCGACGATCGTCTCGCCGTTCATCGTCGGCGGGGCGATGGCGCCGGTGAGCGTCGCGGGCACGCTGACCCAGGTGCTGGCGGAGGCGATGACCGGCATCGCCTACGCGCAGCTGATCAATCCGGGGTGCCCGGTGATCTTCGGCGCCTTCGTGACCTCGATCGACATGAACTCGGGAGCGCCGACCTTCGGCACGCCCGAGGCGTCGAAGATCCTCTGGGGCGCGGGGCAGCTCGCGCGGCGGCTGAACTTGCCGTTCCGCTCGGGCGGGGCGCTCTGCGGCTCGAAGCTGCCGGACGCGCAGGCGGCCTACGAGAGCGCCAACACGCTGCAGGCGGCGCTGCTCGGGGGGGTCAACTTCATGCTGCACGCCTGCGGCTGGCTCGAGGGCGGGCTGGTGTCGGGCTACGAGAAGTTCGTGCTCGACGCCGACCAGCTCGGGGTGCTGCACGCGCTGGCCGAGGGGATCGACCTCAGCGAGAACGGGCAGGCGATGGACGCGCTGCGCGAGGTGGGGCCCGGCGGGCACTATCTCGGCTGCGCGCATACCCAGGCGAACTTCAAGACCGCGTTCTGGCGCACGCAGGTGCTCGACTACCGGCCGTTCGAGACCTGGGCCGAGGCAGGGGCGCCCGATTCGATGGCGCTCGCCAACGCGCGGGTGCACAAGATGCTCGGCGAGTACGAGGCGCCGGGGATCGATCCCGGGACGGCGGAGGCGCTGCGGGCGTTCGTCGAGGCCCGCAAGGCGGCGGAGCCGGACGCCTTCGGCTGAGCCGGCGCCCGCCGCGGGCGGGGCTGGCGGTTCGCGACGTCCGGTCCGCTGGCCGGAGGGCGGTCGCCGCGTTGCGTCGACCAGGGCGCGCGCGGTGCGCGCATTGTTGCTTTTCCTGTTTTCCGCCTGTTGGCGGAAAACGACTGCTCTCCAGGTTAGCAAACCTGCATGAAACCCTCGCGCGCGCAGGTGGCTCGCGGCTAAGCGGCCTCGCGGGCCAGCCAGGCGCGGACTTCGGCCGGGTCGCCGGCGCGCAGCGGGGCGGCGCTGGGGCCGGGGCCGACCTTGAGCGCGAGGCCGCCGAGGGCGAGGGCGGCGGCGATGGCGTCCTCGTCGGTGGTGTCGTCGCCGAAGAAGATCGGGCGGCGGCCGGCGAAGGGCGGGAGGGCCGCGAGCCGGCGGAGCGCCGCGCCCTTGTGGGCGCCGGCGGGTTTCACCTCGACCACCATCTTGCCGGCCTGGGCGACGAGGCCGGGGGCGAGGCCGGCGGCGGCCTCGGCGGCGGCGACGCAGGCGGGCCCGGCGTCGGGGGCGGCGCGCCAGTGCAGCGCGGCGACCGGGCCCTTTAGCTCGAGCCGCACCCCCGGGGTTCCGGCGGCGGCGCGCAGCGGGGCGAGGACATCTTCGGGCAGCGGCGGCGGCGTCGGCGGGAGAGGCGCGCCGGGCGGCAGCACCTCGAGGCCGTGGCCGCCGGCGCGCCAGATCGTCGCCGGCGTGCGGCGCGCGAGGTCGCGCAGGTCGCGGCCGCTCAGCACCGCGAGCGCGCCGTCGAGGCGTGCGGCGAGGCGGCCGAGCGCTTCGGCGAGGCCGGGGGCGAGCACGATCGCGTCGGGATCGGGGCCGAGCTCGGCGAGGGTGCCGTCGAAGTCGAGCAGCAGCGCGTCGCCGGGCGCGAGACGGAGGCCTGCGAGATCGGGGCTCACGTCTCTGGTCCTCACGACTCGGCGCGCGCCGATTCGAGGGCGGCGAGAAAGGCGCGGCGCCACCAGCCGATGTCCTGCTCGCGCACGTTTCGCACCAGTTCGTGCCAGCGCTCGCGGCGTTCCTCGAGCGGCATCGAGAGCGCGCGATGGATGGCGTCGGCCATTGCGGCGATGTCGTGCGGGTTGACCAGCAGCGCCGCCTGCAGCTGTTCGGCGGCCCCGGCGAACTCCGAGAGCACCAGCGCGCCGGGGTCCTCCTCGTCCTGGGCGGCGATGTATTCCTTGGCCACCAGATTCATCCCGTCGCGCAGCGGCGTGACCAGGCCGACGCGGGCGATGCGGTAGAGGCCGGAGAGCGTCGCGCGCGAATAGCCCCGCGCGAGGTAGCGGATCGGCATCCAGTCGAGGTCGGCGTAATCGGCGTTGATCCGGCCGGCGAGGCGGTCGAGTTCCTCGCGCAGCACCTGGTAGGCGTCGACCGCCTCGCGCGACGGGGGGGCGATCTGCACGAAGCTGACCCGGCTGCGCAGCTCCTCATGGTCGTCGAGCATCCGCCCGAAGGCTTCCATCCGTTGCGGCAGGCCCTTGGAATAGTCCATCCGGTCGACGCCGAAGACCAGCGCGCGGCCTTCGGAGATGCGCGTGAGCCGGGCGGCCGCGGCGCGGCCCTCCTCGCCGACGGCGAGGGCGGCGATGTCGTCCGGGTCGGTGCCGATCGAGAAGGTCTCGATCCGGAGCGTGCGGTCGAAGGCGAGCAGGCGGCCGTCCTCGAGCTCGGTCGCGCCGGCGTTGTCGATCAGGTAGCGGCGGAAGTTCGCGGCGTCGCCGTGGGTCTGGAAGCCGACGAGGTCGAAGGCGCAGAGCCCGCGCGCCAGCCGCTGGTGCTGCGGAAGCGAGGTGAAGACCTCGGGCGCCGGGAAGGGGATGTGCAGGAAGAAGCCGGTCAGTCCCTGCCAGCCGGAGGCGCGCAGCTCGGGGCCCATCAGCAGGAAGTGGTAGTCGTGCACCCAGACGATGTCGTCTTCGCGGAGCTGCTGCGAGAGGAGCCTGCCGAAGCGGCGGTTGACCTGCTCGTAGGCGTCGAAATCGGCTTCGTCGAAATGCGCGAGGTCGACGCGGTAGTGGAAAACCGGCCAGAGCGCGCGGTTGGAATAGCCGAGGTAATAGCCCTCGTACTCGGCACGGGTGAGGTCGGCGAGCGCGAAGTCGACGTTGCCGTCGGCAAAGACGTGCACCCCGCGGGTCTCGCGGTCGAGCACGTCGCCCGACCAGCCGAACCACACCCCGCCGCGCTCGGCGAGCGCATCCCATAGCGCCACGGCAAGCCCGCCGGCGCGCGGCGCGCCCGGGATTGCCGTGCGGTTGGAAGCGATGATCAGGCGGCCGGTCACTGTGGGGGAGCTGTATCTTCACGCATCTGCGAAGGCAACACCGGCCGCCGGCAACGGTTCCCCGGCTCAGGCCTGCGCCGGCGCCGCGCCGGTCAGCCGCACCTCGGCGAGGAGCGCGGTCAGCACCGCCACGTGGCGCTGGATGCTGTAGGTCGCCTCGCCGGCGGTGCGGGTGCTCTCGAGCCGGCTCTCCTCGGCGAGGAGCGTGCCGATCGTCTGCGGGCCGGCGGTTCCGCGCGCCAGGCGCAGCAGCCGGCGCAGGTCGCGATCGCGGCGGTAGTCGACGACGCCGGCGCGGGCGGCGCGGATCAGGATCTTCGGGCGGCGCAGGGCATTCAGCACGGAGGCGAGGTCGTTCATCGGTCTGTCCCTCAGGCGGCTTGTTCTCGGCGCAGTGTGCCTGAGCTTTTCGCGGTGTTGCGCAACTTTTACGTGTATCGCACGGTCCGACTTTGTTCCAACCGACTGACTTGGAACGAGAAAACACGCGAGTAAGGATATGTTCACGAATCAACTTTAAGTCGAGTTTCGCGAAAATTTGCCGCGAAAGGAGCCGATTGCCTTGCGCTTCTCTCCCCTTTCGACCGCGTTGCGGGACCGCGCCCGCGAGCCCATCGCATGATCCCCGCCTGGCTGCCGGAAGCCGCCGCCACCTACATCGCCCATACCGGAGGCGGCCAGCCGCTCCGGGTGCTCGCCCGGGCCAAGGGCTGCCACGCCTCGACGGTGATGCGGCAGGTCCGCCGGGTCGAGGCCTGGCGCGACGACCCCTTGGTCGACGAGGCGCTCGACCGGCTGATCCACGCCCATGCCGCCGACTGCGCCGCCGATGCCTCGGCCGCGAATGCCGCGAAGGAGACGCCTGCCATGACCGCACCGGCCGCCCGAAGCGAGGCGCTTCCCGAACCGCAGATCGAGCGCGAGGCGCGCCGCATCCTGCGCCGGCTCTGCGAGAAGGGCGCCTTTCTCGCGGTGGCGCCGTCGATGGAAAAGGCGGTGGTGCTGCGCGAGGTGGTTCCCGGCAAGCAGAACCGCATCGCCGTCGTCGACCGCGACGTCGCGCACGCCTTCGCGCTCAAGGAGTGGATCGGCTGCGAGAAGGCCGGCAAGATCGCCTGCTACACCATCACCGCCGTCGGCCGTGCGGCGCTGAAGCGGCTCCTGATCGACGAGCGCGCCGCCCGACCGCCGCGCGAGGGCTTCGCCGAAGCCGCGTCGCCGTTCCAGGAGCAGCACCGGTTCTTCGCCGAGCGCACGGTGCTGGCCGAGGACGGCTCGGGCGCGCGCAAGCTGCGCTTCAACCTCGCCGAGAGCCCGCTGCTGGTGCTCGGGCGCAAGCGCGACCGGGACGGCGGGGCTTACCTGACGCCCGAGCTGATCGAGGCGGGCGAGCGGCTGCGCGAGGACTTCGAGCTCGCGCAGATGGGGCCGCGGGTGGCGCAGAACTGGGAGCGGTTCCTGACCGCCGGCGGCACCCGCGGCGCGCTCGACGGCGGGCGCGGCATCGCCGAGGGGCCGCAGGACGCGCGGCACCGGGTGGCGCGGGCGATGGAGGCGCTGGGTCCGGGGCTTTCGGACATCGTCTTTCGCATCTGCTGCTTTCTCGAGGGGCTCGAGACGGCAGAGAAGCGGCTCGGCTGGTCGGCCCGCTCCGGCAAGGTGGTGCTGAAGATCGCGCTCGAGCGGCTGGCGGCGCACTACCGGATCGCGGCGGGCGAGCCGCGCCGGCAGGCGAGCTGATCAGCCGGCCGCCTCGATGATGGCGGCGAAGTCGGCGGCCTTCAGCGAAGCGCCGCCGATCAGCCCGCCGTCGACGTTGGCGACGGCGAAGATCGCCGCGGCGTTGCCGGGATTGACCGAGCCGCCGTAGATGAGCCGCACGCCCTCGGCCTCGGCGGCCCCGAGGCGGTCGACCAGCCGGTCGCGGATCAGGTCGTGCACCTCGGCGATCTCGCTCATCGACGGGGTGCGGCCGGTGCCGATCGCCCACACCGGCTCGTAGGCGACGACGAGGGTGGCGGCGGTGGCGCCGTCCGGAACCGAGCCGGCGAGCTGGTCGCCGATCCGGTCGAGCGCGAGGCCGGCGTCGCGCTCGGCCTCGGTCTCGCCGACGCAGACGATGGCGAGGAGCCCCGCCCGCCAGGCGGCGGCCGCCTTGCGCGCGACGAGCGCGTCGGTCTCGCCGTGCCCGGCCCGGCGCTCGGAATGGCCGACGATCACCGCCGTGGCCCCGGCGTCGGCGAGCATCTCGGCGGAGATGTCGCCGGTGCGCGGGCCGGAGGGCTCCCAGTGGCAGTCCTGGCCGCCGATCGCGACCGGGCCGCCGGCAAGCCGCGCGATCAGCGTCGCGGGCGGGCAGACCAGAACGTCGCAGCCGGGCGTCGGCACCCGCGCCGCGAGCTCGTCGAGCATCGCCGCCGCGGCGAGGCGGCCGTTCATCTTCCAGTTTCCAGCGACGAGCTTGCGCGGGGGCATCGGGCGCTCCGGTGACGGTGGCGTCCGCTGTTAGCAGAGGCGCGCCGGCTCGGAAAGCCGTCGCCGGTCAGGCGCCCGTCAGGCGGCGGCCTCGAGCGCCGCGCGCGCCCAGTCGCAGGCGGCCTCGGGATCGTCGAGGGCGGCCTCGGGCAGCGACCAGTAGCCCATGCGGGCGGTTGCGCTGCCGCGGCGCGTGTAGGTGAACTGCTCCGATCCCGCTGCGGCCAGCCGGGCGGCGAAGGCGCCCGTCGCCTTCAGCCAGATGCGGTCGTCGCTGGAGACGATGGCGAAGATGCGGCCGTCGGCGTAGACCGCGAGCCCGCCCATCATCGCCCGCAGGCTCACCCCGCCGAGGCCTTCGAACAGCTCCTGCACGAAGGCGCGGGTGGCCGGCGAGACCGCCACCTCAGCTTTCGGCGAACTTGATCGACTCGCCGCAGCCGCAGGATTCGGTGACGTTGGGGTTGTTGAACCGGAAGCCCGACTCGATCAGCCCCGACTGGTAGTCGATCTCGGTGCCGAAGAGGAACATCTGCGCCATCGGCGCGATCATCACCCGCGCACCGTTCTGCTCGACCACCTCGTCATGGGGCTGGATCTCGGCGACGTACTCCATCGTGTATTCCATTCCGGCGCAGCCGCCCTTCTTGACGCCGATGCGCAGCCCGCGGGTGTCGCCATGCGCCATCAGGCGGGCGATCTGCGCCTCGGCGGCGGGGGTCATGGTGACCGGCGGCTTGCCGGGAATTCCGAACATCGGAGCGAACCTCGCAAGGAAAGACGTCTCAGAGGTAGTGCGGAACGCCCCGCCTCTCAAGGCCCGAGCGCGGTCAGGGCGTAGCGGGCGAGAAAGGCGGCGCCGAGGCCCCAGGCGAAGCTCGCCAGCGTGCCGATGATCACGTACTCGCTGATCCGGCGGTCGTCGCCGCGCGCAAGCTCGTTGAAGCGCAGCACCGACTTCGCCGCGATCAGAAAGCCGATGCCCTCGACGCGGCCGGCCATCACCAGCATCAGGATCATCGCCCGCTCGAGCCGGCCGATCAGCCGCCCGCCCTTGGGCAGGCTCTCGGGATCGGGCGGGGGGAGATCGGACATCAGCGCGCGCACCGCGTAGTCGCCGGCCCAGATCGCCGCGATGAAGCCGCTGGCGAGCGCCATCGCCGCCGGGAGCCGGGCGACCGCCGCGGCGAGCCGGCCGTCGGCGAGCAGTCCCCAGAGGCCCGAGCCGTAGGCGGTGGGAAAAAGCGCCGCCGTGAGCCCGATGATCGCGAAATGCGCCGCCTGGTCGGCGACGAACGGGCCGAGGCCGCGTCCGCCGAGGCGGAGCTTGCTCCAGTCGATGGCGTAATGCGTGACGTAGATCATCAGCAGCGGGCCTGGTCGCAGCGCGAAGCCGAGCGCGACCCAGGTGCAGGCGACGACGACGCCGACATGCAGCGCGAGCACCGCGAGGCGCTGCTTGTGGCGCACCATGCCGTCGGTCTGCAGCAGGAAGTCGCCGACGAGGTGGCCGAGCGCGAGGGCGATGGCGGTCTCAAGCATCGGCCGTCTCCCGCCGGGGCCATGCGTCCTCCCAGAGCGCCAGCGCGCGGCGCATGGCCGGCGCGCCGGCCCCGGCGAGGCGATAGTTGACCGCCTGCGCCGAGATCCCGAGCTGCGGGGCGATGCCGGCGAGCGTCGGGTGGTCGGGGGCGAGGTAGAGCGCCGTCGCCTCGGCCTGCTGCGGGGTCCAGCGGGCGGTCCGCTCGTCGAGGAGCTCGACCACGGCGCGGTGGAGCGGCGTCACGCCCTCGCCTTCGATGGTGAGGCGGTGCGCGCGGCTCATGCCGTCGAGGGCGCGGCCGGAAGCCTCGAAGGCGGGGCCGCGGGCGTCGGCCAGGTCGTCGGTGCCGAGGCTGTCGACGCGGCCGATCCCGATGGCGGCGCGCGTGGCGAGACCGGCGCGGGCGGCGCGGAGCCGGGCGATCGCGGTCAGCGCCGCGCGCAGCCCGAAGGCGGAATCGGCGACGCAGAGCTGCCAGCCGTCGCCGCGGAAGCGGGTGAAGCGGGTGTCGGCGCCGGGCGGCCAGCCGGCGATCTCGCGCGCCGTCGCGGCAAGCACCGCCATCGCCCGCTCGAGCGCCCCGGGCGCCGCCCGCGTCGAGCCGATCAGGTCGCCGGTCAAGACGGCCGCGGAACGAGATTGCTGTCGGATCGCAGACCCTCGAGCTTGATATGCGCCATATCAAGCATTAAGGCTTGTTTATCGGAAAAGCAAGAAGAAAGGCTTGCGATTGCCCGTGCCACCGGCGGTCACATGAAGCCGAGCTCGAGCCGCGCCTCGTCGGACATCATGTCCATGCCCCACTGCGGCTCCCAGACCAGCTCGACGTCGACGTGGCGGACGCCGGCAAGCGGCTCGACCGCGTCGGCCACCCAGCCGGGCATGTCCCCCGCCACCGGGCAGCCGGGCGCGGTCAGGGTCATCGCGATGCGCACATCGCCTTCGTCGGTGATCGCGATGGTGTAGACCAGCCCGAGGTCGAAGATGTTCACCGGGATTTCCGGGTCGTAGACGGTGCGGCAGGCCTCGACCACCTGGTCGTAGAGCGGATGCTCCGTCGTCGAGGGCTCGATCAGCGGCGTGCCTTCGACCGGCTCGGTCTCGATGTTCATGCCGTGTCCGTTCCTCGCAGCGCAATTCCTGAGTGAAGATATAGGAAAAAGCCCCGCCCGGTCCAGTGGCGCGCCCGGCTTCCGCCCACGCGGGTTTCGGCCTATAGGGTCCGCCTTTCGCAAGGGAGCGGGCGGTGGCGAGCGGGATCGGGTTCCGGATCGAGGCGCGGGACGGGGCGGCGCGGACCGGGGTGCTGGCGACGCCGCGCGGCGAGATCCGCACCCCGGCCTTCATGCCGGTCGGCACCGCCGGCACGGTCAAGGCGATGCTGCCCGAAAGCGTGCGGGCGACCGGCGCCGACGTCCTGCTCGGCAACACCTACCACCTGATGCTGCGGCCGGGCGCGGAGCGGGTGGCGCGGATGGGGGGCCTGCACCGCTTCATGAACTGGGAGCGGCCGATCCTGACCGACTCGGGCGGCTTCCAGGTGATGAGCCTCGCAGACCTGCGCAAGCTGACCGAGGCGGGGGTGAGCTTCCGCAGCCACGTCGACGGCTCGACGCACCAGCTCTCGCCCGAGCGCAGCATGGAAATCCAGCGGCTGCTCGGCTCGGACATCGTGATGTGCTTCGACGAATGCCCGGCACTTCCGGCGAGCGACGCGGCGGTGGCCGCCTCGATGCGGCTCTCGATGCGCTGGGCGCAGCGCTCGCGCGACGCCTTCGGCGACCGGCCGGGGCATGCGCTCTTCGGCATCGTGCAGGGCGGGGTCAGCCGGGAGCTGCGCGAGGAGTTGGCCGCGGCGCTGCAGGCGATCGGCTTCGACGGCTATGCCGTCGGCGGCCTCGCGGTCGGCGAGGGGCAGGCGGCGATGCTCGCCGTCCTCGACTACCTGCCGGCGAAGCTGCCCGACGCGCGGCCGCGCTACCTGATGGGGGTGGGCAAGCCCGACGACATCGTCGGCGGCGTGCTGCGCGGCATCGACATGTTCGACTGCGTGCTGCCGACCCGCTCCGGCCGCACCGGGCAGGCGCTGACCCGGCGCGGGGCGGTGAACCTCAAGAACGCCCGCCACGCCGAAGACCCGCGGCCGCTCGACCCCGACTGCGGCTGCCCGGCGTGCCGCGGCTACAGCCGCGCCTACCTGCACCACGTGGTCAAGTCCGGCGAGATCATCGCGGCGATGCTGCTGAGCTGGCACAACCTGCATTACTATCAGGAGCTGATGGCCGGGCTGCGCGCGGCGATCGCGGCGGGCGGGCTGGCGGAATTCGTCGCCGGCTTCGAGGCGGCGCGGGCCGGGGGCGACCTCGAAAGGGTGTAGGCGGCCGCCTGCACGAGGTGCACGCCCGGATTCATCCATCGACGAGGACGGCTTCGATGACCCGCGCCGCGGTTTCGTCGCCGCCGGCGAGGGTGATGAGCGCCTTCCAGAGCGCCCAGCCGCGGGCGCGCGCCCAGCTGCCGGCATCGGCGGCGACCGCGGCGCGGAAGGCGGCGCGCGCGTCGCCGGCGAGAAAGGTCCAGGCGAGGACGAGATCGCAGGCGGGATCGCCGACGGCGCAGGTGCCGAAGTCGATCACCCCGGCGAGCCGGCCGTCGCGAAGCAGCAGGTTGCCCGGCGCGATGTCGCCGTGCAGCCAGACGGCGGGTCCGCGCCAGCGCGCCGCGAGCGCGGTTTCCCAGACCTCGGTGGCGGCGGCTCGGTCGATCCGGCCGGCCAGCGCGGCGAGGCAGGCGCGGGTCTCGGCGTCGTAGACCGCGAGCGCCCCGCCGCGGAAGAAGCTGTGCGCGCCCGCCGCCGGCCCGCCCGCGGCGGGGATCGCCTGCAGCGCGCGGATGAAGCCCGCGACGTCGCGGGCGAAGCGCACCGGGTCGGCCGGCGGCGAGACCGCGGCCGGGGTGCCCGGCAGCCACGACTGCACCGACCAGGGGAACGGGCAGCCGGCACCGGGGCGGCCGGTCGCGATCGCCGCCGGGATCGGCAGCGGCAGCCGCGGCGCGAGTTCCGGCAGCCAGCGCGCCTCCTTCGCCACCTGCGCGACGTAGCGCGCCGCGGACGGGAAGCGGAGCTTCATCGCCGCGCCGAGGCGGAAGCTGCGGTTGTCCCAGCCGGCGGGCGCGACCGGCACCACCGGCAGCCCGGCCCAGGCCGGGAACTGCGCGGCGACCAGCGCCGCCGCGGTGGGCGCGTCGATCTCGATCCGGTCGTCGGGCATCGGCAGGGCTCACGCGGGGCGACGTGCCCCTGCCCATCTATCCCGCAACCTGCGGCCAACCAGCGAAAAACCGGCGGCCGGGCCTTTCCGGGCGCCGGAGACGGCTACTCGTCGGACGCGATGTCCGCGGCTTCGGTGGTGGCGCACGAGGCGCCGGAGGCCGAAGCGGGGGAGCACGCGATCGGGATTCTGAGGGCGGCGAGATCCTGGCCGAAGGCATGGCCGCCGCGGGCCGATCGCGCGCCCGGCAGCGGCTGCGAGAGCGCGGCGAGGTCGGGCCCGATGGCGTGGCCCGGGCGGCCGGCCCCGTCGGCGAGGGCGAATCCGGATGCGAAAACGACGAGCGCGGGCGCAGCCGCGAGGGCACGTAAGATGCTCATGCTGAATCTCCTGCCAAAGGAACGGCTTCAGAAAACAACGAACCGTCGGCTTAAATTCACGCCGACCGGCGGCGCCGCAGCAGCGACAATGGCGGCGCTGCCGGTAGAATAGCACGAGAGCGGCCGAGTCGTCCCCGTCGACGCAACGACTGCGGCGAGGCGGCCGAATTCGATCCGGCGACGGTCCCGGCGCGGGCGAAACCTGCGGGACCGGCCTGTCCGCGCGCGCTGCGTGCGCGTCGAGCGAGGAGGGAAGCGATGGATGCCTGGAACCTGCCCTGGGAGGGCGGCTGCCGCTGCGGCAGGCTGCGGGTCCGCGTCACGGCGCCGCCGCTCGTCACGATGGCCTGCCATTGCAAGGGATGCCAGCGGATGACCGCGAGCGCCTTCTCGCTCAGTGCGGCAATTCCGGCGGAGGGCTTCGAGGTGACGCAGGGCGAGCCGGTGATCGGCGGGCTGCACGGCGAGGCGCGGCACTATTTCTGCGGCTGGTGCATGAGCTGGGTGTTCACGCGGATACCGGGAATGGACGGGTTCGTGAACCTGCGCGCGACGCTCCTCGACGCGACGGACTGGTTCGCGCCCTTCGTCGACACCTTCACCGCCGAGAAGCTCGCCTGGGCGGCCACCGGTGCGCCGCACGGCTACCCGGGCTTCCCGCCCCCGGAAGACTACGAAGGGCTGATCGCCGGATACGCGGCGCGAGGTCCCGAGCGCGCCGCGGAGTAGCGTCGCTCGGCCCGGCGGGCCTTCGCCCGCCCGGACGGTCGGGCGGCTTCGGGCGGCCGGGTGATCCGACGAGGCCGCCCCCGCCCGGTCAGTTGCCGGTCAGCAGCAGCGGCGAGACCCCGCAGGCGGCGCCGACGCCATCGAGGGCGCAGTCGCCGCGGGCGCGGCGGACCGGGGCGAGGGTCGCCTCGGTGGTGCCGTCGGAGCTGGCGGCGGCCCCGGCGCGATGCATGGCCGGTTGCGAGGTGGCGAGCGGGCGTGACGACGGATAGGGGCCTTGAGCCACCGACGTCGTGGCCGTCAGCACGAGGGCGAGGGCGAGAGCGAGGCACGGGCGGTGCATGGGTTTCCTCCCAACGGAAACGATCGGTCGTTCGGCGATTCGGCAGGGGCGGAGGCACTGGCGGAGGCTTGGTCGGCACGGAACCCGGCAGACGCCGAGTCGATTGCATGCAAGATTGCATACAACAGTTCCGCGCATCTGGCATCAGCGATGTTTTCGGTTCGCAAAGACCGTCCTGCGGCCGCGCTGCCTGCGGGATCCGCCCGCCTGCCCGGCGCCGGGTCGCCGACGACGCGGGATGAGCGACCGGCGGAGGGGCGGCTGCTTGCAACTGCCCCGAGGGCCGCGCAAGATGCCTTGAAACACCGCGGTCGGCGCGCCATCTCCCCTTGCCGAGGGGGTGTCCCAGGCCGCCGGGCTTCGGGGCGGGGCACCCTGCCAGATAAGGATGACGTACACATGTCAGAACTGAGCAGTCCGTCCTATCCCGTTCTCCCGCTGCGCGACATCGTGGTCTTCCCGCACATGATCGTGCCGCTCTTCGTCGGGCGCGAGAAATCCGTGCGTGCGCTGGAAGCGGTGATGAAGGACGACAAGCAGATCCTGCTTTCCAGCCAGCGGGACGCCACCGAGGACGAGCCCGACGCCGAGGGCATCTACCGCACCGGCGTGCTCGCCAACGTGCTGCAGCTCCTCAAGCTGCCCGACGGCACCGTCAAGGTGCTGGTCGAGGGCAAGCTGCGGGTGCGGATCACCGACTTCCTGCCGAACGAGGCCTATTTCGAGGCCGAGGCCGAGCAGATTGACGAGACCGAGAAGGACGCCTCGGCGATCAAGGCGCTGACCCGCGCCGTCGCCGACGAGTTCGAGCGCTACGCCAAGCTCAACCGCAACATTCCCGAGGAGGCGGTCTCGGCCATCTCCGACGCGATGCCGGCGAGCAAGCTCGCCGACACCGTGGCCGGCCATCTCGGCACCAAGCTCGAGGAGAAGCAGAAGCTGCTCGAGGAGCCCGACGTCGGCGACCGGCTGGAAGCGATCTATGGCCTGATGCAGGGCGAGATGAGCGTGCTCAAGGTCGAGAAGAAGATCAAGAGCCGGGTCAAGACGCAGATGGAGCGGACCCAGCGCGAGTACTACCTCAACGAGCAGATGAAGGCGATCCAGCGCGAGCTCGGCGGCGAGGGCGGCGAGGGCCAGGACGATGCCTCCGAGTTCGAGGAGCGCATCGCCAAGACCAAGCTGTCGAAGGAGGCGCGCGACAAGGCGATCGGCGAGCTGAAGAAGCTGCGCTCGATGAGCCCGATGTCGGCCGAGGCCACCGTCGTGCGCAACTACCTCGACTGGATGCTGTCGATCCCGTGGGGCAAGAAGTCGCGGATCAAGAAGGATCTGGGGCTGGCGCAGAAGACCCTCGACGACGACCACTACGGGCTCGAGAAGGTCAAGGACCGCATCGTCGAGTTCCTCGCGGTGCAGTCGCGCTCGGACAAGCTGAAGGGGCCGATCCTCTGCCTCGTCGGGCCTCCGGGCGTCGGCAAGACCTCGCTCGGCAAGTCGGTGGCCAAGGCCACGGGCCGCGAGTTCATCCGCATCTCGCTCGGCGGCGTCCGGGACGAGGCGGAGATCCGCGGGCACCGGCGGACCTACATCGGCTCGATGCCCGGCAAGATCATCCAGTCGATGAAGAAGGCCAAGACCACCAACCCGCTGATCCTGCTCGACGAGATCGACAAGATGGGCCAGGACTTCCGCGGCGACCCGGCGTCGGCGATGCTGGAGGTGCTGGATCCCGAGCAGAACGCGACGTTCTCGGACCACTACCTCGAGGTGGAGTACGACCTCTCCAACGTGATGTTCATCACCACGGCGAACACCTACAACATGCCGCGGCCGCTGCTCGACCGGATGGAGATCATCTCGATCCCCGGCTACACCGAGGACGAGAAGGTCGAGATCGCCAAGGGCCACCTCGTCGAGAAGCAGGAGAAGGGCCACGGCCTGAAGCCTGCCGAGTTCGAGCTGACCGACCTCGGCTTGCGCGACATCGTCCGCTACTACACGCGGGAAGCCGGGGTGCGTAACCTCGAGCGCGAGATCGCCAAGCTCTGCCGCAAGGCGGTGACCGAGATCGTCAAGGGCAACACCACGAAGGTGGTGGTCACGCCCGAGAACCTCGAGGAGTACCTCGGGGTGCAGCGGTTCAAGTTCGGCCTCGCCGAGACCGAGGACCAGATCGGCGTCGTGACCGGCCTCGCCTGGACCGAGGTGGGCGGCGATCTGCTGTCGATCGAGGCGCTGAAGCTGCCCGGCAAGGGGCGGATGAAGACGACCGGCAAGCTCGGCGACGTGATGAAGGAGTTCGATCGACGCCGCAGCCTCGTGGGTGCGGTCGAAGGCGCCGGAACTCGGGCTGAAGCCGCCGGTGTTCGAGACGATCGACATCCACGTCCACGTCCCCGAGGGCGCCACCCCGAAGGACGGGCCGTCGGCGGGCATCGCGATGGTGACCTCGATCGTGTCGGTCCTGACCGGCATCCCGGTGCGCCGCGACGTCGCGATGACCGGCGAGGTGACGCTGCGCGGCAACGTGCTGCCGATCGGCGGACTGAAGGAGAAGCTGCTCGCCGCGCTGCGCGGCGGCATCACCACGGTGATGATCCCGGCCGACAACGTCAAGGATCTCAGGGAGATCCCGGACAACGTCAAGAACGGGCTCGAGCTGATCCCGATGTCGAACGTGATGGACGTGCTGCGGACCGCGCTGGTCCGGATGCCCGACGCGATCGCGTGGGACGAGGCCGCCGAGGCGGCCGCGGCCGCCGCCGCCAAGCCGCCGCTTCCGGGCGAGGGCCCGAGCGCCGCGGCGCACTGAGCCGACTGCCGACACCGGCGCCGCCCTTCGGGGCGGCGCCTTTTTTGCGCCCGGTGCGGCGGTCGCGCTGCAGGCACCTTGCTGCCCGGCGGGATTGCGGCTATCACCCGCGCCGACGGGCGATTAGCTCAGCGGTAGAGCGCTTCGTTCACATCGAAGATGTCGCAGGTTCGATTCCTGCATCGCCCACCAGGTTTCCGGGGTACCGCGCAGCGCCACACGAACGCCGGCGAGGCTTGCCTCCCCGGCGCGCTCGCCCGACGGCCGCCCCGGCAAAGCGCACAAAGCGCACCACCTTCCACCGGATCGAAACCGCGCCTATCCTCTCCGCCACCCAGGGAGGCGACCATGACCACACGAGTTGCGCGCATTCGCTCCGTCTTTGCCGTCGTCCTGCTTGGGGCTGACGCTCTCGGCCTGCGGCTACAACACCATTCCGACGCTGGAGGAGCAGGCCAAGGCGCGATGGTCCGACGTGCAGAACAACTACCAGCGCCGCGCCGACCTGATCCCGAACCTCGTGGCCACGGTCCAGGGCTACGCCAACCAGGAAAAGGACGTGCTGACCTCGGTCACCGAGGCGCGCGCCAAGGCGACGCAGATCACCGTCACCGCCGACGACCTCAGCGATCCGGCCAAGATCAAGGCGTTCCAGGACGCGCAGAGCCAGCTCTCGGGGGCGCTCGGGCGGCTGCTCGCGGTCAGCGAGAATTACCCCGACCTGAAATCGAACCAGAACTTCCTCGCGCTGCAGTCGCAGCTCGAGGGCACCGAGAACCGCATCGCGGTGGCGCGGCGCGACTACATCGAGGCGGTGCGCGCCTACAACACCGCGCTGCGCACCTTCCCGACGATGCTCTGGGCCAACACCGTCTTCCGCGGCAGCAAGCCGATGGCGGAGTTCACCGCCAACGACGGCGCCGAAACGCCGCCGGTGGTGAAGTTCTGATGCCGTGAGGGCGGCGACGGTGCGAAACGGCGATCGCGTGCGCACCCTGCGGCGCCCCTGGGCGATCGCCGTCGCCCTCCTCTTCGTCGCCACGGCCGCGGCGGCGCTGAGCTTTCCGCCGCTGACCGGCCGGATCGTCGATCAGGCCCAGATCCTCTCGCCGGCGGCGGAAGCCGCGCTCGAGCCCAAGCTCGCCGATCTCGAGGCGAAGTCCGGCATCCAGCTCGTCGTGGCCACGGTCAGCTCGCTGCAGGGGCAGGAGATCGAGCCCTACGCCAACGCGCTCTTCCGCACCTGGAAGCTCGGCGCAGGCGGACAAGAACAACGGCGTGCTGCTCCTCGTGGCGCCGAACGAGCACCGGGTGCGGATCGAGGTCGGCTACGGCCTCGAAGGCACGCTGACCGATGCGCTCTCGAGCGTCATCATCGCGAACGCCATCACGCCGCGGTTCAAGGCCGGCGACTTCAGCGGCGGCGTCACCCGCGGCGTCGACGACATCATCACCGTGCTGACGACCGACGCCTCGGAATGGCAGGCGCGCCCGGAGCTGCGCCTCGACCGGCGCCCCGCGACCGGACCGCCCGGCTGGCTGCTGATCGGCGGCTTCTTCGCCTTCATCGTGCTCTTCATCGTCTCGCCGGGCTTTCGCCGCCTCGTCGGCAACGTGCTGCTCGCGCTCCTCGTCAGTTCGCGCAGCGGCCGCTCGGGTGGCGGCTTCTCCGGCGGCGGCAGCTGGGGCGGCGGTGGCGGCGGCGGCGGCTTCTCCGGCGGCGGCGGGTCGTCGGGCGGCGGCGGCGCGTCGGGGGGCTGGTGATGGAGATGTCGCCACACGACCGCGAGCGGATCGCGGCGGCGATCCGCGCGGTCGAGGCGCGCAGCACCGGCGAGATCGTCTGCGTGCTCGCCGAGCAATCCGCCGACAGCGGCGCGCTGCCGATCCTGCTGGCCGCGGTCGCCGCCCTGGTATCGCCGTGGATTCTCGTCGGCTTCACCGCGCTGCCGGTGCTGGCCATCCTCTCGTGGCAGCTCGTCGTCTTCCTCGCCGCGGCGCTCCTTCTCGGCCTGCCGCGGGTGCGCATGGCGCTGATCCCGCGCCGGGCGCGCCGCGCGATGGCGTTCCGGGTGGCGACCGAGCAGTTCTTCACCCGCGCCATCTCGCGCAAGCGCGACCGGTCGGGCATCCTGATCTTCGTCTCGGTGGCGGAGCACTATGCCCGCCTCATCGCCGACGACGGCATCGCGGCGCGGGTTCCCCAGTCGCACTGGCAAGGTGCCGTCGACGCGCTGATCGCCCACACCCGCGAAGGCCGCATCGCCGACGGTTTCGTCGCGGCGATCGAGATGTGCGGCGCGGTGCTCGTCCGGGAGTTTCCGCGAACCGAGAGCGGCGCGAACGAGCTGCCCGACCGGATCTTTTTCATCTGACGCCGCAAGAAGGGAATTTCGACGATGGAAGACACCAACATCGACCGCGAGACGATGGGCCGGCTGGCGAGGGCGCTCGCCTTCATCGGCAGCCCCGACGACCCCGTGGTCGTGGCGCTCAGGCGGGCCGAAGCGACCGGCGCCGACAAGGACATCAAGCAGGCGCGCACGCTCTTCATGAAGCTCAAGCCGGGGGATCGCCGGTCCGCCCTGGCCACGCTCACCGACTGAGCGGCCTCCGGGCCTCGCCGCTTGCCAGCGCAGGCAATGTCGGCCAAACCAGTGCGAATCCGGGGGGAGACGACCCATGCTGATCGGCAAGGCCGGCAGCGCGTCGACGGCGATCAGCACGGCGGACGCCGCGAGCATCACCGTGCGGGGGCGCGACCTTACCGGCGACCTGATGGGGCGGCTGAGCTTCACCGACTATTTCCACCTGCTCGTGACCGGGCGCGAGCCGACCGAGGCGCAGCGCTTCTTCCTCGACCTCCTGCTCGTCGCCATCGCCGAGCACGGGCTGGTGCCGACCAACCAGGCGGCGCGGATGACCTATGCCGCCGATCCCGGCGTGCTGCAGGCGGCGGTGGCGGCGGGCATCCTCGGCTGCGGCTCGGTGGTGCTCGGCACCGCCGAGGCCTGCGGCCGGTTTCTCGCGGAGGCGCGCGGCAAGGACCTGCGCGCGCACGTCGCGGCGATCAGGGCAGGCGGCGGCAAGGTGCCCGGCTTCGGCCACCCGCTGCACAAGCCGGTCGACCCGCGGGCGCAGCGGATCATGGCGCTCGCCGAGGAACGCGGCGCCGCCGGCGCCCATTGCGCGCTGGCGCGCGAGGCCGAGGCGGTGGTGCCGGAGGTCTGGGGCAGGCCGCTGCCGATGAACGTCTCGCTGCCGATCGCGGCGGTGCTGCTCGACCTCGACTTTCCGGCGACGATCCTGAAGGCCGTCCCGATCCTCGCCCGCACCGCCTCGCTGCTGGCGCATCTCGCCGAGGAGAGCGCCAACCCGATCGGCTTCTTCATGGCCGCGCAGGCCGAGGAGGCGATCGCCTACCGGCCGGAGGCCGGGGACTGATGCGCGACGCCGCGGTCGAGACGCTGCCCTGGGAGGCGCAGGCCGCCGCCGACGACGCCACCTGGCGCGCGCAGGTCGGCTATCTCTTCGAGCGCTCGGACTTCTACCGCCACAAGCTCGCCGCCGCCGGCTTCCCCGACCCGGGCCACGTCGGCGGGCTCGACGCGATCGCGGCGCTGCCCCTGACCGAAAAGGACGAGCTCCGCGCCAGCCGCACCGCGCGCCACCCGATCGGCGGCCATGTCGCCGCGCCGATGGCCGAGGTCGTGCGGATCTATTCCACCAGCGGCACCACCGGCACCCCGAGCTACATCCCGCTGACCGCCGGCGACCTCGCCGAGTGGGTGGCGATCTCGAGCCGCTCCTACGCCGCCTCGGGCATCGCCGCCCGGCAGCGCATCGTCACCACCTACGGCGCCGGCCCGTTCGTCGCCGGCGCCGCCCTCGGCGCCTTCGAGGCGCTCGGCCTCTGCCACATCCCGGTCGGGCCGGGCAGCAGCGAGCGGCTGCTCGCCGCGATCGACGTGCTCGCCCCCGACGCGGTGGCGCTCACCCCCTCCTACGCGCTGCATCTCGCCGAACTCGCCGAGGCGCGCGACCTCGACCTGCGCGGCTCGAGCGTCGCCCGGCTCCTCGTCGCCGGCGAGCCCGGCGGCGGCGAGCCCGAGCTGCGCGCCCGGCTCGAGGCGGCCTGGGGCGCGCGCGTCACCGAGGCGATGGGCATCGGCGACGTCGCGGTCTCGCTCTGGGGCGAGTGCGAGGCGCAGGACGGCATGCACTTCTCCGGCCGCGGCTTCATCCACGTCGAGCTGATCGACCCCGCGACCGGCGCGCCCCGCGGCTTCGAGGACGGCGCCGAGGGAGAGCTCGTCTACACCCACCTCACCCGTCGCGCGGCGCCGCTCGTCCGCTTCCGCAGCCGCGACCACGTCCGCGTCCACGCCGGCCCCTGCGCCTGTGGCCGGACGGCGCCGCGGGTCCGCTGCATCGGCCGCACCGACGACATGCTGATCGTCCGCGGCGTCAACCTGCACCCGACCGCGGTGCGCGAGGTGGTGGCCGAATTCGCCCCCGCGACCAGCGGCCCGATCGCGATCCGCCCGCGCCGCCACGGCGTCAACCAGCCGCCGCCGCTGCCGGTCGCGGTCGAGCTCGCCCGCGGCGGCCACGCGACGCCCGAGCTCGCCGGCCGCATCGCCGAGCGCCTGCGCGCCCGCCTCCTCGTCGCCTGCGAGGTCGAGCTGGTGCCCTGGGGCACGCTCGCCCGCAGCGACTACAAGTCGAAGCTTCTGGACTGGTCGCGGGCCGAGAACTGAAGGTTGGGAAGGGACGACATGCGCAAGCTGCAGACCCAAGGGGTGCACCACATCACGCTGGTCGGGGCCGACCGGCAGACCTCGATCGACTTCTGGGAGGGCGTGCTCGGCATGCCCTTCGTCTTCGAGCAGCCCAACCTCGACCGCGCCTCCGAGAGCCACCTCTACTTCGACCCCGGCGACGGCCGGCTCATCACCGTCTTCACCGACGAAAGCCGCAAGCCCGACCCGCGCCGCACCCCGACCGACCCCGGCTGCGTGCATCACCTCGCGATGGCGGTGAGCGCCGCGACCTTCCGCCAGGCGGTCGAGCGCCTCGACGAGCGCGGCATCGAGCATTCCGGGGTCAAGGACCGCGGCTTCATGGACTCGATCTACTTCAAGGATCCGCTCGGGCTGCTGATCGAGCTCGCCGCCTACCGCTTCGAGCCGCCCTGGGGCTGGACCCACGGGCAGGTGCTGATGGAGGCGCACAAGATCCGCGTCGAGCGCGGCGACTACGCGATCGCCGAGGTCCACCTCGCCGACGCGATCGAGCGGCTGAGCGCGAGAAACCGCGACAGCCTCAGCGACGACCGGGCGCCCAAGGATCCCCTACGGACAGAAATAACGAGCCACACCAAGGCTCAGGGAGGATACGATGAAGCTCTACATGCACCCCGCCTCGATCACCAGCCGCATCGTGCGGCTCTACATCGCCGAGAAGGGGCTGAAGGTCGACGAGGAGGTGGTCGACCTCTTCACCGGCCAGCACCACCAGCCGCCCTTCACCGGCATCAATCCCAACCGGCTGGTGCCGGTGCTCGAGGACGGCGACGTCCGCCTGACCGAGAGTGCCGCGATCCTGATCTACCTCGCCGAGAAGAACGGCTTTGCCGAATACCCGACCGAGCTCGTCGCCCGCGCCAGGGTCAACGAGGCGCTGTTCTGGGCGAGCTTCAACTTCTACCGCGAGTGGGGCTACAACCTCGGCTACCCGCAGCTCTTCCCGCACCACAAGCGCCCGACCGACGAGGCGCACAAGGTCGTCGTCGAATGGGGCCGCGACAAGGCGAGCTTCTGGCTGCAGGTGCTCGACGAGCACTGGCTCGGCGACGGCCGGACCTGGCTGACCGGCGAGGCGATCACGCTCGCCGACTACTACGTCGGCGGCCTCGTGGCGCTCGGCGACATGATCCGCTGGGACTTCGCGCGGACGCCGAACGTCGCGGCCTGGCTCGGGCGGGTGAAGGCGCTCGGACACTGGGCCGAGGTCAGCGAGGCGCTCGACGGCTTCGCCGCCTCGCTGAAGGAGAAGGACTTCGTCAACGGCTGACTCCCGGCCCGGGGGAAGCGTAACGTCCCCGGCGACACGGAGGATCGAAATGACCGCCACTACCGCACGGTTCGTCGGCGGCATTCCTGATTTCTACCATCGGGGGCTCGGCCCGGTGCTGTTCGCTCATTGGGCCGACGAGATGGCCCGCCGGGCGCTCGCCGGCGGGCCGCGGGACGTGCTCGAGCTCGCCGCCGGGACCGGCATGGTCAGCCGGCGCCTTGCCGCGGGGCTCGGCCCCGACGCGCACCTCGCCGTGACCGACCTCAACCTGCCGATGCTCGAGGTCGCCCGCGGCACCCTGGGCAACGACACCCGGGTCAGCTTCGCCGAGGTCGACGCCACGTCGCTGCCCTATGCCGACGCGGCCTTCGACCGCGTGGTCTGCCAGTTCGGGGTCATGTTCTTCCCCGACCGGCCCGCTGCCTTCCGCGAGGCGCGGCGGGTACTGCGCCCCGGGGGCCGCTACCTTCTCAGCACTTGGGGGCCCACGCGCGGCCAACCCCTTCTCGGAGGAGGTGCAGGCGATCGTCGCCCGCTTCTTTCCAACCGATCCGCCCGGATTCTACCGGGTGCCGTTTTCCTGCGGCGATCCCGAGGCAATTCAGGGCGAACTCGAGTCCGCCGGCTGGCGGACGGTGGAGGCGCAGACCCTGGAGCGGATGCGGGTCGTCGCCGATCCCGCCGCCTTTTCCCGGGCGATCGTCTACGGCAATCCCCTGATCCTCGAGATCCGGCAGCGCGGCGGCGTCGACCCCGACGAGGTCGCCGACGCGGTGCTGGCGCGGCTGGTCGCGCGTTTCGGCGACGATCCGATGACGCTTCTGCAACAGGTGTCGTTCTTCGCCTGCGCGGCGGACTGAACCGCCGGCGCGGACGGGCAGACTGACTTTTGCATTCCCCACGGTGGCGCGCTATCAGGCCCACGAGCGAGCCCGGGTTGCCATGATCCTCTACCCTGCCATCGACCTGAAGGACGGCCAGTGCGTGCGGCTCCTCCGCGGCGCCATGGACGCCGCGACCGTCTTCGGCGACGACCCGGCGGCGCAGGCGCGCGCCTTCGCCGCCGCGGGCTGCGCCTGGCTGCACCTCGTCGACCTCGACGGCGCCTTCGCCGGCCGTCCGGTCAACGCCGCCGCGGTCGAGGCGATCCTCGCCGCCGTCGCGGTGCCGGTGCAGCTCGGCGGCGGGATCCGCGACCGGGCGACGATCGAGGCCTGGCTCGCGCGGGGCGTCCGGCGGGTGATCCTCGGGACCGTCGCGCTGCGCGACCCCGGCCTCGTGCGCGACGCCGCGGCGGCGCATCCGGGGCAGGTCGCCGTCGGCATCGACGCCCGCGACGGCAAGGTCGCGGTCGAGGGCTGGGCCGAGACCAGCGACGTCACCGCCGTCGACCTCGCCCGCCGCTTCGAGGACGCCGGCGTCGCCGCGCTGATCTACACCGACATCGAGCGCGACGGCGCGCTGCAGGGCCCGAACGTGGCGGCGACCGCCGCGCTCGCCCGCGCCGTGGCGATCCCGGTGATCGCCTCGGGCGGCATCGCGTCGCTCGACGACCTGCGCGCGCTGAAGGCGAGCGGCGCCCCGCTTGACGGCGCCATCTCCGGCCGGGCCCTCTACGAGCGCCGCATCGATCTGGCGGAAGCCGTGCGGCTTCTCGCCGCCTGAGGGAGGAACCGATGGCCTTCGAGACCTGGCTCGCGTTCGTGGCGGCTTCCGCCGTGCTCCTGGTGATCCCGGGACCGACGATCCTCCTCGTCGTCTCCTACGCGCTCGGGCGCGGCTGGAAGGTGGCCGCCCCGGTCGCGACCGGCGTCGCGCTCGGCGATTTCACCGCGATGACGCTCTCGATGCTCGGCGTCGGCGCGCTGCTCGCGACCTCCGCCGCGCTCTTCACCGCGCTGAAGTGGATCGGTGCGGCCTACCTTGTCTACCTCGGGGTGAAGCTCTGGCGCGCCGGCGGCACCCTCGACGCCACCGCGCATACCGAGCGGGTCGCGCCCGTCCGGATGCTGGCGCACGCCTGGCTCGTCACCACGCTGAACCCGAAGTCGATCGTCTTCTTCGTCGCCTTCCTGCCGCAGTTCCTCGACGCCGGCCGGCCGTTCTGGCCGCAGATGGCGATCTTCGAGGCGACCTTCGTCACCCTCGCCTTCACCAACGCCTTCGGCTGCGCCATCCTCGCCGCCCGCGCCCGCCGCCTCGCCGCGAGCCCGCGCGCGCTGCGCACCGTCAACCGCGTCGGCGGCACCGCGCTGATCGCGGCCGGCTGCGCCGCCGTGACGGTGCGGGCGGCCTGATGCTCAAGGTCCGCGTCATCCCCTGCCTCGACGTCAAGGAGGGGCGCGTGGTGAAGGGGGTGAACTTCGCCGGCCTCGTCGACGCCGGCGACCCGGTCGAGGCCGCGCGCGCCTACGACGCCGCCGGGGCGGACGAGCTCTGCTTTCTCGACATCGCGGCCAGCCAGGAGAACCGCGGCACCCTCCTCGACCTCGCGAGCCGCACCGCCGAGCAGTGCTTCATGCCGCTGACGATCGGCGGCGGGGTGCGGACCGTCGAGGACGTGCGCGCGCTCCTCCTCGCCGGTGCCGACAAGGTCAGCTTCAACACCGCCGCGGTGGCGAACCCCGACGTGATCGCGGCCGCCTCGGAAAAGTTCGGGGCGCAGTGCATCACCGTCGCGATCGACGCCAGGACCGTCGGCCCGGGCAAGTGGGAGATCTTCACCCACGGCGGCACCCGCGCGACCGGCATCGACGCGGTCGCCTTCGCGCGCGACATGGAGCGGCGCGGGGCAGGGGAGATCCTCCTCACCTCGATGGACCGCGACGGCACCCGCGCCGGCTACAACCTGCCGCTCACCCGTGCCGTCGCCGACGCCGTCGGCATCCCGGTCATCGCCTCGGGCGGCGTCGGCACGCTCGCGCATCTCGTCGAAGGCGTCACCGAGGGCCACGCCTCGGCGGTGCTCGCGGCCTCGATCTTCCACTTCGGCCAGCATTCGATCGCCGAGGCCAAGGCGGCGATGGCGTCGGCCGGCATCGCGGTGAGGCCCTGATGTCCGACACGCTCGCCCGGCTCTTCGCCACCATCGAGGCGCGCGCCGCCGCCGACCCCGCGACGTCGCACACCGCGGCGATGCTCGCGAAGGGGCCGCGCAAATGCGCCGAGAAGTTCGGCGAGGAGGCGGTCGAGGCGATCGCCGCCGCCGCCGCCGGCGACCGCGCCGGCCTGCGGCACGAGGCGGCGGACGTGCTCTATCACCTGCAGGTGACGCTCAAGGCCGCCGGCATCGCCTGGGACGAGGTGATGGCCGAGCTCGAGGTCGCGCACCGCGCGATCGGGGCTTGCCGAGAAGGCGAGCCGGACGACCGATCCGTCAGGGTAAACTGGTTAACCGCGCAGCGCCCCCTTTCGATGCTAGCGACCTTGCCCGTTCGCGGGAACGGGGTCCGTCACAACCCGGTTAAGACTTCGCCTGCGCAAACCTCCGCCGCCGGCTGCTCCGCCGTCCGCGCCGAGTCGCGGGACACGACCCGCCCGATGAGCGGCCGGCGACATGGGTGACAGGACGGACCGGACCCACGGGCTATACGTCTTTCGTGGCGGGAGGTGTGAATGCCGTGGAGAGCGTACGGCCCTGGAAGAACGTCCTTGTTTTGTCGCGCGGCGGGTGGCTTGCCGGCGCGCGCGACGATCCACGCGGAGCTCGACCGGCACGGGCTCGTCGAGCCTGCGCCAAGCCGTCGTCCGCGGGCACGCCGCTCTCCGAGCCGGCGGCGCCGAACGAGCTCTGCTGCTGCGGCTTCAAGC
The DNA here is from genome assembly GCA_963737485.1 of uncultured Alphaproteobacteria bacterium. Lineage (GTDB taxonomy): Bacteria > Pseudomonadota > Alphaproteobacteria > Rhodobacterales > Rhodobacteraceae > Amaricoccus. Next base: position 1,019,960 of record CAVTSR010000016.1, on the reverse strand, counting down.
GCGGGTTCCGCCCCGGCGACGGCCGGCTCTGCGACCCGCCGACCGTCCCCGACCGGGCCTCGCGCTCCATCCTGATGGTGGAGGCGCTGGAGGGCACCGCCGAAGCCCGGGTCTTCCCGGCCTTTCATCGCCTCTTCCAGGAGTGCGGCCGCCGCTCGCGATCCGTTTCGACAACGGGGTTACGGCCTCTCCCGGCTCGCGGTCCGGTGGCCACGGCTCGGCATCGCGTTTGGCTCGTCAGCTTCATGCACCACGATCTCGGATACACCGACCCGGAGGACGGCAAACTGCAAACCATCGACCCCCGGTTCGGCTCGAGGGTGTCACCCATGTGATCGGTACGATCTGTAACCTGTGAGCCCGGGCCGTACAGCGACTGCGGCAAAGGTTGAAATCTGCTTAAGATGAAAAATCTTTGTGCAGCCATTTCAATATCATAGCAGGCCGCTCGCACGCGGACAGTGCGAGCGGACTAAAGCGCGCCGAGGTCGGCGAGGGCGCGGCGGACCTCCTCGATGCCGGCCGGCGGCAGCGGCGCCTGCGGGGGCAGGGGGGCGCCGACCGGATAGCCCTGGAGCTCGAGCGCGCCCTTGATGCAGGCGGCGAGGTTCCAGCGCGCGAAAGCCTCGTTGATCCGCCAGAGCCCGGCCTGCAAGCGCATCGCCGCCGCCCAGTCGCCGCGGCGGCAGGCGTCGTAGAGCGCGACGCTCTGCCGCGGCACGATGCAGGCGGGGCCGGCCATCCAGCCCTTGCCACCGATCAGCATCACCGCCGCGGGGACGTGCGCCGAGGCGGCGAAGACCTCCATCCGCCCCTCGACCCGGTTCAGGATCGACAGGAGCCGCCCGGTGTTGGAGCCCGCGTCCTTGATCGCGACGATGTTGGGCACCCGGCTCAGCCGCTCGATGACCGCGAGCGAGAGGTCGGCGCGCTGGAAGTTGGGGTTGGTGTAGATGACGACCGGCAGCCCGACCGCCGCGGCGATGGCACGGAAGTAGGCCTCGACGCCGTCGTCGGCGATCGGAAAGTACGCCTCGAGCACCGCGAGGATCCCGCCCGCGCCGAGCGCCTGCATCTCGCGCGCCTGGCGGACCGCCTCGGCGGTGGTGGTGGCCGCGACCCCGGCGAGCACCGGCACCCGTCCGGCCGCCGCCGCCACCACCGTCTCGACCACCGCGCGCCGCTGCGGCCAGTCGAGGTAGGCGAACTCGCCGGTGGAGCCGAGCGCGGTCAGCCCGTGCACGCCGGCGGCGACGAGATCGCCGCAGAGCCGCGCCAGGACCGGCGCCAGCACCTCGCCCGTGGCCGACACCGGCGAGACGAGATAGGGAAAGACGCCGTGCAGGCCCGCCGCTGCGCCCAAGCCGCTCCCTCCGCCCGGATGTATCGCGCCTGCGAGGATAGGGCGGAACGCGCCCGGTGGCCACCGACGTTGACTCGCAAGCCCGGCGCCCCACTCTCCCTGGAGAGACGGGGGAGGAACGCCATGCGCCTGCTGGTCCTGATCGCATTCCTGTTCGCCGCGGTCCCTGCCGTCCGGGCCGAGGACCCGGCCGCGGCGATCCGGCAGGTGATCTCCGATCAGATCGCCGCCTTCGAGGCCGACGACTTCGCGACCGCCTTCACCTTCGCCTCGCCCGGCATCCACGACATCTTCGTCACTCCCGACCGCTTCGGGGCGATGGTGCGCCAGGGCTATCCGATGGTCTGGCACCCCGGTTCCGTCCGCTTTGCCGGCCTCGACGCCGAAGGCGGGCGGATGCTGCAGCGGGTCTTCGTCACCGACGGCGAGGGCAGGCTGCACCTGCTGGAATACGCCATGGTTCCGGCCGAGGACGGCTGGCGCATCGACGGCGTGCGCCTGCTCGAGGACGGCGCCGCGGCTTGAGCCGGGCGGCTTAACCGATCGTTTACCAACGGCTGCTAGCGACGCGGGCGGGGCGCCGGACCGGCGCCCGGATCGCGCCGCCGCCCCGTCCGCTGCGGCGCCGCCCAAGACGAGGGGACCGATGAACCTGCACGCCCATCCCGAGCTCGACCTGATGCCGCCCGCCTTCGTCGATGGCCTCGACGACTGGGCCTGCGGCGACGGCACGCCCGACAGCCCGACCTGGGAGGAAGCGGCGAACGCGCGGCTGACCCGCGGCGACGTCGACTTCGGCACCTGTCTCGAGATCCGCCTCGCCGAGCCGGTCGAGCGGCTGCGCTACATGGGCGAGTTGCCGCTGCGCGCGGGCTGCTTCATCGAGATCGCCGCGCGGGTAAAGGCGTTGCGCGGGCCGCTGCCCGGGGTGCGCGCGGCCGCCTGGCCCGGCGGCGCGATGGGCCGCGTCGTCCCCGGCCTCGCCGGGGAGGGGCCGCGGACGAGCCTGACCGGCCACGACGCGGTCTCAGCGGTGTCGGCGGTCATCGGCCCCGCGGCGCTTCCCGGGGTCGACCTGGTCTGGGACCGCCGCGTGCTCTACGCCCACGTCGGCATCGACCTCGTGGGACCGCCCGGCGGCGTGGTGCGCGTCGAGGCGGTGGCGGTGCGCGACGTGACCGCACGCTTCGCGCCGCTCGGCCGGAGGCTGCCGGGGTTCGAGGCGGAGTAGGCCGGCGCGAGGCCGGACCATTCCCGGCTCATCGCACGCGCCTTGCATGCCGGCGCCGGCGACCTAGACTGGCGGCCGGGAGGTGCGCCCATGCCCACGATCTCGATCGACCATCGGCTGCAGACCGTCATCACCACCTTCGAGATGATGCCCGGCGTCTGCCAGGACGTGCTCGACCTGCTGCGGGAGGCCTATGCCGAGGTGGTCACCCGGCAGCCCGGCTTCATCGGCGCGGCGCTGCACGTCAACGACGCACAGACCCGGATCGCCAGCTACTCGCAGTGGCGGCATCGCGAGGACTTCCTCGCGATGCTGCGCTCCGACGAGATGCGCGCCCGCAACCGCGCGATCAGCGCGCTCTGCAAGAGCTTCGAGCCGGTGATGTACGACGTCGCCGAGGCGTTCGGCTGCACGGCCTAGGACGGTCCGGCAGAGCCGGGGAGCGCCAGAGACTATTGCCGACCGCCCGAACAGGACGCTTCAGCCACCGCCGGGGCGACGGCGAGGTGCAGCCACCCGTACCGCGCCGCCACGACGGGTGCGCTAGGACTATCTCCCGCCGCCGGGCTGGCAGAGCTCGGTCCACTGGGTCATGTCGTCGGGATTTGTCGGGGGCGTCTCGCAATAGCTCTCGCCCATCGCGCCGGCGGATTCCGCCGGACGGCGCCACGCCGGTCGCGGCGTTGGTGACCGGCGTCGGCGCCGGGTTGCAGGCGGCGAGCCCGAGCGCGATCGCCGCGAGTGTCAGACAGGTCTTCATCGTCTTCCCTCTTCCTGGTCGCAGGCGATCGGCCCCGCTGCGAGCGAGGTTACAAACACGGAACGGATCCGGCAATCGTTTCCTCAGGCGCCGGGAACGGCGGCGAGCAATGCGCGCCAGTCGGGCCGTTCGATGCCGCCGGCGGCACGGTGGCCGAAGATCTGGCAGACGATCCCGCCGGCCGCGTCATAGAGCTCGAGCGCGTGGATCTCGCCGTTGACCGAGGGCTTGCGCACCACCCAGGCGCTGGCGACGAGGTCGGTGCGCAGGTGCAGGCTGAAGCGCGGATCGAGCACGTTGAGCCAGGGACCGACGCTTTCGATCCGCTCGACCGGGCCGGAGTGGATCTGCAGGCAGCCGGGGTTGCCGACGAAGACCATCACCGGCAGCGCGCTCGCCGCCGCGCCCTCGAGCACCGTCCGCACCGCGCCGGCCGGCACCCGCCGCGCCCGCTCGGGGCCGGCGAGCCGCATCGCCTGCGCCCGGCCGACCTCGAAGCGGCGCATCAGCTGGAAGAACTCGTGGGTGTGCGCGAGCCCCTCCCAGGCCGCGACCAGCCCCGGGACGTCGATCTCGGCGTCGGGGCGCTCCGGCGGCGGCGAGGCCACCGGCACGAAGCCGGCCGGCTGGGCAGCCAGGTCGGCGAAGTCGCCGACGATGCGCTCGAAGGCGGCAGCGTCGGTGCCGGCGGTGGCGTAGACCTTGTGCACCGCCGTCCCGCTCGGGTCGAAGAACTGCAGGCTTCGCCGGCGCCCGGAGCGGGTCTCCTCGTCGAGCGCATAGCCGAAGGCCCAGTGGCGCAGGAAGAGGCGCAGGTCGATCTCCCCCACCACCTGGCCCATCGCCCCCTCGATCGCGGGGGCCTCGAAGCGGCCGGTGAGCTCGTGCACGCAGGCGGCGTTGCGGGTCAGCGCCATCACCTCGCCGGCCTGCGGCAGCCGCTCGAGCAGCGCGCCGAAGCCCTTCGGCCCGGCGGGACGCGCCAGCCGGAGCGCGGTGCCGCCGGCGCGGCGCCCCTCCAGGAGCGCCGCCTCGGGGACACCGAGCGCCGCGGCGGCATCGCGCATCCGCAGGCTGCCGCCGCGGGCGCGCAGGGCCGCCTCGCGGGCGAGAAGATCGTCGGGCAGGACGAGGGGCGCGTCGGTCATCGCCGGCAGACTAGGGCCGCGACCGTTTCGGGCGCAAGCGCGCGCCTCACGGCAGCTTCGGTGCGCCCGCCGTGAGCCACACTCCCGCGGGCACGCATCGGCTCGACGGTGGCGCGCCGGAGCCCGCGGCCGGGAGGTCAGCTCTGCTGACGATAAGCGGCGGCGAGGTCGAGCAGGTGCGCCCGCGGAAAGGCGGCGGTCAGCGCATAACCCAACCCCGCGTCGCTCCAGGATACCGTGGCGACCCCATCGCGCACGTCGACGCTGAAACCGGAGTTCGCGGGTCCCGAGGGATCGCGCGCCACCAGCGCCGAGAGCCTTCCCCCGGCGCCGTCCTCGTAGAGCAGGACCGCACCGGGCGCGTCCCCGAAGGGAACCAGGCGCCCACCGATCAGCCGCAGCCCGTGCCTCGCGAGATCGGGGGCGGCGAACGGCGCGTCGAGACGCCGGCCGAGCCACTCGACGAGCTGCGCCTCATGGCGCGCGCCGACCTCGACCGGGTGGACGATCTCGCTGCCGTAGAGCAGCCAGACCTCGCGCGAGGCCTCAGTCAGCGCCGGCAGCGCCAGGGGCGCCGCTGCCGGCGCCGCGCGCGACCAGAGCGATGCCCCGCCGCCGACGAGCGCGCCGAGCGCGAAGATCACGGCGGCCGCCGCCGGCGCGATCCAGCGCGGCCGGCGCTTCGGGCGCGCCTGGCGCGCTCGCAGGATGCGGATCCGCCGCCAGTCCGCCGCGGCCTGGGCGCCGTCGGTCTCTTCGGCGAAGAGCTGCCGGATCGATGCGTTCTGCGCCTGCCAGCCGTCGAGGGTGGCGGCGATCATCGGATGCCCGGCAAGCCATGCCTCGACGATGCGGCGCCGCGCCGGGGTGAGCTGGCCGTCGACATAGGCGTGCAGATCCGCCTGCGGCACCTCGATCTCCGCGCGCTCGCTCACCGGCGCCTCGAGAAGGCGACGACGTTGTGGCTGCGCAGCGTGTCGGCCAGCGCCGCGCGGGCGCGGTAGAGCCGCGACATCACCATTCCGAGCGGCAGGTCGAGGATCGCGGCGACCTCGGCGTAGCTGAGGCCCTCGTTCACCACCAGCATCAGCACCGCGCGATTCTCGTTCGACATCCGGTCGATCGCGACGGCGAGATGGCGCCGGGCGGCGGGGTCCTCGCCCGGCGCCTCGGAGGCCCCGCGCTCGCGGTGGGGACGGCTGCGATAGATCTCGGTCATCAGCGCCATCAGCCAGATCTGCAGGTTGCCGCCCGTCCACGTCTTTTCGCGGGCAACCGCGCGCTCGAGGCTTTCGCTGATGAGAACTTCCGCGTCGGTTGCATCCATCGACAGGCTGCGGGCGAAGCGCCGCAGGCGGGGCAGGCTGGCCAGCAGTTCGGACTCGGAAATCCCCATCGCCCCAAGCACGACGGCACCACCGATGCCGTCACCCACTCGTTTCCCCCAGGCCGGCCCATCGCACCGCCGGTCCCTGGGTCATTTCTAGACCAGGACCGGCGCGGTGCCTACCGGGAAATCCGACGAAGCCGCTGCCGACCGCACGGATGCCGGCTCGGGGGTCGGCGCGGGGCTTTGCCGGGCGGGATCGACAAAACGTCCCGGTGTCAAAAAACGGTCACAGACTCCGGGCATGTTGCGCCGCAACGCACTCAGACCCGGGGATACCCATGCGCTTTACAATCGCAGGCATCGCGGCCGCCGCCATGCTCGCCCTCGCCTCGCCGCTCGCGGCAGCCGACGTCCGGCTGACCGGCTCGGGCGCGAGCTTTCCGTTCCCGCTCTATTCGGCGTGGTTCAAGGACTTCGGCACGAAGAGCGACGGCGTGACCGTCAACTACCAGTCCAAGGGCTCGGGCGCCGGCATCCAGGATTTCGTCAACAAGGTCGTGGACTTCGCCGCCAGCGATGCGGCGATGACCGACGAGCAGATCGCCAAGGTCAGCGACGGCGTGGTGCTCCTGCCGATGACCGCCGGCGAGATCGTGCTCGCCTACAACCTGCCGGGCGTGACCGAGCTGAAGCTGCCGCGCGACGTCTACTCCGACATCTTCCTCGGCAAGATCACCACCTGGAACGACCCGCGAATTGCCGCCGCCAACGAGGGCGTGACGCTGCCCGAAACCCCGATCACCGTCGTGGTTCGGTCCGACGCCTCCGGCACCACCTTCAATTTCACCAGTCACCTCGCCGCGATCAGCGCGGCTTCAAGGCCGGCCCCGGCGTCGGGCACCTCGGTGCAGTGGCCGAACTCGGCCAAGTTCATCAAGGCGCCGAAGAACGACGGCATCACCGCGACCGTGCTGCAGACCCCGGGCGCGATCGGCTACGTCGAGTACGGCTACGCCAAGCTGACCGGCGCGGCGATGGCGACCCTCGAGAACAAGGAAGGCACGTTCGTCGCTCCGGGCGGCGACGGCGGCGCGGCGGCGCTGGCGACGGCGAAGTTCGACGACCGGATGCGCGCCTTCATCACCGACCCCGACGGCGCGGACGCCTACCCGATCGCAACCTTCACCTGGATGCTGTTCTACAACAGCGGCCAGGACCCGGAGAAGGTCGATGCGATCAAGCAGATGGTCGAATACGGCCTGACCGACGGCCAGGCGATGGCCGACAGCCTGGGCTACATCCCGATGCCGGCGGAAGTGATCGAGAAGGTTCGCGCCGCGGCGCAGAGGATCGGCGCCGGGGCCTGATCCCCGGAGGCCTGAAAGACCGGCCGGTGCCGCTCCGCGCGGCACCGGCCTCGATGTGGGGAATGGGGCGAGATGAACGTGATTGAGCTGCGGGAGCCCGGCGGCAAGTCGATCTCGCAGGCACCGACGCCGTCGGAGCTGCGGGCCAACCGCGCGTTCCGGGCCGGCGCCTACGCCTCCGGCGCGATCGTGGTGCTGTTGCTGGTCTATATCCTGTGGAAGATCGGCGGGCAGGCGATGCCGGCGATCCGGCATTTCGGCCTCGGCTTTCTGACCAACGCGGTCTGGGACGCGAGCCGCGAAGACTACGGCATCCTCGCCGAGATCTGGGGCACGCTCTACAGCTCGATCCTCGCGATCGCGATCGCCGGCTTCTTCGGGGTCGGTGTCGCGATCTTCCTCACCCAGGAGTTCCTCGACGCACGGCTGGCGCGGGTGTTCCGCACCATCATCGAGATGCTGGCGGCGATCCCCTCGGTCGTCTTCGGCCTCTGGGGCATCTACGTGGTGATCCCGGCGCTGCGGCCGGTCGCGGACTTCCTGCACGGCCACTTCGGCTGGTTCCCGCTCTTTTCCACCTCGCTCTCGGGCCCCGGCATGGCCCCGGCGGTGATCGTGCTCGCGATCATGGTGCTGCCGACGGTGGCCGCGATCAGCCAGGACGCCTTCACGCTCATCCCCTACAAGGTCAAGGAAGCCGCCTACGGCATGGGCACGACCAAGTGGGAGGCGATCCTGAAGGTCATGCTGCCCACCGCGACCAGCGGCATCTTCGCCTCGCTGGTGCTCGGCTTCGGCCGCGCGCTCGGCGAGACGATGGCGCTCGCGATGCTGATCGGCAATTCCAACCAGATCAGCCTGTCGCTGTTCTCGCCGGCAAACACGCTCGCCTCGCTGCTCGCCTCGCAGTTCCCCGAGGCGAGCGGCCTCGAGGTGCAGGCGCTGATGTACGCCGCGATCGTGCTCCTGCTGATCTCGCTCGCCGTCAACGTGATCGGCACGCTGATCATGGCGTTCTCCGCCCAGCAGAAGGTGACCTGAGATGGTGACCGTCTCCGAGGTCCTGTCGCAGGTGGGCCGGCCCGATCCGGTCGTGATCCCCGATCTGCGGCACTCCTATTCCGACCGCCGCTCGCTGCGGAACATCGTCCTCACCGTGCTGCTCTGGCTGGTGGCGGTGCTCGCGGCGGTGCCGCTCTTCTCGGTGCTCTACATGCTGATCGTCCGCGGCGGGAACCGCCTCGGGATCGCGCTGTTCACCCAGCTCCCGCCCGCCGGGCTGGAGCAGGGCGGCGGCTTCGGCAACGCGATCGTCGGCACGCTCGTGATCGTCGCGATCGCCTCGGTGATCTCGGTGCCGCTCGGCATCCTCGGCGGGGTCTTTCTCGGGGTGATCGCGCCGGCGAGCCGGCTCGCCGACCTCACCCGCTTCATCGCCAAGGTGCTGACCGGCTTCCCGTCGATCCTCGCCGGCGTCTTCGTCTACGCCTGGCTGGTGCTCGCGATGGGCACCTACTCGGCGATCGCCGGCGGCGTCGCGCTGGCGGTCCTGATGCTGCCCACGGTGATGCTCACCTCCGAGCAGGCGGTGCGCATGGTGCCGCAGCGGATGAAGGATGCCGCCTACGGCATGGGCTGCACCGAGACCCAGGCGGTCTGGAAGGTGGTGCTGCCGACGGCGATGCCCGGCATCCTCACCGGCATCATGCTGGCGGTGGCGGGGGCCGCGGGCAACTCCGCGCCGCTCCTCTTCACCGCGCTCTTCTCCAACTACTGGATCAGCAGCCTGACCGAGCCCACGGCCTCGCTCTCGATCCTCATCTACAACTTTTCCGGCATGCCCTTCCCCAACCAGATCGAGCTCGCCTGGGCGGCCTCGCTGGTCCTGGTGATGATCGTGCTTGCCTTCAACATCCTGAGCCGCCTGATCAGCGCGCGCCGGGTCTGACTTCGCAGAAGGGACCATCATGATGGCCGTGATCGAGAAAACCATCTCCGCCCTGAAACCGGCGGCACAGCCGGCGCCCGATCTCGCGATCGACGCCGCCATCGACAAGATATTCTACGGCAAGTTCCTCGCCGTCCGTGACAGCCGCGTCGAGGTCGAGAAGAACAAGATCACCGGCTTCATCGGGCCCTCGGGCTGCGGCAAGTCGACGGTGCTGCGCAGCCTGAACCGGATGAACGACCTCATCCCGACCTTCCGGCTCGAGGGGCACGTCCAGTTTCTCGGGCAGGACATCTACGCCAAGAACATCGACCCGGTGGTGGTCCGCCGCCACATCGGCATGGTGTTCCAGCAGCCCAACCCCTTCTCGATGTCGATCTTCGAGAACGTGGCCTTCGGCCTGCGGCTCAACCGCTACAAGGGCGACTACCAGCAGCGGGTGGAATACTCGCTGCGCCGCGCCGGCCTCTGGGACGAGGTCAAGGACAAGCTGAAGCAGAACGGCCTCGCCCTCTCCGGCGGCCAGCAGCAGCGGCTCTGCATCGCCCGCGCCATCGCGACCGACCCGGCGGTCCTGCTGATGGACGAGCCCTGCTCGGCGCTCGACCCGATCGCCACGCGCATCATCGAGGAGCTGATGCTCGACCTGAAGAAGGACTACACCGTCGCGATCGTGACGCATAACATGCAGCAGGCGATGCGCGTCGCCGACACCACCGCCTTCTTCTCGGTCGACATAACCAAGGGCAGCCGCACCGGCTTTCTCTGCGAGGTCGGCCCGACCGAGCAGATCTTCAGCGACCCGCGGGAGGATCTGACCCGGCGCTACGTCACCGGCGAGTTCAGCTGATCTTCGCCCGCTTCCGGGCGGGTCGCCCCGCCCGTTCCCGGCGAGACGCCGCGGCTCGGAACGGAAACCGCCCTTTGGCACAGCATCGACCGACATCGGGCCGACCCGAGCGTGGGCCCGCCTCGACCTCGACGGCATCGCGCAGGCGGTCGGCGCCGTTCCCGAGCCGCCGGGGATTGCCGGCGACGAGGTCCGCGCGCTTCTCAGGCCGGCTACGCCTACGTCGACGCGCTGCTCGCGGCGCGGGTCGAGATCTTCGACTACGGCCATTCGCGGCACCTGCTCGAGCTGAACCATCGCGTGCTCTGCGGCGTCACCCCCGAGCGGCGGCAGCAGTTCGCCGCCCATATCGCCGCGACCGAGCGACGCTTCTACGACAGCGGCGAGGACGGCGGCTTCGGCGAGCTGCACGCCTGGTACCGCCGCAACCGCAACCGCCCGCCGCGGGCGCTGGCGGCCGGCGCCTTCGTGGAAATGGTCAGCACCCCGCAGCTCTTCGTCGAGGGCAACCAGCGCACCGCGCTCCTGCTCGCGAGCTACCTGCTCGCGCGCGCCGGCCAGCCTCCGGTGGTGGTCAGGGCCGGCGACTGGCCGCGGTTCGAGGCAATCGCCGACCGGGTGGTGGCGATCGACCGCCGCAGCATCACCGGCGGCATCGGGCTGACCTTCGCGGCGCAGCGGGCCGGGGATTTCTTCGCCACCGTGGCCGACCGGCGCTTCCTGCGGCCCGAGGTCGCTTTCGAGGACCGCCCGCGCGCCTGAGCCCGCGCGCCTGAGTTGCCGGCGGTCCTAACCGTTTTGTCATTCGCCTCGCAGGGCGATCTCGGCCAGACTGCCCCGGGTAAGCCGCGAGCAGCCGAACCCGATGTCCCGATCCTTCGCACCGCCAGCCGGCGCCTTGCGCGCGGCCGCCCTTGCCGGGCGGCTCGCGCTCCTGGCGCTCACCGGCTCGCTCGCCCTGTCGGCGCCGATCGCCGCGCAGGCGCCACCGGCGCCCGCGACCACCGTCCCGGCGCCGGCGGAGCAGGGCACGCGGCCAGCCGCCGCGCCGCAAGCCGAGGCGGGGCGGCTGCCGGCGGACGTATCGACCCGGCACACGCTCGACCTGGGCGACCGCAGCCTCGCCTTCACCGCCACCGCCGGCTCGATCACGCTCACCTCGAACGCCGGCAAGCCCGAGGCCGACATCGCCTATGTCGCCTACACCCGCGACACCGGCGACCCGGCGGCGCGGCCGGTCACCTTCGCGATCAACGGCGGTCCCGGCGCGGCCTCGGCCTATCTCGACATCGGCGTGCTCGGGCCCTGGATCCTGCCGATCGACGGCACCCGCATCGTTCCGTCGGCGCAGCTCGCGCTCACCGCCAACCCCGACACCTGGCTCGACTTCACCGATCTCGTCTTCATCGATCCGGTCGGCACCGGTTTCAGCCGGCTGGTCGAGCCCGACGACGCCTTGCGCGACCGCTACCTCTCGGTGGATGGCGATATCGCGGCACTCGCCGACTTCGTCTCGCGCTGGCTCGCCGCGAGCGGGCGCAGCGCCAGCCCGAAATACTTCGTCGGCGAGAGCTACGGCGGCTTTCGCGGCCCGCTCCTCGCCGAGCGCCTGCAGACCGAGGAAGGCGTGGCGCTCAGCGGCATGACGCTGATCTCGCCGGTCCTCGACTTCGGCTGGTGGCAACAGCCCGAGTATTCGCCCTGGCCGAAGATGGCGCTGCTGCCCTCGCTCGCCGCCGCCGAGATGGAAGCGAACGGCGGGATCGACCCCGACGGCCTGCGCGCCGCCGAGGACTACGCCGCCGGCGATTTCGCCACCGACCTGCTGCGCGGGGTGCAGGACGCGGACGCGGTCGGGCGCCTCGTCGACCGGGTCAGCGCGCTCACCGGACTCGACCGCGCCACGGTCGCCCGCGCCGCGGGCCGCGTCGACGCCGGCGACTTCCTGCGCGAGATCCGCCGCGACCACGGCCGCCGCGCCAGCGCCTACGACCCGGCGGTCGGCAGCGCCGATCCCGAGCCCGGCCACGATCGCGGCGCCGATCCGGTGCTCGACGCGCTGACCGCCCCGCTGACCGGCGCGATGCTCACGCTCTACCGCGACACGCTCGGCTGGCAGCCGGACCGCCGCTACATCCTGCTCAACGGCGGGATCAGCCGCGCCTGGAGCTGGGGCGACGACCGCGGCCAGCCCGAAGCGGTCGGGCCGCTGCGCGACGCCCTCGCGCTCGACCCCGACTTCCGCGTGCTGGTCGCGCACGGCCTGACCGACCTCGTGACGCCATATTTCGCCAGCACGCTGATCCTGCGGCAGCTTCCGGCGATGGGCGACGCCGACCGGGTCCGCCAGGCGAACTACCCTGGCGGGCACATGTTCTACCTGCGGCAAGCCTCACGCCGCGCTTTCCGCACCGACGTGCAGGCGCTCTACAGCCGCGAGGCGGGGTAGGCCAGGCCGGGCGCGCGCGAGCGAAAGTGCCGGTCCAGAACCCGTCGAAACGTCGGGGGCGCCTCAATGGAATCCGCTCGGTTTTTCCGCTCCGGCAGGTCCTCTTCCGCTGCGCGGCGCAGGCCACCATTTCGGAAACCCGGCGATGCGCAGGGAACTTCGGCGGCCGCTGCCGGTTCTAGAGGTGCATTGATCGGCGGCACTGGTCTGTCGGCTTGCGTCATAAATTGTGGAAAGGCGCGCCATGAATTCGATCATCTATCTCGTCGGGCTGATTGTAGTCGTGATGTTCATCCTTTCCTTTCTTGGCCTGCATTGAGGAGAACGGGCATGGCTGAACGTATCGACACCGCGGCGCCTGCTCGGATCATGGACTGGCCTGCGATTTTCGCCGGCGCGGTGATCGCCGCCGGGACCACGGTCGTATTTTCCGGGTTTACCGCCGCGCTGGGCCTGGGGAGCATTTCCGCTGAGCCGCGCGAAGGTCTCGGGACCGTCGCAGCGGCGCTGGTCGCCATCTTCGCTTTCCTGACGATGGTCGGATCGTACGCGCTCGGCGGCTACATCACGGGTCGGATGCGCACGCCCTTCGCCAGCGTGGCCTCCGACGAGGCGACCGCGCGCGACGGTGTGCACGGCCTCACGATGTGGGCCGTCAGCACCCTGATCGGTGCCATCCTCGCCCTCGGGATCGTCTCCGGGGCGGTGAAGACCGCGACCAATGCTGCGACTTCCGTCGTCGAGGCCGGCGGCCAGGCCGCGGGTGGCGCGTTGCAGGGGGCGGGCCAGGTCGTGGGCGGTGTGGCGAGTGGCGTCGGACAGGTCGCCGGAGGCGCCGTCAGCGGCGTCGGGCAACTCGTCGGCGGCGCGGCGCAGGGTGCCGGCCAAGCGGCTGGAAACGGCAGCTTGTCCGATATGCTGCCTGCGGGCGCACAGAGCAACCCGATGAACTACATCGTCGACCGGCTGCTCCGTCCTGGTGACAGCGCACCGCAGCAGTACTCCGATGCCGATATCCAGAGGGAAATCGCGGACATCGTCGGTACGGTCCTTCGCACCGGCGAACTGCCTCAGGAAGACCGCGACTACCTCAAGCGGGCGGTGGCGGCCCGAACCAGCCTCACCGAACCCGAGGTGAACGCCCGGGTCGACGAGGCCGTTACTCAAGTGACCGCCATCCGCGACGAAGCCCAGAAGAAGCTCGACGAGGCCCGCAAGGCCGCCGACGACGCGATCGCTCAGGCGAAGACCCAGGCGGAACAGGCCAAGGCCGAGGCGGAGAAGAAAGTCGAGGAAGCGAAGCAGGCTGCGATCGATGCTGCAGAGAAGGCGCGGCATGCGGCGGTATGGGCGGCCTTCCTCCTTGCCATGTCGACCCTGATAGCCGGCGCGGCCGCCTTCGCCGCCGCCATAAAGGGCGGCCAGGATCGCGACGCCGGCACGGTCTGGAGAGGACTGCTGCACAGCCCGCGGGTCTGATCGCGGACTGGCTCGAGCCTCTCGAAGGCCTCATAACCAGGGGACGATCCGGCTTTGCCGGATCGTCCTTTTCCAGACTAGAACGCCTCGAACTGTGGCAGGTCGTCGGTGATCGTGAACCAGGGCGCCTTCGAGCCGACGAAGATGTGCTTGCTCGGACGCAGCGTCGGCGCATCGAGCGAGCGTGCCGTAGGTGACGTGGACGAAGGTCCCGTCGCGCACCAGCGAATAGAGCAGGGAGCCGCACGAGCGGCAGTGCGCGTTGTGCCCTGTTTCGTCGCCGAAGAGGAGCAGGTTGTCGGCGCCGTGCACGACCCGGAGCCGATCCCGCTCGATGCCGCCGAACGGCTTGAACGCGGAACCGGTAACGCGGCGGCAGTTCGAGCAGTGGCAGTTGACCGCGTAGCCGAAGGCGTCCGCCACCTCGTAGCGCACCGCGCCGCAATAGCACGATCCGGTCAGGATGCGTTCGCTCATGCCGTTCCTCCGATCAGCGCCAGCCACTCCTCCTCGCTGAAGAGCGGCACTCCGAGCTCCCGCGCCGCCTTCTCCTTCGAGCCGGCGCCCGGTCCCGCGACCACGTAGTCGGTCTTTGCCGACACCGATCCCGCCACCTTGGCGCCCAGCGCCTCGGCGCGGGCCTTGGCCTCGGCGCGGGTCATCCGCTCGAGCGTGCCGGTGAAGACCACCGTCTTGCCCGCGATCGGCGAGCCCGAAGCCGCGGGAGCGGCCACGTCCTCGATCTCGAGATGCCCGACCAGCCGCTCGATCGCCGCCCGGTTGGCCGGCTCGTGGAAGAAGTCGACCAGCGACCCCGCCAGCGTCTCGCCGACCCCGTTGATCGCGTTGAGCTCCGCCCACTCCGCCCCGGCATGGTCGCGCGCCGCTTCCATCTCCGCGGCGAACCGCGCCCAGGAGCCGTAGTGCCGCGCGACGAGCCGCGCCGCGGTCTCGCCGACGTGGCGGATGCCGAGCGCGAAGATCAGCCGGTCGAGCGGCACCCGCCGCCGCTCGGCGATGGCGGCGAAGAGGTTGCCCGCCGATTTCTCGCCCCAGCGCTCCCGCCCGCGCAGGTCGTCGCCGTGCCGCGCCTCGAGCGTGAAGATGTCGGCAGGCTCGCGGATCCAGCCTTCGGTGAAGAAGGCCTCGACCGCCTTCGCCCCCAGCCCCTCGATGTCGAAGGCACCGCGGCTCACGAAGTGGCGCAGCTTTTCGACCGCCTGCGCCGGGCAGATCAGGTTGCCGGTGCAGTAATGCACCGCCTCGCCCGGCTCGCGCACCACGTCCGAGCCGCAGACCGGGCAGGCTCTCGGGAAAGACATAAGGCACGCTCCCCTCCGGCCGGCGCGCCAGGTCGACGTCCTCGATCTTCGGGATCACGTCGCCGGCGCGGTAGATCGTCACCCAGTCGCCGACGCGGATGTCGCGCCCGTCGCGGATCGGGTTCCCCTTCGAATCCCGTCCCGCGATGTAGTCGGCGTTGTGCAGCGTCGCGTTCTGCACCACGACGCCGCCCACCGTCACC
Organism: uncultured Alphaproteobacteria bacterium; assembly: GCA_963737485.1. GTDB lineage: Bacteria > Pseudomonadota > Alphaproteobacteria > Rhodobacterales > Rhodobacteraceae > Amaricoccus. The sequence continues at coordinate 1,004,510 of CAVTSR010000016.1, read as the reverse complement.
GGCAAGAGCCGCGCCACCGGCGACAGCGCCCCGGTGCGCCCGACCTGGATGTCGATCGCCTCGAGCCGCGTCGACGCCCGCTCGGCCGAGAACTTGTGCGCCAGCGCCCAGCGCGGCGTCGTCGAGCGGAAGCCGAGCCGGGCCTGCAGGTCGAGCCGGTCGACCTTGTAGACCACGCCGTCGATGTCGTAGCCGAGCGTCGCCCGCTGCGCCTCGATCGCGCGGTACTGCGCCAGCATCGCCTCGACGCCGTCGCAGGTCGCCATCAGCGGGTTGGTGGCGAAGCCGAGCGCCGCGAGCCGCGCGATCGCGCCGGTCTGGGTATCGGCGAGCGGCGCCGACACCTCGCCCCAGGCATAGGCGAAGAAGCGCAGCGGCCGCGCCGCGGTGATCTTCGGGTCGAGCTGGCGCAGGCTCCCCGCCGCCGCGTTGCGCGGATTGGCGAAGGTGCGCCCGGCGTTCTCGGCCTGGCGCGCGTTCAGCGCCGCGAAGTCGGCGTGGCTCATGTAGCATTCGCCGCGCACCTCGAGCACCTCGGGCGCGCCGCGCAGCCGCTCGGGAATGTCGCCGATGGTGCGGGCGTTCGCGGTCACGTTCTCGCCGGTCTCGCCGTCGCCGCGGGTCGCCGCGACCAGCAGCCGTCCGCCCTCGTAGCGCAGCGACAGCGACAGCCCGTCGATCTTGGGCTCGGCGGTGAAGGCGAGCGGGGCGTCCTCGGCCAGGCCGAGGAAGCGGCGGATGCGCTCGACGAACTCCGGGACCTCCGCCGGATCGAAGGCGTTCTCGAGGCTGTAGAGCGGCCGCGCGTGCCGCACCTTGGCGAAAGCCTCCGACGGCACCGCCCCCACCTGCTCCGAGGGGCTGTCCGCCCGCTTCAGCTCCGGAAAGCGCGCCTCGATCGCGGCGTTCCGCCGCTTCAGCGCGTCGTACTCCGCGTCGGAGATCGTCGGCGCGTCGGCCTGGTGGTAGGCGACGTTCGCCCCCGCCAGCGCCGCGGCCAGCGCGGCGAGCTCCTCCGCGGCCTCCTCCTGGCTGAGCTCATCGACAGGGCGCTGCGCGTCCATCGGCCTCTCCTTCGGTCGGGATCCGATACCGCCGCCGCCCCGACGCGTCCAGCCCCGCCCCGCCGGACGGAGAGGGGGCTACGCCCAACGGCCAAGATGACACGCGCCGCCGCGGCGTCGTTCGATGCCGGACGCTGGACGCGGAGGACAGGATGGCGACCTACGGCTCGATCACGCTCGACGGCGACCTCGCCGACTGGAGCCCGGCGGACGAGCGGGCGGTCAACGCCGAGCTATTCGCCGCCCGGCTCGCGCTTCTTCGCCACCGTCGCCGACGGCAGCTTCGTCTTCGCGCTGAAGACGACCGGCCTCGCGACCGCCGGCGCCCACATCCTGATCGACAGCGACCGCAACGACGGCTCGGGCACGACCGCCCACGGCGTCTACAACGAGTCGCTGGTCAAGTACCCCCCGGGCGGCGCCTACTACACGATCGCCAACGGCGTCGACTTCGACATCCGCTTCGACTCCGCCGGCCACCCGCAGCTCTACAGGGGCGACGGCACGCTGCTCGGCCCGCTCGCCTATGCCGCGAACGGCGACACGATCGAGTTCGCCGTCCCGCAGCACCTGCTCGGCGGCGCCCAGCCCGCCGACGTGACGCTCGAGTTCTACGACGGCCTCTACGGCGTCGGCTACGTGCCCGCCGACCTTCACCGTCGGGGGCAGCGCCACCACCTCCGGCGGCGTGATCCTCGACGGCAGCATCGGCGACTGGGCGCCCTCCGAGCGCATCGACTCCTGGCAGACCGGCCTCGTCGGCTACGAGATCTACGGCCGCGCCACGCCCGGACGCCTTCGCGATCGCGCTGAAGGCGCCGGTCGCGATCGGCGCCAACACCACCGTCTGGATCAACACCGACGCCGACATGACCACCGGCCAGCGCATCTGGGGCTTCGCCGGCGGCGCCGAGTACCGCGTCGACTTCGACGCCAACGGCCGCCCGCAGCTCTTCGCCGCCGACGGGACGCTGGTCGCGCCCGATCTCGCCTACGGCTACAGCCCCGACCACAAGATCGTCGAGCTCCTGGTGCCGAAGGCGCTGATCGGCGGGGGGAGCGAGATCAACACGCTCTACGACGTCAACGACAGCGTCTTTCTTCCCACCCGCTACCTCGACGGCCAGTACCGCATCGGCGACGGGATCGGCGTCCCGGTGATCGGCTCGGACGGCGGCGGCGACAGCGCCAGCCTCGCGGTCGCGGAGAACTCGACGCTGGTCACCACCGTCGCCGCGACCGATCCCGACGGCGGCGCGCCGCGCTACGCGATCCTCGCGGGCGTCGACGCGCTCGCCTTCCACCTCGACCAGCAGACCGGCGTCCTGAGCTTCGCGAGCGCCCCCGACTTCGAGGCGCCGGGCGACGAGAACGGCGACAACGTCTACGAGGTGACCGTGGCCGCGGTCGACGCCGCCGGGCACAGCGACACGCAAGCTCCTCCGGGTGGCGGTGACCGACGTCGCCGGCCTGACCCTCACCGGCAGCTCGAAGGCGGACACCCTGACCGGCGGCAGCGAGGACGACGTCCTCTCGGGCCTCGGCGGCAAGGACACGCTGAAGGGCATGGGCGGTGCCGACATCCTCCGGGGCGGCGCCGGGGTCGACACCCTGACCGGCGGCAGCGGCGGCGACCGCTTCGTCTTCGCCACCGCCGGCGAGATCGGCAACGGCACGAGCCCGTCCGGCCGCGACCTCGTCACCGATTTCACCGCCGGAGAGGACCGGATCGACCTCTCGGCGATCGACGCCAACGGCGGGGTCAAGGGCGACCAGGCCTTCGCTTTCGCCGGCACCGGCGCCCTCACCAAGGTCGGGCAGATCCACGTCGTCCACACCACGATCGGCGGCGCGGAGCACACCATCGTCGAGGGCAACACCTCGGGCGGCACCGCGCCCGAGTTCCGGCTCGACCTCCTCGGCCACCACGACCTCTCGGCCGGCGATTTCCTGCTCTGACCGGGAACCCGCGAGGCCGGGTCTTCGCCCCTTCAGGCTTTCATACGGCCTTGAAACCTGGAGAGCAGGCGTTTTCCGCCCACAGGCGGAAAACAAGAAAAGCAACAATGCGCGCACCGCGCGCTCCTTGTCGCCGCAACGCGGCGCCCGCCGCCTGCCGCAGCCGCGCCCGCCGGCGGCAAGCCCCCGTCACGCCCGCACCTGCTCCGCCGGCAGGTCGTCGAAGGAGGCGTAGTTGAGCGCGTAGAGCCGGCGCATAGAGCCCGCCGAGCGCGACGAGTTCGGCGTGCGTGCCGGTCTCCGCCACCTCGCCGTCGCGCAGCACGATGATCCGGTCGGCGTTGCGCACCGTCGCCAGCCGGTGCGCGATCACGAGGCCGGTGCGGCCCTCGAGCAGCCGCTCGAGCGCCTTCTGGATCAGCATCTCGGTGTAGCTGTCGACGCTCGCGGTCGCCTCGTCGAGGACGAGGATCTTCGCATCGGCCACCAGCGCCCGCGCGAAGCTCACGAGCTGCCGCTGCCCGAGCGAGAGCCCGCCGCCGCGCTGGCCGAGGTCGGTGTCGTAGCCCTCGGGCAGCGCCATGATGAAGTCGTGCGCGCCCACCGCCTTCGCCGCCGCCACCACATCCTCGCGGGTCGCCTCCTCCTTGCGGTAGCGGATGTTCTCGAACACCGTCCCGGTGAAGAGGAACGGCTCCTGCAGCACCATCGCGATCTGCCGGCCGAGCAATTCCTGCGTGACGTGGCGCACGTCGTGCCCGCCGACCCGGACCTCGCCCGCCTGCACGTCGTAGAAGCGGTGCGCGAGCGCCATGCAGCTCGACTTGCCCGAGCCGGTCGGCCCGACCAGCGCCACGGTCTCGTCCGGGCCGGACCCGGAAGCTCACGTCGTGCAGCACCGGGTGCCCGGGGTCGTAGCCGAAGGTCACGCCGCGGAACTCGACCGAGCCGTCCATCTCCGGCCCGAGCGCCACCGCGTCCGGCCGGTCCTCGACGCCGGTCGGCACGTCGAGCACCTCGGTGATCCGGTGGCCCGAGGCCATCGCCCGCTGCATCACCGAATACTGCATCGTGAGCGAGCGGATCGGGTCGAAGAAGCGCTGGATGTAGAAGAGAAACGCCACCATCACGCCGACGTCGAGCTGCCGCCCGAGCACCCGCGTGCCGCCGACCACGATCACCACCGCCATCGCGGTGCCGGTCAGCGTGTCGACGATCGGCACCATCACCTGCGCAAAGCGCGCCGCGCGCAGGTGCGCCTCGAGGTTCGCCCGCGCCTTGTCGTCGTAGAGCGTGAAGTTGACCCGCTGGCGGTCCATGCTCTGCACCGCGCGGACGCCGTTGATCCCCTCGGCGAGCGCGCCGTTCGTCGTCGACTGCGCCTCGTGCGCGGCCATGAAGGCCTCGCGCGCCCGCGGCAGCCAGATCAGCCGCACGACGAAGAGCACCGGCATCACCGAGAGCGTCAGCAGGCCGAGCTGCCAGTCGAGCCAGACCATCACCCCGACGATGCCGAAGAGGAGTGCGATGTCGCCGACCGAGAGCACCGAGGTCTCGAGGAACTCCTGCATCGAGTTCACGTCGCCCTGCAGCCGCGACATCAGCCGCCCGACCTCGGTCTTGTCCATGAACGAGAGCGACACGCGCTGCAGGTGCCCGAACATCGCCCGCCGCATGTCGGAGAGCACGTTTTCCGCCGCGCGCCCGACCACGGTCTCCTGCACCCAGCTCGCGGCGTAGTTGACGACGATCGCCGCCACGAAGGCCGCGAACGACCAGGCGAGCACCGCCGGATTCGCCCCCGGACCCATGCCCTTGTCGATCGCGTGCCGGATGATCAGCGGGATCGTCAGCTGCGTCGCGGTGAAGGTCAGCACCGCCGCGACCGCGATCGCCATCGACCTGCGGTACGGCCGCACGAACCCCCAGATGCGCCCGAGGATCCGCTCGTCGAACGCCTGCCCGAAGATCTCCTCCTCGATCCGGGTCGAGCCGACCACCGCCCGCGGCGGCCGCCCGCCCCGCTCCGAGGTCGGGTCGCGCCCGCCCACCTCCACCTGTTCGCGCATCATGCCGGCGCCTCCGCCGGCGTCAGCTGCAGGTCGTGCAGCGCCCGGTAGCGCCCGCCGAGAGCGAGGAGCTCGGCATGCGTGCCGCTTTCCACCACCTCGCCGTGCTCGAGAAAGAGGATGCGGTCGGCGTGCATCAGCGATCCGAGCCGGTGCGCGATGATGAAGGTCACCCGGTCCTTCCCGTGGCTGCGCAGCGAAGCGCGGATGCGCTGTTCGGTGCCGGCGTCGATCGCCGCGGTCGAATCGTCGAAGATCATCACCGCCGGCCGGGTCATCAGCGCCCGCGCGATCGCCAGACGCTGGCGCTGCCCGCCCGAGAGCGACACCCCGCGTTCGCCGACGACCGTGCGGTAGCCCATCGGCAGCCCGAGCACGTAGCCGTGAAGCTGCGCCGTGCCGCTCGCCCGCTCGATCCGCGGCTCGCTCGCCCAGGGGTCGGCGTAGGCGATGTTGTTCTCGAGCGTCGTGGTGAAAAGGAACCCGTCCTGCTGCACCACCGCCACCGCCTGGCGCAGCGATTCGAGCGTCACGTCGCGGATGTCCTGTCCGTCGATGGTGATCCGCCCGCCGGTCACGTCATAGAAGCGCGGGATGAGGTGCGCGATCGTGGTCTTGCCGCTGCCCGGCTGCCCGACGACGCCGATCGTCTGCCCGCGCCGCGCCTCGAAGCTCACGTTCTTCAGCGCCGCCCGCCGCGTGCCGGCGTAGGCAAAGCTCACGTTCTCGAATCGCAGCGTGCCCTCGGTCACCTCGAGCGGCCTGGCCCCGGGCCGGTCGCCGATCTCGACCTCGAGGTCGAGAAAGCCGAACAGCCGCGAGCCGCAGGTCGAGGCGCGCGAGAAGGAGTTCACCATCAGCCCGAGCTGGCGCACCGGCATCTGCAGGATGGTCATGAAGGTGAGGAACGAGGTCAGCGTGCCGACCGTCATCTCGCCCGCCGCGACCTTCTGCCCGCCGACCCAGAGCACCAGCCCCATCGCGAGGAAGAAGGAGAAGGACATCGCACTGGTGTTGCGCACCCGGATCGCGACCCGCCGGTGCGCGAGCTCGAGCGCCCGCCGCGAGGCCCGGTCGAACTTGACGAGCTCGTAGGCCTGCGCCGCGAAGGCGCGCACCACCCGGATCCCGCCGAGGTTCTCCTCCATCACCCGGCTACAGCACCGACAGCCGCTCCTGCAGCTCGAGCCAGGTCGCGCGCAGCCGCAGGTGCGTCACCGACGAGCGCCAGGCGACGAAGGGCACGAAGGCGAGCGACAGCAGCCCGAGCGTCACGTCGGTCGAGATCAGCATCCAGCTGCCGAGGCCGATCAGCATGGTCAGCAGCACCGTGCGCACCATGCCGGTGGAGAAGAACATCCGCACGCCCTCGAGGTCGAGCATGCCGATGGTGATGAGATCGCCCGAATGCACCCGGTCGTGGAACGAGAAGCTCAGCCGCTGGACCTTCTCGTAGAACGCGAGCCGCAGCTCGTAACCGATGTTATGCCCGACCGATTCCCCGAAGTAGTTCTGCACCATGGTGAAGAGCCCGCGGAAGACCGCCACGAAAAAAAGCGTGATCGCGGTGGTCCAGAGCGCCGCCTCCGCCGCCGTGGCGTTGCCGCCGCCGGTGACGACGAGCTGGGTCTGGTCGACCGCGCGGCCGAGCAGCCGCGGGATCGCGAGCTGCAGCGCGGCGGCGACGAAGGTGGAGCCGATCGCCGCAGTCACCTGCCAGGGGTGGCGCAGCGTCATCCGCGCGATCCGCACCAGCGCGTTGACGCCGCGTCCCCAGCCGGCAGCCTTCACGTGCGCGAGGGAATCGTCGCGCCGGGGGGCATCGGCCATGCTGAGGGCGTTCATTCGGAAGGCTCGCGGGATGCGACGGGCCGGAAGCGTACCGGCCGGCAGATTCGGGGGAAGTCGGACCCTAGCCCCTCGACCCGGGCTTGCCCAGCCCCTTCTCGCGCAAGCTGAAGCGGCGGCGGCTACCAGCTCGCGGCGATATACTTGGTCTCGCAGAACTCCATGATCCCGTGATGCCCGCCCTCGCGGCCGAGCCCGCTCTGCTTGACCCCGCCGAACGGCGCCGCCGGGTCGGAGATCAGCCCGCGGTTCAGCCCGACCATGCCGCTCTCGAGCCTTTCCGAGACGCGCAGCCCGCGCGCGAGATCGCCGGTGTAGACATAGGCCACCAGCCCGTACTCGACGGCATTGGCGGCGGCGATCACCTCGTCCTCGCCCTCGAAGGTGGTGATTGCGGCCACCGGCCCGAAGATCTCCTCGCGGGTGATCTCGGCCTCCGCCGGCACCGCCTCGATCACCGTCGGGGGATAGTAGAAGCCGTCGCGGTCGAGCGGCTTGCCGCCGGTCAGCACCCGCGCGCCGCGCCCCACGGCGTCGCTGACCAGGGCACCGATCTTCTCGATCGCCGCGGCATCGATCATCGGGCCGCAGCGGGTCGCGGGGTCGTAGCCGGGACCGACCGGCATCGCGCCCATCCGGGCGACGAGCCCCTCGGCGAAGGCCGCGGCGACATCCTTGTGCACGTAGAAGCGGTTGGCCGCGGTGCAGGCCTCGCCGCCGTTGCGCATCTTGGCGATCATCGCGCCCTCGAGCGCCGCCTCGACGTCGGCGTCCGCGAAGACGATGAAGGGCGCGTTGCCGCCGAGCTCCATCGAGCAGTTCAGCACCTGGTCCGCCGCCTGCTTCAGCAGCGCCCGTCCCGACCTCGGTCGAGCCGGTGAACGACAGCTTGCGCACCCGCGGGTCGTGCAGCATCGCGCCGACCAGCGCCCCGGTCTTCGAGGTGGTGAGCACGTTGATCACCCCCGCCGGCACCCCGGCCTCCTCGGCGATCTGCGCCATCAGGTAGGCGGTGAGCGGCGTTGCCGTCGCGGGCTTCAGCACGCAGGTGCAGCCCGCCGCGAGCGCCGGCGCGAGCTTCCTCGCCGCCATCGCGGCGGGGAAGTTCCACGGCGTCACCAGCACCGCGACGCCGATCGGCTGGTGCTCGACGAGGATGCGGTTGCCGCCCGCCGGCGCCATCGTGAGCTCGCCGTTCAGCCGCACCGCCTCCTCGGCGAACCAGCGGAAGAACTCGGCCGAATAGGCGACCTCGCCCGCGGCGTCGGGCAAAGCCTTGCCGTTCTCGAGCGAGATCAGCTCCGCGAGCATCGCCTTTTTCTCGATCATCAGCTCGTAGCAGCGCCGCAGCATCTCCGACCGCTTGCGCGGAGCGGTCGCCGCCCATTCCGGCAGCGCCGCATGCGCCGCCGCCACCGCCTCGATGCCGTCCTCGACGCTCGCATCGGCAACCGAGGCGAAGGCCGCCCCGGTCGAGGGGTCGATCACGTCGATCCGCTTCCCCGTCGCGCCGGCCCGCCACTTGCCACCGATGAGCAGATCGGCCGGCAGCTTCGCGGGATCGAAGCCGACGGCAGGGCGGGAGCGGTCGATCACGGTCATGGCAGCCTCCGGGTCCAGCGCAACGTTCCCGAACATAGGCGCGCTTCCCGCTCGAGGCGAGGCCCGGCTGCATCCCGGCCGTTCCCAATCCGAGCCCGATCGGCGATGCTGCGGGAAGGGCAGGGGAGGACACGGGCCATGAAGATCGGCGTCGTCGGCAGCGGCCAGGTCGGGAGCGCCGCCGCCTACGCGATGGCGCTCCTCGGCACCGCCACCGAAGTCGTGCTCGTCGACATGAACGCCGCCCTCGCCCGCGCCCAGGCCGAGGACATCGGCCACGCCGTCCCCTTCGCCTCCGCGACCCGCGTCACCGACGGCGGCTACCCCGCCCTCGCCGGCGCCGGCATCGTCATCATCGCCGCCGGCGTCGCGCAGCGGCCCGGCGAGACCCGCCTCGCCCTCCTCGGCCGCAACGCCGAGGTCTTCCGCGACGTCATCGCCCGCGTCCTCGACGCCGCCCCGGACGCGATCCTCCTCGTCGCCTCGAACCCGGTCGACGTGATGACCCAGGTCGCGACCCGCCTCTCCGGCCTGCCGGCGGCCCGCGTCATCGGCTCCGGCACCATCCTCGACACCGCCCGCTTCCGCTGGCTCCTCGGCCGCCACCTCGGCATCGCGCCGCAGGCGGTGCACGCCTACGTCCTCGGCGAGCACGGCGACAGCGAGGTCCTCGCCTGGTCCTCGGCCCGCGCCGGCGGCGTGCCGCTCGCCTCCTTCGCCGCCCAGGTCGGCGCGCCGCTGACGGCGTCGCTGCGCGGCGAGATCGACACCGGCGTCCGCCGCGCCGCCTACACCATCATCGAGGGCAAGGGCGCCACCTGGTACGGCATCGGCGCCGGCCTCGCCCGCGTCGCCGCCGCCATCGCCCGCGACGAGGGCGCGGTCTTCTCGGTCTCGATCGCCACCCCCGAGGTCGAGGGCGTCACCGACGTCGCCCTCTCGATCCCCCGCGTCCTCGGCCGCACCGGCGTCACCGCCGACCTCCTCCCCGAGCTCGCGCCGGAGGAGCACGCCGCCCTCCGCGCGAGCGCGACTCTCCTGCGCGACCTCGCCGACGCCGTGCCGCTTTGATGGCATCGGCGCCGCCGAACCTTCGCCCGAACCGGACCATCGAGACGCCCGGCTCCGCGCCCCGGTCAGCCGGCCGCACGACGCCTTCGGCGCGCCCCCCGCGAGGCAGCGCCGGGGCGAGAGCAAGCTCGACCGCAGCGGCCGGTCAAAAGACCCGATACCCGTCAAAACACCCATAAGGTTCCATACGCATTCCATACGCTTTCCGGGTCCCGAAAATCCTTTCCTTTCCGCCCCTTGTCCGGCATAACCCGCCCCGCACGCTTTTGAGGCCCACATGCACGACATCCGCCAGATCCGCGACGCGCCGCTCGCCTTCGACGCCGCCCTCGCCCGCCGCGGCCTCGCCCCCGCCTCGCCCGAGATCCTCGCCCTCGACGAGACCCGCCGCGCCCGCATCGCCGCCGCCGAAGCCGCCCTGGCCGAGCGCAACGCCGCCAGCAAGTCCGTCGGCGCCGCCAAGGCCCGCGGCGACGAGCCCGAGTTCGAACGCCTGCGCGCGCTGGTCGCCGAGAAGAAGGACGAGATCGCCCGGCTCGAGGCGGAGGCCGCCGCCGCCGACGCCGCCCTCCGCGAGCTGCTGCAGGGCATCCCCAACCTGCCGCTTCCCGACGTCCCGGACGGCCCCGACGAAACCGCCAACGTCGAGCTCCACCGCTGGGGCAGCCCGCGCAACTTCGCCACCCCGCCGCTCGAGCACTACCAGATCCCCGCCGCCCGCGCCGGCCTCGACTTCGAGGCGGCCGGGCGGCTCTCCGGCAGCCGCTTCGTGGTGATGAAGGGCGCGATGGTCCGCCTCCACCGCGCGCTCGCCCAGTTCATGCTCGACACCCACGTCGATGAGAACGGCCTCACCGAGGTCTGGACCCCGGTGCTGGTCCGCGACGAGGCGATGTACGGCACCGGCCAGCTGCCGAAGTTCGCCGAGGACAGCTACCAGACCACCAACGGCTGGTGGCTGATCCCGACCGCCGAGGTGACGCTGACGAACCTCGTCGCCGGCCAGATCCTCGAGGAGAGCGCGCTCCCGATCCGGATGACCGCCCACACCCAGTGCTTCCGCTCCGAGGCGGGCTCGGCGGGCAAGGACACCGCCGGCATGCTGCGCCAGCACCAGTTCGAGAAGGTCGAGATGGTCTCGATCGTCCGCCCCGAGGACGGCCGCGACGAGCTCGACCGGATGACCCGCTGCGCCGAGGGCATCCTCGAGGCGCTCGGCCTCCCCTACCGCACCGTCGTGCTCGCCACCGGCGACATGGGCTTCGGCGCCCGCCGCACCCACGACCTCGAGGTCTGGCTGCCCGGCCAGGACACCTTCCGCGAGATCTCCTCGGTCTCCTACTGCGGCGACTTCCAGGCCCGCCGGATGAACGCCCGCTTCCGCCGCGGCGAGGGCGCGAAGCCGGAATTCGTCCACACCCTGAACGGCTCCGGCCTCGCCGTCGGCCGCACCCTGATCGCGGTCCTCGAGAACGGCCAGGAAGGGGACGGCTCGGTGACGCTGCCCCCGGCGCTCGCGCCCTACCTCCGCGGCGCCACCCGCATCACCCCGGACGGCTTACTGGCCTGACCGCCTCCGGCACCCGCCGCCACCTTCCTCTTGCCGAAAATACTCCCCGCGGAGCGGGCTGCGCGTGAAGCCCGCCGGGCCGGCGAAGCACGCCTGGCGCGGGCTAGGCAGCCACCGTGGGGTAGAACGCCTCGTAGATCGGCTCGAGCGTGCGGGCGTCGAAGAGCGAGGAGACGCTGGTGCCGTTGGCGATGTTGAGGATCGCCTGGCCGAAGAGCGGCGCCACCGGGACGATGCGGATGTTCTTCGCCTTCTTCGCCGCTTCGTGCTGCTCGATCGAGTCGGTGACGACGAGGCTCTTCAGCGCCGAGCCGCTGATCCGCTCGACCGCAGGCCCCGAGAGCACCCCGTGGGTGATGTAGGCATGCACCTCCTTCGCGCCCTCGCCGAGGAGGAGATCCGCCGCCTTCACCAGCGTTCCCGCGGTGTCGCAGATGTCGTCGACGATCACGCAGACCCGGTCGGCGACGTCGCCGATCACCGTCATCGAGGCTACCTCGCCCGGCTTCGAGCGCCGCTTGTCGACGATCGCGAGATCCGCCCCGATCCGCTCGGCAAGCTCGCGCGCCCGCGCCACGCCGCCGACGTCGGGCGAGACGACGGTGATCTCGTCGAGGTTGCGGAAGTTGTGCCGGATGTCGAGCGCGAAGACCGGAGCGGCATAGAGGTTGTCGACCGGCACGTCGAAGAAGCCCTGGATCTGCGCCGCATGCAGGTCGATCGTCAGCACCCGCTCGATCCCGGCGACGGTCAGCAGGTTCGCCACCAGCTTGGCGCTGATCGGCGTGCGCGCCTTCGAGCGGCGGTCCTGGCGAGCATAGCCGAAGTAGGGCATCACCGCGGTGATCCGGTGCGCCGAAGACCGCCGCAGCGCATCGCACATGATCAGCAGTTCCATCAGGTTGTCGTTCGCCGGGTTCGACGTCGACTGGATGATGAACATGTCCTCGCCGCGGACGTTCTCGTAGACCTCCACGAAGATCTCGGCGTCGTTGAACCGCTCGACCCGCGTCTTGACCAGCTCCACCGTCTCGCCCCGGTGCATCGAGATCCGGCGGGCGATTGCCGTTGCGAGCGGTCGGTTCGAATTGCCCGAGATCAGCTTGGGCTTGAAGTTCGTGTTCAAGGGCACCTCGCGGCGGCGGCTGGTCGGCTCCGGGCAGATCGACGCGTTAGCACCGCCACTCGCGATTGCATAGCCCCGCCGGCGCCGACCTCGGCATTGCCGGGGGACCCGTTGCCGCCAAGGCTTGCGCGGCGGGCAGGTTGCCCGGGAAAGCGGCAGGCAAGACATCTCGCCAGGTGGTGAACCTCGGGGCCTGGGCCCGCAATCCGGCTGTGCGGGGTCGTTCGATCGGAGGTGGCGATCCACGCGACCGGCGCACTCCTGGCCGCGGACGACGTTGGAACACGAACTGGCGGGTGTCGCGCGCGGCGCCGTCTCAGGCGCCGCGCTCGATCCAGCCGCCGCCGAGCACCCGGCTCCCCTCGGGCGCGTAGAAAACGCAGGCCTGACCGGGCGCCACGCCCTCCTCGGGTGCCAGCAGTTCCACGCGCGCCCGGTTAGGCCCGTCGGGCTGGATGCGCGCCGGGCGCGGCGGCCGGGTCGAGCGCACACGTACCGCCACCTCCCAGCCGTCCGCGGGCGCCCGCTCGAAGGGCCCGTCGCCCAGCCAGTTGACTTCGCGCACCGCCACCGTCCGGCGCGCGAGCGCGGTCCGCGGCCCGACCACGACCTGCCGCTTTTCGGGATCGAGCCGCAGCACGAAGAGCGGCTCGCCGCCGCCCAGTCCGAGCCCGCGCCGCTGGCCGACCGTGTAGTGGATCACCCCGTCGTGCCGCCCGAGCACCCGGCCGTCGAGGTCGACGATCTCTCCCGGCACGCCGGCACCCGGCCGCAGCTTTTCGATCACCGCGGCATAGGAGCCGTCCGGCACGAAGCAGATATCCTGGCTGTCCGGCTTGTCGGCGACCGGCAACCCGAAGCGGGCGGCCAGCGCCCGGGTCTCGGCCTTCGAGGTGAGTTCCCCAAGCGGGAAGCGCAGGTAGCCGAGCTGACCGGGGGTGGTTGCGAAAAGGAAATAGCTCTGGTCGCGCGCCGCGTCGGCGGCCCGGTGCAGCTCGGGGCCCTGCGCCCCTGCCAGCTGACGCACATAGTGTCCGGTCGCCATGCAGTCGGCACCTAGGTCGCGCGCGGTCTCAAGCAGGTCCTGGAACTTCACCCGCTGGTTGCAGCGGATGCAGGGCACCGGTGTCGCGCCGGCGAGGTAGGTATCGGCGAACTCGTCGATGACGCTCGCGCGAAACCGGCTTTCGTAGTCGAGGACATAGTGCGGGAAGCCCATCGCCTCGGCGACCCGGCGGGCATCGTGGATGTCCCGCCCGGCGCAGCATGCGCCCTTGCGGGCGATCGTCGCGCTGTGGTCGTAGAGCTGCAGCGTGACCCCTACCACGTCGTAGCCCTCGGCGGCCAGCATCGCCGCGACCACCGAGCTGTCGACGCCCCCCGACATCGCCACGACGACACGCGTGTCACCTGTCCTTTTGTACAATCCCAGACTATTGAGCGAAGGCAGAATTCGTGGCATTTCCATACTCGGGGAATCGGGGCGCATCCTGGGTGGGATGCAGGGGAATATAGTAAAACCTTAAGTAAGCACAAGGGCTTGGTTCACCGGCACTTAAGGGATCGGCGTTTAAGTATTCGTGTGGGTAGTGTGCGAGTAAGGGAGTAAATCATGTATATTCGCCGCGAGAAAGGGCCGGTATTCGTAGTGATGCCGGACGGGACCAAGCTGACGCGCTCCGACCTGCCGCCGCCCAACACCCAACGGTGGGTGGCGCGCCGCAAGGCGACCGTCGTCGCCGCCGTCGATCATGGCCTGATCGAGCCGACCGAAGCCTGCAGCATGTACCGGCTGTCGGCCGAGGAACTCGATCTGTGGCGTTCGGCCGTTCACCGGCATGGCGCCGCCGCTCTCCGGGTGACCGCGATACAAAAGTATCGACAACTCTAAGGCGAGCTGATAGCCTATGAGCTATCGTAATCAGTCGTTAACCAATCAGCGGTTAAGTGTCTCCGGTTAGCGAAGGGCCGGTTGGCAGAACGGAGAGCAGTCCCATGCGCGTCCTCCTCGTCGAAGACGACCCGACGACGTCCAAGAGCATCGAGCTGATGCTGCAGAACGCAAACCTCAACGTCTATGCCACGGATCTCGGCGAGGAAGGTATCGATCTCGCCAAGCTCTACGACTACGACCTCATCCTGCTCGACCTGAACCTGCCGGACATGAACGGCCACGACGTGCTGCGCCAGCTGCGCCTGGCCAAGGTCGAGACCCCGATCCTGATCCTCTCCGGTCAGGACGATACCGAGAACAAGCTCAAGGGCTTCGGCTTCGGCGCCGACGACTACATGACCAAGCCGTTCCACCGTCAGGAGCTGGTCGCGCGCATCCACGCGATCGTGCGCCGCTCCAAGGGCCACGCCCAGTCGGTGATCGAGACCGGCAAGTTCACCGTCAATCTCGACGCCAAGACCGTCGCGGTCGACGACAAGCCGGTGCACCTCACCGGCAAGGAATACCAGATGCTGGAGCTTCTCAGCCTGCGCAAGGGCACGACCCTGACGAAGGAGATGTTCCTCAACCATCTCTACGGCGGCATGGACGAGCCGGAGCTGAAGATCATCGACGTCTTCATCTGCAAGCTCCGGAAGAAGCTCTCCGAGGCCACGGGAGGCGAGAACTATATCGAGACGGTCTGGGGTCGGGGATATGTGCTCCGCGATCCTGCGAGCAGCGAGGCGAAACGCCGGCTGGCGGTCGGGGCCTAGGCACCCCCGCACCCGCGACTGCGTAGCGAGTCCGCCCGAGGGCCATGCACGGCCCTGCGGGCGTTTCGCATTTCCGCGGCCTTGGTTCAGGCGGTGAGCGCCGCCGGTCGTTCGCGGACCGGCAGATGCACCGGCGCCGAGAGACGCCGACGCTGATCCACCAGACCAGCGGGAAGGCCGTCAGCGTGGGTGATGCGCTGCGCTTCCTTGACGGACCGCTCGGGGATGCTAGGCAGGAGTCGGACCCCTGGAGCCTCGCATGACCGACTTTCTCTTCCGCGAAGACGCCTATCTCGCCGCTGCCGAGGCGCGGGTCCTCGCCGCCGGTCCGGAGGGGGTCGAACTCGACCGGACGATCTTCTACGCCAGCTCCGGCGGCCAGCCCGGCGACAGCGGGCGACTGATCGCGGGCGGGCGGGAGCTTGCGGTCACCGGCACCGTCCACCCAGAAGGCGACCGGACGCGAGTGCTGCACCTGCTCACGCCGGACGCGGCGCCGCCGGCGGTCGGCGAGATCGTCGGGCTCAGGCTCGATTGGGAGCGGCGGCACCGGCTGATGCGAATGCACAGCGCGCTGCACCTCCTGTCGGTGGCGTTGCCCTACGGCGTGACCGGCGGCGCGATCGGCGAGGACAAGGGCCGGCTCGACTTCGACATGCCGGAGCCGCCCGAGGATGTCGCGGGGATCGAGGCGCGGCTCAACGACTACGTGGCGGCCGACCTGCCGGTCACGGCGGAGTGGATCACCGACGACGAACTCGCGGCGCGGCCGGAGATGGTCAAGACGATGAAGGTGAAGCCGCCGGTCGGGCAGGGGCGGGTGCGGCTGGTGCGGATCGGCGCCGACGAGGCGACGGTCGACCTGCAGCCCTGCGGCGGCACGCACGTGCGCGCCACCGGCGAGATCGGCCGGCTCAGGATCGGCAAGATCGAGAAAAAGGGCCGCGAGAACCGGCGCGTCAATCTGCACTTCGCGGACTGACCCGGGTGTCCGAAGGGCCGATGGCGGCCTATCGCCGACGCGTCGCGGAGGGTGCGCTCGACGCCGATCCGGCGCAGCGGCTGGCGGTGGAGAAGCTTCAGCTCCTCGCGATGCGCCTCCGAGACTATCATCCGGCGAGGCCCAAGCGCGTCGGTATCGGGCTTTTCGGCTGGGGGCGCGACCGCCTGGAGGAAAAGCCGATCCCGGGGCTCTATCTCTACGGCGGGGTCGGGCGCGGCAAGTCGATGCTGATGGATCTGTTCTTCGAGACGGCGCCGGTCAGTCCGAAGCGGCGGGTGCATTTCCACGCCTTCATGCAGGAGGTGCACCGCGGCATCGCCGCCGCGCGGGAGACCGGAGTGAGCGATCCGGTGCGGCCGGTGGCGGACGCGATCGCCGACGGGGCGACGCTGCTCTGCTTCGACGAGATGCAGATCTCCGACATCACCGACGCGATGCTGGTGGGGCGTCTCTTCGAGCGGCTCTTCGAGCGCGGCGTGGTCGTGGTCACCACCTCGAACCGGGCGCCGGACGAACTCTACAAGGACGGCCTCAACCGCAACCTCTTCCTGCCGTTCATCGCGCTGATCAGGGAGCGGCTCGAGGTGCACCAGCTGGCGAGCGCGGTCGACCACCGGCTCGATCGGCTGCACGGCGAGGCGGTCTATCACTGCCCGCTCGGGCCGGCGGCGACGGCGGCGCTCGACGCGTCATGGACGCGGCTCGTAGGAGGGCCAGGCGCGCCGCTGACGCTGACGGTGCAGGGGCGGGCAGTGACGCTGCCGGCCTATCGCAACGGGGTGGCGCGGGCGTCCTTTGCCGAGCTCTGCCAGCGCCCCCTCGGGCCGGCCGACTTTCTCGCGATCGCCGATGCGATCGAGGTGCTGATCCTCGACGACGTGCCGGTGCTGGCAAAGGCGCGCAACAACGAGGCCAAGCGCTTCGTCACGCTGATCGACGCACTTTACGAGGCGAAGGTGCGGCTGATCTGCTCGGCGGCCGCGGCGCCGGACGCACTCTACCCGGAGGGTGAGGGGGCGTTCGAGTTCGCGCGCACCGCCTCGCGGCTGCACGAGATGCAGGGAGCAGCCTGGGGGGCCCCGTGAAAACCGGTGCGGTTCGAACGCGGTGGTTTTCCCCGCGTCCTTTGACAAGCAGGTCAGGCTAACTCCATGCTGGCCGAAACCCGCGGCGGGGACAGATGGTGGCGGCCCGCGAGATCAGGAGCCCGGAAGAAGTGGACGACGCTCCCGGGCTGCGCTCGGTGTCGGTTTGATGCTGGCTGAGAACGGGCAGGAAATCCTCAGGGTCCGCGCCGACGGTGCCAGCGAGGGGGAAACTCCGGTGCCGCTTCCCGTGATGGCGCCGCGCCTGCAGGCGGAGGTTGACCCCGGTGGCGGGCTCGACCTGTCGCTCTGGGGAGCAGGGCGGCTCGGACGGGTCTCGTTCGCGCCGTTCAGCGGGCCATTCGTCTATGCGCCGAACGAACTGAGGGCGGCGGACGGTGGCATCGCCGTGGCGCAGTCCGCTCCGGGGATGCTTCTGCGCGGGCGGCGGGTGGAACGCATCGCCCCTGCTCGGCGCTGCGCCTGGTGGCACGGGACGGCGCGAGAGATCGCCGCGGGCCGAGCGGACGCGCCAAGGCGGTGTTCGTCTGGCGGTGCTGCCGTGGGGCACGCTCCGCGTCGAGGAACGCGGCGCCGATACGGTGATCTCGGTCGGAGCCAGCCGCGAGGAGGCCGAGCGTGGCGGACGCCTCTCCGCCGCGCAGATCCTTCGCGAGGCGGCGGCCCATTCGGCGCGTTGCGACCGACTGCCGGAGGGCGATCCGCTCCTGCGGAGCATGGTATTGCAGGGCGTACACGCGGCGCTCTCAAGCATTCGAGCCGACGACCGGGGTGGGTTCGCCGGAATGGCGGCCGGGATGGCCTACAGCTCGCCTGCCCGCACCTACTACCGTGACTGCTACTGGACCCTGCAGCTGCTTTTGAAGATCGCGCCGGAGGCGGTGCGCGACCAGATCCGGATTCTGGCGGACGGCGTGCAGCCCGACGGGGAGGCTCCCAGCGGTGTAATCCTGTCCGGACCGGCGCAGTCCGCTGCCTGGCGTGAGTTCATCCGCCACCCAGACCGCTACAAGGAGCACCACCTCCGGCCCGAGGACTGGTGGAGCGACCATTTCGACAGCCCGCTCTTCTTCGTGCTGGCGCTCGGGGACTACGTCGCGGCAACCGGCGACACTGACGAGATGGAGCGCCACCGCAGGATCGTGACGGCGGTGATCAAGCGCTACTTCCGGCTGGCGGGGCCGGACGGCTTGCCGCTCAAGCCGCGCAATGATCGCGACTGGGCGGACAACGTCTTCCGCGAGGGACTCGTCGCATACGATCTCGGCCTCTGGGTCGGCGCGCTCGACGTCGTCGCGCGCTCGGGCAAGGCGATCGACGCGGGCCTCGCCGAGCAGGCGCGGGCGGCGGCCGCGGCGGCACGGCGGGCGATCGACCGGCTGCTCTGGACCGGGGCGAACTACGCCGACTATGCGACGCCCGACGGCTTCGTCGAGGATCACCTCACCCTCGATAGCCTGACCCTCGCCCGCTACGACGCCATCCCCGAGGAGCGCGCGCGAGCGCTGCTCGATTCGGTCGCTGCGCGGCTCGAATCGCGACACAACCACCAGCAGCCCTACGGTGACTGGGGCGTCCTCTGCGCCTTCCCGCCGTTCAAGCGGAAGCGGGACATCAGGGCGAAGACCGCCTTCGCCTACCGCTATCACAACGGCTCGGACTGGCCCTACCTCGACGGCCTCTATGCGATGGAGCGGCTTCGGCGCGGGATGGGCGGTGCACGCTATGCCTTGACCCGCTGGTGGTCCTATTGTCTGGCGAAAGGCTGGGCGGGGCCGGTAGAATATTTCGCGCCGCCATTCGGTCGCGGGTCGCTGCTGCAGGGCTGGAGCGCGATGCCGGCGGCGGCGGTTCTGAAGTACCCTGCCGCGGTGCTTGCGGAGGGCACGGGGTGAGGATCAATGACAAGGGAGGGTTCAAGATGACAGAGACACTCAGGGTCCGCGGACTGGCCCTCGCGTCGGGCCGCGCCCTCGCGGCGGCGCTGGTCACGGCCGCATCGGTCGGATGGGCTCAGGCGCAGACGCTCGTGGTCTGGGACGACTATACCGACGTCGGCCAGAACGCGGTAATCGAGCAGCTCAACCAGAACTTCATGGCGGCGCATCCCGGCGTCACGATCGAGCGCACACCGCGCACCTTCGACGACCTGTCGCTGACCTTGAAGCTCGCGGTCTCCGCCGGCAACGGTCCGGAGGTGACCAAGGTCAACCAGGGCGCCGGCGACATGGGGACCATGGTCAAGGAGCATCTGCTGCTGCCGGTCGACGACTACATCAAGCAGTACGGCTGGGACAAGCGACAGTCCGACAGCGTACTCGCGCGCGACCGCTGGTCCGACAGCGGCCAGTTCGGGGAGGGCCCGACCTACGGCATCTCTGGCCTCGGCGAGATGGTCGGCCTCTTCTATAACGCGAAGCTCCTTGCCGACGCTGGCATCACCGAGCCGCCGGCGAGCTTCGAGGACCTGGTCAAGGACGTCCAGACCCTGAAGGACAAGGGCATAACGCCGATCGCCATGGGCACCGCCGCGAATCACCTGGCGCTGCACCTCATGGCGGCGATCCAGCAGGCCAGCATCGATTCGGCGGACCGCCAGGCGCTCGACGACGTGATTTACGGCCGCGGTGGCCACTTCAACACCGAGGCAGCGCTGAAGGCGGCGACCCAGCTGCAGGAGTGGGCGAAGGCCGGCGACTTCACCGACGGCTACCAGGGGATTTCGGGCGCTGACGCCGTCCAGCTTTTCGTGGCCGGGCAGGGAGCGTTTCTCGTCTCCGGCACCTGGTACTTCGGCGACATGCAGCAGAACCCGGACATCCACTTCATGCCGCTCCCGGCGCCCTCGGGCGTCACGAAGCCTCTCAGCGTCGGCGGTGTCGATCTCGCCTGGGCGATCACCTCGAACGCCAAGGACCCGGCGACGCGGGATCTGGGCGCTGAGTACATCGACTACATGGTCTCGCCCGAGGCGGCGGCGATCTGGGCGGAAGCGGGCTTCTTCCCCTCGACCGAGCTCGCCGATCCCTCGGTGGTGAAGACCGGGCTCCTCAAGGACGGGCTCGCGATGTGGAAAACGCTCGGCGAGAACAACGCCCTCGGTCACTATCCCGACTGGGCGAGCCCGACGATGCTGAAGACGATCGACGACAACATGCCCTACCTTCTGTCCGGGG
Organism: uncultured Alphaproteobacteria bacterium; assembly: GCA_963737485.1. GTDB lineage: Bacteria > Pseudomonadota > Alphaproteobacteria > Rhodobacterales > Rhodobacteraceae > Amaricoccus. The sequence continues at coordinate 984,207 of CAVTSR010000016.1, read as the reverse complement.
ACACCACGCCGCAGGACTTCGTCGATCTCCTCGACAAGGACTACCAGTCGTATCTGGCGTCCAAGTAGGCGCTGCAAAGGGGGCCGGGGGCTGCGGCCCCCGGACGGCAGGGGAGGCGCGCAGATGGCGGCCGGCAACAAGGCAGAGCGCGAGCCCGTCTCGGTGCTCGACACCGGAGCGCGGGGCAACATTCTCTTCGTACTGCCGGGAATCGTTGTTTACGGGGTCTTCGTCTTCCTGCCGATCCTCGCCGCGATCGCCATCAGCCTGACCGACTGGAACGGGCTGTCGCTTCCGGTTTTCATCGGTCTCGGCAACTACGCGGCCCTTTTCGAAGATCCGGATTTCTACACCGCGCTGGGCAACAGCGCGAAATTCCTGTTCTTCTACTGCGTGATGCCGATCGCGATCGGCCTGGTGCTGGCAGCGATGGTCAGCAGCTTCGCCCAGAAGGAGCGGCTGGCGCTCCGGACGTTCCTTTTCCTGCCCTACATCATGCCGACGGCGGTGCTCGGCATCATCTTCCAGTGGCTGTTCAATCCGGCCTTCGGGCCGTTCAACCAGTTCCTGAAGGCGGTCGGGCTCGGGGCGCTGGCCAAACCCTGGCTCGGCGACTTCCATTTCGCCCTGCCGGCGGTGGGATCGGTCGCCACCTGGTACTTCTTCGGCTTCTGCATGGTGGTCTTCCTGACCGGCATGCAGCGCACCGACCCGTCGCTGTACGACGCGGCGAAGGTCGATGGCGCGAATGCCTGGCAGGGTTTTCGTCACGTGACGGTGCCGGATCTCCGGCCCGAGGTCCGGCTGCTGCTGCTCCTGACCGTCATCGCCTCGATCAAGAGCTTCGACCTGATCTTCACCATGACCCGCGGCGGACCGGGCAAGGCGACGCTGGTCCCCAACATCTACATGTACGAGCTCGGCTTCCACCTGAACCGCTTCGGCTACGCCGCGGCGGTCGCGATCGTCGGCGCCGCGCTCGTCTTCGCGGTCAACTTCGCGATCCACCGGCTGACGCGCGAGAGGGCGGACGGCTGATGCCGCGACTGCTGCCGATCCGACTGCTGCTTTGGTTCTTTGCGCTTCTCACCGTCGTGCCCTTCGGTCTCCTGTTCCTGACCTCGCTGAAGAGCAAACCGGACCTCATGCGCGGCGCCTTCGTGCTGCCCGACCGGCCGCACTTCGAGAACTACGTCGATGCCTGGGTGACCGGGCATTTCAGCACATATTTCCTGAACTCGGTGCTGGTGGTCGTGCCTGTCGTCGTGGCCGGCACGCTCTTCGGTATCCTCGCCGGCTTCGCCTTCGCGTTCCTGGGCTTCCCCCTGAAGCGGACGATCTTTCTCGTGATGGCGCTTGGCATGATCGTGCCGAGCGAGGCCTACATCATCCCGCTCTACTACCTGATGCTCACTTCGGGCCTCATCAACAGCTACGCCGCCCTGATCCTGCCGCAGATCGCGATGTCGGTTCCCTTCGCGACTCTCTTCATGGCGACGGCGATGCAACAGCTGCCGCGTGAGATCCTGGAGGCCGCCGTGATCGACGGCGCCTCCCGCCCGCAGGTGCTCTGGCAGGTGATCGTCCCGCTGCTCCGGCCGGCGATGTCGACGCTTGCGCTCTTCCTCTTCATCTGGACCTGGAACGAGTTCCTGATCCCGCTCGTCCTCGTCAACGACGACGCGCTCCGCACCCTGCCGATCGGCATGCTGTTCTTTCAGGGAAAGTACACCGTCAACACGCCTGTCCTGACTGCCGGTGCGGTGATCGTCATCGCGCCGATCATCGTCGTCTACCTCTTCTTCCAGCGCCAGTTCATCGAAGGCCTGACGTCCGGCGCCTTGAAGTCGTGATGCGGCGTGTGGAGGCTTCACCCTTGGCGAAGTGCTCTCCGTCGGGCCGCCGAACGAGCGTGACCTGAAAACCTGCCAAACCCGGCCTCGGGTCTGTCCCCAGGAATCCGGATCGAAGGCCTAGAACGGAATCTCGTCGTCGATCGAGCTCGCCGAACCGCGGCTCTCGCGCTCGACGTTGCGGTCCTGGTCGAAGCCGCCGCCACCCTCGCCGCGGCCGTCGAGGAGCGTCAGCTCGCCGCGGAACTGGCGCAGGACCACCTCGGTCGAATAGCGGTCCTGGCCGGACTGGTCCTGCCACTTGCGGGTCTCGAGCTGGCCCTCGATGTAAACCTTCGAACCCTTGCGCAGATACTGTTCGGCGATGCGGCCGAGGTTCTCGTTGAAGATCGCGACCGAATGCCACTCGGTGCGCTCCTTGCGCTCGCCGGATTGCTTGTCGCGCCAGTTCTCCGAGGTGGCGATGCGCAGGTTCACCACCTTACCGCCGTTCGGGAAGCTCCGTACCTCCGGGTCGCGGCCCAGATTGCCGACCAGAATCACCTTGTTGACGCTTCCCGCCATGCAAGCCTCCCGTCGTTTTCGCCCGGACAACGTGTCCCCATGGACACGCTGCTCCAGCGTCAGCTTTCCGCGCAGACCCTTACCGGAGGATGAAGCGAGATGAAAGCTGACACGCGATTTCTTTTTTGCCATAGTCCTGCGCAATCCCGGCAAAAGCCGGGCGGCGGATAGCCAGACCGCCGAGCAGGACGCGTGAGGGACAATGCGAGGCATTCTTTTTTCGCTCGGCGTAGCCTTGGCGATCGCGGCTGCAGGTCAGGCCGCGGCCGACGCCAAGCTCAGTTCGCTGCTGCGCAGCCAGTCGAGCCTCTCTCCGGAATATCGCTCGCTGATCCGGCCGCCGGTCCCCGGCGCTCTCGAGGGCAAACCGCGGCGGCCGTCGCGGCTCGAAGCCGACGACTGGGACGGGATCCCGATCTACAGTGGCGACTCCGGCCTCTATCAGGACATGGCGCGGGCCGCGGCGCGGCGGCACAACGTGCCCGAGGATCTGTTCCTGCGCCTGGTGCGCACCGAGTCGAACTTTCGTCCGACCGCCAAGTCCGGCAAGGGAGCGATCGGGCTCGCGCAGATCATGCCCTATACCGCGGCGCACCTCGGCATCGATCCGCACAATCCCAAGGAAAACCTTGAAGGCGGTGCCCGCTACCTCAGCCAGCAATACCGCCGCTTCGGCGACTGGCGGTTGGCGCTCGCGGCCTACAACGCCGGGCCGGAGGCGGTCGAGCAATATCACGGCGTGCCGCCCTACGCCGAGACGCAACAGTACGTTCGAGCGATCCTCGGGCGCTGAGCCGGAAGGCGCTGCAGCGCCGGAACGGCTGCGCCCCCTCGCGATCTGTGCGATGATCCGGTCCTCGCCGATTGTCCGAATCCCGCCAGCCGAGGTATCCCATGGCCGCCAGCTCCCGGGTCTCCACCGGACTGCCCTTTCCGCTCGGCGCCAACTGGGACGGCTCGGGTGTCAACGTCGCGGTCTTTTCGGCCAATGCGACCCGGATCGAGCTCTGTCTCTTTGACGCCACCGGGCGCAGGGAAACCGAGCGCATCGCGCTGCCGGAATTCACCCACGAGGTCTGGCACGGCTACTTCCCCGATCTCAGGCCCGGCCAGTTATACGGGCTGCGTGCGGACGGCCCCTACGCGCCCGAGGCGGGGCATCGCTTCAATGCCAACAAGCTGCTGCTCGACCCCTACGCCCGGGCGCTGAAGGGCGAGCTGCGCTGGCACGACTCGCTTTACGGCTACCGGATCGGGCACCCGCGGCAGGATCTGTCTTTCGACAAGCGCGACAGCGCGCGGGCGATGCCGAAGTGCCGGATCATTGCCCCCGCTCATACCTGGGGCGCCGACCGGCCGCCGCGGCGGCCCTGGTCCGAGACGGTGATCTACGAGGCGCACGTCAAGGGGATGACCGAGAGCCATCCCGACTTCCACAACCCGCTCGCGGGCACCTTCGAGGCGCTGGGCTCGCCGCAGGTGGTCGACCACCTCGCAAGCCTGGGCGTCACCGCGATCGAGCTGATGCCGATCCAAGCCTACTTCGACGACCGTCACCTGGTCGAGAAGGGGCTCGCCAACTACTGGGGCTACAACACCATCGGCTTTTTCGCGCCGGCGCCGCGTTACCTGATGGGTGACAACGACGTCGCCGAATTCAAGCACATGGTGCACCGGCTGCACGAGGCGAACATCGAGGTGATCCTCGACGTGGTCTACAATCACACCGCCGAAGGCAATCACATGGGCCCGACGCTGAGCTTCCGCGGGCTCGACAACGCCAGCTACTACGTGCTGGCCGACGACCCGCGCTACTATTTCGACACCACCGGCTGCGGCAACAACGTCAACCTGCGACACCCGCGCGTGGTGCAGATGGTGATGGATTCGCTGCGCTACTGGGTCGAGGAGTGCCACGTCGACGGCTTCCGCTTCGACCTTGCGGTGACGCTGACCCGCGATCGCGGCTCGGTGGATTTCAACAGCCCCTTTCTCGACGCGGTGACGCAGGACCCGGTGCTCGCCAAGGTGAAGATGATCTCGGAGAGCTGGGACCTCGGGGAGTACGGCTATCAGGTGGGCTCCTTCCCGCCGGGCTGGGCCGAGTGGAACGGGCGCTTTCGCGACGTGATGCGCGCCTATGTCAAAGGCGACGCGTCGACGATCGACGACTTCGCCAGGAATCTGCTGGGCTCGGGCGACATCTTCGACCGGCGCGGGCGGCGGCCCTGGTCGAGCGTCAACTTCATCACCGCCCACGACGGCTTCACCCTCGCCGACCTCTACGCCTACAACGGCAAGCACAACGAGGCGAACGGCGAGGACAACCGCGACGGCGCCGACGACAACCGCTCCTGGAACTGCGGCGTCGAGGGTCCGACGACGGATGCGGAGATCCTCGACCTGCGCCACCGGATGCGGCGGTTCGCGATCGCGGTGATGATCGTGAGCCAGGGCGTGCCGATGATCCTGATGGGCGACGAGAACGGGCGCACCCAGGAGGGCAACAACAACGCCTACTGCCAGGACAACCAGCTCGCCTGGATGGACTGGAGCCCGGACCCGCGCGAGGCGGCGCTGAAGGAGTTCGTCGCGGGGGCGCTGCGGCTGCGCCGGGAGCTGCCGCTGCTGGCGGCGCCGCGCTGGCTGCGCGGCGATCCGGTGGCGCCGGACGGGCTGCCGGGGGTGCGCTGGCTGCGCCCGGACGGGGTGCCGATGAGCGAGGCGGAGTGGACCGACGGCCAGATCCGCGCGCTGACGGTGGCGCTGGCCGACGCGGCGGGCGACGGCGCGCTCCTCCTCGTCAACGCGGCGCCGGAGGAGGTGCCCTTCATCCTGCCGGCGGCGCCAGCGGAGCGGAAGTGGCGGCTCCGTCTCGACAGCGGCACGGGCGCGATCGACCCGGAGGCGGCGCCGCTCGCCGAAGGCGCGCAGGTGGCGCTGCCCGGGCGGGGATTGCAGCTCTACTCCTGCTGAGCCCGGGTGCGGACACGCGCGGTGTCCGCACGCGATATTCCGGTCAACCCATTGCGGGGAGGGAGGCGGCGCTTTGAGCGCCGTTCGCCGCATGCGCGGCTCCGTCTTCTGGGTCGGGCGTGGTCTCCCTTGCTCGTCGTTCCCGGCGGGGTCGCCCGTGGCCCGAGGGGGGCCCTCGCCGGCCCCCCTCGACCCCCCCGGCACTGCCCGATAGGGCGAAGGAAGAAGGGAAGCGGGTAGGTCGTGGGCGCCGGCGGGGGCCGGACGGCCCCCTGGGCTTGAGCAGCGGTGCCCGGCGGACGATATGATGGGCGGAAGCGGCGGAGGACGGTCCGGATGGCGGCGGAGTTCGATCGGATTCCCGAGGTGGCGCTCGGGTGGTGGCGGGAGGGGCGGCCGGTGGCGCTCGCGACCGTGGTCGAGACCTGGGGCTCGGCGCCGCGGCCGACGGGGTCGCAGCTCGCGATCGGCGCCGGCGCGGAGATGGCGGGGTCGGTTTCGGGCGGCTGCGTCGAGGGCGCGGTGGTGGCCGAGGCGCTCGACGCGCTCGGCGACGGGCGGCCGCGGATGCTCGAGTACGGGGTGAGCGACTCGGAGGCCTTCGCGGTCGGGCTCGCCTGCGGCGGGCGGATCCGGGTGATGGTCGAGCCGGTCGGCGTCGGGCAGGGGGTGGAGCCGGCGCTGCTCGAGCGGCTGGTCGCCGCCCGGGCGGAGCGGACGCCGGCGGTCTACGCGGTCACGCCCGAGGGCTGGGAGCGGCGGATCGTCGAGGGGCCGGGCGACCCGCTCTGGAGCCCGGCGCGGGCGGCGATGCTGGCGGACCGCTCGGGCTTCGAGGGGGCGTGGTTCCTCGGGGTGCACAACCCGCCGCTCCGGATGGCGGTCGTCGGCGGCGTGCACATCGCGCAGGCGCTCGTGCCGATGGCGCGGATCGCGGGCTACGACCTCGTCGTGATCGACCCGCGCGAGGCCTTCGCGAGCGCCGCCCGCTTTCCCGGCACGCCGCTCTCGAACGACTGGCCCGACGCGGCGCTCGCGGACTTCGGCCTCGACGGGCGCACGGCGGTGGTGACGCTGACCCACGATCCCAAGCTCGACGATCCGGCGGTCGCGGCGGCGCTGCGCTCGGACGCCTTCTACATCGGCTGCCTCGGCTCGCCGCGGACCCATGCCAGGCGGGTCGAGCGGTTGCGCGCGGAGGGGTTCTCGGACGAGGAGATCGCCCGGCTGCACGCGCCGGTCGGGGCCGACATCGGGGCGAAGTCGCCGGCCGAGATCGCGATCTCGATCCTCGCGCAGATCACCGAGCGGCTGCGCCGCCCCGAAACGCGGCCCTGATGCGCTTCGGACCGGTGCCCGCGGCAGAGGCGGCCGGCGCGGTGCTCGCGCACGGGCTGACGGCCGGGAAGCTGCGACTGCGCAAGGGGCGGAGACTGACGGCGCCGGACGTGGCGGCGCTCGCGGCGGCGGGCATCGCCGAGGTCACCGTGGCGCGGCTCGACGAGGCCGATCTGGACGAGGATGCCGCTGCCGAGGCGCTGGCCGGGGCGCTCGTCGGCGAGCCGCCGGAGGACGGGCTGTTCCGTTCGGCGCCGTTTACCGGGCGGGTCAACCTCTTCGCCGAGGCGGACGGGCTGCTGCGGGTGGAGCGGGCCGCGGTCGATGCGCTGAACGCGGTCGATCCGGCGGTGACGCTGGCGACGCTGCCCGATCTCGCCCGGGTCCGGCCGCGGCAGATGGTAGCGACCGTCAAGATCATCCCCTACGCGGTGTCGGGCGCGGTGGCGGGCGCGGTGGTGGCGCAGGCGGCGGCGGCCGCGCGACCGCTGCGGCTCGCGAGGTTCCGTCCCGGCCGAGCGACGCTGATCCTGACGCGCACCGGCGCGACCCGCGAGGCGCTGCTCGCCAAGGGCGCCGCGGCGATGCGGGCACGGCTGGCGGCGCTGAAGCAGGAGATGGCCGAGCCGGTGGTGGTGCCGCACGAGGCCGACGCGGTGGCGGCGGCGGTCGCTGCCGCTGCGGCCGAGGGCGAGATGGTGCTGATCCTCGGCGCTTCGGCCACCTCGGACGTCGCCGACGTATGCCCTGCCGGGCTGATCGCCGCCGGCGGGCGGCTGCTGCGCTTCGGGATGCCCGTCGACCCCGGCAACCTGCTGTTTCTCGGCGAGTATGCCGGCCGGCCGGTGGTTGGCCTCCCGGGTTGTGCGCGCTCTCCGGCGCTGAACGGCGCGGACTGGGTGCTCGAGCGGCTGGCGGCGGGCGTCGCCGTCGGCGACGGCGAGATCGCCGCGATGGGAGTGGGCGGGCTCCTGAAGGAAATTCCGCTGCGCCCGCAGCCACGCGGCGGTCGACCGCAGTCGGCACGGCCGCACGTCGCGGCGATCGTGCTGGCGGCAGGAGCGGCGAGGCGGATGCGCGGCCCGGACAAGCTTCTCGAGCCGGTCGGCGGCCAGCCGGTGCTGCGGGTGGTGGCGCAAGCGGCGTGCGCGAGCCGTGCCGACGAAGTGGTGGCGGTGCTTCCACCCGGGGCGCAGGCTCGAAGGACTGCGCTCGCGGGGCTGGACGTGCGGTTGGTCGAGGCGCCGGACTGGGCCGAGGGCATGGCGGCATCGCTGCGCGCCGGGCTTGCCGCGGTCTTGGAGCGCGCCGACGCGGTGGTGGTCCTGCTCGCGGACATGCCGGAAGTGCGCGCGGGAGATATCGACCGGCTGATCGCGGCCTTCGATCCGGTCGAGGGGCGCGAAGCCGCCCGCGCGGTCACGACCGGGGGCGTGCCCGGCCACCCGGTGCTTTTCGGGCGCCGGTTCTTCGAGGGTCTCGCGGCCCTGACCGGTGATCGCGGCGCACGCGAGGTGCTGCGCGACGCCGCCGACTTCCTGGTGGAGGTGCCGACATCGGGAGAGGCCGCGGTCGTCGATCTCGATACGCCGGAGGAGTGGGCGCGCTGGCGCGAGACCTCTGGACAGGCTTCGGAGGTTGCCGACTAGTGGTGGGGCTGGCTTCGCGGGGCCCGAGAATGACGCCTTTGACCACTTCGCCGATCTGGATCTCTGCCGTTCTGTTTCTCGCCGTTCTGCCGGCGCTCTCGATGCTCGGGCCGGTGGCGGTGCGGCGGCGGGTGGATCTCTCGCGGCTTCGCCTGAACAACGAGGTCGCCGGGTTCAAGTTCGCGGTCGTGGGCGTCCTTTACGCGGTGCTCCTCGCCTTTGCGGTGATCGTGGTCTGGGAGAAGTTCAATGAAGCCGAGAACACCGTCGCCCTCGAGGCCGGCGCGGTGGAAACCGTCTACCGGCTGTCCTCAGGCCTGGGCGAGGCCCCGGGGACGGCGCTGCGCTACGCCATGACGGAATATCTCGACGCGGCGATCAAGCGCGACTGGCCGGCGATGGACCACGGGCTCGATGACCCCGGCACCAATGCGGCGCTGAACTCGGCCTATGCCGGGGTGCTGGCGGAGACGCCGGCCGATGCGCGCGCCGAGACGGCGCTGGCGGCGGTGCTCGACCAACTCGATCACATCACCCAGGCCAGGCGCGCGCGCCTGGTGCTCGCGGGCGGGGTCGTTCCGAAGGTCGTCTGGCTGGTGCTGACCGCGGGTGCCTTCGTGACGGTCGGCTTCACCTTCTTTTTCGGGACCGAGAACCTCTGGGCGCAGGCGGTCATGACCGGCGCGCTGTCGCTGCTGATCTTTGCGGGCCTGCTGATCATCGTCGCCATCGACCATCCTTTCGCCGGGACGGTGCACGTGACGCCGCAAGCTTTGCTGGAAGTGTTGCAGAACTTCGCCCGTCAGCGATAGCGGGTTGCGGCCAGTTCGATGTTGAAAAGGCTCGGGTCGAGCGAAATGTTCGTCGTCATGTTGGTGAGGACGACGCGGGTCCGCTGGCCGGCCTTGGTGGTGATCTCCCACTGCCTGAGCGCGACCGGGTTCGGGGCGAAGGTCATCACCATGCGCCCGGCGTCGGGCGCGCGCGGATCGACGACGGTGACGTCGATGCCGTCGCGATCCTGGGTGGCGCCGAGAACGAGGCCGGGCTCGGTAAGACTGAGCCGGTCGCGCAGCAGCAGGCCGAGCGGGGTCTTGTCGAGCGGGTAGCGGGTCGGGTTGCGGTTCGACTTCGGGTCGAACACGCCGACCCAGCTGCCATCGGCGACCACCATCGCGCCCTTGGGTGCGTCGTACTCGAAGCGGATGCGGCCGGGCTTGGCCAGATAGAAGGTTCCGGTCTGGGTGGAACCGTTCGGATTGGTCTGGCGAAACTGGCCCTGCGCCGTACGCAGACCCTGCAGGTAGCGTTCGACGGCGCTGCACATCCACGGCCGCGGCGGCAGGCTGCGCGAACGGCAGAAGCGCGAGGGCGAGGAGGAGGCTGCGGCGATCCATTCCTCGCGTATATGCCGTCGCTGCCGCGGATGCACGGGCAAGCGCGCTCACATGTGCGCCAGCTGTGGCGGGGTGGCCCTGCAGGTGCTAGGCGGGGAAAGGCACCAAGGGAGGCGGGATGATGGAGATCATGCGCGGCGGCACGCGGCCATCCGGCAGCGGCAACGCCGATTACTTCACCGGGCAGGTGCGGCAGGATCCGGTGGTCGAGACGCAGCCACCGGCGCGGGTGCGGGCGGTCTTCGTGACCTTCGAGCCCGGCGCGCGCACCAACTGGCACACCCACCCGCTGGGACAGACGCTGGTGATCACCCAAGGCCTGGGGCGCGTGCAGGTCTCGGGCGGGCCGGTGCACGAACTGCACCCCGGCGACGTGGTCTCGATCCCGCCCGGAGAGAAGCACTGGCACGGCGCGGCGCCGAAGGTGGCGCTGGTGCACCTCGCGATCCACGAGGCGCTGGACGGGCGGCATGTCGACTGGCTGGAGCCGGTGTCGGACGCCGACTACGACGGGGCGAGAGCCTGAGGCTTTCGCGCGGATCGCCTGCCGTTCTCCACAGGGGTGCGCGCGCGGACCGGGCACCCCCTGCGGGTTTCGACGGGGCAGCGGGCGGGCCTTCAATCGAATTTTAGCGGTTCACTGCCAGCGTGCCGGTCTTTCGTACATGACAGGAGTACGCGAGATGCACTCGGTCGAGAGCATCGCGGCGGAGATTGTGCGCCGCGAGGGGGGCTACGTGAACGACCCCGACGACCCCGGCGGCGTGACCAACCACGGCGTTACCCTCGGGACCATGCGGCAGCTGCACCTCGACCTGAACGGCGACGGCAAGGTCGATGCGCGCGACGTGAAGGCGCTGGGTCCGGAGAAGGCCGCGGAGATCTACGTCCGCCACTACTACAGGGAACCGCGGCTCGACCTGCTTGCCGGCGCCGCTGCAGCCGAGCGTCTTCGACATGCAGGTGAATGCAGGCGCCAACGCCGTGCGCATCCTGCAGCGGCTGATGGCTGCCTTCGGCTTCGCGCTCGAGGACGACGGGACCATAGGGCCGGTGACGGCGGGAACCGTGGCCGAGGTGTTGCGGCGAGCGCCCGATCATCTGGTCGATGCCTACGGCATCGCCCGGCGCAACTACTACTACCGGCTCGGCGATCAGCGGCCGGCGAGCCGCAAGTTCGCGCGCAGCCGCGACGGCGGCAAGGGCGGCTGGATCGTCCGCGCCGAGGAGTTCATTTCGGCTCGGTTCCGGCTGACGCGGGCCGAGCATGACGCGAGGGTGGCGGCATGGGGATGATCGGAGCGATCCTGGGCGCGGGCGGCGCGGTCCGGCAGGCGGGCGCGGCGGTGTCGAGCGTCGCGGAGGTCTTCGTCGGCAACGAGGCCGGGCGCGAGGCGGCGGCGTCGCGCGAGATGCTGGCGGCGGTGGGCGAATTCGGGACGGAGTTCGCGTTGCCGGCGAACGGGCGGTGGGACGGGTTCGTCAACGGGTTGAACCGGCTGCCGCGGCCGCTGCTGGCGCTCTCGACGCTCGGCCTCTTCGTCTATGCCATGGCGGCGCCGGCGGGGTTCTCGGTGCGGATGCAAGGGCTTGCCCTGGTGCCCGAGCCGCTGTGGTGGCTGCTCGGCGCGATCGTCTCCTTCTACTTCGGTGCGCGCGAGTTGCATCACCAGCGGACGCGGCAGCAGGTCGCGCTCGGTGTCGCCGCGGCGCGCAGGGCGGTAGGGGCGGTGGCGGCGACAGAGCCTGCGCCGGTGATAGCACCGCTTGCGGCGTTGAACCCGGTGGCGGCGCCGGCCAAAGCGACGGACTCCGCGGATCCCGACTACAACGCGGCGGTGGAAGAGTGGCGGCACCTCGGCGGCCGCGGATGATGACGGCTTGATCCGGCGGCTTCGCGGCGTCAGGCGCGGCGGAAGGGCAGGGGGTCGCCGGTGAAGACGGCGGCGCGGGCGCCGACGGCGGCGGGGTCGCCGGTGGTCAGGTAGGCGACTTCGCCGGTGCCGCCGAGAAAGCCCGGGTGGCGCCGGAGGTAGTCGGCGAGGCTCGCGGCGAGGAGATCGGGCTGCGACACCAGCGTGGTCGCCGGTGGCAGCGCGGCGCGGAAGACGCCCTCTACAAGCGGGTAGTGAGTGCAGCCGAGCACCGCGGACTGCGGTGCAGGCAGGCGAGCGAGGAGGGCCGCGACATGCTCGACCGCGACGTCGCCGGCGCGCGCGAGATCGCCGGCCTCGATCGCCTCGACGAGGCCGGTGCATGCCTGGGGCACCACGGTGACGTCGCGGGCTCGGAAGCGGAGCTCGCGCGGGAAGGCGCCGGATCGGACGGTCGCGGGGGTGGCGAAGAGAGCGACGTCGCGCAGACCGGTGTGGGTAGGCGGAGTGTTGTCGCCCCAGTCGCGGCGGGTGAGGTGCTCGATGACGGGGACGAAGACGCCGAGCACCCGGTGGGTGGCCGGGTTCAGCCAGTTCACCTGCAGGTCGTGCAGCGCCACCGCCGAGGCGGTGTTGCAGGCGAGGATCACGAGGCCGCAGCCCTCGGCGAACAGCCGCTGGACGCCGGCGAGGGTGAGTTCGTAGATCTCGGCGGGCGACTTCCAGCCGTAGGGCGCGTTGGCGTTGTCGCCGAGATAGACGAAGTCCTGCTGCGGCATCGCCTTTGTGAAGGCGCCGAGGATCGTCAGCCCGCCGAGCCCGCTGTCGAAGACACCGATCGGCATGGGCTCAGCGCACGTCCTCGAACTCGAAGCCGCAGGAGAGATCGGCGATCGACCGCGGCGAGCGCCCGTACGTCCCTGCCCGCAGGTGATCCATCAGCGCGCGGGCGACCGATGCCCGGCTCGGCGATCCCGGCGGGATCGAGCGGGCGGCCGACCACCACCTTGACCGGGCCGCCGTCGCGGGACTTGGACTCGTTCACCAGGAGCATCATCCGCATGGTATAGTGCAGGTGGCCGGCGAGCTGGAAGAGCCGGCTGTCGTGGCCTTCGAAGAAGACCGGACCAACGTCGCTCCAGACGAAGTTGGTCGGCAGGATCAGCCGGTCGAGCGCGGCCGCCTTCGACGCCTTCCGCGGTGGTGCCGCTGGACGACGATCGCGCTCGCCGTCGCTGGCTCCCGGCTCTAGGATCGGGCGATCGCAGGTCAGGCCGCGAGGAGGCGCCCGGTGAAGGTGACGATCGACATCGACTGCACCCCGGAGGAGGCGCGGAGCTTTCTCGGGCTTCCCGACGTCCGGGCGATGCAGGACAGGCTGCTGCAGGAAATGCAGGAGCGGATGAGCGCCAACATCCGCGCGATGGCGCCCGAGGAGATGCTGAAGACATGGCTTCCGGCGAGCATGGCCGGATGGGAGCAGATGCAACAGGCTTTCGCCCGGATGACGAAGCGCGAGTGACCGGGCGCGCCGGGGGGAGCGCCGGCATCGGGGAGGCGGAAGCGTCCTCGAGGCCAGCGCCTTGCGGTCGACGCCTTTGCGTCAGTTCCGGAGGCGCGGCTTCGGCCGGAGTTTCGCTTGCCGCCGCTTACCGGCGCCTCGCGACTGCCGATGGGGTTTGGCGGTGGTCGGCTCTCCTGCAAGCTGCTCTGGGACCGCCCGGGCGCGGCCCGGACGCGGCCTTGGTTCGGGCTTGCCAAGCCTCGGTCGCGCGCCAATAGTCGTGCGGCTCAAGCCCCGGTGACGTTTCACGATGGACCTCTTCGAAGCTGCTGTCGCCGCGCGCGCGAACGCCCACGCACCTTATTCCGGGTTCAAGGTGGGCGCCGCCCTTCGTTGTGCCGACGGCAGCGTATTCGCCGGCTGCAACGTCGAGAACGTGGCCTATCCGCAGGGGACCTGCGCTGAGGCGGGGGCGATTTCGGCGATGGTGGCGGCAGGACGCACCAGCATCGTGGAGGTGCTGGTGGTCGCCGACGGGCCGTTGACCATCGCGCCCTGTGGCGGCTGCCGGCAGAAGCTCGCCGAGTTTGCCGCCGACGCCACCCCGGTCATCCTCGCCGGTGTCGAGGGGGAACGCGCGCGGACCACCGTCGGCGCGCTGCTGCCGGGTGCCTTCGGTCCGCTGCATCTCGGCCCGGGCTGATGCTCGTCCAGGAGCTGATCGTCCGAAAGCGGGACGGCGGCCGGCTGTCGGCTGACGAGATCGGTTGCATCGTCGGTGGCGTGACCAGCGGCACCCTCTCGGAGGGACAGGTCGCGGCCTTTGCGATGGCGGTCTTCCTGCGCGGCCTCGACACCGGCGAGCGGGTGGCGCTGACCACCGCGATGCGCGATTCGGGATCGGTGCTGGACTGGGATTTGCCCGGCCCCGCGGTCGACAAGCATTCGACCGGCGGCGTCGGCGACAACGTGAGCCTGGTGCTGGCGCCCGCCCTCGCCGCCTGCGGCGCCTTCGTGCCGATGATCTCCGGCCGCGGGCTCGGCCATACCGGCGGCACGCTCGACAAGTTCGACGCGATCCCGGGCTACGTCACCCAACCGGATGTCGAGACCTTCCGCCGGGTGGTCCGCGAGGTGGGCTGCGCGATCATCGGCCAGACCGGCGACATCGCTCCGGCCGACCGACGCCTCTACGCCATCCGCGACGTCACCGGCACCGTCGAATCGCTCGATCTGATCACGGCCTCGATCCTGTCGAAGAAGCTCGCGGCCGGCCTCGACGGGCTCGTGCTCGACGTGAAGGTCGGCAATGGCGCCTTCATGGCCGAGGCCGAGGCCGCCCGGGCGCTTGCCCGGGCGCTGGTCGAGGTCGCAACCGGCGCCGGTTGCCCGACCCGGGCGCTCGTCACCGACATGAACGAGCCGCTGGCGGCCGTCGCCGGTAACGCGCTGGAGGTGGCGAATGCCGCGCGCTTCCTGCGCGGCGACGTGATCGACGGTCGGCTCTTCGACGTGACCGTGGCGCTGGGAGCCGAGATTCTCGACCAGGCCGGGCTCGCAAAGGGACCGGAGGCAGGGGCCGTTGCGCTGCGCCGGGCCTTCGCCTCCGGCGCCGCGGCCGAGCGCTTCGAGCGCATGGTGGCCGCTCTTGGAGGGCCGCCGGATTTCCTCGACCATTTCGCGACGCATCTCCGCGGCGCGGTCGAGGTCGCCGAGGTGACCGCAGGACGCGAGGGATTCGTGACGGCGATCGACACCCGCTCGCTTGGGCTGGCCGTGGTCGAGCTCGGTGGCGGACGGCGGCGGCCGGGCGATGCGATCGACCATTCGGTCGGGCTCGATGATCTGCTCGGCCTGGGCGCCTCGGTCGAGGCCGACACCCCGCTTGCGCGCGTCCATGCCGCCGACGAGACGGCCTTCGCGGTGGCCGAAGCCCGCGTCCGGGCGGCCTACGTCATCGGCGATGCCGCACCGGAGGAAATGCCGCTGATCCTCGACCGGATCGCCTGATGCCGCGCGCCTTCCTGCTCGTGATGGACTCGGTCGGCATCGGCGGCGCTCCCGACGCCGCGGCCTTCGGCGACGCCGGCGCCAATACGCTTGGCCACATCGCGCAGGAATGCGCGGCGGGACGCGCCGACGCGGGCCGGCAAGGCCCTCTTCGCCTGCCCAACCTGGCGCGGCTCGGGATCGGGGCGGCGATCCGCGCGGCTTCGGACGTCGACCTGCCCGGCTTCGACGCGCCGGTGGATGGCATCTGGGGGGCGGCGACCGAGGTTTCGCATGGCAAGGACACCCCCTCGGGCCACTGGGAGCTCGCGGGGGTGCCGGTCCCCTGGGAGTGGCACTATTTTCCCCGCACCGATCCGGCGATCCCGCCTGAGATCCTCGGCCCGCTGATCGAGCGGGCGGGGCTGCCGGGCACCCTTTGCAACGCACATTCCTCGGGAATGCCGGTGCTGCACGAGTTCGGCGTCGAGCATATCGCGACCGGCAAGCCCATCCTCTACACTTCCGCCGACAGCGTGCTGCAGATCGCTGCCCACGAGGAGCATTTCGGCCTCCAGCGGCTCTACGACGTTTGCGAGATGGCCGCCGGCATCGTGCACCCGATGCGGGTCGGGCGAGTGATCGCGCGGCCCTTCCTCGGCGAGACGCCGGCGACCTTCATCCGCACCCCGCACCGCCGCGACCTGGCGATCCCGCCCCCGGAGGAGACGATCCTCGACCGCGTGGTCGCAGTCGGCGGAAAGACGCACGCGATCGGAAAGGTCGGCGACATCTTCGCCCATCGCGGAATAACCACGCTTGCCAAGGGCGCGGACGACATGGCGCTCATCGACGCCACCTGCGCCGCGATCGACGCCGCCGCCGCCGGCGATCTCGTCTTCGCCAACTACGTCGACTTCGACACGCTCTGGGGCCATTCGCGCGACGTCGCCGGATACGCCCGCGCCCTCGAGGCCTTCGATGAACGGGTCCCCGAGCTGCTGGAGCGCCTGCGTCCCGACGACCTGATGATCTTGACCGCCGACCACGGCAACGACCCGACCTTCCCCGGCACCGACCACACCCGCGAGCGCGTGCCCGTCCTCGCCATCGGTCCCGGCCTCGCGCCGCGTGGCATCGGCCTCGTTGCCTATGCCGACGTCGGTGAGACCATCGCCGCCCACCTCGGCCTCGCCCCCGGCCGCCACGGCCGGAGCTTCCTCTGAGCGCCCATGCCTTTGCCCAGGAGCCGACATGCCCGCTGCCCCTGCGCACCTGACCATCGTCGAGCACCCGCTGGTGCAGCACAAGCTGACGATCATGCGCGACCGCGAAACCTCGACCGCCAGCTTCCGCCGGCTCTTGCGCGAAATCTCCCTGCTTCTCGCCTACGAGATCACCCGCGACCTGCCGCTGATCAGCCGGACCATCGAAACCCCGCTCACCGAAATGGAGGCCCCGGTCCTGAGGGGCAAGAAGCTCGCGCTGGTCTCGATCCTGCGCGCCGGCAACGGCATCCTCGACGGTGTGCTCGAGTTGATCCCCTCGGCCCGCGTCGGCTTCATCGGCCTCTACCGCGACGAGGCGACGCTGCAGCCGGTACAGTATTACGACAAGGTGCCCGGCGACCTCGCCGAGCGGGTCACCATCGCGCTCGACCCGATGCTCGCCACCGGCAACTCCTCCGCCGCCGCCGTCACGCTCCTCAAGGAGCACGGCGCCACCGACATCCGCTTTCTGTGCCTGCTCGCCGCACCCGAAGGTGTCGCGCGGATGAAGGATGCGCACCCCGAGGTGCCGATCGTCACTGCCGCCCTTGATCGACGGCTGAACGAGAAGGGCTACATCGTGCCCGGGCTTGGCGACGCCGGCGACCGGATGTTCGGGACGAAATAGGAGGGGACGATGCACCTCGAAGGTTCATGCCAGTGCGGCGCCGTCCGCTTCACGGTGGAGGCGCCACAGCCCTATCCGTTCAACCTCTGCTACTGCTCGATCTGCCGCAAGACCGCCGGCTCCGGCGGCTTCGCGATCCAGCTCGGCGCGCTCAAGGAGACCCTGAAGGTCGTGGGCGAGGAAGAGGTGCGGAGCTTCAACGCTATCCTGCACGACGAGGGCGACGCGAAGAGTCCGGGTGAGCGCAGTTTCTGCGGCCGCTGCGGCTCGGCGCTCTGGCTCTGGGATCCGCGCTGGCCGGAACTCGTGCACCCGCATGCCGGGGCAATCGACACCGACCTGCCGATACCGCCTGAGCGGACGCACCTGATGCTCGGGAGTAAGGCGAACTGGGTCGAGCCCCATGTCGGGCCGAAGGACAGGACCTTCGATCGCTATCCGGACGAGAGCCTGGCCGACTGGCACCGGAGGCTCGGGCTCGCGGACTGATCGCCTGCCGGCACGCGTGCAATGTGCGTCGGATGTCGTCCCGGCGGGGCCAGGTCATCGCCTTCGGGCGTTGTCGCCGAGGCACGGGCCGTATCGGCGTGAGCAAGGCCGCAGGGGCGGGTTCAATTCGCCGACCGGGAGCGGGTCCGGGGGCCGAGGTGATGGACAACCGGCGCGAACTGTCGGACAACGCCGGCAAAGAGCGGGGGGAACGGCATGGACCGGCTGAAGGGAAAGCGCTGTCTCGTCACGGCGGCGGGCCAGGGGATCGGCCGTGCGACCGCGGTCGCGATGGCGCGCGAGGGGGCGGCGGTGCTCGCCACCGACATCGACGAGAGCAAGCTCGCGGGGCTCGACGGCTGCGAGACCGCCGCCCTCGACGTGCGCGACGGGGCGGCGATCCTTGCGCTGCGCGACCGGGCGGGGCCGGTCGACGTGCTTTTCAACGGTGCGGGCTGGGTCGAGAACGGCACGATCCTCGACACCGACGAGGACCGATGGGCCTTCTCGTTCGATCTCAACGTCACCGCGATGTACCGGATGATCCGGGCCTTCCTGCCCGGGATGATCGAGCGCGGCGGCGGGTCGATCGTCAACGTGGCCTCGGTCGCCTCCTCGATCGTCGGCGTGCCCAACCGCTGCGTCTACGGGGCCTCGAAGGCCGCGGTGATCGGGCTGACCAAGTCGGTGGCAGCCGACTTCGTCACCAGGGGGATCCGCTGCAACTGCATCTGTCCCGGGACGGTCGACAGCCCTTCACTCGAGGCGCGGATGCGAGCGCAGGGCGACTACGAGGCGGCGCGCAAGGCCTTCGTCGCGCGCCAGCCGATGGGCCGGATCGGCACGCCGGAGGAGATGGCCGCGCTCGCGGTCTATCTCGCCTCGGACGACAGCGCCTTCACCACCGGCACGGCGATGATCGCCGACGGCGGCATGACCAACGTCTGAGAGGAGCAGAAGAATGAAACTGTTGCGCTATGGCCCGAAGGGCATGGAGAAGCCGGGGCTCCTCGACGACGCGGGCAAGATCCGCGATCTTTCCGGCCTCGTCGGGGATATCGGCGGAGAGACGCTGTGCGACGCCGGCCTCGAGCGGCTGCGCAAGCTCGATGCGACGAAGCTGCCCGAGGTCGACGCCTCGGTGCGGCTGGGGCCTTGCGTGGGCGGGACCGGCAAGTTCGTCTGCATCGGGCTCAACTATTCCGACCACGCGGCCGAGACCGGTGCGACGGTGCCGTCCGAGCCGATCATCTTCATGAAGGCGACGAGTGCGATCTGCGGTCCGGACGATCCGGTTATCATCCCGCGCGGCTCGCTGAAGACCGACTGGGAAGTCGAGCTCGGCTTCGTGATCGGCAAGCGCGCGAAGTATGTCGCCGAGGCGGACGCGCTCGACTACGTCGCCGGCTACTGCCTGGTGAACGACGTCTCCGAGCGGCACTTTCAAACGGAGCGGCAGGGCCAGTGGAGCAAGGGCAAGTCGGGCGACCACTTCGGGCCGACCGGCCCCTGGCTCGTCACCCGCGATGAGGTGGCCGATCCGCAGAAGATGAAGATGTGGCTGAAGGTCAACGGGGTGACCCGGCAGGACGGCTCGACCGCGACCATGGTCTACGGGGTGAAGTTCCTCGTCGCCTACCTCAGCCAGTTCATGAGTCTGAACCCGGGTGACATCATCTCGACCGGCACGCCGCCGGGCGTCGGCATGGGGATGAAGCCGCCGACCTATCTCAAGGCTGGGGACGTGATCGAGCTCGGGATCGAGGGGCTCGGTGAGCAGCGGCAGGTCTGCATCGACGACCCGGAGTGACCGGGCGATGGTACCGCTGCTCGACACCCATCAGCACCTGATCTACCCGGGTTCGCTTGAGTACGGCTGGACGGCCAGCCTGCCGGCGCTGGCCGGCCGCGCGTTCACCGTCGACGACTACGCGGAAGTGACCAAGGGGGCCGGTGTCGGCGGCACCATCTTCATGGAGGCCGGGGTCGACCACGACGATCACCACGCCGAGACCGCGATGGTGGCGAAGCTTGCCCGCCGGTCCGGCAGCGGCATCCTCGGCATCATCTCGTCGATCCGTCCGGAGAACGCCCCCGGCTTCGACGAATGGGTGGAGGAGGGCAGGGATTTAGGCGTCGTCGGCTACCGGCGGATGCTCCACGTGGTGCCCGACGACATGTCGCGCACGGAAACCTTCCGGGCGAACGTGCGCAAGCTCGGCGCCAAGGGGCTGCCCTTCGACATGTGCCTGCTCGCGCGCCAGCTCTGGATCGGGCTGGAGCTGGCGGAAGCCTGCCCGGATACGCAGCTCGTCCTCGACCACTGCGGCAACCCGGATGTCGCGGCCGGCCCCGGCGCCGTCGAGCCGTGGCGGGCCGGCCTCGCGGCGCTCGCGGCGATGCCCAACGTGGTCGTCAAGCTCTCCGGGATCTACGCCAACGTCACGCCCGGGACGGCGACGCTCGGGACGGTGCGGCCCTACGTCGAGACGGTGATCGAGGCCTTCGGCCCCGATCGCTGCCTATGGGGCAGCGACTGGCCGGTGGTTAACACCCGCGGGGGCGACTTGCCCAGCTGGATCGCGGCCTTCCGTGACATCATCTCCCGCTACTCGGAGGCGGAGCAGGCGGCGATGGCGCATGCCACCGCGGAGCGGGTCTACAAGGTGCGCTTGCCGGCAGCGGCCTGACGCCCTGACGTCCGCGCGGCGCGACCCACCGTCTGGCAACTTGCACGTTCTGATCAACTGATTGATTTGGTGTGCGTTACCCGTTGGCGAAAGAATTGCTAGAGCGCTTCCGTTTTAGACGGAAGCGTATCCTGCGCTGACCAGGTAGTTCGTGCACTCCTGTCGGGTGATTTTGTGGAGGATGTCGCCGAGGGTGCGCCACAGGGCTTGCCGGGAGCGGGGGGCGGCTTGTCGAAGCCAGTGCTTCAGTTTCGCGAAGGCCTGCTCGATGGGGTTCAGGTCGGGACTGTAGGGCGGCAGGAACAGCAGGTGGGCGCCCGCGTCGCGGATGGCGCGGCGCACGGCGAGGCTCTTGTGGCTGCCGAGGTTGTCCATCACGACGACATCGCCGGGTGAGAGGGTCGGGGCCAGCACCTTCTCGACATAGGTCCGGAAGATGTCGCCGTTGACCGGGCCGTCGAAGACCCAGGGAGCGTCGATCCGGTCGTGCCGAAGGGCCGCGATGAAGGTGGAGGTGTTCCAGTGCCCGAACGGCGCCCCGCCGGGCAGCCGCGCGCCCCTCGGCGCCCAGCCCCGAAGCGGCGCCATGTTGGTCTTCATCCAGGTCTCGTCGATGAACACCAGCCTGCGCGGATCGATCCGGTCCTGGTGGCGCTTCCAGCGCTCCCGCCGCCGGCTCACGTCCGGGCGAGTGCGCTCATCGGCCACCAGCGTCTTTTTTTGAAACTGAAGCCGCAGGCCCGCAGGAACCGCCAGATCGTGTCGTGGCTCACGGCGACGCCGCGTTCGGCGAGCAGGGCCTGAAGTCCCCTCAGCGTGATCTCGGGGCGGCCGCGGACCTGGCCCAGAAGCCAATCGCGATGCGGCTCGAGCACCGGCTTGCGGTGCCCGCCGATCTTGCCGGGCAGGACCGAACCGGTCCGCGCCGCGCGCTGCGCCCATTTCACGGCGCTCGACGGCGCCACCGAAAAACGGGCGGCGACGCTCCGGCAGCTCTCTCCCGCACGCATCGCCCTCACCACCCGCTCACGAAGGTCGCTGGAACATGGTCTCGCCATCCATGCTGGCCTCCCTCCCAGCACGGATCCTGAATCACAAACGAGCCTCTAGTGTAATCCCAATTCGATTCAGCGATAACCGGACCCGCTCTAACGCTAACAGTCGTGTCCCGGCGAGTGATGTAACTCCTCGGTAGTGCGGCCGACTGCCCGCGCGCGTTCGCGCGGCTGGCGCTGGCCGGCGGTCGCGTGGGTGTCATCGGGTTATCCGGTAGGATCGGAGTTGCGACGACCAACCCGAACCGGAAGGTGCCCCGACGACCGACGAGATGATGGACCTGCAGGCCTGCTTGAAAAGGCCGGCGATGCCGACTTGCCTCGCGCGAGACGATCGGCTTCGCTCTGAAGCGGCCGGAGGTCGGTGCCCTCACCGGCGCCGCCTGCGGCGAGAAGAGCGATCTGGAGGACGCCATCCTCCGCCAACTGGCGAGTAGTGGTTGGTGGGGGGACGACGCGATCGAGGGCGGCGACGCCGAGCGTCTTGCCGCTGCCGTCGCCAGCTGATCAGGCCTCGGAGATCACGCGTTTGAAGCGGGCGTTCGATCGGACGCGCATGGAGCGCGACGTGCTAAAAAAAGCGATCGGCATCTTCGCGGAGGTGCCGAGATGAGCTTCCGATTCATCCGCGATCATGCCGGCCGTTGGCCGATCCGGCTGATGTGCCGGGTCCTCGAGGTCTCGGCCAGCGGCTACTACGCTTGGCGCAACCGTCCCGATAGCGCTCGGGCCGTTGCGAACCGCGCGCTGCTCGCCGATGTGCGTCGCCTCCACGCCGAGCATCATGGCCGTTACGGCAGTCCCAGGATGCATGCGGCGCTCCGCGCCGAAGGCGGGACGGCGCGACGCGGCCGCGTCGCGCGGCTGATGCGTCGTCACGGCATTCGCGCGCTCGCCGGTCGCAGGTTCAGGCCATGCACCACCGACAGCCGCCACCATCTGCCGATCGCGCCGAACCTGCTGAAGCAGGCGTTCGTCGCATCGGCACCGAACCGCGTCTGGCTCGCCGATATCACCTACATCGCGACCGGCGAGGGATGGTTGTATCTCGCTGCCGTGCTCGACCTGCGACCCGCAAGATCGTCGGTTGGTCGATGCGCGACCACATGCGTACCGAGCTGCCGCTGGCCGCATTGATGATGGCCGCCCAGCGGCAACGACCGGCCGAAGGCCTCATCTGCCATTCCGACCGCGGCAGCCAATACGCATCCGAGGCGTACGGCAGGCAACTCACTGCGATGAAAGCCAAACCGTCAATGAGCCGCACGGCTTGCTGCTACGATAATGCGCCCATGGAGAGCTTCTTCCACACGCTGAAGGTCGAACTCGCCCACCAGCGGCGATGGCCAACGCGCGAGGATGCCCGACGAGACCTCTTCGCATATATTGAGGGATACTATAACCGGCGGCGGATCCACTCCGCTCTCGGATACAGGACCCCAGAACGGGCCGAAAGACAGATGGCCTAAACCCGTATCCACGGATATGGGGGACGATCAGATCCTCGAGTCCGACCGGACGGCGCCGGTAAAGCAGCGGCATACGTCGAAGCGGATCTTCGAGCGTCTGCGCGACGAGCACGGCTATTCCGGCGGCGCGACGGTGGTGAAGGACTACGTCCGGATCGCGCGCGGAAGGCTGCGGGAGACCTTCGTGCCGCTGGCCCATCCGCGCGGCCATGCACAGGTAGACTTCGGCGAGGCGGTGGGGGAGATCGGCGGCGTCCGGCGGAAGATCCACTTCTTCTGCATGGACCTGCCGCAATCGGACGCCCCTTTCGTGAAGGCCTATCCGGCGGAAACGACGGAGGCCTTTCTCGACGGACACGTGTCGGCATTCGCCTTCTTCGGCGGCGTGCCGCTGTCGATCCTCTACGACAACACGACGATCGCGGTGGCGAAGATCTGCGGCGATGGCAAACGGGAGAGAACCCGCGCCTTCACCGAGCTGCAGAGCCACTACCTGTTCCGCGATCGGTTTGGCCGTCCCGGCAAGGGCAACGACAAGGGCAAGGTCGAGGGGCTGGTGAAGTATGCCCGGTCGAACTTCATGACGCCGATCCCGCAGGCGGCGAGCTTCGACGATCTCGATGCAATGTTGGAAGATCGCTGCCGGCGCCGGCAGGGCGAGCGCGCCGGCCGCCACGGCGGGACGATCGGGGAGCGCCTTGTCGCCGATCTGGCGGCCTTTCGGGACCTGCCCGCCGTGCCGTTGGAGCCTTGCGAGAAGCGGGCTGCCCGCGTCTCGTCGACCGCCCTGGTCCGCTACCGCTGCAACGACTATTCGGTGCCGACGGCATACGGCTTCCGGGACGTGCTGGTGAAGGGCTTCGTCGACGAGGTGGTGATCCTCTGCGCCGGGCAGGAGATCGCCCGACACCCCCGGAGCTATGGCACGGGCATCTTCGTGTTCGAGCCGCGGCACTATCTCGCGCTGATCGAGACGAAGCCGAATGCCCTTGATCAGGCTGCACCGTTGAAGGGCTGGGATCTGCCGGAGGCGTTCCAGCACCTGCGCCATCTACTGGAGGCGCGCATGGGCAACCGCGGCAGGCGTGAGTTCATCCAGGTCCTGCGGTTGCTGGAAG
This sequence comes from uncultured Alphaproteobacteria bacterium, assembly GCA_963737485.1. Classification (GTDB taxonomy): domain Bacteria; phylum Pseudomonadota; class Alphaproteobacteria; order Rhodobacterales; family Rhodobacteraceae; genus Amaricoccus. The sequence continues at coordinate 960,346 of CAVTSR010000016.1, read as the reverse complement.
CCATCCCGATGGCAGTCGTGGCGGCCGCGGTCACCGAGGCGATCCGGCTCGGCGCCATCGGCTTCGACGCGGTCAAGCAGATCGCGCTGGCGCGTGTCGAGCGGCGGCCGGCCCGGCTCGACCTGACGGCCTATCCGCATCTGCCGAAGATGGACGTCCGGATCACGGCGGCGGCCGACTATGCCGTTCTCGTTCCCGGGGCGGCGCCATGACCGGCACGCCGGGCGTCGACAAGATGCCGGCTGGAACGACCAGCGGCGCTCCGCAGGTTCTGCTGGCGCATCACCTCAAGCAGCTGAAGCTGCCGACGGTTCTGCGGGAATACGACAAGCTCGCACGCGAATGCGCCCGCGACGGCGTCGATCATCCCCGCTACCTGCTGCGCCTGGTGGAACTGGAACTGATCGACCGCGAACGCCGCATGGTCGAGCGGCGCATCAAGGCGGCGCAGGTTCCCGGCGGTGAAGAGCCTCGACACCTTCGACTTCACGGCCATTCCGAGCCTCAACAAGATGCTGGTGCTCGAACTGGCCCGCTGCGAGTTCATCCTGCGCCGGGAGAACGTCATCGCGCTCGGCAACACCGGCACCGGCAAGACCCATGTGGCCCTGGCGCTCGGCCTTGCGGCCTGCCAGAAGGGCTTCAGCGTCGCCTTCACCACCGCCGCCAGCCTCGTCCATCAGCTGATGGAGGCCCGCGACGAGCGCCGCCTGCTGAAGCTGCAGCGTGATCTCCAGACGGTGAAGCTGTTGATCGTCGACGAGCTTGGCTACGTGCCACTGTCCCCAACCGGCGCCGAGCTGCTGTTCGAGATCCTGTCCCAGCGCTACGAGCGGAGCTCAACCATCCTCACCTCCAATCTGCCGTTCGAGGACTGGACCTCGGTGCTGGGATCGGAACGGCTCACTGGCGCGCTGCTCGACCGGCTGACCCACCACGTTCACATCCTGACCATGAACGGCGACAGCTATCGGCTCAAGCAATCCGCTGGACGCCGGCGCGACGCCGCCATCGACGGGGCGGAGCAAAACCAGGCCACCGCAGAGGCCGTGAACCCCGAAACCCGCAAGATCACCGCACCCTGATTGCCGAAACAGCGCCCCTACACAAAAGAGGGCCGACCGGGCCTTCCTCTGTGTCCCTCAAGGCCATCGCCGTGGCCTGCTATTACTCCGCACCGGGTTTCCCGGAGGCTGTTTCGTTTGAGTCCTGACGCCGCCACGGCGCGGGTCGCCAGTTCAAGGCAGAAGCGGGCCTCGGCAGCGTGAGCGGAAGCGGCACGATCGGGACCGCGGGCGCCCATGCCTATGCCGTGCGCGCCCAATCGATCGGCGGCGGCGGCGGCAACGGCGGCGCCGGCTCCACCGGGCTGTGGTCGGTGGCGACGGTCGGCGGCAAGGACAGCGGCGGCGGCAAGGGTGGGAGCGTCAAGGTGGCCCTCACCGGCGCCGTCAACACCACCGGCGATGGCGGCGTGGGCATCTTCGCCCAGTCCGTCGGCGGCGGAGGCGGCTCCGCGGGCGACGTGGAGAAGGGCTTCACCGATTCCTGGGCCGACCTCAACATCGGCTCCGGCGTCGGCATCCAGTCCGCCGCGGGCTCGGGCGGCGACGGCGGCGACGTCACGGTGACGTCGGGGGCGATCACCACCAAGGGCGCGCTCGCCCACGGCGTCATCGCGCAATCGATCGGCGGGTCCGGCGGCTTCGCCGGGATCTCCGGGAGCGCCGCGTCGGCGGACGTCTACAACTTCGCCGGCAGCGCGGGCGACGGTGGCAACGGCGGCGACGTCACGGTCACCACGACCGAACCGATCACGGTCAGCGGCATCTCCTCGCACGGCATCTTCGCCCAGTCGGTCGGCGGATCGGGAAGCGGCGACACGGCCGGCGACGTGACCGTCGCGGCCGATGCCTCGATCAGCGCCCTCGGCCAGAACGGCCGCGGCATGCTGCTTCAGAGCGACGGCGCAAAGGGCAACGGCACGATCGCGGTCACGGTGGCCGCGGGCGCCACGATCTCCACCGGCACGAGCGGATACGAGACCATCGGCTTCATGGACGGCAAGCAGAACACGCTCGACATCGCGGGCAAGGTGATCAAGCCCGAGGGAACTTCGCTGTCAGGCTACGCGGTGCGCGCCGAAGGCGGGCAGCTCGCCGTCACCAACGGCGGCACGCTGCAAGGCTCGATCCTTCTCGACAACGGATACGCCAACGAGCTCGTCAACAACGGCGCGCTGGGCCTCGGCCTCGTGGTCAACCTCGGCAGCAAGGCGACGCTCGAGAACGGCGGCGTCCTCTCCGCGGCCACGGACGGAACCATCGGCAGCTCCACCGTGACCGGCGGCCTTACGCAGACGGCCCAGGGGACGCTGCAGGTCGATTTCGACATTGCCGGCAGCAATGATCTCGTCACCATCGCGGGAGGCGCCAAGCCAGCGTTCGCCGGCAGCGTGCTGCCGGTCGCACAGGGCACACCGCCGACGAGCGGCGCCAGCGGGAGCTTCGCGATCCTGAGCGCCGGCGACGGCCTCGCCTCCGACAGCCTCGCGGTGGAAAACACCGCCACCGTCGCCTACTCGCTGTCACAGCAGGCCACGTCCGGCTCGGGCGCGGAGATCGTCCTCGGCTACGCCGTCGATTACACCGCATGGGAATCGCCGCCCGCGGGGACGGATCCGGCCGCCTACGATGCCGTGAAGCCCTACCACACCGATGTCGGGAACTATGTCAACGGGCTCGCGCGGCTGCGGCAGGCGGACATGGCGCGCGGCGCGAACCGCTACGCCTTCATCGACGGGCTGATCTTTTCCATCCTTCGGATCGGACCGGTCGACGACCTTCTCGATGCCTACGACCGGTTGACCCCGAGCGGCTATCTGGCGGCGGCGGACGCGACGACCCACGCCTCGCTGCGCTTTGCGGACCAGCTGAACAGCTGCCCGCAGCGCGACGCGGCGGGCAGCTACTCGTTCGGCCGGAACGGCAGCTGCCTGTGGATGCAGACCGGCGGTATCAGCCGCAATGTCAGCGAGACGGATGCGGCGACCGGTTACGACGAGAGCGTGTTCTCGGTCAGCGGCGGGGCGCAGGTCGAAGTGGCCGATGAGTTGTTCACCGGCTTCGCGCTCGGTTACGAGAGGTTCCACATCGACGCGGATCCGGGCGGTTCCGGCGACGGCAACCGCTATCAGGCGGGCCTGGTCATCAAGCGCGAGATCGGAGCCGCCACGCTCGCGGGGTCGATCTCGGGTGGCATCGGTAATCTTGACCTCGCGCGCGACGCATATGTGCCGGGCGGGCTGGCGCGGGTCACGGCCAGCCCCGACAGCGACTGGATCGCCGTGCATGCCCGCGCCACCTATCGGGCGGAAATGGCGGGAGCGGGGTTTGCCGCGCCCTATTTCGACATCGGGGCGACCCGGGTCCGGCAGAACGGATTTTCCGAGACCGGCGGCGGAGACTATGGCCTTCAGGTGTCGGACACCGCGGCAACGTTCGTTTCGCTCAATCCCGGGCTGGAGTTCGGCCGTGGTTTCGACGTGCGCGATGTCGCGGGCCAGTTCAGCGCAAGGATCGGGTATCTGGGTCTTCTCGGTGACGATGCATTCACCGCGACGACGCGCCTCGTCGGACAGAACGGCGCCGGCCCGGGCCTGACCACCTCCGACAACATCGATCGCCAGTTTGCCGATCTCGGGCTCGCCCTGCATGCAGTCGTCGGCGCACGTTCGACGATCGAGGCGGAGGCCAATGCCCTGCTCGGCGAGCATCAGCAGGATTTTGGCGGAAGCTTGTTTCTGAGGATCACATTCTGAAATCACATTACCTGAGCCCGCATTTCCTCAGGTCATCACCTCCGGCATCTCCACGGCTGGCTGACCGACAGGCGCCTTCTGCGCTCAAGCCGCCCGCGCGAGGATCGCCGCCCGACAGGCCTGGACGCGCGTCACGTTGCCTTCGCTTGAGCGGCCCTAACTGTGGATCGGCCTGCAATTCTGGTTCTGACTTCGGTAACGTGGCCGTCTTCGTCAAGCGTTTTCGGCCAAGCGCCATGGTCCGCCGAAGTGGCGTCTGTGCGTCTCCTGATTGCGGTCCCTCCGTGGGATCGCGGCCTCGCATTGAGTGCCCCGGGGTGCATGCTTCGGTCCGTGGTCAGCGCGGTGGCTGCCAACATGATGCTGGTTCGATGCAATTCCGGCGTGCCCATCTCACTTGCGTGCTTACCCCGCAGGGGTGGCAACAGTCAGACTCGCGGCATCACTGGAACCACGTCCCTCAAGGACCTCGGAGGCCCGCGCCCGATGGGACAGCGGGTGGTGCGGCCAGCCGGTTAGGCGGCCTTCGGCGCTGCATCCGGCTGGAATTCCGTGCCGTGGCGCCACATGCGGTGGAGCACGACAGCGATCCGGCGGGCGAGCGCCACCATGGCCCGCTTGTTGCCGCGGCGCTTGGCGATCCGCGCCGCCCATGTTCTCAGCCATGATGCGCGTCCGCGATGCAGCATGACGGTCGCCGCCTGGCAAAGCGCCCGGCGCAGGCCGACATCCCCGGCCTTGGTGATGCCGCCGGTGATGTCGCGCTCGCCAGACTGTTGCCGGGATGGCGTGAGCCCCACCCAAGGGCCAACTTTCTTCGACGAGGTGAAGCGCGCCGGGTCATCGACGGCCGACTTGAAGGTCAGCGCGACCACCGCTCCTATCCCCGGCATGGTCATCAGAAGGCGGCAGACCGTGTCGTCCTTCGCGAGCTGGCGCACCTGCCTTTCGAGCCCGGCGAGTTCCAGGCGCAGGACGGCGCGGGCCCGCAGCATCGGACCGGCCGCCGCCTCAAGCAGGGCATTGCCGTCAGCCAGTTCCCGGATGCGGGCCTCGAACCGGCCTTTGGAAATCGTCCCGACCTTGAGACCGAAATTGCGCAGCAAGCCCCGGAGCGACATCTCCAGCGCGATCATGCCCCGCTGGACCGCCCTGCGCGCCGACAGCAGCGCCCGGATCTCCTGCGCCGAAACCGACTTGCAGTGGACGGGTCGGAACCAGCCCAGATGAAGCAACCGCGCGATGCCCTCGGCATCCCGTCGGTCGGTCTTGATTGGCATTGCCTTCAGCGCGCCCTTCACCTGGCGCGTCTCCATGAGAACCGCATCGAGGCCTGCCTCAGCCAGCCCGCGGTGCAGCCACTGGGACAGCGGGCCGGCCTCAAGGCCGATCGCGGCGATTTCCCCCGGCTGGTCCTTCGCGAACTGCGCCAGCGCCTCCGGGTCGCTGGAGGTCTCCGCCTCCTTGACGATCCTGCCATGCTCGTCGAGCACGCAAACCGCTGTCTTCGCGAGCGAGACGTCAAGGCCAATGAACAGCTTCATCCCGTAGTCCTCCTGCCAGATCAGATACGGGAGCGTCGCCAGCGGCCCGTCCGGCGGGCAAGCGCAACATGCGATCAACGCGGAACGCAGGACCCGTTACCGCATCTCACTTTCGGTGCAGCTGATCGGTTGACGGATAGTCTCCCCCTCTGGGTTGAGGGGAGCGAGGGATGGGTCGAAGCCGACTTCCGGCGGCATTGTTGCCGCCAGGGCTGATCATCGAGCAGGTGCAGTTAGGTGATGGTGGAGTGGCGCCGCTCGCCCGTTCCCGGGATGTCGGGTCGGCCTGCCCCAGGCTGCGGCAGGCTCTCACGGCAGGTTCACAGCCGCTACGTTCGGTCCCTCTCCGATCTTCCGCCCATGGCCGGCGCGTCAGCATCGCGCTCACCGTCCGGCGGTTCCGATGCGGCAACGACGTCTGCCCGAGGGTGATCTTCGCCGAGCGGTTCGACGCCGACATCGTCGCACCCTACGCTCGCCGTACGGCGCGGCTGCAGACCATCGTCCACCATCTCGGGCTGGCGCTCGGCGGCCGTCCCGGCCAAGGGCTCGCCCGACGTCTGCTGATGCCGTGCCATCCTCCTCAAGGACAAACGAATAGTCCGGCTCGAAGACGAGATAGGGAACCGCCCAAACGTCCCCCGGCTCTCCGGATGCGAATAAAGCGTGGTCGCATCAGCCCCGGAAGACAGGTCCGGTAGAGCGGACTGGCCTGCCCCCATTCAGGACCCATAAACAGGATTCCCATGCGCCCTGAGATGTAATTCAAACTCCCAAATGTTGGGAGGATTGCGATGTCGGACCACCACTTCTGGCTTTCCGAGGCGCAGTTCGCCCGCCTGGAGCCGCTTCTGCCGAACAAGCCGCGCGGCGTGCCGCGGGTGGATGACCGGCGGGTGATCTCGGGGATCATCCATGTCATCCGGGGCGGGTTGATGTGGCGGGACGCGCCCGCCGTCTACGGGCCGCCGAAGACGCTCTACAATCGCTTCATCCGCTGGAGCCGGATCGGCGTCTTCGACCGGATCTTCGCCACGCTGGCGGGCGAGAGCGCGGCGACGGACACGGTGATGATCGACGCGACCCACCTGAAGGCGCACCGCACCGCCGCCAGCCTGCTCAAAAAGGGGCTGTTCCCCGCCGTATCGGACGCACAAGGGCGGCCTGAACTCGAAGCTGCACGCGGTCTGCGACGGCGAGGGCAAGCCGTTGATCCTGCTGCTCACCGAGGGCCAGGTCAGCGACTATCGCGGCGCGGCGACCGTGCTGCCGGACCTGCCGGACGCCGACGTGCTGATCGCCGACAAGGGCTACGACAGCGACTGGTTCCGCGAGGCCCTGACCGATCTCGAGATCACGCCCTGCATCCCGGGCCGGGCGAACCGCAAGGCGCCGATCCCCTACGACGCCGACCTCTACAAGCAGCGCAACCGCATCGAGCGCATGTTCGGCAGGCTCAAGGACTGGCGACGCATCGCCACCCGATACGACCGCTGCGCCCACACCTTCATGAGCGCCATCTGCATCGCCGCAACCGTCATCTTCTAGGTGACCCGGGTTGAATTTAATGCTGACACAGCCCTGAACACGCTCTGGCGGAACGAGGAGGACGGACGCGGGGTCCTTCTCTGCATCACCGCCGCCGGTCTGGAAGCGCTCGGGATCGAGCCGGAGGTGGCACTGGAGCCTGACGCCTCACAGCGGCCCGGAGCGGGCGGTACAGACTCGCCGGCCGAAGCCAAGTCCCTGGAGCGCGGAAGCCGCACAAGGCCCCTCAGCGAGTCACCCTGCGCCGCTGCGGGGCAAGACCCGCGAGGGCACCAAGCAGGCGGCGCTGATTGCCATGCTGCAGCGGCCCGCGGGCGTAACCATCGCCGAGGTGGTCGCGGCGACCGGCTGGCAGCCGCACACGGTACGAGGTGCACTGACCGGCGCCCTGAAGAAGCGGCTCGGGCCGACGATCGTCTCGGAGCAGATCGAGGATCGCGGACCGGTCTGTCGGCTGGGCTGACTGCCCTAGGACCGGGTCAACAAGGGCGGCCGCGAGGCCGCCCCCTCTATACGCCCTACTGCGGTTCCCCCGGTCCTCAGGCACGCCGCGTCGGCACCGCGTCAGCGAAACTCTCGAAGGCCTTCCACGCCGGCTCCACGCGCTCGATGCCGCGACGAGGGATGTAGGGTGATGCCTCTACCATCTGCATGCGGGGGATATTGTGCGGGCAGTTCGGGAAGATCTCCGCGGGGTCAGGCGGACGATCCCCTGTGCGCCCTCGAACTCGCAAGCAGAGGGTCGTCGAGGTAGAACTGGGCCGTGCCGTTCACCCGCAGCCGCTTCGGCTTGTCCTCCATGGCGATGAACAACAGGCCGACATGCGGATTGGCGCGGATGTTCCCAAGGCTCTTGAACATCCCGTTGCCGTCGTAGTCGGGAAAGACGAGGAGGTCGGGCGCTACCACCCGCACAAACCCCGGATCGCCACCCTTGAATGAGCAGTCCGGTTGGCCCTCCGCGTCGGCGGTGGCCAGGAAGAAGAAGCGCAGAGCAGCGATGAACCCCGCATCCTCGTCGATGAAGCGCGAGCGCCCAAAGCGTGTTTCCAGCCGGACGGCGAGCTCTCGCGCTGCCTCGGGGCGGGGCAAGCTTAGGCGAGACCAAAGCGCGCTGCGCGGAGATTCGGGGGCCCAGGGTCGGTAGCAATCGCCGGACCTTCGTCCGATGCAGGCCGGGGCCGCGGGCCAGTAGTGTCGGTGTCAGGCGGCGGGAGTTCCGTTCGCAGGATCGGCAGGAGACGCGAGATGGCATTAGAATTGATGACTTCCAGGGTGGCTATGATGGTGGGGGCGGGGCTGCTCTTCGCCGCGTCGCCGGTGGCGATCCAGCACGTGCCCGACGGGCTTACGTTGGCGCCGAGCCAGGCCTTTGCCAAGGACGGTGGGGACGACAGGGGCGGCAACGACCATGGCGGCGGCTCGGGTGGCGGCGGGCGCGGCAGCGACGACCACGGCGGTGGCGACCGTGGCGGAAACAGCGGCTCGGGCAGCGGCGGCAGCGGCGGCTCGGGCAACGGTGGGTCGAGCGGCAGCAGCAGGTCTGGCAGCGACGACGGAGGGTCGGATAGTCACGGCGGCGGAGGCAAGGGCTCAGTCGACAGCCGCTCTGACGACCAGGGTAGCGGTTTGCACGGGTCGAACGATGTTGGGTTCGACGGCAATGGCGGATCCGCGCGTGGCGGCAACGACAGCGGAATCGAGGTGGTACGTGCCGACGGGACCAAGGAGGAGATCCGCAATGGCCGCTACGAACGCCAGGACGCCTCAGGGCGAACGATCGACGAGCGGCCGGCGACCAGCGCCGACGTCGCCCGGCTGACCGGGCCGGCCAGCTCAGGCCGGCGGACGATCGCCGTCGGTTACGTCAAGAAGGTTCAGGCGGTCGGCGGGAACCTGGAGATCCGCTACTCCTCCGGCTGGAAGGAAGAGCTTCAAAGCGGGCGCTACGAGCTGAAGGACCCGAACAACAATACCGTGGTTGAGCGCCCGGCACGGCCGGCCGACGTCTCCCGGCTGGAGGGGCTTGCCCGGCACTGAGCCACGATCGAGAACAAGGAAAGGCCCCGGAGCGTGCTTCGGGGCCTCTCTCTTGTCGGGGCATCAGGCGCCCCACGCGTCACGGGCGATCAGGGCGGCTTCCACGCGGTTGCGGGCCTGCAGCTTCTCCAGAATAGTAGTCATGTAGTGCTTCACGGTCTTTTCCTGCAGGCCGAGGGCATCCGCCACTTCCTTGTTGCTGAGGCCGCGGGCGACGTGGCGGAGGATGTCCTCCTCGCGCTTGGTGAGGTCCTCGATGGAGCCGCCAGCTCTAGGCTCGGCGGCGGTCTGCATTGCAGTCAAAACCCGTTGAGCGAGCGACGGCGAGACATGAGGGTTGCCCGCGGCCACCTCGCGGAGGATGTCGCGCAGACCGGAGGCGGAGACGCCCTTCAGGACGTAGCCGATCGCCCCGGCTTTCATCGCGGAGAGCACGTCGTGATCGTTTTCCGAGACCGTCAGCATGGCGACGCGGGTACCGGGAAACCGCGTCGCGATCGCGGCGGCGGCGGCAATGCCGCCGCCAGGCATCGAGACATCGAGAAGGGCCACGTCCGGGCGCTCGGTCTCGACAAGCGCGACCGCCTCTTCGGCGGTGCCGGCTTCGCCGACCACGGCGAAGTCGGAGTCCTCGGCGATGCTGCGCACGAGACCTTCGCGGAAGATCGGGTGATCGTCGGCCAGAACCACGCGGATGCTCATGGCGTTTCTCCTTCGGCGAGCGGCAGGTGCAGACGCAAGGTGGTGCCGCGACCCAGGGCACTTTCGATGTCGAGCTCGCCGCCGATGCTCTCGGCGCGGTCGCGCAGGCCAGCGAGGCCTTGGCCGCCGTCCGGGCGGATGCCGGCCGCGGCGGAAGGTTCGAAGCCGGGGCCGCCGTCCTTGATGGTGACGTTGACCGAGGCCGGCGAGACCTCAACAGCGACACTGGCGGGGGAGCCGGGGGCGTGGCGCGTGGCGTTTGACAACGCCTCTTGGATGAAGCGGTACGTGCAGATACGCGCCGAGGCGTTCAGGCTGGGATCGTCCGGACCGTGGTAGCGCATGTCGACAGCACTCTCGACGTTGCGCTGGTGGGTCTCGACGGCGCGCCGGACCACCTCGCGGAGCGGCAGGCGGTCTAGATCGGGCAGCGACAGGCCGCGGGAGATGCTGCGGATTTCGTCGAGCGCGGTATTGAGGGCGGCGCGGATCCCCTCGGCCTCCTCGTGGCCCGCCTCGGTCGCCGGCAGGACGCGCTCCAGCCGGAGGGCGGCGAGGGCGAGGTACTGGGCCGGCCCGTCGTGCAGGTCGGCACCGACTTGGCGAAGGGTGCGCTCGGTCTCGGCGGCGGCTCGCGCTGCGGCGCCGACCGACCGCAGGCGCAGCTCGACGTTCTGCTGGGCGATCTCACGGCTGCGCGCGGCTTCGTCGCGCAGGCGGGCCTGCTGGCGGGCAATGGTCTGGCCGCCGGCGCGGACGATGCCGAAGAGCGCCAGGCCGCAGACGCCGAAGACCGCTGCGACGATCAGCCAGCTCTGCCGGCGGGCGGCGGTAAGGTCGTTGGCGAGGGTGGTCTCGACCGCGTAGAACTCGGCCACGGCGATGACCTCGCCGGACCAGGCCTCGCGGATCGGACTGTAGATCTCGAGAAGCGGCAGGCCGAGGGCGGCCTCTGGAGCGTTTTCCTCATCGGTCAGGTCCTCGAACCGGGCCGAGACCGTGCCTTTCCAGGCGGATTGCAGCGGTGCGTCGGGGGGAAGTGTCGTGCCGATGATCGACGGGTTCAGGGCATAGACGATGGTGCCGTCCTGTTTCCAGATCTTCATCGACACGATGCGCTGGCCAAGCGGCGTGCCCTTCATCACCTCGTCGAGTGCCCTCATCGCCGGCTCGGACAGGATTTCCTGCCGGGAGAGTTCCTGGCTTAGGGGCGCGATGAAGCTCTCCATGTAGAGCGCGGTGGCCGAGGCGGTGTTGTCGATGACCGAGCGCTCGATCCGGCGGGTGGTCCAGACGCCGACGGTCAGCATTGCCGCCAGCATGACCACGGCGCCGGCCAGTCCGAAGCGGCGGACGAGGGGAAGGCCGTGCCAGTAACGAACCGCTCTCACAGGATCACCGTCTAGACTCCTCGATCGTTATAGCGAGGGCGGCTCACGGCGGAACGGACTTTGGTCGGAAGGCGCAGACAATCGGGGCAATCGGTCCCAATCGCGGAACCGTGCGAGTCGCCCCACGAGATCTGCAATGTCTCGGAGCTGTGGTGGAGGCAACTGGCTGGTCTAGCTGCGATGCAGAGGAAGAGCGGGACGCCGAGCGGCTTACAGCGCTCACGCTCGCTGCGCTGGCCCCGATCGTCGCGCCAGCGTAGGCGCAGAAGGTCGTAAGACAGCACTATCGCCAGACCTCGAACAGCCGCCGCAACGCGAATCTGCGTACGAAAGACGGGCCCTATGGCGAGGTTCTGGCCGAGGCTCACGGCCAGGCCGAACAAGGGAAGACAGCGACCTGGATACCCACGCCTAGGCCATAGCCGACCGCGACGTTCGCCAGCGCCTCGACGAGCGACATCACCCGGGACTGGCGCATGGTGCTGCCTCCCGCAATCCGAGCCGGTCAAGCAGGTTCGTAACCGTCGAGACATGCCAGCGAGAGGTGGCTCGGGAAAACTGAACAGGGGCTATGAGTGGATTGTCCGCGCGACATCGGCATGATTGCCGAGAGCGAGGAGGGACCCATGACGAGACGACCCCGCCGGAATCACAGCCCGGCATTCAAGGCGAAGGTGGCGCTGGCGGCCATCCGGGGCGAGAAGGCGCTGGCCGAGTTGGCGGAACAGTTCGACGTCCACCCCAATCAGATCACGCAGTGGCGCTCGCAGCTCCTGGAGGGCGCTTCTGGCGTGTTCGGCGCTGTCGCCCCGGCGGAGGCGGCTCCGGCCCTGGACGTGAAGACGCTGCATGCAAAGATCGGCGAGCTGACGCTGGAGAATGATTTTTTGTCCGGCGCGCTCGGCAAGGCAGGTCTGCTGCCGAGCGCAAGACGATGATCGACCGCGACCACGGGCTGTGCGTCAGCCGTCAGACGAAGGCGCTCGGGATCAGCCGGGGCAGCGTCTATTACCTGCCGCGCCCCACCTCGGATGCCGATCTCGTGCTGATGCGCCGGATCGACGAATTGCATCTGGACTATCCCTTTGCCGGGAGCCGGATGCTGATGGGTCTGTTGAAAGCCGACGGGCATGAAGTCGGTCGGTTGCACGTTTCCACTCTGATGAAGAAGATGGCGATCGCGGCGCTCTACCGCCGTCCGAACACCTCCAAACCAGCGCCGGGCCACAAGGTCTACCCGTACCTGCTGCGCAATCTGGCCGTTACGCGACCGAACCAGGTCTGGGCGATGGACATCACCTACATTCCGATGGCCCGCGGCTTCGTCTACCTGGCCGTCGTCATCGACTGGTTCAGCCGCAAGGTTCTGGCCTGGCGGTTGTCGATCACGCTGTCGGCCGACTTCTGCGTTGAGGCGTTGGAAGAGGCGCTCGGCCGCCACGGCAGGCCCGAGATCTTCAACAGCGACCAAGGCTCGCAATTCACCAGCGCCGACTTCATCAAGGTCCTGAAGGATGCCCAGATCGCCATCAGCATGGATGGCAAGGGAGCATGGCGCGACAACGTCTTTGTCGAACGGCTCTGGCGGACGGTGAAATACGAGGAAGTCTACCTGCGCGCCTACGGCGGCGTTTCCGAGGCGCGGGCCTCGATCGGGCGCTACCTCGGCTTCTACAACGGGACGCGGCCCCATTCGTCGCTTGGCGGGCGGACGCCCGACCAGGCCTATCTCAACCAGCCGACGCCAATCCCGGCGGCGGCGTAACCAAGGCGGCTATCCACTTAACGGCAGCCCGCAAGCTGTTCAAAAAAACCGAGCCACCTCTTCCACCTGGCAGCCAGATGGCACCGTCACCTTCGAGAGAGAAAAGCAGTGACGTCTTCATGGACACAGCACGGACACCCCAATCTGGTCGACCACAGATTTTCGCGGTCCGCAACCAAGTTGATATTGTAACACCTTAAAAATATTGGCGGACTGGCGAGGATTCGAACCCCGGACCCCTTGATTCGTAGTCAAGTGCTCTATCCAACTGAGCTACCAGTCCGTGGCGGCGCTGATAGCCGCCGCGCTCGTTGCTTGCAAGACCCAATCGTAGCACTGCCGAGCGCAACGCCTGCGGGGCCAGGGTAATCGCATCTGAAGAACAGGGATTAGGTTTCAGGATGGAATCTGCGTCGGCTCCGATGGAGGTCCGATAGCGTCGTTGTTCGGCACTCGGGCGCGGATCGTCGGGCATCTCAGGAACGCCCCGCATCTGCAAGGGACCGGGGCCCTCATCGCCCTGGCCGCCGTCGCGTCACCGTCCTCTGGGAGCATGCACCAAACCCGTGTAGCCTTCCACCCGATGCGAAAGGCGGCTCGACCTACCCATTGCGCGGCACGATCCGCGTCTGCACCGTCCGGACTCGCCGGGCCGCGTCGGCAAGGGTTCCGCGCCGCGGTCACTCCGGTCGGCCGCCGGTGCTCGCCGGTCCATGGGGCTGGACCGGTCGTGCCGGGCGCGGTACACCATATCTATGGCCGACCCGACCGATGACCCCGAGATGGATGGCATCACCGCCGAGCCGCTTGCCCGGGCGCTCGGGGAGCGTTACCTGACCTATGCGCTCTCCACCATCATGCACCGCGCGCTTCCGGACGCGCGTGACGGGCTGAAGCCGGTGCACCGGCGCATCCTCTTCGCGATGCGCGGGCTCAGGCTCGATCCGAACGGGGCGTTCCGCAAGTGCGCCAAGATCGTCGGCGAGGTGATGGGCAACTATCACCCGCACGGGGACCAGGCGATCTACGACGCGCTGGCCCGGCTCGCGCAGGACTTCAACGTCCGCTATCCGCTGGTCGACGGGCAGGGCAACTTCGGCAACATCGACGGCGACAACCCGGCCGCCCAGCGCTACACCGAGGCGCGGCTGACGGCGGCGGCCGCGGCACTGATGGAGGGGCTGGCCGAGGACGCGGTCGACTTCCGCGACAACTACGACGGCTCCGAGCAGGAGCCGGTGGTGCTGCCGGCGGCGTTTCCGAACCTGCTCGCCAACGGCTCCTCCGGCATCGCGGTCGGCATGGCGACCAACATCCCGCCGCACAACATCGACGAGCTCTGCAATGCCTGCCTGCACCTGATCAAGGCGCCGAACGCGCGCGACGAGACGCTGCTCGATTTCGTCCAGGGCCCCGACTTTCCGACCGGCGGCATCATCATCGAGCCCCGCGCCGCGATCAAGGAGGCCTATCGCACCGGCCGCGGCTCCTTTCGCCTGCGCGCCCGCTGGGCGGTCGAGGATCTCGGCCGCGGCACCTGGCAGATCGTCGTCACCGAGATCCCGTATCAGGTGCAGAAGGGCAGGCTGATCGAGCGGATCGCCGAACTCGTGAACCTCAAGAAGGTGCCGATCCTCGCCGACGTCCGCGACGAGAGCGCGGAGGACGTGCGCGTCGTGCTCGAGCCGCGGGCGCGCACGGTCGATCCCAACCTCCTGATGGAGATGCTGTTCCGCGCCAGCGACCTCGAGACGCGCTTCGCGATGAACATGAACGTGCTGATCGACGGCCGCACGCCGCAGGTCTCGACGCTCAAGGAGGTGCTGCGCGCCTTCCTCGACCACCGCCGCGACGTGCTGCTGCGCCGCTCACGCTTCCGGCTGGGCAGGATCGAAGCCCGCCTCGAGGTCCTGGGCGGACTCCTCGTCGCCTACCTCAACCTCGACCGGGTCATCGCCATCATCCGCACCGAGGATGAACCGAAGCCGGTGCTGATGGCGGAATTCTCGCTCTCCGACGTGCAGGCCGAGGCGATCCTCAACATGCGGTTGCGCAACCTGCGCAAGCTCGAGGAAATGGAGCTGCGCCAGGAGCGCGACGCGCTGACCGACGAGCGGGCCGGGCTGATCGCGCTCCTCGACAGCGAGGCGGCACAGTGGGCGCGCATCGGCGACGAGATCCGCGCGGCGCGCAAGGCCTTCGGCAAGGACGCGCCCGGCGGCGCCCGCCGCACCAGCTTCGGCGACGCGCCCGAGGTCGAGGAGGTCGCCTACGAGGCGATGATCGAGCGCGAGCCGGTCACCGTCGTCTGCTCGGAGATGGGCTGGATCCGGGCGATGAAGGGCCATCTCGACCCGGCGGCGGAGCTGAAGTTCAAGGACGGCGACGGAGCGCGCTTCTTCCTGCACGCCGAGACCACCGACCGGATCCTCGCCTTCGCCTCGAACGGGCGGATGTACACGCTGCCCGCCGCCTCGCTCCCGGGCGGCCGGGGCATGGGCGAGCCGGTGCGGCTGATGATCGATCTGCCGAACGAGGCGCAGCTCATCGCGCTCTTCCTGCACGTGCCGGGCGGGCGGCTGCTCGTGGCTTCCGAGGCCGGTGACGGCTTTCTCCTGCTCGAGGACGAGGCGGTGGCGCAGACCCGCGCCGGTCGGCAGATCCTCAACCTGCGCGACGGGGTGCGCGCCCGCGTCTGTCGTCCGGCGGCCGGCGACCATGTCGCGGTGGTCGGCGACAATCGCAAGCTTCTCGTCTTCCCGACCGTCGAGCTGCCGGAGATGGGGCGCGGCAAGGGCGTGCGGTTGCAGCGCTACAAGGACGGCGGCCTCGGCGACGCGGTCACCTTCGATCTCGCCGAGGGTCTCACCTGGAAGGATCCGGCCGGGCGGACACGAACGGTCGGTGCGGCCGAACTCGCCGAATGGATCGGCGCGCGTGCCAGCGCAGGCCGCATGGCGCCGCGCGGATTCCCGCGCGAAAACCGCTTCGAGCGATAAACCCCGACGGGACCGGCGATCCGGGCCGTCTAACCCTGCATGAGCCCGGCCGCGGAACCTCGACGCCCGCGGCGGATTGCATGCAGGGGAGAACGGATTGTCCGTTGAGGGTAGCATCATGCGACAGGTAACTGCCGCGACGATAATTTTCGCAATGATCGGTGGGAGCGTGTCACCGCTTCGGGCCGAGGACACCGCTCAGGGTCTGCGCGACGCGATCGATGCCAACACCGCCGATCGCGCCTCGGCCGACACCGCGCTCGATGCCGAACCGACCTTCCTGACCGAGGAAGCGCTCGACCATTTGGTCGCGCCGGTGGCGCTCTACCCCGACGCGCTTCTGGCGCAGGTGCTGGTGGCCGCCACCTACCCGCTGCAGGTGGTCGAGGCGGACCGGCTCCTCAAGCAGAAGGACGATCTTTCGGACGAGGTCCTCGGCGAGCGGCTGAAGGCGGCCGCGTGGGATCCGAGCGTGACGGTGCTCGCCTCGGGATTTCCGACGGTGATCGAGCGGATGTCCGACCAGCTCGAGTGGACCGAGAAGCTCGGCGACGCGATGGTGAACCAGGACGACGACGTCCTCGCCGCGGTGCAGCGCAAGCGCGAGGAGGCCAAGGAGACCGGCTATCTCGCCGACAACCAGGCGCAGGTGGTCGAGCAGGATGACAGCGGGCAGATCGCGATCCGGCCCGCCGATCCCAAGGTCGTCTACGTCCCGAGCTACGATCCGGACGTGGTCTACACGTCCCGCCCGACCGCGCAGCCATATATCGCGCCGGTCACCCAGGCGCAGAGCCCGATCGCGAATCCCCTCGTGGCCGGCGCGCTGGCCTTCGGCGGCGCGCTCCTCGTGCAGCAGCTCTTCGGCAAGAACGACGACGACCGCAACAACGACGGCTGGGACGACTACTGGCACCGGTCGCGGCCGATCGACTGGAAGGACCGGCAGTTCTATCCGCGGCCGAGCTATCGGACCGCGCGGGGCGACCGGAACCTCGCCTGGAGCTCGGAGCGCGACCGTTACTGGAATCCGGACCAGCGGCGCTGGCAGCGCAACACGCCCGAGGCCCGGCAGTTCTACGCCCGGGAACGGCGGGACGCGCTCGGCTGGGTCGTGGTCGACGATCCGCAGAACGGAAGGCCTGCGGTGCGCGCGTTCAGAAACGAGAACCGCTGGACCGAAGCCGACCAGCAGGCGCTTCGCAACGCCCAGCGCGACGCCGCCAGGCGAGAGCAGGCGCTGGCTCGCACGGAGCGTGCCGCCGGGCGCCGACAGGCGCTGGCCGAAGAGCGCAGGGCAGACGCGATCGCGGCTGAGCGACGGCAGGCGCGAACCGCCGCGGCGGCGAAAGCGGCTCAGCAGCAAGCCCGGGAGGCCTCGGCCAAGGCGACGAAGGACGCCAGCGCCCGCGCCGCCGCGGAGCGGGCGCGCGCTGCCGCCGACGCCAAGCAGGCCGCCGCGGCGAAGGCTGCGGCCGACGCGCGGGCAACGCAGGCGGCCCGCGCCGAGGCGCAACGAAAGGCGGCGGCGGACGCTCGCGCCAAACGTCAGGCCGCCGCAAAGGCCGAGCAGGCTCGCGCGCCCGACGCGGCTGCGGATGCCAAGTCGAAGCAGGCAGCCGATGCAAAGGCCAGGCAGGCTGCGGACGCGAAGGACAGGCAGGCCGCGGACGCTAAGGCGAAGCAGACCGCGGACGCGAAGGACAGGCAGGCTGCCGATGCGAAGGACAGGCAGGCCTCGGACGCTAAGGCGAAGCAGGCCGCTGACGCGAAGGCCAGGCAGGCTGCCGACGCGAAGGACAGGCAGGCCGCGGACGCTAAGGCGAAGCAGGCCGCTGACGCGAAGGCCAGGCAGGCTGCCGACGCGAAGGCCAGGCAGGCCGCGGACGCTAAGGCGAAGCAGGCCGCTGACGCGAAGGCCAGGCAGGCTGCCGACGCTAAGGCGAAGCAGGCCGCGGACGCGAAGGCCAAGCAGGCCGCGGACGCTAAGGCAAGCAGGCCGCCGACGCGAAGGCCAGGCAGGCTGCCGACGCGAAGGCCAGGCAGGCCGCGGACGCGAAGGCGAAGCAGGCGGCTGACGCGAAGGCGAAGCAGGCTGCCGCTGCGAAGGCCAAGGCGCAGCAGGAAGCAAGTGCAAAAGCCGCGGCCCAGAAGGCGGCGGACGCGAGGGCAAGGGCAGCAGCTCAACAGAAGGCTTCGGCGCAGAAAGTCTCAGCCCAGAAAGCTGCCGCGCAGCAGCAGGCTCGGCAGCAGCAGGCTCGGCAGCAGCAGGCGCAGCAGCAAAGGGCGCAGCAGCAGAAGCAGGCCAGGAAGAATTGCCGCAAGGGCGACACCTGTCCCAAGGGCGAAGACGATTGAAACAGCCGCCCGCACGGTGGCCATCGGGCTGAAACAGCGGAGCGGCACCTTCCGCGGCATCGAGAATGCTGGCCAGGAAGGAGTGCCACCCATGTTGACGCAGTTGAAGGAAGCCATCCGCCGCTCGGGCGAGCGGGCCCGTCATCGCCGCGGCTACCGCGCGCTGATGCGGCTCGACGATCACCTGCTCCGCGACGTCGGTATCCCGCGGGACGAGATCTACGCGCGCCTCGGCAGAGGTGCCTGAGGGGCGCCGGAGCGTGTTGTTGCGTGAAGCGGTTTTCTTACCGAGTGTGATCCCTGTCAGTCAGGGACCTGCCGCCCGGCGTCCCTCACGCCGGGCGTCGCCTTGTCAGGCGAAGGCCTGCGGCTGCGCGGCGCGCGCCATGTGGTCGAGCACGCCGTTGACGAACTTCGATTCCTTGCCGTCCGGATAGAACGCCTTGGCGACCTCGAGGTACTCGGTGATCGTGACCTTCGGCGGCGTGTCGATGGCGACGAGTTCGGCGCCGGCCGCGCGGAAAAGCGCCCGGAGCGTGGGGTCGATGCGGTCGATGGGCCAGCGGGCGACCAGCGCCTGGCTGGTGAGCTTGTCGATGCGCCCCTGCTCGCTGACCGCCGCCGTGAGCAACGCACGAAAATGCCCGAGGTCGGGTTCGGCATAGGCGACGCCGTCGATCTCGGCCCCGAGACGGTGGGTCTCGAACTCCTCGATCACGCTCTCGAGCCCCGCGTCGGCCGCTTCCATCTGGAAGAGCGCCTGTACGGCGTAGAAGCGCGCGGCCGAGCGCATGCGGCGGGCCTGGGCGGCGGTCGGACGGGAGGCCGGCGCAGCGCTCATCGGCCGAGCGGCCCCCGGCCGCGGTCGGCCACCCGGAAGCTTCCCTCGGGCAGCGGCCGCCGCGGCGGGTTGAAGCGCCGGGCGAGCACGATGAGGTGCATCGCCGCATCCGCCGCGCCGCCGCCCTTGTCCTGTCCGCCGGGATCGGCGCGCACCGCCGCCTGTTCGTGCCGCTCGACGGTCAGGATGCCGTTGCCGACGCACAGCCCTTCGAGGCCGAGCAGCATCAGCCCGCGCGAGCTGTCGTTGCTGACCGTCTCGTAGTGCGTCGTCTCGCCGCGGATCACGCAGCCGAGCGCCACGAAGCCGTCGTGCTCGGCGGCACGGCTGGCGAGGCGGATCGCGGTCGGCAGCTCGAGCGCGCCGGGAACCTCGATCGTCTCGTGGCTCGCCCCGGCTGCCTCCACCGCGGCGCGGGCGCCGGCGAGGAGCGCATCGGCGATGTCGCGATAGAACGGCGCCACCACGAGGAGAAGCCGGGTCGGCCGCTCGAAGCGGGGACGGGCGAGGATGTGATGCGTCTCGTGCACGGCCATGGTTCAGCCCTCCGCGGCCGGGATCGGGCGGGTGCCGACGATCGAGAGGCCGTAGCCGTCGAGGCCGATCGGCCGCGGGCTCGGCGAGTTGGTGAGCAGGACCAGTTCCCGAAGCCCGAGCGCCGAGAGGATCTGCGCCCCGATGCCGTACTGCCGCAACCGGTTGGGCGAGACGTGGTCGCCGATCTCGAGCTTCATCGACATGTCGCGCAACAACACCACCACCCCGCGCCCCTCGGTCGCGATCGCCCGCATCGCGTCGCGAAGCTGGTGCGTCCGTCCGGCATGGATGCCGAGCAGGTCCTCGAACGGGTTGGTCGCGTGCATCCGCACCAGCACCGGCTCCGGCCCGGTGAGATCGCCTTTCGAGAGCACGATGTGCTCGCCGCCGCCGGCGGTGTCGGTGAAGATCCGCATCTGCCAGGACCCGCCGTATTCGGAGACCACCGTCTCGACCGCGGTCTCGCGCACCAGGTTGTCGTACCGACGGCGGTAGGCGATCAGATCCGAGATGGTGCCGATCTTCAGGCCGTGGCGCTGGGCGATGGCGATCAGGTCGGGCATCCGCGCCATCGAGCCGTCGTCGTTCATGATCTCGCAGATCACCCCCGAGGCGTTCAGCCCCGCCAGCCGCGGAATGTCGACCGCGGCCTCGGTATGGCCGGCGCGCACCAGAACGCCGCCGGCACGCGCACGCAGCGGAAAGACATGCCCGGGCGTGGCGATGTCCTGCGGCCCCGAACGCGGGTCGATGGCGACGGCCACGGTCCGCGCCCGGTCGTGCGCCGAGATGCCGGTCGTCACCCCCTCGCGCGCCTCGATCGACACGGTGAAGGCCGTCTCGTGCCGCGAGGAGTTCGAGGCCGCCATCAGCGGCAGCCCGAGCGCGTCGAGCCGCTCGCCGGGCAGGGCGAGGCAGATCAGGCCGCGCCCGTGCGTGGCCATGAAGTTGATCGCGTCCGGGGTGCACATCTGCGCCGGGATCACCAGGTCGCCCTCGTTCTCGCGGTCCTCGTGGTCGACGAGGATGAACATGCGGCCGTTGCGTGCGTCCTCGATGATCTCCTCGACCGAGGAAATGACGTCGCGAAAGCGGTCGGAGGTCGGGATCATCGGGGCCATCTGCAGCTGCTGCCGGGCGGGATACCCCAGCCCGGCCGCGAAGGCCAGCCTCCGGAGACCGAGTCAGTCGGCGTCAGTCGGCGCGGAATTCCGCCAGGCGCTCGACGTAGCGCGCGAGCGTGTCGATCTCGAGATTGACGAGATCGCCCGCCTGCGCGTCCCCCCAGGTGGTGACGGCGAGGGTGTGCGGGATGATGTTGACCCCGAAGCTGGCGCCGTCGACGTCGTTGACGGTGAGCGAGGTGCCGTTCAGCGCCACGGACCCCTTCGAGGCCACAAAGCGGGCGAGCGCGTCGGGCACGCGGAAGGTGAAGCGGCGGCTGTCGCCTTCCGGGCGGACATCGACGATCTCGGCCAGGCCGTCGACATGCCCCGAGACGATATGGCCGCCGAGCTCGTCGCCGAGTCGCAGCGCGCGCTCCAGATTGACACGGCGGCCTTCCGCCCAGGCGCCGCGGTTCAGCCGCACGTTGGTGCGCGCCACCGTCTCGGCGGAGAGATCGACGTCGAACCAGGCGCCGTCGCCCTCGGGGCCGCGGTCCACGACGGTCAGGCAGATGCCGTCGCAGTTGATCGAGGCGCCGATGGCGATCCCCTCGGCCGGGTAGTCGCAACGGATCCGCACGCGCAGATCGCCGCGGTCCTCGATCCGGGTGATGGTCCCGACGTCACTGACGATTCCGGTGAACATGCCTGAGCCTCCTAGACCGTCGCCGCGGCTCCGGCAAGCCGGCCCCGCAAGCCGGCCGCGAGCGTGCGGCCGTCCCGGGAAGACGGCTTCCGGCGCGCGGCGTAACGCCGCGGCCACACCTGTGCCAATCCGCAACGATACCCGCTGGTCGCGCATCGGCAAAATCGCTAGAATGCGGCAAAAGCCGGCAAGAAGAGGCAGTGAGGCAATCGATGCAGGCTACGCGCTTCGCCCGGGCGCCTTTTGTGCGCGCGCTCCTTCTGGTTGCCGCGGTGTCCGGTTGCGTGCTCCCGAGTTCCGGCCCCAGCGCCCGCAGCATCAAGGGCGGCAGCCGCGACACCGAACTCGGCTTGCATGTCGTCAACGTGACCCCGAATGTGGCCGCGGCCACCCGCAGCTCGGAGACGCTGGGCTTCGATCGCGCCTTCGTCGATGCCGCGGTCCTCTCGCCCGACACCATCCGGCCGGGGGATACCGTTTCGGTGCAGGTCTGGGAGAACGTCGACGTCGGGCTGCTGGTCGGGGTCGGCCAGAAGCAGACCCAGCTCGAATCCCTGCAGGTCGACCAGAAGGGCAACATCTTCGTGCCCTATGCCGGGCAGGTGCACGCCGCAGGCCAGAGTCCCGACCAGCTGCGCCAGGCGATCACCGAAAGCCTCTCCGCCCAGACCCCCGACCCGCAGGTCGAGGTGCGGCGGGTCGCCGGTGACGGCGCCACCGTCAGCGTGATGGGCGGTGTCTCGAAGCCGGGGGTCTATCCGATCCAGGCGCCGACGCTGCGGCTCTCGTCGATGCTGGCGCTGGCCGGGGGCGTGGCGCTGGTGCCCGACGTCGCGCAGATCAAGGTCGAGCGCGACAATCGCACCAGCCGGATCTGGCTGCAGGATCTCTACGACAAGCCGAGCTACGACATCGCCCTGCGCGGTGGCGACCGGATCATCGTCGAGGAGGACCGTCGCAGCTTCACCGCGCTCGGCGCCACCATCGACCAGGCCCGGGTGCCGTTCAACAAGCGCAACATGACCGCGATGGAAGCGATCGCCACCGTGCACGGTCTGGACGGCCGCTCGGCCAATCCGCGCGGCATCTTCATCCTGCGCGACGAGTTGGCCGATGTCGCCAACCGGGTGCTCGGGCGAACCGACCTCGTCGGGCCGCAGCGGATGGCCTACCTGCTGAATTTTGCCGAGGCGTCGGGACTGTTCTCGGCCCGCGAATTCATCATCCGCGACGAGGACACGATCTACCTGACCGAGGCGGCGCTCGGATCGTGGACAAGAATCGTGGCGGCGGCAACGACGGCGGCGGTCCTGGCCCGCACGGTCAAGCTCACCACCCAGTAACAATCCCCGGCGGCTTACGACCGGCTGAAGACGGGAAGAGCGAAGCGGCTGCTAAAACAGCAGCTTCCTCTGCCGATCTTCACCCATTAACCGTTCATTAAGGATGCTAATATTTGATTAGCGGCGGGCAAGCCCCACCAATGTCCGTCTGAGAAAATCTCGCGCGGATCTTAAAGGGGCCCATCGCCAGTTCCTGGCCCCTCGAGGTCTGGCACCAGCAAACAAGGGAACGCGAGATTGGGTTGGATGGTTCCGGTCGAATTCAGGAAAAGTTCGGTGCACGGCTTCGGCGTATTCGCGGCGGGGCCGATTCCGGCCGGGGCCCGCGTCTGGCAGGTGGACGACAGCATGCACGTCTGTGAGGCCTCCGACCTGGCCGGCCTCAGCCGGGTCGAGCTCCGGTTCGCGTTGCATGGCGGCTATCTGCACAAGCCCTCGGGGCGCTTCCTCTGGTACACCGACGGCATGCAGTACATGAACCACTGCCCGACGCCGGACGCCAACGTCGGCCTGGGCAAGTGGCCGCCGCTCGCCGAGGACCATTGCGTTGCGCTGCGCGACATCGCCGCGGGCGACGAGCTCTTCGAGGACTATACCTTCTGGTCCGACGGCGGGCTCGAGCCCGGCCACTGGCTGCGGCCGTTCTATCTTGCGTACTGCCCGGAGCACTACGCCTTCCTGAGCCGGCTTGAGGGCCTCCGCGTCGCGGCCTGAGCGGACCGGCGTTCCGGGCGGGCTCGTCCGCCCGGAAGGGACGGAGGCGGCCTCTTGGATCTCAGGCGAATTCGCCGGGTCGAGAACCGCCCGGGCGGACCCCGAGACCCAGATGGCGATCGACCGCGGCGATCAGCTCCTCGAACATGACCGGCTTGGCGATGACGGCGGCGAAGCCCGCTTCGTGGCAGGCGCGGCGCACGTCCTGCGCCGGGTTGGCGGTGACTGCGACGATGGCCGGCGCCGTGTCGGGAAAGTCGTCGCGGATCGCCGAGGCGGTGGCAAAGCCGTCGAGCAGCGGCATCTGCAGGTCCATCAGGATCAGCCGCGGGCGGTGCTGCCGGTTCAGCTCCACCCCCTCGCGTCCGTTGCAGGCGACGAGCGCCACATGGCCGCGCTTGCGCAGCATCGCGCCGATGATGACCGCATTGACCGCGTTGTCCTCCACGACGAGGATCGGCGGAACCCCGGCTGCGGTCGGGTCAGGCGGCATCGAGTGCCGCGCCCGGCGCCTCGGCGGCGTCGAAGCCGACGGTAAGCGTGAAGACCGATCCCAGCCCGACCCGGCTCGCGACCTCGATCCGTCCCCCCATCATCCGGGCGAGGTTCTGGCTGATCGCGAGGCCGAGCCCGGTTCCCTCGGTGCTGCGGCTGAGCGAGCTGTCCGCCTGGTAGAAGCGCTCGAAGACATGCGGCAGCGCGTCGGCGGGGATGCCGCGGCCGCTGTCCTCGACGGTGACGATCAGGCCGACCGACCCGCTCTCCAGGGCGGCGGTGGCACTCAGCGACACGCCGCCGTGGTCGGTGAACTTGACCGCGTTGCCGACGAGGTTGGTGACGATCTGGCGGAAGGCGCGGGCATCGCCGACCACGCTCAGCGCGTGGAGCTGATGCCAGTGGCCCTCGAGGGTGATCGCCTTCTTGTCGGCGGCGACCCGCATCATCTCGGCCACGTCCGACAGCACGGCCGCCGGCTCGAAGGCCTCGGAGACGCGCTGGCGGTTGCCGCATTCCATGCGGCTGAAGTCGAGCAGGTCGGAGATCAGCGCCATCTGCGCATTCGCCGAGGCGAAGAGAACGCCCACGAGTTCGCGCTGCTCCTCGTCGAGCGGCGTGGTCTGCAGGAGCTGGGCGACCCCGAGGATGCCGTTCATCGGCGTACGCAGTTCATGGCTGACGTTGGAGAGGAACTCGGTCTTGCTGCGGTCGGCGTCCTTGGCGGCGAGGAGCGCCCGCTCGAGGCTCCGGGCCGAGCGGACCGCGTAGCGGGAGCTGATCGCGCCGACGACCGACACCAGCAGCAGCGCCAGGCCGAGGGGCAGGGCCACCTTGCGCAGGATACTCGCGCCGGGACGCGGCGGCTCCCAGTTGACGAAGTCGATCGTCCGGCCCGCGTAGTCCTTCAGCGGCAGCGAAGCCTTTCCCGGGGCATCGTCGTGCGAGAGCGCCAGGTCGTTCACGAGAAGGTTCTGGCCGATCTGCGCCAGCCGCTCCGGAGAGAGGCGCATCCCGTGGATCTGGATCGGCAGCATTCCGAGCGGCACCCCCGGGGGAGGTCCGGAGACCGGCCGCACCGGCGCGGCCGAGAAGACCCAGGGCTCGCCCTGGAAGGTCGCCATCAGCGTCCTGGCCCGATCGTCGAGCGTCTTTTCGTGCAGCAGGCTCAGGATCGGCGCGAGAAGGGACGGGGGCAGCAGCCCGTTTTCGCCGGAAGCCGGCGAGCCGCTGCGCCAGCCGAAGCCGTCGCCGGTCACGGGGTTCAGGAAATAGATCAGGTCGAGCGTGCCGATCTCGGCGGCGGCGTTGCCGATGTTGCTGTAGAGCCAGGCGCGATCGTCGGTCGTCGCCGCCTGATAGGCCTCGTCCCAGACCGAATAGTCCTTGACCAGCGTGCGGATACGGGTGCGAAGCGAGCCGATGCCGCCCTCGACCAGACGCTCGGAGGATTGCAGCGCCAGTTGGTTGTGCTGGCCCGAAACCCAGAGCACGCTCGAGAGGACGACGAGGATCAGGATCATCGTCCCGGCGACGTGCAGCGCCACCAGCCGCTGCGACAGGCGCATCACGCCTTCGCGGTCCTGCAGGTCGTCATCACTGCCATGCACGGTCATTTCGCATCCACATGCCAGCGGGTGCTCGCGGAAGTCGTACCAGTGGCTGCCCCGGGCGCGAGTAATCTAGCTCACAACACCATGGGTTGAACAGCGGAAACTTATCTCGCCGTAAAAGGGCGGGCCTCGGGCCTTGCGGGCTTCATCCGCGGCGCCGCCAATGGCTCCGCATGTCGGGACCGACCGGCGCGGCGTCGAGCAGGCGGAAACGCGGCGCAAGCTGAAGCGCCGCCACCTCGAGCGAGCCGATCGACGGGACGGCTTCGGCACCGAGGACGAGGCCCGCGGTGTAGCAGACGACCTCGTCCACGAGGTCGTCCTCGATCAGGGCCGCCGCGAGCCGCCCGCCGCCCTCGCAGAGAACGCGCGTCAGCCCGCGCTCGCCCAGAGCCTGCATCATTGCGGAGAGGTCGAGCTGGCCGTCGGCCTGGAAAGGAATCGCGATCAGCTCCGCGCCGGAATCGGCCCACGCCTTGCGTCGCGCCGGGTCGGCCTCCTGGTCGTGGCAGAGCCAGAGCGGGGTCATTCCGACCGTCTCGCCAAGGTGGCCGTCGCGCGGCAGCGACAGCGCGCCGCTCACCACCACCCGCACCGGGTCGGCGTCGCTGATCCCGAGGTCGCGCACGTCGAGCCGCGGGTTGTCGGCGCGCGCCGTGCCCGCCCCCACCAGCACCGCGTCCGATTGCGCCCGCATCAGATGCACCTGTGCCCGCGCGGCGGGGCCGGTGATCCAGCGGCTCTCGCCGGTGCCGGTGGCGATCCGCCCGTCGAGCGAGCCCGCCAGCTTCAGCGTCACCATCGGCCGCCCGGTGGTGATCCGCGTCAGAAAGCCGCGGTTGAGCGAGACCGCCTCGGCCGCGAGGCAGCCGGTATCGACGACGACGCCCGCCGCGCGAAGCGCCGCATGGCCCTGCCCGTTCACCCGCGGGTCGGGATCCTCGATCGCCGTCACCACCCGCACGACGCCCGCCGCGATCAGCGCCGCGGCGCATGGCGGCGTCTGCCCGGTGTGGGCGCAGGGCTCGAGCGTCACGTAGGCGGTGGCGCCGCGCGCCAGCGGCCCGGCCTGGGCGAGGGCGGCCGCCTCGGCGTGGGGCCGACCCCCGTCGCCGGTGCGCCCCCGCCCGACCACCCGCCCTGCGTTGATCACCACGCAGCCCACGGCCGGGTTGGGCCAGACCCGCCCCAAACCGCGTTGCGCGAGCGAAAGTGCCGCGCGCATATGGCCCGCATCGCGGGCGTCGGTGCTCATCGGATCAGTCTTCGTCGCGGCCTGGCGTCGGCGGTCGCAGCTCGGAAACGAAGTCCTCGAAATCGTCGGCCGCCTGGAAATTCTTGTAGACGCTGGCGAAGCGGACGTAGGCCACGGTGTCGATCCGCGCCAGCGTCTCCATGACGATCGCGCCGATCGTGTCGGAGGGAATGTCGGTCTCGCCCATCGATTCGAGCCGCCGCACGATGCCCGAGATCATCTGGTCGAGCCGCTCGCTCTCGATCGGCCGCTTCTGCATCGCGATCCGGATCGAGCGCTCGAGCTTGTCGCGATCGAAGGGCTCGCGCCGCCCGCTCTTCTTGATCACCACGAGATCGCGCAGCTGTACCCGCTCGTAAGTCGTGAAACGGCCGCCGCAGGCCGGGCAGAACCGCCGGCGCCGGATCGAGACGTGATCCTCGGCCGGCCGGCTGTCCTTCACCTGGGTGTCGATGTTGCCACAGAACGGACAGCGCATGCCTTCCCCTCGACCTCGCCGGGCACCTTGGGCGGGCACTATAGGCGGCGGTCAACAGCTTGGGTAGCCATTTGTTGACAGCACAAGATGCACGCGGATGGCCGATCACTGTAGCTCGCCCAGGTAGCGGCGCTGGATCGCGATCCACTCGTCGGAGGCGAGTTCGTCGAGCAGCGAATCATTGATTTCCTCGCGCCTGAGCGAGTTCTGCGGCAGGACGAGCGCGTAGTCCTGCGGCGCGAAGTGCAGCGGGGCGATCACCACGCCGCCGATCCGCTGGATCCGCCAGGCGAGGATCGGCTCGTCGTGCACGAAGGCGTCGAGGTCGCCTGCAGCCACCGCCGCCAGCCCGGCATCGACGGTGGAATACGGCCCCGGCCGCACGCCCAGCCGCTGCAGCGCGGCGAGCGAGGCGGCCCCCTCGACGTAGCCCACCCGCACCCGGGCGAGGTCGGCGACCGTGTTCACCCGGCTGGCGATGCGGCCGGCGGTCAGCGCGGCCGCGAGCTGTGCGGTGACCAGCGCGGTCAGCATGATCGCCGCGAGCATCCAGACCATCGCCAGCACGCGGCCGAGCGCAGTTACCGGCGCCTTGTCGCCGTAGCCGACCGTCGTCATCGTCACCGCCGCCCACCAGAAGCCGCTGAAGAGGCCGCGGCGGGCGTCGGGCTCGAACTGACCACTGTTGCTGCGCCGCTCGGCGCTCCACGCCAGCGCGCCGACGACGAAGATCAGCCCGACGAGCAGGCCCATCGTGACGAGGAAATCGCTCGAAGCCAGCGCCTGCAGCACGTTCAGGAGCGTCCCGTGGCCCTGCGCCGGCACGGCGACCGCGAGCGAGCTG
This sequence comes from uncultured Alphaproteobacteria bacterium, assembly GCA_963737485.1. Lineage (GTDB taxonomy): Bacteria > Pseudomonadota > Alphaproteobacteria > Rhodobacterales > Rhodobacteraceae > Amaricoccus. The sequence continues at coordinate 932,247 of CAVTSR010000016.1, read as the reverse complement.
CGGTAGAAGGGGTGGGTGAAGTCGATGCGCTCCTCGCGCTCGCGCGTCACCGTCATCGCCGCGATCGAAGCGTCGAGCCGTCCGTCGGCCACGTCGTCGATCATGCCGGCGAGGCTGGTCTCGACCAGATCGTAGTGGACGCCGAGCCGGCGGGCGAGGCCGGCGAGGAGATCGATGCTGATCCCGGTCCAGACACCGTCCTCCTGCTTCATCGCGAAAGGCGGCGCCTCGCGCGTGCCGATCCGGAGCGTCCGGCCGGCCAGCGGCTCCGCCGTCGCGGCGGCGGGCGGCGGGGCCGCGTCGGAGGCCGGTGCCGCCGGGGCAGGCGCCGCCTGCACGGCGGTCGTCGCGGCCGCGATGAGGAGGCTCAGCGCCAGCGCCGCGGGCCGGAGCATTCCGCCTCCGATCCGGCCGGCACGCCGGCCGCATTCGTGCCGATCGCCCCCGCCGCGACGCCCTCCCGCATCACGAAATGGATGGGCCGGCCGAGCGCGCGAAGGCATCAGCTCGACGTTTCCGGCATGGCCGGCATGGCGGGGCGAAAGGACCGTCTGCATGGCGAGGGGACTGTAACGCTCGGGGCGGGGGCTGCTCAAGGCCGCCGCAAAGGTCGTGCGGAGCGCCTATATCTTTGACGATATTCAATAATCCCTAGCGGTCGGTAGACGATCGGGTCGTTCGTTCGCGGGCCTCGAGCCCGACGGGACGGCGGTGAGTGGGTCGCCGGCAAGGCGGATGAACCGCCCGCAGACCGGAACGACATCCGGGCGCCGACAGTTGCCCCTCCGAACGGAGAAACCAGCCATGCCCAGAGAGACCCAGTCACAGCCGCAGACCCATAGAGGGGACGGCGGCGAAACCCACCAGACCGCCGGCGGCGGCGTCGAGACGCTGACCACCGCGCAGGGGATCCCGGTCGCCGACGACCAGAATTCGCTGAAGTCCGGCCGCCGCGGCCCGACGTTGCTCGAGGATTTCCACTTCCGCGAGAAGATCTTCCACTTCGACCACGAACGCATCCCGGAACGCGTCGTGCATGCCCGCGGCTTCGGCGCCCACGGCACGTTCGAGACCACCCGCTCGCTCGCCGACATCACCCGCGCGGATATCTTCCAGCGCGAGGGCGAGAAGACCGAGGCTTTCGTCCGCTTCTCCACCGTCGCCGGCAACAAGGGCTCGGCCGACCTCGCCCGCGACGTGCGCGGCTTCGCGGTGAAGCTCTACACGAAGGAAGGCAACTGGGACCTCGTCGGCAACAACATCCCGGTCTTCTTCATTCAGGACGCGATCAAGTTCCCCGACCTGATCCATTCCGCCAAGCAGGAGCCCGACCGCGGCTTCCCCCAGGCGCAGACCGCGCACGACAACTTCTGGGATTTCATCTCGCTGAATCCCGAGAGCATCAACATGGCGCTCTGGATCATGTCGGACCGGACGATCCCTCGCTCCTTCCGTTTCATGGAAGGCTTCGGCGTCCACACCTTCCGCTTCCTCGACGCCGAGGGCAGATCGACCTTCGTCAAGTTCCACTGGAAGCCGAAGCAGGGTCTGCAGTCGGTGGTCTGGAACGAGGCGGTCAAGCTGAACGGCGCCGACCCCGACTTCCACCGCCGGGATCTCTGGAACGCGATCCAGGCCGGTGACTTCCCGGTCTGGGAGCTGGGCGTCCAGCTCTTCGATCAGGACTTCGCCGATTCCTTCGCCTTCGACATCCTCGACGCCACCAAGATCATCCCCGAGGAGGAGGTGCCGGTGGAGATCGTCGGACGGCTGACGCTCGACCGCTGCGTCGACAACTTCTTCGCCGAGACCGAGCAGGTCGCCTTCCAGACCGGCAACGTCCCGCCGGGGATCGACTTCACCAACGACCCGCTGCTGCAGGGCCGCAACTTTTCCTACCTCGACACGCAGGTGAAGCGCCTCGGCAGCACGAACTTCACCCATCTGCCGGTCAATGCGCCGCGTTGCCCGTTCCACCACTTCCAGCAGGACGGCCACATGGCCTTCCGCAATCCCAAGGGGCGGGCGAACTACGAGCCGAATTCCTGGGGCCCCGAGGGCGGTCCGCGCGAGGACCCCGAGCGGGGCTTCCGGAGTTTCGCCGGCGACGATGGCGGGACCAGGGTCCGCGGCCGTGGCGAGCTCTTCGCCGACCACTACAGCCAGGCCCGGCAGTTCTACATCAGCCAGGCGCCGGTCGAGCAGGCGCACATCCGCGACGCCTTCGCCTTCGAGCTCGCCAAGGTGGAGCGCGAGGACATCCGCGCGCGGGTGGTCTCGCACCTTCTCAACGTCGACGCGGAACTGGCCGAGGCGGTCGCCGACAAGCTCGGCCTCGCGCTGCCCGAGGCGGCCGAGCCGGCGCGGCCGGTCGTGGACGACCTGCCGCCGTCGCCGGCGCTGAGCATCCTGGCCAACGGCCCCGACAGCTTCGCCGGCCGCAAGCTCGGCATCCTGGTCAGCGACGGCGCGGATGCGGCGGTTCTCTCCGCCCTGATCTCGGCCGCCGAGGACGAGGGAGCGACGGTCGAGCTCGTCGCGCCGAAGGTCGGGGGCATCACCGACGGCGGCGGCACGCACCACACCGCCGGCCAATCGGTCGAGGGCGGCCCCTCGGTGCTCTACGACGCCGTGGCGCTCGTCGTCTCCGACGAGGGCGCGGCGATGCTCGCCGGCATGCCCGCGGCCCGCGACTTCGTGGCCGACGCCTTCGCGCATGCGAAGTTCATCGGCCATGTCCCCGCCGCGCAGCCGCTTCTCGACCGCGCCGCCGTCGTCCCCGACGACGGTCTGATCGCGCTCGACGCGACGACCGCCGCCGCCTTCCCGACCGCCTGCCGCCGCCTGCGCTTCTGGGATCGCGCGTGCCCGCCCAGGCTTCCGGCGCGTGGCGGGAGGACAGCGCGCCCGCCCGCCACGCCCGGCGCTGATACGGATCCCGATCCGCTTGAGCCGGCGATTTCCGTCCAACCGGCGGAAATCAAACAACGAAAGAGCCGGCGCACCACGCGCCGGCCGAGACCCCGGGATCAGACCATGGAGGCTCCCCTTTTCACTCGCCGGGGGGCCGGACGAATCCTTTTCAATTCAAGCCGATACCGTGCCTCCGGCGGCCTTGGCGCCCTTGCGGAGCCTGCCGGCGCTGCCTATAGTCGCGCCGAGCAGACCCACCGGACATTCCCTTGACCGATACCCCCGAAGACGGCCGCGACGACGACGATCCCGAGGCGCCGCGGATGAGCCATTCCGGCCCGGCGATCGCGATCGAATCGGAGATGCGGACCTCGTATCTCGACTACGCGATGAGCGTGATCGTCAGCCGCGCGATCCCCGACCTGCGCGACGGGCTGAAGCCGGTGCACCGGCGGATCCTCTATGCGATGCACGAGGTCGGCAACACCCACGACAAGCCCTACCGCAAGTCTTCTCGCCCGGTCGCCGACACCATGGGCAAGTACCATCCGCATGGCGACGCGGCGATCTACGACGCGCTCGTGCGCATGGCGCAGGACTTCTCGATGTCGCTGCCGCTCCTCGACGGGCAGGGCAACTTCGGCTCGATGGACGGCGACAAGGCGGCGGCCTTCCGCTACACCGAGGTCCGCATGGCCAAGGTCGCCGGCTACCTCCTCGCCGACATCGACAAGGAGACCGTCGACTTCCAGCCGAACTACGACGGCAAGGACCTCGAGCCGACCGTCCTGCCGGCGCGCTTCCCGAACATGCTGGTCAACGGCGCCGGCGGCATCGCCGTCGGCATGGCGACCAACATCCCGCCGCACAACCTCGGCGAGGTGATCGACGCGACGCTGGCGCTGATCGAGAACCCCGAGCTCACCGTCGCCGAGCTGATGGACTTCGTCCCGGCGCCCGACTTTCCCACCGGCGCGCTGATCCTCGGCCGCTCCGGTGCCCGGCGCGCCTACCACGAGGGCCGCGGCGCCGTGATCATCCGCGCCAGGACGCGGATCGAGGAGGTGCGCGGCGGCCGCACCGCGATCGTCGTCTCCGAGATCCCCTATCAGGTGAACAAGGCGACGATGATCGAGCGCATCGCCGAGCTCGCGCGCGAGAAGCGGATCGAGGGCATCGCTCACGTCCAGGACGAATCCGACCGCTTCGGCGTCCGCGTCGTGGTCGAGCTCCGCCGCGACGCGACGCCCGACGTGGTGCTGAACCAGCTCTTCCGCTTCACCCCGCTGCAGACGAGCTTCGGCTGCAACATGCTGGCGCTTGAACGGCGGCCGGCCCGAGGTGCTCGACCTCAAGCGCTTCCTCACCGCCTTCATCGCCTTCCGCGAGGAGGTGGTCGCCCGCCGCACCGCCTTCGAGCTGCGCCGCGCCCGCGAGCGCGCCCACGTCCTCTGCGGCCTCGCCGTCGCGGTCTCGAACGTGGACGAGGTGGTGGCGACGATCCGCGCCTCCGCCGACCCCGCCGAGGCGCGCGAGCGGCTGATGACCCGCCGCTGGCCGGCGCGCGACATCGCCCCCTACATCGCGCTGATCGACGACCCGAGCCACCGCGTCAACGACGACGGCACCTACAACCTCTCCGAGGTGCAGGCGCGCGCCATCCTCGACCTGCGGCTGCAGCGGCTGACCGCGATCGGAGTCAAGGAGGTCACCGACGAGCTCGAGGAGCTCTCCGGCAAGATCACCGACTACCTCGACATCCTGCGCTCGCACGGCCGGATCATGGCGATCATCTCCGACGAGCTCCGCGAGGTGAAGACGCTCTTCGCCGTCCCCCGCCGCTCCGAGGTGATCGACTGGGACGCCGACCTCGACGACGAGGATCTGATCGAGCGCGAGGACATGGCCGTCACCGTCACCGCCGGCGGCTACATCAAGCGCACGCCCTTGACCGAGTACCGCTCGCAGCGCCGCGGCGGCAAGGGCACGCAGGGCATGGCGACCAAGGACGAGGACTTCGTCACCCGGCTCTTCGTCGCCAACACCCACACCGCGCTGCTGATCTTCACCACCGAGGGCATGGTCTACACGCTGAAGACCTGGCGGCTGCCGCTCGCCGGCCGCAACGCCCGCGGCAAGGCCATCGTCAACATCCTGCCGATCCCGCCGGGCGTCTCGCTCGCCGCCATCCTGCCGGTCGACGTGCCCGAGGCGGAATGGGCGAGCCTGCAGATCGTCTTCGCCACCTCCGACGGCGACGTCCGCCGCAACGCCCTCGACGACTTCACCAACGTGATGCGCAACGGCAAGATCGCGATGAAGCTCCCGGCGGGCGTGCGGCTGATCAACGCCAACATCGCCTCCGGGGACGACGACGTCCTGCTCACCACCCGCAACGGCCGCGCCATCCGCTTCCCGTCGACCGACGTGCGCGTCTTCAAGGGCCGCGATTCGACCGGGGTGCGCGGCATCCGCCTCGCCGCGGGCGACGAGGTGGTCTCGATGGCCGTCATCCGCCACTTCGAGGCGACCCCCGACGAGCGCGAGGCCTACCTCAAGATGCGCCGCGCCGTCGCCGGCGCCGTCGAGGAGGAGGTCGAGTCCGAGGAGGACGAGGAGGCGGCCGAGGCCCCGACCAGCGACAGCTTCGAGCTCGGCCAGACCCGCTACGTAGAGATGTCCGAGGCCGAGGATTTCCTGCTCACCGTTACCGCCAACGGTGCCGGAAAGCTCTCCTCCTCGCACGACTATCCGGTGCGCGGCCGCGGCGGCCAGGGCGTCGCCGCGATGGACAAGGCGATGCGCGGCGGCCCGCTGGTGGCGCTCTTCCCGGTCGAGATCGACGCGCAGGTGATGCTCGCCACCGACGCCGGCCAGTCGATCCGCGTGCCCATCTCCGACATCTCCTTCCGCTCGCGTTCCGCGGGGGGCGTCCGCGTCTTCTCGACCGCCGCCGACGAGCATGTCGTCTCGGTCGCGCTCGTCGCCGAGAACGGGGAGGCCGACGAAGGCTGAGGCGAGGGTCGCCTGCCGGCGATGCCGTAGCCCGCCGCTTTCGGTGAGCCTCCGACGGCCGCTCGATTGATTCGGCCAAGGGCAACGCTCCCTGTCTCACACCTGCGGCGACCCCCCGGAACGCTGCCGCGCTGGCATCCACCTGCTCGCGAACCGAGTGCCATACGCGGGGCGCGCTCGCTGTTTCGGACCCGTTTCGGCGGGCTTTCGCCGATTCCTGTGTCGGGAAAGCCGCTGAAGCCCATCAAACGCTGCGCGGAATCTGGCCTCCGGCCTGCGTCCTCCTATCTTGTTGCACGGCGCCTCGGGCGAGGTGCGCGCAACTTGGGGGAGTTCCAGCAGCTCATGCGCAGCGATGGCCTGACCAACTCGCAATACGACCAGGGGACGGGCGCCTTGCCGATGACCGTGGCGACGATCTATGTCGCGGCGGCGGCGGCGGCCACGCTGGTCGCGCTGCTGCTCCCGCAGCCGATCGCGTTCCTTCCGCTGCTGCTGCTGTCCTTCCCGTTCGGCTTCCTTCTCATCGACATCGTCGACACCTCGAGCCTCGTGCTGCAGAGCCTCTTCGTCGCCGCCGGAATCGGGATGAACGCCTGGCTCGCCGCGATGATCGCCGCCGCCGTCAATGCCGCCGGGCGCCGCGGACGCCGCCGCCGCCGCTGACGGCGGCAAGCCGGTCGACCGCGCCGCAGACGAACGGTTGTCCGCGCGCCGCGCAAACGGGTAAAAGCGCCTTCCTGACCCAGCCAGGCGCCAGCCCGCGACCATGACCCGGCCCCCGATCCTCTACCCGCTCTTCGCCGAGCTCGAGACCCTCGACGGGGTCGGGCCGAAGACGGCCCGCCTTCTCGGCAAGCTCGGGATCGAGAACCCCGCCGGGGCGCTGCTGACGCTGCCGGTCTCGGGCGTCGACCGCCGGCTCCGGTCCTCGGTCAGGGACGCCCGGCTGCCGGAGGTGGTGACGGTCGAGGTCGAGATCGGCATGCACCAGCCGGGCGGCGGGCGGCAGCGACCCTACCGCGTCCACGTCCGCGACGCGCTGACCGAGTTCCAGCTCGTCTTCTTCCATCCGCAGCCCGACTGGCTGCGCCGCACCTTCCCCACCGGGCAGCGGCGCATCGTCTCGGGCCGGGTCGAGATCTTCGACGGCATCGCGCAGATGGTGCACCCCGACCACGTGCTCCGCCCCGGCGGCGAGGCCGAGCTCCCGGCCTTCGAGCCGGTCTACCCGCTGACCGAGGGCCTGACGCTCAAGACCATGACCCGCGCCGTGCGCTCGGCGCTCGAGAGTGCCGGGCCCCTCGCCGAATGGATCGAGCCGAGCCTCCTCGCCCGGCGCCGCTGGCCCGCCTGGCGCGACGCGCTCGCCGCCGCGCACGCACCGTCCGGGCCGGCCGATCTCGCGCCGGCCGCGCCGGCGCGCGAGCGGCTCGCCTATGACGAGCTCCTCGCGCACCAGGTGACGCTCGCCATCGCCCGCGCCAGCCTGCGGCGTGACAAGGGCTTCGCGACCCGCGGCGACGGCCGGCTGCGGGCGAGCGTGCTCGCGGCCCTCCCCTTCGCGCCGACCGGCGCCCAGCGCCGCGCCGTGGCCGAGATCACCGCCGACATGGCGTCCGGGTTGCGGATGAACCGGCTGCTGCAGGGCGATGTCGGCGCCGGCAAGACCCTGGTCGCCCTCCTCGCGATGCTCGCCGCGGTCGAGGCCGGCGGCCAGGCGGCGATGATGGCGCCGACCGAGATCCTCGCCCGCCAGCACTTCGCCGCGCTCGCGCCGCTGGCGGAGTCCGCCGGGGTCCGCCTCGACCTTCTCACCGGCCGGGACCGCGGCCGCGAGCGCGCCGGCAAGCTCGAGGCGCTCGCCGGCGGCGCGACGGCGATCGTCGTCGGGACGCATGCGCTCTTCCAGAAGGACGTCACCTTCCACGACCTTCGCCTCGCCGTCGTCGACGAGCAGCACCGCTTCGGGGTGCGCCAGCGCATGGACCTCGGCCAGAAGGGGGCGGCCGCCGACCTCCTCGTGATGACCGCGACGCCGATCCCGCGCAGCCTGACGCTGGCGCAGTACGGCGACATGGATCTCTCGGTCCTCGACGAGAAGCCGCCCGGGCGCCAGCCGGTCGAGACCGCGCTGGTCTCCACCGCCCGGACCCCCGAGGTGATCGACCGCCTGCGCCGCGCCATCGCCGAGGGGCGGCAGGCCTACTGGGTCTGCCCGCTGGTCGCGGAATCGGAGACCGCCGAGACCACCGCGGCCGCCGAGCGCTTCGAGGAGCTTCGCCTCGCCCTCGGTCCCGAGGTCGCGGGTCTCGTGCACGGGCAGATGCCGCCGCGCGACAAGGACGCCGCGATGGCCGACTTCGTCGCCGGGCGCACCCGCCTCCTCGTCGCCACCACCGTCATCGAGGTCGGCGTCGACGTGCCGAACGCCACCATCATGGTGATCGAGGGTGCCCAGGCCTTCGGGCTCGCGCAGCTGCACCAGCTGCGCGGCCGGGTCGGCCGCGGCACCGGCCGCTCGACCTGCCTGCTGCTCTACGACGCGCCGCTCGGCGAGACCGCCCGGGCGCGGCTCGAGATCCTCCGCGCCACCGAGGACGGCTTCCGGATCGCCGAGGAGGACCTGCGGCTGCGAGGCGCCGGCGATCTGCTCGGCCTCGCCCAGTCCGGCCTGCCGCGCTTCCGCATCGCCGATCTCGAGACGCAGACCGAGCTGATGCGCACCGCCCAGGACGACGCGCGGCTTCTGCTCGCGCAGGATCCGGGGCTGACCGGCCCGCGCGGCAGCGCCGTGCGCGTGCTGCTGCACCTGATGGAGCACGAGAAGGCGGTGCAGGTGCTCTCCTACGGCTGAACGCCATGTTCGCGACCCGTTCCCGAGAATCGTTGACTCTTGGTAAAGAATCAGCGAACAATGCAGGAACACGAGCGAACAGGAACCCCGCCATGCAGAATGCCGCCCGACTGATCCGACGCGCCGATCCCGAGACGCTGATGCGCGAGGCGCTGGGCCTTGCCGGCCTCTGCATCGCGATCCTGGCAACCATGTTCCTGCCGGCGCTCGTCTGATCGCCACCCGCCTTTGCTTGCCCGCGGCGCGCCGTGCGGAACTGCCTTCCGCCTCGATCCTGCCGACTGACCGCGCCGCCACCTTTCGCCGCGCCCTTCCGGGCCGCGGCGTTTTTTTTGCCCGCTCGCCCGCAGCCGGGCTTCGGCCGAGCGTGCGCAGCCCGTCCGTCCTCGATTGCACGCCAGCGCGCATCCGATCGCGCGTCCGACCTGCATGCCCGGCCCCGATTCCGACGTATGCCCGTCCGATCTTGTACCCGGGCCAGGCGCTCCCTACCTCTTCCGGGCCATGAATTACGTTCTCGCCCTCTTCCTGCCGCCGCTGTCGATCCTGATCGCCGGGCGCCCGTTCGTGGCGATCGCCACGTTCCTGATCTGGATTCCGGCGATCCTGTTCTCCGGCGGGCTGACCCACCCGATGTTCATCCTGCTCGCCTGGATCCTGATCTACCAGTCCGGCGAGGAGCGCCGGAGCCGGCGGATGGCCGCGCGCCGCGACGGCTGAGCTGCGCACCCGCTTTGCCCCCTCGCCGACCGGCCGGCTCCACCTCGGCCACGCCTTCTCGGCGCTCACCGCCTGGGAGCTCGCCCGGGCCGCCGGCGGCAGCTTTCTCCTCCGCATCGAGGACATCGACCGCGCCCGCTGCCGCCCGGCCTTCGAGGCCGCGATCGCCGACGACCTCGCATGGCTCGGGCTCGCCTGGCCCGAGCCGCCGCTGCGCCAGTCCGAGCACCTGCCGCGCTACGCCGCCGCCCTCGACCGCCTGACCGCCCTCGGCCTCACCTATCCCTGCAGCTGCACCCGCGCCGACATCCGCGCCGCCCTCTCCGCCCCGCAGGAGGGCGCGCCCCACCTCTCCCCCGACGGCACGGTCTATCCCGGCACCTGCCGCGGCCGCGCCATGACCACGCGACGCCCCGGCGACGCCATCCGCCTCGACCTCGCCCGCGCGCTCGCCCGCGTCGACGCCGGCAGCCTCGCCTTCGAGGAAACCGGCCCCGCCCACGCCGGGTCGCACGCGCTCGACCCCGCGATGCTCGCCGAACGCATCGGCGACGTCGTCCTCGCCCGCAGGGACATCGCCGCAGCCGCCTACCACCTCGCCGTCGTCGTCGACGACGCCCACCAGCGCATCACCCACGTCGTCCGCGGCGAGGATCTCTTCGAGGCCACGCCGCTGCACCGCCTGCTGCAGGCGGTCCTGGGGTTGCCGGCGCCGGTCTGGCATCACCACCGGCTGATCCGCGACGCCGCCGGCCGCCGCCTCGCCAAGCGCGACGACGCCCGCGCCCTCGCGAGCCTCCGCGACGAGGGCCGGTCTGCGGCGGAGGTGCGGGCGCTCCTCGGCTTCTGAAGGCCCCGGGCGCGGCTGTGACCGGCGTCACAGCCTGCCGGGCGGCGATCGGCGAAGGTCGCCGCGACGGCAAGGTCGCCGTGGGGGACTTCCACCAAACGAGGCTCGAGATGAAGAACTGGATCATTCTGCCGCTTGCCGCCGTCGGCCTGTTCGGCGCCGGCGTCTTCGCCGCCCCCGAGTTCAAGGACGCGCCCGCCGATCCCGGAATGCGGGCAAGCTACCACCACAAGTGGCCCGCCGCGGTCGATCCGGCGGCGATGGTCGCGACCCCGCAGCCCGCGCCCGCCGCCGATGCGGTCGGTGCGCTGCGCTCCGCCCGCGCGTCGGTGCCGCAGCCCGGCGTGCTGATGGTCTCCGAGGGCGCCGCGAACCCCACCCCGGTCGCCCCGATCCGCTGCCGGCCGGATTGCTGACCCGAAGGCCGCGCCCGCGGCCGACAGCGCCGTCCGAGCGGGGGCCTTGGCCCCCCGAGGACGGCGCTTCCCCGCCGGGCGCCTCAGGCGACCGGCTCGGCGAGGATCACTTCCTCGCCGTCGCGCACCGCGGTGAAAAAGCAGTTCGGCCGCCCGGTATGGCAGGCCGGGCCGGTCTGGGCGACGATGACGAGCAGGCAGTCGCGGTCGCAGTCGAGCCGGAGCTCGACCAGGCGCTGCACGTGCCCGGAAGTCGCCCCCTTGCGCCAGAGCTCGCCGCGCGAGCGCGACCAGTAGGTGACCTCGCCGCTCGCCAGCGTCTCCGCCAGGCTCGCGGCGCTCATCCAGGCGAGCATCAGCACCTCGCCGTCCTCGGCCTGGGCGATCGCCGGGATCAGTCCGTTCGCATCGAACCTCAGGCTCGCGATGTCGAAGGCGGGCATCGGCGTCTCCCTTTTCCGGCCGGGGGTTCCGGCCTATCTATGTCGCGGGACCGGAAACGCAAAGGGCGCGGAATGAGCGGCGACGACGATCTGATCAACCTCTACTCGCAGCGGATCCTCGCGCTCGCCGCCGACATCCCGCTGACCGAACGTCTCGACCGGCCGCGGGTCAGCGTCCGCCGCCGCTCGCCGCTCTGCGGTTCGACCGTCACCGTCGACCTCGACATCGCCGACGGCCGGGTCGCCGCCTTCGGGCAGGACGTGAAGGCCTGTGCGCTGGGCCAGGCCTCGGCGGCGATCCTCGCCCGCCACGTGGTCGGCGCGACCCGCGACGAGATCGCCGCGGCGCACGCCGCGCTCACCGCGATGCTGAAGGCGGACGGCCCGGCGCCCGCGGCGCCGTTCGACGAGCTCGAGGTGCTTCAGCCGGCCCGCAGCTACCGCAACCGGCACGCATCGATCCTGCTCGCCTGGGATGCGACGCTCGCCGCCTTCGACGAGGCCGTCGCCGCGGCGTGAGCGGGTCCGACCTTCCGCGCGCCGGCAAAGCCGGCGCGGCGCCTGTCGCCGGTTCGCGCCGCCCGGTTCCCACGCTCCGGGGATCGACCGCGCGTCGCGGACACCGCGCAATTCCAACGATGAACAAGGGACGGAAAAAGCAAGATGAAGATCACGGGAGTGAGGCCATGGCTGATCAAATCCAGCGGCTCGTACTGGGGTGAGTTCCTCTTCGTCGAGGTGACCACCGACGAGGGCGTCAGCGGCTGGGGCGAGATCACCACCACGACGAAGCTCGCCAACCGGGCGCTCTGCGTCATCCTGCGACAGATCGGCACCGCCATCGCCGGCGAAGACCCGGCGAAGATCGAGCTTCTCTGGCACAAGATCTTCCGCAGCTTCACCTACATGGGCAGCCGCGGCGCCGCGGTCGAATGCGTCAGCGCCATCGACATCGCGCTCTGGGACATCCGCGGCAAGGTGCTCGACAAGCCGATCTACGAGCTCCTGGGCGGGGCGGTCCGCGACGAGATCGCGCTCTACACCCACCCCGACCAGCGCAAGTTCACCAGCAAGGAGGCCGTGGTCGCCGAAATCCGCGCCATCGTCGATTCCGGCCACACCGCGCTCAAGTTCGACCCCTTCCCCTACCAGGGCGCGAAGGGCAAGGACGGCCGCCCCCGCGAACAGAGCGAGGGCTATCTCGACGGATCGATGACGCGAAAGGACGAGCGCGAGGCGGGGGAGCTGACCGCGCTGATCCGCGAGACCACGGGTCCCGACGTCGAGGTGCTGATCGACGCCCACGGCCGCTTCGACGTCCCGACCGCGATCCGCCTCTGCCGCACCCTCGAGGAGGCGGGCAAGATCGACTGGTTCGAGGAGCCGGTTCCTCCCGAGAGCCTCAACGCGCTGCGCCAGGTGCGCGAGAAGATCAGCGCCCCGATCTCCTGGGGCGAGCGCGGCCACACCAAATGGGACTTCGTTGCGATCCTCGAGAACCGGCTCGCCGACTACATCATGCCGGACGTCACCTGGACCGGCGGCATCACCGAGCTCAAGAAGATCTCCGCGCTCTGCGAAGCCTACTACGTGCCGGTGTCGCCGCATGACGCCGCCGGGCCGATCAACGTCGTGGCCGGCGCCCAGGTGATGATGACCGTGCCGAACTTCTACAAGCTCGAGACCTCCGAATGGAACCTCGGCAAGTACGACCCGATGATCGAGACCCCGCTGGACAACTCGAACGGCAGCCTGAAGCTGCCGCGCAAGCCCGGACTCGGCATCGAGATGAACCGCGACTATCTCGCCGCCAACGAGATCGAACCGGACTAGCGCCCCGGCGCCCGTGCCGGCCTTAGGCCGGCACGGCAACCGGTGCGAGCCAGGCGGTGAAATCGGCCTTGGCCCGATCGGTATAGCCCTTGTAGCGCTCGCGCCGGCCGCGGCGACCGCCGCGGGCGTCATCGAGCGGCGGGAAGAGGCCGAAGTTCACGTTCATCGGCTGGAAGGTCGCGGCGTCGGCGCCGCCGGTGATGTGGCCGAGCAGCGCGCCGGTCGCGGTCGTGGGCGGTGGCAGATCGAGCGGGCGCCCGTGGCGCTCGGCGGCGGCGAGGCGGCCGGCGAGCAGGCCCATCGCGGCGCTCTCGACATAACCCTCGACGCCGGTGACCTGGCCCGCGAAGCGCAGGCGCGGATCGGCGCGCAGGCGCATCGCGCCGTCGAGCAGGCGCGGCGCGTTGAGGAAGGTGTTGCGGTGGATGCCGCCGAGGCGGGCGAAGGCGGCGTTTTCCAGCCCCGGGATCATCCGGAAGACCTCGGTCTGGGCGCCGTGCTTCATCTTGGTCTGGAAGCCGACGATGTTGTAGAGCGTCCCGAGCGCGTTGTCGCGGCGGAGCTGCACCACGGCATGGGGCTTCACGTCCGGCGCGTGCGGGTTGGTGAGGCCGACCGGCTTCAGCGGGCCGAAGCGCAGCGTCTCGCGGCCGCGCTCGGCCATCACCTCGATCGGCAGGCAGCCCTCGAAATAGGGGGTGTCCGCTTCCCAGTCCTTGAACCCGGTCTTGTCGGCGGCGAGCAGCGCGTCGACGAAGGCCTCGTACTGCGCGCGATCCATCGGGCAGTTGAGGTAGGCGGTGCGCTCCGCCTCGGTCTCGCCCTTGTCGTAGCGCGACTGGAACCAGGCCTTGGAGAGATCGACGGTCTCGAAGTGCACGATGGGCGCGATGGCGTCGAAGAAGGCGAGCGCGGTCTCGTCGGTCAGCGCGCGGATCGCCTCGGCCAGCGCCGGCGAGGTCAGCGGGCCGGTGGCGACGATGACGCTCGACCAGTCGGCCGGCGGCAGGCCGGCGATCTCGCGGCGGTCGATGCTGACGAGCGGATGCGCCGCGAGGCGGGCGGTGATCTCCTCGGAGAACGGCACCCGGTCGATCGCGAGCGCGCTGCCGGCGGGCACGGCGTGCCGGTCGGCCGCGGCGATGACGAGGCCGCGGGCCTCACGCATCTCCCAGTGCAGCAGGCCGACGGCATTCTGCTCGTCGTCGTCCGAGCGGAAGGAATTCGAGCAGACAAGCTCCGCGAGGCCGTCGGTCTGGTGCGCGAAGGTGCGCACGCTCGGGCGCATCTCGTGCAGCACGACGGGCACGCCCATCTCCGCCGCCTGCCAGGCGGCCTCGGAGCCGGCGAGACCGCCGCCGACGACGTGGATCGGTTCGATGCTCATGCGCGTGGGTCTAGGGCAGCCGGCGCGGAATGAAAAGGGCGGCCGCCGACGCGTCGCTTCGCCACATTGCGCGCGCCGCAGGGTGCGGTCAGGAAGGCGCGGCGAGCCAAGGCAGAGATCGGAGGCCCCGCGATGCGCCTGATCCCGTCCCTCGCCGTGATCGCGCTCGGCGCCGGCGGGCCTGCCTTCGCAGGCGCCTGCGACACGCCGCTGGCGGCGGCGCTGAAGATGAACACCATCCCCTACAAGCTGCACACGGTCACGACCGGCGGCCCGGACGCGGCGGCGAACGGCGGCCAGCCGACGGCGAGCGACATGGTGGCGACCGCGGACAAGATGTACATCGAGGTCGACGGCTCCTGGCATTCGGTGCCGCGGCCCAAGGACATGGGCGACGACGCGGTCGCGGCGATGCAGGCCGGCAACGTGAGCTGCAGCAGGCTCCGCGACGAGTTGGTCGACGGGGTCGCGACCTCGGTGTGGCAGGTCGATGAGAAGGACGACGAGGACATCACCCGGCAGACCGTCTGGATCGCCGACGACAGCGGGCTGATGCTCAGGGCGGAGTTCGAGATGGACGTGGGCGGCGGCGATGCCGGCAAGAGCTCCACCACCGCCGACTTTTCCTATACCGACGTGACGCCGCCGGCCGGAGCGGAGTAGCCCGCCGCCTGCCGCCGCATTGCGGGCTGCCGCGGCCGGACGTATGCAGGCAGGTGCCGGAGCCGTCGGGAGGCCTGCGATGCGCACCCTTTCCCTTGCTCTTTTCGCGCTGGCCGCGCCGCTGGCGCTGCCGGGCGGCGCGCGGGCGGGAACCTGCGACGTGCCTCTCGCCGCGGCCAGGAAGCTCGCCTCGATGCCCTACAAGCTGCACATGGTGACGCTGGCCGGGCCCGCGGGCACCGCGAGCGACAGCGAGCCCGAGATCGCGGACATGATCGCGACCGGCGACAAGCTCTACTTCGAGATCGATGGCGACTGGCAGGTGGTGCCGGCGGACATGTCCGGGGTCGGGGCGCTCGGCGACGACCTCGAGGCCGACGGCGCAACCTGCCGGCAGCTTGCCGACGCGGATCTCGACGGGACCCCGACCACGGTCTGGTCGATCGACGACACCTCGCAGCCGGACGTGACCTCGCAGACGGTCTGGATCGCCAGGGACCGCGGCCTGATGGTGCGGGCGCAGCAGGAGCTCGACGACGGCGGCGGCGACGCGGGCAAGAGCCAGGTCACCATGGACTTCTCGTTCGACGGCGTGACAGCCCCGAAAGGCGCCGACTAGACGCCCCGGCCATCCTGCGACCGGCCGCCGCCGCGCCGCTGCCGTCAGAGCGGCGCCTCGGGCGCGAGGTAGGCCGCGATGTCCCTGAGCACGTCGGTCGAGAGATTGCCCCCGGCGGTGTTGCCGGCGTCGACCGTGACCGACGTGGCGATGGCGATCTTGCGCGACGGCAGGTAGGCGACCGTCGCCGCGTAGCCGCCGAAGGACGGGTTCTGCAGCAGCCAGCCGTCGATCAGGAAGACCCCGAGCCCGTAGGACCTGGTCGCGGTCCATGGCGGGAACCTCGCCGTCGCCGGCGCGACCTGCGCCGCGTGCGAGGCCGGCGAGACCAGGGTTCCCTCGCCGATCGCCGCGAAGGACGCCAGCATGTCGGCGATGGTGCTGGTCATGATCGCCCCGTGCGGCAGGGTCCATGACGGATCCCAGAAGGTCGATTCCTCGTAGCGGCCGCGCTCGGCGTCGAAGGCATGCAGCACCGGGCTCGGGATCGCGGCGGTGACCTCGCTGCGGGTGGCCTGAAGCCCGAGCCGGTCGACGATGTCCTCGCGGAGGAGGTCGGCGAGCCGGCGGCCGGTCGCCTTCTCGATGACCTTGCCCAGAATGACGAAGTTGGTGTGGGCATAGGACCAGCAGTTGCCGGGATCGCAGACCATCGGCCGGGCGAGGCCGATCGCGATCAGCTCCTCCGGCTCCCAGTGCCGGAACGGGTCGGCGTACAAGTCGGCGATGAAGCCCGGATCGGTCACGTAGTCGGCGTAGCCCGAGGTGCCGCTGATCAGCATCCGCAGCGTGACCTGATCGGCCTTGGGGTAGTCCGGATACCAGGTCGCGAGCGTGTCATCGAGGTCGAGCGTGCCGGCGTCGACGAGCTGCAGCAGCAGCGTCCCGAGGTAGGCGATCGCCACCGAGCCGTTGCGGAAATTCATCTCGGGCGTCGCCGGCACGCCGGTCATCGAACTCGCCGGCGGCAAAGAGCGCCGGCGGCGCGTCGCCGATCGCGAAGCCCGCGAGCACGGCCTTGAGCCCGCGCGCCTCGATCGCGTCGTCGACGATCTCCGTCACCCGCGCGGCCGCATCCGCCTCGGTCACGCAGCCGCCCCTGACCGCGATCATCTCCACCGGGCAGTCGTCGGCCCTGGCCGCCAGCCCGAAGACGACGCCGCAAAGCGCCGCGACGGTCGGCAGGAGGATCGGCAGAAGACGGAACGAGGCCATCCGGTGGCCCTCCCTTTGCCGGAGAAGACGTCAGGCGGCGGTGACCCTCCAGATCACGTCGCCGACGTCGTCGGCGACCAGGAGCGCGCCGTCGGGGCCGAGGGTCACGCCCACCGGGCGGCCGTAGGAAGACTTCTCGTCGGGCGAGAGAAAGCCGGTCAGGATGTCGCGCGGCGGCCCGGCCGGCCGGCCGTCGACGAAGGGAACGAAGACCACCCGGTAGCCCGAGAGCGTCGAGCGGTTCCACGAGCCGTGCTGGCCGATCACCATGCCGTCCGGAAAGCCGGGCAGGGTGCCGGCCGGCAGCCAGCAGAGCCCGAGCGAGGCGGTGTGCCCGCCGAGCGCGTAGTCCGGCGTCAGGGCTTTCGCGACCATCGCGGGATCCTGCGGCACCCGGTCGTCGACGGTCTGGCCCCAGTAGCAGTAGGGCCAGCCGTAAAAGCCGCCGTCGGCGAGCGAGGTCAGATAGTCGGGCGGGGTCTCGTCGCCGATGCCGTCGCGTTCGTTGACCACGGTCCAGAGCGCGCCGGTGGTGGGCTCCCAGGCGAGGCCCACCGGATTGCGCAGGCCCGAGGCGAAGATGCGCGCCGCGCCGGTCTCGAGGTCGACCTCGTAGACCGCGGCGCGGCCTTCCTCGACCGCCATGCCGCTCTCGGCGATGTTGCTGAGCGAGCCCACCCCGACGTAGAGCCGCTTGCCGTCGGCGCTCGGCAGGAGGCTGCGCGTCCAGTGGCCGCCGGGCTTGAATTCCACCAGCCGGCGCCCGGGGGCGGTCATCCGGGTGGCGCCGGGGGTGAACGGGTAGGCGATGAGGCCGTCGGTGTTGCCGAGGTAGAAGGTGTCGCCGACCAGCGCCAGGCCGAACGGCTGGTTCTGCCCTTCGAGCCAGATGTCGCGGAACTCGGCGACGCCGTCGCCGTCGGCGTCCCGGAGCAGCGTCACCCGGTTCGGGCCGTCGCCGACCGCGGCCGCCCGCCGCATCGTGGTGTAGATCGCATAGTCGAACGGCGTGCGGACTCCGCCCGCCTGGGTCAGCGCCTGCGCCGCCAGCACGTCGCCGTTGGGAAGCACCAGCATCCAGCGCGGATGCTTGAGGCCGGTCGCGAAGGCGTTGACCGCAAGCCCGGGTGCGGCGGTCGGCGTCTGACCCGGCGGCCAGCCGCGCGCGGTGGGCATCTTCAGCGTCGGGATCCGCTGCGAGCGGGCAGGCGGGATCGTCGGCGCCTTGCCGACGGCCTGCGGCGGCGCCTCGCTGCCCCAGCGGCGCGCGAGGATCGCGGTGGCGCCGACCATGGCAACGGCACGGGCGAAGACGTCGGCAAAGGCCATCGGCAGGACTCCGGTCAGCTCGAGAAGGCGTAGACGGCGAAAAGGACGGCGAGGACCGCCGAGATGCCCGAGATCGGCCCGAGCTTCGGCAGCCGCGCCGCCGCCGCCGGATTGCCGCCGCGGATCTGCGCGTAGCTCATGTGGATCGCGATCGTCGCGGCGGTCAGGGTCAGCACGAAGACGAACTTGACCCAGAAGAGCCCCGGCAGGTTGCCCGGACCGCCCCAGCGGCTCCAGACCATCGCGAGCCCGGTCGCCCACATCAGCGCCAGCCCGACCGCCGAGACGTTGGCGAGCATCGGCCCGAGGCCCCGCAGCGTGCGCTGCATCCTCGGGCACGGCGGTCGCCGCGCGGCGCATGATCAGCCCGCTGCTCAGCCCGCCGGCAGCGCCGATCATCAGTCCCAGAAGGTGAAGAAACAGCAAGGCCTGGCTCATTGTCCCCCCCTTGGCGCGAGCGCCACCGACCGAATGCCGACGAGTAGCCCGCCCCGGCCGGCCCGGCAAGCGCGACGCCGCGAAGCGGGCGGTCAGACGATGCCGCCCCCGGCGCTCGCCACCTCCGGCCGCTCGCGCGCGACCCGCTCGCGGTAGCCGGCCCGGCGGAAGGCCGCGACCGGGTCGATCGCGGCGCCCTTGTCCAGCCTCGCCTGCGCGAGGATCGGCTCGACGTCGGTCCGGAACGCCTGCTTCAGCGTCGTCGTCGCCATCAGCGCGTCGTTCGAATCCTGGTAGCCTTCGAGCAGCGTGCGGTCGACCAGCAGCGCCTGCGCATAGGCGCGCTGCACCTCCATCGCGCTGACCATCAGGCTCTCGATCGGATCGGTGATGTTGTGGCTCTGGTCGAGCATGTGCGCCGGCTGGAAGTCCGCCGCCCGCCGCTCCTCGGCGTCCACGAGCTCGTTGAACACCAGAAACAGCCGGTAGGGATCGATCGACCCCGCGTCGAGGTCGTCGTCGCCGTACTTGGAGTCGTTGAAGTGAAACCCCCCGAGCTTGCCGAAATGGATCAGGCGCGCGACGATCATCTCGATGTTGACGTTCGGCGCATGGTGCCCGAGGTCGACGAGGCAGAAGGCCTTCGGCCCCAGCTCCTGCGCGATCAGGTAGCTGGTGCCCCAGTCCTGCACCACCGTCGAATAGAACGCCGGCTCGTACATCTTGTGCTCGGAGAAGACGCGCCAGTCCTCCGGCAGCGCCGCGTAAATCTCGCGCATCGCCCCGAGGTAGCGCTCGAACGCCCGGGTGAAGTGGCTCTGCCCGGGGAAGTTCGACCCGTCGCCGATCCAGACCGTCAGCGCCTTCGACCCGATCGCCTTGCCGATCTCGATGCACTCGAGGTTGTGCTCGACCGCCTGCGCGCGCACGCCCGCGTCGGTGTGGCTGAGCGAGCCGTACTTGTAGGAGAGCGGCTGATCCGGCGCGTCAGAGAAGGTGTTCGAGTTCATCGCGTCGAACCCGAGCCCGAGCTCCTCTGCCTTCTGGTTCAGCGCCCGCGGATCCGCCTTGTCCCACGGGATGTGCAGCGACACCGTCGGCGTCGCCCCGGTCAGCCGGTTGATCACGCCGCAGTCGTCGAGCTTGTCGAAGATGTCGCGCGGCTGCCCCGGCCCCGGGAACCGCCCGAACCGCGTCCCGCCGGCGCCGACGCCCCAGGACGGCACCGCGACCCCGAAGGCCGCGACGCGCTTCCTGATCGCGTCGATGTCGATCCCGCGCGACTGCAGCGTCTCCCCCAGCGCGGCGTACTCGCGCGCGAGGCCCTGCGTCAGCCCCGCGTTCGCGGCCTCGACGTCCTGCGTGGCGATCTCGGGCATGGCGACGCTCCTAGCGGGTGAAGGACTGCACGTTGCCGGCGTCCACGTTGATGATGTTGCCGGTCGACTTCGCCGACGCCTCCGACGCGAGGAAATACGCCGCCTCGGCGATGTCCTCGGGCAGCACCGAGCGCTTCAGGAGCGAGCGCTGGCGGTACATCTCCTCGAGCCCCTCCTTGTCGGTCTTGTAGGTGCCGGCGCGCTGCTCCAGCCACTCGCCCTCCCAAATCTTCGAGCCGCGCAGCACCGCGTCGGGATTGACCACGTTGACCCGGATCCCCGCCTCCGCCCCTTCGAGCGCGAGGCAGCGCGCGAGATCGATCTCCGACGCCTTCGCCGTGCAGTAGGCCGAGGCGTTGGGCGAGGCCGCGAGCCCGTTCTTCGACGCGACGAACACCAGCGCCCCGCCGATCCCCTGCGCCCTGAGCATGCGGAACGCCTCGCGCGACACGAGGAAATACCCGGTCGAGAGGATCGACATGTTGCGATCCCAGAGCGCCAGCGTCGTCTCCTCGATCGGCGCCGACGACGCGATGCCGGCGTTCGAGACCACGATGTCCACCCCGCCGAGTTCCACCGCCGTCTCGGCATAGGCGCGCGCGACCCCGGCCTCGTCGGTCACGTTCATCTCGACGCTGCGCACCACGTCACGCCCGTGCCGCGCCGCGAACCCCGCCGAGACCTCCGCCAGCGCCGTCGCGTCGATGTCGGCGAGCACGACGCACGCCCCCTCGCGCAGGAAGCGCTCCGCCGTCGCCGCCCCGATGCCGCCCGCGCCGCCGGTGATGAAGGCGATCCGCCCGGCGAGGCTCTTCGGCTTCGGCATCCGCTGCAGCTTCGCCTCCTCGAGCAGCCAGTACTCGATGTCGAAGGCCTCCTGCTCCGGCAGCCCGCGGTACTCGCCGATCGCCGTCGCCCCGCGCATCACATGGATCGCGTTGACGTAGAACTCGCCCGAGATCCGCGCCGTCGCCTTGTCCTTGGCGAAGGTGATCATGCCCACCCCCGGCACCAGGTAGACGACCGCGTTCGGATCGCGCAGCGGCGGGCTGTCGGCGTGCTTCGAACGCTCGTAGTACGCGCGGTAGTCCTCGCGATAGGCCTCGACCGCCGCCGGCAGCCCCTTCAGCGTCGCCTCGACGTCCGGCTTCGCCGGGTCGAAGTCGACCACCAGCGGCCGGATCTTGGTGCGCAGGAAGTGGTCCGGGCAGCTCGTCCCCAGCGCCGCCAGCGCCGGCATGTCGCGCGAGCCGACGAACTCGAGCACCGCCTCGCCGTCGTCGAAGTGGCCGAGCATCCGCACGTCCTTCGACACCATGCCGCGGATCGCCGGCATCAGCCGCGCGGCGACCGCCCGCCGTTCGGCAGCCGGCAGCGGCGCATGCATCGCACCGCCGAAGGCGTCGCGCCCGGCGGTGCGGTCGGCGAGCCAGGCGATCGCCCGGTTGATGATCTCGAGCGTCGTCTCGTAGCATTCCTTCGCGCTGTCGCCCCAGGTGAAGAGCCCGTGGCTCTCGAGCACCGCCCCGCGGGCCTCGGGGTTCTCCCGCGCGAACTTCTCCAGCCAGAGCCCGAGCTCGAACCCCGGCCGCTTCCACGGCAGCCAGCCGATCTCGTCGCCGAAGAGCTCCTTTGTCAGCGCCTGCGACCCCTTCGACGCCGCGATCGCGATGATCGCGTCCGCATGCATGTGGTCGACATGCCGGCGCGGAACGTAGGCGTGCAGCGGCGTGTCGATCGAGGCGGCGCGCGGGTTGAGGTCGAAGGTGCAGTGCGGCAGGTAGCCCACCATCTCGTCCTCGTGCGCAGGGCCGCGGTAAAGCCCCTTCAGCGCCTCGAGCTTGTCCATGTAGAGCGTCGCGAAGCCGTCGAGCTTCATCGTGCCGACGTCGCCGCCCGAGCCCTTGACCCAGAGCACCTCGACCGTCTCCCCGGTCAGGGGGTCCTTCTCCATCACCTTCGCCGAGGTGTTGCCGCCGCCGTAGTTGGTGATCCGCTTGTCGGCCCCGAGCAGGTTCGAGCGATAGAGCAGCCGCTCGGGCTCGCTCATCGCCGCCGCCTTGGCGTCATCCCAGAGGTTCGCGAGCCGGTCGCCGGCCTTGACGTCGAGCATGTGGTCCTCCCCGCGCGCGTCTTCTTCGTCCTATGGCGCAGCGCAGGGAGGCTGTCAAAGGAGCCGGCCGCCCGCCGGGCCTTGACGGCGCGCCCGCGCCCGCCATCCTCGGTCGCGCGCCGGCAGGGAGGTCGCGCCAATGGAAAAGTACGCGTTCCGGATGCAGCTCGACCCGGGGCAGGAAGAGGAATACCGCCGCCGCCACGACGCCATCTGGCCCGAGCTCGCCGCCCTGCTGCGCGAGGCGGGCGTCTCGGACTATTCGATCCACCTCGACCGCGAGACCGGCGCCCTCTTCGGCGTCCTCTGGCGGCGCGACGACCACGGGATGGCGGCGCTGCCGGACCACCCGGTGATGCGGCGCTGGTGGGACCACATGGCCGACATCATGGCCACCGGCCCCGACAACGCGCCGGTGGCGGTGCCGCTCGTCACCGTCTTCCACATGGAATAGCGCCCGTGCCCGATCCCGTGCCCGACCCTGTGCCCGCCCCTTTGCCCGCCCCCGCGCGCGTTCTCGTCATCGACATCGGCAAGACCAACGCCAAGGCGGCGGTGGTGGAGGCCGGCAGCTTCGCCGAGGTCGACGTTCTCACCATGCCGAACGAGGTGCGGCCCGGCCCGCCCTATCCGCACTACGACGTCGACGGCCTCTGGCGCTTCATCCTCGACGCCGCCCGCCGGCTCAACGCCCGCCACCCGGTGGGCGCGGTGGCGGTGACCACCCACGGCGCCGCCGCGGCGCTGGTCGACGCCGCCGGCGGGCTGGCGCTGCCGGTGCTCGACTACGAGCACGACGGGCCGGAGGAGACCGCCGCGGCCTACGACACGCTGCGCCCCGGGTTTGCCGCCACCGGATCGCCGCGGCTGCGGCTGGGGCTCAACCTCGGGCCGCAGCTCTTCTGGCAGTTCCACCGCTTCCCGGAGCAGGCGGCGACGACCGCCGCGATCCTTCCCTATCCGCAATACTGGGCCTTCCGCCTCTGCGGGGTGCGCGCGACCGAGGCAACCTCGCTCGGCACCCACACCGACCTCTGGGAGCCACAGGCGCGGCGCTTCTCGGCGCTGGTCACCGGCCAGGGCTGGCAGCGGCTGATGCCGCCGCTGCGCCGCGCCGCCGACGTCCTCGGCCCGGTGACCGCCGAAGTCGCCGCCGCGACCGGCCTCGATCCCGCGACGCCGGTCCTTTGCGGCATCCACGATTCCAACGCCTCGCTCCTGCCGCACCTCGTCACCCGCAAGCCACCGTTCAGCGTGGTCTCGACCGGCACCTGGGTGGTCTCGATGGCGATCGGCGGGCGGGCGGTGGCCCTCGACCCGGCGCGCGACACGCTGATCAACGTCAACGCGCTGGGCGACCCGGTGCCGTCCGGCCGCTTCATGGGCGGGCGCGAATGGGCGCGGGCGATGCAGGGCCACGCCGCCGACGCCACCCCGGCCGACGCGGCGGCGGTGCTTAAGCGCGGGGTCATGCTCCTGCCCGCGCTGGAACCGGGCTCCGGCCCGTTCCAGGGCCGGCCGCACGCCTGGACCGTCCCCGAGGCGGAGCTGACCGACGGCGAGCGCGCGGTCGCGGTCTCCTGGTATCTCGCGCTGATGACCGCGGTCTGCCTGCGGATGATCGGCGCCGAGGGCCCGGCCTGCGTCGAGGGTCCCTTCGCCAATAACCGCCACTACGTCGAGATGCTCGCCGCCGTGCTGCCCGGCGGCGTCATCGCCGTCACCGGCGCCTCGACCGGCACCTCCACCGGCGCCGCGCTCCTCGCACTCCCGCCGCCGTCCGCGCCGCCGGGCGGCGAAACCCCGCTTTCGGACCCGCGCCCCGCCCTCGTCGCCTACGCCGCGCACTGGAACGCCCTCGCCGCCGGCCCGCAACCGACATCGGGCCACCGCTGACCCGCGCAGGGCAGAGGGGTGGACGGCCCCCTGAGGCGGACGTCCGCTGTCGGGCCCGAAGCAGCCGCCACCACCGTGTCGCGTGCTCGAAAGGACCGCTCCCTGAAATAACGCCCGGTGGACCGGCCTGGGTGGCCGGCACGGGTTGCTTCCCGGCCACCGCCCCGTGTCGGAATCTATTGAGTTTCAGTTAAAATAGAAACACGAAATGCATTTAAAATCAGATACTTAGCCTTGTGTCCGCACGCGGACAGTGCGAGCGGGACCGCCGGAGAACCCGGCCCCGGCAGGCCGGGCGGGGTGGCCGGCCAACTCGCCTTGCCAATCCCGGGGGCCGGGGCTAGTGTCCGCGCGATTTTTCGGGGCGGGTTGGGACTGGCCGTCCGCGGACCAGGAAGGAATGGATATGTTCGTGACACCTGCATTCGCGCAGGCCGCTGGCGGTGCGGGGGCGGCCGGGGGGCTGATCAGCTTCGTGCCGATCCTGCTGATCTTCGGCATCATGTACGTGCTGATGATCCGGCCCCAGCAGAAGAAGGTTCGCGACCACAAGGCGATGATCGAGGCCGTGCGCCGTGGCGACCAGGTCGTCACCGGCGGCGGGCTGATCGGCAAGGTCACCAAGGTCGACGAGACCAAGGGCGAGGTCGAGGTCGAGCTCGGGCCGAACATCAAGGTGCGGGCGGTGAGGTCCACCCTCACCCAGGTGATGAACCGGACCGAGCCCGCCGAGAGCTGACAACGCCGCGCGGGCCGGACTTTGCGGAACGCGCCGAGGATTCAAGCGACACATGGCCAACTATCCGTTCTGGAAGCGCCTGCTGGTGATCGGCATCTGCCTCATCGGCCTGATCGTCATGCTTCCCAACCTCTTCTACGCCCGCGTCGAGCACGCCAACGACGCGCGCAAGGCGGTCGCGAGCGGCACGGCGGCGACGCCCGAGATGCAGCAGGCGATGGCCGCCTGGCCCTCGTTCCTGCCCTCGCGGCTGGTGAACCTCGGCCTCGACCTCCGCGGCGGCGCGCACGTGCTGGTGCAGGTCGAGACCGCGAGCGTGCACGCCGACCAGCTCGAGGGGCTCTGGCCCGACCTGCGCGACAAGCTGCGCGGGCTGCGCGACCAGGTGGGCACGGTCCGGCGCCTCGACAGCGGCCCCGACGAGCTTCGCATCCGCATCGGCAACCCGGCCGGCATGGATGCCGCCGTCAAGGCGGCGCAGGACGTGGCCAAGCCGGTCTTCTCGCTCGCCGGCGCCAGCGGCCGCGAGTTCGACGTCGCCGCCGACGGCGACCAGCTGGTGGTGACGCTGACCGACCCGCAAAAGGCGGCGCTCGACAGCCGCACCATGCAGCAGAGCCTCGAGATCATCCGCCGCCGCGTCGACGAGGCGGGCACCCGCGAGCCCTCGATCCAGCGCCAGGGCACCGATCGGATCCTGGTGCAGGTGCCCGGCGTCGGCTCCGCCGAGGAGCTGCTGCAGATCATCGGCAAGACCGCGCGCCTCTCGTTCCATCCGGTGGCGAACCGCACGACGGATGCCAACGTCAAGCCCGGGCTCGACCAGATCGTGCTGCCGTCGAGCGACGAGCCCGGCGTCTACTACGTCCTCGACCGGCGCCCGGTGGTCACAGGCGAGCAGCTCGTCGACAGCCAGCCCTCGTTCGACCAGAACGGCCGGCCGGCGGTCACCTTCCGCTTCAACCCCACCGGGGGCGCTGCCTTCGGCGAATACACCGCGGCCAACATCGGCAAGCCCTTCGCGATCGTGCTCGACAACCAGGTGATCTCGGCGCCGGTGATCCAGGCGCATATCGCCGGCGGCTCGGGGATCATCACCGGCAACTTCACCCCCGACGAGTCCTCGCGTCTGGCGATCCTCCTGCGGGCGGGCGCGCTGCCGGCCGAGATCAAGGTGCTCGAGCAGCGCACGATCGGGCCGGAGCTCGGCCAGGACTCGATCAACGCCGGCGCCATCTCGGCCGTGGTCGCCTTCGCCGCGGTCGCCGCCTTCATGGTGGCGAGCTACGGTCTCTTCGGCTGGTTCGCCGTCCTGGCCCTGGTGATCAACCTCACGCTGATCCTCGCCCTGATGACGCTGGTCGGCGCGACCCTTACCATGCCCGGCATCGCCGGAATCGTGCTGACGATCGGCGTCGGCGTCGACTCGAACGTGCTGATCTTCGAGCGCATCCGCGAGGAGCTGAAGACGGCCCGCGGCCCTGCGCGGGCGATGGACCTCGGCTTCGAGAAGGCGATGAGCTCGATCATCGACGCCAACATCACCACGCTGATCGTGGCGGTTATCCTCTACTTCGTCGGCTCCGGCTCGGTGCGCGGCTTCGCGGTGACGCTCGGCTTCGGCATCGCCGCGACGATCTTCACTGCCGTGAACGTGACGCAGCTGATCATGATCTACTGGTACGACTGGCGCCGTCCCAAGACGGTCACGGTTTAGGGGGACGAAGGGCATGGCATTCCGCTTCCGGTTGGTTCCCGACGTCACCCACATCGACTTCTTCAAGACGATGCGGTTCTGGCTGGCGGTCTCGCTGATCGGCATCGCCGTCTCGATCGGCTCGTTCGTCGTGCGCGGCTTCAACTACGGCATCGACTTCCGCGGCGGCACGATCATGATGGTCGCCACCCACGATGCGGTGCCGGTGGGCGAGTTCCGAACGCTGCTGAACGGGCTCAACTTCGGCGAGGTGGGTGCCACCGAGATCTCCGACGACAGCGGGCAGGGACGGCACATGATGCTCCTCCGCCTCGGCATCGCCGGCGATGATCCCGACAGCCAGGCGGCGGTGATCACCCAGGTCCGCGGCGCGCTGGAAAAGGCCTTTCCGGGCATCGAGTTCCTGCAGGTCGACAGCGTCGGAGCCAAGGTCTCGGGCGAACTCGTGCGCGGCGGCGTGCTGGCGGTGATCCTTTCCTTCGTCGGGATCGGCTTCTACGTCTGGCTGCGCTTCGAATGGCAGTTCGCCCTTGGCGCCGTCGCCTCGCTGGTGCACGACGCGATCGTGACTGCGGGCATCTTCTCGATCCTGCAGCTCGAGTTCAACCTCACGATCATCGCCGCGATCCTCACCGTCCTGGGCTATTCGATCAACGACACCGTGGTCGTCTTCGACCGGGTGCGCGAGGTCCTGCGCAAGTACAAGAAGCTGCCGCTGCGCGACGTGATGAACCTCGCGCTCAACGAGACGCTGAGCCGCACGGTGATGACCTCGCTGACGACGCTGATCGCGCTCTTCGCGATCTTCTTCTTCGGCGGGCCGGTGGTGTCGGGCTTCGCCTTCGCGGTGATCTTCGGCGTGATCTCCGGCACCTATTCCTCGATCTACGTCGCGAGCGCGGTGGTGCTCTACTTCGGCGTCAAGCGCGACTGGACGCAGAAGGCGGAGAGCAAGCCCGGCCGCCGTGCGCGGGCCTGAGCGGTGCGCACCACCGAGATCGACTTCGAGGGACGGCTGCCGATCGACGGCTACGGGCCCGGCGGCTTCCGGGTGGCCGGCGCCGTCCACCTCGGGCCGCTGGCGCTCCTGCCCGAGGGCGTGGTGGACTGGGCCGGGCTGCCCGATCTCGCGCCCTTCGTGGAACGTGCGGCGGACTTCGACGTTCTGCTGGTGGGAACCGGCTCGGCCCTGGCGATGCCGGACGGATTCGGCCCGGCGCGTGCCGCGCTCGAGGCTGCCGGCCCGGGTGCGGAGCTGATGGCGACGCCGTCGGCCTGCCGGACCTACAATGTGCTTCTGGCCGAAGGGCGGCGGGTGGCGGCGGCGCTGATGCCGGTCTGAGCCTTTCCCGCCCGCCCCTGGCGGCTATAACGAGATCGGGGTGGCCTTCGGGCAACCCAAGCAGCGAGGAGACGCAAATGGCCTTCGAACTTCCCGACCTTCCGTACGCCCATGACGCGCTGGCCGCGTCCGGCATGTCGAAGGAGACGCTCGAGTTCCACCACGACATCCACCACAAGGCCTACGTCGACAACGGCAACAAGGCGATCGCCGGCACCGAGTGGGAGAACAAGAGCGTCGAGGAGATCGTCAAGGGCACCTACCAGAAGGGCGCCGTGGCGCAGAACGGCATCTTCAACAACGCCTCCCAGCACTGGAACCACAGCCAGTTCTGGCAATGATGACGCCGAAGCCGGTCGCGATGCCCTCCGCGCTCGAGAAGGCGATCACCGACGCCTTCGGCTCGGTCGACAAGTTCAAGGAGGCCTTCGCCGCCGCCGGCGCCGGCCAGTTCGGCTCCGGCTGGGCCTGGCTGGTGAAGGACGCCGACGGCTCGCTCAAGGTCACCAAGACCGAGAACGGCGTGAACCCGCTCTGCTTCGGCCAGACCGCCCTCCTCGGCTGCGACGTCTGGGAGCACTCCTACTACATCGACTTCCGCAACAAGCGCCCGGCCTACCTCACCAACTTCCTCGACAAGCTGGTGAACTGGGAGGACGTCGCTTCGCGGATGTGACGCGCCGGCCTTTTTGGCTGGCATTGCGCCGCCGCGCCGATATCCTCCCGAGCAGACATGCGCGGGAGGTGAGATGCGGCGGCGGCATTTTAGGTTCATCCTCGGCGGGGCCTTACTCGTGCTCGCGGCTCCGGCCGGCTGGGGCGCGACGACGACGATCCCGTTCTCGGCGGCCTGCCTGGTCGACTGCGCGGCCGCCGGCATGGCGACCGACAGCGTGGTCAGCGGGACCTTCGAAGTCTCGACCGACTTGTTCGAGCCCTCCGCGCCGGTCGCGCTGGTCGACTTCGGGGTCGCCTTCGGCGGGACCTCGATCGCCATAACCAAGTCCGACGCGGCGGGGTACGGCTTCACGGCGACCTGGGGTGCCGATACGACCTCGATCGAGAACGTGTCCTTCGTCGCGTCCGGCGCGGCCGGGCTGGCTTTGCCGGGGCCGTTCCTTTCGATCGGCGGCGGGACCAATCTGGCGTCGATATCGGGCATCTGCGACGACTTCCGCTGCGCCGGTACGTCCTTCTCCGGGACGCCCGGCGCGGCCCGCCTCAGTGCGGTCGAGTACGATGCCGCGGTCGCGCCCGTGCCGCTGCCGCCGACGGGGCTGCTGGCCGCGGCCGGGTCTCTCGTCCTCGCCGCCGCGGCGTGGCTCCAGCGCGAACGGCGGCGCGCAACCAGGTCGCTCGCCTCCGACTGTTCCTGAGCTACCTGCCTTTCGCCCCTGGCGGCGAAGCAGCGAGGCCGGCGGTGGTCTCGGGCGATTCTGGCGGATTTCCCCGCCGAGGCACCGGCCCCCGAGGCCGACCGTCGACCGGCCAGCCTCCAAGTGTCGCGTCGACGCAAAAGCGGTCGCCGCCGGTCCCTGACCGCGGCGTTTCCGGTGACAGTCCGCGGCCGCTTCGGTATCCTCCTCCGCGCGGATTGCACGGAGGGGCGGATGCGGCGGCGGTTGTCCTTTGTCTCGGCGGTGGCAGCGCTCCTGCTCGCGGCCCCTGCCGCATGGAGCGCCACGGCATCGTTCAACATCGGCTCGAGCTGCGCGGCGGGCTGCGCCGCCGCCGGGTTCGACCCGGGCGAGCTGATCGGCGGGATCCTGGTCCTGTCGAGCGACGGCTTCGCGCCCTCCGGCGCCGTGGGGCGGGCCGACGTCGTCAACTTCGGCATCCTGATCGGCGAAGGCCCGACCGGCATCTTCAAGCCGGAGTCCCCGGCCTGGAACTTCAGCGCGACCTGGGGCGCCGATACCGGCACGCTCGAGGACGTCGCCTTCATCGCCTCGGGCGCGGACGGACTCCGGACGAACGGGCTGCTGTTCTCGACCTACCCGGGCGGCAGCGCGCTGTCGGCGAGCGGCGTCTGCACCGACATGCTCTGCACCGACCCGGGCTTCGTGGGGACGCCCGCGACGCTTTCGACCGTCCGGTTCACGCCGCGCGGCACGACGCCGGTTCCGCTGCCGGCGACGGCGCCGCTTCTCGCGGGCGCGCTCGCCGCGGCCTGGCTCGCGCGCCGGCCGGCGGCGACGCGGCCGATCGCTCCCGCGCCCGTGAGGCGCCTCGGACGGATCGTCGCACGCTGATTGCGCCGGCGCGGCGAGCGACTACCTCCATTGCGCCGGGACATTCCGGCGTTCGGTCCGCCCCGAGGCGGGGCGGACAGGAGGTGCAAGATGCGCTCTCTCATCGTCACTGCAGGCCTGGCTGCCGCGCTCGCAGCCGCCTCGATCGCGGCCGGCGCGGCGCCCGCGGCGGCCGCTTCCGGCGTGGTCGTCGACTGGAGCAGCGGGCACCGCTGGGGACCCGCGCCGGGACCGTACTTCTACCCCGCGCCCCCCGCTGACTGGTACGGCGAGTGGGCCCCGCGCCCGGCCTGGTACCGAATCTGGGGGCCCCGCTACGAGCCGTGGCGGGCCGGGTACGTCGGGGCGCGGGTCGCGACCGTCCGGCAGGAGCTTTCCAGCGACAGCGACCGGCTCGCGCACGACCGCGCCGTCGGACGCGTCGACCGGGCCGAGTACGTGTCGCTCCTCGGGGAGGACCGGGCGATCCGGGGCGAGGCGGACCGGGAAGCGCTCCCCTACGGTGGCCTCTCTTACGCCGAGTTCATCCGGCTCCAGGGCGAGGTTCACGCCCTCTCCGGCGAGATCGCCCGCGCCGACGGCGTCGGCCTCGGCTGAACCACGCCGGTCACAGTGGCCGCGGCGGCGTTTCGCCCTAGCTCGGGGGGCATCAGCTCAAAAGCGAGGACTAGAGGCATGGCCGAAATCAGTGCGGCACCATCGGGAATCTTTCGTATCGCCGGCGAGACGCCGGTCACCCGTCTCGGATTCGGCGCCATGCGCGTCACCGGCAGGGCATCTGGGGCCCGCCCGCCGACCACGACGAGGCGATCCGCACGCTGCGGCGGCTTCCCGAGCTCGGTGTCGACTTCATCGATACCGCGAACTCCTACGGCCCCGACGTCTCGGAGAAGCTGATCCGCGAGGCACTGCACCCTTACCCGGACGGCCTCGTCATCGCCACCAAGGCCGGCCTCACCCGCAGCGGCCCGGACGTCTGGACCCAGAAGGGCGACCCGGACCACCTGATCGCCGAGGCGGAGAAGAGCCGCGAGAAGCTCGGCGTCGAGCGGATCGACCTCTGGCAACTGCACCGCATCGACTCCAAGGTTCCGCGCGACGAGCAGTTCGCGGCGATCCGCCAGCTCCTCGACCGCGGCGTCATCCGCTATGCCGGCCTGAGCCAGGTCTCGGTCGAGGAGATCGAGGCGGCGCGGGCGGTCTTCCCGGTCGCGACGGTGCAGAACCGCTACAATCTCACCGACCGCACGAGCGCCGACGTGCTCGCGCTTCTGCGAGGCGGAGGGGATCGGCTTCATGCCCTGGGCACCGCTCTCGGGCGGGGCGCTGGCCAGGCCCGGCTCGCTCCTCAACGACATCGCGCAGCGGCATCGGGCGGCGCCGGGACAGATCGCGCTCGCCTGGATGCTGAAGGCGAGCCCGGTGATCCTGCCGATCCCCGGCACCTCGAAGGTCAGCCACCTCGAGGAGAACGTGGCGGCCGCCGGGATCGAGCTCTCCGACGACGACTTCGCGGCGCTCGACCGGGAAGGCAAGGCGCAGTCCCGGGCGGCCTGAGGAACGCGCCTGCCGCGGGCGTTTCGCGCCTGCGGCAGGATCGCGGTAGCGAAACCGGCGGAAATCGCGTAGTCTCCGGGGGCATTTCCGAGAAGTCCCTTTCATCCCGGGAGACCCCATGACCGCGATTGCAACCCTGCGCGCCGCGCAGGCCACCCGCGCCTTCTCGCTGCCCCGCCAGGTCGTCGCCCCGAGCCCGCCGCGCGAGATCGCGCTCGAGGGCTTCCGCGAGCGCAACGCCGTCCTCGACTTCCTGTTCTACGACCTGAAGGTGCTGCTGCCGGAGGAAGCGAAGATGCTCGCGCCCGGCTATGCCGCGGAGGGCGCGATCCTCGCGGTCGGGCCGTCGAGCGCGCCCTTCCTGGACCGCTGGCCGGACCAGGAGAGCTTCGCGCGCACCGGGCCGAAGCACATCACCACGCTCGCGGTGGCAGGGGTCGGAAGCTCGGCGCTCGGCGCGGCGGCCTTCGCCCGCAACGTCGCGGACGCGACCGGCAAGCCGGTGCTGGCGGTGGTCTCGGGCTATGGCCTGGCGGATCTCCTCACCGAGGCGCTGGGCGGCTTCTTCCTCTTCGGCCAGCTCAACGCGATCCGCGACCTCTTCGAGCCGCTCGACACCTGGCTGCGCCCGAGTGGCCCGCGGATCGAGGACGGCCTGCCGACCGACGGCGCCTTCGACGCCGTGCGCAGGAGCCTCGACGTCCGCACGCTGGTGGCGCTGCTCACCCATGGCGACTTCGAGCTGATGGTCGGCCACTCCAAGGGCAACCTCGTGATCTCCGAGGCGCTGTTCGAGCTCGGCGCCGCCGACGGCGACCGGCTGCAGGCGGTCGCCGACGCCGCCCGGATCGTCACCGTCAGCGCCCGCATCCTGATGCCGCGCGCCTTCACCCGGGTGATCGACGTGATGGGCGCGCTCGACGGCTTCGGCGAGCTCAACTCGCGGCAGAACATCCGCACCGACGTGAAGGTGCCGTATGCCTGGCACCATACCAACACCGAGCTCGCCTGGAGCCTGCCGGTGACGCGGACGCTCGCGCGGGCGCTGGCGGCCTAGGGCCGGAGCGCACCGCCGCTCCGAGACCCGCTGGCCCTGCGGACAGTGTTAAGATGCGGTAAACGGCGAAAAAATTTACTGAACGATTTCAATGGCATAACACGTATTCCCCGCACGCGGCGGGTGCGGACACCTGCCGCCCGGCGGGCCTCAGCGGCCGAGCAGTGCCGCTGCGTCGCTCGAGGCTCTCGGGGGGCCAGTAGAGCTTGCGGTCGTAGTATTCCGGCACGGCCGGCACGCCTTCGGGCAGGATCACCCAGGGCTGCTTGCTGGCGGTGAAGATGTGGATATCCGGCGGAAAGCGGTCGGGGTCGTCGAGGGTGCCGACGCGGACGAAGCGGAAGCGCTCGCCGCCGCCCGCGTAGTGGCTCCAGAGCGCGATGCGGCAGACCGGGCAGCGGGCGATGCGCTGGCCCTTGCCGCTGGCGCTTGGGGTCAGCACGACGTCCGGGGTGCCGGCAAGCACCTCGACCCGGTCGGTCTCGATCAGCGCGTTCAGCACGAAGGCCGAGCCGGTCTCGCGCTGGCACCAGCGGCAGTGGCAGCAGTGGACGAAGAGCGGTCGCCCGTGCATCCGGTAGCGCAGGGCGCGGCAGTCGCATCCGCCTTCGGTCGTCTCTTCCACCGCGGTCTCCCCTTGCCGGCGGAGGGAGTGTCCCGCAAGCTCGGCGCAATGGCAACCGGCCGGGGCATGGGCGGGCGGCAATGACCGACGCGCGCAAGGGCGTCCTTGCGATGCTCGCGGGCAGCCGGTGGCGTCCGCGGTCTGAATGGAGATGTCGAGCAGGTTTTGCGTTGGCCTCCACCCTTGCTGCCACACGAATGGCGCGAGTTTTCGGTCATCCTGCTACCGGAAGCGAAGTAGTTCGCTACAGTTGGTATCCTGCCCCGCTTCGACGTACCTGCTCCCGCTCGCAGGCGCTGCGCTGCAAGAAGCCGCTTGACCTGCTTGCCAGCTGGTATTGCGGGCCTCAGGCCCGGATCCGCGTCCCTTTCTCGTCGTACGGCGGCTTGAGGAACAACTGCGCCGGTATCCGCTCGGTCGCGACTTCCAACTCGTAGCTGTCTGCGAGCAGATCTTCCGGCGCGACGCCGTTGTCCGGATCGCGAATATAGCCGTAGCCGAGGTTGGCGGCGACGGTATAGCCCCAGCCCGCGGTGGCGAGCCATCCGGCGCGTCGGCCGTTGCGGTAGATGGTTTCCCGGCCGAGCAGGGTGACTTCGGGATCGGCGACCATGAAGCCCGCGAGGGTCCGCGGGAGCTTTCCCTTCGACTGGGCTTCGAGCGCCGCGCGTC
The DNA here is from genome assembly GCA_963737485.1 of uncultured Alphaproteobacteria bacterium. GTDB lineage: Bacteria > Pseudomonadota > Alphaproteobacteria > Rhodobacterales > Rhodobacteraceae > Amaricoccus. Next base: position 898,200 of record CAVTSR010000016.1, on the reverse strand, counting down.
CGAGGAAGGGCACGTCGGTGCGAAGCTTGGTCGCGAAGCCGAGCCCGGCCATCAGTGGCGAGTGGTCGGGCCCGATCTCGCCGCCCCAGGCCCGGTAGCCCTTCTCCAGTCGAAGCGATTCGATCGCCCGGTATCCCGCGTCGACGAGGCCCGACGGAGTGCCTTGCGCCATGATCGCGTCATAGAGCGTGGCGGTGAACTCCACCGGCACGTGCAACTCCCAGCCGAGCTCGCCGACATAGGTGACGCGCAAGGCGATGACCGGTGCGCCCGCGACCGACAGGCGGCGCACCCGCCCGAACGGGAAGGCCTCGCCGGAGACGTCGCCATCGGTCAGCGGCGCCAGGATGACACGGGCTGACGGGCCCATCAGCGAGAGGACGGCATACTGCGAGGTCACGTCCGCCAGCCGCGCGTCGAGCCCCTCGGGGATGTTGCGCCTGATCCAGGCGAAGTCATGCGTGGCGAAGCCGGTGCCGGTCACGATGTAGTAAGCGTCTTCGGCAAGGCGCGCGACGGTGAGGTCGCACTCGATGCCGCCCCGCGCATTCAGCATCTGCGTATAGGTCAGCGTTCCGGGCGCGCGCGTGATGTCGCCGGCGCAGATCCAGCTCAGCGCCGCTTCGGCGTCGCGGCCGGTCAGCATGAACTTGGCAAACGAGGTCTGGTCGAAGAGCGCCGCCCGCTCGCGGCAGGCCCGATGCTCGCGACCGACGGCCTCGAACCAGTTGGGACGCCCCATCGAGTAGATGTCGCGCGCCTCCTCCCAGGGGCCCGCAAACCAGTTCGGCCGCTCCCAGCCGAGCTTCTCGCCGAAGACCGCACGCCTGGTGGCGAGCCGTTCATAAAGCGGCGATCGCCGCAGCGGGCGCCCGCTCGCATGCTCCTCGCCGGGCCAGGCGATCGTGTAGTGCTTGCCGTAGGCCTCCAGCGTGCGGCTGCGGACCCACGGGGTCGAGCGGTGGTTGCGACCGAACCGGCGGATGTCGACCGGCCAGAGGTCATAGGGCGGCTCGCCGCGCGCGACCCACTCCGCCAGCGCCATCCCGGCGCCGCCGCCCGCGGCGATGCCGAAGGCGTTGAATCCGGCTCCGACGAAGAGGTTCCGCACCTCGGGGGCCTCTCCGAGGATGAAGTTGCCGTCGGGCGTGAAGCTCTCGGGACCGTTGATGAACTGCTTGATCCCCGTGTGCTGCAGCGCGGGGACCCGGCCAAGCGCGAGCTCCATGATCGGCTCGAAATGATCCCAGTCGTTCTCGAGCAGCTGGAAGGCGAAGTCCTCGGGAACGCCCGTCTCGGCCCAGGGCTTCGGGTTGGGCTCGTAGCCGCCCATCACCAGCCCGCCCACCTCCTCCTTGTAGTAGGTGAGGCGGTCGGGGTCGCGCAGCGTCGGCAGGCCGGACGGGATGCCGGGGATCTTTTCGGTGATCAGATACTGGTGCTGAACGCTGACCAGCGGCACGTTGACCCCGGCCCGCGCCGCGAGCTGGCGCGTCCATTGTCCGGCGCACAGGACGACCTTCTCGCAGGCGACGGCACCCTGGTCGGTCTCGACGCCGGTCACGCGACCGTTTGCGACGCGGATCGCCGTGACGCTCACGTCCTCGCGGATCTGCACCTTCTGCCCGCGGGCGCCACGGGCGAGCGACTGCACCAGATCCGACGGCGAGGCCTGGCCGTCGGTCGGCAGGAAGGCCGCGCCGATCACGTCGTCCACCTGCATGATCGGCCAGAGATCCTGCGCCTCCTTCGGGGTGAGCAACTGCATCTCGAGGCCAAACGAGCGCGCGGTGGTCGCCTGCCGCCGCACCTCGATCCAGCGATCCGCGGTGCAGGCGAGCCGGAGGCCTCCGTTCATCTTCCAGCCGGTGGCAAGGCCCGTCTCCGCTTCCAGGCGGTCGTAGAGGGCGACGGAATAGCCGAGGAGCTGGGTGATGTTGGCGCTGGTGCGAAGCTGTCCCACGAGACCGGCCGCATGCCAGGTGGACCCCGAGGAGAGCTTGTTCCGCTCGAGGAGCAGCACCTCGTCTTCGCCCATCGCGCCGAGGTGATAGGCGGTGGAACACCCGACGATCCCGCCGCCGACGACGATGACGCGGGCAGAAGCGGGCAGGGTCATGCCATCTCCTGAAAGTCGGCGAACGCGGCCTCGAAGCGCGCGCGGTTCGCCGCGGTATAGGCGGGATAGTCGAAATCGAGCGTCGAGTGCCGTTCGGAGACCAGGCTCCACATGGTCTCCCGCAGCAGCGAGGCCGCGGTCATCGCCGCAGCCTCGCGCAGGAGCGCGCGATCGGGCGTCCGGCGGAAATAGGTCGCGAGGAGCGCCTCGCGCTCGGGAGCGCTCATCCCGGCGTTGGAGGCCAGCCCGCCCAGGTCGAAAAGCGGCGTGTTGAAGCCGGCGTACTCCCAGTCGACGAGCCACAGCCGGCTGCCATCGTCGATCAGGTTGCCGGGCAGGAGGTCGTTGTGGCCGAAGACGATCTGTACCGGACCGGCAGCCCGTTCGAGCGCCCCGGCGGCCGCCAGGAGCGGGGCAAGACCGTGCGGGAATCCGCCCTCGGCGAGAGTGTGGGCATAGTCGCGAATGACCTGGAAGACCCAGAAGATCAGCGCCGGACCGCGGTAGTGCCGCGGGATCTGCGTGTGGCAGCGGCGGATCAGCGCCACCAGCCGTTCGAGGTTGGCGGGAGAACGGACATCGTCGGCCGTTAGGGTGCGCCCTTCGATGAAGTCCACCACCAGCACCCCTTCGCCGGCGTGGCGGACGGCCGGCGACAAGCCGGCCGCATGCGCTGCCTCCGCCGCGGCCCGCTCGAAGCGGCGCAGGATCATGTGCTCGGGAATGTCGCCACCGATGCGCACCAGGTATCGCCGACCAGCGTCGCGGACGGTGAAGTTGAGATTGGTGATGCCGCCGGCAAGCGGCTCCGGCGTGACCGGCCCGCTCCAGATCGGCAGCGAGGCCGCGCGCTCGACCGGCGTCATACCGAGCGGCCTCCGGTGTGCGCGACGGTCGCCAGCGCAATCGACCGACCGGCGCAGGCCGCGAAACCAGTCCACTCGCCCCGCGGTTTGTCCATCGTCCGGTCGTTCCATGGCCCCTGTTGCGCGTTAAGGAAGTTATGACAGAGCGAATCGCCCGCGTGTCGGAAAATCCTGCATTCGGCGGTCAGCGCGACAGCGAAGGGCCGCGGTCTCGGAGGCTAACCGGCGCGATCGATCCTGAACCGCCGCCGCAACGGGGTGACACTTGCCGAAGCGGGCAGAGCACGGCTCAAAGCGCTAGACGAACGGCTCGAGGCGTTGCAGGCGTCTTTGTTGCTGGCGCCACTGGACAAGGGCGAGCGTTTGGGGTCTCGTCCGTTTGCTGCGAGCCACGTGCGGCATCATGGAGCGCCCTGGCCGTAGAAAAGTGCTACGTTGAAAGGTGTTGCAATCTTGCAACCACGAGGCTGCCACCTACATTTCACCGGCGTGATCCTCCGCGATAGCGCCGCGATGCGGGCATCGGGCGGGGGGTGCCGAAGAGGGAGAGAGAGATGAACTACGAGAAGTTCTCCGAGCGGGCGAGGGGCTTCGTGCAGGCGGGGCAGACGATCGCGCTCCGCGAGAACAACCAGCGCTTCCTGCCCGAGCACCTGCTGAAGGCGTTGCTCGACGACGACCAGGGGCTGGCGCAGAACCTGATCCGCGCCGCGGGCGGCGACCCGTCGCTGGCGCTCGCCGAAGTGGACGCACTGCTCGCGAAGGTGCCGCGAGTTGAGGGGGGCGGCGACCAGCTCTACATGGACAATGCGACGGCCAAGGTGCTTGCCGAGGCGGAGAAGCTCGCCAAGGCGGCGGGCGACAGCTTCGTGACTGTCGAGCGGCTGTTGACCGCGCTCGCGATGACGAAGTCGGGGGCCGCGGACGTGCTGAAGGCGGCCGGCGTGACCGCGCAGGCGCTGAATGCGGCGATCAACGAGGTGCGCAAGGGACGGACCGCAGATACCGCGAGCGCGGAGCAGGGCTACGACGCGCTGAAGAAATACGCGCGCGACCTGACCGAGGCGGCGCGCGACGGCAAGATCGACCCGATCATCGGCCGCGACGAGGAGATCCGGCGCACCATGCAGGTGCTCTCCCGGCGCACCAAGAACAACCCGGTGCTGATCGGCGAGCCCGGCGTCGGCAAGACGGCGATCGCCGAGGGGCTGGCCTTGCGCATCGTCAACGGCGACGTGCCGGAGTTGATCCAGGACAAGAAGCTCTTGGCGCTCGACATGGGCTCGCTGATCGCGGGCGCGAAGTATCGCGGGGAGTTCGAGGAGCGGCTGAAGGCCGTCCTGACCGAGGTTACGGCAGCGGCGGGCGAGATCATCCTCTTCATCGACGAGATGCACACGCTGGTCGGCGCGGGCAAGGCCGAGGGGGCGATGGACGCCTCCAACATGCTGAAGCCGGCGCTGGCGCGGGGCGAGCTGCACTGCGTGGGCGCGACGACGCTCGACGAGTACCGCAAGCACATCGAGAAGGATGCAGCCCTGGCGCGGCGGTTCCAGCCGGTCTTCGTCGGCGAGCCGAGCGTCGAGGATACGATCTCGATTCTTCGAGGCATCAAGGAAAAGTACGAGATGCACCATGGGGTGCGGATCACCGACTCTGCGCTGGTGGCGGCGGCGACGCTGTCGCACCGCTACATCAGCGACCGGTTTTTGCCGGACAAGGCGATTGATCTGATGGACGAGGCGGCATCGCGGCTGCGGATGGAGGTGGATTCCAAGCCTGAGGAGCTCGACGCGCTCGACCGCGACATCCTGCAGAAGGAGATCGAGGCCGAGGCGCTGAAGACTGAGACGGACGCGGCGTCGCAGGACCGGCTGGCGAAGCTGGTGAAGGAGCTGTCGGGGCTGAAGGACCGCTCGATCGAGATGACCGCGCGCTGGCAGGCCGAACGCGACAAGCTGAAGGGCGCGACCGAGCTCAAGGAGCAGATCGACCAGGCGAAGATCGAGCTGGAGAACGCCACCCGGCAGGGCAACTTCGCGCGGGCGGGCGAACTCAAGTACGGCGTGCTGCCCGACCTCGAGAAGCGGCTCGGCGAGGCCGAGGCCGTCGGCGGCACCGCCATGGTCGAGGAGGCGGTGACGCCCGAGCAGATCGCCGAGGTCGTCGAGCGCTGGACCGGAATCCCGGTGTCGAAGCAGCTCGAAGGCGAGCGCGACAAGCTCCTGCGCATGGAGGAGGAGCTCGGGCGGCGAGTCATCGGCCAGAAGGAGGCGGTGACCGCGGTCGCGAACGCGGTGCGCCGGGCGCGGGCGGGGCTGAACGACCCGAACCGGCCGCTGGGGTCGTTCCTGTTCCTCGGGCCGACCGGTGTCGGCAAGACCGAGCTGACCAAGGCGCTGGCGTCGTTCCTGTTCGACGACGACCAGGCGATGGTCAGGATCGACATGTCGGAGTTCATGGAGAAGCACTCGGTCGCGCGGCTGATCGGCGCGCCGCCGGGCTACGTCGGCTACGACGAGGGGGGCGTGCTGACCGAGGCGGTTCGGCGGCGGCCCTACCAGGTGCTGCTGTTCGACGAGGTCGAGAAGGCGCATCCGGACGTCTTCAACGTGCTGCTGCAGGTGCTCGACGACGGGCGGCTGACCGACGGGCAGGGGAACGTGGTCGACTTCAAGAACACGCTGATCATCCTGACCTCGAACCTCGGCTCGCAGGCGCTGTCGCAGCTGCCGGAGGGCGCGAACGCGGAGGCCGCGCGCGATCAGGTGATGGCGGCGGTCCGGGCGCACTTCCGGCCGGAGTTTCTCAACCGGCTCGACGAGATCGTGGTTTTCGACCGGCTGACCCGGAAGAACATGGACGGCATCGTCGCCATCCAGCTCGGGCTGCTCCAGAAGCGGCTGGCGTCGCGCGACATCACGCTCGAGGTGAGCGAGGACGCGCGCACCTGGCTCGCCAACCGCGGCTACGATCCGGTCTATGGGGCACGGCCGCTGAAGCGGGTGATCCAGAAGGAGCTGCAGGACCAGCTGGCGCAGAAGCTTTTGGCGGGAGAGGTCCTCGACGGCGCCGAGGTGCCGGTTACGGTTTCCGACGGGGCGCTCGTCGTGGGAGCGCAGCCGGCGGCGAAGCGGCCGAGCGCGGTGCACTGACCGGCCGCTGATCCTGCGGGGCCAGCGGACGGGCTTGGCTGGCAAGGTAAGGTCGAGACGGCGCGGTTTCCGCGCCGCCTCGCTTGGTTCAGGCGACTCCGCTCAGCCGCGCCGGGCCGCGTCGGCGCATTCCGGCAATGCCGAGCCCGCCGACGGCGAGGCACAGCATCCACGCGCTGGCCGGGAGCGGAACGGGGGCGATCTGCCCGACCGCCACCGGCAGCACCGTCTTGTAGCCGGCTGTGCCGTCCGCTTCCCCGAGGCCGAAGCCCTGGCCGGCGGCGAGGTTGCCGCCATGGATCACGATCTCGCGCAGACTTAGAGGCAGAAGGTCCACGGCCGAGAAGGTGTCGTTGGGCTCGGCAGTCGCATCGTTGCTGCCGAACGCCGAAGTCTTGGAAAGATCATAGGTGTACTTGAAGTTGATCTTTCCGTTCGGCGCCGTCGGGAACCCGTCGAAGCCGGTCTTGGTGTCATCGGTGAGCGAGAGGAGGATCGGGCCGTAGAAAGGCGCCGCCTCCGCGAGCTCGATGACCCCGTCCCCGTCGGTGTCCGCACCACCCGCAAAGGTGGGCGTGACCGCCTGCGACGGTTTGCCGTCTGGACCCAGCGGACCGTGGATGTGCTGGATGTGCAGCTGGTTGGGCACGAGTCCAGAAGCCAGGACGTGGACCGCCAGCTTGTTCGTATCGGTGTTGAGCGAGAGATTCGCCCTCCCCGATACGCCTGAGCCATTCAGCGGGTCGAGCTTGGCGAAGTAGTTGAATGTCGCCGCCGCGGACGAAAGCGGCAGCGCGAACGCTGCCGCCAAAGCCGCGGCCACGACGATCTTGGCCTTCATGCCTGTCTCTCCTTCTGGGTTGCGCGCGGAAGTCCGCGCAACCCAAGACACGAGCCGGAGACCGAAACAGTTTCACGTGAGGCGGCCGCGGCGGGCGAGACTACGCGCTCGCGGCCAATGCCGTTTCGATGGCTTGCACCGGGATCGGGTTCTCCGGTCCGATGGCGGACCCGAAGCGGCGGACGACCTCTCCCGCGCGACCGATGAGGGGTTTCCCGAAGTTCCAGTGCATCTCGCCGGGAGACGGCTCCGGAAGGTGCTGGCGAAGCGTGCTCCCCGCGGGGATCCAGGCCTCAGGCCGGGCCTCCTCCAGCGCCCGGTAGAGCGGGTGGCGGTCGGGACCGCCGACGTGACGCTTGGCGGCATCGAGTCGACTTCGAAGGTGGACCCGGCAGAAACCGGCGATCTCGGTCTCAGTGCCGGGCTCCTGGCCCTTGAAGTCGTTTGCCGGGAAGCCGAGCACGACGGGGCCGCGGTCGCGGTGGCTGCGGTAGAGCGCCTCGAGACCCGCATACTGCCGGGCAAAGCCGGACCTAGAAGCCAGGTTCACGATGAGCAGTGCCTTGCCGGCGTAGTCTGCGTGGTCGGCGTGCCGTCGATCCGCGCCGAGGGAATGTCCTAGATCGCGGGACGCGCGGGGCCCTCCGTGCCGTCGCTCACGCCGACGGGTCGGGCATCAGAGCGTCGTCGCCGATCTCGAGGCGCCCGACGAGCAGGCTGCAGCCGAGATTGTTGACGAGGCGCATCCCTACCGAGCCGCGCCACCAGCGCGCGATCGTGCCCTGCTGCCGGTGGCCGACCACGACCAGGTCGGCGCCGATCTCGCGGGAGACGGCGGCGATCTCCTCGACCGGGTCGCCGAGCCCGAGCTTGGCCTTGGGCACGAAGCCCATCGCGGTCAGGCGGCGGACGCCCTCGGCGAGCACCTCCTCGAAGGCTTCCTGCTGGGCCAGCACCAGCCCCGGCACGGTGGCCTCGCCCATCGACATGCCAGACGAGAGATCTATGACGGCAAGGAGGAAGACCTCTGCCTTGCAGATCTGCGCGAGCCGTGCCCCTTCGCGAAGGGCGAGCCGCCCTTCGACCGACCCGTCGTAGGCCAGCAGGATTCTTCGGTACACCGGCACCCCCCTCTTGATTCGCCTGCGCCGCAGCGGGCGGATTGGAGCCCGATACCGGGCTGCGCCCGGGCAGACAATGCCGGTGGCGCCGGCCAGGGGCAACGCTGGCGTCGCTGCCGCGGGGTCATTCCTCCCAGGCGGGGAGGCGGGGCGGCACCGGCTGGTTGCGAAGCGCGACGTAGGCGGGCAGCCCGTCGCGGCGATAGGGCGGAGGTGCCTCGCCGCGGATCAGCGGCTCGAGATAGCGGCGGGCGGCGGCGGTGATCCCGAAGCCGTCCTCGCGGATGTAGTTCTCGGGAAGCTTGCGCTCGCGGTTCGCGATCTGGTCGAGCGGCGCCACGTCGATCTCCCAGCGGTAGGGGCTGCCCGAGACGCGGCGGATCACCGGCATGCTGGCGTTCATCCCGGAGAGGGCGCACTCGACGGCCGCGCGCCCGACCGCGGCCGCCTGCTCGAGGTCGGTGGCCGAAGCAACGTGCCGCGCCGAACGCTGCATGTAGTCGGGGATCGTCCAGTGCACCTTGAGCCCGAGCCCGCCGGCGATACGGCCGGCGAGGCGCGGTGCGACGCCGCCGAGCTGGGCATGGCCGAAGGCGTCGGTGGCGCCGCCGGCTTCGGCGACGAAGCTTCCGTCGGCGGTGCGGATCCCCTCGCTCGCCACCACGACGCAGAAGCCGATGCGGGCGACGACCGCCTCGACCGCGGCGAGGAACGCGGCCTCGTCGTAGGTCCGCTCGGGAAACAGGATCAGGTGCGGCGCCTCGTCGGGACCGTTCCCGGCGAGCCCGGCGGCGGCCGCGATCCAGCCGGCGTGGCGGCCCATCGCCTCGTAGACGAAGACGCTGGTCGAGGTCGCGGCGACCGAGGCGAGATCGAGGGCGCACTCGCGCACGGACACCGCGGTGTATTTGGCGACCGAGCCGAAGCCGGGGCAGCAGTCGGTGCCGGCGAGGTCGTTGTCGATGGTCTTGGGGACGCCGATGCAGGTCAGCGGATAGTCGAACTCGGCGGCGAGCTGCGACATCTTCAGCGCGGTGTCGGCCGAGTTGTTGCCGCCGTTGTAGAGAAACCAGCGCACGTCGTGCGCGCGCAGCACCTCGAGGATGCGGGCGTAGCGGGCCCGGTCCTCGGCGAGCGAGCGGAGCTTGACGCGGCAGCTGCCGAAGCCGGCGCCGGGGGTGTGCGCGAGCGCGCGGATCGCGGCGGCGGGCTCGGCGGAGGTGTCGACGAGATCCTCGCGCAGCACCCCGAGGATGCCGTTGCGCGCCGCCAGAACCGGGGTGCGGCGGGCGCGGGCGGTGGTGATGACCGCGGCGGCGGTCGCGTTGATCACGGCGGTCGGGCCGCCGGATTGCGCGTAGAGCAGGGTACCTCTTGCCATCGGCGGCCTCCATCGTGGCCCGCGGCACGCGGCGCGCCGCGGGGAAGGTCACCTCGCATACGCTGGCCGGACAGGCGCTGGCAAGTGCTCGCACTGCTCGCGTGCGAGCAGACAGGCAAGTTACTGAAATAAATCAATAAAATGTTTCTGCGTTAACCGGATCTCAACGGGTTTCGACATTCCGCTCGATGTCCGGGCATGGAGATTGCACGCCGCATCGGCCCATCGGTGGCGGCCCGGAGCCGGATCCCGGAGACCCGACCGCAGGTCCCGCCCGGACGCCGCACGGCCGCCGCACGGCCGCCGCCCGACCCGGGCAGTGGCCAGATTCCGCTTTGCGGCGAGCCATTTCCGGTATTGTCTGGGATCGCGGGCAGGTTGCGGGCGGCAGCTTTCCGCCGAAAGACCACGCCCGGGTGCGCAGGGGGAGCGAGCCGGATGACCAGGAAGAAGGTCGCGATCATCGGCGGCGGGGTGGGAGCAATCACCACCGCCTATGCGATCATGAGCGATCCAAAGCTGCGCGAGACGCATGAGGTGACCATCTACCAGATGGGCTGGCGGCTCGGCGGCAAGGGCGCGAGCGGCCGCGAGCAGGGCGAGGGCGACCGCATCCTCGAGCATGGGCTGCATGTCTGGGGCGGCTTCTACGAGAACGCCTTCCGGCTGATGCGCGACTGCTACGAGCAGATGGCGACGCTCGGGCTGCGCAAGCCGGACGCGCCGCTCGCCACCATCGAGCAGGCGTTCAAGCCGCTCGACTACCTGTTCCTCGCCGACCGGGTGCAGATCGGCGACGGGCCGGTCGCCTGGCGGCCCTGGCTGATCGACCTGCCCAACAACGACGATCTGCCGGGCGGCGCGACGCGGGTGCCCGGCACCTTCGAGATGTTCCTGCGCTCGCTCGCGATCCTGCGCGAATTCATCGCCAACGGCGATCTGGCGCGCGAGGCCGAACGCAGCGGGGCGGGACCGGCGCTCGCCGCGCTTCGTTCCGCGCACGGGCGGGTGCATTCGCACGCGCAAGGGCTGCCGTCCGAACCGCGCGAGCATCCTCCGGCGGCGACGAGTCTGCTCGTCGGCCATATCGAGGCGGCCCAGGACGTGGTCGTCGGAATGCAGACCCCGGAGAACCTGTCGAACGACGCGCTGCGCCGATTGCTGATGATCATGGATCTGTCGCTCGCCTATGCGCGCGGGATGGTATCTTCGGACGCTTTTACCGCCGGCTACGACGCGCTCGACGAGTGGGAATTCTGCGACTGGCTGAAGCGGCACGGCGCCGGGCCGCTGGCGCTCGAACTCGGTGATGGTGCGCGGCTGCTACGACTTCGTCTTCGGCTTTCCGCACGGCAAGACCCTGGCCGGCGACGTCGGCGCGGGCACCGCGATCCGTGCGATGTCGCGGCTGATCCTGACCTATTGCGGCGGCATCTTCCACAAGATGCAGGCCGGGATGGGCGACACCATCTTCGCGCCCTACTACCTGGTGCTCGCCAAGCTCGGGGTGAAGTTCCGCTTCTTCAACGCCGCCCGGCAGCTCAGGGTGAGCCCCGACCGGACGCGGATCGCCGCGGTCGAGATGGTCGAACAGGCAGTGCCGAGCGGCGACTACCACCCGCTCTTCGACGTCAACGGGCTGCCCTGCTGGCCCTCCGAGCCGTTCTGGGACCAGCTCGAGGGCGGCGACAAGCTCAAGGGAACCGACTTCGAGAGCGAGGCGTCGCCGCCGACGGGGCGGGCTTACACGCTGGAGGCGGGGCGGGACTTCGACGTGCTGGTGCTCGGCGCTTCGATGGGATCGCTGCCCTATCTCTGCGCCGATCTCGTCGCCGCCTCGCCGCGCTGGCGGCGGATGCTCGGATCGGTGAAGACCGTCGGCACCCATGCGGCGCAGTTCTGGCTGCGCGAGAAGCAGGACGGCCTTGGCTGGCGCAAGCTCGTCGACGACTGCAACCCGGGCGTGCCGCAGCCCAAGGGGGCGCTGCAGACGGTCATCGACGGCTTCGAGGAGCCGCTCGACACCTGGGCCGACATGACCCACCTGCTGCCGCGCGAGGCCTGGGGCGTGCGCGGGCCGAAATCGATTGCCTATTTCTGCGGGACGGCACCGGACGGCGAGACGCTCGACGGCTTCCGGGCGAGGGTGAAGACCTGGGCGACGGTCGATCTCACAAAGATCTGGACCGGCGCGGAGAACAAGCGCCATGACGGCTTCCAGGCGGACGACCTCTACAAGAAACCGTCCGACGGGCGCGACGCCTTCGACGCGCAGTATTACCGCGTCAACATGTTCGGCTCGGAACGCTACGTGCTGTCGACGACCGGCAGCGTCTATCATCGGCTCGCGCCCGGCGACAGCGGCTTCCGCAACCTGGTGCTGGCCGGCGACTGGACGCGCTGCGGGTTGAACGCGGGCTGCGTCGAGGCGGCGACGATGTCGGGAATCGCCGCGGCCTCGGCGGTGACCGGGACAAGGATGCTCAACCTCGGGGCCGAGGACATCGCTTCCGACGACACGGTGCAGTCGAAGGCGATGTACCTGACCAACAGCATCTCCGGCGCGCCCTGGCCGCTCAGCGGCTTCTACGCCCGCGGCGAGATGAACGGCTGGTTCCTCTTCTACCTCATGCCGCGCGACGAGGTGGCGGCGATGCTGCCCTCGGGGGTGACGCCGGCGGCGACGCGGCTGGCGGCGAAGGGACTGCATCCGGTGGGGCTCTCGTTCTGCCGCTATCATGCGGTGCGCGGCAGCTTCCTGCCCGGGTTCCTCGCGATGCCGCCCTACGGCGAGGCGACCTTCGCGATCCCCTTCGTCAACGTCGAGGGCTGCGGGCGGGCGCAGTTCCTCTATCCGCGCCGGCTCTACGTCGACAGCCGGCCGGCGATCGCGGCCGGCAAGATCTGTTACGCGATGGACAAGGTGCGCGCCTCGATCGAGCAGGACGACGAGAGTTTTCGCGCCAGCGACCTCCAGGGCAATCGGTTCGTCGACGCCCGCTTCGAGCAGCTCGACGACCCGCAGCCGCTCGCGATGCATCCCGCCTTCGGGACGGTGGCGAGCCTGCTCAACCTGCCGTTCGTCACGCGCACGCCGCTCGGGGGCGATCTCTACAACGCCTTCAACCTCGAGCTCGACCGCGCCCATGCCGCGCCGGTCTCGGGGCATGTCACCGTCACCGACACCCAGAAGGGCGGCTTTCCGGCGGCCGATCTCGAGGTCGCCCCGCTCGTCCCCGGCCACCCGCACCACCTGCCGGGCGCCGTCCGGGTCTGGTGCAGCTGGTCGATGACCAACCCGCTCGACGGCCGGCGCATCCGGGAGTCCGCGATGGCCGACGCCTGGCTCAAGGGCACCTACTGATGCCGGGCGGCGCCGCCCCGGCGGTGGCGTCGCGCGCCGCGGGCCGCGGGTAGCGGCGGATGGCGGCCTGCCCGCGATGCCGGACCGAGGCAGGCCCCGGCGCGCGCTTCTGCGGCGCCTGCGGGGCGGCGCTGCCGCAGACACCGGGCGGGACGCTGCAGCGGATCCTGACCTTCACCTTCGTCGACCTCGTCGGCTCGACGGCGATGGCCGAGGCGATGGAGCTCGAGGACTACGACGCGCTGCTCGAGCGCTACCACCGGATCTGCGCCGAGGCGATCGCGGCGCATGGCGGGCGGATGGTGCAGCTCTACGGCGACGGCGCGCTCGCCTGCTTCGGGCTGTCGCACGACGCGGAGAACGCGGCGCTCGCCGCGGTCACCGCCATGCTCGAGATCGCCCGCGCGGTGCCACGGGCGCTGCCGGGCGTCGAGGTGCGCATCGGCGTCCACAGCGGAACGGTGCTGCACCGCCAGCAGGGCGAGGGCGAGCTCGCGTCGCAGATCACCGGCCTCGACGTCAACGTCGCGGCACGGGTGCAGGGGCTGGCACCGCCGGGCGGCGTGGTGGCCTCGGCGACGACGATGGGCTTTCTCGGCCGCATCGCGCGCGTCGCGGCCGAGGATCTCGGCGAGGTCGAGCTCAAGGGCGTCCGCGAGCCGCTGCGGGTCTTCGCGATCGAGGACCGGCCGTTCGGCCCGCCGCGGCCCGAGCCGCAGCCGCTGGTCGAGCGCGACGCGCTGCTCGAGCGGCTGACCGCCGACCCTGCCGGGATGGAGGCGCGCGTCTTCCTGCTGGTCGGCCCGCCGGGGCTCGGCAAGTCGGCGGTGCTCGCGGAGTTCGCCCGCCGGCTCGACAACGCGCGGACGGTGATCCGGCTCTCGGCACGGCTGAACCTGCGCCACTCGCCGCTGGTGCCTTTCGTCGACCCGCTGGTGCGCGCGCTGGGCTACGAGCGGTTTCCGGTGCCGGCTTCGACCCCGCTCGCGGATCTCGCCGGGCGCACGGCGCGGCTGTTCCCGGCGATCGCGGTCTCGCGGATCCCGGTGCTCGGCAACCTGCTCGGGCTGGCCGAGGTCGAGGATCTGGCGGCGCGCTACGCGCCCGGGCAGCTCCGGGAGATGCGCATCCAGCTGATGGTCGACCTCGTCGCCGAGCTGATGGCGGCGCAGGCGATCGCGCTCAGCTTCGACGATTTCCACTGGGCGGACGCCGACAGCCGCGAGGTGGTCGACCGGCTCCTGGCGCGCGGCGTGCCGCCCACCTGCGTGCTGGTGCTGAGTTGCCGTCCGGACGCGGAGATCGAGGGCGTGGCGCTGCGCCATGGCGCGACGCTGCTGCGGCTGTCGCCGCTCTCGGGCGAGGGGGCGCGGCAGCTCCTCGCGCAGGCGGCGAAATCGACGGATCTCGACGCCGAGGCGGCGCAGCAGGCGATTGCGCTGGCCGAGGGCAATCCGCTCTTTTTGCGCGCGCTGCTCGATTTCTCGCGCCGCGCCGGGCAGGCCGCCGCGAGCAAGGCGCTGCCGGCGACGATCGAGGCGACCTTCCAGGGGGTGGTCAATTCCTTCGGTCCGGTGCGCGATCTCGCGCTGCTCGCCGCCGTCGTCGGCCGGTCGTTCACCGAGGAGGAGGTGCTCTGGCTCGCAGCGGAGACCGGGACCGACGTGCGCGCCGGGCTGGCGGAGCTCGCCGGCGGCGGGCTGGTCGAGCGCGAGCGCGCCGGATGGCGGTTCGGCCACATCCTGATGCAGGAGGCGGCCTACCACATGCTGCCCGGCAAGCGGCGGCGCGAGCTGCACCGCCGGTTCGCCACCGCCTTCGCGGCGAACGATCCCGACCGCGCCGCAGCCTTTCCCGAGGTGGTGGCCGACCATGCCGTCGCATCGGGCGACCCGCCGCTGATCGTGCGCTGCTGCGTCGCCGCCGGGACGGGCTTCCTGCGCCGGGCGGTGCTGGAGCAGGCGGTGCAGTACCTCGACACCGCGGCAGGAGCGCTCGGCGCGCTGGAGGAGGCGGGGCCGTCGCTGCGACTGCAGGTGCTGACGCTGCTCGCGGCCGCGCGGGTGCAGCGCTTCGGCTTCTCGCATCCCGACACCGTCCGCGGCTACGAGGATCTGGAAGCGGCGGCGCAGCAGGCGGACGCGGCCGGGCTGGAGCGGATGCACGCGCTCTACGGCCTTTTCGCGCACCGGGTGATCTCGGGGGAGGTCCGCGCCAGCCGCGAGATCGTGCTCGACATGCAGCGCGCGGCGGAGCCCGGCGACCGGCACCAGGCGATCCTGCATCTGGTCAACGCCTGCGCGCAGGCGTTCTACGCGGCGCGGTTCGACGAATATCTGCCGCTCGCGGCCAAGCTGCGCGCGCTCTACGATCGCGAGACCGACGGCTCGCTCTTTCTCTCGGTAGGGGCCGACCCCCTGGTCTCGGTGATGACCGCCGAGGCGAACGTCTTCGGCATGCGCGGCGACGCCGCCCGCGTCCGCGCGCTGACCGGGGAGGCGCTCGCGCATCTCGACGGCATCGGCGCCGCGCTGCAGAAGCCCTGGGTGCTGATCTTCGACGCGATGGCGCTCTATGGCGCCGGCGCCCACGAGGAAGCGGAGGCGCAGCTCGGCGAAGGCGTGGCGCTGGCCGACGGGCAGGGTGCGGCCTTCTGGTCGCTGGTCGGCCGGCTCTGGCTCTGCGTGCTCGCCTCCGATCGCGGGCGCCCGGAGGAGGGACCGATCGGTCTCGGTCCGTTGATGGCGCAGGCCGATGCGGTCGGCATCGGCATCAGCCGGCCGTTCATCCTCAGCGTCCACGCCACCGACAAGCTGCGCGAGGGCCGCGCCGACGAGGCGCTGTCGCTCGCCCGAGGCGCCTGCCACGAGGCGGCCCGCACCGGCCAGCGGCTCTGGGCGCCCGAGATTCTGGCGCCGCCGGGCCGAGATCCATCTCGTCCGGGGCGAAGCGGCCCAGGGCGAGCGCTGCGGCCGGATCGCGCTCGCCTTCGCGGCGGCGGCGGGCATGGCGCCGCTTGCCCGCCGCTGCCAGCAGACCCTCCGGCTGCTCTCACCCGCCTGACGACCCTCCGCTGCGGCAGTGACGGCGGTCACTGCCGGGGGAGACGGCACGCCTTAGGGTCGGGGCGTGGCCGGAGCGCCCCGGGAAGGGCCTCCTCCGACCCGGGAAGCAGGAGACCACCGTCATGCCCAAATCTCCGATCGCCGCCGTTTTCTCGGCAATCCGCGTCTCCCTGGCCAACGCCAGAGCACGCCGCGACTATCGGCAGTTTCGGGAATCCGAGAACCACGCGCCGAGCGATAGCATCCCGTCCGACGTCAGACTGGCGCTCTTTCGCTGCGGCACGTGGCGCTGATGCCGGATCCGGCAAGGGGAAGGCGGACCACGTCGCCGGGGTCGCGCCTGCCCCGCACCGGGCTCAGGACAAGAGCTTGGCGTCCAGCGTGATCTCGGCGTTCAGGAGCTTGGAGACCGGACAGATCTTGCAGGCGGTGTCGGCCGCCTTCTGGAACGCGGCATCGTCCGCGCCGGGGACCCTGGCCTCGACCACGAGATGGGCGTTGGTGATCGTGAAGCCGCCGCCGTTCATCGAGCCCGAGATCTGCGCGCTGGTGCGGATCTCGTCCGCGGTGAGTCCGTCCGCACCGAGAACGCCGGAGAGCTGCATCGAGAAGCAGGCCGCGTGCGCGGCGGCGATCAGCTCCTCGGGGTTGGTGCCGGCCTCGTCGCCGAAGCGCTTGGCGAAGCTGTAGGGGACGTCCTCGAGGACTCCGCTCTCGCTCGAGAGGATGCCTTCGCCGTCCTTCAGGCCGCCCTTCCAGACGGCAGAACCCGTGCGCTTCATGGTTATCTCCTTCGATTCAGATGGTTAGTGTGATCTCTTCGTGACGCCCCGCACCTCGGCCTTGCCGTGGAAGCCAGCAGGCGGGGGAAACGTCGTCCGGCTTTACAAGAGCGGCAATCCGCGGGATGTCTAGCCATGAACGAACCCGCCGTCAGCCCGCAAACGCCCGGAACCCGCGTGCACGTGATCGGTGCAGGACCGGTCGGCCTCGTCCTTACGGCATTGCTCCAATCGGTCAAAGGCTGCTCGGTGCGGCTCTACGAGAAGCGCACCGAATACACCCGCAACCGCATGGTCAGGCTTGCCCCCTACCTCGTGGCGAACTCGCTCGAGAGCTACAGCACCGATGCGGCCGACGCCGAGAACATCAGCGCGCTTTTCGACCGGCAGGAGCTCGAGCAGGGGCTGGCGTTCCGGCAGTCGATGCCGTCGGATCTGACGGCGCTGCTGCGCGAGTGGACGCAAGGCTTCTGCGCCCTCAACACCATCGAGCGTGCGCTCAGCGACCTCATCGACGCCCGCGGCTCCGACGGCGTCGAGCGCGTCCTGGGGGCGGTGACCGCCGAGGAGGTCCTCGGCGCGGTGGCTCCCGGCGACATCGTGATCGACTGCACCGGCTGCAAGTCGCTGCTGCGGGATCATCTCGAGCCGCATGCCGGCGCCGTGACGGAGGATGCCAATACGGAGAGCTTCAGGCTCGAGTACGCGATGGTCGTCACCTTTCTCTTCGGGCGGCCGTACCTCTGCAACGAGTTGTGCAAGTACTACAAGAACGCGGAAAATCAGGTCTACAAGTTCATCCCGGCGGTGGACCGGACCTGCTACGACGGCGACGTCAGTCATGTGACCGGCATCGTCGCGATCACCGAGGAAGAGTTCGCCGCGATACCGGCGCGGTTCGACGGAACCTGGCTGCGCGGCCACCTGCCGCGGGCGGCGATGTCGATGGATCGCTTCATCGACAAGATCAGGGAGGAAACCCAAGGCGAGCTCCTGGGGGAGATGGAGATCATCCGCATTCCGCTGGTGCTCTACCGCGCGCGCAACGCGACCAGCCGGAAGTGGCGGGCCGCTGCCTCCGGTGAACACCCGCTCGCGCGCAACCCGGTGTTCCTGCTGGGGGATTCGGCGATCGGCTCTCCGTACTTCCAGTCGATCTCGCTCGGATTCGAATGCGCGATGTTCCTCACCGGATTGATCGCCGAGCGCGAGCTTGCGATGGACGAGGTGCTCGCCCGCTACGAGCTCCACATGTACAAGCAGTGGCTCCGCGTCTACATGCGCAGCAAGATGATCAAGCATAACAAGGATTTGTTCGAGATCGTCGACGACAAGCTGGCGCTGCTCGGCAAGCTGCACATCTACTGACCGCAGGCGTCGCTGGTGGTCCCGGCCCGGCTAGCGATGCTTGCGGCCGCGCTTTGCGGGCGGCGGGAGCAGGATTTCGTTCCTGGCGGCGGAGGCCTCGCGCGCGACCGCGCGGGCGAACAGCACCAGGCTGGCGAGGACGGCGAGACGGATCAGAGCGGGCATGGGCACGGGCTCCTGTTGGAGGTGGCTGCCGGCCTAACGGCCGAGCCGGTGGTTGCGTTCCCGCCGCGGACTCAGCCGCCGGTGTGGCTCATGTGCCGCGACACTTGCCCGGCGACGGTTCGCCGGCTGTAGTCGAAGGCGTGCCCCTTGGGCTTGCGCGCGATCGCGGCGGAGATCGCACCGACGACCGGGCCGTCGTCGCCGGGGCTGGCGCGCAGCACCGCGCGGAGGTCGGCCTCGTCCTCCTGGCCGAGGCACATGAAGAGCTGCCCGGTGCAGGTGAGGCGCACGCGGTTGCAGCTCTCGCAGAAATTGTGGGTCAGCGGGGTGATGAAGCCGATCCGGCCGCCGGTCTCGGCCACCCGCACGTAGCGCGCCGGCCCGCCGCTCTGCTCGGTGGTGTCGGTGAGCGTCCAGCGCGACGCAAGCTCGCGCCGGAGCTCGCGCAGCGACAGGTACTGGTCGAGCCGCATCTCGTTGCCGAGATCGCCCATCGGCATCACCTCGATGAAGGTGAGATCGAAGCCGCGCGCGCCGCACCAGGCGACGAGATCGTGCACCTCGTCGTCGTTCACGCCCTTGAGCGCCACCGTGTTGATCTTGACCGCGAGGCCCGCCTCGGCCGCCGCGTCGATGCCGTCCATCACCTGCGCGAAGCGGCCCCAGCGGGTGATGCGGGCGAAGCGGTCCTTGTCGAGGGTGTCGAGCGAGACGTTGACGCGCCGCACGCCGCAATCGGCGAGCTCGCGGGCGAAGCGGCCGAGCTGGCTGCCGTTGGTGGTGAGGGTCAGCTCCTTCAGCGCGCCGCTGTCCAGATGCCGCGACATCGCGCGGAAGAAGGTCATGATGCCCTTGCGCACCAGCGGCTCGCCACCGGTGATCCGCAGTTTCTCGACGCCGAGGCCGACGAAGACCGAGCAGAGCCGGTCGAGCTCCTCGAGGCTCAGGAGCTCCGCCTTGGGCAGGAACTCCATGTGCTCGGACATGCAATAGACGCAGCGGAAGTCGCACCGGTCGGTGACCGAGACCCGCAGGTAGGTGATCGCGCGCGCGAAAGGATCGGTCAGTCGAGGCGATACGGACAAGGCTTTCTCCCCTCGGCGAGATTAGGTCCGAAGTCCCGCCGTTGCAAGGCGGCGGCAAGCGGCCGGTCAGGAACCGAGGTGGCCGATTTGCTTGCTTGACACCGACGCGATCCCGGCGCCGCTATCAGGCCGGGGAACTCGGCAATGGAGCCGATCGAGTTCGAGGCCGTCGTCGCGAGGGCGGATCGGGTCGAAGACGTCTGGGAGCGGATGGCAGGCTTCGCGCGCGGCCGCGGTGTCGAGCGCATCGCCTACCATCACCTGCCGCCGCCGGCGGCGCCTGACGCCCAGCTGCTGCGGATCGAGAATGCCGGCTTCGGCGAGGCCCTGCTGCAGCAGTATCTCTCGGCCCGCACCGCCGGGATCGCCGTCCTCGCGCTCGCGATCCAGAACAGCGCCCGCCCGGTCTATCTCGACGAGCTCGAAGCCGATCCCGATCTCGGGGAGCGCGAGCGGGCGCATCTCGCGGCCTACCGCGCGGCGGGGGTCGTGAACGGGCTCGGGATGCAGGCGTTCGGACCGAACGGGCGCAACGGAATCTTCGCCATCGACCTCGGCGCGGGCAAGCGGCGGCTGCCGCCGGCCGACCTCGCGGCGCTGCGCTGGGCGGGTCAGTCGATGCACCTGCGCTACTGCGAGCTGGTGCTGTCGACGCTCGGCGAGCTGCCCGCGCTCTCGTCGAGGGAGGCCGAGGTGCTGCTCTGGGTGGCGCGCGGCAAGACCAACGGCGCGATCGGCGAGATCCTCGGGATCTCGGCGCATACGGTCGATGCCCATCTCCGGCGCATCTTCCTCAAGCTCGGGGTGGCCGACCGGATGTCCGCGGCCCTCCGCGGGCTCGGCTTCGGTCTGATCAATCTCGACGGCTGAGGTCGCGTCACGCGACTGCGTTACCCGGGCCGACCGATTGTAACCGAGTGGTGACAAAGCCTACACCGCCGGTCGAAAAACGATTGGGTGGGGACGTGGTGACCGGGACGAAGCTGGATTACCGGCTGGTGAGGGCGATCCGCGGCGGCGCCGAGGCGCTGCCGGACGATATCGAATGCCTTCGCGGCTACATGCGGATGATCGAGGCGCTGCTGCGCGAAAAGGCACAGGAGCTCGAACCGAGCTGGGAGCAGGCCTGTGCGGCCGCCGCCGAGATCGACACGCTGCATACCCTCGAAGCGGCGGTCGCCGAGCGCGTCACCGCGATCGCGGCCGCGGATCTCGATGCGGTCCGCGGCAAGCTGGCGATCTGGCGCGCGCTCGGCGCCGGTTCCGATGACAGCGACGAGCGCTCGCCGCGCAACCGGCTGATCGCGTCGATCGACGCCGACCTCGAAAAGCTCGCCGCGGCGGAACGGGGCTGATCGCCCGGCTGTTTCTGCGCCGGGAGGCATGCTAGCTTCGGCCGCATGCCGAGGTCGGTCTTCGAAAAGCAGATCCGGGTTTCCGCGACGCCCAGCGAAGTCTGGGCGGCCATCGCAGCCTTCTTTCGCGGCAGTGAGGTCAATCGCGTCGGCTACCTGCACCTCCCGCCGCTCGGCGCGATGGACGAGGCGCAGCCGCGGCTCTTCGCCGAGGGCTTTCCCGAGGAGCTGGTGGCGCGCTACTTCCAGGGGCGACTCTACCGGGACAATCCCGGGCTCAGGGTCTCGTCGTTGCGGGCCGAGCCGATCTATTGGGACGAGATCGCGCTGCTCGAGATGCGCAGCGACCGCGAGCGGGCGTTCCTCGACAAGATCGATGCCGCATCGCTGGGCGCCGGTATCGGCATCCACGCCTTCGGTCCCAACGGCCGCTGCGGCCAGTTCTCGCTCGGTTTCCGTCCGGGCGTGACTGCGGCTCGATCCGGAGCGGCTGAGCGAGACGCGGTGGATCTGCCAGATCGCCCACCTGCGCTACTGCACGCTGATCGCATCGGCGATGCCGCAATCGAGCGAGCTTTCCGAGCGCGAGTCGGAGGTGCTCGGCTGGGTCGCCCGCGGCAAGAGCAACGCCACGATCGGCGAGATCCTGGGGATCTCCTCCCACACGGTGAACGCGCATATGCGCCACATCTACCTCAAGCTGGGGGTCTTCGACCGGGTGACCGCCGCGGTCCGCGGCATCGGCACCGGGCTGATCCACACCGAGGTCTGAGGCGCGCCCGCCTGCGCTTCCGCGGACCGGCGGGGAGAGCCGCGGCCGCCGGCGCCGGCGTCGGTCAGAGGCGCCGCTCCGCCTCGCGGCGGGCGAAGGCCTTCAGGGCGCGGCCGGGGCCGGCGACGAAGGCTCGCACCCGTTCCGGGTCGTGCCGCGAGAGGCTGCGCAGCCACCCTCCCACCGCCTTCTGGATGAACCAGTCGCGGTCGGCGACGTAGCTCGCGGCCCAGCCGAGGATGCGCTCGCGGGCGGCGAGCTCCGCGCCGGTCGGGTGGTTGAGCTTGCTCCAGGGCAGCGTCGCCACCAGCGCGGCGCGGCGCACCCACATGCTGCCGTCGCGGGTCCAGCCTTCCACCGCGTCGAGCCGGTCGGGGACCGCGACGAGCCGGCGCTCGACCGCCTTGCAGGCCTGGTCGGCGACGGCCCAGCCATCGAAGGTCGGCACCCAGCGCGCGAGTTCGGTCCAGACCTCGGGCTCGTGCTCGCGGATGCGCGCCTGGGTCAGCAGCTTCGCCGCGGCGATCATCGCCTCGTGGATGTCGCTGTCCCAGAGGGCGCGCGCCAGCGCGATCCGGCCGGGGACGTCGAGCGCGGCGCGCCAGTCGGCGACGAGCGTGTCGATCTCCGGGGCCGGGACGCCGAGATAGACGCGGGCGGCCTTGTGGTACGCCGCCATCCCGACCGCCCGCTCCGGGTCGGCGGCCGACCGGAGCGCGGTCAGGCAGGACTGGAGACCGGGCTGGCCGCGCTCGCGGGTCATTCGCTTTGAGGGCTCGCGGATGTCGCGATCATTCCAGCCGCTCCACCCGCCTGAGTTCGGGGAAAATCCGCATCCAGATGAGCGCCACCGCGATGGTCCCGACCCCCCCGAGCACCGCCGCCGGCACGGTCCCGAAGAGCGCGGCCGTCATGCCGCTCTCGAACTCGCCAAGCTGGTTCGAGGCGTTGATGAAGAGGAAGTTCACCGCCCCCACCCGCCCGCGCATCGCGTCCGGGGTGCGGAGCTGCACCAGGGAATGCCGGATCACCACGCTGACGGTATCCGCAGCACCCATCACAACCAGCGCCGCCAGCGTCAGCGGCATGCTGCGCGATAGCGCGAAGACCAGCGTGCCGCAGCCGAAGACCACCACCGCCAGCAGCATCCGCATCCCCACCCGGCGGGTGATGCTGTGCCGCGCCAGCAACGCGGTCATCGCCAGCGCCCCCACCGCCGGCGCCGCGCGCAGCACGCCGAGCCCCCAGGGCCCGGTGTGCAGGATGTCGCGAGCGTAGATCGGCATCAGTGCGGTTGCCCCGCCGAGCAGCACCGCGAAGAGGTCGAGCGAGATCGTCCCGAGGATCGCCTTGTCGCTGCGCACGAAGCCGATTCCGGCGAAGAGATCGCTGAGCCGCGGCTGCGGCCGATCCCCGGGCGGCGCCTCGAGCCTGATCGCACCGTTGAGCACGCTGCCGATCAGCCAGAAGGCCGTCATGATCGCATAAGGCACCTCCGGCCCCGCGGCATAGGCGAAGCCGCCCAGCGCCGGGCCGGAGATCACCGCGACCTGAAAGAGCCCGGTATTCAGGGCGGCCGCGCGCAGGAATTGTCCCTTCGGCGCCACGCCGGTCAGGAGCGCCGCGGTCGCGGGCGATTCGAAGGCGGTGGCGACCCCGAGAAACGCCACCGCGGCATAGATCGCCGGGATCGTCAGCCACCCCTGCCAGCTCCCCCAGCAGAGGAATGCCGCAACCAGCGCCTGCACGATCTGGCAGGCCTGCACCACCCGCTGCCGGTCGTAGCGATCGGCGGCATGGCCGGCGATGAAGACGAGCAGCAGCACCGGCAGGAACTGCGCCAGCCCGATCAGACCGAGGTGAAAGGCGCTGCCGGTCATCGCGTAGACCTGCCAGCCCAGCGCCACCGTCGCCATCTGCGACGCGAAGCGCGAAAAGCCGCGCCCGAGAAAGTAGAGCGCGAACGGGCGATGCCGCAGCAGCCCGACCTCGGCGGCTAGGACCTCGCCGTCAGCCATCGGCGGCATTCGGGTCGGTCGCGGTGGCCGTCCTTTCGTCGCGGGGGCGCGGCGCTCCGACGACGGCGCAGCGGCCGGGCGGCCAGGGTCCGGCGGCGCGCTGCGGCGCGGGCAGGCGAGGGGCAGGGGCTTGCATGTCGCGCGTCTCCATCAACCCGGGTATCCGGGAGATCACCGATCTCGCGGACACGGTCCGTGATGGACTTGGGCGTCGGCGGCACTATTGCCGATGCGGCGGCTGCCTCCAAGCCGTGCGGCGGCCCCGCAGGTCGAGCGGACCGCCGGCAGCCCGCCTTACTCGACGGTGACCGACTTCGCGAGGTTGCGTGGCTGGTCGACGTCGGTGCCCTTGAGGATTGCGGTGTGGTAGGCGAGGAGCTGCGCCGGGGCGGCATAGACGATCGGGGCGACGAAGGGGTCGGCCGCCGGCATCGCCAGCGTTCGCCAGGTGCCGCGGCCGGCGTGGGCAAGCCCGGCGGCGTCGCTGATCAAGAGCACCTTGCCGTCGCGGGCCATCACTTCCTGCATGTTGGAGACGGTCTTGTCGAAGAGCGCGTCCGAGGGGGCGAGCACGATCACCGGCACCGCGCCGTCGATCAGCGCGATCGGGCCGTGCTTGAGCTCGCCGGATGCGTAGCCTTCGGCGTGGATGTAGCTGATTTCCTTCAGCTTCAGCGCACCCTCCATCGCGAGCGGATACATCGCGCCGCGGCCGAGGAAAAGCACGTCCTGCGCGCGCGCGAGCTCGCGGGCGATCTCGACGACCTGCGGCTCGACCGCGAGCGCCTGGGCGACGAGCCCGGGGGCGGTCGCGAGCGCCGCGGCGAGCCGCGCCTCGCCCTCGGCGTCGAGGACGCCGCGCTGGCGGCCGGCGGCGATGGCGAGGCAGGCGAGGACCGCAAGCTGGCAGGTGAAGGCCTTGGTCGAGGCGACGCCGATCTCGGGCCCGGCGAGGATCGGCAGCACGGCACCGGCCTCGCGCGCGATCGTCGAGGTCTCGACGTTGACCACCGCGACCGTCGGGCTGCCCTGCTCCTTGACGTAGCGCAGCGCCGCCAGCGTGTCGGCGGTCTCGCCCGACTGGCTGACGAAGACGCCGAGCGTCGCCTTGTCCATCGGCGGCTCGCGATAGCGGAATTCGGAGGCGACCTCGATCTCGACCGGCAGCCGGGCGTGGGTCTCGAACCAGTAACGCGCGACGTGGCAGGCGTAGTGCGCGGTGCCGCAGGCGACGAGGACGAGGCGGTCGCAGGCGGCGAAGTCGATGCCGTCCGGGATCAGCGCCGCGGTGCGGTCAGGGGTGAGGTAGCGGCCGAGGGCGTCGGCGAGGACGCTCGGCTGCTCGTGCATCTCCTTGGCCATGAAGTGCTTGTAGGGGCCCTTGTCGGCGAGGACGGTCTCGGAGACGAGGTGATGGCGGATTCCGGCGGACCGGCACGCCCAGGGCGTCGAAGATCCGGGCGGAGCTCCGGGTGAGGACGGCGAGATCGCCTTCCTCGAGGTAGGTGACGCGGCGGGTGAGCGGCGCGAGCGCCAGGGCATCGGAGCCCACGAACATCTCGCCGTCGCCGAAGCCGATGGCGAGCGGCGAGCCGCGGCGGGCGGCGATCAGCAGATCCGGCTCGCCCTCGAAGAGAAAGCAGAGCGCGAAGGCGCCCTCGAGCCGCGCGATGGCGGCGCGGGCGGCTTCGAGCGGGGACTGGCCGCGCGCGAGCTCGCGGTCGCAGAGTCGGGCGACCGCCTCGGTGTCGGTCTCGGTCTCGAAGGCGGGGCCGTCGGCCTCGAGCTCGGCGCGGAGCGCGCGGTAGTTCTCGATGATGCCGTTGTGGACGACGGCGACGCGGCCGGCCTGATGCGGGTGGGCGTTGCGCTCGGAGGGCTGGCCGTGCGTCGCCCAGCGGGTGTGGCCGATACCGGCCTGGCCGCGGACGGGATCGCGGACCAGGAGATCGGAGAGCGCGATCAGCTTGCCGACGGCGCGGCGGCGGACGAGCCGGTCGTCCTGCAGCGTGGCGATGCCGGCGCTGTCGTAGCCGCGGTACTCGAGCCGCTTCAGCGCCTCGAGGATCAAGGGGGCGACCTCGTGCCGGCCGAGGATGGCGACGATGCCGCACATCAGGCGCTGGCCTTGCCGGACTTGAGCGCGCGCAGCCGGTCGATGATCCTGGCGCCGAGGCCGGGCTTCAGCGTCTGCCGGCCGCGGGCGACGGCGAGGGCGCCCGCGGGCACGTCCTCGGTGATGACCGAGCCCGCGGCGATCAGCGCGCCGTCGCCGATCGTGACCGGGGCGACGAGCGCCGAGTTCGAGCCGACGAAGGCGCGGGCGCCGATGTCGGTGCGGTGCTTGAAGACGCCGTCGTAGTTGCAGGTGATGGTGCCGGCGCCGATGTTGGCGCCGCGGCCGACGCGGGCGTCGCCGATGTAGCTGAGGTGGTTGGCCTTGGCGCCCTCCTCGACGACGGCGTTCTTGATCTCGACGAAGTTGCCGATGTGGACGTCCTCGGCGATCTCCGCCCCGGGGCGGAGGCGGGCGAAGGGGCCGATCTTCGCGCCGCGGCTGACGTGGCAGCCTTCGAGGTGGCAGAAGGCGTGGATGGTGGCGCCGGATTCGACGGTGACCTCGGGGCCGAAGACGACGCCCGGGCCGATGACGACGTCGCGGCCGACCACGGTGTCGAGGGCGAAGAAGACCGAGGCGGGGTCGGTCAGGGTGGCGCCGTTCGCCATCGCCTCGGCGCGGGCGCGGGCCTGGAAGGCGGCCTCGGCGGCGGCGAGGTCGGCGCGGGAGTTGACGCCGAGGGTCTCGGATTCCGGGCAGGTGATGACGGCGGTCTCGAGGCCGCGGGCGCGGGCGAGGGCGACGACGTCGGTCAGGTAGAACTCGCCCTTGGCGTTGGCGTTGCCGACCTCGCCGAGCAGGTCGAGGAGGGTGGCGGCGTCGGCGGCGAGGAGGCCGGAGTTGCAGAGGCGGATGGCGCGGGTGGCGGCGTCGGCGTCCTTGGCCTCGACGATGGCGGCGAGCCGGCCGCCGGCGTCGAGCACCAGGCGGCCGTAGCCGCCGGGATCCGCCGCCTCGAAGCCGAGCACGACGACGCCGGCGCCGGCGGCACGGGCGTCGAGCATCGCGGCGAGCGTCTCGGGGCGGACGAAGGGCGTGTCGCCGTAGAGGACGATCGCGTCGCCCTCGAAACCGGCGAGCTCGGGGGCGGCCTGCTGGACGGCGTGGGCGGTGCCGAGCTGCTCCTCCTGCCGGACGACGCGGACATCCGCGTCGAGCGCGCGGGCGGCGGCGGCGACCGCGTCGGCACCATGGCCGGTGACGACGATGCTGCGCTCGGGCTCGACGGCGCGGGCGGCCGCCAGCGCATGCGCGATCAGCGGGAAGCCGGCGAGCGGGTGCAGCACCTTCGGCAGCTCGGAGTTCATCCGGGTGCCCTGGCCGGCGGCGAGCAGGATCACGGCGACAGGCATTCTCGGGCGCTCCTCCGCGGAAGACTGCCGATGTTCTACCAGCCGGGGCAGGGGCCGGGAAGCCGCGGGGACGATCAGATTCCGTTTCATTTCAGGTATGGTTTCCGCCATGCAGTGACGGTTGCGGACGGAAAAGGGGGGCGCGATGCGGACGGCGGTGTTCGATCTCGACGGGACGCTGGCGGACACCGCGGCGGACCTCGTCGCCGCGGCGAACGCGGCTCTGGGCGAGGCGGGGCTCGGGCGGCCGCTCGACCCGGACCGCGATGCGGCGGTCGCCTTCGCCGGCGCGCGGGCGATGCTGCGGCGCGGACTGGCAGAGACCGAAGGCACGATCGCGGTTGCGGCGGTCGAGCGGCTCTATCCGCGGCTGCTGGCGTTCTATAGCGAGAATATCGCGGTCGAGACCCGGCTCTACGACGGGGCGGAGGCGGCGCTGGCGCGGCTCGACGCCGACGGCTGGGGGCTCGCGGTCTGCACCAACAAGCCCGAGGCGCTGGCGCTGCGGCTCCTCGATGCGCTCGGGCTGGGCGGCCGGTTCCGGGCGGTGCTGGGCGCCGACAGCCTCGCCTTCCGCAAGCCCGACCCGCGGCACCTGGTCGAGACCATCCTGCGCGCCGGCGGAGTGCGCGAGCGGGCGGTGCTGGTCGGCGACACCGTCAACGACCGCGAGGCGGCGCGGGCCGCCCGCGTTCCCTGCGTGCTGGTGGGCTTCGGGCCCGAGGGCACCGGCGCGGCGGCGCTCGAACCCGAGGCGCTGCTGGCGCATTTCGACGACCTTCCCGGGCTTCTGGAGCGGCTGGTTCCGGCGGCATGAGCACGGTGCTGGTGACCGGCGGCTCGGGCTTCGTCGGCGGCCACCTGCTGCTGCGGCTGCTCGCCGACGGCCATGCGGTGCGCACCACCGTCCGCCACGAAGGCCGCGGCGACGCGGTCCGCGCGATGCTGCGGAACGGTGGCCAGGAGCCGGGGGACCGGCTGGAGTTCTTCGAGGCCGACCTGCTCGCGGACGGCGGCTGGGACCGGGCGGTGGCCGGTTGCGACTTCGTCCATCACGTGGCGTCGCCGCTGCCGCTGAGGGTGCCCCGGGACGAGGACGAGTTGATCGCGCCGGCGCGGGAGGGGACGCTGCGCCTGTTGCGCGCGGCGCGCGATGCCGGGGTCAGGCGGGTGGTGGTGACCTCGTCCTTCGCGGCGATCGGCTACGGGCACGGCAGGACCGACCGGGTCTTTACCGAGGAGGACTGGACCGATCCGGCGGGTGCCGACGTGCAGCCCTACGTCAGGTCGAAGACGCTGGCCGAGCGGGCGGCCTGGGACTTCATCGCGCGGGAGGGCGCCGGGCTCGAGTTGTCGGTGGTGAACCCGGTCGCCATCTTCGGGCCGATTCTCGGCCCCGGTCTCTCGAGCTCGATCGAAGTGGTGCGGCGGCTCCTCGACGGTTTGCCCGCCTTCCCGCGCGTGAGCTTCGGCGTCGTCGACGTGCGCGACGTCGCCGACCTGCACGTCCGGGCGATGACCGAGGCCGCTGCGTGCGGGCAGCGCTTCCTCGCGGTCGACCGGACGGTGTCGCTGCGCGACGCCACCCTGCTGCTGCGGGCGCGGCTGGGCGAGGCGGGGCGGCGCGTGCCGGCGCACCAGGCGCCGGACTGGCTGCTGCGCGTCCTCGCCCCCTTCAGTCGCGAGGCGCGGGCGATCGTGCCGCATCTGGGGGCGATCCGGCAGGGCAGCAGCGCCAAGGCCCGTCGCCTGCTCGGCTGGCAGCCGAGACCCTGGGCGGAGACGATCGTCGCGACCGCCGAGAGCCTGATCCGCTTCGGGCTGGTCCGGATCTGAGCGGACGGCCGAGCCGGGCGGCCGGGCCGCCGGACCGGCGTGGTAAACTGGTTAACCGCACATGGTCCCCTTTTCAGGAGATATAGTCAGCCGGTCCCCTTTGGAACGCGCTTCTTGGCGGACGGTTAAGCCGCCGTCTTCGCAACCATCCACGTCCGGCTGCCCTGCCGGCCGATCCTTTTCGACCCGCCCTCGCGCTGGAACCGGCTGCCGAACCTGATGTCATACCAAGGGCCGCTTCTGCTGACTCGTGCGGCACGTCCACCTTCAACCCGTTCCGGTTTCTGGCGAAGCGCTTGATCTTGTCGGATTTGTCCGTCGACAAATCCGACCGCGGGCGCCCCTGCGGGGGGCGAACGCGATAGACGCGTCCGCCGGGGCGCCCGCAGTCGGATTGCCCGGCGTTCGGGGCAGGCGGCACACCCCTTCGCCTCCGCGAGGCTCCGGCGAACGGCCCGGGAAACGCATGCGTTTCCCTGTCGGGCCGGGCCTCGCGGGCAAAGCCCGCTTCGGATGGAAGGAACAAGGCATCGGCCGGACAAGCGGTCATCCGGGAGGGCCGTTGGTATCAGAGGTCGTGGCCGCGCCCGACGAGCCAGGGGAACATCGCCGAGAAGTCCCGGCCGCGGCCGCCGGTCGCGACGAACGCGGCATAGAGCGAGGCAGCGTGGCCCCCGAGCGGCGTCGCGGCATCGACGGTCGCGGCCGCCTCGCGGGCGAGATCGAGATCCTTGAGCATCAGATCGGCGGTGAAGCCGGGGCGGTAGTCGTGATCGGCAGGCGAGGTCGGTCCCACTCCCGGGACCGGGCAGTTGCCGGTGACCGACCAGCAGGACCCGGACGAGGTCGAGACGACGTCGTAGAGCGCATGTGGATCGAGCCCGAGCTTCCGCGCCAGTGCGAAGGCCTCGCATACCCCGATCATCGAGACGCCGAGGATAAGGTTGTTGCAGATCTTCGCCGCCTGCCCGGCGCCCGGGCCGCCGCAATGCACGGTGCGTGCGCCCATTACGTCGAGGAGCGGGCGCGCGCGTTCGAAGGCCTCGAGCGTGCCCCCGGCCATGAAGGTGAGCGTCCCGGCCGCCGCACCGGCGGTCCCGCCCGAGACCGGCGCGTCGACCGCGAGGAGGCCCGCCCGGTCCGCCAGCGCGGCGGCGGCGCGGGCATTGCCCACGTCGATGGTCGAGCAGTCGAGGAAAAGCGTGCCCGGGGCGGCGGCCGGCACCGTCATCTCGTAGACCGTCCGCACCACCGACCCGCTGGTCAGCATGGTGACGACGGCATCTTGGTCGCGCGCCGCGCCGCGGGCGTCGGCCGCGCGACCCACCCCCTCGGGAACCTTGCCGGAGATGTCGAAGCCGGTCACCTCGTGGCCGGCGGCGACGAGGTTGCGCGCCATCGGCGCGCCCATGTTGCCCAGTCCGATGAAGCCGATGCGCATCGCTTCCCCTCCGGTCAGAATGTGAGGTCGTCCTCGCCGAGCGGCGCCAGCATCGCGGCCACGTCCTCGGGGCGGACTCCGTCGAGTCCGTCGCGCCAGACCGGCGCGCGGTCCCGGTCGACCATGAGCGCCCGGATACCCTCGAGCAGGTCACCGTCGGTGGTGCAGCGCCAGGCGAAGCGGTTCTCGCGGCGCAACGCCGCCTCGAGCCCCGGCTCGCGCCGGGCGGCGCGGACGAGTTCGAGCGTGCAGGCCATCGAGAGCGGCGACTGCCGCGCGAGCGCCTTCAGCACCCCGTGCCCCCAGTCGCTCGCCTCGAGCCGCGCGGCGAGGGCGGGCAGGTCGGGCGCCTCGAAGGCGTCGTCGACCATCTCGCGGATCGCCGGCAGCGCCGCTTCGGGCGCCGGTCTGGCGCGGGCGAGCACGGCCGCGGGATCGCCGGTCGCCGCGAGCTCGGCGCGGAGTGCGGGCCATTCGGCCTCGGGCACGAAGGCGTCGGCGAAGCCGGCGAGGATCGCATCGCCCGGTCCCATGCGCGCACCGGTCAGCCCGAGGTATTCTCCGAGCCGCCCCGGCGCGTGAGCGAGCAGATGCGTGCCGCCGACGTCGGGGACGAGCCCGATCGCGCACTCGGGCATCGCGACCTGCGCGCTCTCGCCCACCACCCGGTGGCTGCCGTGCGCCGAAACCCCGACCCCGCCGCCCATGACGTAGCCGTGCATCAGCGCGACGTAGGGCTTGGGGTAGGCCGCGATGCGCGCGTTCAGCCGATATTCGTCGGCCCAGAACCGGCGCTCGGTGGCGAAATCGCCGCGTGCGGCCGAGGCGTAGACCTCGGCGAGGTCGCCGCCCGAGCAGAAGGCGCGCTTGCCGGCCCCGTCGATCAGGACCAGCGC
Source organism: uncultured Alphaproteobacteria bacterium (assembly GCA_963737485.1). Taxonomy (GTDB): domain Bacteria; phylum Pseudomonadota; class Alphaproteobacteria; order Rhodobacterales; family Rhodobacteraceae; genus Amaricoccus. The sequence goes on along the minus strand of CAVTSR010000016.1, from coordinate 867,099 downwards.
CACCGCGGGATCGGCCTCCCAGTCGTCGAGCGCGCGGGCGATCGCCCGCGCCATGGCATGGGTCAGCGCGTTCAACGCCGGCGGCCGGTTCAGCGTGATCCGCCCGGCACGGCCTTCGGTGCGGACGAGGATGTCGCTCACCGGCGCGCTGCCGACGCAATCTGCTGCGCGGGCGGCTTTGGGGCGGGCCGCGCGCGGGTCATTCCATCGTCGGGATCGAGAAGGCCGCGCCCTTCCTTGATGCCGGAAGGCCAGCGGGCGGTGACGGTCTTGGTGCGGGTATAGAAGCGGAAGGCGTCGGGCCCGTGCTGGTTGAGGTCGCCGAAGCCCGAGGCCTTCCAGCCGCCGAAGGTGTGGTAGGCGAGCGGCACCGGGATCGGCACGTTGATGCCGACCATGCCGACGTTGATCCGGCTGGCGAAGTCGCGGGCGGTATCGCCGTCGCGGGTGAAGATCGCGGTGCCGTTGCCGTAGGGGTTCTGCATCGTGAGGCCGATGCGCCTCGTCGTAGGACTTCGCGCGAACGGTCGGTGAGGACCGGGCCGAAGATCTCCTCGCTGTAGATGTCCATCTCCGGCGTGACCCGGTCGAAGAGGCAGGCGCCGACGAAGAAGCCGTCCTCGTAGCCCTGCATGCGGAAGCCGCGGCCGTCGACGGCGAGCTCGGCGCCCTGCGCGACGCCGGCTGTCGACGAGGCCGAGGATGCGCTGCTGCGCCGCGCGGGTGACGACGGGGCCGAAGTCGACGTCGGCGCCGGCGGTGTAGGGGCCGATCTTCAGCGACTCGACCTCGCGGGACCAGCCGCTCGATCAGCGCGTCGGCGGTCGCCTCGCCGACCGGCACCGCCACCGAGATCGCCATGCAGCGCTCGCCGGCGGCGCCGTAGCCGGCGCCGATCAGCGCGTCAGCGGCCTGGTCGAGGTCGGCGTCGGGCATCACGATCATGTGGTTCTTCGCACCGCCGAAGCACTGCGCGCGCTTTCCCGTGCGCAGCGGCGCGCCCGTAGATGTAGCGCGGCGATCGGGGTCGATCCGACGAAGCCGACCGCCGTGATGTCGGGATGGTCGAGGATGGCGTCGACCGCCTCCTTGTCGCCGTTCACCACCTGCAGGACGCCGTCGGGCAGGCCCGCCTCCTGCATCAGCTCGGCGAGCATCAGCGGCACCGAGGGGTCGCGCTCGGAGGGCTTGAGGATGAAGGCGTTGCCGCAGGCGAGGGCGGGGCACATCTTCCACATCGGGATCATCGCCGGGAAGTTGAACGGGGTGATCCCGGCGACGACGCCGAGCGGCTGGCGCATCGAGTACATGTCGATGCGCGGGGCCGGCGCCGTCGGTGTATTCGCCCTTCAGGAGATGCGGCGCGCCGATGCAGAACTCGGCGACCTCGAGGCCGCGGATGACGTCGCCCTTCGCGTCGGGAAGGGTCTTGCCGTGCTCGCGCGACAGCGCCTCGGCGAGCTTGTCCATGTCGCGGTTGAGAAGATCGACGAAGCGCATCATCACCCGCGCGCGGCGCTGCGGGTTGGTGGCGGCCCAGCTGCGGCTGGGCGGCCCTGGCGCCCGCGACGGCGGCGGCGAGCTCGGCCGCGGAGGCGAGCGCCACCCGCGCCTGCACCTCGCCGGTCGCCGGGTTGTAGACCTCGGCGAAGCGGCCGGATGCGCCGGCGACCCGGCTGGCCGTCGATGAAATGGCTCATGTCCTGCATCGCGTTTCCCCTGGCGGCAGTCGTGGCTCACGGCTTCGCGTGGAGGCTAGCAGCCGCCGGGGAGCCGGTCGATCTTGCGATTTTGCAGCGAAGCTCGGCTGTGCTACAAGGCGGTCATGCAAAAAGGCACGTTGAAGTGGGATGATCTGCGGGTGTTCCTCGGGGTGGCGCGCCGGAGCCGGCTGATGGTCGCCGGCCGCGAGCTCAGCCTCGACCCTGCAACGGTGGGCCGCCGGATCGGGGCGCTCGAGCAGGCGCTGGGAGTGCGGCTCTTCGACCGCTCGCAGCAGGGCTATGCGCTGACCGAGGCCGGACAGAGCCTGCTGGCGCATGCCGAAGCGATCGAGAGCCAGGTCGGCGCGCTCACCTCCGAGGTCGGCGGCCATGCCGAGCGGCTGTCGGGGACGGTGCGGATCGGCGCGCCGGACGGGGCGTCGAACTACCTGCTGACCGACGCCTGCGATGCGCTGACCCGCGAGAACCCCGAGCTGCAGGTGCGGGTGGTCTCGCTGCCGCGCGTCTTCGCGCTCTCCAAGCGCGAGGCCGACCTCGCGATCACCGTCTCGCCGCCCTCGGCGGGACGGCTGACGGTGCGCAAGATCGCCGATTACCGGCTGCGGCTCTATGCCCGGCGCGATCTGGTCGCCTCGCTCGGTCCGGTGCGGACGATGGCCGACCTGCACGGGGTGCGCGGCATCGGCTACATCTCCGACATGATCTTCGATCGCGAGCTCGACTATTATGCGCTGCTCGGGCGCGAGAGCGAGCCGGCGCTGACCTCGAACAGCCTGCTCCTGCAATTGCGCTGGTGCCTGAAGGGCTTCGGCATCTGCATCCTTCCCGAGTTCGTCGCGCGCGCCTGTCCCGAGCTCGCCATGCTCCTGCCCGACGACGTGCGGCTGACCCGCGCCTTCTACCTCGTCCGCCACCAGGACGATGCGCGGGTGACGCGGATCAACCACATCGCGGAAGTGGTGGTGGAGGGCATCCGCACCGCGCTGGCCGAAGGCTACGGCGTGGCCGCCGACCCGATGCCCGCCGGCTGACCAGGGCGGGCATCGGGCAAACGGCGTTTGCGGGAGGTGCCGTTTCGGTGAAAGGGGGGCGGACGGCGCAATCCGAGCGCCGACGCCGAGGGAGGGCGAGGATGCCGAATTGTGGCCCGACACACCGAACCACACCGAAGTCCTGATCGTGCTCTTCGAAGACGTCGGCTTCGGCATCTCCGAGACCTTCGGCGGCGAGGCGCGGACCCAGGCGGCGCTCCTGAACGGGCGGAACCATACCCGCGCCAGCTCGGGCACATTGCCGGCGCTCCGTTTCCTGGGATGGCTAAGCCAGGTAAGGAGGCGGCAACGGTCGCCGAGGTGCTGAAGGACTGCCGCCAGCATACCGCCGCCTTCGGCAAATGGCAGGACACCCCGGTAATCGAGACGTCCATCGGTCCCAAGGACCGCTGGCCGGCTACGGCTTCGGGTATTTCCTCGGCTTTCTCGACGGCGAGGCATGCCGTGCGCGTCGCGCCGCCAGGCAAAGCCCTCCGCGCGGACCGTTGCCCAGGCGACGCTCTGCGCGCCGGACGCGCAGCGGCAGGTCCGGCAGTGGCAGATTGCCGCGGACAGGAGCGGGCGGTCGAGGCGATAGCGCACCGTTCCGCACCGGCAGCCGCCTTCGAGGGCATCGGTCATCGGCCGGCTCCATTCCCGCCACCTTCCCCCCGGGCATTGAACCACGCCGCCCGGAACGGTCGAAGCCGCGACTGCGGCATGATGCCGCGGCTTGACAGGTCCGCCGGGCCGGCCGACACTTTGCCGACCGAAGGCCCTTGAGGAGTGCCGGCATGATCGTTCGCAACATCATCGACGCCAAGCCGAGCCATCAGATCATCTCGATGAAGCCGTCCGACATGGTGCGCAGCGCCGTGGAAGTGCTTGCGCGGCAACGGATCGGCGCGGTGATCGTCAGCCGTGACGGCGAGATCGTGGACGGCATCCTCTCCGAGCGCGACATCGTGCGCGCGCTCGGCACCCGCGGCGTCTCCTGCCTCGACCTGCAGGTGCAGGACCTGATGACCGCCGAGGTGATCGGCTGCCATCCCGAGGACACCGCGATCTCGGTGATGGAAAAGATGACCGACGGCCGCTTCCGCCACATGCCGGTGATCGATGCCAACCGGATGATCGGGGTGATCTCGATCGGCGACGTGGTGAAGGCGCGGATCAACGAGGTCCAGGCCGAGAACACCGCGCTGACCGACATGATCTCCAACAGCTGGTAGCCTCGGGACCGCTTGCCACACCGGCGCGGCCTTGCGAAGGGTAGCGGCATGTCCGTGTTGACATGCCCGCGTCGATCGGCATGAAGGGGGGCAAGAACCGGCTCAGGCACGTGGATTGACCCCCTGGACATGTCCCGACCCGCGCCCCGGCCTCCGCGCCGCTACCGTCGGACGGAGATGCCGGATGGGCAGTGGCAACGAGGCGTCGTTTCGGCTGATCGAATGAAAAGCATCTCCCTTGCCGACGTGGCCCCGGGTGAGCTGGTCGCCCAGTGGCCGCCGCTCAGGCGCCATCGCAGCCTTTTCCTCTCCGACGTGCACCTCGGCGCGCTCGGCTGCCGCGCCGAGCGTGTGCTGCACTTTCTCGAGCGCAACGACGCCGAGGTGATCTATCTCGTCGGCGACATCTTCGACGGCTGGCGGCCGATCCGGTCGCGCTGGTCGCCGGTGCACGACGCGGTGATCCACACGCTGATGGCGCGGTCGCGGGCGGGAACGCGCATCGTCTACGTCCCCGGCAACCACGACCGGTTCTTTCGCCGCCACTACGGCGTCTACTTCGATCGCATCGAGGTGGTGGAGGAGACCGTCCATGCCGCCGCCGACGGCAAGCGCTACCTCGTGACGCACGGCGACTGCTGCGACGTCTTCGTCACCCGCGCGCGCTGGGCGCTGCAGCTCGGCAGCCACCTCGACGGCGCGGTGCGCGGGCTCGACGCGCTGCTCAACCGCGCCCTTCGCGGCCTTGGCCTGCCCGAGAGCGTGCTGATCTCCGGCACGGTCGCGCGGGTGAACCGCTGGATCCGGCACGCCGACCGCTTCGAGGAGCGGCTGAGCGCGCTCGCCCGCACGCATGCGGTCGACGGCATCGTCTGCGGGCATTTCCACCGCGCCGCGCTGCACGAGGAGTACGGCGTGATCTACGCCAACTGCGGCGACTGGCTCGAGAGCTGCACCGCGATCGTCGAGGAGGCGGACGGCCGGCTCGGCGTCGTCGACTGGCGCGGCCGCCGCCCCGCCGCCGAATCCATCGCCGCACCCGATGACGAGTCGCTGGGCGAGGTCGAGGAAGCCACCGGGCTCGCCATCTGAGATGGCCGCCACCACCGCGGTCGAGCTCCTCTGTGCCGCCGCGCTCGCGCTGCAGGCGGCCAGCGTCGGCATCGTGCTGTTCCGGCTTTCGCGTCCGGTGCCGCCGCCGCCGCGGAGCGGCCTGCCGCCGGTCAGCGTGCTCCGGCCGGTCAGCGGCATCGAGAACCACCTCGGCGAGACCCTCGCCTCGGGCTTTGCCCTCGACCATCCCGACTACGAGATGCTCTTCTGCGTGGCTTCGGCCGACGACCCGGTGGTGCCGCTGGTCGAGCGGCTGATCGCCGAGCACCCGCAGATCACCGCGCGGCTCCTCGTCGGCGACGATGCGGTCACCGCCAATCCCAAGCTCAACAACCTGCTGAAAGGCTGGGCCGCGGCGCGCAACGACTGGATCGTGATGGTGGACAGCAACGTGATGCTGCCGGCCGACTATCTCGCCATCCTCTTCGCGCGGTGGACGCCGGGGACCGGGCTCGTCTCCTCGCCGCCGGCGGGCGTTCGTCCCGACGGCTTCTGGGCCGAGCTCGAATGCGCCTTTCTCGACACCTACCAGGCGCGCTGGCAGCTCGTGGCCGACCAGATCGGCAACGGCTTCGCGCAGGGCAAGACGCTGTTCTGGCGCCGCGACATCCTCGACGCAGCGGGCGGCCCGGCGGTGCTCGGGACCGAGATGGCCGAGGATCTCGCCGCGACCAAGCTGGTGCGGCGCGCGGGCCTGAAGGTGCGCCTGCCGCGTGCGCCCTTCCCGCAGCCGCTCGGGACCCGCCGCTTCGGCGAGGTCTGGCGGCGGCAGCTGCGCTGGTCGCGCTACCGCCGCATGGGCTTTCCGGCGTGGTTCGCCGCCGAGATCCTCACCGGCGGGTTCCTGCCGCTCCTCGGCGGGCTCTGGCTGGTGGCGGCGGGCGTGCTCGCGCTGCCGGCGCTCCTGGCGCTGGTGGTCGCCTGGTACCTCGCCGAGCTCTGGCTCGCCCGCGCGGCCGGCTGGCCCGCCTCGCCGCGGTCGCTGATGAGCTGGCCGGTGCGCGACCTGCTGCTGCCGGTGCTCTGGGCGATCGCCTGGACCGGGCGGGGCTTTGCCTGGCGCGGCAACCGGATGGCGGTCGGTCGGGCGCCCACCCGCATCGGCGCGGACTGATCGCGCGATGCCCACGCTCGACGCGGCGCTCCAGCTGCTTCAGACGCACGGCCTGTGGCTGCTCTTCCCGCTCGCGACGGTCGAGGGGCCGATCGTCACCGTGCTCGCGGCCTACCTGGCGCGGCTCGGGCACCTCGATCTGGTGTCGATCTTTCTCATCGTCATCGCGGCCGACCTTTTCGGCGACACGATCTACTATTGGATCGGCCGGTTCGGGCACGGCTCGCTGCCGGAGCGGTGGCGGAGCCGGCTCGGGCTCGACCGCGAACGGCAGGCGGCGCTCGAGGCGCACTTCCGCGCCAGCGGGGGGCGCACGATCGTCATCGGCAAGCTCACCCACGCCGCGGGCATCCTGGTCCTCTTCGCGGCCGGGAGCGCGCAGATGCCGTTCGGGCGGTTCCTGCTCTACAACCTGATCGGCACCATCCCGAAGAGCCTGTTCTTCCTCGTGCTCGGGTACACCCTCGGCGCCGCCTACAGCGCGATCGATTCCTGGATCTTCCGCGGATCGATCCTGGTCTTCGCGGTCATTCTGGTCGGCGGTCTGCTCTGGTTCCTGCACCGGCGGGCGAAGCGGGCATGAGCGAGCCACGGATCTCCTGCATCGTGCCCGCCTTCAACGAGGCCGGCCGGATCGGCGCCGTGCTCGCAGCGGTCGCCCGCCACCCGCTGGTCGGCGAGCTCATCGTCGTCGACGACGGCTCGACCGATGCCACCGCCGACGCCGTGGCCGCCGTTCCGGGCGTGCGGCTGGTGCGGCTGGGGCGCAATGCCGGCAAGACCGCGGCGCTCAGGGCCGGACTGATGCTGGCGCGCGCGCCGACCGTATTCCTGCTCGACGCCGATCTTGCCGGGCTGCAGGCCGCTGACGTGACCGCGCTGGTGCGGCCGGTGCTCGATGGCGACGCCGACGTCGCGATCAGCCTGCGCGGCAACGCGCCGCGGCTCTGGCGGATGATCGGCGTCGACTACATCTCGGGCGAGCGGGTGCTGCCGATGGCGTTCATAAGGCCGCACCTCGGCGTGCTGGTGGACCTGCCGCCCTTCGCCTTCGAGGTCTGGCTCAACCGGCTCTTCATCGAGCATCGCGCGCGGCTCGCGATCGTGCCGTGGCCTGGGGTGCGGAGTCCGCTCAAGCAGGCAAAGCTCGGGCTCGTCTCCGGCGTCAGGGCGGATTTCAGGATGATGCGCGACATCTTCCGCACCGTCCCGCCGCTCGACGCCGCGGCGCAGATCGTGGCGCTGCGCGGCCTGCGGGTGCAGGCGGGCGCGGCCGCGCGGCAGCGCGCGCGAAGCGACCGCCCTTGACCAGAGAGGCGCAATATCGTTGCCTTCCCGGCGGGTGAGGGCACGGGCTTGGGCTTCGGACGGAGGGCGACGATGCGGATCGGGCTCTATCCTGGCACCTTCGACCCGATCACCCTCGGCCATCTCGACATCATCCGCCGCGCCTGCTCGCTGGTCGACCGGCTGGTGATCGGCATCGCCATCAACGAGGACAAGGGTCCGCTGTTCCGGCTCGATGAACGGTTGGCGATGGTCGAGGCCGAATGCGCCCCCTTCCGCCGCGACGGCGCGGTCGAGATCGTGGTGCATCCCTTCGACAACCTCCTGATCCAGTGCGCCGCCGAGGTGAACGCCAACTTCATCCTGCGCGGGCTGCGCGCGGTCTCGGACTTCGAGTACGAGTTCCAGATGGTCGGGATGAACCGGGCGCTCAACGACGACATCGAGACGGTCTTCCTGATGGCGGACGCGCACTACCAGGCGATCGCCTCCCGGCTGGTGAAGGAAATCGCCCGCCTCGGCGGCGACGTCACCGGCTTCGTGCCGCCGCGGGTGGCGCGCGCCCTCGCGGAAAAGTTCGGCAAGGTTCCGGTTTGAGGCTTCCAGCCGCCGGGCGCGGGCCCTAGGGTCCGCGCTCGTCAAAACGAGGAGGAGCCCATGGCGGAGATCCAGGATCCGGAGAACACGCTCGTCATCACGCTGAAGAACGGCGATGTGGTGGTCGAGATGCTGCCGGACGTGGCACCCAAGCACGTCGAGCGAATCAAGGCGCTGGCCCGCGCCGGGGAATACGACAACGTCGCCTTCCACCGGGTGATCGACGGCTTCATGGCGCAGACCGGCGACGTCGCCAACGGCGACATGGAGGATGGCTTCAACCTCCGCCGCGCCGGCACCGGCGGCTCGAAGCATCCCGACCTGCCGGCAGAATTCTCGAAGCTGCCGTTCGATCGCGGCATGCTCGGGATGGCGCGGTCGCAGAGCCCGAACTCGGCCAACTCGCAGTTCTTCATCATGTTCGACGACGGCCACTTCCTGAACGGCCAGTACACCGTCTGGGGCCGCGTGACGCAGGGCATGGAGCACGTCGACGCTCTCACCCGCGGCGAGCCGCCGTCGGCGCCCGACCGGATGGTGACGGTGCGCGTGGCGGCCGACGCATGATCCGCCGCTCGTTCCTTGCGCTCGCGATGGCCTCCGGCCTCGCCGGCGCCGCCTGGGCAGCCGATCCCGTGCTGGTGATCGAGGTCGCCGGCGCCCATCCCGGCACCATCGAGATCGAGCTGATGCCGGAGGTCGCGCCCAAGCACGTGGCGCAGATCGAGGCGCTCGCGAAATCCGGCGCCTACGACGGCGTCGCCTTTCACCGCGTCATCGACGGCTTCATGGCGCAGACCGGCGACGTGAAGTACGGCAAGCGCGCGGTCTTCGCCGAGGGCCGCGCCGGCACCGGCGGCTCCGATCTGCCCGACCTGCCGGCGGAATTCTCCGACCTGCCGTTCGAGAAGGGCACCGTCGGCATGGCGCGCTCGGCCGACCCGAATTCGGCCAACAGCCAGTTCTTCATCATGTTCGCGCCGGCGCCGAACCTCGACGGCCAGTATACGGTCGTCGGCAAGGTGATCGCCGGACAGGACGTGGTCGATGCGATCCACCGCGGCGACGGCCCGAACGGCGAGGTCTCCGATCCCGACTGGATGCAGAAGGTGACGGTCAAGGGCGGCTGACGCCCCGGCCGATCGCCCGGAGCCGCCTGCCAGCGGCTCCGGGCGGCGGCGTTCAGTCCTCGCGCTCGAGCAGCGACTTCCAGAGGAAGGCGCCGAGCGCCGCGCCGAGGAGCGGCGCCAGCCAGAACAGCCAGAGCTGGCCGACCGCCCCGGGGGTCTGCGCGAAGAAGGCGACGCCGGTCGAGCGGGCCGGGTTCACCGAGCAGTTGGTGACCGGGATCGCCACGAGGTTGATCAGCGTCAGCGCCAGCCCGATCGCGAGGCCGCCGAAGCCCGCCGCCGAGGCCTTGGCGGTGGCGCCGAGGATGACGATCAGGAAGCCCGCGGTCAGTACCAGCTCGATCAGGAAGCAGGAAACCACCCCGTAGCCGCCCGGCGAGTTGGCGCCGTAGCCGTTGGTGGCGAAGCCGCCGGGCACCCAGTCCGGCTTGCCCGAGGCGATCGCGTAGAGGATGACCGCGGCGACGAAGCCGCCGACCACCTGCGCCACCCAGTAGGGGATCAACTCGTTCCAGGCGAAGCGCCCGCCGATAGCGAGCCCCAGCGACACGGCAGGGTTGAAATGCCCTCCCGAGATCGGCCCGACGGCATAGGCCATCGTCAGCACGGTCAGGCCGAAGGCCAGCGCCACCCCGGCGAAGCCGATCCCGAGCTCGGGAAAGCCCGCCGCGAGCACCGCGCTGCCGCAGCCGCAGAACACCAGCCAGAAGGTGCCGAACGCCTCGGCACTCAGTTTCTTTATCATCCCGTCCCCCAGGAGGTTGAGCAGCTCAATGCAGCAGATCTCTAGCGCAGGTCTCCGACCTCCGCACGCCTGAAATCGCCGCGCCCGCCCGGACCTGGCCGGGGCGGGCGCGGGAGCCGGAGCCAGGCAGGCTCAGCGGGTCTCGCCCACCGCCCGCTCCGCGGCGGTGATCGCCGCCTGTCGCGCGGCGATCACCTCGCCGAGCGGCGGCCCCTGGAAGCGGCGCTTCTCGAAGCCGAACCAGACGATCGCGGTCAGGATGAAGAAGCCGACCGTGATGTAGAGCGCCCACTGGTTCGGCGGCTGGATGCCGATCACGAAGATCAGCAGCATGCAGACGATCGACAGCACCGCGAACAGGGTGAAGACCGCCCGCCCCATGTTCCACGGCCCCATCCGGTCCCACTTCGGCGTGCCCCAGGCCATGAGCCCGAGCGTGATCGGGAAGGTGAACGAGATGAAGAGGAAGATCACCGTGCAGGAGACGACGATGGTATAGGCCGAGGTTCCGGCCACCGAGACGATCGACGATCCCCAGACGAAGAGCACCGCCAGCGTCGCCGCGGTCCAGATCGCCGCCACCGGCGTGCGGTAGGCGGGGCTGACCCGCGCCAGCGCCTTCGAGCCGGGCAGCCCGCCGTCGCGGGCGAAGGCGAAGATCATCCGCGACGCCGAGGTGACGGTCGCGAGCCCGCAGAGCAGCTGCGCCACGAAGACGACGAGGTAGATGAGCCACTTCACCGGCGCGTAGACCTGCTGGTCGAAGGCCCAGAAGAAGACGTTCCAGCCCTGCGCCGCCGCTGCGTCCATGTCGGGGATCATCACCACGAACGAGGTGAGAAAGAGATAGCCGAAGAGGGTCGACCAGATCACCGACATCACCATCGCCCGCGGCACCGAATGCGCGGCCTTCAGCGTCTCCTCGGAGGTATGCGCCGAGGCGTCGTAGCCGGTGATGGTGTAGATCGGCAGCAGGAGGCCGAGCGCGAACACCCAGCCGTTCGAGACCGCCGGCCAGACGTCGCCGCCGGCGGCGCCCGAGTAGTTCTTGAAGGTGAAGAGCCGGCCGAAGTCCCAGGTGTCGGCGGCGATGAGGCAGACGACGGCGATCAGGATCGCGCCGCCGAAGATCAGCCAGCCGGAGAAGTCGGTGAGCTTCGCGGTCAGCCGGATGCCCATGTGGTTGATCAGCGCCTGGGCGCCGGTGATGATCACGAGGAAGATCATCTGCGTGGTGATGGTGTTCTCGATCCCCATCGCCGCGCCGAAGGTGCCGACGAAGAACGTCCAGGTGCCGACGTTGATCGCCCCGAGCACGGTGATCGAGCCCGAGCAGGTTCAGCCAGGCCGTCACCCAGCCGGTGCCGCGGTTGCCGAGGATCGAGCCCCAGTGGTAGAGCCCGCCCGCGGTCGGATAGGCCGAGCTGATCTGGCTCATCGCCACCGCGAAGACCAGGCTGACGAAGCAGCCGACCAGCCAGCCGATGCCGATGCCGATGCCGCCGGCACCGGAGGTCGCCTGCGCCAGCGAGTTGATCCCGCCCGAGAGGATGCAGATGATCGAGAAGGAGATCGCGAAGTTCGAGAAGCGGTTCATCGTCCGCTGCAGTTCCTGGGCATAGCCCATGCCGTGCAGGACCTTCAGGTCCTCGTGCCGGTCGTCCTCGGTGTATGACATCTGTCCCCCGTCCGGTTCTCCGGACACCGCTGTTCAGGCTGCCCGGAAGCGGAGCACGCGGTTCGGATTGTGTCAACTACACGTTGGAAAACCGATTAAGTAACAGGCATTTGCCGGCGATTTCGCCTTGCGGTCGCACCGACTTGCCGCGGCGCGAGCAGGGTGCCGCAAGGCCTAGCCGGAGGCCCGCACCCGGAGGGCGGTCAGGCCGCGAAAATGGTAGCGGTCGGCGAAGACCGGCGGCGCTGCGAGGGCGAGCCCGGGGCAACGCTCGAAGAGGATCGGCAGCGCGATCGCGAGCTCGGCGCGGGCGAGCGGCGCGCCGACACAGAAGTGGATGCCGGCGCCGAACGAGAGCTGCGGTCCCGGCGGGCGGAAGGGGTCGAAGCGGCCGGGATCCGGGAAGCGGGCCGGGTCGCGGTTGGCGGCGGCGAGGAGGCAGCCGACGGTATCCCCGCGGCGGAAGCGGTGGCCGAAGACCTCGACGTCCTCGAGCGCGAAGCGGGTGAAGAGGTGGAGCGGCGGGTCGAAGCGCAGCACCTCCTCGACGGTGGCCGCGGTCGCCGCCTCGTCGGCGAAGAGCGCGGCCGGGTCGAGGCCGGCGGCGAGGATCGCGGCGGTGCCGTTGCCGATCGCGTGCACGGTCGCCTCGTGGCCGGCGTTGAGCAGCAGCACGCAGGTCGCGATGAGCTCGGCGGTCGCGAGCCGTTCGCCGGCGGCCTCGGCGGCGATCAGCGCGGTGATGAGGTCGTCGGCGGGGCGGCTGCGGCGGGCCTCGACGTGGCCGCGGAGGAAGGCCGCGAAGTCGCGGGCGGCGGCGTTGGCGGCGTCCTCGACGGCGCGGTCGCGGCGGGCCTGGTACATCGCGACCATGGCGTGCGACCAGGCGAGGAGCTGGTCGGCGCATGTCCTCGGGGACGCCGAGGAGGCGGGCGATGACGATGACCGGCAGCGGCTCGGCGAAGGCCGGCAGGAGGTCGGTCTCGGGAGTGTCGAAGCGGTCGATGAGGTCGTTGGCGACGGCGGCGATGTCGGGGGCGAGACCGGCGATGCGGCGCGAGGTGAAGGCGCGGAGCACCAGCCCGCGCAGGCGGGTATGGGCGGGCGGCTCGCGGTCGAGCATCGAGAGCTCGTCGACGGCGTAGAAGTCGGCGAGGTGCGCCGGGCGGGACGGGCGCAGGTCCTGCGGCAGCTCGCGGCCGAAGCGGCGGTCGCGGAGGAGGGCGCCCACCTCGGCGTGGCCGGGCGCGCAGGGGAAGCCGTAGTCCTCCCAGAGAAAGAGCGGGCCGAGGAGTCGCGCGCGATCGTAGAAGGGGTAGGGGTCCTGAACGAAGTCCGGGTCGCGCGGAGGCTGGCGCAGGGCGTGCATCGGTCACCTTTCCCGATCTGCTTCGGGTCCCGATCGCCCCGGCGTAAACCAGTCTCTCACGGAATATCGCCTCGGGCGTTAGGCCGGCTACCCTGCACGTTGACCGGATCGGCTCGCGCGACGTGTTCGTTTCCGGCGTCATCGTCGGTGCCGGTCCGAACGACGTCAAGCGCCTCCGGTGCGACAATCCCGACTGCAAAAACAAGCGGATGTAGCTGCCGTGCCGTTCGATCTGGAAGAAATCGGGGACCGGGTTTCCGGCGAGCTCCGGCTGGTGCCACAGGCCGGCTACGTGCCGACTGCTTAAGACGGCGGATTGTCGACCGCGCCTGCCGTGGCGCTTCTGGGCCTGTTCTGCGGCATCTCGGAGCGGCGCTGGCGACCGCCGTGTCCGGGCGCGCCGCGACCTTCGTCAAGGGCTTGGGCGGCTAGGAGCCGAGGGTCGACGGCTCGCGGGCGAGGAGCGCGGTCGGGTCGGCGACCGGGGCGCCGGTGGCGAAGCCCTGGGCGTGGGTGAAGCCGGCGCGGCGGACGAGCGCGAGGTGCTCGGGCCGCTCGACGCCCTCGGCGGTCACGGCGACGCCCTGGGCGCGGGCGAGGGCGATGATCGCGCGGATGAGGTCGGCGGTGGCGGGGCTCGGCAGATCCTGCACGAAGGCCTTGTCGAGCTTGATCCGGTGGTGCGGCAGGCGTGCGAGATAGGCGAGCGCGCTGTAGCCGGTGCCGAAGTCGTCGAGTGCGATGCGGATGCCGCGGTTGATCAGCGCCCGCAGCAGCGCGGTGGTCTCGGGATTGTCGCGCATCAGCACCGTCTCGGTGATCTCGAGCTCGAGGCGTTGCGACGGGAATCCGGTCTCGGCGAGGGCGGCGTCGACCTCGGCGAGAAAACCCGGCTGGTGGAACTGCAGCGGCGAGATGTTGACCGCGAGCGACAGCGCCTCGGGCCAGCCGCGGGCGCGGGCGAGCGCGGTGCGCAGCGCCCAGCGGCCGAGCTTGAGGATCTGCCCGGTCGCCTCGGCGAGCGGGATGAAGGCCGCGGGCGGCAGCTCGCCGCGCAGCGGATGGTCCCAGCGGATCAGCGCCTCGGCGCCGCTGACGCTTCCGTCGCGCAGGTCGACATAGGGCTGGTAGACGAGGCGCATCTGGCCCTCGTCGACCGCCTGTGCGAGATCGAGTTCGAGCCGGCTCTTGTCCAGCGCCAGCGCCTCCTGCGCCGGCTCGTGCAGCGCGAAGCGCGCCCGCCCCTCGATCTTGGCCCGCCTCAGCGCGGTCTCGGCGCGCATCATGAGCAGCGAGGCGGGCTCGCCGTCGCCGGGCATAGCGACGGCGATGCCGATGCTCGCCTGGATCACCACCGTGCCGCCGTCGAGCCCGAGCGGCTGGGCCACCGCCTGCAGGAGCCGCGCGGCGAGAGCGCGCAGCCCGATCGCGTCCCGGGGTGTCAGCACGAGGAAGCGGTCGCCTTCGAGCCGCAGCAGCCGGTCGGAGGGGTCGAGGCCCTGTTCGAGGCGGGCGCCGGTCACCGCGAGCAGCGCGTCTCCCGCGGCGAGGCCGAGCGCCTCGTTCACCGCGCGGAAGCGGTCGAGGTCGACGATCATCAGCCCGACCGGCGCGCGCCCCCGCCGGGCGCGCAGCGCCGCCTCCACGACGCGGTGCGCGGCCGCACGCGGCCGGATCGCCGCGCGCAGTGCCGCCCGCCCCGCGAGCGGCGCAGCGGGCGCCGCCGGCGAAGGGGCGCGGCCGAGCAACGGCCGGGCGAGAACCGCCGCATCGGCCAGCCGCAGCGCCAGCGCCGGGGTCAGCCGCCGGGCGCGGCGGTCGGCGACGACGAGATAGCCGCCGGGCGATCCGTCGGCCGCGATCGGCGCGAGCGCGGCGAAGCCGGCGGCAACCGCCAGCGCCGAGGGATCGACGCGGCGCGCTCCGCCCGGCGGCAACGCAGCCGGCGACGGCCATCCGGCGGCTTCCCCGCCGCGGCGGAGCGCCGCCAGCGCCGGCGTCGCGGCGACCAGCCGGCCGGCGGCGCCTTCCGCCACGACCAGCCCGGCGGCGCCGAACCCCTGCTGAGCGGCCAGCACCCGGAAGAGGGCCGCGGTCAGGCGCTCGTCGGGGCGGGGGCGGGGATCCAAAGGGCGGCTGCTCCGGACGTCACGCGCACAAAAGGCGCCGGATACAACCTATGGTAGCATGCGCGATGCCGTTCGCCCAGCAGTTATCACGGCAGGATTGCAAGAAAATCGCGGCGCGCTACAGCGAGCCCCAGAGGTCGTACGCGTCGGCCTCGTCGACCCGCACGCTGACGATGTCGCCGGGTGCCAGCGCCTCGATCCCTTCGTCGATGTAGAGGTTGCCGTCGATCTCCGGTGCGTCGCCGCGGGTCCGGCAGGTGGCGACCTCGGCGTCCACCTCGTCGACGATCACCTCGATCCGATGGCCGACCCGGGCCGCGAGCTTCGCGGCGCTGATCGCCTGTGCCCTGGCCATGAAGCGCTGCCAGCGCTCCTCCTTGACCGCCTCGGGCACGTGATCGGGCAGCGCGTTGGCGCGGGCGCCGGCGACGTTCTCGTAGCGAAAGCAGCCGACCCGGTCGAGCTGCGCCGCGTCGAGCCAGTCGAGCAGGTGCTCGAACTCCGCCTCGGTCTCGCCGGGATAGCCGACGATGAAGGTCGAGCGCAGCACCAGCTCGGGGCAGACGTCGCGCCAGCGGGCGATCTCGTCGAGCGTCCGCGCGCTGGCGGCGGGGCGCGCCATCCGCTTCAGCACCTCGGGGTGCGAATGCTGGAACGGCATGTCGAGATAGGGCAGCACCTTGCCCCTCGGCCATCAGCGGGATCAGCTCGCGCACGTGCGGATAGGGATAGACGTAGTGCAGCCGCACCCAGGCGCCGAGCGTGCCGAGCTCGCGCGCGAGATCGGTGATGTGGCTCCGCACCTGCCGCCCGCGCCAGTCGTGCGCCTCGTGCCGGCGGTCGGTGCCGTAGGCCGAGGTGTCCTGGCTGATGACGAGAAGCTCGCGCACCCCGGCGGCGACCAGCCGCTCGGCTTCGCGCAAGACCGCATGCGCCGGCCGCGACACCAGCTTCCCGCGCATGTCGGGGATGATGCAGAAGCGGCACTTGTGGTTACAGCCCTCGGCGATCTTGAGATAGCTGTAGTGCCGCGGCGTGAGCTGCACCGAGCTCGCCGGCAACAGGTCGACGTAGGGATTGGGCGACGGCGGCACCGCGGCGTGCACCGCGTCGACCACCGCCTCGTACTGCTGCGGACCCGTCACCGCGAGCACGGTCGGATGCGCGCCGCGGATGTAGCGCTCGTCGGCGCCGAGGCAGCCGGTCACGATCACCCGGCCGTTCTCGGCCAGCGCCTCGCCGATCGCCTCGAGGCTTTCGGCCTTGGCCGAATCGAGAAAGCCGCAGGTGTTGACGATCACCGCGTCGGCGCCGGCGTAGTCGGGCGAGATCGCGTAGCCCTCGGCGCGCAGCCGGGTCAGGATGCGCTCGCTGTCGACCAGCGCCTTCGGGCAGCCGAGGCTCACCATCCCCACCCGCGGCTGGCCGGCGCGCACGAAGCTGTCGAGCCGCGGCGGCGGCGCGCGGTCCGGGCGCAGGTCGGGCGGGTTGGCGCTCATCGGCTGCGCATAGCCTCCGGTCCCGCCGGTGGCAAGCCGGCCCGGGGCGATCACGCAGCGATCACCGGGCGATCGCTCCCTGACGGCTGCTTGCGGGCGCGCCTTACGGGGTTGCCGCGGACTCGAGGTAGGCGATGACCGCCTTGCGGTCGTTCTCGGACTTCAGCCCGACGAAGGCCATCTTGTTGCCCTTCACCACCGACCTTGGATCGGCGAGATAGCTCGACAGCGTCTCCTCGTTCCAGACCAGGCCGTTCTCGCCCGCTTCCTGCATTGCTTCGGAATAATCGAAGCCCTTCTCGGTTCCGGCGGTGCGGCCGACGACGCCGGTCAGGTTCGGTCCGACCCGGTTCTTCGCCTCGGGGCCGAGCTGATGGCAGACGGCGCACTTGCGGAACACCTTGGCCCCGGCGGCGGCGAGGTCGGCGTCCTGGGCCAGCAGCGGGGCTGCGGTGAATGCCGCGACGGCGAAGGCGAGGACGTTTCGGCGGATCGGGTTCATTCGTCGTGTCCGGGGCAGGGGCGCGCGAGGGCAGGAGCATAGGCGATTGCCGGCAGCCCGCAACCCGGCGCAAGATGGGTCAGAGCGGGCGGGGAGCGGCGATGCGACGGATCACCACAGGATCCCCTTTCGAGACGGAGCTCGCCTACAGCCGGGCGGTGGTGCGCGGCGAGTGGTGCTTCGTCGCCGGTACGACCGGCTACGACTACGCGGCGATGTCGATGCCGGAGGCGGCGGCAGATCAGGCGCGGGCCGCCTTCGCGACCATCGGGCGGACGCTGGCCGAGGCGGGTTTCGCGATGGCCGACGTCGTGCGGGTCAACTACACCCTCACCGACGCGCGGTTCCGCGCCGAGATCGCCCCGGTGCTGCGCGAAGTGCTGGCCGAGGTGCGGCCGGCGGCCACGATGGTCGTGGCAGGACTGAACGAGCCCGAGATGAAGCTCGAGATCGAGGTCACCGCCTTCCGCGGGTGATCCCGCGCCGGCCGGTCGCCGATCCGACGCCCGGAACCAGGCGGATCCGCCCTTGATCCACCCTGCGGCAGGTGGTCGCAGCCGCGCGATGGGTGTATACTCTCCGGCATTGCAAAAAACGGGGGTTTGGATCGATGCGCTGCAGGATCGCCGTGATGCTGGGAGTGGCCGGGCTCATCGCCGGAGCGGGAGCGGGGACGGCGTCGGCCCAGGGGATGTTCGGGAGCGGGCAATGGTATGCCAAGGGCTTCGGCGGTGCGACCTGGCCGTCGGGTGAAAGCGCCAAGCTGAAGCAGGGCGGCGCGACGGTCGGAACGGGTGATATCGACTACGACACCGGCTACGTGCTCGGCGGGGCCGTCGGTTACGACTATACGCCGAACTTCGCGCTCGAACTCGAGTACGCCTATCGCAAGGCGGACACCGATGGTGGCGATGGTTCGTCCAACGCGTTGATGATGAACATACTTTACAAGTTCAATCCCATGGGCGCGACCGGCCAGATCCAGCCCTACGTCGGCGGCGGTCTCGGTGTGGCAGACTACACCCTGCATGACAACGTCATCGGGAACTTCAAGACCGACGGCGACTTCGCCTACCAGGCGATCGGCGGCGTCGCCTACAAGGTGAACCCGCAATGGAGCCTGCTCGGCGAGGTCCGCTGGTTTGCCATCGACACCAGTTCGCTCGATGGGCCGCAGAACCTCTCGATCGACGTCAACTACTCGACCTTCGACTTCCTCGTCGGGGCGACCTACCACTTCTGACGGCAGCGCGCGTGCGGCGCGACGCTCGCGTCCGCGTGCAAGCGCATCACATCGTCGCGCGACCCGTGCCTCCCGCCTTGAACGGGGGGTGCGTCGGTCCATACATCCCGTTCCTACTGTCTACTGAGAAGGACAAGCGGAATGTATCGAGGGAAGATTTTGGCAGCCGCGGCGATCGCCACGGCGAGCCTCGGTGCGGGGGCGGCGTCGGCGCAGGGTCTCGTGGGGAGCGACTTCTACCTCAAGGGCTTCGGCGGCTGGACGATCCCGCAGAACCAGAACTTCAACATCACGGACAAGGCGAGCGGCGCCACCGCGAGGAGCGGGTTCGACTACAACACCGGCTACACGCTGGGCGCGGCCGCGGGCTATGCGATCTCTCCGAACATGGCCTTCGAGCTGGAGTATACCTATCGCAATGCCAGCGCCGATCTGAAGAACGTCGGACGTCAGCGGCAACGTGACATCGAATGCGTTCATGGCCAACGCCATCTACACCTTCGACGGCATGGGACCGAACGGGGCGTTCAAGCCCTACCTCGGCGCGGGCCTCGGCGCGGCGGACCTCCAGTACAAGCCCGACCACGCCTCGACCGCTGGATGGCAGCTATAACTTCGCCTATCAGGTGATCACCGGCGTCGCCTATGATCTCAACCCGAACTGGACGCTGAATGGCGAGGTGCGCTACTTCGGCATCAACGACCAGACCCTCGAGAACAGCGACGCCAAGGCCAAGTCGTCGTTCGACACCTTCGACGCGCTGGTCGGCGCGACCTACCACTTCTGATCCGGGGCGGGCGGCGTCGGGGAGACCGCGCGCCGCCCGCTTCTTCGTGGCCGGTCACGCCTCGTGCGTGCGGCCGCCACGCCGGCGAAAGCGGCCGACGAGGAAAGTCACCACCAGCGCCAGCACCGCGACCGCGAGCATCGCCCAGAGGTAGCGGGAGAGAAATCCGACCGCAGCGGTGGCGAAGGCGAGCGCTGCGCCTATGACGATCAGCCGCCAGTCGCAGTGCACGCCGCAGAGGTAGGTGCCGAGCGCCAGCAGCGCCCCGTTCACCAGGCTCGAGTCGACGCCGGCAAGCCGTCCGGAGGCGATGAAGATGTAGACGAGCTGGATCGCGACCAGCACCCCGACCCAGTGCAGCACGACGCGGAGCGTTCCGCGGCCCCATTCGAACTTCGCATCGGCATGCACCCATTCGATCGCCAGCGAGGCGACGCCGAAACCGATCACCAGCAGCGACCAGTAGGCCTGCGATCCGGTGCCGGTATCGTCGAGGGCCGCGATGCCGACGAAGCCGAAGAACAGCATCGCGATGCCGAGGGCGGCGTCGACCACCGACCGCCAGCTCCAGTCGCGCCCGTCGTCTCGCGGCCGCGCGGGGGTTTCGATGGCGTCGAGAATGGGATCGTGAGACATGCATTTCCCCAATGCAGGCGGTGCGGCTGACCATAGAGTCTGCGGCGGACGGCGCGGGTTTGCAATCGGCCAGACGGGCCGCGGCCAATCGTTAAGCCCCGCCTAATGCCCATACGGAAGTTCGTTTTAAAACAGCATGTTAGCTGATGCCCGCGCCCCTGCAGCCGCCGCGCCCGCGTTGGCCGCGCGTTGCAGCCCGCAGGCAGCTTTCTTCGGGTCAGACGGTGATCTGCCCTCCGGCGCCGGTACGGCACGCTGACGGCGCCGGAAGGTCGCCGCCCCACCTGCTTGCGGGGCGCGTCCCGATCTGGCAAGTCGGGAGAAGGACATTCGTGGGGCAAGGTCGCGGCGTAGTCGCGCCTTCGCACGGACGCGCAAGCAGCCACGACAGCTCCTCCGCGCTCCGAAGCGCAAGCGGTCCCGATGACGCGCAGAGCGCTCAGCGCGAGCGCCCACGCCAACGCCGCCCGGCGCCACGGCACGCCACGGCGCGCGCCCCGGCCGCGCCGGCCCCGCGCCGCCCCCGCCGCGCGTCGCCGCCGCCCGGCCCTCCGCCGCCAGGCCTCGGCGGCGCGCGGCTGGCGCGTCGCGCTCGCCGGCGCCGCGCGCGCGCGCCCGCGCCGTCGCGCGCTCGACCGGCGGTGCGGCGCCCGGGTGCGACATCCCGCCGGCCGGCGCCCGTCCGGGGTCGCGCGCGGCAGCTCGCGGCGGCTGCAGGTCAGCGACGTCCGCTCCAGGCCGGGCGGAGCCGCAGAGGCCCCCGTCCGGCTGACGGCGGTCTGGTCCTGCCACTCGCTGCGCCGTCCGACCTTGGCCGCAGGGCGCGAAGTACGTGTCGGCAGGCTCCGGCGCAGGTGCGGTTCGCACCAGCTCGGCGATGTCCGGGCATCCCGCGGGTCCGATTGCGCTCGGCGCCGGCGAAGCGCTGTTCAGCGCGTTGACGGCGATCCTGGTGCTTGCCGACTCCAATTCGCCGCAGCGTTGCTGCGAGGAGCGCGCGAAGGCCCTCGACTCGGCCGTCCCCCTCGCCCCCGGCCCGCGCGCTGCGCCCCGGTGTCGTCCCTGCCGTCGTTCTCGACCGCGCGGTCGCGCGCCCTCCCTCTCGCCCCCTCCCCCTCCCCCCCCCCCTCCCCCCTCTCCCCCCCCCCCTCCACGGCAGCCGGCATGGCAGCGATCCCGCGGCGTGAAGGACATCCTCGGGGAGCTCGAGACGCGACGCGAGGCGGCCCGGCTCGGCGGCGGCGCCCGGCGGATCGCGGTGCAGCACGCCAAGGGCAAGCTCACGGCCCGCGAGCGGGTCGAGGTGCTGCTCGACGAGGGCAGCTTCGAAGAGTTCGACATGTTCGTCGCCCACCGCTGCACCGACTTCGGCATGGAAGAGCAGACCTATTCCGGCGACGGGGTGGTGACGGGCTGGGGCACGATCAACGGGCGGCAGATCTATGTCTTCAGCCAGGACTTCACCGTCTTCGGCGGCTCGCTGAGCGAGACGCACGCGAAGAAGATTTGCAAGATCATGGACATGGCGATGCAGAACGGCGCGCCGGTAATCGGGCTGAACGATTCCGGCGGCGCGCGCATCCAGGAGGGCGTGGCGAGCCTCGCGGGCTACGCCGACGTCTTCCAGCGCAACGTGCTCGCCTCGGGGGTGATCCCGCAGATCAGCGTCATCATGGGCCCCTGCGCCGGCGGCGCGGTCTATTCGCCGGCGATGACCGACTTCATCTTCATGGTGCGCGACTCGTCCTACATGTTCGTCACCGGGCCGGACGTGGTGAAGACGGTGACGAACGAGGTCGTCACCGCCGAGGATCTCGGCGGCGCCCGCACGCATACAACGCGCTCGTCGGTGGCCGACGGGGCGTTCGAGAACGACCTCGCGGCGCTGGTCGAGGTGCGGCGGCTGGTCGACTTCCTCCCGCTCTCGAACCGCGAGCGGCCGCCGGTCCGGCCGTTCCACGACGCCCCGGAGCGGATCGAGCCCAGCCTCGACACGTTGGTGCCGGCCAATCCCAACACCCCCTACGACATGCGCGAGCTGATCCTGAAGGTCGCCGACGAGGGCGACTTCTTCGAGATCCAGGCCGACTTCGCCAAGAACATCCTGACCGGCTTCGCGCGGCTCGAGGGCTCGACCGTCGGGGTGGTGGCGAACCAGCCGACGGTGCTCGCCGGTTGTCTCGACATCGACTCGTCGCGCAAGGCGGCGCGGTTCGTCCGGTTCTGCGACGCCTTCGACATCCCGATCCTGACCTTCGTCGACGTGCCGGGGTTCCTGCCGGGAACCGGACAGGAATACGGCGGCATCATCAAGCACGGGGCGAAGCTGCTCTTCGCCTACGGCGAGGCGACGGTGCCCAAGGTGACGGTGATCACCCGCAAGGCCTATGGGGGGGCTTACGACGTGATGAGCTCCAAGCACCTGCGCGGCGACTTCAACTATGCCTGGCCGACCGCCGAAATCGCGGTGATGGGAGCGAAGGGGGCGGTGGAGATCCTTTATCGGGCCGACCTCGGAGACTCCGAGAAGATCGCGGCGCGGACGCGCGACTATGAGGACCGTTTCGCCAACCCGTTTGTCGCGGCCGAACGGGGGTTCATCGACGAAGTGATCATGCCGCATTCGACGCGCCGTCGGGTGACGCGGGCCTTCGCGAGCCTGCGCAGCAAGCGGCTGAGCAATCCGTGGAAGAAGCACGACAATATCCCGCTGTGAGCAGTGTGGGAGCAAGGCTGGACGATGCCGATGAACTTGCAGTCGCGGGAGACGGGGCGGCCATGCTGAAGCATCGCGGGTTCCCGGGCCGGCTGCCGGGGAGCGACCTGCAGTTCACCATCCGGCGGGCCGACCCGCGCGGGGCCACGCGGATCAAGGCACGTGAGCGATATGCCGACCGGCGGCCGCTCGACCGGGCCGCCGATGCGGCCTTTCTCGCCGCGCTCTGGGAGCATTTCGGGCCGGATCCCTTTCCGCGCGGCAACCTCGACGCCGGGCGGCTCGGATGGCTGATCGAGCGCGAGGTGCTGCCGGTGGAGAGCCCCTTCGATCCCGAGAGCTACGAGGCGCTGCTGAGGGTCGATCCCGAGCGCGGACGGGCGAGCTTTCCCGAAGTGTTCGATGCCGACTGAGCGCGTGGCACCGATCCGGTGGCTCAAGCGTTGGGCCGACACGGGGGCCGTACCCCGCAGGGCCGAAATCGCGGGCTGCCGGCAGTCGACCGGTACCGCAGGAAAGGGAAGCTTCCGATGGTCAAGATCGCGCTGCTGGCAGCGGTTTTCGCAACCCTTGCCCTTGGCGGGTGCGGCGAAAGCCGCTCGACCCGCGTCATCACCGGCGCGGCCGGCGGTGCCGTGGCCGGGCAGGTCATCGCCGACAAGCCGGTGGAAGGCGCCGTGGCCGGCGGCCTCATCGGCGCTGTGCGCTGACGCCAGGACCGCTCGCGCAACCCACGCAAATCCGAAGAAGGCACGACCGTCCTCCCGTGGGGAGGGCGCGCGTGTCCGTTCCGAAAGGGAGGGACGATGCTCCGCCTGAAATCAATTCTGGCGCTTGCCGGACTGTGCCTGGTCGCCGCCTGCGCCCCCGGGGCCGGGGGGCCGGGAACCGTTCAGGCCGACCAGACCATCGGATCGGCCGATGACAGCCTGGCGAGCGAGATGTCGTCGGCGCCGCAGGCCAGCCTGAACGACGACGTGACGGGTACGCCGATCCCGGCGCCTTGAGGCACTGCGACCACCCACGGACGGAGTAGCCATGTTCGAAAAGATCCTGGTCGCGAACCGGGGCGAGATTGCTTGCCGCGTGTTCAGGACCGCCCGCAGGATGGGGATTGCGACAGTCGCCGTCCACTCCGACGCCGACGCCGGAGCGCTGCACGTTCGCATGGCCGACGAGGCGGTGCGGATCGGGCCGTCGCCGGCAGGACAGTCCTACCTCGTCATCGACCGGATGCTCGAGGCCTGCCGGGCGACGGGGGCGCAGGCGGTGCATCCGGGCTACGGCTTCCTGAGCGAGCGGGCCGAGTTCGCCGAGGCGCTCGAGGCGGCGGGCATCGCCTTCATCGGCCCGCCGGCCGCGGCGATCCGGGCGATGGGCGACAAGATCACCTCAAAGCAGCTCGCCGCGGAGGCGGGGGTTACGACGGTGCCGGGGTGGATGGGGCTGATCGACGACGCCGCGCACGCCGAGAAGATCGCGCGCGAGATCGGCTATCCGGTGATGATCAAGGCATCGGCCGGCGGCGGCGGCAAGGGTATGCGCATCGCCTGGACCGACGCGGAGGCGCGCGAGGGGTTCGAGCGCTCGCGCTCGGAGGCGGCATCGAGCTTCGGCGACGACCGCATCTTCATCGAGAAGTTCGTCACCCAGCCGCGGCACATCGAGATCCAGGTCCTCGGCGACCGGCACGGCAACTGCCTGTATCTCAACGAGCGCGAGTGTTCGATCCAGCGGCGGAACCAGAAGGTGATCGAGGAGGCGCCGTCGCCGTTTCTCGACGCCGCGACCCGTCGTGCGATGGGCGAGCAGGCGGTGGCGCTGGCGAAGGCGGTCGACTATTTCTCGGCCGGTACGGTCGAGTTCATCGTCGACGCCGCGCGCAACTTCTACTTCCTCGAGATGAACACCCGGCTGCAGGTCGAGCATCCGGTGACCGAGCTCGTCACCGGGCTCGATCTGGTGGAGCAGATGATCCGGGTCGCGGCCGGCGAGCGGCTTGGCTTCGGGCAGGGGGACGTGCGGCTGGATGGCTGGGCGATCGAGAGCCGGCTCTATGCCGAGGATCCCTATCGCAACTTCCTGCCCTCGATCGGCCGGCTGACGCGGTACCGGCCGCCGGAGGAGCGGCAGGGGCCGGGAATGGCGGTGCGCAACGACACCGGCGTCTTCGAGGGCGGCGAAATCTCGATGTACTACGATCCGATGATCGCCAAGCTCTGCACCTGGGCGCCCGACCGGGCGGCGGCGATCGCGGCGATGCGGACGGCCCTCGACAGCTTCGAGGTCGAGGGGATCGGGCACAACCTGCCGTTTCTCTCGGCGGTGATGGACCATCCGCGCTTCGCCGCCGGCGCGCTGACCACCGCCTTCATCGCCGAGGAGTATCCGGACGGCTTCCAGGGGGCGACGCTGCCCGAGCCGCTCCTGCGGCGTACGGCGGCGGCGGTGGCGGCGATGCATCGGGTGGCCGAGATCCGGCGGGCGCGGATATCGGGGCGGATGGACCACCACCAGCGCAAGGTCGGCGCCGAGTGGGTGGTCACGCTGCAGAAGACCGCGATTCCGCTCGCGATCGACGCCGACCGCTCGGGGGCGACGGTGAGTTTCGCCGACGGCGAGAACATGCGCGTGGTATCGGACTGGCTGCCGGGGCAGCCGCTGGCGCGGCTCGAGGTCGGCGGCGAGCCGATGGTGCTGAAGGCGACGCGCATTCCGAGCGGCTACCGGGTGCGCCTGCGCGGGGCGGACATGCAGGTGACGGTGATGTCGCCGCGGATTGCGGCGTTGTCGGCGCACATGCCGGAGAAGCTGCCGCCCGACACCTCGAAGTTCCTGCTCTGCCCGATGCCGGGGCTGGTGGTGCGCGTCGACGTCGCCGAGGGCGACGAGGTCTTCGACGGGCAGCCGCTGGCGATGGTCGAGGCGATGAAGATGGAGAACGTGCTGCGCGCCGAGCGGCGGGCGACGGTCGCGAAGGTGCGGGCGAAGCCGGGCGACAGCCTCGCGGTCGACGACGTGATCCTGGAGTTCGACTAAGGTGGAAACGGTCTTTCCGACCCTCAATCGATCAACGGCGCGACCATGTGCCCCGCTTTATGGGGTCAAGTCGCGCCCGTCCGCGGTGGCCGCTGGTCGTGGTGTAGCCGACCCGCCGGTATTCGTCGTCTACCCACTTGATCTCGCGGATGTCGCGCATGTCCGGATTGGCCTCCACGTTTGCGATGATCTGCGACAGCGGCATTCCGTTCTCCGGAGGAACGCGCTGGGCGAGGACAGTGGTGGCGGCAAGGGCAAGCGCAGCGACAAGGGTCAGGCGGAGCGACATCGGTGCATCCCCTTTGCTGTGCCGGGCGCTCTTCCCCAGGCCATGTTCCGGTATTCGCGGGGTGGCTCAAGATTGTCCGATCCGAACACCTGCCGGTGCGAGGGCATCTCCGGCTCGGAAATGGTATGGTGCCGGTGAAAATCGCAAGTCTGGGGTCGCGGGCATGAGCCGGGGTGCGGATGACGAACGAGCGGCCTGGGCGACGCTTGCAGGGAAGGAGCTGCGCGGACGGCCCGTCGAGAGCCTGAACTGGGAGACGCCCGAAGGGATCACGGTGCGACCGCTCTACACCGAGGCGGATCTCGCCGGCCTCGGCCACCTCGGCAGCCTGCCGGGGCTGGCGCCCTATACCCGCGGGCCGCGCGCGACGATGTATGCCGGGCAGACCGTGGACGATTCGGCAGTACGCCGGTTTCTCGACCGCGGAAGAGTCGAACGCCTTCTATCGCAAGGCGCTGGTGGCGGGGCAGCAAGGGGTGAGCGTCGCCTTCGACCTCGCGACGCACCGGGGGTATGACAGCGATCACCCGCGGGTGGAGGGCGACGTCGGAAAGGCCGGGGTCGCCATCGACTCGGTCGAGGACATGAAAATCCTCTTCGACGGCATCCCGCTCGACAGGGTCTCGGTGTCGATGACGATGAACGGCGCGGTGATCCCGATCCTCGCGAGCTTCATCGTCGCCGCCGAGGAGCAGGGGGTGTCGCGTGCGGAGCTCTCGGGGACGATCCAGAACGACATCCTGAAGGAGTTCATGGTGCGGAACACCTACGTGTATCCGCCCGGGCCCTCGATGCGGATCGTGTCCGACATCATCGGCTACACTGCTCGCGAGATGCCGAAGTTCAACTCGATCTCGATCTCCGGCTACCACATGCAGGAGGCTGGCGCGAACCTGGTGCAGGAGCTTGGCTTCACCTTGGCCGACGGCCGGGAGTACGTGAAGGTGGCGATCGCGGCGGGGATGGACGTCGACGACTTCGCCGGGCGGCTGAGCTTCTTTTTCGCGATCGGGATGAACTTCTTCATGGAGGTCGCGAAGCTGCGTGCGGCGCGGCTCCTCTGGCACCGGATCATGTCGGAGTTCGGCGCGAAGAAGCCGGCGAGCCTGATGCTGCGGACGCATTGCCAGACCTCGGGGGTGAGCCTGCAGGCGCAGGATCCCTACAACAACGTGGTGCGGACGGCCTACGAGGCGATGGCGGCGGCGCTCGGCGGCACGCAGAGCCTTCACACGAACGCGCTCGACGAAGCGATGGCGCTGCCGACGGAATTCTCGGCGCGGATCGCGCGGAACACCCAGCTCATCCTGCAGGAGGAGACCGGGATCACCCATGTCGCCGACCCGCTGGCGGGCTCCTACTACGTCGAGAGCCTGACGGCGGAGATTGCGCAGGCGGCCTGGGCGCTGATCGAGGAGGTCGAGGCGCTGGGCGGCATGACCCGGGCGGTGGCCTCGGGGATGCCGAAGCTCCGTATCGAGGAGTCGGCGGCGCGGCGGCAGGCCGCCGTGGACCGCGGCGAGGAGGTGATCGTCGGGGTCAACAAGTACCGGCCGAGCGCAGAGACGCCGATCGAGATCCGTGACATCGACAACGTCAGCGTGCGCGAGGCGCAGGTCGCGCGGCTCGAGGCGGTCCGCGCGACCCGCGACCGGGCGGACTGGGCGAAAGCGATCGAGGCGGTGGAGCGGGTGGCGCGCGACGGCGGCAACCTGCTCGCGGCGGCGGTCGAGGCGGCGCGGGCAAGGGCGAGCGTGGGGGAGATCTCCGATGCGATGGAACGGGTGTTCGGGCGGCACCGCGCCGAGGTGAAGACGCTCGCAGGTGTCTACGGCGCCGCCTACGAGGGCGATGCGGGCTTCGCCGCGATCCAGGCGGAGGTGGAGACCTTCGCCGAGGAGGAGGGGCGGCGACCGCGGATGCTGGTGGTGAAGATGGGGCAGGACGGCCACGACCGGGGCGCCAAGGTGATCGCCACCGCCTTCGCCGACATCGGCTTCGATGTCGACGTCGGACCGCTGTTCCAGACGCCCGAGGAGGCGGCGCAGGACGCGATCGACAACGACGTGCACGTCGTCGGCATCTCGAGCCAGGCGGCCGGGCACAAAACGCTGGCGCCGAAGCTCGTCGAGGCGCTGCGGGCGAAAGGGGCGGGGGATATTCTCGTCGTCTGCGGCGGCGTGATCCCGCAACAGGACCACGCCTTCCTGAAAGCAGCGGGGATCAGGGCTATCTTCGGGCCTGGCACCAGCATTCCCGAGGCGGCACGAGATATCCTCGCGCTGATCCGCGCCGGGCAGGAAGGCTAGCAGCGGAGGACCCAACCCTCAGCCGATGGGGCCGCGATGTGCTGCCGGAGCCTGAGACTGTCCGCTGCAAGCGGCCGCGCGTTGACACGTCGGATTTTCAGTCCAGTCCCCGAGGTGCTTCCGGGAGCGCGCAGGTCCGCCAGATGCGACATGCCTTTCCTTGGCGAAGGGGCACCTGTAAGGGATTTTTGAACGCCGCGGTTTGACGGGGTCGGCCTAAGGGGAGGAACCATGAGCGACGGTACCAGCGAGAACGCCCGCCAGGCGGCGCTCGACTATCACGAGTTCCCGAAGCCCGGAAAGCTCGAGATCCGGGCGACCAAGCCGATGGCGAACCAGCGGGATCTGTCCCGCGCCTATTCGCCCGGCGTCGCCGAGGCCTGCCTCGAGATCAAGGCCGATCCGCAGGCGGCGGCTCGGTATACCGCGAAGGGCAACCTGGTGGCGGTGGTGTCGAACGGCTCGGCGGTGCTGGGGCTCGGCAACATCGGCGCGCTCGCCGGCAAGCCGGTGATGGAGGGCAAGGCGGTGCTCTTCAAGAAGTTCGCCAACATCGACTGCTTCGACATCGAGGTGAACGAGAGCGACCCGGTGAAGCTCGCCGAGATCGTCGCGAGCCTCGAGCCGACCTTTGGGGCGGTGAACCTAGAGGACATCAAGGCGCCGGAATGCTTCGTGGTCGAGCGGCTCTGCCGCGAGAAGATGAAGATCCCGGTGTTCCACGACGACCAGCACGGCACGGCGATCGTGGTCGGTGCCGCCACGGTCAACGCGTTGCGGGTGGCAAAGAAGAAGATCGAGGACGTCAAGATCGTCTCCTCGGGCGGCGGCGCCGCCGGCATCGCCTGCCTCAACATGCTGATGAAGCTCGGGGCGAAGCGCGAGAACATCTGGCTGTGCGACCGCTCGGGGCTGATCTACGAAGGCCGCAACGACAACATGGGGCCGGAGAAGGCTGCCTTCGCGCAGAAGAGCGGGCTGCGCACGCTGGCCGACGTGATCCCGGGCGCCGACCTCTTCCTCGGGCTGTCCGGGCCGGGGGTGCTGACCGGAGACATGGTCAAGCAGATGGCGAGCGACCCGATCGTGCTGGCGCTGGCGAATCCCGATCCGGAGATCCCGGTGGAGGAGGCGAAGGCAGCAAATCCGGACGTGATCATCGCGACCGGGCGGTCGGACTATCCGAACCAGGTCAACAACGTCCTCTGCTTCCCGTTCATCTTCCGCGGCGCGCTCGACGTCGGCGCGACCGAGATCAACGACGCCATGCAGATCGCCTGCGTCGAGGGGATTGCCGCGCTGGCGCGCGCCTCGTCCTCGGCGGAGGCGGCGGCGGCCTACCAAGGCGAGCGGCTTTCGTTCGGGCGCGACTATTTGATCCCCAAGGCCTTCGACCCGCGGCTGCTCGCGATCGTGGCGAGCGCGGTCGCCGAGGCGGCGATGAAGACCGGGGTGGCGACGCGGCCGGTGGCCGACCTCGAGGCCTACCGGGCGGAGCTCAACCGCACCGTCTTCCGCTCGGCCTTCATCATGCGGCGGGTGTTCGAGGTGGCGCATTCCTGCGAACGCCGCATCGTCTTCGCCGAGGGCGAGGAGGAGCGGGTGCTGCACGCCGCCTTCGCGATGACCGAGGAGGGTGTCGGCCGCCCGATCCTGATCGGCCGCCCCGATGTGATCGAGAGCCGTTGCGAGCGCGCGGCGATCCCGCTGGTGGCCGAGCGTGACTTCGAGCTGGTGAACCCGGAGAACGACCCGCGCTATCGCGAGTACTGGGGCACCTACCATTCGATCATGCAGCGACGCGGGGTCACGCCGGATCTCGCGCGCGCGATCATGCGCACCAACACTACGGCGATCGGCGCGGTGATGGTGCAGCGCGGCGAGGCCGACAGCCTGATCTGCGGCACCTTCGGCCAGTACCTCTGGCACCTGCGCTACATCCATGAGGTGCTGGGTGGCGGCCCGGAGGAGCTCCGGCCGGTCGGGGCGCTGTCGCTGATGATCCACGAGCGCGGGGTGGTCTTCGTCGCCGATACCCAGGTGAATCCTGAGCCGACCGCGCAGGAGATCGCCGATGCCGCGGTCGCCGCGGCGCGGCATGTGCGCCGCTTCGGGCTGTTGCCCAAGGTGGCGCTCTGCTCGCATTCGCAGTTCGGCAATCTCGACACCAGTTCGGGCCGGCGGATGCGGGCGGCGCTGGAGATCCTGGACGCCCAGCGCCTCGACTTCGAGTACGAGGGCGAGATGCATTCGGATGCGGCGCTCGACCCGGAGCTGCGCGCGCGCATCTTTCCGAACTCGCGCCTCGAGGGGCCCGCCAACGTGCTGGTCTTCGCCAATACCGACGCGGCCAGCGGCGTTCGCAACATCATCAAGGTGATCGCCGGCGGGCTCGAGGTCGGGCCGATCCTGATGGGGATGGGCAACAAGGCGCATATCGTCACGCCGTCGATCACCGCGCGGGGCCTGCTGAACATAGCGGCGCTCGCCGGGGCGCCGGTCCAGAGCTACGGCTGAGACGGGACCGCTGGCGGCGCGGCCGGAGGTGCCGTTGGTGCGCCGTGTCAGCGAAGGCTCGAAGGCCGATCCCGCTGGCCTTCGGGCGGTACCGGCACGACCGAACGAGGTGAGTGGCTAGACGCACCGGCGCTCGGCAGACGCTGCGCGCCGCTGCGCGGAGGCCGCGCCAGCGTGCCGGATGTCCGCGACCATCGGCGACCGGTGATACGGCCGCTGATTCTGCCGGACCGAGCCAATGCCGGGCGACTTGGCCTGCCGATGACGAACCCGCCCCGGCGCTGATCGGATCGCGCGCGCTTATCTATTTGCCCGCTTTAACTATTTCGCAAACGGCAAAGGATCGTTGCTTATCGCGATTGCAATTTGTCGCGAAAGGAGAATAAACGACCCATGCGGGCATTGCCCGCTGGCCGTACAACCTGGCATGGAAGTTGCTTGTTAGCCGATGGGGTAGCGAGGCGCCAGCCGGGGGCGGCGGGACGTGAGAAGGAGGATGCTACCGTGATCCCCAGAATCGGCGCAGCATTTGCTGCGTTCGCGCTGACGGCCCTCGCGGGCCTGACGGCCCCGGGCCTTGTTTTTGCCGGCGCCCCGGCGCTCGAGCTGGTCAGCGCCGACAAATCGCAGACACTCGAGCTTTCGCTCGAGGAGCTCGAAGCGCTGCCCCAGGCGACCGTCAGGACCGAAAACGAATTCGCCGACGGAATGGTCACCTACCGCGGCCCGCTCGTCCGCGACGTGCTCGCCAAGCTCGGGCTCGACAAGCTCGAGCAGGTCCGGTTCATCGCGGCGAACGACTACTACGTCGATGTCCCGAACAAGGATTTCACCGACTACGACGCGATCCTGGCGATGGAGGCCAACGGCGAGAAGCTCTCGCGCCGCGAAAAGGGTCCGCTCTGGCTGATGTATCCGATATCCGACCACGCCGAGCTGAAGGACCCGATTTACCTGCGGCGGCTGATCTGGCAGGTCGTGCGGATCGAACCGTTGTGAACAGCGGCCGCCCGATTTCCCGATATCTGGGGATCGTGGTGCTTCTGGCCATGGCGGGCTTCGCCTCGGTCGGCTTCTACACCATCCGCCGGGACGTCGAGAACCTGCGGGAGATCAGCCAGGACAACACGCAGTGGTCGGCCTCCCAGATGGAGATCGAACTGCTGCGTTTCCGGCTGGCGCTCAATCAGCTGCGCACCGATGGAAGTGTCGAGGCGCTCGACAACATGCACGAGCGCTTCGACATACTCTGGAGCCGTGTCTTCATGATGGGACATGGGCAAGTCGGCGAGAGCCTGCTGCGCTACGACGGGCAGCACGGCTCTGTGGCGCGCATCTCCGACTACCTCAAGGAGATCGACCCCAAGCTCGCCGCGTTCGATCCCGCGGTCGACCAGGCGATGATCCCGACGATCGAGGAGCGGCTCGTGGCCTTTCAGGCCGAGCTGCGCGAGTACACGCTGCGGGTGATGCGCGCCGACGGCGCCGCCGGCGCACTTGTACGCGAGCGCATCCAGACCAACGCCCGCACGACCGTGATGATCAGCCTCGCGGCGGTGCTCCTCAGCGTGCTCGCCCTTTTCCTGATCCTGCGCGAGAACTGGCGGCAGCAGCAGCTTGCGCAGCTGAGCCGCCGCCACGCGGAGCAGGCCGAGCTCGCGAGCCGGGCGAAGTCGCGCTTTCTCACGATGATGAGCCATGAGCTGCGCAATCCGCTTAACGGCCTGCTCGGACCGCTGGCGCTGCTCAGTCAGACCGACATGGCGGCACGGCAACACCGGTTGGTGGTGCAGGCGCAGCAGTCGGGTCACACCATGCTGCAGCTCCTCGGCGGGCTGCTCGACTACGGCGAGATGCAGGACGGACGCTTCCAGCTGCAGGCCGAGCCATTCCGGCCCGCCACACTGGTCGACGCCGTGCGCGACTCGCTCCGTGCGGAGGGCGCTGGCGCGTTCGTCGTCACGCTGCTGCCGGGGACGCCGGAGCGGGTCCATGGCGATCCCGACCGACTCCGGGAGATCTTCGTCCATCTAGCGCTCTACCTGCTCGAGGGCCGCGAGGCTGGGGCGGCGTCGGCCAGCTTCGGTCACGACGGCTCCAACCTGGTGGGCGAGATCGCGCTTGAGGTGCAGAGCGAAACGATCGACTGGCGACTCGACCTCCTGATGGGGCTGAGTGAGATCGCGCCCGACCAGGTGACCACCGAGGCACTGCGGCCGCTGATTGCGCGCGGGCTGATCGCCGCCAGCGGCGGAGTGCTGACGCTGGTGGGCGCGCAGGGCGGCCCGCGCAGGATCCGGGTGACGATCCCCGCGGCGCCGCTGCGGCTCGAGCAGATCCGCGTCCGGCTGGAAACCCGCTCGGCGGCGCTCGCCACCATCTACCAGGCGGCGTTGCGCTCCGACCGGGTCGCCTTCGTGGCGGCCGAGGACGCGGGGCCGGTCGACGTGGTGCTGATCGACAGCACCAGCGTCAGCGAGGTGCCGCTGATGTCATCGCTGCGCAAGCGCTTCCCGGGAGCGCTTTTCGTCTCGCTCGGACATCCGCAAGCGCCCGACATGTTCGACGATATCGTCGCCACCCCGAACGACATGACGCGCCTGCGCAGCACCATCCTCAGTCGACTCGCCTCATAGGCGCTGCCGGCGAATGCCTTTTGCCATTCACGAGCACTTCCTGTATCGTGCGCTGAACGCGGCTGGGCGAGTTCAACCGCAGGTTATGCTTCGCGCTGCCTGACCGTTGCGACGCGCGGCCGCTCTGGTAGGGCGCAATGACCGTCGTAGATTCCACCTGGGACAGGAACCAGAGCCATTCCGACGGTCCGGCGGACCGCGCGGCGGAGCTCGCGATGCTCCAGCATGACGTGCGGGGCGCGCTGCAGGGCGTGATCGGCGGCGTCGGCCAGATCGAGCTCGCCGACTTCGAGCCGCCGATCCGCGAGCAGTTCGAGCGGATCGGAGCCGCGGCGCGGACGCTGGCCTGCCTCGTTGCGGAGCTGCTCGGCGAGGGTGGTCACGACGCAGACGGCCAACCCGACGTCGACTTCCGCGCCTTCCTCGAACACCTTCGGCATCGGCATGCCGGCGAGGCGCGGGCGCGCGGCCTGGAGTTCGTCGTCGGTATCGAGGGAAGCCCGCCGAAACGACTGGCGCTCGATCCCATGTCGTTGGCGCGCGTGCTGGACAACCTGATCGGCAACGCGATCAAGTTCACCCCGGCGGGGTCGGTCCGCGTTGCCGCGGCGCGCGCTCCGGGCGGCGGCATCGACTTCCGGGTCAGCGACGACGGACCGGGCGCCCCGACGGACGACGCTGCAGCGTATCCGCGGCGGTCCGGCGCGGCCGGTGCTCGCGGACGGCTCGTTGCACGGGATCGGCCTGAACGTGGTCGCGATCCTCGCGGCGCGACTGGGCGGCACGCTCGATGTCGCCAACCGTTCCGGCGGCGGCTTCGAGGCGGTGGTCCGCTTTCCGCCCGAAGCCGCGATCGACCGGGGCGCCGCGCGGACGGACGGCGCGCCCGAACGCGCGCTGAGCGGGCTTCGGGTGCTGCTCGCCGAGGACAATCCCACCAACCAGATGGTCGCCTCGCAGATGTTGCGCGCGCTTGACGCGGAGGTCGTGATCTGCGGCGACGGCGTAGAGGCGCTCGAGCGCTTCGAGAGCGAGAGCTTCGACCTCGTGGTTGTCGACATCGAGATGCCGCGACTGTCAGGGCTCGACGTGATCCGGTCGATCCGGGCGCGCGGCGACGCCCGCGCCCGGGTGCCGATCGTTGCGCTCACCGCCTACGCGATGCGCGAGCACCGCGAGCGGATCGGCGCGGCCGGCGCCAACGGGCTGATCTCGAAGCCGATCACCAGCGTCGAAGCGCTCGGCCGTGGCCTCGCCGCCTATGTGACGAATCCCGGCGGTGCGATGCTGCCGGAGCCGCCGGCAGGCGAGCAGGAGGACGGTCCGGTAATCGACATGGCGACTTTCGATGCGCTCGCCGAGGCGATCGGCGCCGAGACGATGGCCGAGCTGCTCGACAAGGTGATCGCCGATCTGCTTGGGGCGCAGCGCGAGCTTGCCACGGCTCTGCCGGGCCTCGACCCCGGCCCGATCCGCTCGGCCTCGCACATCCTGATCTCGGTGGGCGGCGCGGTGGGTGCGGTGCGGCTGCAGGCCTGTGCGCGGGCGGTCAATGCCGCCGCCCACAGCGACGACGCGGCCGGGGTCGAGGCGCTGGTCCGCCGCTGCATTGTCGAGATCGACGCTGCGGTCGCGTTCAGCAGCAGCCGCCGCGCGGTCGCCTGACATGGGACCGGTGAGCGAAAGGCTGCTGCTGGTCGAGGACACGGCATCGCTCTCGATGCTCTATCAGTCGGTGCTGACCCGCGCCGGCCACGGTGTCGCCTGCGCGTTCGACCTGGCCGAGGCGCGAGCTTTCTGCGCGCGCACGCGCCCGCGGCTCGTCCTCCTCGACCTGCAGCTTCCCGATGGCGACGGACTCGAGCTGCTGCACGACCTGCGGCGCGCGGCGCCGGAGAGCCGGGTGATCGTGATCACCGCCAACGGCTCGATCAACCGCGCGGTCGAGGCGATGCGGGCCGGGGCCTTCGACTTTCTGGTGAAGCCGTTCGACGAGGGACGTCTGCTCAGCGCCGTGCACAACGCGCTCGCCTCCACGCCGCATTTGGTCGAGGAGGCCAGCGGTCACCTCCGGGGAGCCGCAGAACTTCCAGGGTTTCATCGGCCGCTCGCCGGCGATGGCCGAGATCTACCGGATGGTGCGCTCGATCGGCCGCTCCACCGCGACCGTGTTCATCACTGGCGAGAGCGGCACCGGCAAGGAGGTCTGCGCCCGCGCGATTCACGCGGTCTCGACCCGCGCCGCGAGGCCCTTCGTGCCGCTCAACTGCGCCGCGATCCCGCGCGACCTGCTCGAGTCGGAGGTCTTCGGCCACCTCAAGGGCGCCTTCACCGGTGCGCTTTCCGACAAGCCGGGTGCAGCGGCGGTGGCCGACGGCGGCACGCTCTTTCTCGACGAGATCTGCGAGATGGACCTCTCGCTGCAGACGAAGCTGCTGCGCTTCCTGCAGACCTCGAGCATCCAGCCGGTCGGCGCGGCGCGGCCGGTCCCTGTCGACGTCCGCATCGTCTGTGCGACCAACCGCGACCCGGCCGAGGAGGTGCGCGCCGGCCGCTTCCGCGAGGATCTCGTACTACCGGCTGCACGTGGTGCCGATCCACATGCCGCCGCTGCGCACACGCGCCGAGGATGTCATCGACATTGCACGGTCGAGTCTCGTGGCCTTTGCCGCGGAGGAGGGCAAGGCCTTTACCGGCTTCGACTCCGAGGCCGCGGCGGTGCTGACCAGCCGTAGCTGGCCGGGCAACGTGCGCCAGCTCCTGAACGTCATCCGCAACATCGTCGTGCTGCACGACGGAACGCAGGTGACGGCTTCGATGCTGCCGGGCGAGATCGCGCTCGAGGCGGCGCACCATGCGCCAGCGAACGATTCGGTGCCGCCGCGGCGGCTCGGCGAGGATGGTCCGGATGACGGCGGCACCTTGCGCAGCCGGGTGGCGCAGCTGGTCGGCGCGGCGATGGCCGAGGTTGAGCGGGAGCTGATCGAAGCGACGATAGCCCATTGCGACGGCTCGATCCCGCGGGCCGCGCGGATGCTGGAGGTTTCCCCTTCCACGATTTACCGCAAGCTCGAAGGCTGGACCGGGGCGCAGCGCCGCTCCGGCACCTAACCCGAGCGGCGAGCAACAGCCCTGCACCGTTGCCGATCCTTGCGGCGCGGCACTTGATCTTCCCGAACGAATACCAGACCCTACCGGTTGGCTTCGGGCGATAGCCGTGGCCTGCCGGTGATCGAGATGGTCGCACCTCGAAGGTCGTCCGCGGGAACGAATCGCGGGCCCGAACTGACCGTGCTTCCGGCGAGCCTGCGTGCCGGGGATCGAACTTCAAGTTCGCCGGACGTGAGCCCGCAACGACCAGTGAAGACCGGTCTCCGCCGTCCGGGTTCGCCGAGCGGCCCGGGCCTTTCGAACGAGGAGGGAAGGAATGTCGAAGAGTGCGGCCGAGACCTACAACTCGAAACCCAATGGAATGCTGCCCAACAGCCGCTTCCCGCTGCTGGTCCATCGGTCGGGGATCCCCGGTGGCGGCGCGGAAGCGGTGCGCGACCGGTTCCGCACCAACGGCTGGCTGAACAACTGGCGCTACCCAGGCATCTACACCTACCCGCACTTCCACTCGACCACGCACGAGTGCCTCGGGGTCGCGAGCGGCTGGATGGAGGTCGAGCTCTTCGGCCGCGGCGGAACCCGGGTGCGCGTCGAGGTCGGCGACGTCATCGTCCTGCCTGCCGGCGTCTCGCACCAGATGACCGGCAAATCCGACGACATCCTGATGGTCGGCGGATACCCCGACGGCCGCGACTGGGACAACATCCAGGAGGACCACATCTCCGAGGAGGTCCGCCGCGCCGCCGCCAAGCGGATCATGATGCTGCCGATCCCGTCACGTGACCCGGTGACCGGCGCGCCGGTCACCGAATGGATCGATGCCCCCTCGTCGGTCGACGCCGACCTCAACGACTTCCGCGACGGCCTCGACCCGGTCTGACCGGGTCGAGCGACGCTCTACCGGGTGCAGCGGCGGCGCGGTGGCGGCTTGTCACACCGCGCCGAGCGGAGGCTCGGCCAGGGCGGCCGCCTTCTTGACCGGCGCAGCCTCCGCGCGCATGACGACGATATGTCCGACCCGTTGCTCCTGCCCGGCCAGCGGCTCGCGAGGGGCGTGAGCCGCTGCCTGCGCGCGCTCGACTTCGCGCCCCTGAGCGAGTTCGTCCCGGTGCCGGGCCTGCGCGTCGACGTGATCGCGGTCGGGCCGCGCGGCGAGATCTGGATCGTCGAGTGCAAGTCGAGCCGGACCGACTTCGTGTCCGATCAGAAATGGAGCGGCTACGTTCCGTTCTGCGACCGGTTCTTCTGGGCGGTCGATCTCGAGTTTCCCACCGACCTGCTTCCGGGAGACGCGGGACTCATCGTCGCAGACGCCTGGGATGCCGAGATCCAGCGCTGGCCCGAACCAGTGGTCCTCTCCGGCGCCCGACGGCGGGCGCTGACCCAGCGGATCGCCCGCACCGCCGCGGGGCGGCTGCACGCGCTCACCGACCCAGGGCCGCTGCGTCCGCCGAGCTGACCTCAGCGCTTGCGACCCTTGCCGCCGCCCCTGGCCGCCCGTGCCTTTTGCGCGGCGGAGATGAGCTCCTGGGCGATCTCCTCCGCCTCCTCGGGTTCGAAGTCGAGCGGCAGCTCCAGGCTCGGCGTCTGGATGTAGAGCCGCACCATGCCGAGGCTGGTCGGACCGATCTGCAGATCCGCCCCGATGTCGCTTTCGCGGTTGATGCCCATGGCTCGCCCTCCCTGGCCCGCCCACCGGACGCATACTGCGGGCAGGCGGGTGCGACCGCAAGTTTGGCTTGCAATGGGCCGGCGCCGATTGTAACTGCCGACCGCGTGCCGCCTTAGCTCAGTTGGTTAGAGCACCAGATTGTGGATCTGGGGGTCCCCCGTTCAAGCCGGGGAGGCGGTACCACCGCCTTGTCCTGCGCAGCAAGCGGTCTTTTTCGGGGCTTCAGCCTCGGCCCGGCGCGGGTCGGGCCGCCTGAAGCAAGTGCTCAACTGCCGCCCCTGATCGGGTGATGCATCCCTCCATGGAGCCCCGGCGCGGTTCAAGCGTTATTCTGCTGTCGGCGGGCAGCGCCGCAAAATGGAGAGGACGATGCGGATCATCAGCATTCTGGCACTGGCCGCGGGGCTGGCACTCGTGGGGTGCGGCCATACTACCGAACAGCGCGCAGCCAGCGGCGGCCTTATCGGCGGAGCGGCCGGGCTCGCCGTAGGTGCGCCGATCGCGGGCGCCGCGGTCGGAGCTGGCACGGGCGTGGCGACGAAATAGGCTGGACGTCAGGAGCGGCGTTCGATCGCGCGCTCCGGCACTACTTCGCCCGGCAGACCCCGACCCCTACGCCGAATCCGTCGTTGCTAGTGGCGAAGTTCGGCTGGCTTCCGAGTTG
This sequence comes from uncultured Alphaproteobacteria bacterium, assembly GCA_963737485.1. Classification (GTDB taxonomy): domain Bacteria; phylum Pseudomonadota; class Alphaproteobacteria; order Rhodobacterales; family Rhodobacteraceae; genus Amaricoccus. The sequence goes on along the minus strand of CAVTSR010000016.1, from coordinate 828,329 downwards.
CTCGAACAGGATAGAGACCGCAGTCTCGGCCTGATCGAGCACCAAATGGAAGTAGTGGATGGCGCCGCTCGCGCTGGTGCTGGCTGGTTTCCCAGACTGCGTCGGCCGCAGCGGTGATCCGGAACGACTGCGACCATTTCATATCCATGATGTCGCTGACTGAGAACTCGAGCACACTCCGCGGCTGCGCGAAGGTCAGGTTCCACTGCTGGTCTGCGTCCTGACTGTCGATCTCGCCGGCGTATCGGCCGTATTTTTCCTGGAGTGCGCCGACCGGAATGGCGGCGCAGCCATCAGTCTGTACCGAGAGGCCGCCGCCGCAGGAGCCCACCCGGGTGAAATCGCCGGCGTTGAGCTTGACCGGCTTCACGCTCGGGTCGAAGCCGCCGATCTCGGTAAGGGTGGTCGCGGAGGCCGGACCCGCGAGCGCAAAAAGCACGGCAATCATGGGAAGGCGGGTCATGTATCTCTGCTCCTCAGGTCAGCACCGGACACGTGGGCATGCGTACAACACTTCAGGTTTTGCTCTACTCAGAGCGCTACGAACCGTGTCGGCCCCCCCAAGGGCAGATCGAAACAGCCTGCAGCGCTGGCATCCTTCGCTTGAACCGGCGGCCCTTTGTCGCGCTCGGGACGAGTTGCGGATGCTCGCGCAACGCTAGCTGTTAGCACGAGCTGTCCTTGGCGTCACGTCGCCGTGACAGCTTCCCACAGTTTTTCCGGGCGTGTGGATTCGCGGTGACAGAAGCGCAATCGCGGGTTGCGGCCAGTGGATCGGGCTCCCGGGCGCAATCTGTAAATAGAGCCCTACCTGTAACCAAACGCAGCGAGTCGACCAGGGCCGGCCCGTCCGTTGTGTCAGTCGAGGCTCGCCGGTGCCGGTCTCGCTACCTGTCAATATGTCAGGATGCCGGGCCTCCGCCCAGCAGGCGAACAAGCGCATGTCGCTTGCGCCCCGCCGACAGCTTGCGCGGCTCGGAGAACTCCCCGGCGCCGAGATGCAGGCCCGGTTCGGTCAACGCCACGTCGTCGAGCCGCGCGCCACCCTCGGCGATCAGCCGCCGCGCGTCCTTGCCGGACCCGGCGAGGCCGGCGCGCACCAGGAGCTGCAGCACCGAGATACCGCCCGCAGGAACGTCGGCCGGACCGAGCGTCAGCGTCGGCAGCTCGTCGCCGGTGCCGCCCAGCTCGAAGACCGCGCGGGCCGTCGCCTCTGCCGCGGCGGAGGCCTCCGGCCCGTGACAGAGCGTCGTCGCCTCGTTGGCGAGCCGGATCTTGGCGGCATTGACCTCGACGCCGCCGAGCCCGCCCAGCCGGTCGCACTCCGCGACCGGCAGCTCGGTGTAGAGCTTGAGGAACCGTCCCACGTCGGCGTCTGGCACGTTACGCCAGAACTGCCAGAAGGCATAGGGCGACAGCATCTCCGCGTTGAGCCAGATCGCGCCACCCGCCGTCTTACCCATCTTGGCGCCATCGGAGGTGGTGATGAGCGGCGAGGTCAGCCCGAAGACCTCCGCACCGGCGACCCGGCGGGTCAGGTCGATGCCGTTGACGATGTTGCCCCACTGGTCCGAGCCGCCCATCTGCAGCAGGCATCCGTGGCGCCGGTTGAGCTCGAGGAAGTCGTAGGCCTGCAGGATCATGTAGTTGAACTCGAGGAACGAGAGCGGCTGCTCGCGGTCGAGCCGGATTTCACGCTGTCGAACGACAGCATCCGGTTGACCGAGAAGTGCCGGCCGATGTCCCGCAGGAATTCCAGGTAGTTGAGCTGGTCGAGCCACTCGGCGTTGTCGAGCATGATCGCATCGCCCGGCGCGTCGCCGTAGCGCAGGTACTTGTCGAAGACGCCGCGGATCGTCGCGATGTTGCCGGCGATCTGCTCGGACGTGAGCAGCGGCCGCTCGTCGGCCCGGAACGAGGGATCGCCCACCTTGGTGGTGCCGCCGCCCATCAGCGTGATCGGCTTCCCGCCGGTCTTCTGCAGCCAGCGCAGCATCATGATGCTGAGGAGGTTGCCCACGTGCAGCGACGGGGCCGTGGCATCGTAGCCGACGTATCCCGGGACGATGCCGGCCACCAGCCGCTCGTCCAGGCCCGCGAGGTCGGTGCAGTCGTTGAGGTAGCCGCGCGCGACCATGACGTCGAGGAAATCGCTCTTCGGGCGCTGGGTCATGGCGGCGGTCCTTTCGCGGAAAACCGCGCCGTTCTATAGCGATGGCGGGCAGGACGGAAGGCGGAAAGCCGATGCGGGCGCTGGGAATGATGTCGGGCACCTCGCTGGACGGGGTCGACGCCGCGGTGCTCGAGACCGACGGCGAGACGATCGCGGCCTTCGGGCCGTCGCGCTTCTTGCCCTATGCCCGCCGCCGAACGGGAGGTCCTGCGCAGTGGCCTCGGCCGGTGGCCCGGCGACGCCGGGCTCGAGCCGATCGAGGCGCTGGTGCGCACGCGGCACGCGGCGATCGCGGCCGGATTCGGCGAAGTGGAGATCGTTGGCTTCCACGGCCAGACGCTGGCGCACGAGCCGCAGGGCAGGGGCACGCACCAGATCGGGCGCGGCGACTGGCTGGCGCGCGACCTCGGGCTGCCGGTCGTCTGGGACTTCCGCACCGCCGACGTCGCGAGCGGCGGCGAGGGAGCGCCGCTCGTCCCATTCTTCCACTTCGCCTGCGCGCGGTGGATCGGGGCCAAGGCGCCGCTTGCCTTTCTCAACCTCGGCGGCGTCGGCAACGTCACCTGGGTCGATCCGCGAGTGCCCGCCGCGGAGGCCGAGGGGGCGCTCCTCGCCTTCGACACCGGACCCGGCAACGCGCTGATCGACGACTTTCTCGCGCAGCGTCGGGGCGTGGCTTTCGATGCCGATGGGACGGTCGCGGCCGCAGGGCGGGTGGACGACGCGGCGCTGTCTTGGTTGACGGATCATCCCTACCTTCGAAGAAAGCCGCCCAAGTCACTGGACAGACAGGACTTCCTTCCCTTTCTTGAGAGGGTTTCCGGCCTATCGACCGAGGACGGCGCCGCGACGCTCGCAGCCCTGACTGTCGGCTGCGTCGCCGAAGCGGCGCGGCACTTCCCTGAGCCGCCGTCCCGCTGGCTCGTCTGCGGCGGTGGACGGCGCAACCGGACCGTCGTGGCGATGCTGGCGGCGCGGAGCAATGCGCCGGTCGAACCTGTCGAAGCGGCGGGTCTCGACGGCGACATGCTGGAAGCGCAGGCTTTCGCCTATCTCGCGGTGCGGGTGCTGCGCGGGCTGCCCACCTCGGCGCCGGGAACGACGGGCGTGCGTCTCCCGGTCTCCGGCGGAAGGATCAGCCGACCGGCGTGAACAGACAATGGGAGGACCCATGCGAACCCAAGTCGCGATCGTCGGATCGGGTCCCGCTGGCCTCCTCCTCGGCCGTCTCCTGACGCTCGCCGGCATCGACAACCTCATCCTCGATCGCGTCGGACGGGACTACATCCTCGGCCGGGTGCGGGCCGGGGTTCTCGAGCAGGGCATGGTCGGGATCATGCGGGAGGCGGAGGCCGCCGAACGCCTCGACATCGAGGGCCTGCCGCACGCGGGGCTCGACATCGCGCTGAACGGCGGCCTGCATCACATCGACCTCGCGGGCCTGACCGGCGGCAAGCGGGTCACGATCTACGGCCAGACCGAGCTGACGCGCGACCTGATGGACAAGCGCGAGGCCGACGGGATGGAGACGGTTTACGACGCTGCCCACGTGACGCTCCGCGACTTTGCGGGACCGCACCCCTGGATCGGCTACGAGAAGGACGGCCAGACCCACCGCATCGACGCCGACTTCATCGTCGGCTGCGACGGGTTCCACGGAGCCTCGCGCAAGTCCGTGCCGCCGAAGGCGATCGCGACCTTCGAACGCGTCTATCCATTCGGCTGGCTGGGCCTGCTGGCCGAGGTGCCGCCGGCGCACCCGGAACTGGTCTACGGCAAGCATCCGCGCGGCTTCACCCTCTGCTCGATGCGCTCGAAGACCCGCAGCCGCTACTACCTGCAGGTGCCGCTGACCGACCGGGTCGAGAACTGGTCGGACGCTGCATTCTGGGACGAACTGCGCCGGCGCCTGCCGCAGCAGGTGGCCGACGCGGTGGTGACCGGTCCGTCGTTCGAGAAATCGATCGCGCCGCTGCGAAGCTTCGTCGCCGAGCCGATGCGTTTCGGGACGCTGTTTCTTGCCGGGGATGCGGCGCATATCGTCCCGCCGACCGGCGCGAAGGGGCTGAACCTCGCGGCAAGCGATATCCGCTATCTCTTCGACGGCCTGCGCGAGCACTACGCCGAGAAGTCGGCCGCCGGCCTCGAAGCCTATTCTGGCCGGGCGCTTGCCCGTATCTGGAAGGCGGAGCGCTTTTCCTGGTGGATGACGACGATGCTCCACACCTTCGCGGAGGACGACGCCTTCGGCCGGCGCATCCATGATGCCGAGCTCAGCTACACGCTCTCTTCGGTCGCCGCCCGCACCGCGCTAGCGGAGAACTACGTCGGCCTTCCGTACTGACCGGTACTGACTGACGCGAGATTTTCCCAAACGCCGTACCGATCCCGTGTCTAGCGCCCGTTGCCGAGCGCGCGAGCGAGGGCGTCGCCAAGAGCCTGCGGCGAATAGGGTTTTTCCACCGTGGGGACGTCGCGGAGTGTTTCGGGCATCGTGCCCTTGTCTCCGAATCCGCTGGCGAAGACGATCGGCAGCGGTCGGGCTGCCAACCGGCCGGCAAAATCCTCACAGCGCTCGCTCCCGATGAGCAGATCGAGCACCGCTGCGTCGACCGCCTCGCGCGCGACGATCGCCTCGGCTTCCCCGACCGTATGTGCCACCAGGACGCGCGCGGCGCCGAGCGAGAGCAACATGTCCTCGGCGTCGATCGAGATCAGCGCATCGTCTTCGAGAAGCAGGATCCGGACATCCTGCAGAGGCTGACGTTCCATTTCGCTCCACGTCCTATGCGCGCCCGCGTCCAACGCGATTTGCCCGATATCGCCCATGTCCGAAAGCCTTCCTTCCCGCCCTCCGACCGCGGCTCCCGTCCGGCGAGCCTCGTGGAACGATCAGAAAGCATTCCGTAGCATCGGGCAGCGGCGGTCACACTAACATATGTCAATTCAGCGAATAACGGCCGGGCCGGGAACGATCGAGGCGCTGGCAGGTTGGCAGACAAGAGGCCGCAAGACGAGGGGGACGCAGGCGGCAGACAGTTGGAAGCCGGTTGGGGTCAAGGACTTGTGAACATGCAGCGCTTTGCCGGCTTTCCCTCACCGGACATTCTGATCGGCGACCCGCATCTTTCGCGTGAGGACAAGATCGACGCGCTCGAAAGCTGGCGAATCCTCCTCGCCCACGACGGCGTGTTCGATCAGGACGATCCCCGCGATCGCAAACGCCTGATGCGCGAGATCAGCAGCGCGCTCGAGACGATTTCGCACGCCTGACCCCTCCGAGGGTTCAGCCGGTCATTCGGCGATCAGCCCTTCCTGCGGAAAGACGATCACGCACACCAGTCCCTCGGGACGGAAATCGAGCGTGACCGATCCGTTCAGGGTCGTGCCGACCAGCCGTTCCAGAAGCACCCGCCCGAAACCCTGCCGTGTCGGCGGCACGACCAGCGGACCGCCACGTTCCTCCCAGTGGATGTTCACCCCGCCATCCTCTCGCCTCCAGGTGACCTCGAGCTCTCCGCTGTCGGCGGCGAGCGAGCCGTACTTGCTGGCGTTGGTGGCGAGCTCGTGAAAGGCGAGCGCCAGGTTCTGAGCCGTATCCGGAGAGAGCATCAGCGCCGGGCCCCTCATGTGCACCTGCTCCGCGGTCGGCGCGATCGTCTGCGCGACGCTCGCACGGATCAGTTCGCCCAGATCGGCGCCATGCCAGGACTGCGATACCAGCAGGTCGTGCGCCGCCGCCATCGACCGCAGCCGCGCCGAGAAATCTGCGACGAAGCTCTCAACGTCGTCGGAGAGGCTCGCGGTCTTGCGCGCCATCGCCTGGATGACGGCGAGCAGGTTCTTCGACCGGTGCGTCAACTCACGCATCATCAGCCGCATGCGCTGCTCGTCGCGCTGCCGATCGGTGAGGTCGAGCGCCGTCCCCACGACGCCGAGCACCTCTCCGGCGCCGTCGACCTTGGCCTCGAGCCTCAGGTCGTAGAAGCGAAGCTTGCCGCCGAGCTCGACCTCGACCTCGACCGCCTCGCGCCCGCCGTCGGCGAGGATCCGCTGCTTGAGCGGCACCAGCGTGCGCTGTTCAGCTTCGGAAAAGAGGTCCGCATCGGTGCGATCGAGAAAATCCTCCGCCCGCGTCCCCGACGGTGGGTTATAGATATAGGTGTAGCGCAGGTCCGGACCCTGCTCGAAGACCGTGATCGGAGAATTTTCGAGCGCGAGCTCGAAGCGCTGGTAAGCCGTGCCGAGCTGGGTCGCCATGGCCGCGAGGCGCACTTCGAACAGGCGCTTTTCGGTGACGTCGATCGCGGTGCAGAGCACGCCGTCGATGCGGCCGTCGGCGTCGGTGGTCGGGCTCACGGTCATGTCGAGAAAGGCACGGCCCTCGTGGCCGCGCGGCATCGAGACGATGGCGTTCGTGGTCTGTCCGGTCTCGAGCGCGCGCAACTTGAGCGGCAGCGACTCGTCCTCCACCCCGACCGGTAGCACCTCAGCGGTGGTGCGACCCAGAAGTTCGTCCTCGCTGAGCCCGAAGCCCGGATTGTAGACCCAGGTATGGCGCAGGTCGCGATCCTGGGTGAAGACACTCGTGTTGGATCGCGAGAGCGCCTGCTCGAAGCGCCGTGTCGTTTCCTCCAGCTCGTGCGTGCGCCACGCGATCGTCGTCTCGAGCGACGCGTTTGTCTGGCTCAACGAATGGTTGGCGCGTGCAAGGTCGCGGGGCGACGGCAAAGCGAGCAGTTTCGGCATCAGCGGCCAGATCAACACCGCCGCAGCCAGGGCAGTCGCAGACGCGGCAACTTGCAGCACCGCGACCAGTCCGCGCGCCTCAACCCTCGGCAGAAAGATCTCCGCCACATGCAGCGCCGCGGTCGCTACCAAAAAGGCAAAGAAGAGCCAAGCCACGAGCCGGGCGCTGCTGCCGACGTCGCGACGTCGGCGGAGAACCGTCATGACCGCCAGCGCAACCACGAGGCAAGCGGCGGCGAGAATGCCCTGCGCGATCCCCGTCGTCGCGGCAAGACCCGCGCCGGAGGGGCCCGCCGTCACGCGTCGAGCGATGCAGCGGTGCGGAAGAAGAGCGCCTGACTGATCGCCGCCTTCACCGCATTGGGATCGTAGGGTTTGGTGATGAGGAAAGTCGGTTCCGGCCGCTTGCCGGTCAGCAGCCGCTCGGGGAACGACGTGATGAAGATCACCGGGACCTCGTACATCCCGAGGATCTCGCGAACCGCGTCGAGCCCCGAAGAGCCATCCGCAAGCTGGATGTCGGCCAGCACCAGCCCAGGCTCGTCGGCGCCCGCGGCGCCGATCGCCTGCGTCGCGGTGCGCGCGATCGTGGTCACCTCGTGCCCGAGGCTCTCGGTGATCTCCGACAGGTCCATCGAGATCAGCGGCTCGTCCTCGATGATCAGCACCCGCGTCTTCATCTGGCTGTCGATTTCGGCGAGGGCGGTTGCGACCAGCTTCTGCACCTCCGCTACGCTGCGCTCGGTGATGATCGCGACATCGTCGGGAGAAAAACCCTCGACCGACGTCAGCAGCAGCATCTGCCGGCTCTCCGGCGTCATCGCCGCCAGCCGCTCGCGTGCGGTAGCTTCGCCCGAAGAGACCGGGAGGCTCTCCGGCCCCTCGCCATCGAGCTGCAATCCATGCCAGAGTTCCTGGAACAGCCGGTAGAGCCCGACCTTGACCCCATCGCTGCGGTCCAGGATCGCGGGCTCGGCAACGATCGCCTCGAGGCACGCGGTGACATGCGCGTCGCCGCTGGTCTGCGATCCGGTCAGGGCTCGCGCGTAGCGCCGCAGGTAAGGCAGATGGGGAGCGATCTCTCGGGAAAGGCTTGCGGACATGCTCTCGTGGATCCTCTCGAAACTCGGCGGGCGCCTCGTCAATACGGACGGTGCCGGCAATCGTCGGCAAAGCTCGTGGCGCTACAAGCGTCAGGACGGAGAAAAGTTCCCGTCGAATGGAACCTTGGCTCGCTCCGTGCATTGCGGGTCCGTGTAATGGCGGCTAGCGGCGGATTGCGCAAGTTGAAACGAGTTCGGAGGGACGATGACCGGCAAGGATGAAGGCGGGAAGCGGCCGCCTCGGCGTCCCGGATCCGCAAGCAGCCGCAAGGTCGACTGGATCGGGGACCAGCTCAGGCGGGTCTACGACGACGCTCTGCACGAAGACATCCCTGACGATATGCTCGCTCTCCTCGACAAGCTCGATGAAGCCGGTGGCAAGGGTTCGCAATGAGCGGGTCATTCCGGGACGACCTCGTCGCCGCCATCCCCATGCTCCGCGGGTTCGCCCGCTCGTTGAGCGGCAACCGTGACCGGGCCGACGACCTGGTGCAGGAGACGCTCGCCAAGGCGATCGCCAACCGCGACAAGTACCGCATCGGCACCAACCTGCACGCCTGGCTGGTGACGATCCTGCGCAACCAGTACTATTCGGAAGGTCGCCGCCGCTGGCGCGAGGTCTCCGACGCCGAAGGTACCCACGCCGCACGGCTCACGCAGGAGCCGGGACACGAGAGTCACATGCAGATGCGCGAGTTCCTCGGTGCGCTGCAGGCGCTGCCGCCTGAGCAGCGTGAGGCGTTGATCCTGGTTGGCGCCAGCGGCCTCTCCTACGAGGAGGCGGCGGAGGTGATCGGCACACGGGTCGGCACCGTCAAGAGCCGCGTGTCGCGCGCCCGTGCGCGTCTCGACGCGCTGCTGGAAGGCGGCGACGGCTTCAGTCGCGACGACGCCTCGGTGGAACGCTCGATGGTGCAATTGCGCAAGGCAATGCTGGCCTGAACCCGGCCGGCCCGCCTAGGGGCTCGCCGCGCTTACCGGTCGCGTGGCGTCCGCGGCATCGTGCGGAGCACCCGGATGGCAGACGATTGCGATCCCGCCGGCGATGACCAATAGGCCGGCAAGTTCGCGCGAGCTGTAGCGCTCGCCGAAGCCGATGGCGACGCCGGCCGTGACCAGAAACTCGCACCCCATGATCAGCAGTGCGACAATTCCGAGCCGGTTGCCGGACAGCGCGGTGCTCTCGAACCAGGCGGCGAGTGCGAGGGCGCCGCAAACCGGCATCAGGAGCAGCAGGAAGGGCAGGTGCCCCCCGAGCTTCAGTACCACGGAGGCCGCGACGTAGCAGGCCGCCGAGATGGCGCAAAGAGCGAGGACAAGCGGAGCAGACATGATGTGAGCCATCCGGGTTCAAGTTCCGGTTCGCAGCCTATTCCGGCGCTCACCCGGCTCGCTGTGACTCCGATCACCTCCCAAATCCGAACCGCAACGCGCCTGCGGCAATCGCTCCAGTCAGGCTACGGCGGAAATCACATGTGCCTGGATCCGGGCAGCAACCTCGCCGCGGCCATGTCGGTCGGCGATCATCCGCTCGGCATGGTCGGTGGCGGATGTCAGCTTTCCCGGATCCCGGGCCTCGATCTCGTTGCGAAGCGGCGTGCCATGACAATAGGCGATTGCAGGAACGCGCGGTGACGACGCGCGGCTCGCTTCGGCGCGTGTGTCGATCCTCACGCCGGAGAACCCCGCGTCCTCCAGTTCCCGGCGGATAAGTCTCGTATCGTGGTAGCCATGCGGCAAGCGCGCCAGAAACCGCGGCGGATCCTCCGGAAAAATCTCCGCGACCGCCTGCGTCACCTCATCGGCAAAGACGTTCTCCTCGATGCGATCCCAAACATTGAAAAGGAAACGGCCGCCGGGCTTCAGGACCCGCCTCGCTTCTCGGTAACCGGCCGTGCGGTCGGGAAAGAACATCGCGCCGAACTGGCAGCAGACGACATCGAAGCTCGCGTCCTCGAACGGCAGCGCGAGGGCATCCGCCTGACGCCATTCGATCCTGGCGTCGGGGGGTTGTCGCGAGGCGGCGAAGTCGAGCATTGGCTGGTTGAGGTCGGTCACGACATAGCTTGCGTCCCGGTGCAGTCCCGGCGCCAGCGCGCGGGCGACGACGCCGCTGCCCGCGGCCGTTTCCAACACCGCGCCCGGCGAGAGCGATGCCGCCCTTCGCGCCAGATCCGCGGCATAAGGCGCGAAGATCAGCGGCACCATGTAGCGGTCATAGTTCTCCGGAATTGATCCGGCGAAGGCCTTGTCGGTTTCCAGCATCGCCCGTCACGCACCCTGTTTGAAATTGCTGGACAGAATAGCACGCAATCGTAGGCGCCGGGCCATCGGCGCGCCGGCTGCCGTCAGTGCGCCCGCACCTGCACCCGCTCGCCGATCTCGTCGAGGATCCCGCGAAGCGTGTCGTAGTCCGGATGCCGCAGCCGCATCCAGGCATTGGCCATGTAGCCGGCGGCCACCGGCTGGGTCGGGTTTCCCGGCGCGGGGAAGTAGCTTCCCACGACGAGGTCCCGGTAGCGGTGGAAGATCGCATCGGTCCCCTCGTAGCCGGCGATCGTCCCGTCCCGCTCAGGCCGGATCGCGACGATCCCGCAGGCGTAGGCCCGCGACGGCTTCCGGTCGGTGACCCCGTAGCAGACCGCGAGCGCCCATTCCCGATAAAGGTCGAACTCGTTGCCGGCGCAGTAGCTGTCCCACTGCCCGACCCCCGGAGGCCGGCAGCCGATCTCCGAAAAGCGCAGGCCCTTCGGCCCGTAGAACCATTCCATATGCGTCGCTGCCGTCTCGATCCCCAGCGCCGCGCCGACCCGCTGCCCCATCTGCCGCAGCTCACCATAGCCCTCGGCATCGATCCGGTTGCTTGCGATGATCTGCGGTGAGATCCAGCGCGTGCGCATCGCCTCGAGCACGTTCGGGTAATAGTGGCTGACAAAGTCCATCGCGACCCCGCCGCCGACGGTAAGGGTGTCGTAGAACCCCTCGTGCCCTTCGACGAACTCTTCGATCGCCACCGCCGCTCCGGCTGCAAGGCCGCTGTCACGCGCAACATCCAAGAGTTCGGCGACATTCCCGGCCCGGTAGGTTCCCGAGGCCCCCGCTGCGTCGCGGGGCTTAAGGATCACCGGAAAGCCCACCGCCTCGACGAAGTCGCGGGCTTCGGCCACGCTCGAGATCCCTGCCGACGCGGCGGTCGGTACCCCGGCGTTCCGCAGCACCTCTTTCATCGCAACCTTGTCGCGGCAGAGATAGGCGGTCCGCGACGAAACGCCCGGGATCCCGCAGCGCTCGCGGACATGCGCCGCCGGCAGCACGTGCGCCTCGACCACCGCCTCCAGCCGGTCGATCCACATCCATCCCTGGACGTGCTTCACCGCCCACTCGAGCGCGCCCTCGTCGGTCACCGACGCGATCTGCTGGTACGCTCCGAGCCACCCCTTCAACTCGTCGTCGAGCCACTCGTAAGGCCGGTCGCCCACCCCGATCACGAAGGCCCCGACCGAGGCGAGCGCGCGCACGAACTCGCGCTGGTTGGCGGGAAACCCCGGCTCGAGGAAGATGACGTTCACGGGCGCCCGCCGGTAAAGGCCGCCCGCGTCCGCTCGGCGTCAGCCGCGAGGCTGTCGAGCGTCGCCGGCGTCACGCCGTCGGCTCCGGGGAAGCTTGCACCGCCGCTCGCCTCGAGCCCGGCACCGATCGCCTCGATCCGCCGCAGCGCCTCCGCCTGGGCCGCCGGGTCGCTGAGATCGATCGGCGCGTCCGGCACCGCCACGGGTTCCGCTTCTCCCGGGCCGCCCCGGACTCCCGGTGTCAGCCGCCACTTCGGCCCGAAGGTCGCCACCGCGGAATACATCTTCATCGCCTGCGGCTCCGGCACACCCTTGGCCCGCATCCCGTAGTAGAAAGTCTTGTGGGTGTCGTCGGTGCTGCGGGTCTTCACCCGGCAATAAAAGTCGTGCACCACCGAGGCATAGAGATAGTTCCCCTCGAACGGCCCGCCGATGAACGACCAGAAGAGCTTCGGGATCGAGGCGCCGTCGACCTCCTCGCCCTTGGGAACAGGCCAGACCCGTCCGGCCGGGTCCTTGAAGCCGAAAGGCGCCGAGAGTCGGAACACCGGCCGCGGGTCGCCGGTGACGAATCGTCCGTCCGGGCCCTCCGAGAAGCTGCCGAAGAATTCAGGCATCGCCGATCCTCCTTGTCTGGCCGCTCTATCTCGTCAGATCGGCGAGGTAGAGCGGCAGCATCTCGCGCCACGCCGGCCAGTCGTGGTCGTATTCTGGCCCCCAGGCGTCGACCCGGTTCGCCACTCCCTTCGCGCCGAGCACGCCGGCGAGGCGCCAGGCATCCTCGGGATTTTCCCAACGGCCGCCTCCGAAGGCGAAGATGATGAAGCGCCGGCGCAATTCATCGAGCAATGGCCCGCCGATATTGGGCACGAAGCTCATCGGCGTGGCGAAATAATAGTCGCCGTTGCCGTTGATCTCGAACACCCGTTCGAGATCGTAGCTCCCGCTCATCCCGACGGCGGCGCGGAAGAGCCACGGATAGCGGCAAAGAACCGCCGTCGCCATGAACGCCCCGAGCGACGCCCCCGCCGCGATCACCTCGACCTCGCCGCCGCAGTCGGCGCGGATCGCGGGCACCACCTCGCGCGCCACGCACTCCTCGAACCGGTCGAGCATCGCGCAGCGGTACTCGACCGAGCCGGTGCGAGCGGCGAAGGCGCGGCCGGCGATGTTGTCGCAGGAAAAGACCTTGATCCGCCCGCCCTCGATCAGCGGCCAGAGCGCGCCGATCAGCCCCATCCGCTCGATCTCCTCGGCGTCGCCGCCGGCGGTCGGGAAGACCAGCACGGCCTGCCCCCAGTGGCCCCAGCGGACGAGGCTGATCTCCTGTTCGACCCGCTCGGAATACCACCTAGAACCCGTCTTCATCGCCGCGCGCCCCTTCCTCGTCGCGCCATTTCTGCACCCGCTGCCAGAAGAGTTCGGTGAACTCGTCGATCTCGTGCGGCGGAAAGAGTGCGGTCACCTTGCGCCGGACCGCGTCGCGCATCGTCTCCGATCCGAAGAACTCGTAGGCGAGCGCGTCGAGGTGCCCGAGGTGCTTGCGGCAGAAGTCGCGGAACTTCTCGGTCTCGAACCGCTGGTGCGCGATCGCGGCATACCTCTTCAGCTTCTCCGCCGGGTCGATGTCCTTGTCGGCGATGGCATAGAACGGCGCCCAGTCGAGATTCTTGCGCATCTTCTTGCCGGTCGCGGCGCAGAAGATCGACCAGCGCAGGTTCGCCTTGATCAGCCAGGGAAAATGGTAGTGGAGCGAGGTCACCTGGCTGTCCGGGCAGGCGTTGGCGAAGTCGATCGGATACCAGATCCCGCCCTTTGCCAGCGCCTCGCACGAGTTGAAGTCCCAGCCGAAGAAGGCGTTGATCGTGAGCGTCGTATCCTCGAGGATCTGCGCATCCGCCGCCGGAAGGAAGTTCGTGTCCATGGTGTAGCGGTCGTGCAGCGGCGCGGACGGGTCGTAGTTCACCTTCCTCGTCTGCGGCCCCAGCCCGACGCAGCGCACGAACCAGTCGTAGGGGATCACCGCCTTCTGCAGGTTCATCAGATCCGTGCCGCTCTTGTCGTAGGCGCGGTGGAACGCGGCCGCGTCGTCGATCTTGGTGACGCCGCGCCAGCCGCCGCCATGGTAGGGCTTCATGAAGAACGGATAGCCGAGCTTTTCCCCCACCTCGTCGAGCGAGAAGAGCTTCGCATACTGCTGCAGCGTCGGCTCGAGGTCGTCGGCGTGCTCGTAGGCCTTGGCGGGCAGCATCCAGGTGTCGGGGATCGGCAGCCCGAGCCGCATCATCGCCGCGTACGAGGTATGCTTCTCGTTGGCCTGGATCGACCATGGATTGTTGTAGACGTAGAGGTCGTTGAGAACGATCGCCTTCTTGATCCACTCGCGGCTGATCGAATACCAGTGCGTCAGCCGGTCGATGACGAGGTCGTACTTCACCGGCTGCCGCAGGTCGAACGGCTCGATCGTCACCCGCTCGCAAGCGAAATTCACCCGGTCGCGCCCGAGCTTCAGGTCGAGCTTCAGCCCTTCGAGCAGGCTCTCGTAGGCGATCGGCCAGCAGATATCGGCGCCAAGCGACAGGCCGATGTTGACGGTTCGCTCGCCCATGCTTCCCCCTGCGGGTGGTCGCGGGCGGGCGCCGCGGCCGTCCCTTAAGCGGCCTCCCGCCTCAGCACCCAGCGCAAGCCCTCGCGGAGCTGGTCGCGCCAGTTGTGCCAGTGGTGCCCGTCCCAGACGCTCCTGAACAAAACATCGACGCCGCGTTCGCGCAAGAAGCTTGCAAGCGCCCGGTTCTCGCCGGCGAGCCCCTCGAGCTCGCCGGTCGAGACGAAAACCCGCTCGGCTGGCCGCTGCCGGGCGCGGCGCATCGCCCGGACCAGCCGCTCGATGCGGAAGAAGACGGAATGCGGCCGCCGTGCGAGCCGCTCGGCGTCAAGGATGAACGAGCCCGACTTCAGCACCAGCCCACCGAAGACGCCGGGGTAGCGGAAAGCTGTCGAGAGCGAGGCGACCGCCCCGAGGCTCGCCCCCATCAGCAGCCGCTCGCGCGGCCGCTGCGACAGCGCGTAGCGCGCCTCGAGCGCCGGCAGCAGCTCGCGGGCGACATAGCGCGCGTGCCGCCGGTCGCCGTCGTACTGGCCGGGACGGTCGCCGGTCTGGATCAGCGCCGCCACCAGCGGCGGCAGGTCGCCCGCGTCGATCAGGTTGTCGAGCGCGACCCCGAGCTCGGCGTAGGTCAGGTAGTCGATGCCGTCATGCACGACGAGGAGCGGATGCGGCTGCGCCGGGTCATACCCCGCCGGCAGGTAGACCCGCTCGGTCCGCCGCTCGCCGAAGGCGGCGCTCGCGATCTCGATCGACTCGATGTGGCCGCTCGGCGCGCCGCGGACCAGCGTCCAGTCCGGCCGCGCGTAGCCGGCGGTGCGGCAGACCGAGTTCTCGCCGAACGGATCGCCCGCGCGCACCGGGTTGAGCGGATCGAGCATCAGCTCCTCGTGCCCGCCGCGCCCGACCGCGAGCTTGTACTCGAAGCGGCCCTCGTTCTCGACCGGCAGGCGCAGCAGCCACAGGTCGGTCCCGGGCAGGCGGCCAAACGGCTGCCGGTCCGCCCCGGCATGGATCCAGCGCAGCAGGTGGACGTGGTCCGCGGCCCCGCGCCAGGCGAAGGTCGCAGCCCCCGGCTCCACCAGCGGAAACTCGTGACCGGCAACGAATGCCGCCGCCGCCCGTCCGTCCGGCGGGCCGCCGGCCACCAGCCGCGCCACCGCGGCATGGAGCGCCGCTCCCCCCGCGGGATCGCGATGCATTTTCATCGTGCCGTAGTTCCGTCGTTCTTGTTGCACTGCAATATGAAAGATAGGCGCTCACGCGGAAAGACGCAAATCGCCCGGCAAATTGCGGCTCAGACCACGGAAGTGAGGACGCGCCAGCACGTCTTGAAAAAAGGACGAACGCCGAGAATAAGTCGGCCTTTCTCAACGGCTTAGGCAGGTTGCCTGCCTCATGGTCTCCCGGGGCCGCGCCCGGCTCCTTCGCCATCTAGCCGGCGGTCGCCGGTGCCGGCCCGTCCGGCGTCACCGACTGGGCGATCAGCCAGTCGACCACCGCCGTCTGCGCGTCGTGCTCGCTGGCGCCGCTCTCGATCCCCTCGTGATAAATCCGCAGCTGATGATCGGCGCTCGTGCCCCGCCGCGCCATCACCCGGGCGTGCTCGATCTCGGCGACGCACTCGAGCTCCTCCGCATGCGGCCGCAGCAGCTCGACCAACTCGTCGATCAGATCGGGGAAGGGGACCAGCACCCGCTTGCCGAAGTCCGCCATCTGCGCCTCGACCCCGTAGCGCTGTGCCCGCCACTTGTTCTCGAGGATCAGGATCCGCCGGTAGAACCGCCAGCGCTGGTTGTTCGACTTCAGGTGCGCCAGCATGGTCAGGATCGCCTGGTAGAGCGCCGCGATCGTCAGCCCGTCCTCCGACCAGGTGCAGATGTCGCAGATGCGGATTTCCAGCGTCGGGTGCTTCGCCGACGGCCGCATGTCCCACCAGATCTTCGAGGGATCGGTTACCATCCCGGTTTCCGCCAGCACCTGCAGCATCTCGGTCCAGTCGTTCCAGCTCTCGAACACCTCCGGCAGCCCCGAGCGCGGCAGGTCGCCGATGATGATCGGCCGGAACGCCTTCAGCCCGGTGTCGTGCCCTTCCCAGAACGGCGACGAGGACGAGAGCGCCAGCAGGTGCGGCATGAAGTAGCTGACCTGGCTCATCAGATCGACCCGCAGGTCGGGATCCTCGATTCCGGCGTGCACATGCATGCCGCAGATCGCCATCCGCCGCGCCAGGCTCTGATGCTCGGCGCCGAGGATGCGGTAGCGGTCCATGTCGACCGGCACCTGCTCCTTCCAGTGCGCCCAGGGATGCGTCGAGGCGGCGATCATCCGCATCCCGAACTCGCGCGCAGTATCGGCAACGGTGGTCCGGAGCTCGCGGATCTCGCGGCGGGCCTCGCCGATCGTGGCACAGACCCCGGTGCCGATCTCGACCTGGCTCTGCAGGAACTCGTGCGTCACCCGCCCGCCCAGCCGCTCGCGACAGCGGGCCATGAACTCCGGCGGCTGGGTGCTGGCGAGCGACCGGGTGTCGGGATCGACCAGCAGATACTCTTCCTCGATGCCGATCGAGAACTTCGCGCCGCCGGCCATGACCGTCCCCCCGTTCGCTCCCTCGCCCGGAGCCTCCGGACAAAAGCGTCCTTCTGTCAAGCGGCGCGATCGGCCGGGCGCGGCCGGCGAAGGCCGGAAATCAGCCATACGCTTTCCATACGCTTTCCAGACGCGTTCCAGCCCAGGTTTTTCGCTGTGGTTTCAGAAGGATAGCGGGTCCGCGCCCTCACCGGACCGGAAACGCCTTCCCGATCCCCGCCACCTCTTCCGCGCTGAGCCGCCGCGGGTTCATCCCGCGCGTCAGCAGCGCGAGCTTCGCGGTCTCCTCCAACTCCTCCATCGCATAGACCGCCGCCGGCAGATCCGCCGCCGCCACCACCGGACCGTGGTTCGCGAGGATCACCGCCGCCGAGCTCCCGCCAAGGTTCCGCACCGCCTCGCCCATCGCCGGATCGCCCGGCATGAAGTAGGGCAGAAGCCTGACCCGCCCGAGCCGCATCACCGCATAGGCCGTCAGCGGCGGCACCGCATCCTCGGGGTCGGTGTCGGGCAGGATCGAGAGCGCCACCGCATGCGTCGAATGCAGGTGCACCACCGCTCCCGCCGTCATGCGCGTGGCGTAAAAGGCTGCATGCAAAGGCATTTCCTTGGTCGGCGGATCCCCGTCGACGCGCCGCATGTCCACGTCGAACCGCGACAGCCGCGCCGGATCGAGCCAGCCGAAGCTCGCGCCCGTCGGCGTCACCAGCAGCCCGCCGTCAGGCAGCCGCGCGGAGATATTGCCGCTCGCCCCTCCGGTCAGCCCGCGCTCGAACATCGACCGCGCGAAACGACATACATCCTCGCGCAGCCGCGCCTCGGCGCTCACCGCGCGCCCCCGAGCCGCTCCGCTGCGCGCGCGAAAAAGTCGTCGCCACCGAAATTCCCCGACTTGAGCGCCAGCGCCAGCCCGCGCCCGGGAACCACGAGCGCCGGGACGCCGGTGTCGATTTCCGGTCCCACCTCCATCGCCTCGATCCCCAGCGCCGTCACCACCGCGCCGGAGGTCTCGCCCCCCGCCACGACCAGCCGCCGAACGCCGCTCGCGATCAGCGCGATCGCCGTTGCCGAGAGCAAACCCTCGAAGGCGGCCGCCACGGTCTCGCGGCCGAAGCGAGCCTGCGCCGCCGCCACCGCATCGGGCTCGGCGCTCGAATACACCAGGGGCACCCCGGACTGGGCCGCTGCCCAGGCCGCGAGGTCGTCCGGGCGCTCCCGTCCCTCCATCACCGCTTCCGCGGTCAATTCGCGCACCGGCTGTCCCGCCGCCTTGTGCGCCGCCACCTGCCGCCGCGTCGCACCCGAAACCGACCCCGCGATCGCCGCGGCCGGGCCGTCGGCGCCCTGCCACTCGACCCGCGCCCCACCGGCATCGCCAAAGTTCGCCGGCAACCCGAGAGCGATTCCCGAGCCACCGGTGACGAGCCGCCGCCCGCGTGCCGCCCGCCCGATCGCCATGAGGTCGACATCCGAGATCGCGTCGACCACGATCAATCGCCTTCCGGCCGCCGCCTCGTCCGACAGCGCCGCGGCGATGGCGGTTTCGCCCTGCACGACGATCGGGTACGGGATGTGGCCGACCTGCCCGCGTACCTGCCGCGCGAGCACCCGCCGGATGTCGGGGTCGCGCATCGGGGTGAGCGGATGAAGCTCCATCCCGGAGTTCTGAGAGCAGCCGGTCGCCGACGAAGAGATGTCCGAGATAGAGTGTGCGGCCTGCGCCAGGAAAGGCGGGACAGACCACGACCGCCTCCTCGCCGAGCGCATCGGCCATCGCTTCGGCGACCGGGCCGATATTGCCCGCGTCGGTCGAATCGAAAGTCGAGCAGTACTTGAACAGGAACTGCCGGCAGCCCTGCCGATCGAGCCAGTCCTAAAGACGCGAGCGATTGCGCTACGGCCTCGTCCGCTGGGATCGTGCGCGACTTGAGCGCCACTACGCCCGCCTCGATCCCTTCAGCCGCGGGTTGCGCCGGGGTTGCGGCGTAGAGGAAGGTCCGCAGGCCCCCGCGCGCCAGCGTGTTGGCAAGATCGGACGCGCCGGTGAAGTCGTCCGCCACGGCCCCCAGTATCATTCGCCGCTGCCCGTCGGCCGATATCCCCGCATCATCCGCCTCCATTCGCTCCAAGACCCGATCTTCGCTAAGCTTCGGGTGAAGGCAACGCCGGAAATCGAATGCCAACCACTGCCTCAACTCGGGCGACGTCGGACTTGACGCTCCGGCGGGAATCCGTCCACCGTCGCGGCAATCGAAAAGCGCAGTCGGGAACCAACCGACGCTAGGGAGGATGAACCACGGTGGTTAGGGCGGTCCTCGTCGGTTGCGGCGCCATGAGCCGCGCATGGCTCGAGGCGGCGCGTGACGCCGGTGTCACCATCGCCGGGCTTGTCGATATCGACGCCGAACGCGGGCGCCAGCGGGCGCAGGAGTTCGGGCTGGACGCGGCGGTCGTCGGGACCGATCTCGACGCCGTGCTGTCGGAGACCAAGCCCGACATGGTCTTCGACGTAGCGCTGCCCGCGGTGCGGCGCGTCATCGTCGAGACGGCGCTGCGTCACGGCGCACATGTGCTCACCGAAAAGCCGCTCGCCGCCAGCGCCGAGGATGCTCGGGCGATCGTCGCGGCGGCGCGGGACGCGAACCGGCTGCATGCGGTGATCCAGAACCGCCGCTACCTCGCCGAGGCGCGGCGCATCCGCCGCTTCGTGGCTTCGGGCGCAATCGGGAGTCCGACGAGCATTCATTGTGAGTTCTTCGTGCCGCCGCATTTCGGCGGCTTCCGCGAGGAGATGGACCACGTCCTCCTCCTCGACATGGCGATCCACACCTTCGACTCGGCGCGCTTTCTCGTCGCCCGTGATCCGGCCGGCGTGTTCTGTCGCGAGTGGCAGCCGAAAGGGACTTGGTACAAGCAGGGTTCGGCCGCTGCCGCGATCTTCGACATGACCGACGACGTGATCTTCACCTACGCTGGCAGCTGGTGCGCCGACGGGCTTCGAACGAGTTGGGAGAGCATGTGGCGGATCGTCGGCGACAAGGGCTCGCTTGACTGGGATGGGTACGACCGCATACGCGCCGAGGCGCGCTCGCAAGGTCGCGACGGGCTTTTCGACAACGTCGAGACGCTGGAGGTACCGCCGCTCGACCCGGCCGATCGCATCGGTGGGCATCTGGGCGTCATCCAGGACTTCGTTGCCGGCGTCGCGAGTGGCAAAGCGCCGGAGACGCGCGGCACGGACAACATCCTGAGCCTCGCGATGGTTTTCGGAGCCATCGAGAGCGCCGAGCGCCGACGCCATGTCGAGATCGCCGTTTGAAGGAGAGCTGACCTCTTGGGAAATCCGCTGCAGGACATCCGCATCGGCACGATGGTGAAGGGCAACCTCGCCGACCCGGCCGCCTACGTGAAGGCAATCCTGCCGCTCGGATTCGAGAGTATCCAGCCGTTCTTCTGGCAGACGCTCGGCAACAAGGACATCCCGCGGCTCGCCGGAGAGATCCGCGAGGCGATCGGCGACTCCGGCGTCGTGGTGGGTGCGCTCGGCATGTTCGGCAATCCGCTCGAGAGCGAGCCCCTCGATCGGGAGACGCTGGCGGGCTGGGAGACGCTGATCGACAACGCGCACCTCTTCGGCACAGACATCATAGCCGGCTTCACCGGGCGCGTCCGCGGCAAGCCTCTCCCCGAGAGCCTGCAGCGGTACAAGGAAGTCTGGGGTCCGCTGGCGAAACGTGCGGCGGACAAGGGCGTCAGGATCGCCTTCGAGAACTGCGCGATGGACGGCGACTGGGCGAGCGGCGACTGGAACATTGCCCACAACCCCGATGCCTGGGAGCTGATGTTCGACGCGCTGCCGGACGAGAACCTCGGGCTCGAGTGGGAGCCCTGCCACCAGATGGTCTACCTGATCGACCCGCTGCCGCAGATCCGCGAATGGGCGCCGAAGATCTTCCACGTGCACGGCAAGGACGCGACGATCCGCTGGGACGTGATCCGCCGGCACGGGATCTTCGGCAAGGAGCCGTTCGTCCAGATGCGCACGCCGGGCTTCGGGGACAGCGACTGGGCACGGATCATCGGCGATCTCCGGCTCGCCGGTTTCAACGGCTCGATCGACATCGAGGGCTGGCACGATCCGGTCTACCGCGACGCGCTCGAGATGAGCGGCCAGAAGCGCGCGCTCGATTACCTCAAGGAATGCCGCGGGGGGCCGGCCTTCGTGCCGAACCCGGTCTGACCGCGGAAGATAAGGAAAAGGGAGGAAAATATGCGACTTCTGGGACTTACTGCCGGTCTTGCTGCAGCCGCGGTCATGCTCGCGACGACGGCCGATGCGCAGGCGCTGCGCGACAAGTGGTGCAAGGACGTCAAGATCCGCTTCTTCGTCGGCGGCGCGGAGGGCGACGCCTTCGGGACGATCGTCTACAACGGCGCGCGGCAGGCGGCCGCGGACACCGGGGCGAACGTCGAATACGTCTTCTCCGGCTGGGCGATGGAAAAGATGGTTCAGCAGCTGCGCGAGGCGGTCGCGGCAAAGCCCGATGGCATCGCGATGATGGGCCATCCGGGCGACGCCTCGATCATGCCGCTGGCCGAGCAGGCGTCCAAGGACGGCATCAAGATGATGTACCAGAACGTGCCGGTGCCGGACGTGGTGGCGAAGTTCGGCGGCGGCTACGTCGGCGCCCAACTCGGCCCGCAAGGCAAGGCGCTCGGCGAGCGAGCCTTCAAGGACGCGGGCCTCAAGGCCGGAGACACGGCGATCGTGTTCGGCGCCTTCACCCAGCTGAACCGTGCCGTTCGTGAGCAGGCCACCGTCGACGCGCTGAAGGAGGCTGGTGTCAACGTGGTCTCGATCGATTCGCCGCCGGAGTGGGCGGCCGATCCGAACCTGGCGATCCCGGTCATCACCGCGGCGATCCTGAACAACCCCGGCGTCAAGGCGATCGGCTACGCCGGCGGCCAGGGGCTCGGCAACGTCCCGACCTACATGCAGGCGGCGGGCAAGAAGCCGGGCGAGATCTTCAACTTCGGCTTCGACACCAGCCCGCAGATCGTCGAGGCCTTCAAGGATGGCTGGGTGCAGCTGACCTCGGACCAGCAGCCGTTCCAGCAGGGATACCTGCCGATCCTGAGCCTCTGCGAGCAGGTGGTCTACGGGCTCGCACCGATGAACGTCGACACCGGGGCGGGCTTCGTCACGCCCGACAACTACGAAGTCGTCGCCAAGCTGGCGACCGAGGGGCTGCGCTGAACGAGCGGCCGGCCGGGCGACCCCCGGCCGGCGCACTGGCGGGAGGGCGCATGGCCGAGAAGCTGATCGAGCTGCGAGACATCACGAAGTCCTACGGCAGCGTCTATGCGCTCGGCGGGGTAAGCCTCTCGGTCCACGAGAGCGAGGTCGTCGGGCTGATCGGCGACAACGGCGCCGGAAAGTCGACGCTGATCAAGATCCTCTCGGGCGTCGTGCGGCCGACCAGCGGCGAGATCCTGGTGCGCGGCAAGCCGGTGACGGGCTGGAGCGCGGCGCGCTCGCGCGAGGCCGGGATCGAGACGGTGTTCCAGGACCGCGCACTCTGCGTGCAGCAATCGATCGTGCGCAACATCTTCATGGGGCGCGAGATTGCCGGGCCGCTCGGCTTTCATCGACGTCGATCGCGAGATCGCGGAAGCGGGCCGGCTGATGCGCGAGATCGGCTTCACCTCGAAGGTGTTCTCGCCGCACTCGATCGTCGGACAGCTCTCGGGCGGCGAGCGGCAGGGCGTGGCGATCGCGCGGGCGATCTTCAAGAAGGCGGATTCTGATCGTGCTCGACGAGCCGACGACGGCGCTGTCGCTGACCGAGACCGCCAAGGTCTTCCATTTCGTGCGGCAGGTGCGGGCGAGCGGGCGGTCGATCCTCTTCATCGGCCACAACATCCACCACGTCTTCGACATCGCCGACCGCTTCGTAGTGCTCGACCGCGGCACCGTGGCGCTCGAGGCGGCGAAGGATCGCTTCGCCTCGGCCGAGGATCTGATCAACTACATGGAGCAGCTGGCGCATCCCGACGGGCTGCCGGGGCTGAGGGAGACGGCGCAATGAGCGAGACCGGCGCCGCGAAGGCTGCGGACTACAGCCATCCGCACGACCGCGGGCTGCGGCGCTTCGTGATGAACAACCGGGCGCCGCTCGGGTCGTTCGCGGTCTTCGTGGTGATGCTGCTGGTGTTCCTGATCGCGAACCCGACGGTCTTCACGACCTGGACGCTCTACAGCTCGGTGCTGACGACGCTGCCGGTCGCGATCTTCATGACCGTGCCGCTGGTCTTCGTGGTGACGGCGGGCGAGATCGACCTGTCCTTTCCCGCGACGATGGGGCTCGCGGCCTGGTCCTTTGCGCTGGTGGTGCAGGCGGGGATGGACCCGTTCCTCGGGATCGTCGCGGCGATTCTGACCGGTCTGATAATGGGCTGGCTCGTCGGCGTGCTCGTCGTCTACGCCAACCTCTCGTCGCTGATCGCAACGCTCGGAATGAACTTCGTGATCCGCGGGGTCATCCTGATCTTCACCGAGGGCAAGTCGATCGCACTCGTCACGCTCGGGCAGACCTGGGCCTACAAGCTCTTCGCCAGCATGGTTTTCGGCGTGCCGATCCAGATCCTCTGGGCGATCGCCTTCGTGATCTTCTCGATCTTTCTTTACAAGCGGCACCGGTTCGGGGTGCAGGTGCATGCGGTCGGCGACAATCCCGACAGCGCGCAGCAGATGGGGATCAACGTCAAGCGCGTGCGGGTGATGACCTTCGTCTTCGTGGGCTTCGGCGCCGCCTGTGCCGGCGTCTTCTCGACGATGATCAACTACACCTGGTGGCCCACTTCTGGCGATGGTTACCTGCTGCCGGTGCTGGCGTCGGTCTTCGTCGGCGGCACCCCGACGTGGGGCGGGATCGGCACGGTGTCGGGCGGAGCGATCGGCGCGCTGACGGTCTCCTTCATCCAGACCGGGATCGTCGGTGCCGGGCTGAGCGGCTTCTACGTGCAGTTCTTCAACGGCCTGATCATCATCCTGTCGCTCCTCGGCCACCGCTGGAACCAGGTGCGCTACCGCTGAGCGCGCTGCGCAATTCCGCGAGCAGCGCGCCGAGACGCGGGATGAAGGACGAGCGCGGGCAGCGGCAGCATCAGCCACCAGCCGAAGAGCGGGGCGAGCGCCGCGAGGCTCGCCACGGCTGCCCAGACGCCCGCCGCCTCGTAGCCGACCCGACCGTAGCGGCGACGGACGAGCCGGACGGGTATGATCCAGGCCAACGCCGCCGCCAGTTCGGCGCAGGCGTAGCCGGCGACCCCGAAGCGCGGCACCGCGACGAGCGCTGCGGTCCAGGCGAGCGAGGTCGCTGCCAGCTGCGTCAGGATCAGCGCGCGCGGGCGCGCCTCGGTCGTCAGCAACAGGGTGTTGAGCGAGAAGGTCGCGGCAACGATCGTGGCCGGGGCGAGCAGCGGGAGCAAACGAGACGCTTCGCCCCAGCCCGGGGCCGAAGAGGCGCGGGACGAGAAATCCGGCCATGATCGCGAACAGCATCACCGGGCCGGCGACCGCTGCAGTCTGCACTTCGATGCCGAGCCGCAGGGTCGCGAGCAGCCGCGGACGGTCGCGGACGAGGCGGCCGAGGAGCGGAATCGCCATGCGCGCGATCACCGTCCGTGCCAGCGCGAGGTTATCGATGAGCCGCGCAGCGAGGGCGACGATTCCGACCGCGGCGGGTCCCTGGTAGCCGCCGATCACGAGGGGGACGATCAGCGAACGCAGGCTCTGGATCAGGATCGCGCCGGTGACGTGCGAGCCGTGCGCGAAGGCCTCGCGCACCAGGGCGGCGTTCCAGTGCAGTCCGGGGCGATAGCCGGAGAACGCAAAGCAGAAGACGAGGAGCGCCGCCTGCTGCGCCCCCCAGCCGAGAACCGGGGCGTAGACCCCGGTGCCGGCGAGCGCGGCCGCGATCGCGACGGCGAAGAAGAGCGCCTGCGCCGCAAGCTCGGCGATGCCGATCCGCCCGAAGGCGAGTTCGCGCTCGAGCTTCGACAACGGGACGCGGTAGAGGTGCATCAGCGGGATCGTCCCCGCCATCGCCAGCATCGGGCCGGGGAGTTCCGGCATGTGCAGCGCCTTGCCCAGCAAAGGAGCCGTCGCAGCGAGCAGCGCCGCAGCGAGCAGCCCGAGCCCGGCGAGAAGTACGAAAATCTGGTCGAACATGGCCTGGCCCGCCTTTCCGGGGGAGCGGACCAGGAATACGTCGAGGCCAAGCCTCGCGACGTTCTGCACGAAAAAGACGATGCCGAAGGCGGTGAAAAAGATGCCGTTCGTCCGCCGGACCGAGCAGGCGCGCGAGCGCGAGCATCCCGAAGAACGCCAGCCCGGCGCCAACGACCTGACGCCCGAAAAGGAGCGCCCCGCCGCGCAGGATCGGCGCGTCGAGACTCGCCGCCGGCGCCGGGCCGGGCGCATCGGGCGAGGCGGCGTGGCAGTCGAGCGGCACGCGTCTAGCCTCCGGTGCGGTTGACCACGACGCCGATGAGCCGTTCGCTTGCGCGGCCGGTCAGCGCCAGCGCCCGGCGCAGTGTCGCGCGCCGACGCGGCGGCGCGGCGACGACCAAGACAAGAGCGTGTATCCAGTCGGCCGCCGCCCGCACCTCGGCAGAGCCGAGGATAGCCGGCATGTCGACCAGCACATAGTCGTAAGAGCTACGGAGCCGATGCGCGAGATCGGAAAAAGCTGGTCGTTGCAGCAGCGCCCCGCCCTCGCGGCCGATTGCGCCGACGGGCAGGACGTCGAAGCCACCGTCGACGTCGGTTCCGACGCGGATCTGCTCGTAGGCGGCGCCCCCCAATACGTCGGCCAGCCCCCGCTCACCGGTGAGATCGTACCGGCGCGTGAGCGACGGACCGGCGGAATTGGCGTCGATCAGCAGAACGTCGTGTCCGTGCCGCCCGAGCTGCCACGCGAGCGCCGTCGCGACCGTCGTCACGCCCTCTCCCCTGGCCGGAGCGGTGATACCGACGATCGTTCCGCGATCAAGCCGACGCTCCGCGAGCGCCGCCGCCATCTGCGCGACGGTTTGCGTCTCCGCGGCAGCGGCGACCAACTTTGCCGGGGCGGTGGTCGGCGCAACAGGCAGCGTGCCGAAGAGTTCGGCGCCGATCACCGAAGCGATTTCCTCGGGTGTCCTCGCATGCCAGTCGAGGAGCCGGCACAGGATCGCGAGCGCCGTCCCGAGCCCCAGGCCGGCAAGCGCCGCGGCGGGGACGAGCAGCGCGCCACGAAGGCCGATCGGCGCGGCGGAAGCGGTGGCGTCCGAGATCACGCTGGCACGGATGCCGACCTCGCGCAGGCGCTCGTGCACCCAGGGGCTGGAACCATCGCCACGCGCGTCGGCGGCCGCATCGAGACGTGCCAGGTAGCGGGTCGCGACTGCGGCGGCAATGCGCGCCGCCTTTTCCGGGTCGGCCGACGAGAAGCCGATCTCGATCACGCTGCTGAAGCCGAGGCTGCCCACCGACAGCCGCTGCATGAACGTCGCGACGGCAGCCTGCTCGCGCCTGGCGGCGGACCCGTCGACGGTCGAGAAGAGCCCGAGGACGCCATGGGAGGTGAACTCGGGGTCCGAGGCGAGCGCGAGCTGGCGGATGACCTCAAGCGCCAGCCCCTCGGAGCCGATCACCCTGACCTGGCTCTCGAGCTGGTTCGGACCCATCAGTGCCGGCACCACCAACGGCTCGTCGCGGAAAAGCTCGAAGGCGTGGTTTTCGATCAGCAGTTGCACCTTGCTCTCGAACGCCGGGGTTCGGGCGGCGACGTATCCGGCGGCCATGGCAGCGCCCAGCAGGCAGCAGCCGAGGATAAGTCGCCAGCCTTCTCGAATAGCGGCGATTTCGACCGACTGCTCGCCCTGACCTTGCGGAACGAACGGGGAGGCCCGAAGAAGGTCGGCGGGCAACGGCCGCTGTTCCATCTTGGCTCAGGGCCGCGGCTGGGATGCGAGAGCTGCGGGGGTGCCTTCGTCGAGCAGCCTGAGGTACTCGCCGAGCTCGGTGTTGAGGGCGCCGCGTCGCGCGAGAAGCGCAAGCTGCGCGGTGGCCTTGAACAGCCCGACGGGCGCCAGCAGCCGATACAGCGACTTTGCGGTCAGTCGCCAGGGGGCCCGACCGCCCCAGGCCGCCGCCGCCAGCTGGCCGAGCCCGCGGAAGCGGTTCTCCCGGCCGGCCTCGTAGGCGAGCGCATAGACCTCGAACCCCGCTCGTGCGCGCGGAGTCAACAGGTGGCCATTGTTACGCAGCCAGTCCCGCAGGTTTTCCGGGACCACCGAATCGGAGATGCGGCCCGCTTGGACGTCGTCGCAGACCGCAACCTCGGGTGTCTCGCAGAAGCCGATCCGGTAGCCGGCGCGGACCAGCCGGATGACGAAATCCGGATCCTGCACCTTGCGCAGCCGCTCGTCCCAGCGGACCGTCCGCGCCACGGAGGTGCGCACGATCAGGGCCGATGTCGGCAGACGTTCGCCGGCGGCGAAGTAATAGTCGCCGATGTCCTCGCCTGCGGCCGGAGCACGTCCCGGCCGAACCTGCACCCGGCGGGCCGAGCGCCAGACGTAGGCTGCGCCTGCGAGCAGGTCGGCGGGGTCGGCGGCGACGCGGTCTGCCGCGCGGGCGAGCCGATGCGGCAGGAAGACATCGTCCGAATCGAGATAGGCGACCCATGCCGCCGTCGCGACGTCGGTGCCCGCGTTCCTGGCGGCGTTCGCTCCGTAGCCGCCCGTGCGCACCAGGCGGATGGCAAGGCCCGGGAAGCGGGCGACGAGGCCCGCGACATCCTCGCGCGAGCCGTCGTCGACGAGAACCGTCTCGAAGTCGCGGAAGCTCTGCCGGGTGAGGGAGGCGAGCGCACGATGCACGAGGGGCAGTCGGTCGCGGCAGGGGATGACGACACTGAAGCGTGGGCTCATCTGAACCCCCTTGCGGCTCGCGCCGACGAATCACGCTCGAGAATCGAGCGGCCGTCGGCATCCTCGCGGATGGCGGCGAGAAATGCCCATGAGTCGATCGCGTAGCGGCGGAACAGCCGCCGCGGTTCGAGCATCACCCGCCATGCCCACTCGAGCCCGATGCGGCGCAGCAAGCGCGGCGCCCGACGCTTGGCGCCGACCGCATATTCGAGTCCGGCGCCGACCGGCAGCACGTAGCAATCGCCCAGCGCGGCGCGCCACTGGTGCGCCCAGACCTCTGACTTCGGGGCGCCGAGGCCGATGATCAGGTGCGTGGTGCGATGCTCGCGGATCCGCCCCGCCAAAACGGCCGAGTAGACCGGGTCGTGCTCGAACCCGAAGGGCGGAGCTGCGAAGCTCGCAGCGCCGGTGTCGAAGCCCGCCGCCACCAGCCGCCTCGCGAGGCGCTCGGCGACGCCGGCGTTGGCGCAGATGAAGAAGGGACGATGCCGTTCGGAATTGAACCGCGTCAGCAGCGCTGCGATCAGATCCGAGCCGGCGATGCGGCCCGTCAGCTCCGGCCGGTGAATCCGGGCGCAAAGGTAGACCGGCGTGCCGTCGGCAGTGACCATCCAGGCCGACCGATAGGCGGCGCGGAAGAGGGGGTCGCTGCGCAGCTGGACGATGTGATCGACGTTGCATGTCACCAGCAGCCGGGTTCCCTCGCCCGGCGCCGCCGGTTGCCGAAGGAGCCCGTCGAGGATCTCGGTCGCCGAGAGGGCCGTGAAGTCGAGTCCGAACGGACGCGGGCGGCGAACGAGGTCGGCGGCGGCAATGACGCGGTCCTGTTTCACGCACGCTCCGTTCCTGCTTGTGGCGGATCGGTCCGGAACCGATACGGCCGCCGACACGGGACTAGCTCGCGTTGATTATCAAAGTCTTAAGCGCCCGCACGCCGTCCAGGGGCACCAAGGACCGTCCGGTGGCAGGCGATCATGATGCCTGCGAGGAACATACCGGGCGAAAGCCCCGCAAGACTCTCGCTGAGGCCGGAAACGAGATAGACTCGCAAGCACCATCGCCGCCAGAAGGCGCGCCTCTCGGTCCTCTCGCGGAAAATGGCGCGCCACGAAGGCGATGAGCCAGGCGGCGTAGACCGCCAGCCCGAGATAACCGGTCTCGGTCACGATCGCCAGATAGGCGTTGTGGGTGCTGCCGACGACATAGCTCTCCAGACCCCATCGCGGATCGAGCCGCAGCAGATCGGCCAGCGGGAACGCCCGGTAGCCGAAGCCGAGCCAGGGACGCCGGTGCACGTAGAGCTCGACGAACCTCCAGATGTCGGCGCGCCCGGTAAGCGTCGCGTCACGGCCCACCGCCTGAAACGGGTCGACCAGGCCGGACGCCCAGAGGCCGGCGGCAGCGCCGACGAGGCCCGCGAGCAGCAGGCCTGTGAGGATCGGCAGCCCGCTCCGGTGCTGAAAGGCCTCCACTGCAAAGATCAGGAGCACCACGATCGCGAGCAAGGCCGACGTCGCGGATCGCGTCAGAGCAATCGACACCAGCGCAACTAGCGCCATCAGGACGAGGGCGCGAAACTCGCTTGCCGCGCGGGGTGTCGCAAGCGGGGCGAGCAGGAACGCGAGCGCCAGCGCGCCGAGCTGGCCCAGGGTGTTCTTGTGATCGGTCAGTCCGCGAAACGCCCCGGCGAGCGTCCCGCGCATGATCGAGATCGACGGGACGGCAATGGCGGCGAGATTGGCGAGCAGGAGGGCGCAGCAGGTGGCGCGGAAGGTCGCGACCAGGAGGGCACCGCCGTGTCGGTCTTGTCCGATGAAGATGCTCGCCCCCAGCAAGAAAAGGCGGATGGCTCCACTGAGCGACGCCCCGGGATCGACCGACCATCCCGCCGAAGCAGCGGCAAAGCCGACAACGGCGAGGAAGGCGGCGTGTCCTGCAAAGAGGCGCCCGAGGCGCGAGGCGTTGGCGGCGACGTAGGCCGCCTGCAGAATGACCGTCAGCCAGCGCTGCGCGTCGCCGTAGGGCTTTACCGCCGTCACCCAAACAGGAAGTCTGCGAGAAGTCGATGACCGGCAGCGCGATCGCCAGGACGAGGAGCAACCGGTCGGTCCGCTCGTCGAGCAGGCCGGGCCATGGCCCGGAGGCGGCGATGGAAGACGGCATTAATTGCGCCTTAGGGAATTTCGTCGATCGCAGGATATTGCCGGCAGCGGTTACCAAATCCTCACCGGCGGACTCTGGCGACCTCGGCGGTGCGGATCGGTGCGAGCTCTCTTCCTTCTGACCAAGTACAATGCCGCGATCCCCGGCCTCGCCGGTCGGCCGGGCCTCGACGAAAGCTGGCTGCGGCACCGGCTGGATCTCTTTCGGGACTGGCCGCTGGCTGCGGTCAGGGCGCAGAGCCGCCGGCCGGACCGCTGGATGATCTTCGTCGATGCGGAGACCCCGTCCAGCCACCGGGACGCCCTGGAGCGAACGGTGGAAGGGCAGGGCGAGCTGGTTCCGGTCAGCGGGCCGCTCGACGACAATCGGGTTCGCGATCTCGTGGGGGCCCGGCTGGGGTCCGCTGTCGGTTCGCTGCTCTCGGTGCGTCTCGACAGTGACGATGCGATCGCCACCAGCTATCTCGACCGGGTGTCCGCGGCGGCGCAGGATTGGCGCGGGTTCGTCAACGCGCCGCTGGGATACCGGCTTTCGGAGGGCCGGGTGCTGCGCTGCCGGGACCGTACCGGGCCTTTCCTGAGCTTCGTCGAGGATCTCGACGGAAAGCTGCCGCAGACCGTTTTCCAGGCTCCCCATCACGAGGCTGCCCGCCACGGGCCGCTGCGGCAGCTTGCCGGGCCGGCGGCTTGGCTGCAGGTCGTCCATGGCGGAAATCTGGCCAACCGCTTCTGCGGGTGGCCGGCCGACGCGCGCCGCTTGCGCGCCGATCTCGGAATCGAGGGTCCGCACCCCTGGGCGGCGGCCGACCCCCTCGGCGTGCGGGAACTGGCGTCCGCGGTCTTCGGCCAGGTGCGCCACGAACTCGGCTGGTGGATGCGGCAGGCACCGCGCCTTCCGGGGCGCTTGCGGTGAGCTGGCGGGCAGGGCTGCGGGCCGCCGTGTTTCTCGCAGCGACGCTCGCCTGGAATCCGGCGGTCGCCCTCGAGTATCGGCTCGGGGCTGACGATCGTCTGCACATCGCCATCTACGAGTATCCCAACCTCGACGGGGACTATGCCGTCGGAGCCTCGGGGGCCGTCGCGCTGCCCCTCCTCGGCGAGGTGCCGGCGGCAGGCCGCACGCCACTGGAGCTCGCGGCGGCCATCGCCGGGGGGCTCAAGCAGGCGATAAACTCGTCCGCGCCGCTTTCGGCAACCGTAGAGGTAATCGAGTACCGACCGTTCTATATCCTCGGTGACGTGCAGAATCCCGGCCCCTACGCCTTTCGGCCCGGTCTGCGAATGCTGCAGGCGCTGGCTCTGGCGGGCGGCGTCTACCGACTGTCGGACCTGGGCGTCCTGCAGATCTCACGCGACGAGATTGCGGCGCAGGGAGAGGTTCGGATCCTCGAGGCGCGCGAGCGCGAGCTGAGTTTCGAGCGCGATCGGCTGGAGGCCGAACTCAGCGGCGACGGCGCCCCCGACTTTGCAGCGGTCACCGTGGCGGACCCGGAGGATCGGCAACAGGCCGCGGCAGCGATGGAGCGCGAGCGCGTGGTCTTTACGACCCGGCACGAGGCGCTCGACCGGCAAGCGCAGACCCTGACCGCGCTTGTCGGATCGCTCCGCGGCGAGCTGGCCGCTCTCGGCCGGCAGGCGGCGCTGAAGGGGCAGCAGGTCGGGACCGTCGAGGAAGAGCTCGGAGCGACGCGCGAGCTGGTCGGAAAGGGCTTGGCTCCGCGGGCTCGCGGGCTCGAACTCGAGCGACTGCAAGCGGACATCGAGAGTGATCGGCAGGAGGTGGCGACGCAGAAGCTGCGGGTCCAGCAGGCGATCACGCGCACCGAACAGTCGCTGTTCAGCCTCTCCGACGACCGGCACTCCGAGGTCGCGGCGGCGCTCGGGCAGGTCGACCGGCAGCTGGCGGAGACGGGGGCGGCACTCGAGACGCAGCGTGGCCTTCTTGCCCGGGCGACCGCCGCAGCGCCCGCGCTGCGGCGGCTTCCGGGCGGCAAGCCTCCGCCGCTCGGCTACTCCGTTGCCCGCTTCGCGGGCGAGGAAGTGAGACATCTGACCGTCGGCGAGGGCGATCCGGTCGAGCCGGGGGACGTGGTCACTGTCCGGATCGGCCCTGCGGACGGCGACGAACGTCGCGCGGAAGCGATCCGCTGACCCTTTTTCCGGCGGCGGTCTCCGCGAGAAGGCGTGCGTAGCGATTGCCGATGCGCGCGAGATTGACGCGCAAGTCGAAATGGGCGGCGGCGTGCCGGCGCCCAGCGTCGGCCATCCGGCGATGGAGTGCGGTGTCGGTGAGGATACGCTCCAGTGCGCCGGCAAGCGCGGCCGGGTCGGCATCGGGCACGAGGATCCCGCTGACCTCGTGCGCCACCACCTCGGGTATGCCTCCGGTGGCAGCGGCGACGACCGGCACCCCCATCGCCTGCGCTTCGGCGGCGGCGAGGCCGAGGGCCTCCGGCGGAGCGCCCTCCGCGGTGGTCGAGGGAAAGCAGAAGACGCGGGCACGCGCGAGGAGGTCGCGTGCCTCGCCTTGGCCGACCGCCCCGTGGAAGCGGACCGCAAGCCCGCGCGCCGCGGCGCTGCTCTCGAGCGCGGCGCGCTCGGGGCCGTCGCCGATGATCTCGAGCAGCAGGCCCGGGATGCGGGGGGCGAGGCGGGCCAGCGCCTCGAGCGCGTGATGGGTGCCCTTCGAGCGAACCAGCCGGCCGACCATCGCGATGCGGGCAATGCCGTCGTCGCAGCGGGCGCCGTCGAAGATCTCGCGATCGACGCCCAGGAGGGCGACCTCGGTGCGCGAAGGGTCGGCGCCGAGATCGAGCAGGCGAGCGTGAAGGGCACGCGAGGGGGCAAGGACGAGACGCGCCTCCGCGAAGAGCCGGGCACGGCGGGCGAGGTGAAGGCGCTCGTAACGCGTCGGCGCCCCCCGCCTTGCCGGGATGTGGGCGTCCCAGCCATGGAAGGAGACGACGAGCGGAACGTCGAGCCGGCGGGCGATATCCATCACCTCGGTTCCCCCGGGGCCGAAGTGAGCGTGGATCAGGTCGGGCTGGAAGCGCCGGGCGAAAGCTTCTAGACCGGGGCTGCGTCCGAACAGGATCAGGAGCGGGCCTTCGAATGCGCCGATCGCGCGGTCGTCGATGCAGAAACCTTCGGTCTCGCCGAGGGCGAGGCCGGGCCGGACCCTGCGACGTCCGGCCAGGGCGGTGTCGAAGCCCGGGATCCATTCGGCGTGGCGGCGGATCCAGGGCTGCGACAGCGGCAGCAGGTGCGGGGCGTAGATCAGCACCCTGGGTCGGCGGCCGGCTGGCCGGGCGGAGAGTGGCGGGGTCCATCGCTCTGCGCGGCAGCCTCTTTAGGTCCGACCTTGGTCGAAGCGAAATGAAACTCAACCACAGATTGTAGAGCAGGGCAAGCTTGGCTGACAACGACGACCTGCGGCGAACGCTGCGCGAGCGGTTCGAGATCGGGCGGCATCCGCTGACGTTCGAGACCGTGCGCGACGGCAAGATCCGGTTCCGCACGGCCGGAGGCGAGCCTGTCGAGGGTTACCTGATCGAGCCGATCCGCCGCCCCGAGCGGCCGGCGCCGGCGATCCTCTACATCCACGCCCACGGGGCGCGCTACGACATCGGCGCGACCGAGGTGATCGACGGGCGCGAGCAGCTCGACGGGCCGGTCGGGCCGGCGCTGGCCCGGGCGGGGTACCGGGTCCTGGCGATCGACATGCCCTGCTTCGGGGGGCGTGCCGTTCTCGAGGAGGGGGCGGAGGCGAAGGCGGCGCAATGGTGGGGCGGCTCGCTGGCCGGGAGGATGCTCGGCGAGCTCGACTCGGCGCTCGACTGGCTGGCGGCCGATCCGGCGACCGATCCGGCGCGGATCGGAGCCTTCGGCCTTTCGATGGGGGCGACGCTCGGCTACTGGCTCGCCGCGGTCGAGCCGCGGGTGGCGGCGGTGGCGCATCTCTGCTGCTTTGCCGACTTCGCGCCGATGGTCGCGAGCGGGGCGCACGACGGACACGGACACTACCTGACCGTGCCGGGGCTGCTGCGGATCGCCAGCAACGGGGAAATCGCCGGGCTGATCGCGCCGAGGCCGCAGTTCGTCGGGCTGGGAGAGGCGGATGCGCTGACCCCGCCCGAGGCGCTCGAGCCGGCCCTCGCCACGCTCGCGGCCGCCTACCGGGCCGAGGGCGCGGAGGCCGCCCTTCGCATCCATCGCGAGCCCGGCCGGGGGCACGAGGAGACCCCGGCAATGCGCGCGGCAATGCTCGATTTCTTCGCCGAGGCGTTTCGCTAGGCGGCGGCGGGTGGCGGGGGCGCGGACGATCTCGATCACGCGGCGGCGGAGGAGATCGCGTCGCGGTCGTCGGGTCCGGCGCACGGGACACGGCCGTTACGAGACGCGCTCGTTTGCGGTTTGCGCCCCGAGCGGCCTGCGCAAGGTCGGGACGCAAACCTTGCGGCCGGACGGGCCAACCGCAACGTTCGCGCATCGGGTCAGGGTGAGGGCTCGATCCGGCGACCCTCGGCGTCGAAGAAATGCAGCGCCGCTGCGTCGCAGCCGAGCGCCACCGCGGAGCCGGGGGAGAGCGCGGCCTGGCCGGGCAGGACGGCGATCAGCGGCTCTCCCGCGGCGGTCGTGGCGTGGACGACGGTTTCGGTGCCGAGGGCCTCGACGAGGCGCACTTCCACGGAAAGTGCCGGCTCGCCGGCCGCGGCGGGCCGCAGGTGCTGGGGGCGGATGCCGACGGTAGCCGTGCCGGAGGGCAGCGCGGCGGCGAGCCGCCCGGCGGGGAGGAAGTTCATCGCCGGGGCGCCGATGAAACCGGCGACGAAGCGGTTGGCCGGGCGATTGAACAGGCCGAGCGGGGTGTCAGCCTGCTCGATGCGGCCGGCGCGCAGGACGACGATGCGGTCGGCGAGGGTCATCGCCTCGATCTGGTCGTGGGTGACGTAGATCATCGTGGTGCCGAGCCGGGCGTGCAGGGCGGCGAGCTCGGCGCGCATCGAGACGCGCAGCTCGGCGTCGAGATTGGAGAGCGGCTCGTCGAGGAGGAAGGCGACCGGGTTGCGCACGATGGCGCGGCCGATGGCGACGCGCTGGCGCTGGCCGCCGGAGAGCTGGCCGGGGCGGCGGTCGAGGAGGGCGTCGATCTCGAGCATGCGGGCGGCTTGGGTGATCCGCTCGGCGATCTCGCCGCGGGGAAGGCGCGTGTTCTCGAGACCGAAGGCGAGGTTCTGCCGGACGGTCATGTGCGGATAGAGGGCGTAGGACTGGAAGACCATCGCGAGGCCGCGGTCGGCGGCACCGGTCCGGGTCACATCCTTGCCGTCGATGGCGATGCTGCCGGAGGTCGGGCGGTCGAGGCCGGAGATCAGGCGCAGCAGGGTGGACTTGCCGCAGCCGGAGGGTCCGACGAAGACGACGAGTTCGCCGTCGGCGATCTCGAGCGAGAGGTCGTGGATCACCTTGGTGGGGCCGAAGGACCGGGCGACGCCCAGGAGGGAAATGCGGGCCATCAGCGCTTCCCCCGGCAGGCGCAGAGTGCGGGCAAGGAGGCTGTCCGCACGCGAGCGGAGCATAATATTTGAAAACAATAGATATTTAAAATTCTCTCGTAACGAAATTTTAACGGTTGCTCGCACCTCGGCCATGGCTACTTGATCCCCGCGGACGCGATGCCGGTGGTGATGAAGCGCTGCAGGAAGGCAAAGACCAGCACGACCGGGATCATGGTCACGACGGTCATCGCGAGGATGTAGTGCCACTGGATGTTGAGCTCGCCCGCGTAGGTGTTGAGCCCGACCTGCAGCGTATAGAGCTCCTTGCGCGAGAGGACGATCAGCGGCCAGAGAAAGTCGTTCCAGCGCCAGACCACGGAGAAGATCGCGAGGACGGCGAGGGCGGGGGCGGTCAGCGGCAGGATGATGCGCCAGTAGATTTGCCACTCGGAGGCCTTGTCCATGCGGGCGGCGTCGAGGAGCTCGTCCGGGATCGTCAGCATGTACTGGCGGAGAAGGAAGACCCCGGTGGGGGTGGCGACGGTGGGCAGGATCACGCCCCAGAGCGAGTTGAAGAGGCCGAGGGCAGAGATGACCGAGTAGAGCGGCACCAGGATCACCGAGAGGGGAACCATCAGCGTGGCGACGATCAGGACCATCACCGCTCCGCGGCCGCGGAAGTCGTACTTGGAGAGCGCGAAGGCGGCCATCGAGTTGGTGAGGAGAGTGATGAGGGTCGCCATCACCGTCACGAAGACCGAGTTGCGCAGGTAGGTGAGGAAGTCGAAATGCAGGAACGGCTGGGTGTAGTTCGACCAGGCGAGCCCGAGCGCGCGGACCGGGGTGCGGTCGGCGATCGGGACCTTCAGCTTCTCGTCCGGGTGCGCGGGGTCGACCATCTGCGCGACGATGCCGACGCGGCGGAGCTCCGCCAGGGTCCGGGTGGTCCCGTCGGCGAAGGTGACGCGGTACAGCGGCTTTTCCTCGCCGTTCACGGTCGCGGTCTGCGCGACGTAGGGCAGGAGCGTCGGCGGGAACTGCGCGAGCTGCTGCGGCGACTTGAACGAGGAGGAGACGAGCCAGAGGGCCGGGCCGAAGATCAGGATCAGGCCGCCGACGAGCCAGATCCAGGTGACGACGTCGGTCCAGTGCCAGCCGCGGCCGCCGCGGCGGCGGGTGAGGAAAGCAAGGGCGCTCACCGCTCGTTCCGGCGGGCGAGGCGGAGCTGGGCGAGGGTGAGGACGACGAGGACGGCGCCCATCAGGATCGACGCCGCGGCAGCGAGGCCGGGATTGCGCAGCAGCGAAGCGAAGCCGATCTCGTAGATGTACTGGGTCAGGAACATCGTGGAAGTGCCCGGACCGCCACCGGTCAGCACATAGACCTCGTCGAAGATCTGCACCGCGCGGATCAGCGCCAGCACGATGACGACGAGAAGGCTCGGCAGCAGCAGCGGCAGGGTGATGCGCCGGAAGACGCGCACCGGGCGGGTGCCGTCCATCTCGGCCGCCTCGTAGAGGTCGCGCGGTATCGCCTGCAGGCCGGCCAGCAGGATCAGGGCGAAAAACCCCATGTGCGCCCAGACCGAGACGCCGACGGCGGCGGCGAAGGCGGTGCCGCGCTCGGCCAGCCAGTTGACGGTGGGCAGGCCCAGCGTGTCCATCAGCCAGTTGAGCAGGCCCTGGCGCTGCAGGATCCAGCGCCAGATCAGACCGACGACGACGGGCGAGAGCAGGACGGGAAAGAAGAACACCGCGCGCCAGAAGCCGCGGGCGCGGATCTCGCGGTTGAGGACGAGCGCCGTGATCATCGCGGCGGCGGTCATCAGCGTCACCTGCAGCACGACGAAGCGCGCGGTGTTCCAGACCGCGGTCCAGAACTTGTCGTCGCGGCAGGTCATCGGGTCGAGGTGGTTCCGGCAGTCGATGAGGCGCGCGTAGTGCTCGGCGCCGACGAAGGAGCGGTCGGAGAGAAAGAGCGCGTTCCCGCCGGTGACCGAGTAGGCGAAGTTGGTCAGCATCGGGACGAGCACGAAGACGGCGAAGATCGCCATGTTCGGCAACAGGAAGAACACGATCATGCCGCGCTCGCCCGCCGCCCGCTGCAGCGCGCGGAGCGGCGTGTCGAGGAGTTGCGCGGCCGCGACAGCCGGCGCCTTGGCGGCGGCGCCGAGCGTCCTGCCGAGCGCGGACACGCGCCCTACTGCTTGGCCTGGGCGACCGCGTCGGCGATGTCCTGATCCATGCGGGTGAAGGCGTCTTCGAGCGGCAGCTCGTCCGCCATCACCTGGCTGGTCCGGGTGACGAGCGCGGCATAGTAGGCGTTGGCCCACTTCCACGGCGGCAGCAGCGCGGCGGCGGGGGCGACCTCGGCGTTGGCGGCGACGAACTTCTCCAGCGCCGGCTGCACGTGCGGGTCGTCGGAGACGAAATGCAGGTCGCCCTTGTCGATGACGCCGCGGTGGGCGGGGAGAAAGAGCGTACGCTCGGTGAACTCCTTCACCACCGGCTCGCTGGCGAGGTACTCCATGACCTTCGCCACTTCCTCGGGGTTCTTGGTGTACTTGACCGCGACGAGCCCGGCGCCGCCCTGCAGGCCGGAGCAGGCGACGGTGCCGCAGGGCGAGCCGGTGGCGACCCAGTCGAAGGCGTCGCCGATCTTGGAGGAGAGGTTCGCCACCTGCCACGACCCGGAATAGTAGAAGGGGATCTGGGCGTTGATGAAGTCCTCGGAGGCGGCGCGGTAGGTGGAGCCGGCCGCCGAGACCCAGGTGTCCTTGAGCATCCGTCCCTGCTCGGTCCAGTTGACCAGCTTCGCGACGAAGGTGCGGACCCCCTCGTCGACCGGGGCGGGATTGCCATCCGCGGCGACGTAGTTGGCGCCGTAGGAGATGTTCGGCCCCGAGATGCGGTGGCCGGAGCGGTCGATGGCGAAGGCGGCGGGCAGCTTGAGCTTTTCGGCCACCTGGGCGGAGGCGTCGACCCAGTCGTCCCAGGTGGCGCCGTCGCCGGGCATGGCGATTTCGGCCTGATCGAAGAGCGTCTTGTTGGCGAAGCCGCCGGTGAGGGTGAGCTGGGTCATGAAGCCGGGGATCGCCTGCGATCCGTCCGGGCGCATCCAGTCGAGCGTGTCGGCGAAGTTGGTGCGCCAGTAGTCGGGATCGGAGAGGTAGGGGGTGAGGTCGAGCCAGTGCGCGGCCTGCTCCTTGAGGTTGGTGACGCGGGCGATGTCGGGGCCCTGGCCGGCCTGGAGCTGGATCGGGAGCTGCTCCTGGATCACCTGGTAGGCGACGTTGTCGAGGATGACGTTGATCCCGGGGTTGTCGGCCATGAAGCGCTTGAGCAGGTCCTCGATCACGGCGCCCTCGACGCCGTCGGAGTACCACATGACACGGACGTCGCCGGCCCAGGCGCCGGTTGCGGAGGCGAGCAGCAGTGCGGCCGCGGCCAGTCTGGTCTTCATCGATCGTCCTCCCGTTGCGGCCCGGTCGGATGCCAGGGGCCGTTCAGTTGGGCGGCCCGGTCTCGCGCCGGGTTCCCGCCATGGTCCATTCGGCCGGGTCGATCCGGCGGCCCTCGGCGATGACGACGCCGTCGGGGTGGAACTCGATCATACCATAGTCCGGATCGTCAACGAGGATGCGTCCGTCGGGTTGCGACCGCTGCTGCAGGCGGCGGAAGCGGCGGGCGAAGGCCTGCAGGCTGCCGTGCTGCGCGGTATCGCCGAGGCGCAGGAGCCAGCGGCCGCGGTGGCCGGGGAGGCGGAGCTCGCAGTCGGCACTCGGGCCCCCGGTGGTCGCGGCGATGGTGCCGTCCGTGCGCAGCAGCGCCAGACCGGCCCCGCCGCGGGCAAGGGCGGTGGAGCGCAGGAGCATCGCTTCCTCGAAGGCGGAGCGGGGAAACCAGGCGTGGGTGAAGGGCGGCTGCGGCGGCCCGCCGTCGAAAGCGACGATGGCGAGGGCGCGGTACTGCTGGACGCGCGGGATCGAAGCGCTGCCGCCCCAGTAGGAGGGACGGCCGAAGCCGCCCTGGATGACCTCACCGGGATGGTTGATCCAGATCTGCGCCTGCGGCTCGGGGCCGAGGCGGGCGTGGAGCAGCGTCTCCTGATAGCCCCATTCGCCCCAGCGGTAGCGGGCGGCGGTGCCGAGGGCGTAGGCGGCGGTCTTGTAGTGGGCGAGCGCGGCAAAGCCGTCATCGCCCTGGCGGAACAGCCATTCCTGGGCGCCCGGCCCTTGCCACCGCGCGCGGGCGGTGAGGTCGGGCAGGGTCAGGCCGTGATCGCGCAGGCAAAGGGCGAGCTGGGGCAGAGTGTGGAAGCGGCTGCCGAAGCCGCCGCGGCCCCAGAGCAGGCGGGCGATGGCCGAGAGCTCGAGGGTGCCGCCGGAGCGGAGCGAGTGTTCGTAGCTGCGGCCCTGCGCGGCGGTGAGGACGCCGTGGTGGGCGGAGTTGGCGACGATCTCGAGGAGGCGGGCGATGGCGCGGGCGGCGCGGGCGCGGATGTCGGCATCGGGGGCGAGCGCGAACAGTGCGGTCAGGCCCTTGAGGTCGATCGGGAAATAGGGGGCGGCGTTGAACTCGGCCATCTCGGCGCGCTCGAAGTGATCGAGCCAGCCGCGGACGCGGTCGCGGCCGATGGCCGATTGCGCGGCGCCGCTGCGGCCGGAGCGCTCGAAGCGCGCGGTCGGGAGCAGGTGCCCGGCGAGATAGGCGGCGGTGTAAAAGAGCAGCGCGTGGTTCTCGGAGAAGTACCACTGGACGTCGTTGCCGGGCTCGTCGAGCCAGTAGCGGTAGGAGGTGATCGCCTGATCGATGCGGGCGAGAAGGGCCGGCGTGAGGGCCTTGGCGTGGAGGGCGCGGACCCAGAGAAGCGGCACGATGAGGAAGTCGGCGCAGTCCCAGCAGTCGGCGATCGGGCGGAGGGACGCCTTCGAGCATCGCCTCGGTGGTGGCGCCGGGAAGGCCGCTGGCGAGGCGGGCGAGGGCGGTGACGGGGTCGGGCTCGCCGCGGGCGGCGACGACGGCGAGGGCTTCGGCGATGCGGGCGGTGAGGTCGGGGGCGGCGGGCGGCTCGCGGCGGGCGATCTCGACGCCGAGGGTGCGGGCGGCGGCGAAGCCGTCGGCCTCCATCGCGACGTGAACGTCGTGGAAGCCGGCGGGGATGCGGTCGGCCGCGACGAGCGGGAGCCGGCGCTGGCCGGCGGCGAGCACGTAGGGCTTGCTGGCCGAGCGCGCCATCGGGCCTTCGCCGCCGGCGGTGACGCGGAGGCGGGCCGTGCGGGCGAGGGGGGCGTCGAGGACGAGGGCGACCTCGTCGCCGGCGTAAGCGGAGCGGTCGAACCGCAGCGTCGCGAGCGCGGCCTCGACCTCGCGGGCGGCGGCGGCGGGGGCAGCCTCGCGCGCGGGCGGGCCGGAGAGCCAGTCGAGCTGGAAGAAGAAGCGGGTGTCGCGCTCGGCGAGGTCGTCGAAGAAGACCTCGAGCGGGACGCGGCCGGCGGGGAGGACGGCAGTGATCTCCACGCTCTCCTCCCGGTTGCGGGCATAGGGGGCGAGGAAGCCGGCCTCGGCGCCGGCGGCGAAGAGGAGGGCGCCGCCGCAGGTCGCGAGGCGGAAGCGGGCGGTGCCGGGCGTCGTGACCTCGAGGGCGGCGCGGGCGCGGGCAGCGAGGCGGGTCGGACGGAACCAGAAGCCGGAGAGGTCGACCCGGGGGCCGGCGAAGGGGAGCCAGTGCCGGCCCCAGCGCGGGGCGCCGCGGACCTCGGGCCGGCGGCCGCGGTGCTCGGCGGCGAACTGGGTGCGGCAGGGGTATTCGTGCGGGATGAAGTTGCGGTCACGGGTGAGGAAGAAGCCCGCGTCCATCGCGCCCTGCATCGGCCGATCGGGCAGGTCGTAGCGGGTCTCGCTGATCGCCGAGACCTGCCAGCGGCAGAGCGGGGTGCCGGACAGGAGGGGCGGGGGATCCAAGGCAAGCACTCTCCGACGGACGGCCCGATGGTGGCGGCCGTGATTGAGGGTTGACGCGCCAGACGCCAGGCTGCAAGTTGTAACTAAACGGTTACACCCCGCATCGAACGGGATCCGGGAGGGGAGGGGCGCCATGGCGACACGCAACTTCGGCTTGATCATGCACGGGGTGACCGGGCGGATGGGGCTGAACCAGCACCTGATCCGC
The DNA here is from genome assembly GCA_963737485.1 of uncultured Alphaproteobacteria bacterium. Lineage (GTDB taxonomy): Bacteria > Pseudomonadota > Alphaproteobacteria > Rhodobacterales > Rhodobacteraceae > Amaricoccus. The sequence continues at coordinate 786,727 of CAVTSR010000016.1, read as the reverse complement.
TCGATCGTGGCGATCCGCGCCGAAGGGGGCCTGCCGCTCGCCAACGGCGACCGGCTGATGCCCGACCCGATCCTGGTCGGGCGGAACGGCGCCAAGGTCGCGGCGCTGGCGCACGAGCACGGCATCGAGCGCTGGAGCGACGATCTCGACGCGGCGCTGGCCAATCCCGACGACACCCTGTTCTTCGACGCGGGCACCACGCAGATGCGCGCGGATCTCCTGGCGCGCGCGATCGATGCCGGCAAGCACGTCTATTGCGAGAAGCCGATATCGGACAAGCTCGACAAGGCGGTCGCGCTGGCGAGAAAGGCCAAGGCAGCCGGGGTGAAGAATGGGGTTGTGCAGGACAAGCTGTTCCTCCCCGGGCTGCGCAAGCTCGCGATGCTGCGCGACAGCGGGTTCTTCGGGCGAATGCTCTCGGTCAGGGGCGAGTTCGGCTACTGGGTCTTCGAGGGCGACTGGCAGCCGGCGCAGCGGCCGTCGTGGAACTACCGGCTGAAGGACGGCGGCGGGATCATCCTCGACATGCTCTGCCACTGGCGCTACGTGCTCGACAACCTGTTCGGCGAAGTGAAGGCGGTAAGCTGCCTTGGCGCCACGCATATTCCCGAGCGGGTGGACGAGGCCGGCAAGCCCTACGCGGCGGACGCCGACGATGCCGCCTATGCCACCTTCGAGCTCGACGGCGGCGTGATCGCGCAGCTCAACTCCTCCTGGACGACGCGGGTCCGCCGCGACGACCTCGTGACCTTCCTGGTCGACGGGACGCACGGCTCGGCGATGGCGGGGCTGCACAAGTGCTGGACGCAGCACCGGGTGAACACGCCGAAACCGGTCTGGAACCCCGACGTGCCGCAGACGATCGACTTCTACGACACCTGGGACGAGGTCCCGGACAACCAGACCTACGACAACGGCTTCAAGGTGCAGTGGGAGATGTTCCTGCGGCACCTGGTCGAGGACGCGCCCTGGCGGTTCGGGCTGGTCGAGGGGGTGAAGGGGGTGCAGCTCGCCGAGCTGGGGCTCGCGAGCTGGAAGGAGCGGCGCTGGCTCGACGTCCCGGCGTTGGAGATTCTGAGCGATGGCGGTGGTGCGGCTGCCGACGACGGACCGTCGGATCGAGGAATGGACGACGGGCGAGCCGCTCGCCTTCGCGCCGCCGGAAGGCGCGTTCGGCCGGGTCGCGTATTCGGCGGCGCACGTGGTGGCCGACCCTTGGGCGGACGGCGATCCCTGGGTGACGCCGGCGATCGACTGGGAAGCGACGATCCGCTACCGGCACTACCTCTGGGATCTCGGACTCGGGGTCGCCGAGGCGATGGACACCGCCCAGCGCGGCATGGGGCTCGGGTGGCCGGAGGCGAAGGAGCTGATCGCGCGCGGGCTCGAGGCGGCGAAGGGCCGGCCGGGGGCGCTGATCGGCTGCGGCGCGGGGACGGATCACCTGACGGCGGGCCCGGAGGTGACGGTCGACGACGTGATCCGTGCCTACGAGGAGCAGATCGAGACCGTCGAGGCGCTCGGCGGGCGGATCATCCTGATGGCGAGCCGGGCGCTGGCGGCGGCGGCGAAAGGGCCGGACGACTACCTGTCGGTCTACGACCGCATCCTGAGCCAGGTGAAGCAGCCGGTGATCCTGCACTGGCTGGGCGAGATGTTCGATCCCGCACTCGCGGGCTACTGGGGCTCGGGTGACCACTGGCAGGCGATGGAGACCTGCCTCGACGTGATCGCCGGGCATGCCGCGAAGGTCGACGGGATCAAGATTTCGCTCCTCTCGAAGGAGAAGGAGATCGCGATGCGCCGGCGGCTGCCGGCAGCGGTGCGGATGTATACCGGCGACGACTTCAACTACGCCGAGCTGATCGCCGGCGACGAGCAGGGGCATTCGGACGCGCTGCTCGGCATCTTCGATGCGATCGCCCCGGCGGCCTCGGCGGCGCTCTCGGCGCTGGCGCGGGGCGGGGAGAACGAGTTCTTCGACATCCTCGCGCCGACGGTGCCGCTGTCGCGGCACATCTTCAAGGCGCCGACCCGGTTCTACAAGACGGGCGTGGTGTTTCTCGCCTATCTCAACGGGCTGCAGGACCACTTCGTGATGGTCGGCGGGCAGGAGAGCGCACGCTCGGCGTTGCACCTCGCCGAGCTCTTCCGGCTGGCGGATCGCGCGCGGGTGCTTCGCGATCCGGAGCTGGCGGCGGAGCGGATGCGGCGGGTGCTGGCGGTGCAGGGCATCGCCTGAGACGACTGAAGAATGGCCGCGGGGGCAATCCGCGGCCGCGAAAGCGGGAGGAGACGTACCATGCGACTGATGGCATTCGCCCTTGCGGGCATCCTGGCGGGCACCGGGCTCGCGGCGGCGCAGGACTGGAAGCCGGAGCGGCCGATCACCCTGATCGTGCCCTGGGCGGCGGGCGGATCGACCGACCAGGTGACCCGGGTTGCCGCAGCCGAGATCGAGGCGGCGCTCGGTGCCACGGTGGTGGTGGAGAACCAGCCCGGCGCCTCGGGGTCGATCGGGACCAAGAACGCGCTCGAGGCCAACGACGGCGGCATGACCTGGACCGCGGGCGCGGCGCAGGACCTCGGCACCTACAAGGTGACCGGGATGCTCGATACCTCGATCGAGGACTGGCACCTCTATCTCGACGTGGCCAACGTCGCGGTGGTGGGCGTCAACGCCGACGCGCCGTGGAAGGATTTCGGCGAGCTCATCGCCGCGATGAAGGCCGATCCCGGCAAGATCACCGTGGCGACGGCGGGGGTCACCTCGTCGGGGCATACCGCGATGGAGACGATCCGGGCGCTGACCGGGGTCGACTACAAGCACGTCACCTACGACGGCGGCGGGCCGGCCGTCATCGCGACTGTCTCGGGCGAGACGCAGGTGACGACGCAGCTCGCGGTCGAGCAGGCGGAGATGATCCGCGCCGGGCGCATCCGGCCGCTGGCGGTCTTGAACGACACGGCGCTGGAGATCGCCGGCGTCGATCCGATCCCGCCGATCACCCAGTGGGTCAAGGACTTCAAGGCGGCGCCGAACTACTTCGGGATCTTCGTGCCGGGTAACGCGCCGGGCGAGGTGGTCGCGGCGCTCGACAAGGTCTGGGCCGAGAAGATCGCCAACTCCGAGGCGCTGAAGAAATACGCCACCGAGCGCGGGGCGGTCTTCGCGCCCTACTACGGCGAGGAGGCGCAGAAGCGGGTGGCGCCGGCGGTGGCCAACAACGCCTGGCTGATGTTCGACGGCGGCAAGGCCAAGGTCGATCCCTCCACGGTCGGCATTCCGCGGCCCTGAGGCGGTGGTCCGCGCCGACCTCGTCACCTCCGTCGTGCTGCTGGCGACGGGCATCGCGACCATGGTCGCGTCGTGGCGGATGCCGCGGTTCGAGGACGTGGGCGGTGACGTCTGGTCGGCACCGGGCGTGGTGCCGGGGCTGCTCGGGGCAGCGCTGGCGCTGATGGCGGCGATCCTGCTGCTGCGTTCGGTCGCCGCGCTGCGGCGGCCGGCGGCGGGGGTGGCGGAGCAAGCCGCGCCCGCGGGCTGGGGGCGGGCGGCGCTGGCGGCGGGGCTCTGCATCCTCTACGCGATGGGGCTGGTCGGCCGGATGCCTTTCGCGCTCGCGACCTTCCTCTTCGTCTTCGCCTTCGTCACGGTCTTCGACGTGATCGGCGGCGGTGCGCCGCGACCGCCGCTCGCGCGGATCATGCTGGTCGCGGCGGCGGTGGCGGCGGGGGCGGCGATCGCCGTCCCTTACGTCTTCCAGTCGATCTTTCTCGTCCGGCTTCCCTGAGGCGCGCCGGTGCAGGGGCTGCAGTTCTTCCTCGCCGCCGTCTTCGACTTCGCGACGGATCCGGTCACGCTCTTCAACGTCCTCTGGGCGACGCTGCTCGGGATCACCGTCGGCGCGCTGCCGGGGCTGACGGCGACGCTCGGGATCGCGCTCCTGACCACGCTCACCTTCCACATGCCGGCTGAGACCGCGATCCTGGTGCTGATCTGCATGTACGTCGGCTCGATCTACGGCGGGTCGCGCTCGGCGATCCTGCTCAACATCCCCGGCACGCCGGCGAGTGCGGCGACCACGCTCGACGGCTTTCCGCTGGCGCGGAGCGGGCAGGCGGGGCGGGCGATGGGGCTCGCGACCTCGGCGTCCTTCCTCGGCGGGATGATCGGGATGGTGGCGCTGGCGGTGGTGGCGCCGGTGCTGGGGGAGTTCGCGCTCTCCTTCCGCTCGCCGGAGTTCTTCTGGCTGGCGCTTTTCGGCGTGCTGATCTCGGGGCAGCTCACCACCACCGGGGACACGCTGAAGGGCTGGATCGCCGGGGTCATCGGGCTCCTCGTCGCCATGGTGGGGCAGGAGAGCATCCACGGCTACCAGCGCTTCAGCTACGGCTGGACCGACCTCGCGGGCGGGCTTTCGCTGTTGCCGGCACTGGTCGGGGCCTTCGGTTTCGCCGAGATCATCGGGGTGATGAAGGCGCATGCCTACCAGACGGTCACCGACGCCTCCGACCGGGTGCTGCCGCGCATCGGCGAGCTCTGGCGCTACAGGCGCACGATCGCGCGCTCGGGCCTGATCGGCACCTTCATGGGCCTTTTGCCCGGCGTCGGCGAGGACATGGGCGCCTGGATGTCCTATGCGGCGGCCAAGCGCGCCAGCCCGGAGCGGGAGCAGTTCGGCAAAGGGGCGCCCGAGGGGCTGATCGCCTCGGAGACCGGCAACAACGCCGCGGTGCCGGGCGCGATCATCCCGCTGCTGACGCTGGCGGTGCCGGGGTCCGCACCGGCGGCGGTGCTGCTCGCGGCGATGTTCATCCACGGGATGCGGCCGGGGCCGCTGATCATGGTCGAGGCGCCGCAGTTCGTCTTCCAGGTGGTAGCGATGGTGTTCATGGCCACGGTCGCAATGCTGGTGCTGGGGCTCCTGCTGACGCGGCCGCTCCTGAAGGTGCTGTCGGTGCCGCGCGAGAAGCTGATGCCGATCATCTTCACCCTCTGCACCGTCGGGTCGTTCGCGATCGCCGGGCGGGTCTTCGACATCCAGGTGATGCTGTTCTTCGGGGTCGTCGGCTTCGCGCTCCGCGAGATGAACTATCCGATGGCGCCGCTGGTGCTCGGGATCGTGCTCGGGCCGTTGCTCGACGCCTCGTTCCGCCGCGGCATGGTGCTCTTCGACGGCAATTTCCTGGGGTTCGTCGCCAACCCGATCTCGCTGGTGCTGGCGCTCGGCTGCCTCGGGATGGTCCTGGCTTCGATCCCGCCGCTCCGGCGGGGCCTCGCGGGGGTCGCGGCGACGCGTTCTACGGAGGGACCGATGAGCGAAGCTGAGGGGCTGTCGATCAACCTCGCGACGGTGCGCGCGCAGTGGGACATGCGGGCAGGCGGTGGACGGCTGCCTGCGGCACGGGATCACGGCGATCGCGCCCTGGCGGGACCAGGTGGCGGCGATCGGGCTCGGGGCGGCGGCGAAGCTGGTGCGCGACGGCGGCCTGCGGGTGACCGGGCTCTGCCGCGGGGGATTCTTCCCGGCGGCGACGGCGGTGGAACGGGCGCAGGCGGTCGAGGACAACAAGCGGGCGGTCGACGAGGCGGCGGCGCTCGGGGCCGACTGCCTGGTGATGGTTGTAGGAGGGCTGGCCGCGGGGTCGCGCGATATCGGCGCGGCGCGGGAGATGGTGCGCGACGGGCTGGCGGCGATGCTGCCGCATGCGCGCGCCGCCGGCGTGCCGGTGGCGATCGAGCCGCTGCATCCGGTCTATGCGGCGGACCGCTCCTGCGTGAACACGCTCAAGCACGCGCTCGATCTCGCCGACGAACTCGGCGAGGGGGTCGGAGCGGCGATCGACGTCTATCACGTCTGGTGGGATCCCGAACTCGAGGCGCAGCTCGAGCGCGCCGGGGCGGCGAGGCAGATCCTCGCGCATCACATCTGCGACTGGCTGGTGCCGACGCGGGATCCGCTGAACGACCGCGGGATGATGGGCGACGGGGTGGTCGACCTGCCGCGGATCCGCGGCTGGTTCGAGGCGGCCGGGTTCTCGGGGCATCAGGAGGTGGAGATCTTTTCCGCCGACAACTGGTGGAAGCGGGATCCGGACGAGGTGCTGGCGACCTGCGTCGAGCGGTTCCGGACGGTCTGCCAGCCGCCGGGCTGAGGGTCGGGGACCTCGCGAGGCCGGCTCGGGGAATTCGCGCACGTTACGCAGAGGGGTCGGAAGTCACCGGCCAGGATCGAAACGGCCACGCTCCGTTAACCATGCCCCGACCTCGGTCAACGCAGGTTCGCGCGCAGCGCCGCCGCGGCCGCGAGCGGGGCGAGCGCGAGGATGAAGAGGGTCAGCCCCGCGAGCAGCAGGAAGGCCGGCCAGGGATCGCGGCCCTCGGCCGCGGCGGCGCAGGCGCGGGCGCCGAAGATCAGCGTCGGCAGGTAGAGCGGCAGCACCAGGATCGCGATCAGCAGCCCGCCGCGGCGGATGCCGACGGTCAGCGCCGCGCCGATCGCGCCGAGAAAGCTCAGCGCCGGCGTGCCCGCGGCCAGCGAGGCGACCAGCCAGGGATAGGCCGGCGCCGGCAGCTGCAGCGTCAGCGCCGAGCAACGGCGCCGCGACGACCAGCGGCAGCCCGGTCGTCAGCCAGTGCGCCAGCGCCTTCACCGCCACCAGCGCCTCGAGCGGCATCGGCGCCAGCGCCAGCACGTCGAGGGTGCCGTCCTCGAGGTCGGCCTGGAACAGCCGGTCGAGCGGCAGCAGGCAGGCGAGGAGCGCCCCGATCCACAGGCTCCCCGCCGCGAGCCCCGCCAGCCGCTCCGGCTCCGGACCGACGCCGAGCGGCACCAGCAGCGTCACGATCACGAAGAACGCGAGCCCCAGCCCCGCGCCGCCGCCCGAGCGCAGCGCCAGCGTCAGCTCGCGCCCGAAGAGCGCGCGCGCCGCCGCTCACGCCCAGCTCCCGGCGAGGAACGGATCGGTCCCGGCCTGCGCCGCCGCGGCGGCCTCCGAGCTCAGGACCAGCTCGCGCGCCGCGAGCGCGAGCGGCGCATGCGTCGCGATGACCGCCAGCCCGCCGCGCGCGAGCTGCCGCTGCACCTCGCCGATCAGCCGCGCCTCCGAGGCGGCGTCGAGCGAGACCGTCGGCTCGTCGAGAAGCCACAGCCGCCGCGGTGCCAGCAGCAGCCGCGCGAGCCCGAGCCGCCGCCGCTGCCCCGCCGAGAGCAGGTGCGCCGGGCGGTCGGCGATCGCCGCGAGATCGAAGCCCGCGAGCGCCGCGCCGGCGGTCCCCGCCGAACAGCGCCGCCCAGAAGCCGAGGTTCTCGCCGACGGTGAGCTGCGGCTTCACCGCGTCGAGATGGCCGGCATAGGCCGATCGCCTCGGCGAGCACGTCGGCCGTCGCCACGCGCCCGTCGAGGGCAATCCGCCCGCGCGCGGGCAGGAGCCCGGCCAGCGCCCGCAGCAGCGTCGACTTGCCGGCGCCGTTCGGGCCGCGCAGCAGCAGCGCCTCGCCGTCGGCGAGCGCCAGCGCAAGTCCCTGCAGCACCAGCCGGCCGCCGCGGGCGCAGGAAAGGTCGTCGACGACGAGGCCCATGCGCGCCGGAATAGCCGATCGACGCCCGCGGGGGAAGCCGCGCCGATCGCCCAAACCATTGATTCACAAAGCAGCCGCGGTCTCCGCCAGCCGGGCGGCCCACCGGGCATTTCTGCATGCCATGGTATGCATTTCGCACTTGCAGTACTTGCGAGGCGTCCCCGGATGCGGCATATCAAAGGTTAATTCCTGCCCAGCCAGTTTCAGCCCGGAGGCACGATGACCGTTTTCGTTGGAACCGACACCGCAAAGACGCGGCGGAACCTGGAGGTGGGCGGCACGCGGTACGCCTACTATTCGATCGCGGCGGCGGAGGAGGCGGGGCTCGGCGACTTCAGCCGCTTGCCGGCGGCGCTGAAGGTCGTGCTCGAGAACATGCTGCGCTTCGAGGACGGCAAGACCGTGACGCAGGACGACATCCGCGCCTTCTCCGACTGGGCGGACAAGGCCGGCAAGAACCCGATCGAGATCGCCTACCGCCCGGCGCGCGTGCTGATGCAGGACTTCACCGGCGTGCCCGCGGTGGTCGATCTCGCTGCGATGCGGGACGCGATGGTGGCGCTCGGCGGCGACCCGCAGAAGATCAACCCGCTGAACCCGGTCGATCTCGTCATCGACCACTCGGTGATGGTCGACGAGTTCGGCAACGCGCGCGCCTTCCAGATGAACGTCGAGCGCGAGTACCAGCGCAACGGCGAGCGCTACGAGTTCCTCAAGTGGGGGCAGGGCGCCTTCGACGAACTTCCGCGTGGTGCCGCCGGGCACCGGCATCTGCCACCAGGTGAACCTCGAGTATCTCGGCCAGTCGGTCTGGAGCGACACCGATCCCTCCGGCGCGCTCGTCGCCTATCCCGACACGCTGGTCGGCACCGACAGCCACACCACGATGGTCAACGGCCTCGCGATCCTCGGCTGGGGCGTCGGCGGCATCGAGGCCGAGGCGGCGATGCTCGGCCAGCCGATCTCGATGCTGATCCCCGAGGTCGTGGGCTTCAAGCTGACCGGGAGCGCTCAAGGAGGGCGTCACCGCCACCGACCTGGTGCTGACGGTGACCCAGATGCTGCGCAAGAAGGGCGTGGTGAACAAGTTCGTCGAGTTCTACGGCACCGGCCTCGACAACCTGCCGCTCGCCGACCGCGCGACGATCGGCAACATGGCGCCCGAGTACGGTGCCACCTGCGGCTTCTTCCCGATCGACGAGGAGACGCTGCGCTACCTGCGGATCTCGGGGCGCGAGGAGGAGCGGATCGCGCTGGTCGAGGCCTACGCCAAGGCGAACGGGATGTGGCGGGGCGCCGACTACGACCCGGTCTATACCGACACGCTGGCGCTCGACATGGGCAGCGTCGTGCCCTCGCTCGCCGGGCCGAAGCGGCCGCAGGACCGGGTGCCGCTCGACGTCGCGGCGCCTGCAGTTCGCGGACGTGGTCAAGCAGCACCGCGACAACGTCGGCTACAAGTCGGAGGTGCGCTGGGACAACGAAGGCGGCGCCCCCGAGCCGGCGGACGTGCCGGGCCACCACGAGGGGCAGAACGGCAAGGACCGCTGGGTCAGGGTCGAGGGCGAGGACTACCGCATCCACGACGGCAGCGTGGTGATCGCGGCGATCACGTCCTGCACCAACACCTCGAACCCCTACGTGATGATCGGCGCCGGGCTGGTGGCGCGCAAGGCGCGGGAGAAGGGGCTGACCCGCAAGCCCTGGGTCAAGACCTCGCTGGCGCCGGGCAGCCAGGTGGTCAGCGACTACCTCGAGGCCGCGGGCCTGACCGAGGATCTCGATGCGCTCGGCTTCAACCTCGTCGGCTACGGCTGCACCACCTGCATCGGCAACTCGGGGCCGCTGCCGGAGGCGGTCTCCAAGGCGGTGAACGAGGCCGACCTCGTCGCCTGCTCGGTCCTGTCGGGCAACCGCAATTTCGAGGGGCGGGTAAACCCGGACGTGCGGGCGAACTATCTCGCCTCGCCGCCGCTGGTCGTGGCCTATGCCATCGCCGGCGACATGAACATCGACATCACCACGCAGCCGCTCGGGATCGGGCGGACCGGCAAGCCGGTGTATCTGAAGGACATCTGGCCGACGGCGCGCGAGATCTCGGATCTGGTGGAGCGCACGGTGACGCGCGAGTCGTTCCGCTCGAAATACGCCGACGTGTTCAAGGGCGACGCCCACTGGCGGGCGGTCGAGGTCGAGATGAGCGAGACCTACTCCTGGCCGGCCGGCTCGACCTACGTGCAGAACCCGCCCTACTTCCGCGGCATGGGGCCGGACGCCGGGGTGATCCACGACATCGAGGGGGCGCGGATCCTCGCGATCCTGGCCGACTCGGTGACCACCGACCACATCTCGCCGGCGGGCTCGTTCCGGGCGTCGCATCCGGCGGGCGCCTACCTGCAGGAGCGGCAGGTGCCGGTCAGCGAGTTCAACTCCTACGGCTCGCGCCGCGGCAACCACGAGGTGATGATGCGCGGCACCTTCGCCAACATCCGGATCCGCAACGAGATGCTGGAGGCGGTCGAGGGCGGCTACACCCTGGGCCCTGACGGCGAGCAGGCCTCGATCTACGACGCGGCGATGGCCTGGCAGGAGAAGGGCGTGCCGCTGGTGGTGATCGCGGGCAAGGAGTACGGCACCGGCTCGTCGCGCGACTGGGCGGCGAAGGGGACGATGCTGCTCGGGGTGAAGGCGGTGATCGCCGAGAGCTTCGAGCGCATCCACCGCTCGAACCTCGTCGGCATGGGGGTGATCCCGCTCGAGTTCACCGGCGGCGAGACCCGCAAGACGCTTGGCCTGAAAGGCGACGAGACGATCTCGATCAAGGGGTTGGCCGGCGATCTGAAACCGCTTTCGGAGGTTCCGGCGACGATCGTCTATGGCGACGGCACGACGCGCGAGATCGCGCTCAAGTGCCGGATCGATACCGCCGTGGAAATCGAGTACGTCGAGAACGGTGGCGTGCTGCAGTACGTGTTGCGCAACCTCGCCCGCGCGGCGTGAGGATTCCGCGCCACGGCGCGGGTCCGATGCGGGCGCTCTCGAAGGCTTGACTCGCCAGCGGGAGCGGCCCCGTCTACCCCTGGGGCCGAGGTAGCCGCGAAGGATCCGATGCGTCTCTCGAGTTCCCTGATCGCCGTTGCCGCAGCGGTCCTGCCGGCAGGCGCCAGCCTGCAGGCGGCACCCGTGCTGCTCGAGCTCTACACCAGCCAGGGATGCTCGTCCTGCCCGCCGGCGGATGCGCTGATGACCAAGCTCGCGGGGCTCGACGGGGTGATCGCCCTGGCGCTGCACGTCGACTACTGGGACTATCTCGGCTGGAAGGACGAGTTCGCCAGGCCGCAGCACACCGCGCGGCAGCGCGCCTACGCAAAGGCCGCGCGCAGCCGGACGATCTTCACCCCGGAGATCGTGGTGCAGGGCGAGGAGCGGATGAAGGGCCATGACGCGCCGCGGATCATCGACGAGATCGAGCGCCAGCTGGCGCTGCCGGCGCAGGCCGAGATCAGTCTCGCACGCGACGGCGACGATCTCGCGGTGCACCTCGAGCCGACCGTTTCGGCCGAGCCCGGGCCCTCCGAGGTCTACCTTGTGCGCTTCATTCCCTCCGAGGGCGTGCAGATCGCCGGCGGCGAGAACGCCGGGCAGGAGGTCACCTACACCAACATCGTCACCGACTGGAAAACGATCGGCCACTGGGACGGCACCGCGCCGCTCGATCTGCGCGCCGACGCGCCGGGAGACGGCCCGCTGGCGGTGATCGTGCAGCGCTCGCACATGGGTCCGGTGCTGACAGCCGCGGAGCTGCGGTAGCCTGCGCGCGCCTTAATCCGTCGTATGACGGGAACCGCGCACAGCGTCGTTCGTTCGTCCCGCGGTGGAAAACGCAGTCGCCCATGCAGCAGACGAGCGGGAAGCCTCCGCGGCCGACGTGGCGCTGGTCTATGCCAACGACGGTGAAGCGGGCATCCGCCGGCGGCGTGCGGGCGCCGGGTTCTACTACCTCACGCCGGACGGTGCGCGCCTGCGGGATCCGGCCGTGCTCGACAGGATCCGCAAGCTCGTCATTCCGCCCGCCTGGACCGATGTCTGGATCGCCCCGCGCGAAGACTTCCATGTGCAGGTCACCGGCAAGGACGCGCGCGGACGCAAGCAGTACCGCTATCACGAGCGCTGGACCGCCTGCCGCGACGAGGTGAAATACGCCAGCCTCGTCGCGTTCGCGCGCGCCCTGCCGCAGCTTCGCAACGCCGTCGAGGCCAACCTCGGCAAGCGCGGGCTCGACCGGGACAAGGTCGTCGCCACCGTCGTTCGCCTCCTCGACACCACGATGATCCGCGTGGGCAACGCCGCCTACGCCCGCGACAACGCCAGCTTCGGACTGACCACATTCCGCGACCGGCACGTCGCGATCGAGGGCGCGACGCTGCGGTTCCGCTTCAAGGGCAAGTCGGGCAAGGAATGGCAGCTCCGGGTCACCGACCGCCGGATCGCGCGCATCGTCAAGGGCGCGCAGGATCTGCCGGGCCAGCACCTCTTTCAGTACATCGACCACGACGGCGAACGGCGGCGGGTCAGCTCCGGTGACGTCAACGGCTATATCCGTGCGGCAATGGACGGCCCTTTCAGCTCGAAGCACTTCCGCACCTGGGGCGGCACGGTCCGCGCGCTGCAGCTCTTCGCCGGGATGCAGGTGCCGGACTCCCGGCGCGCGCTCGCCGTGGCGACGAACGAGGTCATCGACGCGGTCTCCGCCCGCCTCGGCAACACACGGAGCGTCTGCCGCAAATGCTACATCCATCCCCGGGTCCTCGCGAGCTGGCAGGAGGGACGGCTCGCCGAGGAGATGGCGAAGGTCGGACGGCGCTATCGCAGGGGCGCCGCGGGCCTCGATCGCGCGGAGTATCTCGCGCTGCGCTGGCTCGAGACCTGCGCCGAACGCTAGCGGCGATCAGTCGAAGAAGCCGGCGTCCTCCTCGCGCAGGTACTTGCGCGCCCCCTCGGCGTCGATGTCGAGGCCGAGCCCGGGCGCTTCCAGGAGGTCGACCATCGAGTCCCTCACGATCGGACCGTCCGGCAGCCCGGTGACGATCTCGCTCCACCAGGGGTCGGAGGCCGAAGGGTACTCGAAGGCGATGAAGTTGGCCGGCAGCGTGGCGCAGACGTTGATGAGCGCGCCGAGGCCGAGGAGGCCGTTGGCGGTGCCGTGCGGCGCCATCATGATCGAGTGCATGTAAGCGAGTTCGGCCACCCACTTGAGCTCGGCGATGCCGCCGATATCGGCCGGGTCGGGGCCGATGACCCGCACCGCCTGGGTCTCGATCAGCTCCTTGAAGTTGTGGCGGAGGTAGATCTGCTCGCCGGTGTGGATCGGGGTCGAGGTCGAGACGGTGAGCTCGCGGTAGGCCTGCGGATTGACCCAAGGGACGTAGTCGCCGGTCAGCATGTCCTCGAGCCACATCAGGTCGTACTTCTCGACCGCGCGGGCGAAGCGGATGGCGTCGGGCAGGAACCAGCCGGGGCCGCAGTCGAGCGCGAGGCTGACCTTGTCGCCGAGGACCTCCTTCATCGCCGCGACGCAGTCGATCAGGTGGGCCATGCCGCGCTCGCTGATCTGGCCCTGGTCCATCGCGCCGTGGTAGTCGGGCGGCTGGGCCACGCCGTAGTGGAAGCCCTCGACGCTCCGCTTCATGTTCGAGTGGAAGCTGATGCCCTGCTTCACCATGAAAAACTTCTCGGGGAGCTCCATCATCCACTTGACGTCGGCCGCGTAGTCCTCGGGCCGGTCGCCGCTGCGCTCCTGCCGGAGCGAGCCGTTGTAGACCCGGACCTTGTCGCGGACCTTGCCGCCGAGGAGCTTGTAGACGGGGACCCCCGCGGCCTTGCCGGCGATGTCCCAGAGCGCGTGCTCGATGGCGCTGACCGCGGCGCCGTAGGGCTTGAACGAGCCGCGCTGGCGGATCTTCAGCATCACCCGCTCGACGTCGGTCGGATCCTCGCCGATCAGCGCCTCGCGGAAGTGCAGCACGAAGGGCTTGAGATAGGTCTTGGTGAACTCGACCTCGCCGAGGCCGTGGAGGCCCTCGTCGGTGACGATGCGCACGATCGGGTGCCGGCCGATGACGGCGCAGCGCAGGTCGGTGATTTTCATTGGATGCTTTCTCTTCGGAGGCAATCGGTTGGCAAACGGCGTTTCGTCGGCCTTGACCCCCGGCTCACTCTCCGCGGCTGCCGGTGCGCTGCGGCGGCGTGCGGGGGGAAGCGCCGGCCTCGGGGGGCCTGCCGGCCCCCGCTCGGCCGGCGCTTGGCGGTCGGCTGCCTTTGCAGCCTCCCTCCGACGGCAGCGGGCTTCGCCCGCGAGTCATTTTTCTCCCCGCCTGTTGGCGGGGCCCCGGCGACTGCCCGATAGGGTTTCATGCCCATATGAAATCCTTCGGCGTGTACCGCTTCGCCGGCGGACGGTTCTTTCAGCACGCGTCGGGTTCGCAGACGGTGACGCCGGCGCTCGCGGCGAGCCGCGCCGCGCCCGGAGCGGTTGGGCAGTCGCGGCGCCGACGCGGCGCCTCCGCCAACCGGCGGGGCCGGCCGCGAGGCCGGCGCGGCCGGGCGGCAGCAGAGGGGCCCGCTCGGCATCGGGCGGATCACGCCGGCGCCGTCAGTCGTCGTGTGGCGCCCATTCGGGGCCGACGCGGTTTCGGTTCCACTCGCTGGTGTCGGCGAAGAAGCTTGCGCCGTCGCGCAGCTGGCGGCGGATCGCCGCCTCGTCGATGTCGACGCCGAGGCCCGGCGCGTCGGGAACGGTGACGTAGCCGTTCGCCATATAGTCGGGCCCGAGGCCGGTCACGAGCTCGCGGAAGAACGGCAGGTCGAGGCCGTGGTGCTCGACCGCGACGAGGCTGGCGATCGAGGCGCCGAGGTGCACGTTGGCCATGAAGCCGATCGGCGAGCAGCAGGCGTGCAGCGCCGTCGGGATGTTGTGGCGCTCGGCGTGGTCGGCGATGCGCTTGGTCTCCATCAGCCCGCCCGACGACAGCATGTCGGGATGGATGATGTCGACGGCGCGGGTCTCGATCGCTTCGCGAAAGCCGTCCCAGGCATACCAGTCCTCGCCGGCGGCGACCGGGGTGAGCAGCGCGTCGGCGACCTTCCTGTGGCCGGGAATGTCGGTCCAGGGCAGCGGGTCCTCGATCCAGGCCAGGTTGTAGGGCTCGAGCGCCCGGCCGATGCGGATCGCCTCGTCGGCGGTGCAGAAGCCCTCGCCGAAATGGTCGGTGCAGAGCGAGATGCCGTCGCCGACCGCGGCGCGGACCGCGCGGGTGATCTCGACGCAGTGCTCGATGCCGGCCTGGCTGATCCGCGCGCCGGCGCCGCGGCCGGGCGAGAACCACTGCTTGTACTGCCAGTACTCGTGCTCGGTGGCCTGGCCGACCAGCGCGCCGGGGGTCTGCTCGAAAAGGCGGGCGGGCAGGTCGAACTTGATGAAGGTGAGGCCGAGCGCCTTGCGCGTCATCACCACCTCGACGAAGCCCTCGGGCGTCAGGCTGCGCGGGGCGGGGGTGTCGCCGTAGAGGCGGACCTTGTCGCGGTACTTGCCGCCGAGCAGCTGATAGCAGGGGATGCCGTAGACCTTGCCGACCAGGTCCATCAGCGCGATCTCGATGCCGCAGACCCCGCCCGCCTCGCGGCTGTCGCCGCCGTAGTTGGCGATCATCTTGAAGAGATAGTCGACGTTGCAGGGGTTCTGCCCGAGCAGGAGGTGCTTCAGTCTCAGCGCGGTGTCGGGGCTGGCACCGTCGCGCACCTCGCCGAGGCCGTAGACGCCCTGGTTGGTGTCGATTTTCAGGATCGGATAGTAGCCGTGCCCGAGGATCGTCGCGACGCGGACGTCGGTGATGCGCAGCGCGCTCGGTGCCGACGCGCCGCGGACGTTGTCGGCGACTTTCTCGATGGTCTCGCTCATCTCTTGCCTCGTTCGGTGGCGGGTTCGGCCAGGCGCCTGGCCACACCCATCTGCTCGGTGATGTGCCGCCCCGATCCCTCGACGTGGCGGGCGACGATGGCGGCGGCGGCGTCCGCGTCCTGCCGGCGCAGCGCCTCGATCAGCGCGCGGTGCTCGCCGATCACCGCCTGCCGCCGGCTGAGCGAGGTCGGAAAGCGGCGGCTGATCGCGCGCAGGATCTCGCGGTGCTTCCACCAGAGCTCGGCCGCATGCCGGTTGTAGTGGCGGTCGTAGATGATCTGGTGAAACCGGGTGTCGAGCTGGCCGTGGCGCGCGAGGTCGGCGAAGTCGTTCGCCTCGATCTCGGCCTCGACCGCCTCGAGCCGCTCGATGTCGCCGTGGCCGACGATCGAGACGAACCAGCGGGTCAGCGCCGGCTCGATGAGCACCTCGATCTCGATGATGTCGCGCACGAAGGCCTCGTCGATCGGGCGGACGCGGGCGCCGCGGTTGGGCTCGATGGTCACGAATCCCTCGCCGCGCAGGAGCTGCAGCGCCTCGCGGATCGGATTCGTCGAGGTCCCGTAGCGGGTCGCGAGCTCGGCCACCTTCAGCCGGCCGTTCGGTTCGAGCAGCCCGGAGACGATCTCGTCACGCAACCGCTCGCAGACCCAGCCCGGCTGCTCGAAGGCCTCCCCTCCGGGTCCGTCGATGAGCGCGCTTTCCCCCATGACGGCATGGTTAGGCACGAATCCGGCGGCCGCCAAGCCCGAATCGTGCGCAGATTCCGCGAAATAGTGTACGATCCATTCCCGGTTGACAGACAGAAACGGCTGGCCGAGTGTAACGCCCAAGCGGCAGAGTCCGCGCAAATCTGGGCGCGGCCGATCCCGCGCAAAACCGTCCCTGGGAGGAACGAACGCGATGAAGAATTCGCGGAAGAATTCGCGAAACGCCGTCGGGCGCCTGCTGCTGTCAACCACGATGTCGCTGAGCCTCGCCGTCTCGATGGCGGCGCCGCAGGCATGGGCGCAAGGCGTCGATCTGTCGAAATGGTCGCCGGAATACGTGCAGAGCATTGCCGGCACCAAGGAGTTCGATACCGCCGCCGATTGCGCCAAGGTCACGCCGCTCGACTACAAGGGCAAGCTCACCCTGTGGTACCAGGGCGTCTTCGAGGGCGACCCGGACATCCTGCGCGAGAACTACAAGCAGTTCTTCGAGACGTTCCGCAAGACCTACCCGAACATCGATCTCGAAGAGCAGGGCATCACCTACAACGACCTGCTCGACAAGTTCCGCACCGCGCTCCTCGGCAATGCCGCGCCGATGGTCGTGCGCCTGCAGATCCTCGGCGGCACCGAGTTCGCAGCCAAGGGCTATCTCGAGCCACTGAAGCCCGAGGACGTCGGCTACTCGAGCGAGGACTTCTGGCCCGGTGCGATGAAGGCGGTCACCTGGGACGGGGTGACCTACGGGATTCCGACCAACAACGAGACGATGGCTTTCATCTGGAACGCCGACGTCTTCAAGCGCGCCGGTCTCGACCCGGACAAGGCGCCGGCGACCTGGGACGACGTCGTCAAGGATTCCAAGCAGATCCATGACAAGCTCGGCATCGCCGGCTACGGCCTCGTCGCCCGCAAGAACGCCGGCAACACGCCCTACCGCTTCATGCCGCAGCTCTGGGCCTATGGCGGCGGCGTCTTCGACGAGGCGTCGCCGAACCCGACCTACAAGGAGGTCGAGCTCGACAGCCCGCAGAGCAAGGAGGCGCTGCAGGCTTCCTACGACATGTACGTGCGCGACAAGTCGGTGCCGGTCTCTGCGCTGACCAACCAGCAGGCCGACAACCAGGCGCCGTTCCTCGCCGGCCAGCTCGGGATGATGATCTCGCACCCGTCCGACTACAACGTGATGCAGGACCTGCTGAAGAAGACGACGGGCGCCGATACGGAAAAGGCGCAGACCGTCATCGACAACATGCGCTACGGCCTGATCCCGACCGGGCCGGACGGCAAGCGCGCCGTGGTCTTCGGCGGCTCCAACCTGCACATCCTGAAGCCCGAGTATGTCGACGGCGGCAAGGTGGACGAGCCGGCAGCCAAGGCGCTCATCTGCATGTGGACGAGCCCCGAATGGTCGCTGAAGCTCGCCTGGGTGGGTTCCAATCCCGGCAACCTCGAAGGCTTCCGCACCGGCTGGATGAAGGAGCGGCTCGAGACGACGAAGTTCCTCGACGTGACGACCGCGATGCTGCCCTACGGCATCCCGTTCCCGGCGCTGCCGGAGTCGCCCGAGATCATGAACATCATCGTCCCGGACATGCTGCAGAACGCCCTGACCGGTGCGATGACCGTCGACGAAGCCGCCGACGACGCCGCAAAGAAGGTCAAGGACCTGATGGGCGGCGGGCTCTAGGGCCCGCCCGCTTGTCCGTCGCACCATCGGCCGGCCGCGCCCGCGCGCGGCCGGCCGCCTTGTCCAGCGCAGGGGGCGAGCCGCGGTGACCACGGTGACCGGCCAGACCGAGGCCTTCCAGGGATCCGAGCCGGTGCGTTCCGGCATCGGGCGGCAGATGTGGCGGTGCCGGGCCGACTATGCCTACGTGCTGCCGTCGATCGTGGTGATGCTCGTCGTCATCGCCTACCCGATCTACTACACGATCGAGCTGTCGTTCTTTCAGACGCCCCCCGGGCTGCAGCTCCGCGACAAGGTCTTTATCGGCTTCGAGAACTATCGCACCATCCTCACCAGCGAGGTGTTCTGGAAGGTCACCTGGAACACCTTCGTCTGGACGGCGGCTTCGACGATCTTCTCCTTCATCCTGGGGTTTGCCTCGGCGCTCGCGCTGCACCGCGAGTTCGCCGGCCGCGCCGTGCTGCGGGCGATCCTGATCATTCCCTGGGTGATCAGCGCGGTCGCCGCCTCCTACATCTGGAAATGGCTCTACCATTCCGATTTCGGGGTCATCGGTGCCGTGCTCGTCGGCCTCGGCATCACCGACCGGCCGCCCAACTTCATCGACAACACCAGCACGGTGTTGCCGGCGCTGATCGTGGTGAACATCTGGCGCGAGTTCCCCTTCGCCATGATCATGATGATGGCCGGCCTGCAGACGGTGCCCGATCAGCTGCTGCGCGCCGCCACGGTCGATGGCGCCGGGGCCTGGAACCGCTTCTGGCACGTGACCTTCCCGCATCTCAGCGGCGTGTCGACGGTGACGATCCTGCTTCTGGCCGTCGGGAACTTCAATTCCTTCATCATCCCGTGGATCATGACCGGGGGCGGGCCGGCGAACGCCTCGCACATCTGGATCACCCACATCTACGAGCTCGCCTTCGGCCGGCAGCGCTGGGGGGTGGCGGCCGCCTATTCGGTGATCCTGTTCATCGTGGTGATGACGCTGGGCTACTTCTACGTCCGCGCGCTCAGCGGGAACGAGCGGAAGGAACCGGCCGAATGACCGCGAGCGCCGAAGTCGCGCCGAAGCCCCTGCGCCGCCGCCAGGCGATCGACGGCTGGCGCTGGGCGGGGCGCGCCTTCCTCGTCCTGATGCTGATCTATACCGCGGTGCCGATGCTCTGGATGCTGCTCACCTCGATCAAGTCGGGGTTCGCCGCGCTGCAGTTTCCGCCGCAGTGGTGGCCGAGCGAGCCGACGCTCGCGAGCTACAAGAAGCTCCTCGATCCCGCGAACAGCGTCGGGCAGGACTTCCTGCGCTTCTTCTGGAACAGCCTCTTCATCTCGACCTGCACCACCATCCTCGCGGTCATGGTGGCGGTGCCCGCGGCCTACGCCTTCTCGCGCTTCAGCTTCCCCGGCCGCCGCTTCCTGTTCTTCGCGGTGCTGCTGCGGAACATGTTCCCGGCGGTGATCTTCCTCGTCCCGCTCTTCATCCTGATGCGCTTTCTCGGGCTGGTGAACACGCCGGGATCGCTGATCCTCACCTACCTCACCTTCGGGCTGCCGCTCGCGATCTGGCTGCTCAAGGGCTTCTTCGACAATATTCCGATCCAGCTCGAGCAGGCCGCGCGCATCGACGGCGCGACCCGCTTCCAGGCCTTCGTGATGATCGTGATGCCCCTCTCGGTGCCGGGCATCATCGCCACCGCGATCTACTCGTTCATCGGAGCGTGGAACGAGTACATCTACGCCTACACCTTCCTCTCCAAGAACGACCAGCTGACGCTGCCGGTGGGCATCCAGCGCTTCTTCTCGGAAAACACCACCGACTGGCCGGGGCTGATGGCGGCGAGCTTCATGATGAGCGTTCCGGTGGTGGTCCTCTTCCTCGTCCTTCAACGCTATTTCGTGCGTGCCCTCACCGAAGGCGCCGTCAAACACTAGGAGCGCCGCGTGGCAGAGGTCGTCCTCAAGCATATCAACAAGTCGTACGGCACCTTCCGGGCCGTGAACGACGTCTCCTTCGTGGTCGAGCACGGCGAGTTCGTGGCGCTGGTCGGACCGTCGGGCTGCGGAAAGACCACGACGCTCAACCTGATCGCCGGCCTCATCCCGCTCAGCTCGGGCGAGGTCTTCATCGGCGATCGCGAGGTCTCGACCCTCGACCCGAAGGATCGCGACATCGCGATGGTGTTCCAGAACTACGCGCTCTACCCCAACAAGACGGTGTTCAAGAACCTCGCCTTCCCGCTCACCATGCGCAAGCAGCCCAAGGCCGAGATCGACCGCAAGGTGCGCGAGGCGGCGCGGGTCCTCGACATCACCCACCTGCTCGAGCGCAAGCCGCGCGAGCTCTCCGGCGGCCAGCAGCAGCGGGTGGCGCTCGGACGCTCGCTGGTGCGCGACCCCGCGGTCTTCCTGATGGACGAGCCGCTGTCGAACCTCGACGCCAAGCTCCGGGTGCAGATGCGCTCGGAGCTCAAGCGCTTCCACCACACCCTCGACGCCACGATCATCTACGTCACCCACGACCAGCTCGAGGCCGTCACCATGGCCGACAAGATGGCGGTGATGCACGGCGGCCTGCTGCAGCAGTACGACACGCCCGCGCGCGTCTTCGGCGACCCGGTGAACACCTTCGTCGCCGGCTTCGTCGGCAGCCCGGCGATGAGCCTGATCCCGGTCGAGTTCGCAACCTCCGGCGGCCGCACCGTGGTCCGCGGCGCGAGCGGCTGGGAGCTGCCGCTCTCGGATGCCAACGCCCGCAAGGCGCAGGCGGCGGCCGCGCGCAAGGCGGTGCTCGGCGCCCGGCATTCGACGCTGCGCCTCGCCAAGTCCGCGACCCCCGGCGCGGTTCCGGGGCGCGTTCACACCGTGGAGCCCACCGGCGACATCACCTTCGCGCAGATCCTCGTCGACGGCGAGGTGGTGAACATCAGCCTGCCGCCCACCGTCGAGCTCGAGCCGGACGAGCTGGTCTGGATCGAGTTCGACCAGGACCGGCTGCACCTCTTCGACGGCGAGACCACCAGGGCGCTCAAGGCCGCCTGAACCCCGGGACCCGCATGAAGATCACCGCCATCCACCCGCTGCCGGCCTGGGTCGGCATCCGCAACCAGATGCTCGTCAAGGTCGAGACCGACGAGGGCGTCCACGGCTGGGGCGAGAGCGGCCTTTCCGGCCGCGAGAAGGCGGTCGCCGGCGCCATCGAGCACTACGCCGGGTTCCTCGTCGGCCGCGATCCCTTCGCGATCGGCGCGCTCTGGCAGGAGATGTACCGCAGCCAGTACTTCGAGGGCGGCAGGGTGCTCCAGGCCGCGATCTCGGCGATCGACATCGCGCTCCACGACATCAAGGGCAAGGCGCTCGGCGTGCCGGTCCACCAGCTCCTCGGCGGCAAGCAGCGCGACGTCATCCCGACCTTCGCCACCACCCGCGGTCCCTGCGGCCCGGAGATGATCGAGCAGGCGCGCGAGCTGATGGCGATGGGCTGGACCGCGATCCGCCTCTTTCCCGCCGGGCACGACCCCGAGGACAACGTCTACGAGCCGCGCGCGAGCGTCGCCGAGACCGCGAAGTGGTGCGTGAAGACCCGCGAGGCGCTGGGAGACGAGGTGGTGCTCGGGGTCGACTATCACCACCGCCTGTCGGTGGCCGAGGCGGCGAGCTACTGCCAGAAGATGCCCTCGGGCACCCTCGACTTCCTCGAGGAACCGATCCGCGACGAGACCCCGGAGGCCTACGAGTCGCTCCGCACCATGACCGACGTGCCCTTCGCCATCGGCGAGGAGTTCGCCTCCAAGTGGCAGTTCCTGCCCTACATCGAGCGCGGCATCCATCAGTTCAACCGCATCGACGTCTGCAACGTCGGCGGCCTCACCGAAGCGATGAAGGTCGCGGGCTGGAGCGAGGCGCACTACGTCGACATGATGCCGCACAACCCGCTCGGGCCGGTCTGCACCGCCGCGACGCTGCACTTCGCCGCCGCCGTGGCGAACTTCGCCTGGCTCGAGACCCGCGCCAGCCCGGGCGAGCTCTACCACGGCTTCGACGACGCCGAGCTCTTTCCGGTCCAGCCGCGCCTCGAGGGCGCCGTCTACCGCGTCCCCGACGCCCCCGGCCTCGGCGTCGAGGTCGACGAGGCCCGCGTCCGCGCCCAGGCGTTCAGGTTCTGGGAAGCCCCGCATCTCCGCCGCAAAGACGGCTCCGTGACAAACTGGTAGAACGAATGACCCATACCCCCGGCATCACCCGCCCGCCCCGCGAGATCATCGACGCCCTCCGCGACATCGGCGCCGCCACCGTCGCCGGCACGCTCGGCCACATGGGCATCCGCAACCCGCACATCCAGGGTCCGGTCAGTGCGAATCCGGGGAAGTCCATCGTGGGGCCGGCGCTGACGCTCCAGTTCCTGCCCAAGCGCGAGGATCTCTACAGCGAGGACGAATACACCGACCCAGAGAAGCAGCTCCATCGTCACGTCCTATATCACGTCCAGGAAGGCGACGTCGTCGTGGTCGACGCCCGGGCCGACATGACCGCCGGCGTCTTCGGCGACATGATGTCGACCTACTTCAAGGGCCGCGGCGGCGCCGGGATCGTCGTCGACGGCTGCCTGCGCGACCAGCCCAACATCCAGCGGCTCGACCTGCCGCTCTGGGTCCGCGGCTGGACCCCCAACTTTCACACCCAGACCGGCCTCATGCCCTTCGCGGTCAACGTGCCGATCGCCTGCGGCGGGGTCACGGTCATTCCCGGCGACATCATCGTCGCCGACGACGACGGCGCGGTGGTGCTGCCCGTGGCGCTCGCCGAGAAGGTGATCGCGGACGCCCAGGTCCACCACGAGTGGGAGGAGTTCTCCCGCATGAAGCTGCTGCAGGGCGCGCCGCTCCAGCGCTACTATCCGCTGCACGACGATGCCCGGGGCGAATACGAGGCCTGGCGGGCGGAGCATCCGATCGGCTAGCGCTCCGGGTGCTCGGCCGGCGGCCGTAAGCTTCATCAGCGGATGCGATCGAGCTCGTCGATCGCCTTCCAGACGTCGCCGCGGGTCAGGCCGATGTCGTGCAGCAGGTGCTCGTCGCACTCGAGAATGTGCCGGTAATCCCGCCGCGCCTTGCCGCGGCTCCAGGCCGCGCGGATCGCGCCGGCGATCTGGCCGACGATGGTCGAACCCGGATGACGGATGCCGGCGACGATGGTGCTGGTGTTGATGGCAGCCATTTTTCTTCTCCCTCGGTGCTCTTGTTTCGGAAGGTCTGAAAACCTCCGCCCGTGAAGCCAGCATTGCGGATCCGGCCCCGATTTCCTGTGATCGCCGTCACAGCCTGCACCGAAGGGGTGCGACGGCACCCGGAACTGCGCCGCCGCAGATTGAATTCCCGATCCTCTCTCCGGTAGGTTGGCGGGCAGGAAATACGCCGCAGAAGAGAGGTTTTCCGTTGCAAGCCATCGCCCCCACCGAGGCGCCGGTGCCGTCCGGTGCGGGCTGTCCCGCCCGTGGACCCCGGGCATGAGCGACGCCCCACGCGCCTTCGTCATCGGGCACCCGATCGGGCATTCGCGCTCGCCGATGCTGCACCGCTACTGGCTGCAGCGCTACGCCATCCCCGGCAGCTACGAGCCGCTCGACGTTGCCCCGGACGATCTGCCCGCCTTCTTCGACGGCTTTCGCGCCGCGGGCTGGATCGGAGGCAACGTCACGGTGCCGCTCAAGACCGCGGTGGTCCCGCACCTTGCCCGCATCGACGCCGAGGCGCAGGCGATGGGGGCGGTCAACACGCTCTGGTACGAGGGCGACGACCTCGTCGGCGGCAACACCGACGCGGCGGGCTTCATCGGCAACCTCGACGACCGAGCGCCCGGCTGGGGCGAGGACGTGCGCACGGCGGTGATCCTCGGCGCCGGCGGGGCGGCGCGCGCGGCGGTGCACGGCCTGCTCGGCCGCGACGTCGACGTCACGCTGGTCAACCGCACCCGCAGCAAGGCCGAGGCGCTGGCCGCGCATTTCGGTCCGCACGTCGCCGCCCATGGCCTCGACGAGATCGCGGCGCTCCTCGTCAACGTCGATCTCCTGGTGAACGCCACCAGCCTCGGCATGACCGGACAGCCGCCGCTCGTGCTCGATGTATCGCGGCTGAAGCTCGCGGCCATCGTGTGCGACGTCGTCTACGTGCCGCTCGAGACCGGCCTGATCCAGGCGGCCAAGGCGCGCGGGCTGCGCACCGTCGACGGGCTCGGCATGCTGCTGCACCAGGCGGTCGACGGCTTCCGGCACTGGTTCGGCCGCACCCCGGAAGTGACCCCGGAGCTCCGCCAGCTGCTGGCCGACGACATCCGCGCCGCGACGCCGGGCGGCTGACGCGCCCCTCGCCCGGCGCGAGGGACGGGCGCGCGGCATCCGCCGCGCCCGCCTCACGCCGTCGCGTCACCGCCCGCGGCGGACGATCGCTTCGATCCCGCCGCGATCGATCCCCATGTCGCGCAGCAGGTGATCGTCGAGCTGCATCAAACGGTGTTGTGCGGCCCGCGCCTCGTGCCGGCGCCGGAGCCCCGCGAGGACGCTGCCGACGACCCCGAGGGGCCGGCGCGGCGGCGCCGCGGGCGAGCGAATCATGATGGGACATCGTGGACATCGTGCTTCTCCTTCCGAAGCGGCGGAGGGGACGTCCTCTCCGCCAATGTCTCACTATGGCGCACCGCCCTGACAGCGTTCTGTCAGGAGGAGTCCGACCCTCCTGACAGCGTTCTGTCAGGAGGGTGGCTGCTCGGAAGGCTTCAGGAAGAGGCGACGCCCGCCGCCTCGATCCGGCCGATCATCTCGGCCCAGAACTCCGGCGGCTCGGCGCCGGAGATCACGTAGCGGCCGCCGAGGATGCAGGTCGGCACTCCCTGCACGCCCATCGCGCGCACGTCCTCGGCCTCTGCCATCACCGCCTCCCGGTCGACATCGCCGGCGAGGAGCCGCGCCACCGCCGGCCCGTCGAGGCCCGCCTCGGCCGCCGCCGCGGTCAGGACCGCCGCGTCGCCGATATCCTCGCCGAGCTCGAAGTAGCGGCGAAAGAGCGCCATCGCCGCCCTTGTCTGCAGTCCCTCCGGGGCGGCCCAGCGCAGCACGCGGTGGGCGTCGAGCGTGTTGGGCGACCGCCGGATGCGATCCCAGTTGTAGCGGATGCCGACCGCGGCCCCCATCCCGGCGATGCGCTGATGCACCGCGTCGACCCCGGCGGGCGCGTCGCCGAACTTGCCCGCGAGATAGGCGGCGCGGTCGATCCCTTCCGGCGGCAACGTCGGGTCGAGCTGGAAGGGCCGCCACGAGATCGCGAAAGGGTGGCCTCCGTTCTCGCCCACCGCCCGCAGCAGGTTGGCCGCCCCGAGGTAGCACCACGGGCAGACCGGGTCGGAGATGATCTCGAGCCGCGTCATCCGCGCCTCATCCGGCCGGGTGGTTGGGGTCGATCCAGCGCACCTCCTCGACCTCCTCGGCAGGGGTGATGTCGAGGTTCACCACCACCGCCTCCTGGTCGCTCCTTACGACGACACATTCGAGCGGCTCGCCCTCGAGCGCGTTGATCTCCTGGTGCGGCACGTAGGGCGGCACGAAGATGAAGTCGCCGGGGTCGGCCTCGGCCATGAACTCGAGGCTCTCGCCCCAGCGCATCCGCGCCCGCCCGCGCACCACGTAGATGATGCTCTCGAGATGCCCGTGGTGATGCGCGCCGGTCTTGGCGTTCGGCGCCACGCTGACCGTCCCCGCCCAGAGCTTGTTCGCCCCGGCCCTGGCCCGGTCGATCGCCGCCGCCCGGGTCATTCCCGGGGTCTGCGGCGTGTTGAAGTCGAGCTCCGCACCCTTGACGATCCGCACGCCTTGCGTGCGCCAGTCGCTGCCTTCACCCATCGCGCCACCTCCGGCCTGAAAGGATAGCGCCCGCCGCCGGCTTCGGCCAGCGAACGGCACTCAGAACTTCAGCGACGCGCCGGCGCGCGATCGCCCCGAAGACCAGCGCCCCGCGGCGCTCGAACCGTAGCCCGCCGGTGTTCATCCCGAAGATGCCCGCGATCAGCGAGCCCGGCAGCAGCAGCGCCGACGGTGATGGGCGATGATGCTGCTGCTACGCGAGACCGGGCGAAGAGGGGCCTCACCGCGCCAGCTCGCGGATGCCCGCCTCCAGCCCGGCCAGCGTCATCGGGACCATCCGTCCGTCGAAGATCGCCCCGATCATCGCCACCGACGGCGAATGGCCCCAGGCGGCCTCCGGCACCGGATTGATCCAGACCGAGCGCGGCCAGGCCGCGCGGAGCCGGCGCAGCCAGACCGCGCCGCTCTCGGCGTTCCAGTGCTCGTTCGCCCCGCCCGGACGCTCGATCTCGTAGGGCGACATCGTCGCGTCGCCGACGAAGATCGCCCGGTAGTCCGACCCGTAGGTGCGCAGCACCTCCGCGGTCGGCGTCTGCGCGTCCCACCGCCGCCGGTTGTCGCGCCAGACCCCCTCGTAGACGCAGTTGTGGAAGTAGAACTGCTCGAGATGCCGGAACTCGCTCCGCGCCGCGGAAAACAGCTCCTCGACGACGCGCACGTGCGGGTCCATCGAGCCGCCGACGTCGAGAAACAGCAGCACCTTCACCGCGTTGTGCCGCTCCGGCCGGGTGATGACGTCGAGCCATCCCTGCTCGGCGGTCCGGCGCACCGTCGCGCCGAGGTCGAGCTCGTCCGCCGCCCCCTCGCGCGCCCAGCGCCGCAGCCGGCGCAGCGCCAGCTTGATGTTGCGGGTGCCGAGCTCGACCGTGTCGTCGAGGTTGCGGAACTCGCGCCGGTCCCAGACCTTGACCGCCCGCCCGCTCCGGCCGCCCGCCTGGCCGACCCGCACTCCCTCGGGATTGAAGCCATAGGCGCCGAACGGCGAGGTCCCGGCGGTGCCGATCCACTTCGACCCGCCCTCATGGCGGCCCTTCTGCTCGCGCAGCCGCTCGGCCAGCGTCCGCATCAGCGCCTCGAAGCCGCCGAGCGCCTCGATCTCGGCCCGCTCCTCCGGCGTCAGGTGCGCCTCGACCAGCTTGCGCAGCCAGTCGGCCGGCACCTCGACGCCCTCGATCACCACCGTCGAGCCGATCGCCTCCAGCCCGCCGAAGACGGCGGCGAACACCCGGTCGAAGCGGTCGATCAGCCGCTCGTCCTTCACCAGCGCCGCCCGCGCCAGGTAGTAGAACCCCTCGGCGTCGTACTGCGCGAGCCCGGCATCGAGCGCCGCGAGAAATCCCAGGTACTCGCGCAGCGACACCGGAAGCTTCGCCGCGCGCAGCCCGGCGAAGAAGTGCGGATACATCAGTAAGCGCCCAGCCACCCGGCGGCGACCATCACCACCAGCATCAAGAGGCCGAAGAGGATGCCGTGCGCGACCGCATACTGCACCTGATCCAGCCGGTCGCCGCCGCGCCGCGCCGCGCGTTGCCAGCCCAGGAGCGCGCCGAGCGCGATGGCGATCGGCAGCAGCATCGGTCCCTCACTTCTTGTCGAGCCGCACCAGCGCCGCGAGCTGCGCCTGTTCGCGCGCGAGCGCTCCGTCGGTGTCGCCGAAGCCATAGCGCGCCCACCGCAGGCTGTCGAGGCGCGCCGCCTGCGCCGCCGGCAGGTCGCCGAGCTCGGCCAGCGCCTCGGCCTTGATCGACAGCAGCCCCGCCAGCAGGATCGCGTTCTGGTTGGCGATCGCCACCGGTGCGTAGCGATCGGCGAGCTGGACCGCCACCTCGTACTGGCCGGTGCCCACCGCCAGCGCCGCGAGATGCACCCCGGCCTGCGCCGCGCGCAGATCCTTCGGGCCGCCGAGCCGGAGAAAGAGCGCATGCGCCTGCTCGAAGTCGGCCGCCGCCGCCGCCGGGTCCTGCCGCAGCACCAGCCGCCCCAGCGTCAGCAGCGACACCCCGAGGCGATGGTCGGGCGGACGCATCTCGGCGGCGATCTGGGTGGCGAGCTGCGCCGACGCCAGCCGCTTGTTGTGCGGGGCGTCGCGCTGCAGCGCGTCCTCGATCGCGGTCGCCCAGGCCTTCGACTCCGGGTGCCGCTTCTGCCGCGGCCGCCCGCGGCCCTTGGGGTTCACCCGGTCGAGCACCCGCGGCACCACCGCGGCCGCCTCGGCGCGGGTCATCCCGCTGTGGATCTCCGGCTGGTAGATCGCGCGCAGGATGGTCATGTCGAAGGGCGTCGCCATGCCGTAGAAGTTGTCGTCGTTCCAGATCGAGTCCGGCAGCCGGTAGAGGTCGTTGGCGGGGCCGAGCGCCTGGGTGATCTCCTCGTTCAGGCAGTCGCGGACGTCCTGCGGCGTGCTGTCGGGCGGCAGGAAGATCACCGCCTCGCCGAGCGCCTTCTGATCCGACCAGCGCAGCCGCTCCGCGGGATTGCGGTGGACGAACCCGTCCCAGTCGGTCTCGCCCGGCACGATGAAGCAGGCGGCGGTCGGGAAGATCCGCGCGATCTGCGCCGCCGGCACCGCCTCGACGCGGATTTGCGCCTTGGCCGGGTCGGCGGTCTGCGCGATGTCCACCCCGGCCTCGGTGCGGATACGCGCGAGAAGCGCCGCGAGGTCGGGCTGATAGACCGCGAGCTCCGGCGAGCCCATGTAGAGGCGCACCGGCGTCTCGTAGCGCACCAGATGGTCGAGCTGCTCGCCGCTCTCGAGCGCGAAGGTCAGGTCGAGAAAGTCCTGCGTCAGGTCGAGGTTCGAGCGCGCGACCCCCTTGGGCAGGGTCACCGCGCCGAAGCGGACCGAGGTGATCTCTTCCCGCGGCGTCACCGCCGCGCAGCCGGCGAGCCCGATTGCGGCGATGGCACAGGCGAGCCGGACGGCGTGGGTGCGCATCGCCGCGGCTCAGCGACGATATTTGACGAAGGGCGTCGAGGTGCCGATCCGGTCGTAGAGCCGTCGCGCCGTGGCGTTGAATTCCTGCGTCAGCCAGTAGACGTTCGGCCGTCCGGCGGCGTCGGCGGCGGCATAGACCGCCTCGATCAGCGCCCGCCCGGCGCCGGTCCCGCGCGCCTCGGGCGCGACGTAGAGGTCCTGCAGGTAGCAGGCGTCCTCGATCTGCCAGCCGTGCCGGTGGAAGATGTAGTGCGCGAGGCCGACCGGCACGCCGTCCGCGAGCGCGACGAGCCCGTGGTAGTCGCCGACGGCCGGGTCGGTCATCCGTGCAAAGCTGGTCGCATAGACCGCCTCGGCAAGCTCGGTCTCGTAGAAGTCGAGGTAACCGCGCCAGAGCTCGCGCCAGGCCGCCTCGTCGCCGGACACGAGCGGCCGGACCGTGATCATGCCGCCCTCCGCCGCGAGGGCGTCCGCGTCAGCGGCGATACAGGCGGACGTTCGAGCAGGTCTTGGCGCCGATCGGGCGCAGCGCCGCGGTGGCGATCGCCAGCGCATCTCCGCCCGTCGCCGCGGCCACCGCCGCCTGCTCGGTCGCGGCGGCGAAGGCGGTGGCCTTCTCCATCACCATGTCCATCGCTTCGGGCCCGGTCATCTCGCCCTGCGACATCCTGATGCTGCGGTGCACGATGACCTCGGAGGCCGCCATCGACATCCGGGTGAAAGCCGTCGCAAATTTCATCCATGAATTCGTGATGTTCATGGGATTCAACGCAGAACTCATCTAAGCTTCCCCGGCCATGTTGCACTGCACAATAACACGTCGTCATCGCGATGTCATCCGGCAATCCGTCGGTTGAGCTCAACCCCGCCGGCTCCGGTCCAGGAAGGCGAGCCGCTCGAAGAGCTGGACGTCCTGCTCGTTCTTCAGCAGCGCCCCATGCAGCTTCGGCAACGCGTGCGTCGCCTCCTGCCGCAAGTCCTCGGGCGCCAGGTCCTCGGCGAGAATCAGCTTCAGCCAGTCGAGCACCTCCGAGGTCGAGGGCTTCTTCTTCATTCCCGGCGTCTCGCGGATCTCGAAGAAGCGGGTCAGCGCCGTCCGTACCAGCCGCGGCTTAATGCCGGGAAAATGCACCTCGACGATTCGCGCGAGCGTCGCCTCGTCGGGGAAGCGGATGTAGTGAAAGAAGCAGCGGCGCAGGAAGGCGTCCGGCAGCTCCTTCTCGTTGTTCGAGGTGATGATGACGATCGGCCGCGTCTTCGCCCGCACCGTCTCGCCGGTCTCGTAGACGAAGAACTCCATCCGATCGAGTTCCTGCAGGAGGTCGTTGGGGAACTCGATGTCCGCCTTGTCGATCTCGTCGATCAAAAGCACCAGCTTTCCGTCCGCATCGAAGGCCTGCCACAACGGCCCCCGGCGGATGTAGTTCCGCACGTCGTGCACCCGCGCGTCGCCGAGCTGCCCGTCGCGCAGCCTGCTGATCGCGTCGTACTCGTAGAGGCCCTGCGCCGCCCGGGTCGTCGACTTCACGTGCCACTCGATCAGCGGCAGCCCCAGCGCCGCGGCGATCTGCCGCGCCAGCTCGGTCTTGCCGGTGCCGGGCTCGCCCTTGACCAGGAGGGGCCGCTCGAGGGTGATTGCGGCGTTCACCGCCACCGTCAGGTCCGGCGTGGCGACGTAGTCGGCCGTGCCTTGGAACTTCATCGCGCCTTCCGCCGGACCGCCTCGCCCGGCACCCTAGCAGCGCGACGGGGTTAAGCAAGTTCCCTTATGTTCTTCGTGACATCCGGTTGGAAACCTTATATCGGGTGCCCAGCGAAAACGATCGGGCCAGGCTCACCGGCAAGCGACCGTGAGCCAGCCACAAGGTCGGACCCGGTGCCACTTGAGGTGTGAGAGTCGATGAAGGCCGAAACCAAGTTCGACGTTGAGTACCAGCCGACCGAAGACGAACCCTTCATGAACGCCCGCCAGCTCGATTACTTCCGCCGCAAGCTCCTCGCGTGGAAGACCTCGATCCTCGCCGAGAGCCGCGGGACGATCGAGCATATGCAGGAGGGCACCCGCAACATCCCCGATCTGGCCGACCGCGCGAGCGAGGAGACCGACCGGGCGCTCGAGCTTCGCACCCGCGACCGCCAGCGCAAGGTGGTCGCCAAGATCGACTCGGCGCTGCGCCGCATCGAGGACGGCAGCTACGGCTACTGCGAGGAGACCGGCGAGCCGATCTCGCTCCGCCGCCTCGACGCCCGCCCGATCGCCACCCTCTCGCTCGAGGCGCAGGAGCGCCACGAGCGCAAGGAGCGCGTCCACCGCGACGACTGAATCCGGGCTGCGCGGCGCGCCCGCCGACCCGGTTGCACCCCCCGACGTGGCGGGATGTCGCGCATCGCCGGATGCGCGTTGACACGGGCCCGCCCATCCGGAACACCTGAACCCGCCGCGCTGGCCGGGGAGGAGCGCGTATTGCGGCAACCGTCCCGCCCGGGCCTTGCGCTCCGGGCAGCGGCCGTCCTGCCCCCCCGGGGCGGCCGTTTCACGGGACAGCGCCGACGCCTGCCTTCAGCTGGTGGCCGCCGGCCCGCAGGACAGCGGCGTGTCGCTGACCCCGGTCATCTCCTGCGTCATCGGCGTGTCGCTGCCGTTGCGCGCCTCGATGATCACGATCCGCCCCCCCGCGCGCACGTGCCGGAAGCACGAGGTTCCCTGCCCGTCCCAGTGGAAGCAGTAGAGCGGATCGGTATAGTCCCAGGTCCCCTGCATGCAGCTGCCGTCGTAGAGCTGCAGCGTCACCCCGTTGCTGCCCGGATCATAGTGCTCGAGCGCCCAGAGCGTGCCGTTGATCCGGTAGGTGAGCGTCCTCCCGCTCGCCATGGCACTCCATTCCGCCACCGGAATGTTGGTCGCCTGCCCGACCGGGCCGTCCGGAACCTGCGAGGCGCCGGGCAGGACGAGAAGCGCAAGCGCGGCGGCAGCGGCTCGGATCGGACGCATGGGGGCTCCCCTGGCATCGGTTCGGGGGCCGAGGATATGCCGCCGGCCCCGGCGACGCCAGCCCGCCACAGCGCCGCAGGCTTGACGCCGCGAACCACCGGCCGTTAACCACTTCTTTCCCGACCCCGGTGCCAATCGGCGCCAGGAGGCCCGATGGCGCGATCACCGAAGGCATGGCTGGGCAGGGCGGCGCTGGTCGCGCTGGCGCTTGCGGCGCTCACCCCGGCCGCGCATCACTTCGCGTTCCCGGCCGAGGGGCCGCGCGCCCGCCCCGCCGCGCCTGCCGACGTCGTCGCGGGGCCGGCGCGGGTGATCGACGGCGACACCCTGCAGGTCGGCGCCGTCCGCGTGCGCCTCTTCGGCATCGACGCGCCCGAGCACAACCAGACCTGCGGCGGCGCCGGCACCGAATGGCCCTGCGGCGCCGCCGCCTCGGCGCGCCTCACCGCGCTCGCCGCCCCCGGCGTGCGCTGCACCGGCGACGAGCACGACCGCTACGGCCGCCTCGTCGCCACCTGCGAGGCCGCCGGCGTCGACCTCGGCGCGCGCATGGTCGCCGACGGCCTCGCCTGGGCCTTCGTGCGCTACAGCGAGGTCTACGTCGCCACCGAGGCGGACGCCCGCGCCCGCCACGCCGGCCTCTGGCGCGGCCCCGCCGAGGCGCCCTGGGACTTCCGCGCCGCCCAGGGCTTCGTCGCCGCCACCGGCGCCCGCAGAGTGCCCGCGCCTCCCCCCCAGCCGCCCGCCGCCGCCGAGGGCCCCGCGGGCTGCGCGATCAAGGGCAACATCGGCGCGGGCGGCCGGCGCATCTACCACCTGCCCGGGGACCCCTCCTACGCCCGCACCCGCATCGACACCGCGCGCGGCGAGCGCTGGTTCTGCGACGTCGCCGCCGCCGAGACCGCCGGCTTCCACGCCGTGCGTCCGGCAAACGCCGCCCCCGCGACGCCCTGAGCGCCCGCGCCATGCCCAGGTCCGAGATCGGGAACTTCGCGGCTTTCGCCAGCCTCCTCGTCGCCGGCTGCCGCCTCGGCCCCGGCGCCGACCCTTCCGCGATCGCCGCCGCCGCGCGGTCGCTGCCTTCCGCGCTCGCCGCCACCGCCGCGGAAATCGCGCGCGCCGCAGAGGACCACGCGCTGCACTTCACCCATCCCGGCCGCGCCCGCGACGACGCGATCGCGGTCTTCTTCCAGGTCGCGCCCGCCGCCCTCGCCGATCCGGCGGTCTTCGCCGCCCCGGTCGATCCCGAGCGCACCGCCGAGCGCATGATCCGCGCCATCCACGCGAGCCCGCTCGGCCGCGACTTCCGCGAGACCATCCTGGCCGAGCCGTTCTTCCGCGGCGTGGCCGAGCAGGCGCTGCGGCTGATGCAGGCTTCCCGCCCGGACGAGGGTTGAAGGCCCCCTAGACGTCGAGCTCGTCCTCGTCGACGAAGCGCGCATTCTCCTGGATGTACTGAAACCGCAGCTCCGGCTTCTTGCCCATCAGCCGCTCGACCAGCTCGCTCGTCTCGCCCTCGTCGGCGGCGATCGTCACCTTGATCAGCGTCCGCGACCCCGGCGCCATCGTCGTCTCCTTGAGCTGCGCCGGCATCATCTCGCCCAGCCCCTTGAACCGCGACAGCTCGACCTTCCCCCGCCCGCCGATCCCCTTCGCAAGCAGCGCGGTCTTCTCCGCATCGTCGCGCACGTAGACCGACTTCGCCCCCTGCGTCAGCCGGTAGAGCGGCGGCGCCGCGAGGTAGAGATGCCCCGCGTCGATCAGCGGCCGCATCTGGGTGAAGAAGAACGTCATCAGGAGCGCCGCGATATGCGCCCCGTCGACGTCGGCGTCGGTCATGATCACGATCTTCTCGTAGCGCAGATCCTCGAGGTTGAAGCGCGAGCCGGCCTGCACCCCCATCGCCTGGCAGAGGTCGGCGAGCTCCTGGTTCTGCATCATCTTCGACGAAGCCGCGCCCAGCACGTTGAGGATCTTGCCGCGGAGCGGCAGCACCGCCTGCGTCTTGCGGTCCCGCGCCTGCTTCGCCGAACCGCCCGCCGAGTCCCCCTCGACCAGAAAAAGCTCCGATCCCTCCCGGTTCGCCCCCGAGCAGTCCGCGAGCTTGCCCGGAAGCCGCAGCTTTTTCACCGCGGTCTTGCGCTGGGTCTCCTTCTCCGCCCGGCGCCGCGCCCGCTCCTCCGCCTTCAGCACCAGATAGTCGAGGATCGCGCCCGCCGTCCGGGTATCGCTCGCAAGCCAATGATCGAAGCGGTCGCGCACCGCGACCTCGACCAGCCGCGCCGCCTCCTGCGTCGCGAGCCGGTCCTTGGTCTGGCCGACGAATTCCGGCTCGCGGATGAAGACCGAGATCATCGCCGACCCGCCGGCCATCACGTCCTCGCGCTGCACCTGCGCCGCCTTGCGGTTCGACGACAGCTCGCCGTAGCCGCGGATGCCCTTGAGGATCGCCGCCCAGAAGCCCTGCTCGTGGGTGCCGCCCTCGGGCGTCGGGATGGTGTTGCAGTAGGACGAGACGAAGGCGTCGCGCTGCGGCGTCCAGTTGACCGCCCATTCCACCGACCCGACCGTTCCCGCCCCGAAGCGCTCGGCGAAGTCGACCTTCCCCGCGAAGGGCCTGTCGGCATAGCACTGCGCCCCGTCGAGCTGCTCGCCGAGATAGTCGGCAAGGCCGCCGGGGAAATGGAAGCTCGCCTGCTCGGGGGTGTCGTCGCCCGCCGGAATGCACGCAGGGGCGCAGCGCCAGCGGATCTCGACCCCGGAGAAGAGATAGGCCTTGGATCGCGCCAGCCGGTGCAGCCGCGCGGGCTTCAGATGCGCGTTCGCTCCGAAGATCTCGGGATCGGGATGAAACGTCACCGTCGTCCCGCGCCGGTTCGGTGCCGGACCCAGCGCCTCGAGCGGCCCCGTCGGGTGCCCGCGCGAGAACTCCTGCCGCCAGAGCTGGCGGTTGCGCGCCACCTCGATCGCCACCCGGTCCGAGAGCGCGTTGACGACCGAGACACCGACGCCGTGCAGCCCGCCCGAGGTCTGGTAGGCGTCGCCGGAGAACTTGCCGCCGGCGTGCAACGTGCAGAGGATCACCTCGAGCGCCGACTTGCCGGGAAACTTCGGGTGCGGGTCGACCGGCATCCCGCGGCCGTTGTCGCGCACCGTCAGCGAGAAATCCGCGTGCAGCTCGACCTCTATGCGGTTGGCATGCCCCGCCACCGCCTCGTCCATCGCGTTGTCGACCACCTCGGCGACGAGGTGATGCATCGCCCGCTCGTCGGTGCCGCCGATGTACATGCCCGGCCGCTTGCGGACGGGCTCCAGCCCCTCCAGCACCTCGATCGAGCTGGCGTCGTAGGCGTTGGATGCGGGGTCGTCGCCGAAGAGGTCGGGCGCGTGGACCATGCGGGGCCTCGTTGTTTTTCCCTCGCCTGCTAGCGGGGGACTGCTCTGATCCTTCTATATCTTGTTCGGGCTCTGCGGCAAAGCCCTACGCCCGGCCCGCGGCTTCCATTCCGTCCGACCCGCGGCTAGCAATCATCGCCGAAGCAGCGCGAGGTCATGATGCCGCCCATTCTGCAACAATCGCTGCCGTCGGCACCGTGGATGGCCGAGCACACGCTTCGCCTGCCCGGCACGGTGCCGATCGACCCGGCCGACTGGCTGCTGTGCGACGAGGCCTTCGCGGCGCAGATGGACTATCGCGACCGGCTGATCGCCGGGCGGCGCGAAGCCGTGCACGCGATGACCGCCGAGAGCCGCCCGGCCGCCGAAGAGCTCCTTGCCCGTGTCCTCGCAACCGTCGCCGCTGCGCCCGGCTACCGCGTCGGCGCCGCCGAGGGTCGCCGTCCCGACGGCGTGACCGTCCCGCTCGACGGCCCGCCGCTGGTGGTGGCCGGCCGGCTGGTTCAGGAGGATCTCTGCATCCTGCAGAAGCGACCCGGCGAGGACGAGCACCGGCTGACCGCCGCGATCCTCTGCTTCCCGTCGAACTGGACCCTGTCGGAAAAGCTCGGGCACGGCCTTGCGCGCATCCACCAGCCGGTCGAGCGCTACGACGAGACCGCCGCGCGCCGGGTCCAGCGCCTGTTCGACCACCTGCGTCCCGAGGCGCCGCTGATGCGCGCGAACCTGCTCCTCTACGCCGACGACGACCTCTTCAACGCCCGTCACGAGTTCGCCCGGCACGCCCCGCCGCCGGGCGGCGCCCGCTTCGTCCGCGTCGAGCGCCAGGTGCTGACCCGGCTGCCCGCCACCGGCGCGGTCGTCTTCTCGATCCACACCTTCATGCTCCGCCCCGAGACGCTGGCGCCCGACCAGCGCGCCCGGCTCGAAGCCCTCCACCCGGGCGCCTTCGCATGAGCCCCGCCGGGACATGCCGGCGGGTGGCATTGAGGGTCTTCGTGCCGACCGGGGCAGGGGCCCCGCCGAAAGCGCCCTGGCTCTCCCGCCACGAGGGCAGCACCCAGGCCGGGTTCGATCGATGCGGCGCGCGCCCGAATGCCGGCACCGGGCGCTGCGCCGGCTGGCCGGCGGCCGGCTTCGTCGCCACGGCCCGGTCATCGGTGATCCCGATGAGCGAACTCGGTCTCCGCAACCGTCCTGGCATTCCTCAAGCGACTTACTGACTGTCGACAATCGTTGAGATCAGATTAAAGTCGAAAAATTAAATCGTTTAATATCAATATCTTATCATCTGCTCGCACGCGGACAGTGCGAGCGGATTTGACAGGCAGGCTCGGGGCCGGACCTTGCGGTCCGCCCCCGAAGTCCCGCTCAGAGCGAGTAGTACATCTGGTATTCGACCGGATGCGGCGTGTGCTCCATCATGAACACCTCGGGCCACTTCAGCGCGATGTAGCCCGCGATCTGGTCCGCGGTGAACACGTCGCCATGCAGCAGGAACTCGTGGTCCTTCTCGAGCGTCGTCAGCGCCTCGCGCAGGCTGCCGCAGACGGTCGGGATTTCCGCAAGCTCCTCCGGCGGCAGGTCGTAGAGGTCCTTGTCCGCCGCCGCGCCCGGGTCGATCTTGTTGCGGATGCCGTCGATGCCGGCCATCAGCAGCGCCGCAAACCCGAGGTAGGGGTTGGCGCAGGGATCGGGGAAGCGGGCCTCGACGCGCTTGGCCTTCGGGCTCTCCGACCACGGGATGCGGATCGAGGCCGAACTGTTGCGCGCCGAGTAGGCGAGCAGCACCGGCGCCTCGAAGCCCGGGATCAGCCGCTTGTAGCTGTTGGTGGTCGGGTTGGTGAAGGCGTTGATGGTCTTGGCATGCTTGAGGATGCCGCCGATGAACCACAGCGCCTCCGACGAGAGGTCGGCATACTTGTCGCCGGCGAAGACCGGCTTGCCGCCCTTGAAGATCGACATGTTGACGTGCATGCCCGAGCCGTTGTCCCCGTAGTACGGCTTCGGCATGAAGGTGGCGGTCTTGCCGTAGGCGGCAGCGACCTGCTGGATGACGTACTTGTACTTGAGGATGTTGTCGGCCTGCTCGGTCAGCGATCCGAAGATCAGCCCGAGCTCGTGCTGGGGCGAG
This sequence comes from uncultured Alphaproteobacteria bacterium, assembly GCA_963737485.1. GTDB lineage: Bacteria > Pseudomonadota > Alphaproteobacteria > Rhodobacterales > Rhodobacteraceae > Amaricoccus. The sequence goes on along the minus strand of CAVTSR010000016.1, from coordinate 749,421 downwards.
GCGACCTCGTGGTGGTGCTTGTCGACCTTCATCCCCATCCGCTTCATCGTCGAGAGCATCTCGCCGCGGATGTCCTGGGCGGCATCGACCGGCGGCAGCGGGAAGTAGCCGCCCTTCACCCCCGGGCGGTGGCCCATGTTGCCCATCTCGTAGACGGTATCGGTGTTCCAGGCCGCGTCGACCGCGTCGAGCTGAAAGCTCACCTTGTTCGGAGCGTTCGAGAAACGCACGTCGTCGAAGAGAAAGAACTCCGCCTCGGGCCCGAAGTATGAGACGTCGCCGATGCCGGTCTGCTTCAGGAAGGCCTCGGCCTTCAGCGCCGTGCCGCGCGGATCGCGTTCGTAGGGCTCGTTGGTGTCGGGCTCGAGCACCGAGCAGTGCAGGCAGAGCGTCTTCTCGGCGAAGAAGGGGTCGACGTAGGCCGATTTCGGGTCGGCCATCAGCTTCATGTCGGACTTCTCGATCGACTTCCAGCCCGCGATCGAGGAGCCGTCGAACATGAAGCCCTCGTCGAGAAAGTCCTCGTCGACGAGCTCCGATATCACGGTCACATGCTGGAGCTTGCCCTTCGGATCGCAGAAGCGCAGGTCGACGTAGGCGATTTCATCGTCCTTGAGAGACTTCAGAACCGATTTCTTGTCACTCATCTTCTATCCCTGTTTCAGACACTCGTGGTCGCTGACGAGCGCAGGCTTCGGCGACGCTCAAAGCGCGTCGTTGCCTTCCTCGCCGGTGCGGATGCGGATCGCCTGTTCGACGGGCGTCACGAAGATCTTGCCGTCGCCGATCTTGCCGGTCTTGGCGGCGTTGATGATCGCCTCGATCGCCGCGTCCACCTGATCGTCGGCGAGCACCACCTCGATCTTCACTTTCGGGAGGAAATCGACGACGTATTCGGCACCGCGATAGAGTTCGGTGTGGCCCTTCTGGCGACCGAACCCCTTGGCCTCGATGACGCTCAGGCCCTGGATGCCGACCTCCTGAAGAGCCTCCTTCACCTCATCGAGCTTGAACGGCTTGATGATGGCCTCGATCTTCTTCATGTGCAGGCTCCCGACCGTATTTTCGGCGTTGGTTTCGCAGGATCGGCGCCCGACAAACCAGCTTGAACGCATGGATTCAATCTGGTGCCCGCCAGTGCGCCAAAAGCCGCAGGAGAATCCTGAGACCCTGCCCTCGATTTGTTCATCCTGCCCATTTCATGTGCAAACATAAAAGCCTCCAACCGGTCGGCTGGCGCGAGATTTTCTGCTCGCGGGCAATGGCGGCTCCTGCTACGAGCGGCCGACCCGGACCCCGACACGGGGGAACGGCCGCGGGCGTGGCGGAATTGGCAGACGCACCAGATTTAGGTTCTGGCGCCGAAAGGCGTGGGGGTTCAAGTCCCTCCGCCCGCACCATGCAATCGGAGAACGATGGCATCCTCAGGAGAGGGGATGAGTGGCCGCGTCTCGCGACCACCCATCGCAAGCCCGCAAGCCTAGTTCACTCCCCAGATCTTCTTGTAGACGTCGCGGTAGCCGTTATCCGGGTCGAAGACGTTGTCCGGGCCGCCATCGAAGGCGATGTTGTCCGCCGTCACGAGGTGGATTCCGGAGACGTAGCCCGACCAGGGCTCCCCGGCGAAGGCGCGGTTGAGCTCGTCCACGAGCTGCCAGCCCTGCTCGTGCAGCGGCTCCGGCACGGTCGCCATCTGGTACTGCTTCGAGCGGATGCGCTGGAAGGCGGATTCCGAGCCGTCGCCGGCGGAGATGTTGTAGGGCGCCCCGTCGCCGTCCTTGCCGGCGGAAGTGAGCGACGGTCCCATGAAGTCGTAGTAGAGATCGTTGACCGCCAGCGAGTAGGTCCACTTGTCGCCGAAGCGCTGCAGGAGCGAGGTGGTGAGCTGCGGCATGCGGCTCGACGCCTCGGTCATCGGCGAGTCCTCGAGGCTGAGGACGGTGCAGTCCGGGCAGCCCTTCTCGATGTCGGCCTGCATCATCCGCGCCTTGCCGATCGCCATCTCGTAGTTCGAGTCGCCGAAGATCACCACGCCGGCCTTGCCGCCGGAATCGACGATCGCGAGGTCCGCCGCGGTCTGCGCCACGTCGGCGATCCGGGTGTTGACGTTGGCGAACATGCCGGTCTTCGGGTCCGGGCCGGGCTCGATCGTCGCGTGCCAGCCGACGAAGGGGATCTTCGCCTCCTTCACCTGCTCGAGCGCCGCGTTCTGCTCGATGGCGTCGAAGCCGCCGACGATGATGCCGCTCGGGTTGAGCGCGATCGCCTGGCTCATCGCCGCGGTGCGGGCCGAGATGTCGCCGTGGCCGTCGAGGACGCGCAGCTCCCAGCCGATCGCCTTGGCGGCCTCCTCGACCCCGCGCGAGACGCCCTCGGTGCCGCCGTTCCGGAGGTCGCCGGCGACGTAGATGATGGTCTTGCCGGTCGCCGCCTTGGGTCCGGTGGTCGGGCCGTCCCAGGTGCCGGCCTTGGCGGTCGCGGCGGCGATCCGCTCCTTGGCGGCCGCGAGCGTGTCCTGGGCGCTGGCGGCGCCGCCGGCGCAGAGGCCGGCCAGCGCCGCCGAGGCGCAAAGGCCCATGAGTACACTTCGTCGCATTCTTGTCTCCCTCCCTATGAAGTCTTTTCGTCGCTCGCGGCCGGCCGGTCCGGCAGCCGCGAGGCCGTGCGTTTGCGCTGGGCATAGCCCGCGATGCCGATGGCGACGAGGAGCGTCAGGCCGTTGAACATTGGCTCTACCCAGAAGGAGCCGCCGAGCTGCTGGATGCCCGAGATGCCGATCGCGAGGATGACGACGCCCACCACCGTCCCCCACACGTTGACCCGGCCCGGCTTGATCGTGGTAGAGCCGAGGAAGGCCCCGACCAGCGCCGGCAGCAGGAACTCGAGGCCGACGCTCGCCTGGCCGATGCGGAGCTTCGCGGCCAGGATCACCCCGGCCGCGGCAGTCAGCGCGCCGGAGGTGACGAAGGCCGCGATGGTGTAGCGGCGCACCGGGATGCCGTTCAGTGCTGCGGCCTTGGGGTTGGCTCCGATCGCGTAAAGATAGCGGCCGAGCGGCAGGTACTCGAGCACGAACCAGAGCACCACGGCGAGGGCGAGCACGTAGAAGCCGGTGATCGGGATGCCGAGGAGCCGGAGCGAGTTCAACTTGAAGAAGCCGTCGGGCAGCGTGCCAATGATCTGCCGCCCGTCGGAATGCCACATCGCGAGCGCGTAGAGCACCGTGCCCATGCCGAGCGTGGCGATGAAGCTGTCGATCTGCGCCACCTCGACGAGGAGGCCGTTGAGGAACCCGACCACCGCGCCGAGCAGCAGCACCACCAGCGCCGCCACCGGCCAGGGCACGCCGTACCAGACCTGCAGGCTGATCGCGAGGATATGCCAGAGTACGATGCCGTAGCCCACGGTAAGGTCGATCTTGCCGGTGACCATCGGCACCATCACCGCGAGCGACAGGATGGCGATGATCGCCTTGTCGGCGACGATCGAGCGCAGGTTGAGAAGCGTCGGAAAGCTCTGCGGCAGCAGCAGCGAGAAGAAGATCGCCAGCAGCACCGTCAGGATGACGAGACCGTAGACCGGCAGCCAGCGGATCAGCCGACCCATCGGGCCTAACGTCGCGAGCTCGGCGCGGGTCGGCTCCAGCGCTGCGGACTTGACAGAATTCATCGCCATGCGCGCGCATCCATCTCAGGCGGCTTCCGAGGCGGAGGCCGCGGTGATCACCGCCTCGGTGGTCAGCGCAGCGCCGGTGAGCTCGCCGACGATCAGGCCGCGGTTGAAGACCAGCGCCCGGTGGCAAATCTGCGCCACCTCCTCGAAGTCGGTGGAGATCACGATGACCGCCAGACCCTGGTCGAGCGCCCTGGCCATCAGACCGTAGATCTCGGCCTTGGCGCCGACGTCGACGCCGGCCGTCGGATCCTCGGCGATCAGCAGGCGTCGCCCCGTAGCGAGCCAGCGGGCGACCACGACCTTCTGCTGGTTGCCACCGCTCAAGGCCTCGATCGGCAGCTCCGGCGAATTTGGCCGCAGATTGACCGTGCTGCCGATCTCCGCGGCGCGTCGCGCCTCGCGCCGCGGCGACAACGGCGTGAAGAGCCCGCGTCTGGCCGCCGCGGGGTTCAGGAAGACGTTCTCGCGCACGCTGAGCGCCGAAGCGACCGATTCCTCGCCGCGGTCGCGGGCCATGAGCCCCAAACCCTGGCGCAAGGCGGCGAATGGGCTGGTCAGCGTGAGGGGCCGACCGTCGAGCCGTACCAGACCCTCGTGCACCGCCGCGCCGAAGAGCGCGCGCCCGATTTCCTCCTGTCCCGCACCGCGCAGCCCTACGAGGCCGAGGAGTTCGTTGCCGTGCAGGTCGAACTCGACCGGCCCGGCGCCCGCGGTGCGCAGGCCCCGCACCTCGAGGCGGACCCCGGTGGTCGGCTGATCGGCCTTTGCGAAGGCAGCGAAGGTCGAGCTCCCGACGATCTGGCGCACCAGCATCTCGGGCGTGGTCGCCGCCACCGGTCCGTCGCTGACGAGCGCACCGTCGCGCAGCACCACCACCCGGTCGGCGACCCGGAAAATCTCGTCGAGCCGGTGCGAGACGTAGATCATTCCGACCTCGCGCTCCTTGAGCGCGCGCATCACCGCGAAGAGCCGCTCTACCTCGTTGGCGGGAAGGCTTGCGGTCGGCTCGTCGAGCACCAGAAAGTCGCAATCGGTGGCAAGCGCGCGAGCGATCGCGACCAGCGACTTCTCGGTCCGCCCGAGCTCCTGGACGCGCGTGGCGGTGTCGATGTCGCAGCCGACCATCTCCAGCGCCGCACGGGCGGCGCGATCGGTCGCGCGCCAGTCGATCCTCCTGAGTCCGGCGCGCGGGAAACCCTGCGCGAGGGCCACGTTCTCGGCCACCGTCATCCACTCCACCAGCCCCAGATCCTGATGGATGAACGAGATCCGCCGCGCCCCGGCGCGGATCTCGTCATGGTCGTAGGGCGCGCCGTCGAGCCTTACCTCGCCGCTGTCCGCGCGGTGAATGCCGCCGAGGATCTTGATCAGGGTCGACTTGCCGGCCCCGTTCTCGCCGAGCAAGGCCACGACCTCGCCGGCGCCGATGCCGAAGCTTACGCCCTTGAGCGCGCGCGTTCCCCCGAACGACTTGACGATATCGCGGAATTCAAGCGACGCGACCGCAGCCAAGGCTCCCCCCTGTGCGGGTCCAGGTGCCCGGCACGACGATGGTGGCTCTGCGGCCACCCGTGGTGTCGATCTAGAGGCGCGCCGCCGGGGGCTGTCAAGCGACGGCACGTCGACTGCGACCGGGGCAGCAAGGTCAGCCCGCTTGCTGCCGCGGCCTGTTCCGCGAGCCCGACCGCGGACCCTTGGGGGCTCTGGACGGAGCACCGCTCCGCGGGCGAGCCGAATGCGACGGCTTGTGACCCGCGAAGGACGCCGGCCGGCGTGTGCTTCCCGATGCCGAGCGGGGCGCGACATGCGTGGCGTCGAGCAGGGGGACGTGGATCAGCTTCTCCACCGCCCGGAGCTTTTTGATCTCGTCGGGAGCGCAGAGGGTCACCGCGATGCCGTCCGCGCCATTGCGGCCGGTGCGGCCGATGCGGTGGACGTAGGCCTCGGGCTCGTCCGGCAGGTCATAGTTGACAACAAGGGTCACCCCGGGGACGTCGATGCCGCGGGCGACGATGTCGGTCGCCACCAGGACCCGCGTCTGGCCGTTGCGGAAGGCGTTGAGCGCCCGCTGGCGCGCGTTCTGCGCCTTGTTGCCGTGGATCACCTCCGCCGCCACGCCGTCCTTTACGAGGTTCTCGGCCACCCGGTCGGCACCGCGCTTGGTGCGGGCGAAGACGATGGTGCGGCCGACGCCGGGGCCGGAAACGAGTTCGACCAGCCGGGCGCGTTTCGCACCCGTGTCCATCGGTTCGACGCGCTGGTCGATGCGCTCGACGGTGGTCGCCTGCGGCGCCACCTCGACCCGAAGGGGATCCTTCAGGAACTGGGCGGCGAGACCTGCCACCTCGGCGGGCATGGTGGCGGAGAAGAGCGCCGACTGGCGCCGCGGATGGAGGGCGGCGACGATCTTCCTGACCGGCTGGATGAAGCCCATATCGAGCATCCGGTCGCCCTCGTCGAGGACGACGAAGCGTGTCTGGTCGAGGCGGATCGACCCGTCGTCCATCAGGTCGGTCAGACGTCCGGGGGTGGCGACGACGATGTCGACGCCGCGCAAAAGCGCGCGCACCTGCGCGCTTCGGGAGGTGCCGCCAAGGACGAGCAGGGTCGAGATGCGGGCACCGCCGGCGAGTGCCCGGAAGCTCGCCTCGATCTGGACCGCCAGTTCGCGGGTCGGAGCGAGGATCAGCGCGCGGCAGGTCTTCGGCGCCGGGCGCTGCCCGAGGTCGAGCAGCTGGTGCAAGATCGGCAGCGCGAAGGCAGCGGTCTTGCCGGTGCCGGTCTGGGCGATGCCAAGGATGTCGCGTCCGGCAAGCTGCGGCGAAATGGCCTGCGCCTGGATCGGCGTCGGCACGTCGTAGCCCGCGCGGGCAAGGCCATTGGTCAGCGGTTCGGCAAGGCCGAAGTCCGCAAAGCTGGGAGTGGTCACGTCATGTCCTTTCCGCGCGGCCTCGCCGTGCGGTCTGTCGCCCTCGTCAGGCGCACATGACGAAAACTGCTGGAAACTGAAGCGGTGCAGGCCAAGGAGCCAAATGCGCCACCGCGATCGTAGCGGCATATAGCGATATTGCCGCGCTGCAGCAAGCAGTATCCGCGAGGGGCTCTCGGGCAGGGGCGGCACTTACCTTGCGAATGCATCACCCGAGATCGTCTGAGGGCCGATCGTGGATGGGGGGCCGCGCCGGCCTCCACACCCAACGCCGGCCATCGGAGACGAATTCGGTGGTGGAGAGCGGTGGGGCATCGATGCGCCAGAACGCCTCGAGCGGCGCCGAAAGCGTCGCGAGGACCGCCGCGCGAACGATCGCCGCGTGGGTGACCGCCAGGATGCGGCCGCGCCCCTGGAGCGATGTGTCGAGCCAGGCGCCGATCCGCGCGCAGAGATCGCCGATCAACTCGCCGCCGTGTGGCCGCGCAAACGGATCGGTCATGAACGCGGCGAAGGCCTCGGGCTCGCGCTCGAGCACCGCCTGCATGCTCAGACCGGCCCAGCGCGCGTAGTCGCAGTCGCGGAGGGCAGGCTCCACGCGCGCGGAAAGCCCGAGGGCGTCCGCGGTCTGGCGCGCGCGGAGGGAGGGACTCGTCAGCGATTGGGCGGCGTGCAAAGTCCCGCGCAGCCCGCGCGCTGCACCGAGGGCCGCGCCCTCCAACGGCTCGTCGGCGGGAAAGGCCGCGGCGCGATTGGCGGCGGTTGCGCCATGGCAGAGCAGGGTCAAGCGGAGCATGCCGGCGGGGCGTCGTCAGATCATGCCGCCGGCGGGGCCTCTCAGACGACGGCCGCGTCGAGCCTGGCGCCGCGTTCGCGCGAGGCGACACGGTGCGTAAGCAGACCGAATCCGATGCCGATCACGCTCCAGAGGATCGCCTGACCGCCGATCGAGGCGATGCGGAAAGCCCAGAGCGTGGTGGCCGGGAAGGTCTCCGGCACCTCGTTGATCCCGGGCATCAGCAGGCCGACCACCATCATGGCGACGAGGTACGCCGCCCCCGCCAGGAGCGCAGCGTTCCACCGTCCGTGCGCCGGCGCGAGCCGACCCCGAAGGTTGATCGCGACGATCATGCCGGCAAGCGAGATCGCGAGCATCGCCACATAGAGGCCGGTCCGGATGCCGATGGTATCGGGGTTTCCTACCGCCGGCGGATTTGGCGGATACTTGAAGAAGGGGACGAGGTAGATCGCGACGAAACCAACCACCGCCAACACTGCGGCGGTGCTGCGCGGTCCGAGCCGTTCCCAGTATCCGTAGACGAAGGCGAAGGCGAGCGAGAAGAGACCGCCGAGCGCCGCGCCGTAAATCGTCGTCGCGGTGATGAGCCCCAGACCCGCCTGAGTCGACCGGCTCACCAGTACCATCTCCTCGTCGCCGTGGCTGTGGCCGGCGGGCTGGGCGGCGTGGTCATGGCTTTCCGTTATGGCCGGCGTAGCGACATCGGGGCTTGCGGCAGCAGCCGACTCCGCCGCCTCGAAGGCGATGGCACGATCGACGTGCGGCTCACCGACGGTGCGCAGGAAGATGAAGCAGAGGATCCCGGCGACCAGCCCGACGAGCATGCCGCGAAGCAGAAGGGTGCCCATGTCGAGACCTCAATGGCAGGGAAAGCCGAGCAGGTGCCGACCGTCGTGGAAGAACTCGTGCAAATACATGCCGTTGAAGATCGAAGTGGCGCCCTCATCGGCGCCGACGAAATAAATGGCGACTATCAGCAGCAGCCCGGCGAAGACCGCCCAGGGCAGGATGTCCTTGATCGGTATCGCGGGTGGGCGGAAGCCTTCCGCACCCAGGATCGCATCGTTCATGCTAGTGCCTCCTTTTGGGATTTCGCGTCCCGGGACGAGTGGCTCGGCACGAAGCGGGGGTCTGACTAACGGCCTTGGGACCGATCACAGCGGCGCGACCGCGCGGATTCTCACCGGCTTCCACCCTTCGTGCCGCGGACGATGAGCCGCGCCTGAGGGCCTGTCAAGCGACCGATGCAGCAAGAAGCGATGCCGGGGTCGCTTGAGATCGGCCGATCGGCGTCGCATCATCGAAACGCGCATGGTGCGACCTTGGGAGGCGCTGCCGCGAGTGCTGGGTCCCTTGGCGCTGTTGGCGATGATCTCGGAGCTGGTTTTGGGATATCCGGCCTGGCTTTACCGGGCGATCGGACATCCGGTGAGCTGGCTGGGCCGCCTGATCGCGGTGCTCGAACGGAGGCTGAATGCAGGGTCGGACGCACGCCGGAGGATCGCGGGCGTCCTCGGTCTCGGTCTGCTGCTTGTCGTGAGTGCCGGTTCCGGGCTTCTGGTGCAGCGGCTGCTGCCTGGTTGGCTGGGTACGGGCGTCGCGGCGATCCTGGCCGGAACGTTGCTCGCGCAGCGGAGCCTCTCCCGGCACGTCGCGGACGTGGCGGAGGAAATGGAAGAGCGGGGGCTCGCGGCCGCGAGGACGGCGGTGGCGCGGATCGTCGGGCGGGACCCCGAGAGCCTCGATGCGGCGGGGGTCGCACGAGCCGCCATCGAGAGCCTTGCAGAAAATTTCTCCGACGGGGTCGTGGCGCCGGTGTTCTGGCTCTGGGTCGGCGGATTGCCCGGTGCCGCGGCCTACAAGGCGGTCAACACCGCCGACAGCATGATCGGGCACCGGTCGGAACGCTACCGCGCCTTTGGCTGGGCGGCGGCTCGGCTCGACGACCTCGTCAACCTCCCGGCCTCGCGGCTGAGCGCGCTGCTGCTGGTCGGGGCGGCGTGGTTGATGCCGGGGGCCTCGCCGGGCGGGGCGTGGCGGGCGGTTCGGCACGATGCGCCGCGACATCGCTCGCCGAACGCCGGCTGGCCGGAGGCGGCGATGGCGGGCGCGCTCGGGTTCGCGCTGGCGGGGCCGCGGCGCTACGGCGGGGTGCTGGTCGAGGACGCGGTGATGGGCACGGGTGGGCGACGGGAGCTCGGCGCGGCCGACATCCGCCGCGCGCTCCGGCTCTACTGGATCGCGGATGCGCTGCTGATCGGCTTGCTCGCGCTGGTTGGCCTCGTCATCTGGCGAGCGTGAGGAGCGTATCGAGGTCGAGATGCGCCTCGAGGTGGCGGGCGAGCGCGTCGAGGGTCTCCTCGACGCCGTCCTCGTAGCTCGCGCCGGAGGCGGCGGCGCCGAAACGGGTGAGCCAGGCGGCGCGCTGGGCGTCGTCGGCGAAGAGCCCGTGCACGTAGGTGCCCTGCACGCGGCCGTCGGCGGAGGCGGCGCCGTCGGGGCCGTCGGGGAGATAGGCGAAGGGCCGCTCCCGGTCGGGGCCGGAGGTCTCGCCCATGTGCATTTCGTAGCCTGCGAAAGGGTGGCCGTCGGCGGTGCGGCCTTCGACGGGCAACAGGCGCTTGGTGGCGGAGAGCGTGGTGCCGACGTCGAGGAGCCCGAGTCCGGGGAGCGAGCCGGGCGGGCCTTCGACTCCTTGGGGGTCGGAGATGGTGCGCCCCAGCATCTGGTAGCCGCCGCAGATGCCGAGGATGGCGCCGCCACGGCGGCGATGAGCGGCGATGTCGATGTCGAAGCCGGCTGCGCGCAGGGCGCGGAGGTCGGCGAGGGTGGACTTCGAGCCTGGAAGGAGGACGAGGTCGGCGTCGCCGGGGAGCGCCCCGCCCGGGTGGACGCGGACGAGGTCGACGTCGGGTTCGGCCTCGAGCGGGTCGAGGTCGTCGAAATTGGCGATGTGGGGCAGGATGGGGACGGCGATGCGCAGGCGGCCGCCGGTGCGGGCCGGGAGGTCGCGGGAGAGGGCGAGGGCGTCCTCGGCGGGGAGGCGGCGGGCGGGTTCGAAGAAGGGGACGAGGCCCGCGGGGTGCCAGCCGGTGCGGGCGGCGATGAGCGACATGCCGTCGCGGAAGAGGGCGGGGTCGCCGCGGAAGCGGTTGACGATGAAGGCTTTTATCAGCGCGGCGTCGGCGGGGTCGAGGACGGCCTGCGTGCCGACGAGGCTGGCGATGACGCCGCCGCGGTCGATGTCGCCGATGAGGACGACGGGGGTGGAGGTGGCGCGGGCGAAGCCCATGTTGGCGATGTCGTTTTCGCGGAGGTTGACCTCGGAGGCGCTGCCGGCGCCTTCGACGAGGACGAGGTCGGCTTGCGAGCGCAGGCGGGCGAAGCTGTCGAGGACGGCGGGGAGGAGGGTGGGTTTCAGGGCCTGGTAGGCCCTGGCGGTGGCGGTGGTGAGGACGCGGCCGTGGACGACGACCTGGGCGCCGGTCTCGGACTGGGGCTTGAGCAGGACCGGATTCATGTGGACGGACAAGGGGATGCGGGCGGCGCGGGCCTGCAGCGCCTGGGCGCGGCCGATCTCGCCGCCGTCGGGGGTGACGGCGGCGTTGTTCGACATGTTCTGCGGCTTGAACGGGCGGACGCGGAGGCCGCGGAGGGTGAAGGCGCGGGCGAGGCCGGCGACGATCAGGGATTTGCCGACGTCGGAGCCGGTGCCCTGGAACATCAGGGCGGGGGCGGGGTTTCGCTGCGGGGTCAAGGGTTAACGGCGTCTGGTTGAATGTACATCTCATGTACAATGCATGCACATCGCAGGTACCTGGCGGGCGCGGAAGTGCCACGGGTTAACGGCGGGGGCGCGCTGCGGGGCGGGGCCGTTCGGGCCGCGGCCTCAGGCATGCCGGGCCGCCTGGGTGGTGGCGGAACGGCGGCGCTGGTCGGCGAACGGTCTCGCCGGCGGGGCGGCCGGTGCGGAAGCCGGTCGGCTTCCGCGGCCTGCCGGGCCTGCAGCCGGCCCGGGCGTTGCGGGCCTTGCCGCGCTTGTGGTGCATGGTCGCCTCCGTCCGCTTCGCGGGGCGAGCATATAGCGGGGGGTGGGGGGCGATAGCTCGGGTCGGTCGTCTCCGACCGTTCGGGGGGTTGTTGACCTTGGTGGCTTCGGATGAGGTTCCCGTCCGCGCTGAGGGCTTTGTGCGCCACTAACAGTCATTGGGAGTCGGGCTTCTTTAGGGCGCGAAGGGCGGGAAGCCGCCATTCACGTCGCGCCTGCCGAATTGCCGCTCCCGGGCACTTTGCGGCCGGGGCGGCGACCATCCACCGATTGGTAGTGGCATGCCGCCTCAGTGCCCGCGTTACACCGAGGAAGCCCTGCGGAAGACCGCGCAGCCGCGACGGTGTTTGCTCTACAATTGCGGCGCTCCGACGTTGACGGTCAGCTGGTCGAGCGTGCCCGTGAAGGCGAAGGGGAGTTTAGTACTCGTCATCGACGCCGGTGCGGGTATCGATCCCGACATCGAAGGATTCGTCGATCGTCGTCAGAAACGGGATGGTGTGCGGGATGGTCTGGTCGGCGACGGTCGTGCCATCGACGCTCAGGACGCCGTGGCCGCCCTTGCCGGCCCCCGGCCCGTTGTAGGTGAAATCGAAGACGAGCGTGTGCTTGCCGGGGGTCAGCGCGTCCTTGCCTTCCCAGCGGAAGCGTTCGAGCGCCAGGAGGTTGTAGACGAACACCGGCTTGCCGCCGAGCAGGTAGAATCCGTAGCCGCCGAACCGCCCGCCCAGCGTGTTGAGCATGCCGTCGCCGCCGCCTTCCGGCACCTCGACGTCGGCGCTGATCTTGAACGAGCGGGTCAGGATGTCCGGCGCGGCCGACGGCGGCAGGCCCGACATTACCCCGTGTAGGTGAAGCTGTCGCGACCGGCGGTTGCGCTTGGCCGCGGCGCGAGCAAACGCGTTGCGACCGAGTTGTCCAGCGGAAGCACGTTGTATTTCGCAGCCTCGACCAGGAACAGGTCCTGCAGTTCCTTGAGTTTGGCCGGCTCCTTGGCAGCGAGGTCGTCGTTCTCCGAAAAGTCCTTGGTCAGATCGTAGAGCGACCAGGTGTAGCCATCGAGCACGTCGGGCAGCTTGCCCAGCCCCATCAGCCACGGCCCCGCCGTCGGGTTGGTCGCGGCGATCCATCCGTCGTGATAGAGCGCGCGCTGGCCGAACATCTCGAAATACTGCGTCTCGCGGTGCGAGGCGACGTCGGCGTTCTCCTTCGGCCAGGTATAGGCCATGCTGACGCCTTCGATCGGCTTCTGCGGAATGCCGTTGACCATCTGTGGCGCCTCGATTCCGGTCGCCTCGAGGATCGTCGGCACGATGTCGATCATGTGGTGGAACTGGCTGCGCACGCCGCCCTTGTCGGTGATGTGGCCAGGCCAGGACATCGCCATCCCCTGCCGCGTGCCCCCGAAGTAGGAGGCGATCTGCTTGGTCCACTTGAACGGCGTGTCGAAGGCCCAGGACCAGGCCACCGACATGTGCGGCTGCGTCGTGGGATCGCCCCACTGGTCGTAGAACTTCAACTGCTCGGCGACCGGCACGTCGATGCCCTGGATCGCCGCGAGGTCGAACGGCGTGCCGAGCGTCGAGCCCTCGGCGCTGGTGCCGTTGTCGCCCTCGATGTAGATGATCAGGTGTTGTCGAGCTTGCCCTGGCGGCGCACCTCGTCGATCACCCGGCCGATCTCGTTGTCGGTGTAGGCGACGTAGCCGGCGAAGACCTCGGCCTGGCGGGCGAAGAGCTTCTTCGCTGTCGGCGTCGAGCGTGTCCCATTTCGGCAGGTCGTCTGGCCAGGGCGTCAGCTTGGTGCTCTCCGGGATCACCCCGAGCCGCTTCTGGTTGGCGAAGATCTCGTCGCGCATGGCGTTCCAGCCCATGTCGAACTTGCCCTTGAACTTGGCGCTCCACTCCGGCGTCGGCTGGTGCGGGGCGTGGGTGCCGCCCGGGGCATAGTAGAGCAGGAACGGCTTGTCGGGCGCCGCGGCGTCGGTCTGGCGCAGATAGTCGATCGCGTCGTCGGCCATGCCGGTGGTCAGGTTATAGCCGGGCTGGTCGAGCCAGGGGAAAATCTGGGTGTGGTCACGGAACAGCCACGGCGTCCACTGGTCGGTCTCGCCGCCCATGAAGCCGTAGAAATAGTCGAAGCCCATGCCCGAGGGCCACTGGTCGAACGGCCCGGCGGCGGAATAGGCGGAGGTCGGCGTATTGTGGTTCTTGCCGAACCACGAGGTGGCATAGCCGTGCTCCTTCATGATCTCGCCGACGGTCGCGTTGTCGAGCCCGATGATCCCGTCGTAGCCGGGAAAGCCGGTCGACTGCTCGGCGATCACCCCGAAGCCTGCCGAGTGATGGTTGCGCCCGGTCAGCAGCGCGGCGCGGGTCGGCGAGCAGAGCGCGGTCGAATGAAACTGGGTGAAGCGCAGTCCGTCGGCGGCGATCTGGTCGAGGGTCGGTGTCGGGATTACGCCGCCGAAGGTGCCGGATACGCCGTAACCGGCGTCGTCGGTCATGATCAGGAGCACGTTCGGCGCGCCCTTCGGCGGCACGACCGTCGGTGGCCACCAGGGCGTCGAACTGGCGGCATCGAGGTTGATGACCCCGCCGAAGGGTGGCGCCTCGGCCGGCAGCGATTGGCCGTCGATGGTCGTGGTCGCGTTCGGGGCGCCGGACGTGCCGGTGGCCTGCTGCTGGGCAATGGCTGGAAACACCGAACTGCACGTGGCGGTGATTAAGGCGAGAAAGAGCCGCGTCTTCATTCTTCGTTTCCCCTGCGCCGTCCGCCGGGGTTTGACGGGCTGGCGCGCCGGAGCGTGCCATTCTTCGCGAGCCGCGACAACCGTGAAGGGCGCCTTGAGCGCAGAAGCGGACCGTCTCGACACCTGCGGCGAACGTCGGCTTCGGGCCGACAGCCGACCTTTGCAACGGAAGCGGGCCTCGGCCCGCCGTCGCGGCCCGACGAGCCGAAACATGGCTTCGGCCAGGCCCTTCGGCGGAGCGCGCGAGCGCGGAGGCGAAGGGGGGTGCGGCCTGGATCGGAGGGCTGCATCCGTGCGCAGCCGGCCCAGGCGGATGCGGGAACGCGATCGCCCCTCGCATGGGCGGCCGCGGCCGGATTTGCCGACGGTCAAATCCGGCGGGGCGTGCCGTCGGGGGGGACGTTCCGGATGGGCAGGCGGGACGGAACCGGTCGACGCGGGTGGCCGGCCGGGCGGGCCTGGGCCGGCGGGGCGGGGCGTGAGGGCGGCTTCGGGTGCCGTTCCCGCGGGCGGCAGAGGCTTGGTATCGGCGGTCGTGGCGGCGGGTCGGGACTTTGCTCTGGGCGCCTCCGGGAGGCGGCGGGATCGGCGAAGGTCTTGTACCGGAGCCGCGGGCCGCGAATAACGAGCCCCGGGGAACCAAGAAGGGCCGACCGAATGAGACCGATCCAGATGAGGCAGCGCGGACTGAGGATGGTCCTCGCGGCATCGACTTTGCTCGCCGGCACGATCGGGGCGGGGGCGCAGACGGCGATGCCGCCGGCGTCGATCCTGACGCCGGACAAGGTCGAGACGCGCATCGGCACGCTCGACTTCAAGGACGGGATGCCGAGCAAGGAGACCGTCGCCAAGGTCTACGACAACCTCGACTTCACCCATGCCTTCGAGGCGTTCGTGAACACCTTCCAGGGCGTCAGCATCGCGGCGCTTCACAAGGGATTTCAGAGCGTCGGGGTGAAGGACAACGAAGTCCTGATCTTTTCCGACCTGATGGACGCCAGCTCGCTGTTCCTGACGGCCAACGCGGACACGATCTATACGCTGGGCATGCTCGACCTCTCCAAGGGGCCGATGGTGCTGGAGGTCGGCCCCGACGATGCTGGGCGCCATCGACGACCAGTGGTTCCGCTGGGTCATCGACCTCGGGGCCCCGGGCGCCGATCGCGGCGAGGGAGGGAAGTACCTGATCCTGCCGCCCGGCTACGAGGGCAAGGTGCCCGAGGGCGGCTACTTCGTGGCCCGCGCCCGGACCAACTTCGTCATCTGGTTCGCGCGCGCGTTCATGGAGAACAACGACCCCAAGCCGGTGGTCGAACAGATCAAGAAGACGCTGAAGGTCTATCCCTACCAGGCCGGCGGCTACGGCACGCCCGTTGCCGAGTTCCTCGCCGGCAAGACCAAGCTCGGCCCGATCACCCCGCCGCCGCCGACCGTGTTCCACGAAGGCAGCGGCAAGGTGATGAACACGATCCCGCCCAACGACTACTCCTATTACGAGTGGCTGAACGAGGTGGTGCAGCAGGAGCCGGCGACGGCGCTCGACCCCGAGCTGATGGGCCCGATCGCCGCCATCGGCATCGTCAAGGGCAAGCCCTTCGCGCCGGATGCGCGGATGAAGAAGATCCTCACCGAGGCCGTGGCGCTCGCCAACGCCACCTCGCGCACCCTGTTCATGGCGCCGCGCGCCGCGGACTGGTACTACTATCCCGGCTCGGGATGGGTGAACCAGCTGTTCGTCAGCGGCTACGAGTTCGAGACGCCGATCCCGGAGATCACCCCCGAGGGCGCCAAGCCCTTCCCGCCCACCGGCTACCGCCTGCTCAACTCGCGCACGTCGTTCTTCTACGGCGTCACCGGCATCACGCCCGGGCATGGCGATGCGCGTGCCCGGCATCGGCTCGCAGTACCTGTGGACGATCGTCGATGCGGACAAGCATCCCTTCGACGGCGGCAAGACCTACAAGGTGACGCTGCCGAAGGACATCCCGTACAAGAACTTCTGGTCCTTCATCCTCTACGACAACCAGACGCGCTCGATGCTCGATACCCCGCAGCGCTACCCGCGCGCCGGCAGCCAGAGCTACCCGTCGCCGGCGGCCGAGGCCGACGCCGACGGCACCACGACGGTCTGGTTCTCGCCGACCCAGCCCGAGGGCGTGAAGCGCGGCAACTGGATCCAGACCATGCCCGGCAAGAGCTTCATCCCGTGCCTGCGGCTTTACGGGCCGCTCGAGCCGTTCTTCACGCAAGGCGTGGCGGCCGGGCGAGGTCGAGCTGGTGCCGTGACGGGACGCCGGCGTCAGAACTCGATGCCTTCCTGCGCCTTCACGCCGGCGGCGAAGTGGTGGCGGGTCTGGGCGAACTCGGTGACGAGGTCGGCGGCGGCGACGAGATCGGGCTTGGCGTTGCGGCCGGTGACGACGACGTGGAGGTCCGGACGCCGGGCGGCGAGGGTGGCGAGGACGCGGGCGAGGTCGAGGTAGTCGTAGCGCAGCGCGATGTTGAGCTCGTCGAGGACGAGGAGGGCGATGGTCTCGTCGGCCATCAGCTCCTCGGCCTTGGCGAAGGCGCGCTCGGCGGCGGCGATGTCGCGGCGGAGGTCCTGGGTCTCCCAGGTGAAGCCCTCGCCCATCGAATGCCAGGCGACGCGGTCGCCGAAGGTCTCGAGGGCGGGGCGCTCGCCGGTGGACCAGGCGCCCTTGATGAACTGCACGACGCCGACGCGGCGGCCGTGGCCGAGCATGCGCAGCGCGAGGCCGAAGGCGGCGGTCGACTTGCCCTTGCCGGGGCCGGTGTGGACGATGAGGAGGCCCTTCTCGGTCTGCTTGGCGGCGACCTCGGCGTCCTGGACGGCCTTGCGCTTTGCCATCTTCGCCTGGTGGCGGGCGGCGGCGGCGTCGTCGATCTCGGGCATCACTTCACCTTCAGGGGGAGGCCGGCGACGGTGAGGATAACGCGGTCGGCGGCGGCGGCCACCCGTTGGTTGAGGACGCCTTGCGCGTCGCGGAAGCGGCGGGCGAGGGCGTTGTCGGGGACGATGCCGAGGCCGGTCTCGTTCGAGACCACGACCCAGGGGCCGCGGGGGCGGGCGAGGGCGTGGGCGAGGGCGGCGGTGGCGGCCTCGGGCTCCTCGCCGGCGAGAAGGACGTTCGAGAGCCAGAGGGTGAGGCAGTCGACGAGGACGGGGCGGCCTTCGGGGGCGTGCGCCAGCGCGGGGGCGAGGTCGAGCGGGACCTCGACGGTTTCCCAGCCGGGGGCGCGGCGCGCGCGGTGGGCGGCGATGCGGGCGCGCATCTCGGCGTCGAGGGCCTGCGCGGTCGCGAGGTAGAGCCAGGGGGCGGGGTGCGGCGGTGACGAGCGCCTCGGCGTGGCGGCTCTTGCCCGAGCGGGCGCCGCCGAGGACGAGGGTGAGGGTTGGGGGACAGGGGACTCTCCTTCGGCCGGGCGGAGCAAGGGATAGCGGAGACCGGGGCGGGGGCAATGGGGTTCTCGGGGGCTTCGGGCTGCCGTTGACCTCCGGCGGGGGTGGCCGTAGGAGTTGCGGACGTGACGGTCACCCCGGAAGGGGGAGAGGGAATGCGGTGCGCCGCGAGGCAAGGCCGCAGCTGTACCCGCAACTGTAGGCGGTAGCGTCCGGCCGAGCGCCACTGGGGTCTCCCCGGGAAGGCGGCCGGGGCGCGGGGACCGCGAGCCAGGAGACCTGCCGTCGCGCGTGAGTTCCGGCCGCCCGGCGGGTCTACCTGGGCAGGGAGTGCGCTTTGACCAGTTCGACGCGATCCGTCGTTCCTCTCGCGGTGCCTGCGGGCGCGGCCGCGCCGGCGGACGAGGTGAGCGTGCTCGTCTGCTCGTCCTGCCGCGGGGAGGCCGAGCCGGAGGCGGTGCCGCGGCCGGGGAGCCTGCTCGCGGGCGACGCGCGGCGGGCGGCGCGGGGGACGGGGGTGGCGGTGCGCGAGGTGGCCTGCCTCGGCAACTGCAAGCGCGGGCTCTCGGCGGCGATCTTCCGGACCGGGTGCTGGGCGTACGTGTTCGGCGGGCTCGGGACCGGGAGCGGGGCGGATCTGGTCGCGGGGGCGCGGCTCTTCCGGGAATCGAACGACGGGCTCCTGCCGTGGCGGGGGCGGCCCGAGGCCCTGAAGCGCGGGCTCGTCGCCCGCATCCCGCATCCCGACATCCTGAAGGATCTCAAATGACCGAGCTTGCGGCACGGGTTCCGTGCACCGTCGTCACCGGGTTTCTCGGGGCGGGGAAGACGACGCTGATCCGGCATATCCTGGAGAACGCCGGCGGGCGGCGGCTGGCGATCCTCGTCAACGAGTTCGGCGACGTCGGGATCGACGGGGAAATCCTCAAGGGCTGCGGGATCGAGAGCTGCCCGGAGGAGAATATCGTCGAGCTCGCCAACGGCTGCATCTGCTGCACGGTGGCGGACGACTTCGTGCCGGCGCTGGAGCAGATCCTGAGCCGGGAGCCCAAGGTCGACCACATCCTGATCGAGACGAGCGGGCTGGCGCTGCCGAAGCCGCTGGTGCAGGCGTTCCAGTGGCCGGGGGTGAAGAGCCGGGTGACCGTCGACAGCGTGATCGCGGTCGTCGACGGGCCGGCGCTGGCGGCGGGGCGGGTGGCGCAGGACATGGAGGCGCTGGCAGGCGCAGCGGACGGCGGATGCGTCGCTCGAGCACGACGACCCGGTCGAGGAGGTGTTCGGCGACCAGGTGGCCTGCGCCGATCTCATCGTGCTCTCGAAGGCGGATCTGCTCGACGGCGCGGGGCGCGCGGCGGCGCGGGCGCGGGTGGAGCGGCACCTCGGGCGGGCGGTGAAGATCGTGGCGAGCGAACAGGGCCGGGTCGATCCCGCGGTGCTGCTCGGGCAGGGGCTCCAGGTCGAGGACGCGATCGACGGGCGGCGGACGCTGCACGACGGGCTCCTCGAGCACGACCACGACGATTTCGATTCGTTCGTCGTCGAGCTGCCGGCGGTGGCGGCGCCCGAGGCGCTGGCCGAGCGGGTCCGGGCGGCGGCGGAGGCCGCGGACGTGTTGCGGGTGAAGGGGTTCGCCGAGGTGGTCGGCAAGCCGATGCGGCTGCTCTTGCAGGCGGTGGGGCCGCGGGTGAGCCTGCACTACGACCGGCCCTGGGGCGAGGGCGAGGCGCGGCGGACGCGGCTGGTGGTGATCGGGCTGAAGGGCTTGGATCGGGCGGCGGTCGAGCGCATCCTCGCGGCCTGATGCATATCCTCAACGTCACCACCGCGACGCTGGACGACCTGATCGAGCCGGTCGATCTCGGGCAGCGGCCGGCCGAGCTGGTGGCGGCGTCCTTCTCGGACAGCGACTTGGGCGCGCTGGCCGCGGCGTCGCGCGGGGCGGGGCTGCCGGAGCTGCGGCTGGCGGCGCTGCGGGATCTGCGGCATCCGATGTCGGTCGACCTCTGGGTGGACCGGGTGGCCGGGCAGGCGCGGGTGGTGCTGGTGCGGCTGCTCGGAGGCTACGAGTGGTGGAGCTACGGCTGCGACCGGCTGGCGGCGGCGGCGCGGGAGCGGGGGATGGCGCTGGCCCTGCTGCCGGGGGAGTGCCGGGAGGAGGACGCGGCGCTGGCGGCGCTCTCGACGGTGCCGCGGGAGGAGCAGGCGGCGCTCCTCGCCTGCTTCCGCGAAGGCGGGCCGGAGAACATGGGCGTGCTGCTCGCGCGGATGGCGCGGCTCGCGGGGCATGGCGGCGCGGCGCCGGCGGCACGCCCGGTGCCGCGGGCAGGGCTCTGGGTCGAGGGGCGGGTGCTGCCGCTGGCGGCGGCGGGACGGGCGGCAGGAGCGAGCGGGCGGCCGGTGGTGCCGGTGCTCTTCTATCGCTCGATGCTGCTTGCGAACGATCATGCGCCGGTGACGGCGCTGGCGGCGGCGCTCGACGCGGAGGGCATCGAGGCGGTGCCGGTCTTCGTGCCGAGCCTGCGCGATGCGGCGGTGCTGGCCGACGTCGAGCCGGCGCTGCGGCGGATGGCGCCGGCGGCGCTGGTCACCGCGACGGCGTTTGCGGCGGGCGAGGAGGCGGGGCTCTTCGAGCGGCTTGGGGTGCCGGTGCTGCAGGTGGTGCCGGCGACGACGCGGCGCGAGGCCTGGGCGGCGGGGCAGCGCGGGCTCGCCGCGGCCGATCTCGCGATGCACGTGGTGCTGCCGGAGCTCGACGGGCGGATCCTCGCGGGCGCGGTCTCGTTCAAGGAAGCGGGCGGCCGGGACGAGCGGCTGGGGCTGAGCCTGCAGCGGAACCGGCCGGAGCCGGGACGGGTCGCGCAGGTGGCGCGGCGGATCGCGGCGCAGCTTCGGCTGGCGGCGAGCCCGGCGGCCGAGCGGCGGGTGGCGGTGCTCATCCCGGACTATCCGGCGGCGGCCGGGCGTACCGGCTATGCGGTCGGGCTCGACGTGCCGGCGAGCGTGCTCGCGATGCTGCACGACCTGCAGGGTGCGGGGTATCGCGTCGAGGGCATTCCCGAGACTCCGCGCGAGCTGATGCGGCTCCTGGTGCGCGAGCGGCCGGGGCTGCCGCTGGCGGACTATGCCCGCCTGGCGGCGGCGGTGCCGGAGGCGGCGCGCCGGGCGGTCGAGGACGCCTGGGGCGGGCCGGAGGCGGAGGCGCGCGACGGGGCGTTCGGGTTCCGCTTCGCCCGCTTCGGCAACGTCACGGTGGCGCTGGCGCCGGACCGGGGGCGGGGTTCGGACCGCCGCGCCGACTACCACGATCCGGCGTTGCCGCCGCGGCATGCGCTGCTCGCCTTCGGGCTGTGGCTGCGTGCGACGCTCGGGTGCCATGCCATCGTGCACGTGGGCGCGCACGGGACGCTCGAGTGGCTGCCGGGCAAGACGGTGGCGCTGAGCGAGGCGTGCTTTCCCGAGGTGGTGGCGGGGGCGCTGCCGGTGGTCTATCCGTTCATCGTCTCGAACCCGGGCGAGGCGGCGCAGGCCAAGCGGCGCATCGGGGCGGTGACGCTCGGGCATCTCACGCCGCCGCTCACCGGGGCGGGGCTGTCGCAGGGGCAGCGGGAGCTCGAGCGGCTGGTCGACGAATATGCCCAGGCCGACGGGCTCGACCGGCGGCGGCGCGACCGGCTGGCGGGGCTGATCGTCGCGAGCGCGCGCGAGACCGGGCTCGCGGGCGAGGCCGGAGTCGGGGCGGCCGACGACCCGGAGGCGGCGCTGGTGCGGATCGACGCCTGGCTCTGCGACCTGAAGGACTTCGCGATCAAGGACGGGCTGCACGTCTTCGGTCGGGCGGCGGACGGCGATGCGGCGGAGCGGGAGGCGTCGGCGGCGGCGGAACGGGCGGCGCTCTTGGCGGCGCTCGACGGGCGGCGGGTGGCGCCGGGGCCGGCGGGGGCGCCGGCGCGCGGGCGGACGGACGTGCTTCCGACCGGGCGCAACCTCTATGCCGCCGACCCGCGGACGCTGCCGACGCCGACGGCCTTCGCGATCGGCAAGGCCGGGGCCGACGAGGTGCTGCGGCGGCACGTGCAGGAGCATGGCGACTGGCCGCGGGCGCTGCTGATCGACCTCTGGGGCAGCGCGAGCCTCAGGACCGGCGGCGAGGCGATCGCGCAGGGACTGGCGCTGATGGGCTGCCGGCCGCGCTGGGACGACGCGACCGCGCGGGTGACGGGGATCGAGGTGCTGCCGCCGGCGGCGGTGGGACGGCCGCGGGTCGACGTGACCTGGCGGATCTCGGGTCTGTTCCGCGACATGTTCGGGCCGCAGATCGCGCTCATCGACGCCGCGGTCGCGGCGGTCGCGGCGCGCGAGGAGAGCGCGGCGGAGAACCCGCTGGCCGCGGGCGGGCCGCGGCCGCAGCGGATCTTCGGCTCGGCGCCGGGGACCTATGGCGCGGGGCCGGAGGAGCGGCTGGCGAGCGGGGACTGGCGGGAGCGGGCGGAGCTGGGGCGGGCCTACCTGGAGATGGGGTCGCATGCCTTCGGCGGCGCCGAGGGCGAAGGGGCCGCCGGAGGCCGGGGCCTTCGCGGCGCGGGTGGCGGCGGCGGAGCTGCTGATCCATCCCGAGGACGATCCCGGGCGCGACATCCTCGAGGGGTCGGCCGACGTCGCCTTCGTCGGCGGCTTCGCGGCGGCCGTCGAGGCGCTGGGCGGCACGGCGGATCTGGTGGTGCTCGACGCCACCGACCCGGCGCGGCCGCGGGCGCGGTCGCTTGCCGAGGCGGTGACGCGGGTGGTGCGGGCGCGCGCGCTCAACCCGCGCTTCATCGCGGGCCAGCTGCGGCACGGGCCGCGCGGCGCCGCGGAGCTTGCCGAGACGGTCGACCGGCTGGTCGGCTTCGCCGAGACCACCGACGCGGTGGCGGCGCCGCTGATCGAGGCGGTGCATGACGCCTATCTCGGCGATCCCGAGGTGCGGGCGTTCCTGCTGCACGAGAACCCGGCCGCGGCGCGGGCGATCGCCGAGCGTTTCGCGGCGGCGCGGCGCCGCGGCCTCTGGCATCCGCGCCGGAACGCGGTGGACGACGATCTCGCGCGGCTCGTCGCCGAGGCGCGGGCGCGGGAGCTCGCGGCATGACGGCGCCGTTTCGCCGCGGCGCCTGCCCGTCGCTCGCGGCCCCGATGCCGAGCGGCGACGGGCTGCTGGTGCGCCTGTCGCTGCCGGAGGGGTTGACGCCGGGGCAGCTCGCCGGGCTCGCGCGGGCGGCGGGGCGGTTCGGGAACGGGCTGATCGAGGTGACCGCGCGCGGCAGCCTGCAGATCCGCGGGCTGCGGCCGGAGACGGTGCCGGCGCTGGCGGCGGCGGTCGAGGCGACCGGGATCGCGGTTCCCGCCGGGCCGGTGGTGCTGACCGGGCCGCTCGCCGGGCTCGATCCGGCGGAGACCGCCGACCCGCGGCCGCTGGCGGCGGCGCTGCGCGGGTTCGAGCGGCCGCTGCATCCCAAGGTCTCGGTGGTGGTCGACGGCGGCGGGCGGTTCCACCTCGATGCGGTCGCCGCCGATCTCCGGCTGAGCGCCGGTGCGCAGGGGTGGCTGGTCGCGGCCGGGGGCACCGCGGCGACCGCGCGCGCGCTCGGGCGGTTCGATGCCGAGGGGGCGGTCGCGGCGGGGCTTGCGCTGCTCGGGCGGCTGTCGGCGGAGGGAGGGCGGGCGCGCGATCTCGAGCTTGCGCCCGTGGCGATCGCGGCGCCGTCGCGGGCTGCGGTGGTTCCGGTCGGGGGCTTTGCGCTCGGGGCCGGGTTCGGGCGTGGGATCGCGCTGCCCTTCGGGCAGGCGGACAGCCGCCGGCTGGCGGCGCTCGCGGCGGCTGCGGAGGGCGCGGTGGCGGTTCGGCCGGCGCCGGGACGCGTGCTCGTCGCGGTGGGGCTTTCCGCCGCGGCGGACCGGCGGCTGGCCGCGGCGGCGGCGCGGCTGGGGTTCGTCACCGACCCCGGCGATGCGCGGCTGTCGGTCGTCGCCTGCGCCGGGGCGCCGGCCTGCCGGTCGGGGCTGCTGGCGACGCGCGCGATCGCGGCGAGGATCGCCGGGGCGGGGGGGCTCGAGGGCGGCGCGCGCCTGCACCTGTCGGGCTGTGCGAAGCGCTGCGCGCAGCCCGCGGGGCCGGCGATCACGCTGCTCGGGACCGCCGAGGGGCCGGTGGTCACCGGCGACGGGGTCGGGGTTCCCGAGGCGCTGCGGCTGCGGCTCCTGGCGGAGGCCGGGGCATGACCGCGCCCGACTACCTGCGGGACGGAGAGGCGATCTATGCGCGCTCGTTCGCCATCATCCGCGCCGAGGCGGATCTCGGGCGGTTCACGCCCGAGGAGGAGGAGGTGGCGGTGCGGATGATCCATGCCTGCGGGCTGGTGGAGGCGGCGGCGCAGTTCCGCTTCTCGCCGGGGTTCGTCGACGCGGCGCGGGGCGCGCTTCGGGCCGGGGCGCCGATCCTCTGCGATGCCGAGATGGTCGCGCACGGGGTGACGCGGGCGCGGCTGCCGGCCGAGAACGAGGTGGTCTGCACCTTGCGCGATCCGCGCACGCCGGCGCTCGCTTCGGCGCTCGGGACGACGCGCTCGGCGGCGGCGCTCGAGCTCTGGCGCGAGCGGATCGGCGGGGCGGTGGTCGTGGTGGGCAATGCGCCGACGGCGCTGTTCCATCTCCTGGCGATGATCGCGGCGGGCGCGCCGCGGCCGGCGGCGGTGATCGGGATGCCGGTGGGCTTCGTCGGGGCGGCGGAGTCGAAGGCGGCGCTGGCGGAGACCGACCTGCCGCATGCGGTGGTGCTGGGGCGGATGGGGGGCAGCGCGATGGCGGCGGCGGCGGTCAACGCGCTGGCGCGGGCCGGACTATGAGCGGGCGGCTGATCGGGGTCGGGACCGGGCCGGGGGATCCGGAGCTTCTGACGCTGAAGGCGGTGCGGGTGCTCGGGGCGGCCGACGTGGTGGCGCATTTCGCCAAGGCCGGACGCTGCGGCAATGCCCGCGCCACCGTCGAGGGCCTGCTGCGGGCGGACGCGATCGAGCTGCCGCTGTTCTATCCGGTGACGACCGAGCTGCCGCTGCGCGAAGCGGCCTATGGCGACGCGGTCGCGGCGTTCTTCGAGGGCGCGGCTGCGGCGGTGGAGGCGCATCTCGCGGCGGGGCGGACGGTGGCGGTGCTGAGCGAGGGCGATCCGCTGTTCTACGGATCCTACATGCACCTGCACGTGCGGCTCGCGCCGCGCTGGCCGGCGGAGGTGGTTCCCGGGATCACCGCGATGTCGGGCTGCTGGAGCCAGGCGGGGCTGCCGCTGGTGCAGGGCGACGAGGTGCTGACGGTGCTGCCGGGCACGCTCTCCGAGAGCGAGCTGACCCGGCGGCTCCTCGACAGCCCGGCGAGCGTGATCATGAAGGTCGGGCGCAACCTGCCGCGGATCCGCCGGGCGCTTGTCGCGGCGGGAAAGCTCGCGCGGGCGGTCTATGTCGAGCGCGGGACGATGGAGCGGACGCTGACCACGCCGCTCGCGGCGAAGGCGGACGACCTCGCGCCGTATTTCTCGATCGTGCTGGTGCCGGGATGGGAGGGGCGGCCGTGAGCGGGCGGCTTTGCGTCGTCGGGCTGGGGCCGGGGTCGGCGGGTCAGCTCACGCCGGAAGCGGCGGCGGCGATCGCGGCGGCGTCGGATCTCTTCGGCTATGCGCCGTATCTCGCGCGGCTGGAGCTCGGGCCGGGGCAAGCGACGCATCCGTCCGACAACCGCGAGGAGCTGGCGCGGGCGCGGGCGGCGCTGACGCTGGCGGCCGCCGGCCGGGAGGTCGTGCTGGTCTCGGGCGGCGACCCCGGGGTGTTCGCCATGGCGACGGCGGTCTGCGAGGCGGTGGACGACGGCCCGGAGGACTGGCGGCGGCTCGAGATCGCGGTGCTGCCGGGGGTGACGGCGATGCTGGCGGTGGCGGCGCGCTGCGGGGCGCCGCTCGGGCACGACTTCTGCGCGATCTCGCTTTCGGACAACCTCAAGCCCTGGGAGGTGGTCGAGGCGCGGCTGCGGGCGGCGGCGGGGGCGGGCTTCGTGCTCGCGCTCTACAACCCGGTCAGCCGGGCGCGGCCGTGGCAGCTCGGGCGCGCGTTCGAGCTGCTGCGCGAGATCCTGCCGGCGACGACGACGGTGGTTTTCGGCCGCGCGGCCGGGCGGGCGGACGAGCGGATCGTGGTGGTGGCGCTGGGGGCGGCCGTGAGCGGACTGGCGGACATGGCGACCTGCGTGATCGTCGGCACGCCGGCCACGCGTGTCGTGATGCGCGGGCCGCTGCGGCCGCTGGTCTACACCCCGCGCTTCGCCGAGGGAGCGGCGAAATGAGCGATCCGCGCCAGCGCCGCCTCGACGCTCGACACGGCCTCGCCGCGGGCGGAGCGGTCGATCAGCACCACCGGGAGGCCGAGGCCGCGCGCCGCTCCGATCTTGCCGTAGGTTGCGGTGCCGCCGCTGTTCTTGGCGACGACGATCTCGATGCGATGCGCGAGCAGGAGCGCGCGCTCGTCGGGCTCGGGGAACGGGCCGCGGGCGAGAAGGGTCGTGCAGCGGGGCGGGAGCCGGTCGGGCGGCACCGGCTCGATGCTGCGCAGCAGGTAGTGGTGAAGCGGCGCGGCGCGGAAGGCGGCGACCTCCTGCCGGCCGATGGCGAGGAATACCCGCCGGCGCGCCGGGCCGAGGGCGGCGGCGGCCGCGGCCATGTCGGCAACGCGGGTCCAGCGATCGCCCGGCACCGCCTGCCAGGGCGGCCGTTCGAGGACGACGAGCGGGGTGCCGGTCGCGGCGGCGGCGCGGGCGGCGTTGGCGGAGATGATGCGCGCGAAGGGGTGGGTGGCGTCGACCAGCGTGGCGACGTCGTTGGCCCGGAGCCATGCGGCGAGGCCTTCGGCGCCGCCGAAGCCGCCGCTGCGCACGGCGCAGGCCGGCAGGACCGGGGCGACGGTGCGGCCGGCGAGCGACAGCGTGACCTCGGTCCCCGGGCGTCGGGTCAGGGCCGTGGCGAGGGCGCGGGCTTCGCCGGTGCCGCCGAGAACGAGCACGTGCATGCCTACCTCTAGCGAAGCGGTGCGCGCCGATACAGACGCGAAGTGGCTGGCGGTGGTCGGCATCGGCGAGGACGGCGTCGACGGGCTCGGCGCGACCGCGCGGCGGCTGGTCGCCGGGGCCGAGGTGGTGTTCGGCGGGCGGCGGCATCTGCGGCTGGCGGCGCCGCTGATCCGCGGCGAGGCGCGGGCCTGGGAGAGCCCCTTCGACGCCGCGATGGTGGCGGTGGTCGCGCTGCGCGGGCGGCCGGTCTGCGTGCTGGCGTCGGGCGATCCGATGCAGCACGGCGTCGGCGCCACGCTGGCGCGGCGGGTCGATCCGCGCGAGATGGCGGTGGTGCCGGCACCCTCGGCGTTCAGCCTGGCGGCGGCGCGGCTGGGCTGGCCGCTGGCGGAGACCGAGGCGATCTCGCTGCACGGCCGGCCGGTCGCGGCGATCCGGACGCTGCTCCACCCCGGCACGCGGATCCTCGCGCTCACCTCCGACGGGCAGGCGCCGGCGGAGATCGCCCGGCTCCTGGTGGCGGACGGCTTCGGGGGGTCGTGGCTGCATGTGCTCGAGGCGCTCGGCGGCGGGGACGAGCGGGTGCGGAGCGGTCCGGCAACGGCGTTCACCGGCGGGGCATGTGGCGCGCTCAACGTCCTCGGCGTCGAGGTGGCGGCGGAGGCGGCCGCGCGCGTGCTGCCGTTCGGCAGCCTCGGGGACGACCTTTTCGAGCACGACGGGCAGCTGACCAAGCGCGAGGTGCGCGCCGTCACCCTGGCGGCGCTCGCGCCCTGCCGGGGCCAGCGGCTCTGGGACATCGGTGCCGGTGCGGGATCGGTCGCGATCGAGTGGATGCGCTGCCATCCCTCGCTCGGCGCGATCGCCGTCGAGGCGGAGCCGGAGCGCGCGGCGCGGATCCGGCGCAACGCCGCGGCGCTCGGGGTGCCCGGGCTGGCGGTGGCGGAAGGCAGGGCGCCGGAGGCGCTTGCGGGGCTGCCGGCGCCGGATGCGATCTTTCTCGGCGGCGGAGGCAGCGATCCCGGGGTGCTCGACGCCGCGCTCGCGGCGCTTCCCGCGGGCGGACGGCTGGTCGCGAATGCGGTGACGCTGGAGATGCAGGGGCTGCTCCTCGCCGCCGCCGCGCGGCTGGGCGGGACGCTGACGACGATCGCGGTCGCCCGCGCCGCGCCGGTCGGCGGCATGACCGGCTGGCGCCCCGCGATGCCGGTGACGCAATGGGCCTGGGTGAAGCCGTGACGGTGGCGGGGATCGGTTGCCGCCGCGGCGTCGCCGCGGCCGAGGTGCTCGCGGCGATCGAGGCCGCCTGCGCCCGGCACGCGGTGGCGGTGCTCGACGGGCTCGCGACGGTGCCGGCCAAGCGCAACGAGCCGGCGGTCGCGGAAGCCGCCCGCCGCCTCGCGCTGCCGCTGCTCGTGGTGGCGCCGGCCGAGGATGCCCGGCTTTCGACGCGCTCGCCGGCGTCGCGGGCGGCGACCGGCTCGGATTCGGCCTCGGAGGCGGCGGCGCTGGCGGCGGCGGGGCCGGGGGCGCGGCTGCTCGGGCCGCGCCTCGTGGTCGGACGGGTGACCTGCGCGCTCGCGACGGGGGCGCGGCCATGACGGTGCATTTCATCGGCGCCGGGCCGGGCGCGGCGGATCTCATCACCGTGCGCGGCCGCGATCTTCTCGCGCGCTGCCCGGTCTGCCTCTACGCGGGGTCGGTGGTGCCGCCGGAGCTGCTGGCGCATTGCCCGCCGGGCGCGCGGCTGGTCGATACCGCGCCGATGTCGCTCGACGAGATCGAGGCGGCGTATGTCGCGGCCGATGCGGCCGGGCAGGACGTGGCGCGGCTGCATTCGGGCGACCTCTCGATCTGGAGCGCGGTCGCAGAGCAGGTCCGGCGGCTCGAGGCGCGGGGCATCCCCTATACGCTGACACCGGGGGTGCCGGCCTTCGCGGCCGCGGCGGCGGCGCTCGGGCGCGAGCTGACGATCCCGGAGGTGGCGCAGAGCCTGGTGCTGACCCGGGTTTCGGGACGCGCTTCGGCGATGCCGGAGGGCGAGACGCTGGCGCGGTTCGCCGCGACCGGGGCGACGCTGGCGATCCATCTCGCGGTGCATGCGCTGGCGCGCGTGGTCGGCGAGCTCAGCCCGTTCTACGGTGCCGACTGCCCGGTCGCGGTGGTCGCGCGGGCGTCCTGGCCGGCGGAGCGGGTGGTGCGCGGCACGCTCGGGACGATCGAGGCGGCGCTCAGCGCCGATCCGATCGATCGCACGGCGATCATCTTCGTCGGTCCGGGACTGGCGGCGGAAGGGTTTCGCGACAGCGCGCTCTACGATGCGGGCTACCAGCGGCGGTTCCGTGGGCGGGCGGGCGCATGAGTCTGGGCGATGCCATCGGGCGGCTGGCGCCGGAGCTGCCGGCCTTCGAGCCGGGGCATGTCTGGCTGGCGGGCGCCGGGCCGGGGAGCCTCGGCTGCCTGACGCTCGAGGTCGTGGCGGCGCTCGCGGCGGCCGATGCGGTGGTCTACGACGCGCTGGTCGATCCGAGCACGTTGCGCGCGGCGGCGGGGGCGAGCCTGCACTACGTCGGCAAGCGCCGGGGCGAGCCGTCGACGCCGCAGGAGGCGATCAACGCGCGGCTGATCGAGCTCGCCCGGGGCGGCGCGCGGGTGCTGCGGCTGAAGGGGGGCGACCCGAACATCTTCGGGCGCGGGGGCGACGAGGCGCTGGCGCTCGCGCGCGCGGGGGTGCCGTTCCGCTTCCTGCCCGGGGTCACCTCGGCGTTCGGGGCGCTCGCCGACGCGCGCATCCCCGCGACGCGGCGCGGGGTCAGCAAGGCGCTGATCCTCGCGACCGGGCATGCGGCGGGCACGGCGGAGGACCTCGACTGGGCGGCGCTGGCGCGGACCGGGCAGCCGATCGTGATCTACATGGGGCTTGCCGCGATCGGGGAGATCGCCGCCCGGCTGATGGCGGGCGGGCTCGCGCCGGCGACCCCGGCGGCGGTCATCGCCTCGGCGACCACGCCCGAGGAGCGGATCGTCGTCGCGGATCTCGGAAGCATCGCCGCGCGCGTCGCGGCGGAGGCGATCCGGGCGCCGGCGCTGATCGTGGTCGGTGCGATCGTGGCGCTGCGCGACGAGCTGCTCGCGCTGGCGGAGGCCCCGGCGTGACCGCGCGGGCGGTGATCGTCGGGGCGGCGCGCTCGGGGTCGGGCAAGACCAGCGTCAGCGTCGGGCTGATGCGGGCGCTGCGGCGTCGGGGGCTTGCGGTGCGCGCGGCGAAGTCCGGACCGGACTACATCGACCCGGGGTTCCATGCGGCCGCGACCGGCGCGCCGGGGGTGAACCTCGACAGCTGGGCGATGCCGCCCGGGCTGCTCGACAGCCTCGCGGCGGAGCAGGCGGTGGCCGACGTCCTGGTGATCGAGAGCGCGATGGGGCTCTTCGACGGCATCCCGGCGGCGCCGGGGCGCAGCGGTGCCGCGTCGGATTCTGGCGCGGCGCTACCGGATCCCGGTGCTGCTGGTGCTCGACGTGTCCGGCCAGTCGCAGACCGCCGCCGCGATCGCGCGCGGCTTTGCCACGCATGATCCGGGGGTGCGGATCGCCGGGGTGGTGCTGAACCAGGTGGCGAGCGCGCGCCACGAGGCGCTCTGCCGGGCCGCCATCGAGGAAACCGGCCTGCCGGTGGTCGGGGCGGTGCATCGCAACCCGGCGATGGGCCTGCCGGAGCGCCATCTCGGGCTGGTGCAGGCGCGCGAGCATGCGGCGCTCGACGCCTTCATCGAGCGGCTGGCGGACGTGATGGAGGCGGGCAATCGACCTCGACGCGGTCCTGGCCCTCGCCGAGCGGCCGGTGATCCCGTCGGAGGCGGCCGGGGGGCGGCTGGCGCCGCCGGGCCAGCGGATCGCGATCGCCGACGATGCGGCGTTCAGCTTCGTCTATCCGCATGTCGCGCGGCACTGGCGGGCGGAAGGGGCGGAGCTCGTGCCCTTCTCGCCGCTGGCGGACGAGGGGCCGGACCCGAGCTGCGATGCCTGCTGGCTGCCGGGCGGTTATCCCGAGCTGCACGCCGGGCGGCTCGCGGGCGCGGGGCGTTTCCGGGAGGGGCTGCGGCGGTTTGCCGAGCGCGGCACGGTGCATGGGGAGTGCGGCGGCTTCATGGTGCTCGGCAGGGCGCTCGAGGATGCCGAAGGCGTGACGCATCCGATGACCGCGCTGCTGGGGCATGTGACGAGCTTTGCGCAGCGGCGGATGAATCTCGGCTATCGCCGGGCCAGGCTCGCCGCGGACGCCCCGATCGGGCGGGCCGGGCAGAGCGTCTGCGGCCACGAGTTCCACTATGCCCGGCTGACCGAGCCGGGGGACGATGCGCCGCTGGCGGAGATCTTCGACGGGCAGGGGCGGTCGCTGGGGCCGTCCGGCAGCCGGCGGGGGCGGGTGAGCGGCACCTTCTTCCATGCCATCGCGATCGACTGAGGGCGCATGCGCGAGATCCTCGTCATCGGCATCGGAAGCGGAAATCCCGAGCATGTGACCTACGAGGCGGTGCGGGAGTTGAACCGCGCCGATCTCGTCCTCGTGCCGCGCAAAGGGGCGGCGAAGGCCGACCTCGCCGAGCTGCGCCGGGCGGTCTGCGAGCGCTACCTCGAGAACCCCGCGACCCGCGTCGTCGAGTTCGAGATGCCGGTGCGCGACGCCGGCGGCGACTACCGGCAGGGGGTCGACGCCTGGCACCGCGCGATCGCGGGACGCTACCGGGCGCTGCTCGAGCCGGAGACGGGCGTTGCGGCGCTGCTGGTCTGGGGCGATCCGTCGCTCTACGACAGCACGCTGCGGATCCTCGACCTGCTGGCGGAGGGCGGGTTTGCCTTCGTGCGGCGCGTGATCCCGGGGATCAGCAGCCTGCAGGTGCTGGCGGCGCGGCATGGGGTGGCGCTCAACGCGATCGGCGGCGCGGTGGAGGTCACGACCGGCCGCCGGCTGCGCGAGGCGCTGCCGGAGGCGGACGCGGTCGCGGTGCTGCTCGATGGCGAATGCGCCTTCGCGGCGATCGATCCGGCCGGGCTCCGCATCTACTGGGGCGCGTATCTCGGCATGCCGAACGAGATCCTGATCGCCGGCCCGCTGGCGGAGGTCGCCGATCGCATCGTCGCCGCGCGGGCCAGGGCGCGTGCCGAGAACGGCTGGATCATGGATACCTACCTGCTCCGGCGCGAGTGATCGCGCGGGGCCGCGCAGCGACGGCGGTTCCCGGTCGGGCCGGGACTCGCGGGCAGTGCCCGCTTCGCTCGAAGAACGAGCGGTCATCCGAGGAGGCAGTTGGCTGTCAGCTGGCCGAAGCGGCCGGCGACGATCGCCTGCGCCGGGGCCGGCTGAGAGCGCGCACCGTCGGGGCCGGTGGACGGGCACCGTCGAGCCGGACGACTTCGCCGAAGCCGACCGTTCGCTGCCAGGCGTCCGAGCCGCCGCCGGCGGCATGCAGCGCGGCGCGGATCGGGCCGGCGTGGGTGACGGCGAGGGTGCGTGGCCCCGAGGCGCGGGCGCGGCGGAGCGCGCGGCGGGTGCGCGCGAGCAGCATCGCCACGGATTCGCCGCCGTGGGGCCGGGCGTGCAGGAAGTCGGCGGCCCAGGCGTCGAGCTCGCGGCGGGGGACCGTGTCCCAGGCGAGGCCTTCCCAGGCGCCGAAGTCGATCTCGCGCAGGTCGGGATCGAGGCGCAGCGGCACGCGCAGGCGAGCGGCGAGGAGGGCGGCAAGCCGGCGGCAGCGCAGGAGCGGGCTCGAGACGACGCGGTCGACGGGCGGCAGACGACGGAGGATCGCGCGCGCGCCGGCGCGCAGTCCCGGGCCGGGCGGGAGGTCGGTGCGGCCGTAGCAGCGGCCCTCGCCGGCGGCGGGCGGCGTGTGGCGGACAAGGATCAGAGCCAAGCGAGGACCCCGAGGTAGAAGCCGACCTCGCTCAGCTGCTGGGTGGCGCCGAGGCAGTCGCCGGTGTAGCCGCCGAGCCGCCGCTCGAAGAGCGCGCGGGAGAGGAGATGCCCGGCAGCAAGGCCGACGGCGCCCGCGAGGACCGCGCCGGGTCCGACGAAGAGGGCAGCGAGCAGCAGGACGACCGCCGCGGTGGCGATGGCGAGGGCGAGCGCGCGGCGGCTCAGGCCGCCGGCGGTGAAACGTCCCGTGCCGGACGAGCGCACGTAGGTGCTCGTGGCGATGACGGCGAGCGCGGAAAGCCGGCTCGTCGAATGCGCGGCGACGAGGGCGACGGCCGCCGGAGCGAGGGGCATCGCGGCGAGGGCCGAGGCCTTCGTCGCGACGGTGAGCCCGAGGGCGAGGGCGCCGTAGGTGCCGACGCGGCTGTCGCGCATGATCGCCAGGGCGTGCTCGGTGTCGCCGCCGCCGAGGCCGTCGAAGGTGTCGGCGAGGCCGTCCTCGTGCAATGCGCCGGTAAGCAGGCAGGTCGCCGCGATCGAGAGGATGACCGCCGGCGGCATCGGAAGGACCTGCGCCGCGAGGAGAAGGACCGCCGCCCCGACGGCGCCGATCAGGGCGCCGACCAGGGGCAGGTAGCGTGATGCGGCCACCAGTCCCTGCGGGCTCACCCGCAGGGCGACGGGAAGCGGCACGCGGGTCAGGAAGGTCCAGGCGAGCGCCAGCGCGCGCGCTTCCTCGCGGAGCCGGGGATTCATGCCGGGCCGCTCACCCCTGCGTCGGCGAAGCTCGACATCTCGGTCAGCATCGCGGCGGCGGCACGCACCAGCGGCCAGGCGAGCAGCGCCCCGGTGCCTTCGCCGAGGCGGAGGCCGAGGTCGAGCAGCGGCTCGGTGCGCAGATGGGCGAGCATCGCGGCGTGGCCGCGCTCGGCGGAGCGATGGGCGAAGACGAGCGCGTCCCGGCTTTCCGGGGCTTCGGCCATCGCCACCAGGGCGGCGGCGCCGGCGATGAAGCCGTCGACGATGACGATGCGGCCGCTCGCGGCCGCGCCGAGCATGGCGCCGGCCATCATCGCGATCTCGAAGCCGCCGTACTCGGCCAGCGCCTCGCGCGCGGCGAGACGGGCCGGGGTGCGTGCGGCGGCACGGGTGAGGATTTCGCGCTTGCGGGCCAGCGCCGCGTCGTCGAGGCCGGTGCCGCGGCCGACGAGATGATCGAGGGAAATGCCCAGGATCTTGTGCGCGAGCAGCGTGGCGGCGGAGGTGTTGCCGATGCCCATCTCGCCGAAACACACCGCATCCCAGCCGCCGTCGGTGCCGAGGGCGCGGCCGGCCTCGAGCGCGGCGTCGCGTTCCTCGGGGCGCATGGCGGCGGATTCCGCGAAGTTGCGGGTTCCGGGAGCGATGCGGCGGGCGAGGAGGTCGGGGTGGCGGACGGGGTCCCCGGCGACACCGGCATCGACGACGCGGACGCTGACCCCGACCGAGCGGGCGAAGACGTTGGCGGCGGCGTTGCCGTCGAGGAAGTTGAGGAGCATCTGGCGGGTGACGACCTGCGGATAGGCCGAGACGCCTTCGGCGACGATGCCGTGGTCGGCGGCGAAGATCGTGAGTTCGCAGCTCTGCATCCGCGGGTCGAGGCGCCGCTGGGTGCGCGCGATCTGCGCGGCGAGGTCCTCGATGCGGCCGAGGGCGCCGACGGGCTTGGTCTTCTCGTCGATGCGGCGGCGGAGCCGCGCTTCGGTCTCGTTGTCCCAGGGGGCGAGGGCCGATGTGCCGGGGGAGTTGGTGTCCGTCATTTGCCATGCCCCTGATTGCGGTTGGCAACCATTCCGCCCGGGCGGGGCAATTTGCAAGGGTCCGGGCGGCCGGCAGGAGGGCGGGCGTGCCGGGGGCACGCGCGCGGGGCGATGAAATCAGGCGGCTGGCTCGTTCTCTTCCGCCAGCTTGCGCAGGTAGTCGATCGAACGCCTGGCGATGTTGCGCCAGTCGGCGGGCGCGTCGTGCTCGACGACGAGGTGGTCGGCGGGGGTGGCGGCGAAGAGGGGGTAGAGCGCGGGCCAGTCGACGACGCCGTCCCCGGTGGCGGCCCAGCCGCCTTCCTCGGTGGTTCCGGGGGCCTGGGTGTCCTTGACCTGGATCGCGGTCATCCGGGAGCCGTAGCGGCGGAGCTCGGCGAGGGGGTCGCCGCCGCCGCGGGTGACCCAGGCGAAGTCGACCTCGTAGCCGACCGAGGGGCCGGCGGCTTCGAGGAGATGGTCGATCGGGCGGCTGCCGTCGGGGAGGGGGCGGTACTCGAAGTCGTGGTTGTGCCAGGCGAGGCGGAGGCCGGCGGCGTTCACCGCCTCGGCGGCCCTGGCGAGATTGCGGCCGACGGTGCGCCAGCCCTCGGCGTCGGCGGGACGGGCCTCGGGCGGAAGATATGGCGGGATCAGCAGGTTGGAGCCGATCGTTTCAGCGATGTCGATGAAGCGCTGCGGATCGGCGATCAGGCCGTCGTAGGGGAGGTGGAAGCCGAAGCAGGCGAGGCCGGCGGCGTCGATCTGGCGGCGGAAGCGGGCGGGATCGTCGCCGTAGTTGGGCAGGAACGGCTCGACGCCGTCGTAGCCGAGCTCGGCGAGGCCGGCGAGCTGGTCCTCGAGCGGGGGGAAGTTGCGCGAGGTATAGAGCTGGAAGGCGATCTTGTAGGGGGAGGGCATGGTGGGCGTCTCGCGTGTCTGACGAAGGTGGCCCAAGTGGCCGGGAATGCTCTCGATTTGCGTTCTGGAAGGCGTATGGAAAGCGTATGGATCCGGTATGGCGGTTTCAGCTCGCTCGAGGCATGGCGCGGCCGGCGGCGTCGAAGCGGTGGATGCGCGCGGGATCGGGGGTAAGCCAGACGGTGTCGCCGTGGCCGAGCTCGACCTCGCCGCCGGTGCGGACGTTGAGGGTGCCGAGCAGCCCGGCGTTGAGGTGGACGAAGGTGTCGGCGCCGAGGTGCTCGGCGACGCTGACCTCGCCTTTCCAGGCGCCGGGGACCGGGGTGGTCGAGACGGTGAAATGCTCGGGGCGGATGCCGATGGTGGTGGCGTCGCGCTTGTCGGCCTCGGCGCCCTCGATGAAGTTCATGTGCGGGCTGCCGATGAAGCCGGCGACGAAGAGGTTCGCGGGGTTGCGGTAGAGTTCGAGCGGCGAGCCGACCTGCTCGATGTTGCCGGCGTTGAGCACCACGATCTTGTCGGCCATCGTCATCGCCTCGACCTGGTCGTGGGTGACGTAGACCATCGTGGTGCCGAGGTCGTTGTGCAGCTCGAGGATCTCGAGCCGCATGGTGCCGCGGAGGGCGGCGTCGAGGTTCGAGAGCGGCTCGTCGAACAGGAAGGCGACCGGCTGGCGCACGATGGCGCGGCCGATCGCGACCCGCTGGCGCTGGCCGCCGGAGAGCTGGCCGGGGCGGCGCGCGACGTAGTTGCCGAGGTTGAGGATGCGCGCGGCCTCGGCGACCTTGCGCAGGATCGTCGGCTTCTCCTCGCCGGCCATCTTCAGCGGGAAGGCGATGTTCTTCTCGACCGTCATGTGCGGATAGAGCGCGTAGGACTGGAACACCATCGCGAGCTGGCGCTTGGCCGGCACCTCGTAGGTGACGTCGCGGCCGTCGATCAGGATGGTGCCGCCGGAGGTGTTCTCGAGGCCGGCGATCATCCGCAGGAGCGTGGTCTTGCCGCAGCCGGAGGGGCCGACGAAGACGACGAACTCGCCGTCCTCGATCTCGAGGTTGATCCGGGGGATGACGGTCGCGGCGCCGAAGGCCTTGCTGACGTCGCGGAGCTGGATGGTGCCCATGATGG
Organism: uncultured Alphaproteobacteria bacterium; assembly: GCA_963737485.1. Classification (GTDB taxonomy): domain Bacteria; phylum Pseudomonadota; class Alphaproteobacteria; order Rhodobacterales; family Rhodobacteraceae; genus Amaricoccus. Next base: position 712,969 of record CAVTSR010000016.1, on the reverse strand, counting down.
TTCCCTCGGGTTTACGTCGGGCTGAACAGGCGCCGGACGCCGGCGCGGTCGTAGATGCGCTCGAGCGCGGCCATGTTCGCGATGGCGTCGGCCCCGCCGGTGGGCAGGGTGGCGCCGCTCGTCGACCGCGTCGAGGAAGGCGGCGAGCTGGTAGTCGTAGGTGGTGTCGCCGGCGACGGTGTATTCGCGCGACGCGCCGCCGATCCGCTCGCGGAACGAGTGGCCGAGGTGCGGCAGGCAGGGGTTGTCGAGCTCGACGCTGCCGTTGGCGGCCTCGATCCGGAAGCGGCCGCGGAACGGCCCGTCCTGGATGTCGGCAAGCAGGGTCGCGGGAATGCCGCCGGGAAAGCGCAGCTCGGCCTCGATGCGGGTGTCCGAGCCGAGCTCGCAGAGCCGCGCCGAGGCGGAGACGACCTGGGGCTCGGCGCCCATGAAGCTGCGCAGCCAGTGCAGCGGGTAGCAGCCGAGATCCATCATCGCCCCGCCGCCCTGCAGCGGGTCATAGCGGATGTTCTTCGGATCCCAGGGGATGTCGACGCGGAACTCGGCCTCAAGCGCACGCACGGCGCCGAGCCGGGGCTTCAGCGCGAGCAGCCGCAGGAACGCCGGGTGATAGCGGTCGTGGAAGGCCTCCATCAGCACGCGCTCGCTGGCGTCGGCGGCGGCGACCATCGCGCGCGCCTCGTCGGCGGTCATCGCGATCGGCTTCTCGCAGAGCACGTGCTTGCCGGCGGCGAGCGCCTTGATCGTCCACTCCGCGTGGCCGGCGGGCGGAAGCGCGTTGTAGACGAGGTCGGTGGTGGGATCGGCGAGCAGCGCTTCGTAGCTGGTATAGGCAACCGGGATATTGTGCTCGTGGGCATAGGCGACGGCGGCCGCCGGGCGGCGCGAGGCCACCGCGGCGATGACGACGTCGTCGCGCCGCGCGGTCGGGGCGATGATGGCGCGGGGGGCGATCCCTGCGGCGCCGAGAATGCCGATACGGTGCATGCGGTCTCCGTGAGGTCTCAGCGCGGGTGGTTCCGATGGCCGGGCCGGGATGCGGGCCGGGGTGCGGGAGGCTTGCGGGGGGAGCGCCGTTGCGCTCCGGGGTCGCTCTGCCCGCGCGCGTTCGCGCGCGCCAACCCCGCCCCCCCTTCCCCCCACCCCAGGCTCGGGGTGGAGGGAACCTGCCCGACGGGCGGGAAGGGACGGGGAGCGGGCCGGCGCCTGCCGGAGCGCGGCCGCGCGGAGCGGAGGGCGCGGCACCGCGGGCGCGCGAGCGGCGACGCGTCGGCGGGCGTCGCGCGTTGCCGGGATGGCGCCATCCGGGGTCAGACCGTCTCGGACTGGAGGCGGCGGAGCGCCTGGTACTGCAGGCAGTCGGGCGCCATCTCCATCAGTTCGATGCGGTTGCCGTCGGGGTCCTGCAGCCAGGACTGGCGGTTGCCGTCGAGGCCGTTGCCGATCACCGGCTTTTCCACCGGCAAGAGCGCCGAGGCGCCGGTCTCGGTCTTGCCCCAGGCGTAAGGCTTGCCGCCCGCGGCGATCAGCGCCTCGACCACCGGCTCGAGCTTGTCGACGGTCAGGCAGAAGTGATGCATGCCGTTGGCGTCGATCCCCGGCGCCTGGTCGCTGTCGGCGTTGGGGAAGAGCTCGATGTACTGCTCGTCCGTGACCCGGAGGTAGATCAGGAACAGGCTGCCGTCTTCGTGGTGCAGCCGCAGCATCTCGGGAAAGCCGAGAACGCCGTTGTAGAAGGCCATCGAGCGGTCGATGTCCTTCACCTTGAGGGCCACGTGGCCGAGGCCGACGATCGCTTTCATTGCAGGGGTCTCCGGTTATTTCTTCGGGAAGTTTTCGAGGAGCTCGAGCATGACGCCGAGCTGGGCGGCGCTGTCGAGGTAGGTGTACATGCCGCTGCCGTCGGCATAGAGGCCCTGCTGCAGCACCGGGATGCCCTCCGCGGCGAGCGCCGCCTCGGTGGCCTTGGTGTCCTTGACCCGGAAGGCGATGTGGTGGACGCCCTCGCCGTGCTTGTCGAGGTAGTCGCGCCACGCGCTCGGGTGCTCGTCGGGCTCGATCAGCTCGACGACGAGCTGGCCGGTCTGGAAGAAGGCCTGCCGCACCGTCGCCTCGGAGGGCTCGCCGCCGACGGTGGTCTTCGCCTTGTCGTAGCCGGGGGTCTGCATGATCGGCGGCATCGGGAAACCGAAGGCCTCGGCGTACTTGCGGGCGGTCGCCTCGACGTCGTGGACGACGAAGCCGACCTGGCAGAGCCGCTCGGGCTCGAGGACGGGGTCGGGCATCAGCGGGGGTCTCCGTTCGGGTCGAAGGATTCGAGGAGCTCGATCACGGTGCCGAGCGAGCCCGCGGTATCGAGGTAGGTGTACATGCCGGTGTGGCCGCCGTTGGGGAGGCGGCCGGTGTAGAAGCCCTTCTGGGTCACCGGGAAGCTGTGGCGGGCGAACTCGCGCGAGACGCCTTCGCTGTCGCTGACGCGGAAGGCGACGTGGTGGACGGAGGGGCCGTGCTCGTCGAGCCAGTCCTGCCAGACGCTCTTCGGGCCCAGCGGCTGCAAGAGCTCGAAGCCGACGTTGCCGAAGTGCCAGTGGTAGATGCGCGCCTTCGCCTCGGTGGGCTCGCCGTAGTATTCGGCTTCGGTCTCGGAGTAGCCGTCGGTGACGTGGACCTCGGGGATGTCGATGCCGAAGAGCTCGGAGTAGCGCTTGGCGTATTTGTCGGCGTCGTCGACGATGAGGCAGATCTGGACGAGAACCTTGTCGCCCAGGCCTCGGATCGGTTCGAGCTTGGTCATGCGGTTGCCTTCAGGGATGGTGGTTGAAGAGGTTGCCCTCGTTGGGGACGTGGCGGACGATCTCGTCGCTGATCGCGGTCATGCGGTCGAAGACCTCCGGCGGGATCGCGCCGGCGAGGGCCTGGGCGTTGGCCTCGGCCTGCGCCTTGTTGCGCGCGCCGACGACGACCGAGGTGATGCCGGGGCGCTGGAGGTTCCAGCGGATCGCGAGGTGCATCAGCGGGCGGTCGAGATCCATCGCGATCGCCTTCAGCTTTTCGACGCCGGCGTGGACGTGCGGCCAGATGTCGGCGCGGAAGGGGAGGATGCGGTTGCGCTGGTCGCCCTCGCGGAGGTCGGGGTCGCGGGCGAACTTGCCGGTGAGGATGCCGTGCGCGAGGGTGCTGTAGGTGACGACGGCGATGTCGTGCTCGGCGCAGAACGGGATGAGGTCGTCCTCGGCGTAGCGCCAGATCAGGTTGTAGCCGAGCTGGTGGGCGTCGATCTTGCCGGCCTCCTGGACCTCGCGCATCAGCGCGACCGAGAAGTTGCTGACGCCGGTGGCGCGGATCTTGCCCTGGGCGCGGGCGGCTTCGAGCGCCTGCATGCGCGGGCGCATGTCGTGGCCCGAGCGGGGCCAGTGGATGTAGTAGAGGTCGATGTAGTCGGTCTTGAGGCGCTTGAGGCTCGCGTCGATCTCGGCGGTCATCGCGGCGGCGGAGGTGTCCTCGGGGTTCGACTTCGAGGCGAGGAAGATCTCGTCGCGGCGGCCTTCGAGGAAGCGGGCGTAGATCTCCTCGGAGTGGCCGTTGCCGTAGCCGCCGGCGGTGTCGAAGTGGCGGATGCCGGCGTCGTAGGCCGCTTCCATGGCGCCGAGGAGGCGGGCGTCCTCGTCGCCGGGGGCGGAGTAGGGGACGAACCAGGAGCCGCCGAAGCCGAGCGGGAGCTGGGCGGGGAAGGCGCCGATGCGGACGGGCTTGATCGAGGGGTCTCTGGGAGTGGTGAGCATTGTCAGCCCTTTACGGCGCCGGCAGTCAGTCCCTGGATGAACTGCTTCTGCAGGATGAGAAAGATCGTGAAGATCGGGATCAGCGCCAGCATCAGGCCGGAGCTGAGGGCGGTGTAGTCGGTCGAGTAGCGGCCGACGGCCTGGAAGAGCGCGGCCTGGATGGTCTTGGAGCCGGGGCTGGAGATGAAGGTGTTGGAGAACATGAACTCGTTCCAGATGCCCATCGACTGGATGATGACGACGGTGGCGATGCCGGGCTTGGCGAGCGGCAGGTAGATGTAGCGGAAGACGCCCCATTCGCCGGCGCCGTCCATCTTGGCGGCGTCGCCGAGCTCGCGCGGCAGGCTCACGAAGAAGGCGCGCATCAGGAAGATCGAGAAGGCGACAGCGCCGCCGAGGTAGGAGAGCGAGAGGCCGGTGAGGGTGTTGAGGAGGCCGATCGCCTTGAGGAACTGGAACATCGGGATGAGGATCGCCTGGCCCGGGATCATCATCGCGGCGATGAAGATGTAGAAGAGCCAGTCCTTGCCGCGGAAGTTGAAGCGGGCGAAGACGTAGCCGGCCAGCGTCGCGACGATCACCACGATGACGACGGTGAGGGTGGTGACGTAGAGCGAGTTCATCAGGTGCTGCGGCAGGTTGATCGCCTTCCAGACGCGGACGAAGTTCGAGAAGTCGAGCCGCTGCGGCAGGAAGGAGGAGAAGACCTCGCGCTGGTTCTTGACCGAGGTCAGGACCATCCAGACCAGCGGGAAGGCCTGGACGATCATGATCAGGATCAGCGTCACGTAGACGAGGGTCTTGGAGAAGACCATCAGGAAGCGGCTGCGGCCGAAGTCCGACGGCACGGCGCGCGCCTGGCCGCGGGCGATGCGAGTGGCGTCGACGCGGGCGATCACTGCTCGACCTCCATGCGCTTGCCGATGCGGATCTGCACGACGCTGATGAGGGCGCTCAGGCCGAGGATCACGATGGCGATGGCGGTGGCGTAGCCGAGCTGCGGATTGGAGCTGCCCATGGCGCCGAAAGAGGTCGAGTAGAGGTAGGTGCCGAGGGTCTCGCTGGCGTGGTTCGGGCCGCCGGCGGTCATCACCCAGATCTGGTCGAAGACCTTGATGCCGTTGATGGTGTTGAGCACGACGACGAGGACGATCACCGGGCGCAGGCTGGGCACGGTGACGTGCCAGAAGCGGCGGATCGCGCCGGCGTTGTCCATCTTGGCGGCGTCGTAGAGCTCGGTGGAGATGCTCTGCATCGCGGCGTAGTAGATCACGAGGTAGAAGCCGAGCGATTGCCAGACCGAGACGGCGATGATCGACGGCATCACCGTCCGGCGGTCGGCGAGCCAGAGCTGGGTCCAGCTGTCGAGGCCGATCGCGCGCAGGAAGGAATTGAGGATGCCGAAGTTCGGCTCGTAGATCATCGCCCACAGGAGGCCGCTGATCGCGAGCGAGATGATCACCGGCATGAAGTAGGCGGTGCGGAAGATGACGCCGCCCTTGATGCCGGAACTGAGGAGCGCCGCCACGAGCAGCGGCAGGATCGACTGCAGCAGCACGGTCGCGATGGTGAAATAGGCGGTGTTGCCGAGGGCGAGCAGGAAGATGCGGTCGCCGAGCATCAGGCGGTAGTTGCGGAAGCCGACCCAGTGCGGGTCCGACATGCCGTTCCACGAGCGGAAGCTCAGCATGATCGAGTTGGCCATCGGCACGGCCATGAACACCAGCAGCACCAGCGCGGCCGGCGCGAGGAAGGCGATCGGGAGCCAGTTGCGGCGCAGCGTCTGCGACAGACCCCCGTCGGGATGGCTCGCATGCGTCACGGGCGATCTCCTCACTGATGCGGGCTCGGCCGGGCCGCCCGGCGCGGCCCGCCTGCCTCGATGCGGGGGAGGCGCCCGGCCCCGCGCGGGGCCGGGCAGGATCGGGCTAGTTCGACGCCTTGGCGCGGGTCGCCTCGACGTCCGACTGGATCTGCTTGGCCCCGGCGGCGGGCTCGATCGAGCCGTCGAGGATGCCCTGGCAGACGTTGGAGACCGCGTCCCAGCTGCCGGCGCCGAACAGGATGTGGTCCGCCCCGTCGGTGTCCATCCACTTGACCATTTCCTGGACCTTGGGGTTCTTCACCTGGTCGAGCGCCGCCGGCATCGAGGGAAAGCCGCCGAGGCCGGCGATGTGCGCGGCGTAGACCTCGGGCGAGAACATGTACTTGACGAACTCGAGCGTGATGTCCTTGGCCGGGCTCTTGGCGTTGACCACCCAGCCTTCGCCGCTGCCGTCGCCGGTGTAGTGGACGCCGTCGGCGGTCACCGCCGGCACCTTGTGCACCGAGTAGTTGTCGACCCAGTCCTGCGGGGCCTCGGCCTCGAAGACCGCCGGCGCCCAGGAGCCGGTGTAGAGCATCGCGGCCTTGCCCTGGTAGGCGATCTGCCAGGCCGGACGCTCGTCGATGCCGTTGACGCCGTCGAGGAAGACCTTGGCCTGGGCGAGCTTCTGCAGCAGGGTCAGCGCATCGACCACGGGCTTGGAATCCCAGCTGACGCCTTCGGCGGTCAGGTCGTCCAGCGCGTAGACGTCGCCGCCGTACTGGGTGACGAGCGGCAGAAAGAAATCGGGGCAGACGTTGTGGGCGAGGTTGCCGAAGGCGAGCGGGGTGAGGCCGGCCTCGCGGATCTTCGGCGCCATCGCGATCAGCTCGTCCCAGGTGTTCGGCGCGGTGAGGCCGAGCTCCTTCATGATGCGGTCGTTCTGGAAGATGCCGAAGATCTGCGCGGTCCAGGGCAGGGCGTAGATGTCGCCGCCGTCGAAGGTGAACTGCTTGAGCGGCCCGGGATAGAACTGATCGAGGAACGCGGCGTCCATCGCGTCCTTGTAGTTGACCGCGAGGCCGGCGCGGCCGAGCTCGGCCGCCTTGACGTGACCGTAGAAGACGTCGGGAAGCGAGTCGCCGGCGGTCATCGCGGCGAGCGTGGTCAGATACTGGTTGAAGGGAACGAAGTTCGTCTCGATCTTGACGCCGGGATGCGCCGCCTCGAAGCCCTGGGTGATCTTGTCCCACCAGTCGGTGCCCTCGACCTGCATCGGCTCCCAGGACATCAGGTGGATGGTGGTGTCCTCGGCGAAGGCGGGCGCCAGCCCCGCCGAGCTCATCAGGAGGGCAAGGGCGCCCAGTGTCTTGCTGATCTTCATCCGTCGGTTCCTCCTTGCGGCTTCTTGTTCTTAGAGCTTGGCGGGGACGCCCGGCCTTGGCCGGAGCATCCCGGGTCGCCCTGCGGTCCGGGGGATCTTCGCCCGCTCGGCCCTTGTGTAGTAGCGTTACTGCGTAGTAGCGTTACTGCACCGAGTCTGCAAGATCGTTCTTGCCCGACGAGGCGGGTTTTCGAGCTGCGGAAGCCCGGGACGGCCGCGCGAACGGGGGTCACCGCCCGGGGGCGGGCCCGTTCGGAGGAGTTCAGATGGCGAAGCATAAGGCGCGGCTGAAGGACATCGCCGAGCGGACCGGCTACGGCACCAATACGGTGTCGCTGGCGCTGCGCGGCAGCACGCGCATCTCGCTCGCGGCCCGCGAGAAGATCGCGAAGGCGGCGGCGGAGCTCGACTACGTTCCGAACCACATCGCGAAGTCGCTGGTGTCGCGGCGCAGCCATACCATCGGGCTGATCCTGCACGAGATCACCAACCCGATCCTGACTGCCACCGCCGAGACGATCCAGCGCACGCTGGCGGCGCGGGGCTACGGGGTGCTCTTCGCCTCGTCCAACGGCAGCCTCGAGGCGGAGCTGCGGGCGATCGAGATGTTCCGCGCCCGCATGGTCGACGGCCTGCTGATCTATCCGGTGCGGCACGGGCGGCTCGAGCACCTCAAGCGTCTGCGCGACGGCAACTTCCCGATCGTGATGCTGGTCGGAATCGAGGAGTCCGGGATCGACGCGGTCGGTATCGACGAGTACGCCGGCGCCAACGACGCCACGCGGCACCTGATCGAGCTGGGGCACCGGCGGATCGCGGCGCTGGTCACGCCGCAATACGAGACCAACAAGAAGTACACGGGCTATCTCGACGCGCTGGCCGCTGCCGGGCTGGAGGCGGGGGCCGGGCTGGTGGCCGAATGCCCGGATCACTCGATCCGCGGCGGCCTGGCGGCGATGGACGCGCTGACGACCGGGCCGGGACGCCCGACGGCGGTCTTCGCGAGCAGCGACGTGCTGGCCCTCGGGGCGTTGCGCTGGGCGAAGCTCAACGGCCGGAGGGTGCCGGACGACCTCGCCATCGTCGGCTTCGACGACGACGAGGCGGCGCGCTATGCCGTCACCCCGATCTCGACCATCAACAATGACGTGGACGACGTGGCGCAGCGCTCGGTGGCGCGGCTGCTGCAGCTCGTCGACGGCGGAACGGTGCTGCCGCCCGCCGAGGCGGTGCTGCTGCGCGGGCGGCTCGTCGTCCGCGAGAGCACGCTCGCGGCCGCCGCCGAGGCGCCGGCGTCGGGCGGCACGATGCCGCAGCCGGCGGTCTAGGGAGGAGAACAAACGTGGAGATCAGCCTCTTCGACGGCGAGACCCTGCGCGGCTGGCATGCGGTGCCGCGGATCACGGCGCCGCGCTGGCCGAGCGAGCCCTTGCCCGAGCTCGATGCGGAGAGCGCCGCGCGGATCCGCGCGCATACCGGGCGGTGGAGCGTGGAGGAGGGTGCGATCTGCGGCCGGCAGGATCCGCCGGGAAGCGGGCTCGGCGCGTATCTCCTCACCGACGCGACCTTCGGGGATTTCGAGCTGAGCTTCGAGGCGCGGCCGGACTGGCCGGCCGACACCGGGATCATGCTGCGCGCGACGCCGCTCGGCTCGCAGGGCTACCAGGTGCTGCTCGACCACCGGAAGTCGGGAAACATCGGCGGCTTCTACGGCAACGGCATCGGCCGCTTCCATGCCATCGACTTCAACGTCGACGTCGAGCGCGATGCGGGCGGACGGCCGACCGGCCTCAGGATCGAGGATCCGGCCACGACGATCGAGCCGGTCACCGACGCGAAGCGAAAGCTGCTGGCGCGCTCGGCCGGCGCGGAGGCGTTCCTCGCAGCCTGGAAGTGGAACGACTGGAATGCGTTCCGGATCACCGTCCACGGCGCGCTGCCGCGGATCACCACGGAGATCAACGGCGTCTTCGTCGCCGAGATCGACACCGCGCGGTTTCCGCGCGAGGCGTTCGACCCGGAGGGCACGCTGGCGCTGCTCGGCACCGAGGGGCATATCGGCTTCGAGGTGCACGACAACGATCCCAGGATGGGGGCCGAGCGCTGGGCGCCGGAGGCGGCATGCCGGTGGCGCAACATCCGGGTAAGGACCGGGTAACGATCTGTGCGCAGGGTGCCGGCAGGCGGGCGCCGCCTGCCGGGGCCGCGTTGACGGGCCTGTCGTGGCGTGAGGGTGCCGAGCGATGAGGGTTGCGATCGTCGTCCCGCCACCCGCGCCGAGGAGGGCGTGATGCCGGCGCTCGGCTGCTTCACGGCCTACGACGTCCGCGGGCGGCTGGGCGACGGGCTGGACGAGCGTGTCGCGCGGCGGATCGGGCGGGCGTTCGTGCAGGCGCTCGCGGCGCGGACGGTGGTGGTCGGGCGCGACAACCGGGCCTCCTCGGCGGCGCTGATGGCGGCGCTGGTCGAAGGGATCACCGAGGCGGGCGCGGATGTGCTCGACCTCGGGCTCTGCGGCACCGAGGAGATGTATTTCGCCACCAGCCACTTCGGGACGGACGGCGGGATCGAGGTGACCGCCTCGCACAATCCGATGGACTACAACGGCATGAAGCTGGTGGGCAGAGCGTCGGCGCCGCTCGATTCCGCCACCGGCCTTGCCCGGATCCGGGCCCTCGCCGAGATGGATGAAGCGACGGGCGGAGCGGAGGACGGAAGGGGTCGCAGGCCGCGCGGGTCGGTGCGTCCGGCGGCGGGCGCCCGCGACGCCTATGTCGCGCGGGTGCTCTCGTTCGTGGAGGTCGCGGCGCTGCGGCCGTTGCGCATCCTGGTCAACGCCGGCAACGGCGCGGCGGGCCCGACCTTCGACGCCATCGCTGCGGCGCTGGCGGCGCGCGGGGCGCCGCTCGCGTTCGTCCGCCTGAACCATGTGCCGGACGGCGGTTTTCCGAACGGCATCCCGAACCCGCTGCTGCCGGAGAACCGGCCGGCGACCGCGGCGGCAGTGGTGGCGGCGGGGGCGGATTTCGGCGTCGCCTGGGACGGCGACTTCGACCGCTGCTTCTTCTTCGACGCGAGCGGGGGCTTCGTGCCGGGCGAGTACGTGGTGGGCCTCCTGGCCGAGGCATTTCTCGCGCGGGCGCCGGGGGCGGTGATCGTGCACGACCCGCGCGTGGTCTGGAACGTGCGCGACGTGGTCGCCGCCGCCGGCGGGCGGCCGCATCAGGCCCGCACCGGCCACGTCTTCCTGAAGCAGGCGATGCGCGACACCGGAGCGGTCTACGGCGGCGAGATGTCGGCGCATCACTATTTCCGCGACTTCGCGGCCTGCGACAGCGGGATGATCCCGCTCCTGCTGATCGCCGAGCTGGTGAGCCGGCGCAGCCGCTCCCTCGCGGAGATGCTCGCGGCGCGGATGGCGGCCTTTCCCTCGTCGGGGGAGATCAACTTCCGCCTGCGCGATCCGGCGGCGGCGCTGGCGCGGGTCCGGGCGGCGCTGGAGCCCGAGGCGGTGTCGCGCGGACGAGAGCGACGGGCTGAGCCTCGCCTTCGCAAACTGGCGCTTCAACCTGCGTGCGTCGAACACCGAGCCGCTGCTCAGGCTGAACGTCGAGGCGCGCGGCGACGCCGGCCTCGTGGCGCAAGGGGTGGCGCGGGTGCGGGGATTGATCGAAGGCTGACGCCGGTGCTGCATTGCGGCATCGCGACGGCGGATTCGCCGGCGAACCGGAGGCTTGGGTGGAATCGCCGGGAGGGCCGCTCGTCAAGGCCGGACAGGCGCGCCCAATTGCCGCAGCCCGACGAATCTCACCGGCCGGGCGCGCGGGGGCGGCCTCATGCTCGTCTAGCGTGTGGCGAACGTTCCGAATTTTTATGCAGATCCACGGCGCAATGGCGGGAGATTGCGAGGTTTTTGGACAACATCGATGCCAATCGCCCGCGCGCGGCGCGCGAGCCGCACAGCAGGGTTGACTTGTGCAGCCGCACTGGATGTCCAATGATAAATGTTCGACATCGGGTGGGCTGGTCGGGTGGGTATGTATGGCGTACATGTCGGAGCGCAAGCGGGGCCTGGTCGATCGACCAGCGCATCGCGGGATTTGTGCACTGCGCCGATACCCTCGAACAACGGGATTTCAGAACCCTGCGGCGGGCGAGGATTTCGCCATTGGCGTTCGGCGCGCGTCCGGATCTAGCGGGGCGTGTGCCGGGGCTGATGGATGTGTCGCGCCGGTGGGGTCGCGGCGTGCTGCGCAGGGGAGATGAACGACGCGACGGTGCCTAGGGTGTGTGCCGGGCCGTCGGAGAGGGAAAGCAGGGCGGTCCCCGCGTATCCGGGGTGTCCGAGACTGAAGGCAAGTGGGGCGCTCGCCCGGGGCCAGAAGGGTCCCAGGGGAGCGATAAGTGGGAAGGCCGGTTTCGGCTTCCGGGGCTGGGAGAAAACTGATGGCTGAGATTGTTGTATTCGGGGGCGATGGTTACATCGGCTGGTCGCTGGCATTGGCGCTGGCGACGCAACATCCCGACAAGGACGTGCTGGTGGTGGACAACTTCCTCACCCGGCTGCATTCGGCGCAGCTCGGGGCGAGTTCGCTGCTCCCGATCCGCAGCATGCCCGAGCGCATCGAGGCATACGGCGAGGCCTTCGGTTTCGACAACCTGCACTTCCTGCAGCTCGACTGCTCCGACCCCAACCAGATGAGCGCGCTCTTCGAGGAGCTCACCCCCGAGGTCGTCTACCATCTCGCGCATCAGCGCGCGGCGCCGTACTCGATGCTCGGCCTGCGCGAGTGCGTCGAGACCATCACCAACAACGAGGTCGGGTTCCTGAACCTGATCTGGCTGCTGAAGGAGCGGGCACCCGACTGCCACCTGGTCAAGCTCGGCAGCTTCGGCGCCTACTGCAAGCCCGGGCTCGACATTCCCGAGGGCGAGGCGCACATCTCGATCAACGGCAAGGTCTCGGCGGTGCCGGCGCCGTTCCCGCGCGCGGCCGACGACTTCTACCACATCACCAAGATCAACGACGGCAACTTCGCCGGCCTCGCCTGCCGCAAGTGGGGGCTGCGGATCACCGACGTGATGCAGTCGACCGTCTTCGGTGCGATGACCGAGCGGACGCTGGCCGATCCGCGCCTGCACACGCGCTTCGACTACGACGAGGTGCTCGGCACGGTGCTGAACCGCTTCGTGACGCAGGCGCTCTGCGGCGCGCCCCTGACCGTCTACGGCAGCGGCACCCAGACCTCGGGCATCATGGTGCTCGACGACACCATCCGCGTGCTGGTCAACCTCGCGACCGACCCCGGCGCGGCAGGCCATCACCGGCTGATCAACAACGCTCCGCAGGTCTACTCGATCAACGAGCTCGCGGAGATCGTCGAGACCGAGGGCAACCGGCTCGGCCTCGACGTCCAGATCAGCCGCAACCAGTACAACCCGCGCTTCGAGCGGGAGAGCCATCCCTACAGCGTCGAGACCACCTACCTCGACAATCTGCTGACGCCGACGCCGCTGCAGACCGCGGTCGCCTGCAGCCTCGAGGTGCTCTCGGAGTTCCGCGGCGACATTCGCGGGAGCTGCATGGAGCCGACGCACGACTGGGTCGGCGGCGCCGAAGCGCCGCCCGAGCCGGTGAAGCTCCGCAGGCCGGTTCGCGCCGCCGAGTAAGCCCCGAAGCGCGCGTCGCGGCAACCCGCCTCGACGCCGCCATCCTGCCGGTCGGCAACTGCCGATCGAGCGGGGTCGGAGGTCGCCCTCGCATCGAGACCGGCGGGCTCCGGGGTTCGCTCCCCTTTGATCGTTACGCTCCGCACGACCTGCGCGCCGCTCGGCATGCGCGGGTGGCCGGTGTGGCGTCGGTCCGCCGTGCCGGAGCCTCAGGTCACGAGATAGCCGCCGTCGACGACGAGGACGGCGCCGGTGACGAAGCCTGCGAGCGGCGAGGCGAGGAAGACCACGGCCGCCGCCACCTCCTCGGGCTCCCCCCAGCGGGCGAGCGGGGTGCGGGCGAGGATCGGGGCGTTGCGGGCCGGGTCGTCGCGCAGCGCCTGGGTCAGCGGCGTTGCGATCCAGCCCGGCGCGACCGCGTTCACCCGGATGCCGTCCTGGGCGAAGGCGATGGCGAGCGACTTGGTCAGCTGCGCCACGCCGCCCTTGGAGGCGGAATAGCCCGGCACCAGCCCGCCGCCGAAGAAGGACAGCATCGAGGCGGTGTTGACGATCGTGCCGCCGGTCTCGGCAAGCCGCGGCCGCGCGGCGGTGCAGCTGCGCATCGCGCCGGTCAGGTTGATGTCGACGACGTCGGCGAAGACCGCCGGGTCGTGCTCGGCGCCGCGGCGGATCACGCCGGCGCAGTTCACCAGGTGGTCGAGCCGGGGCAGGGCGGCGACGAGCTCGGTGACGGTGGCGCCGTCGCGCACGTCGAGGTGCGCGAAGCGCAGCTCCGGCATCGCCGCACGCGCCGCCGCCACTTCGCTCTCGGTGCCGCCGGTCGCGAGCACGGCGGCCCCGAGCCGGGCGAAGCCGCGGGCGACCGCCGCGCCGATGCCCGAGGTGCCGCCGGTGACGAGCACCTGCCGCCCGGCGAAGAGGTCCGGGCGCAGGCAGTCGAGCGCGCCCGGGAGGTCAGCGGATGAACTGGTCGACATAGTCTTCGCCGAGCCCGACGCTCGCGTAGTGCGCGCGGCAGAGGTCGATCTTGGTGAAGACGTCCTCGAAGCCCAGCGGCTCGCCCCAGGCGTCGACGTAGTACATGATGCCGTTGACCTGGAAGTAGGTGATCATCTCCTCGACGTCCTCCGGCACGACGAGGGTATGCGTCTCGCCGGGCGGTTCGAAGACATAGGCGCCCTCGGTCGCCACCCAGTCGTGCTCGAGGTAGTGCCAGCGGCCCTTGAGCACGAGGCCGTGCACCGCCTGCGGGTGGCGGTGCCGCGAGAGGACGCCGGCGCGGCGGACGCGGAGCAGGTTCATCCAGTAGCCCTGCGAGCGGTTGAGGCAGAGCGGGCGGAAGGCGACGCCCTCGGCCTGCGGCACCCAGATCCGCTCGTCCTCGGGGACGGCCGGCGCGACGACGAGGTCGGGCAGCGTCTCCTTCGGCATCGGCAGCTGGTAGGGCATCCGCGGGTCGGGATCCGGGCGCATCGGCGGCATCGCGGGTGGCCTCCTAGACGGCTGCGGGAATGGCGGGGGCGGGTTCGGCCGGCGCCTTCTTCGTTCGCCCGAGCAGGAATTCGGCGGCCTTCTCGGCGATCACCAGCACCGCGGCGTTGGTGTTGCCGCTGATGATCGTCGGGATGATCGAGGCGTCGACCACCCGCAGGCCCTCGACGCCGTTGAGGCGCAGGTCGGTCGCGACGACGGCGTCGGGGTCGCCGTCGCGCCCCATCCGGCAGGTGCCGCAGGGGTGGTAGACGGTCTTGACGAAGCGGCGGGCGTGCGCGGCGAGATCCGCGTCGCTCTGCTTCTGCGGGCCGGGCAGGATCTCGCGGTCGATCATGCCGGCGAGCGGCGCCTGCGCCAGGATCTCGCGCGCCCGGCGCAGGCCGCCGATCGAGAGCCGCAGGTCCTCGGGATCGGAGAGGTAGTTGGGGTCGATCAGCGGCTGCTCGGCGGGATCGGCCGAGGCGAGCCGGATCGAGCCGCGCGAGCGCGGGCGTTCGACGCAGGAGTTGAGGGTGATGCCCGGCCCGGTGGTGACGTCGGTGACGTCCTTGTCGAGATAGACGCTCGGCACGCAGAACTGCTGGATCTTGGGTCGGCCGCCGAGGTCGTCGGGGTCGAAGAAGGCGCCGGCCTCGACCCCGTTCGAGACCACCGGGCCGCTGCGGTTCACCAGGTACTCGATGCCGTTGCGCATCTGCCGCAGGCCGCGGTCGTGGCCGAAGTAGCCGTAGGGGCCGTTGCAGAGCGCCACCACCGGGGTCTCGGTGTGGTCCTGCAGGTTGGCGCCGACGCCGGGGTGGTCGACCAGCGTCGGGATCCCGAGGCTGGCGAGGTGCTCGGCCGGGCCGATGCCCGAGAGCATGAGGATCTTCGGCGTCGCGATCGCGCCGGCGGCCATCACCACCTCGGTGTCGGCGCGCGCCTCGCGGGTCTCGCCGCCCTCGCGGTAGCGCACGCCGACCGCGCGGCCGTTCTCGATCACGAGCGACAGCACCAGGGCGCCGGTCCTGAGGGTGATGCGGCCGGTCGCGAGGGCGGGACGCAGGAAGGCGCCGACGGCCGAGACGCGGCGGCCGTCGCGGGCGGTGATCTGCCAGGTGCCGACGCCGCGCTGGCTCGCGCCGTTGAAGTCGGGGTTGTAGGGCAGGCCGATGCCCTGCGCGGCGAGCAGGAACGCGCGGGTGAGTTCGCAGGTGTGGTGCTCGTCGGACACCTGCCAGGGGCCGCCGATGCCGTGGAAGGCGTCGTTGAGCCGCTCGTTGTCCTCCATGCCGGTGAAGTAGGGGAGGAGCGAGGCGTAGCTCCAGCCCGCGTCGCCGGTTTGCTCGGCCCAGAGGTCGTAGTCCTCCGCCTGGCCGCGGATGTAGACCATCGCGTTGACCGACGACCCGCCGCCGAGCACGCGCCCCTGCGGCACGATCGGGGTGCGGCCGCCGAGATGCGCCTGCGGCACCGACTTGTAGAACCACATGTACTTCTCGACGCCGAGGAGCTTCACGTAGCCCGCGGGCATCCGGATCAGCGGGTTGCGGTCGTCGGGGCCGGCCTCGAGCAGCAGCACGCGCGCACCCGCCTCGGCGAGCCGGGCGGTGACGAGGCAGCCGCTCGAGCCGCCGCCGACCACGATGTAGTCGTAACCCTCCGCCGCCATCGCTCTCTCCCTTACGCCTCGACCGCGAAGCCGAGGAACGCCGCGGTCTCGGGATCGAGCGGGATCCCGTCGCGCGCGCGCTCCGCCTCGACCCGCCACTCGCGATCGCCGGGCGCCATCACCTCTTCCCGCGGGCGGGCGGTCGAGGCGCGCAGCGCCGCGAGATAGGTGCGCATCCCCTCCGCGAAGACGGCCTGGCCGCCGAAAAAGGCCGGATCGATCGCCAGCATGAAATGCCCCATGCCGCGCGGCGTCGTCATGTCCGCGCCGTCCACCATCGGGATCATCGCATGGTCGAGGGTCGCGCCCTGCAGCACGCCGGCGAGGATCGTCGCGAGGCCGGCGAGGGCGGCGCCCTTGAAGCCGAAGGCGCCGCCGAGCGGCAGCAGCATCGCGGTTGCCTTCGCGTCGCGGGTCGGGTTGCCCCCGGCGTCGGCGGCCACCGCCTCGGGGAGCGGGGTGCCGAGCACGCGGTAGAGAAAGACCCGGTTGAACGGAATCGAGGAGGTCGCCATGTCGAGCAGCCACGGCCGCTCGCCGCCGCTCGGGGCGGCGAAGGCGAGCGGGTTGGTGCCGTGGAACGGGACGGCGCCGCCGTGCAGCGCCACCGCGGAATCGGCGTTGGTGGTGGCAAAGCCGATCATCCCGGCGTCGGCGGCGGCGCGGGCGTAGGCGCCGGCGGCGCCGAAATGCTCGGAGCGCACGACGCCGACGGCGCCGACGCCGGCGTCGCGCGCGAGGGCGACGGCTTCCTCCATCGCGCGGTAGGCGGCATGGTGGCCGAGGCCGTCGTCACCGTCGACGACCGCGGCAGCGGCGCCGCGGCGCTCGACCCGGAGGTGCGGGTTGCGGTTGGTGCGGCCGCTCCTGAGGACGGTCGCGTAGTGCGGCACGAGGCGCGCGCCATGGCTGTCGACGC
Organism: uncultured Alphaproteobacteria bacterium; assembly: GCA_963737485.1. Lineage (GTDB taxonomy): Bacteria > Pseudomonadota > Alphaproteobacteria > Rhodobacterales > Rhodobacteraceae > Amaricoccus. The sequence continues at coordinate 696,259 of CAVTSR010000016.1, read as the reverse complement.
CGATCCGCGAGGCATGCATCATCGCCCGGACGGCGGAAGCGGCGGAAGGGTCGGTCGCGCCGGCTTCGGTCAGGACGGCGTGCAGCCGCTGCGCGAGATCCGCCTCGGCAACATCGATCGTCTGCGCCATTCCGTGCCTGCCTGTCTCTGATCGACGTGGGGTCGGTCTAGCGGGGAAACCCGCTCGGCGGCAAGCCCCGCAGCGGGCCGCCGCGAGCCGCGGGTCCGGCGGGTTGCGCGCGGAATACACGCTGGCGTGACCGGAATGCGGCGCAACGAATTTGCGCGTGCCGAGTTGACTGGTGCGTAACCACTGCAAGGAAGGACATCACGATGGGCAGCACCACCGACAAGGTGAAGGGCACCGCCAACGAGGCCGCTGGCAAGGTGCGCGAGGCCACTGGCAAGGCGATGGACGACTCCGAAATGGAGGCCGATGGCAACCTGCAGAAGAACAAGGGCAAGCTGCAGCAGGCCGAGGGCGACGCGAAGGAATCGGTGAAGAAGGCCGTCGACGACGTCTGACGCGAGCCGCGGCAGCAAATGGCATCGGGCCGCCCCTTGGGGCGGCCTTTTTCGTTTGCGGTCAGCGGGTCAGCGGGCGGAGATCAGGATCGCCCGGAAGTCGTTGACGTTGGTCAGCGTCGGCCCGGTCACGACCTGGTCGCCGAGGGCGGCGAAAAAGCCGTGCGCGTCGTTTCGATCGAGCGCCGCCATCGGGTCGAGCCCGAGCGAGCGGGCGCGGGCGAGGGTGGCCGGGCCGACGAACGCGCCGGCGACCTCGGCGGCGCCGTCGACGCCGTCGGTGTCGCAGGCCAGCGCGTGGATGCCGGGCGCACCGTCGAGCGCCAGCGCGAGCGCGAGGCAGAATTCCGCGTTCGGCCCGCCGATGCCGTCGCCGCGCCGGGTCACCGTGCATTCGCCGCCCGAGAGCAGCACGACCGGCCGGTCTCCGGGCGCGAGCGCGGCGCGGAGTTCGCGGGCGAGGGCCGCCTGTGCCGCGGCGAGTTCGCGCGCCTCGCCCTCGAGTGCGTCGCCGAGCAGGCGGACGCCGCAGCCGGCGGCCTCGGCGCGCGCGGCGGCCGCGGCGAGCGACTGCGACGGCGCCGCGATCACCCGGTTCTCCACCCGGGCCAGCGCCGGGGCGTCCGGCGACAGCACGCCGGTCGGCGCCGCCAGCGTGGCCGCGACCGAGGCGGGAACCGGGATGCGCCAGCGCGCGAGAACCTCGCGCGCGTCGGCGGCGGTCGAGCGCGTCGCCGACGGTGGGTCCCGAGGCGATCAGCGCCGGATCGTCGCCCGGCACGTCGGAGATGATCAGCGTCAGCATCCGCGCCGGAAACGCCGCGGCGGCGAGCTGCCCGCCCTTCACCCGGCTGAGGTGCTTGCGGACGATGTTCATCGCTCCGATCGGGGCGCCGGAGGCGAGGAGCGCATCGTTGACCGCGCGCTTCTCGGCGAGGGTCATGGCGCCTGCCGGGGCGATCATCAGTGCCGATCCGCCGCCGGAGATCAGCGCCAGCACGAAGTCCTCCGCTCCCAGTCCGCGCAGCAACTCGAGCATCCGGGCGGTGGCGGCGAGGCCGCGGGCGTCAGGCACCGGGTGCGCCGCCTCGACGATCTCGATGCCGCGCGTCGGCCGGGCGTAGCCGTCGCGGGTGATCACCAGCCCCTCGCACGGGCCCCACACCGCCTCGACCGCTTCCGCCATCCGCGCCGAGGCCTTGCCGGCGCCGACCACCACCACCCGGCCCGGCGGCTTCGGCGGGAGTGCCGCCGGGACGCAGCGCATCGGATCGGCGACCTCGACCGCGCGGTCGAAGAGGGCGCGCAGGAAGGCGCGGGGATCGCCGGGGCCGGCCTCGGGCATCGCGCTTGCTCCCTTGCTTGGTCTCGGCGGCGAGTGTGCCCGATCGCGCCGGAGAAAGGGAAGCGGGCCGCCCGGGCCGGGCGCCGCGGGGGAGTTTGCCGTTTTCCTTCCCCGGCGGGCTGCCTATGTTGTCGGCGCCCGACCGGGCAGGAACCCGAGGCGCCATGATGACCGACCGAGCCCCGCAAGACAGCCGCCGTCCCGACGTGCTCACCGCGCTGACCGCGGCGGCGCGCGAGCGGATCCTGATCCTCGACGGGGCGATGGGAACGCAGATCCAGGGGCTCGGGCTCGGCGAGGACGACTTCACCGGCCACGGCGCCTGCGCGGTGCACGGGCACCCGCAGCAGGGCAACAACGACCTGCTGATCCTGACCCAGCCCGAGGCGATCGAGGACATCCACTTCCGCTACGCGATGGCGGGGGCGGACATCCTCGAGACCAACACCTTCTCCTCGACTGCGATCGCGCAGGCCGACTACGGCAACGAGGCGCTGGTCTACCAGCTGAACCGCGCCGGGGCGGCGCTGGTGCGGCGGGCAGCCGAACGCGCCGAGGCGAAGGACGGCCGGCGGCGGTTCGTCGCGGGCGCGCTGGGGCCGACCAACCGGACGGCATCGATCTCGCCCGACGTCAACAATCCGGGCTTCCGCGCGGTGAGTTTCGACGACCTGCGCCGGGCCTATGGCGAGCAGCTCAGCGGGCTGGTCGACGGTGGTGCCGAGCTGATCCTGATCGAGACGATCTTCGACACGCTGAACGCCAAGGCGGCGATCTTCGCCTGCGAGGAGATCTTCGCCGCGAAGGGCGTGCGGCTGCCGCTGATGATCTCGGGCACGATCACCGACCTCTCGGGGCGGACGCTGTCGGGGCAGACGCCGACCGCCTTCTGGCACTCGGTGCGGCACGCGCGGCCGTTCACGGTGGGGCTCAACTGCGCCCTCGGGGCGGATGCGATGCGCGCGCATCTCGCCGAGATCTCCGGGGTCGCCGACACCTTCACCTGCGCCTATCCCAACGCCGGGCTGCCGAACGCCTTCGGGGAGTACGACGAGGGCCCGGACTTCATGGCGAGCCAGCTCGAGGAGTTCGCACGCGAGGGGCTGATCAACGTGGTGGGGGGATGCTGCGGCACCAGCCCCGACCACATTCGCGCCATCGCCGAGGCGGTGGCGAAGTTCCCGCCGCGCGCGGTGCCGGAAAAGCCGCCGGCGATGCGGCTCGCCGGGCTCGAGCCCTTCACGCTGACGCCGGAGATCCCGTTCGTGAACGTCGGCGAGCGCACCAACGTCACCGGCTCGGCGCGTTTCCGCAAGCTGATCACCGCCGGCGACTATCCGGCGGGGCTCGAGGTGGCGCGCGACCAGGTGGAGAACGGGGCGCAGGTCATCGACGTCAACATGGACGAGGGGCTGATCGACTCGCAGGCCGCGATGGTCGAGTTCCTCAACCTCGTCGCCGCCGAGCCCGACATCGCCCGCGTGCCGGTGATGATCGACAGCTCGAAGTGGGAGGTGATCGAGGCCGGGCTGAAGTGCGTGCAGGGCAAGCCGATCGTCAACTCGATCTCGATGAAGGAGGGCGAGGAGGCCTTCCTGCACCACGCGCGGCTCTGCCGGGCTTACGGCGCCGCGGTGGTGGTGATGGCCTTCGACGAAGAGGGCCAGGCCGACACCGAGGCGCGCAAGGTCGCGATCTGCACCCGCGCCTACGAGCTCCTGACCGGGGAGGTCGGCTTCCCGCCCGAGGACATCGTCTTCGACCCCAACATCTTCGCGGTGGCGACCGGGATCGAGGAGCACAACAACTACGGCGTCGACTTCATCGAGGCGACGCGGCGGATCAAGGCCACGCTGCCGCACGTGCATGTCTCGGGCGGGGTCTCGAACCTCAGCTTCTCCTTCCGCGGCAACGAGCCGGTGCGCGAGGCGATGCACGCGGTCTTTCTCTACCACGCGATCGCCGCCGGGATGGACATGGGGATCGTGAACGCCGGCCAGCTCGCGGTCTACGACAGCATCGAGCCCGAGCTGCGCGCGGCCTGCGAGGACGTGGTGCTGAACCGCCGGCCCGACGCCACCGAGCGGCTGCTGACGCTGGCCGAGCGGTTCCGGGGGACGGCCGGCAAGGAGGCGCGCGAGCGCGACCTCGCCTGGCGCGAGTGGCCGGTTGCAAAGCGGCTCGAGCATGCGCTGGTCAACGGCATCACCGAGTTCATCGAGGCCGATACCGAGGAGGCGCGGGTCGAGGCGGCGCGGCCGCTCGACGTCATCGAGGGGCCGCTGATGGCGGGGATGAACGTCGTCGGCGACCTCTTCGGCTCGGGGCGGATGTTCCTGCCGCAGGTGGTGAAGTCGGCGCGGGTGATGAAGCAGGCGGTCGCGGTGCTGCTGCCCTACATGGAGGCCGAGAAGCTCGCGAACGGCGGCAGCGGCGGGCGGGAGAGCGCCGGCCGCATCCTGATGGCGACGGTGAAGGGCGACGTCCACGACATCGGCAAGAACATCGTCGGGGTCGTCCTCGCCTGCAACAACTACGAGATCATCGACCTCGGGGTGATGGTGCCGGCGACGCGGATCCTCGAGACGGCGCGGGCGGAGGAGGTCGACATCATCGGGCTGTCCGGCCTGATCACGCCCTCGCTCGACGAGATGGCGCATGTCGCGGCCGAAATGGAGCGCGAGGGCTTCGAGGTGCCGCTGCTGATCGGCGGCGCCACCACCAGCCGGGTGCACACCGCGGTGAAGATCCACCCGCGCTACGCGCGGGGGCAGGCGGTCTACGTCACCGACGCGAGCCGGGCGGTGGGGGTGGTGTCGAGCCTGCTGTCGCCGGAAGGCAAGGCGCCCTTCGTTGCAAAGGTCCGCGAGGAGTACCGCAAGCTCACCGAGATGCACGAGCGGGCCGAGCGCGACAAGCAGCGGCTGCCGCTCGCCGCGGCGCGCGCAAACGCGCTGAAGCTCGACTGGACCGGCTACGTCCCGCCGCGGCCGCACTTCCTGGGGACGCGCGTCTTCGAGGACTGGGATCTCGGCGAGCTCGCCGGCTACATCGACTGGACGCCCTTCTTCCAGACCTGGGAGCTCAAGGGCCAGTTCCCGGCCATCCTCGACGACCCCAAGCAGGGCGAGGCGGCGCGTCAGCTCCACGCCGACGCGCGCTCGATGCTGCAGCGGATCATCGGCCAGCGCTGGTTCCGTCCGAAGGCGGTGGTCGGCTTCTGGCCGGCGAACGCGACGGGCGACGACATCCGCCTCTTCACCGACGAGGAGCGCAACGCCGAGCTCGCCACGCTCCACACCCTGCGCCAGCAGGTGAAGAAGCGCGACGGCCGGCCGAACGTCGCGCTCGCCGACTTCGTCGCACCGACCGGCACCCCCGACTGGGTCGGCGGCTTCGTCGTCACCGCCGGGCCGGAGGAGGCGGCGCTCGCCGCCGGCTTCGAGAAGGCGAACGACGACTATTCGGCGATCCTGGTCAAGGCGCTCGCCGACCGCTTCGCCGAAGCCTTCGCCGAGCGGCTGCACGTGCAGGTGCGGCGCGAGTTCTGGGGCTATGCGCCCGACGAGCAGTTCCCGCCCGAGCAGCTGATCGGCGAGCCCTACGCCGGCATCCGCCCGGCGCCGGGCTATCCCGCCCAGCCCGACCATACCGAGAAGGCGACGCTGTTCCGGCTGCTCGACGCGACGGCGGCGACCGGGGTCGAGCTGACCGAGAGCTTTGCGATGTGGCCGGGATCCTCGGTGTCGGGGCTCTACCTGTCGCACCCCGAAAGCTACTACTTCGGCGTGGCGCGGGTCGAGCGCGACCAGGTGGCAGACTATGCCGCGCGCAAGGGCATGGCGGTGCCGGAGGCCGAGCGCTGGCTGGCGCCGGTGCTGAACTACCACCCCGCCAAGGGGCTGGCGGCGGCCGAATAGGCGATCGAAATCGATCTGAACCGATCGGTCTGCCGCGCGGGCGCGACCGCGCTTGACAGGTGTGCCCGCTTCCGTGCCAGACTGCGCCACGGAGTCGCGGAGATGCTGATCGAAAATGATCGCCAAGGAGCGCGAGGAGCTGATACTCGGCCTGTTAAGCGAGCAGGCGGTCGTCTCGATGCGGGCGATCATGGCCCGCTGCGGCGGGGTCTCGGTGGTGACGCTGCGGCGCGACCTCTCGCGGCTCGAGGGTCTCGGCAAGCTCAGCCGCACCCGTGGCGGCGCCATGGGCAGGGCGCGGGCCGCCGCGACCTCTCCGGGGTCGCGTGAGGATCTCCCGACCGACTTCGACGCGCTGATCCTGCCGCCGGTCAAGGGCCAGTGGGCGCACACCCTCCGCCAGCAGGTCGCGCGCCGCCGGGCGGTGCTGATCGCGGAGTCCGCGCCGCAGGTCGGCGGCATCTATCTCGGGCCGCGCAACCTCGAGGGCGCCCGGGCGCTCGGGGGCTTCGCCGGTCGCGAGCAGCGGGCGGCGCGCGACCGGGCCGAGGTGCTGCTGATCGCGCAGGACGGGCTGCCCAACACCCGCGAGCGGGTCGAGGGCTTCCGCGCCGGTTTCGCGGAAGCCTTCCCTGGCGAGACGGTCTTTCACCGCGTCGACGGCCGCGGGCTCTTGCGCGAGGTGGTGCGGCAGGCGACCGACGCCTTTGCGGCACACCCCGGCATCAACGTCGTCTTCGGCGTCAACGACCACACCATCCTCGGCGCGCTGGAGGTGGCCGAGGGGATGGGGCGCAGCGTCGCCGGCTATTCGGTCGGCGGCGAGGGCGGCAGCCTGTTCGATGCGCTGGCGGCCGGCGGGCCACTCAAGGCGGTGCTCGCGCTCTTTCCCGAAGTCGTCGGGCGGGCCGCGATCGACACCGTCTGCCGGGCGCTCGCGGGCGAGGCGCCCGCCGAGGCGATCACGCCGGCCGAGGTGGTCACCGCCGCGACGCTGCCCGAGTTCTACCTGCGGCACGACCGGCACTGGCGGCTGCGGCCGGAGGTGCAGGCGCGGATGTGCCGGCCGCACGCCTACGCCGGGCCGCCGATCCCGGGCGCGCGCATCGGCTTCATGCTGCACTACCCGTCGCACGAGTGGTACCGGGTGCTCGCCGCCGAGATGGGCCGCCGCGCCGAGGAGGTCGGCGCGGTCCTCGTCGCCCGCAACGCCGAGGACGAGGTCGCCGAGGAACTGCGGGTGATCCGCCGGATGATCGGCCGCGCCGCCGCGGCGGAGATCCGGCCCGGCGAGACGCTGCTCGTCGACGGCGGCGAATGCTCGCGCGGCTTTGCCGAGGCGCTGCGGGCGGCGGACATCGCGGTCAGCGTCACCACCAACGCGCTCGACATCCTCGACATCCTCGCGCCGGCGCCGTCGGTGCGGGTGTTCCTGACCGCCGGCGAATACCAGGCCGCGACCCGCACCCTGGTCGGCCCGAGCGTCGGCTCGCTGCTCGAGACGATCCGCGTCGATCGCGCCATCGTATCGCCCGAGGGGGTGTCGCGCGGCTTCGGGCTCTCGTTCGCCGACGAGCGGGCGGCGCTGGTCTGCCGGCGCTTCTGCGAAGCGGCGCGCGAGATCGTGGTGCTCGCCGACCACGGCGCGGTCGGGCTCGAGTCGAAGGTGCAGGCGGTGCGCGCCGAGCGGGCGCATGTGGTGATGACCGACGCCGGCACGCTTTCGGCGCACCGGCTGGAGCTCTCCGGCGCCGGGCCGCGCGTCGTGGTGATCGACGAGGCCGACACCGGGCCACCCGGTGCGGCGGATGCGAAACGCGGCTGAAAACAATGAAAAGGGAGGAAGACATGAAGAAGCGGATGACGGCAGGCGTGGCGATCGTGCTCGCGGCGCTGATGGGTACGAGCGCCATGGTGCGCGCCGATGAGGTCACGCTCAAGTTCTGGGACAACCAGCAGACCGAGTCGGGCCTGTCGCAGTTCCAGCAGGAGGCGGTGAAGCGCTTCGAGGCGGAGAACCCCGACATCAAGGTCGAGGTCACCACGATTCCCTATCCGGAGTACCAGCAGAAGCTCCTGACCGCGGTGCAGGCGGGCAACGGCCCCGACGTCTCGACCGTCGACCAGATCTGGAACGCGGCCTTCGCCGAGGCGGGCGCGATCGACAAGCTCGACGACATGGCGAAGTCGGCCGGCATGAAGGCCGACGCCTTCTTCCCCGGCGCCTGGGCGTCGGCCAACTACAAGGACGCGCTCTGGGGGGTGCCGTTCAACGTCGACGTCTGGTTCTTCGCCTTCGTGAACAACGCGCTCTTCAAGGCCGCCGGGGTCGATCCGGCCTCGATCGCGACCTGGCAGGGCATGGAGGCGGCGGCGCCGAAGCTCACCGACGCGAGCAAGGGGCAGTTCTTCATCGGGCTGACCGGCAACAAGAGCGAATACCCGGTGGTGATGACCGACAGCTTCGTCTACTCGAACGGCGGCACGGTGCTCGATGAGGCCGGCAAGTGCGCGCTGACCAGCCCCGAGGCGGTCGAGGCGCTCGAGTTCTACAAGAAGATGTCGCAGTACGCCCCGGCCGGCATCCTCAACAATGCCGACGAGCCGATGCGCGAGCTTTTCCTCAACGGCACGCTCGCGGTCGAGCTCTGGCCGGCGCTCGAGCAGCCGACGCTCGACAAGTCGAAGATCGACTGGGATTTGGTCGCGGGCTTCGCGCCCGAAGGCAAGACTCCGGTCGGCACCTACGGTGGCTGGAACCTGGTGCTCTACGCCAACTCGCCGCACAAGGAGGCGGCTTGGAAGTTCATCCAGTTCATGACCCGCGAGGACGTGAACGGCGCCGTGGTCGACCTCATCCCGGCGAACGTCGCGGCGGCCAAGACCTTCCTCGAGGCCAGCCGCAAGCATCCCGAGGTGATCCTCGACCACCTGAACAACGCCAAGCCCCGGCCGCTCTCGCCGCACTACCTCGAGCTCTCCGAGATCCAGCAGGACATGGTGCAGAAGTTCCTGTCCGGAACCCCGGTACCGGAGGCGGCCGCCGCCGCCTGCGAAGCGATCGACAAGCTCTGAGGCATCGCAGGTTCCGCCCGGGGCGATCCCGGGCGGAACCGCGCAGGCATCATGACCCGCAACGCCAGCACCCTGCGCCGCAGCGAACGGCTCCTCGCCTACGGCTTCATGCTGCCGGCGGCGATCCTCGTCGCGGTGCTGATGTACTGGCCGATGCTCGACACCTTCCGGCTCAGCCTCTACACCACCTCCTTCATCAATCCCAAGCCGGTCTTCGTCGGCCTCGAAGCCTACCGCGAGATGTTCGCCGACCCGGTCTTCTGGCAGGTGCTGCGCAACTCGGTGATCTGGACCGCCGGCGTCGTCCTGCTGCAGAACGTCGGCGGCTTCCTGATCGCGCTCCTGCTCAACCAGCGCCTGCCGATGCAGGGCATCCTGCGCTCGCTGGTGCTCCTGCCCTGGGTGCTGCCCGGCGTCGTCGTCGCGATCCTCTGGCGCTTCATGTACGACCCGAACCTCGGCCTGATCAATTCCTTCGGCATGCGGCTCGGGCTGATCGATCAGGGCTTCGGCTGGCTCGCCGATCCTGCGACCGCGATGGCGGCGGTGATCTTCGTCGCCTTCTGGAAGGGCTTTCCCTTCTCGACGGTCGTCTTTCTCGCCGCGCTGCAGAACGTCGACGCCGAGCAGATCGAGGCGGCCAAGGTCGACGGCGCCGGTCCGGTCCGCCGGCTCTTCGACGTGGTCATCCCGGCGATCCGCCACGTCGCGGCGATCAACATCCTGCTGACCACGATCCTCACCTTCAACTACTTCGACATCATCTACGTGCTGACCCGCGGCGGGCCGCTCAACGCCACCGCGATCTTCCCGACGCGCATCTACGAGGTCGGCTTCGGCCAGTTCCGCTTCGGCGAGGCGGCCGCCTATGGCGCGGCCTCGGTGGTGGTGCTGGTGCTGCTCGTCGTGCTGCTGTCGCTCGTGCTCGGCACCCGGCGTACGGGCGAGCAGCATGCCTAGCCGCCGCCGGATCCTGCGCAAGGCGCCGCTCGTGCTGCTGCAGCTCGTGGTGGCAGCGCTCGTCCTCTTCCCGTTCTTCTGGATGTTCAGCGTCTCGCTGAAGCCCGCGACCGAGCCCTTCGCCATCCCCGCGCGGCTCTGGCCCGAGTCCCCGACGTTCGAGAACTACGTCCTCGCCTTCCGCCCCGAGTTCCGCCAGTACTTCATCAACAGCGTCGTCGTCTCCGGCTGCACGCTCCTCATCACCATCCCGCTCGCGCTCCTCGCCGCCTACAGCCTCGCGCGCTACCAGTTCCGCATCCTCTCGGTCTTCCTCGCCGCCGTCGTCCTGGCGCAGTTCTTCCCGGCCGGCGCCATCATCATCCCGATCTACAAGATGGTCCGCTCCGCCGGCCTCCTCGACACCTACGCCTCGCTCGTCATCGCCTACATCACCGTCACGCTGCCGGTGGCGATCTGGATGCTGCGCGGCTTCCTCCTCCGCGTCCCGCGCACGCTCGAAGAGGCCGCCGCCATCGACGGCGCGAAGCCCCTCCGCGCCTTCATCGACATCGTCGTGCCGCTCGCCCGCCCCGGCATCGTCGCGACCGCGGTCTTCGTCCTCATCGTCACCTGGCAGGAGTTCCTCTTCGCGCTCTCCTTCACCACCTCGAAGGAGATGCGCACGCTCCCGGTCGGCATGAACGACTACATCGGCCAGTACGGCATCCGCTACGGCGAGCTGATGGCCTCCTCGGTGATGATCTCGCTGCCGGTCGTCGTGATCTTCTTCTTCCTGCAGCGCCAGTTCGTCGCCGGCCTCACCGCCGGCGCGGTGAAGGGATGACGATGCCCCTCATCCTCCTCGACAAGCCCGAGCCCGGCGTCGGCATCCTCACCCTCAACCGCCCCGAGAAGCTCAACGCCCTCTCGACCGAGCTCGTCGCCGAGTTCCAGGCGACCCTCGACACCGTCGAGGCCGACCCCGCGATCCGCGTCCTCGTCCTGCGCGGGGCAGGGGACAAGGCCTTCGCCGCCGGCGCCGACATCGCCGGCTACCGCGGCCGCAACGAGAAGGCCTTCATGGACTTCCAGTTCGCCGGCCGCCGCCTCAACGACCGCATCGAGGCCTTCCCCAAGCCCACCATCGCCGCGGTCAACGGCTACGCCCTCGGCGGCGGCTTCGAGATCGTGCTCTGCTGCGACGTCATCGTCGTCTCGACCACCGCCCGCCTCGGCCTCCCCGAGGGCCTTCTCGGCCTCTCCCCCGGCGGCGGCGGCACGCAGCGGCTGATCCGCTCGCTCGGCCGCCACGTCGCCGCCGACGTGCTCCTCACCGCCAACCGCCTCCGCGGCGAGCGCGTCTATCAGCTCGGCCTCGCCGCCGCGCTCTGCGAGCCCGAGGCGCTGATCGAGACCGCGCTGGAGAAGGCGCGCTACATGCTGAAGCTCGCGCCGCTCTCGCTCACCGAGATGAAGCGGCTCATCCGGCTCGGCGCCGACGCGGCGCTGCCGACCGCCCTCGCCTTCGAGCAGGAGGTGCTGTTCCGCCTCTACTGCTCCGACGACGGCCAGGAGGGCATCGAGGCCTTCCTCGACAAACGCGATCCACAGTTCAGGGGGAGATGACATGGCGGAACTCGACGGCCGCGTGGCGCTCGTCACCGGCGCCGGCATGGGGATCGGCGAAGCCTGCGCCCGTGCGCTCGCCCGCGAGGGCGCCCGCGTGCTGATCGCCGAGCTCGACCCGGAGGCCGGCCAGCGCGTCGAGGCCGCGATCCGCGCCGCCGGCGGCGAGGCGCGCTTCGTCCGCACCGACGTGCGCTCGATGGCCGATGCCGAGGCCGCGACCGCCGCCGCGATCGAGGCCTGGGGCCGGCTCGACATCCTCGTCAACAACGCCGCCCGCGCCATCGGCGGCGTGGTCGACGCGATCGACGAGGACACCTGGAACGAGGTGATGTCGACCAACCTCACCTCGGTCTGGCGCTTCATGAAGTGCGCCGTCCCGCAGATGCGCCGGCAGGGCGGCGGCTCGATCGTCAACATGAGCTCGGCGCAGTCGATCCGCGGCTTCCACGGCTGGGCCGCCTACGCCACCGCCAAGGGCGGCATCAACGCCCTGACGCAGCAGGCCGCGGTCGACCTCGCCCCCGACCATATCCGGGTCAACGCCGTCGCTCCCGGCACGATCATGACGCCGCTCAACGAGAAGGTCTTCCGCGAGACCCCCGATCCGCAGGAGCTGATCGACCGCTGGAACGCCGCCCACCCGATCGGCCGCTTCGGCCAGCCCGAGGAGGTGGCCGAGCTCGTCCTCTTCCTCGCCAGCGACCGCTCCTCCTTCATCACCGGCGACATCGTCAAGGTCGACGGCGGCCTGACCATCGAAGGGAGACTGACATGCCCCGCCTCTCCGCCGAAGGCATCTCCGTCGCCGTCACCCCGGTCCTGCGGCATGCTCGAGGGCCTGACGATCGAGCGTGGCGGCAGGAGCATCCGCCCGCTCCACCGCGCGCCCTGGGTCGGCACCGGCGAGGCGATGCCCGCGGACGCCGCCCCGCATCTCGCCGTCCTCGAGGGCGACTTCTTCTGCGCCCCCTTCGCGCAAGACCGACGAGCCCGGCGTCCCCGCGCACGGCTGGCCCGCGAACGGCCACTGGCGCGAGCTCGCCGGCACCACCGCCGCCGACGGCGCCGCCACCGCCCGCTTCGAGCTGCAGGAGAAGGTGCGCGGCGCCACCGTCCGCAAGGAGATCACCCTCCGCCCCGGCCACCCGCTGGTCTACCAGCGCCACATCCTCACCGGCGGCACCGGCGCCATCCCGCTCGCGCACCACGCGATGATCCACGTCCCGGGCGGCGCGCGGCTTTCCTTCTCGCCCAAGGACTTCGGCGCCACCCCTGAGACGCCGCAGGAGACCGATCCCGCCCGCGGCACCTCGCTCATCGGCCGCGGCAAGCGCTTCGCGAGCCTCGCCGAGGTCCCGCTCGCCGACGGCTCGACCCGCGACATGCGCTTCTACCCCTGGGCCGACGGCCAGGAGGACTTCCTCTCCCTCATCGACCCGAAGGACGCCCGCATCGGCTGGTCGGCCGCCGTCGCCGCGAAGGACGGCTTCGTCTTCTTCGCGGTCAAGGACGCGCAGGATGCTGACCCAGACCTCGCTCTGGATGAGCAACGGCGGCCGCTCCTACGCCCCCTGGTCGTCGCGCCACACCGCCGTCCTCGGCATCGAGGAGAGCACCACCCACTTCGGCGACGGCCGCCTCGCCTCGACCGCCGATAACGACCTCACCCGCGACGGCTACCGCACCGCGGTCGACCTCGGCGGCGAGGTCGTGATCCGCTACGCCCTCGGCGCCATCCCGCTGCCCGAGGGCTGGACCGAGATCGCCGAGATCGCGATCGGCGACGGCAGCCTCACCCTCACCGACGCGGGCGGCGGCAGCGAGACGGTGCCGTTCGACTCCGCCTTCCTCCCGGCAGGCTGACGCATGGCCTCGGTCGAGCTCAGAGGGGTTTCCCGCCGCTGGGGCAGCGTCGTCGGCGTCGACGCCGTATCGCTCACCGTCGCCGACGGCGAGTTCGTCGTGCTGCTCGGCCCCTCCGGCTGCGGCAAGTCGACGACGATGCGCATGGTCGCGGGCCTCGAGGATCCGACCGAGGGCGAGATCCTGATCGACGGCAAGGTGGTGAACGAGCTGCCGCCCGGCGAGCGCGACCTCGCGATGGTGTTCCAGAACTACGGCCTCTACCCGCACATGACGGTCGCCGAGAACATCGGCTACCCGCTCAAGGTCGCCCGCGTCCCCCGCGACGAGCGCGCCGGCCCGCGTCCGCGCCGCCGCCGAGCGCGTCGCCCTCGGCGACTACCTCGACCGCCGCCCGCAGGCGCTCTCCGGCGGCCAGCGCCAGCGCGTCGCCCTCGGCCGCGCCATCGTCCGCACCCCGAAGCTCTTCCTGATGGACGAGCCGCTCTCCAACCTCGACGCCAAGCTCCGGGTGCAGATGCGCGCCGAGATCAAGCACCTGCAGCGCGAGATCGGCATCACCACCATCTACGTCACCCACGACCAGGTCGAGGCGATGACCCTCGCCGACCGGGTCGCGGTGATGTCGCAGGGCCGGCTGCAGCAGGTCGGGCCGCCGCTCGAGATCTACAACCGGCCGCGCAATACCTTCGTCGCGGGCTTCCTCGGCAACCCCTCGATGAACCTGGTGAGGGGCGAGCTCGCCGCCGGCCGCTTCACCGCCCCCGGCCTCTACGCTCGCCGCCTCCGCCGTCGGCGGCCGGCCCGGTCACGCTCGGCCAGCGCCCGGAGGACATGGCGATCGTGGCGCCGCGAGGCGGGCGACCTCCGCGCCGAGGTCTTCGCCGCCGAGCAGCTCGGCGACAGCACCCTCGTCACCTTCCGCTTCGGCTCCGACCTCCTGGCGGTCAAGGCCGAGAAGGACTGCCCCGCCCGCATCGGCGACACCGTCGGCGTCCGCTTCGACCCCGCCTCCCTCCACTTCTTCGACCCCGCCGGCGAGCGGCTCGCCGCCGGCGTCGAGCCCCTCCGGCGCGAAAGGCGCGAGCGATGAGCGAGCCCGTCCTCCCCCTCGACCGGGCCGCCATCTTCTTCGACGGCCAGTATTCCGACCCGCGCATCCATCACCCCGAGGGCGTCGCCGTCGGCCCCGACGGCGCGGTCTGGTGCGGCAACGCCGAGGGCGACCTCGTCCGCATCGCGCCCGACGCGAGCGGCGCCACCCGCGTCGCCTCGACCCGCGGCTTCACCCTCGGCCTCGCCTTCGACGGCCGCGGCCACCTTTTCGCCTGCGACCAGCGGAGCGCCGCGGTCTGGCGCCTCGACCTCGACGGCGGCCATCTCGCGCGCTTCACCCCGCCCGGCATCCGCATCCCGAACTACCCGGTGGTCGATGCCGCCCGCGGCTGCCTCTACGTCTCCGACAGCTTCGCCGCCGACACGCCCGGCCCCGGCGTCTGGCGCTACGACCTCGCCACCGGCGAGGCTTTCCTCTGGTACGCCGAGCCCATGACCTTCGCCAACGGCATGGCGCTGACCAACGAGGGCGACGCGCTCCTCGTCGTCGAGACCTTCGCCCACAAGGTCAGCCGCATCGCCATCGGCCCCGACGGCGAGCCCGGCGTCCGCAGCGACTTCGTCACCGGCATCGACGGCCTCCCCGACGGCATCGCCGTCGACGACGCCGGCAACGTCTACGTCTCGCTCTACCATCCCTCGCGCATCCTCCGCGTCGATCGCGCCGGACGGATGGCGACCTACGCCGAGGATCCCACCGTCCACATGTTCTGCCACCCGACCAACATCGCCTTCGACGGCCCGACCCTCTACACCGCCAACCTCGGCCGCTGGCACGTCACCCGGCGTCCGCGACCGACACCACCGCCGAGCGCCTCGTCGACCGCACCGCAAGGGCGTGGCGATGACCAGGCTCCGCGGCATCACCTGGGACCACGCGCGCGGCTACCAGCCGCTCGCCGCCAACGTCGCGAGCTTCACCGCCGCGCATCCCGGGATCGAGGTCGAGTGGAGCCGCCGCAGCCTGCGCGACTTCGGCGTCGCCCCGGTCGAGGTCCTCGCCGAGACCTACGACCTCCTCGTCATCGACCACCCCTTCTGCGGCCGGGCGAAAGCGACCGGCTGCCTCCTCGACCTCCGCCCGCTCTTCCCGCCCGCGTTCCACGCCATGCTGGCAGCCGAGAGCGTCGGACCCTCCACCCGCTCCTACGACTACGGCGGCGGCATCTGGGGCCTCCCCACCGACGCCGCCGCCCAGGTCGCGAGCTACCGCCCCGACCTCCTCGACCGCCTCGACACCGCGCCGCCCCGCACCTTCGACGAGGTCCTCGCCCTCGGCCGCCGCGCCCGCGCCGCCGGCATGTGGCTCGGCCTCCCCTCGGTCGCGAGCGACTCCGCCTGCCTCGTCGCCACCCTCGCCGCCAACCTCGGCCGCCCGATCCGCGAAGAGGACGACGTCCTCCTCCCTCCCGACGTCTTCGACACCGTCCTCGACCACCTCGCCGCCCTCCGCGAGCTCGCCCACCCGAACGCGCCCTTGATGAACCCGATCGCCACCTACGACGCGATGTCGAGCGGCGACGAGATCGTCTACGTCCCCTACGGCTTCGGCTACGTCACCTACTCCGTACCCGGCGCCCCGCGCGCCATCCGCTTCACCGACGTCGCCGGCCCCGGCCCCGACCCGGTGGCGGGCGCCATCCTCGGCGGCGCCGGCTGCGCCATCTCCGCGCGCTGCCGCGACGTCGAGGCCGCCGTCGCCTACCTCACCTGGGTCCACCAGCCCGCGCACCAGGCCGGCGCCTACGTCGCCGAGAACGGCCAGCCCGGCACCCGCGCCGCCTGGACCGACGCCGGCAGGTCGACCGCGCGCACGGCGGCTTCTTCTCCGGCACCCTCGCGACCATGGACAAGACGTACGTCCGCCCGCGCTTCGACGGCTTCATCCCGGCCTTCGAGCACATGGGCGAGGCCGTCCACGCCTGGCTCGCCGGCGAGGCCGAACGCGAGGGCCTCATCGCTTCCTGCAACTCGACCTACGCCCGCGCCAGCCAGCACGCCGCGCGCGCCTGATGGAGACCCCGATGAAGAAGGCCCTCGAAGACGTCACCGTGCTCGACTTCAGCCACCTCTTGCAGGGGCCGTTCGCGACGCAGCTCCTCGGCGACATGGGTGCCCGCATCATCAAGGTCGAGCGGCCGGGGCAGGGGGACCTCTTCCGCACCATGACCTTCAAGGACCGCTGGGTCGGCGGCAGCGAGAGCCCGAACTTCCTCGCCTGGAACCGCAACAAGCGCTCGCTCGCCATCGACCTCAAGGCGCCCGAGGCCAAGGCCGCGCTCTACAAGATCGCCGAGCAGGCCGACATCGTGCTGCACAACTTCCGCCCCGGCGTGATGGAGCGCCTCGGCTACGGCTACGAGGACTTCCGCAAGATCAACCCCCGCATCATCTACTGCTCCGGCTCCGGCTACGGCGACAGCGGCCCCTACGTCACCCGCCCCGGCCAGGACATGCTGCTGCAGGGCCTGACCGGCCTCCTCGCCGCCACCGGCCGCCGCGACGGCCCGCCGGTCCCGGTCGGCGCCGGCTTCGCCGACCAGATCGGCGCCTTCAACATCGTCTACGCCGTCCTCTGCGCGCTCTACTGGCGCGACCGCTCCGGCGAGGGCCAGGAGATCAAGGTCGACCTGATGTCCGGGCTCCTGCAGCACCAGAACCAGGAGATGGTCTGGGTGATGAACTTCGGCGAGGACTTCGAGCGCCCCAACTCCTCGATCGGCCACCCCGGCATGGACGCCCCCTTCGGCGTCTACCCGACCAAGGACGGCTGGGTGACGATCGCGATGAGCCCCTACGCGCAAGCTCGTCGGCGTCCTCGACGCCCCCGACCTCCTCGTCTACGACGACCCCCGCACCCTCTTCGACAAGCGCGACGAGGTCTGGGAGAAGATCGCCGAAGAGACCGCGAAGTGGTCGAAGCAGGACCTCCTCGACGCGCTCCTCGCCGCCGACATCTGGTGCGGCGAGGTCAAGACCCACCTCGAGGCGATGGACGACCCGCAGGTGCAGCACCGCGGCATCATCACCTCCTACGAGCACCCGAAGGCGGGCACCGTGAAGGTCGTCGGCCCCGCCGTCCGCATGAGCGCGACCCAGCCCACGATCGACCGCCCGGCACCCCTCGTCGGCCAGCACAGCGAGGAGATCCTGCGCGAGTTCGGCATCCCCGACGACGAGATCGCCGCGCTGCGCGACAAGCACCTGATCGAACAGGCCGAGCTCTGACCCGCCCGCGGCTTAAAACTCCCCTTCTTTCTTCGCGGATTTGTCCGTCGACAAATCCGCGCGCGCCTGCCTGCCCCCGGCAGGCGCGTCTCCGACGCACCCGCCAGGCAGGCGCGCGCGGATTACGAGCGTCCGGGATAGCTGCACCCCTCTCGGCCTCCGCGCTCACGCGCTCCGGCCGACGAACCGGCGCGACGCAATGCGTCGCCAAGCGCCGGTTCGGGCCTGCCGCCGCATGACCCCCTCCGCCCCCACCGTCGTCTGCTGCGGCGCCGCCACCCTCGACACCCTCTTCCGCGTCCCGCGCACTCCCCACCGGCCACGGCAAGCTCCTGCCCACCGCGATGCTCGAGGTCGCCCACGGCATGGCGACCAGCGCCGCCACCGCCATCGCCCGCCTCGGCGGCCGCGCCGTCCTCCTCGCCCGCGTCGGCGCCGACGCGAACGGCGACCGCTTCGTCACCGAGATCGCCGCACGCCGGCGTCGACACCCGCCACGTCCGCCGCGTCGAGGGCGCCCGCTCCCCCATCGCCACCGTCCTCGTCGATCCCGCCGGCGAGCGCCTCGTCGTCCCCTTCTACGACCCCGCCCTCGGCCGCGACACCGCCTGGCTCCCCCTCGCCGAGGTCGCCGCGGGCGCAGGCCGTCCTCGTCGACGTCCGCTGGCCCGAAGGCGCCGCCGCCGTCCTCGACGCCGCCCGCGCCGCCGGCATCCCCGCCGTCCTCGACGCCGACGTCGGCCCGCCCGAGACCGTCCTCGCGCTCGCCGCCCGCGCCACCCACGCCGTCTTCTCCGAGCCCGCCGCCCTCCTCGTCACCGGCGCCCCCGACCTCGACGCCGCCCTCCGAACCCTCGCCGCCCGCCTCGACGGCTTCGCCGCCATCACCGCCGGCCCCCGCGGCTGCGCCTGGCTCGACGGCGACCGCATCGCCTGGCTCGCACCGCCACAGGTCGAGGCCGTCGACACCCTCGCCGCCGGCGACGTCTTCCACGGCGCCTTCACCCTCGCCCTCGCCGAAGGCAAGCCGATCGCCGAAGCCATCGCCTTCGCCAACGCCGCCGCCGCGCTGAAATGCCGGACCTTCGGCGGCCGCCTCGGCGCGCCGACCCGCGCCGAGGTCGAGGCAACGCTCGCCTGAGCCGGGCAGGGGGCGTATACCGCTCCGAGGGAGAGGAGCGAACGATGAGCGGACCGGAATTCCTCCACGGCGGCAAGCTGGCGCGCAACGAGGGCATCGCCCTCGACCTCGACGCGGTGATGGCCGTCGCGGCCAACACCTCGGCGATCGAGCGCCGCGCCGCCACGCTCGGCACCCGCCGCAGCGTCAAGAAGGACTGGCAGGCGGCGTGGCTGCTCAAGGCCGTCACCTGCATCGACCTCACCACCCTCGCGGGCGACGACACCGAGGACCGCGTCCGCCGGCTCTGCCGCAAGGCGACCGCAGCCCGTCCGCCGCGACCTCCTCGACCGCGCTCGGCATGGCCGACGCCGGCATCACCACCGGCGCCGTCTGCGTCTACCACGACATGGTCGCCGCCGCCGTCGAGGCGCTCAGAGGGCACCGCGATCCCGGTCGCCGCCGTCTCGACCGGCTTCCCCGCCGGCCTCTCGCCGCTCGACGCTGCGCATCGCGCGAGATCGAGGCCTCCGTCGCCGCCGGCGCGCGCGAGATCGACATCGTCATCTCCCGCCGCCACGTCCTCGCCCGCGACTGGCAGGCGCTCTACGACGAGATCCGCGCCTTCCGCGCCGCCTGCGGCGAGGCGCACATGAAGGCGATCCTCGCCACCGGCGAGCTCGGCAGCCTGCGCGACGTCGGCCGCGCCTCGATGGTGGCGATGATGGCGGGCTCGGACTTCATCAAGACCTCGACCGGCAAGGAGGCCGTCAACGCCACGCTGCCGGTCAGCCTCGTCATGGTCCGCGCCATCCGCGCCTACCACGAGGCGACCGGCTTCGCGCGTCGGCTACAAGCCCGCGGGCGGCATCTCCAAGGCCAAGGACGCGCTCGTCTACCTCTCGATGATGCAGGAGGAGCTCGGCCGCCGCTGGCAGGAGCCCGACCTCTTCCGCTTCGGCGCCTCCTCGCTGCTCGGCGACATCGAGCGCCAGCTCGAGCACCTCGTCACCGGCCGCTACTCGGCCGCCAACCGCCACCCGATCGCCTGAGGAGCGCGCCGATGACCGTGCAGGAAATCTTCGAGAGCATGGACTACGGCCCGGCCCCCGAGGCCGCCGGCCCGGCGCTCGACTGGCTCGACGCACCACGGACCGCCGCTTCGACCTCTTCATCGGCGGCGCCTTCGTCCCGCCCGCCCGGCGGCGCCCGCTTCGCCACCCTCAACCCCGCGACCGGCGAGCCCCTCGCCGAGGTCGCCGAGGCCGACGCCAGCGACGTCGACCGCGCCGTCGCCGCCGCCCGCAAGGCGCAAGCCCGGCTGGGCGGCGCTCCCCGGCACCGCCCGCGCCGCCCACCTCTACGCGCTCGCCCGCCACCTCCAGAAGCACGCCCGCCTCTTCGCCGTGCTCGAGACCCTCGACAACGGCAAGACCATCCGCGAGACCCGCGACATCGACGTCCCGCTCGCCGTCCGCCACTTCTACCACCACGCCGGCTGGGCCGCGGTCGCCGACGCCGAGTTCCCCGGCCTCCGCCCGCACGGCGTCTGCGGCCAGGTCATCCCCTGGAACTTCCCGCTGCTGATGCTCGCCTGGAAGATCGCCCCCGCGCTCGCCGCCGGCAACACCGTCGTCCTCAAGCCCGCCGAGCAGACCCCGCTGACCGCGCTCCTCTTCGCCGAGCTCTGCCGCGACACCGGCCTGCCGCCGGGCGTCGTCAACATCGTCACCGGGGCAGGGGCCACCGGCGCCGCCCTCGTCGCCCATCCGCGGCGTCGACAAGGTCGCCTTCACCGGCTCGACCGAGGTCGGCCGCGCCATCCGCGAGGCCACCGCCGGGACGGGCAAGAGCCTGACGCTCGAGCTCGGCGGCAAGTCGCCCTTCGTCGTCTTCGACGACGCCGACCTCGACAGCGCCGTCGAGGGCGTCGTCGAACTCGATCTGGTTCAACCAGGGCCAGGTCTGCTGTGCCGGCTCCCGCCTCCTCGTCCACGAGGGCGCCGCCGCCGCGATGCGCGCCAAGCTCACCGCCCGCCTCGGCCGCCTCCGCGTCGGCGACCCGCTCGACAAGTCGAACGACATGGGCCCGATCGTGTCCGCCGAGCAGCTCGCCCGCATCGGCGGCATGGTGGCCGAGGCGGCCGACGCCGGCGCCACGCTGATCCAGCCGCCGGGGCCGCTGCCGGAGACCGGCTTCTTCTATCCGCCGACGCTGATCTGCGACGTCGGCCCCGCCGACACCATCGTCCAGGAGGAGGTGTTCGGGCCGGTCGTGACGCTGCTGACCTTCCGCACCCCGGCAGAGGCGGTGGCGCTCGCCAACGACACCCGCTACGGCCTCTCCGCCAGCATCTGGAGCGAAAACCTCAACCTCGCGCTCGGCATCGCGCCGCAGATCCGCGCCGGCGTCGTCTGGATCAACGGCGCCAACATGCTCGACGCCGCCGCCGGCTTCGGCGGCATGCGCGAGAGCGGCTACGGCCGCGAGGGCGGCCGCGAGGGGATGCTCGCCTACCTCCGCCGCGACCCCGCGCCGGCGGCGAAGCCGAAGGCCGCCCGCCGCAAGCCCGCGCCGGAAGCCGCCGCCGGCCTCGACCGCACCGCCAAGCTCTACGTCGGCGGCAAGCAGGTCCGCCCCGACAGCGGCTACTCGCTGCCGGTGCACGACGCCGCCGGCGGTGTCGCCGGCCACGTCGGGCTCGGCAACCGCAAGGACATCCGCAACGCCGTCGAGGCCGCGCGGGCCGCCGCCGGCTGGTCGGCGGCCAGCGCCTACGCCCGCTCGCAGGTGCTCTATTTCCTCGCCGAGAACCTCGGCGCGCGCCGCGCGGAATTCGCCGCCCGCATCGCCGCGCTGTCCGGCTGCAAGTCCGACGCCGCCGAGGCCGAGGTCGCGGCGGCGATCGACCGGGTGATCCTCGCCGCCGCCTGGGCCGACAAGTTCGACGGCGCCGTGCATTCGGTGCCGATCCGCGGCGTCGCGCTCGCGATGCACGAGCCCTGCGGCGTCATCGGCATCGTCTGCCCCGACGCCGCGCCGCTCCTCGGCCTCGCCGCGCTCGTCGCGCCGGCGATCGCGATGGGCAATCGCGTGGTGGTGATCCCGGGCGAGGACCAGCCGCTGGTCGCGACCGATCTCACCCAGGTGCTCGAGACCTCCGACGTTCCGGCCGGCGTCGTCAACATCGTCACCGGCCGCCGCGCCGACACCGTCCCGACGCTCGCCGACCACCTCGATGTCGAGGCGCTCTGGTACTACGGTCCGCCCGAGGGCCTCGCCGACGCCGAGCGGCGCTCGGCGGGAAACCTCAAGCGCGTCCACACCGGCACCGCCGCCGACCTCGCGGTCTTCGACAACCGGGTCCTGCGGGACGCGGTGCAGGTGAAGAACGTCTGGATCCCCTACGGCGAGTGATCCGCCGGGGCGCGCGGGATCAGCGCCCGTAGGCGGCGGCGCGCGCGATGTCGCGGACGTTCAGCCGCGAGATGTCGAGATCGACCAGTTCGCGGTCGGTCAGGGCGCTCAGCTCGTCGTGGACCGAGCGGTAGGTCCGGAACTCGGTGACCGCCCGCGACAGCCGGGCGAGCAGTCCGGCCGGCGGCTGCGACCGGGCATGGTCGGCGAAGGCGATCACGTTGGCAGCCTGGGGCTGTGCCATGGGTTTTCCTCTCAGTTCGGCGAGGGCGGGGACGTCGGGTCCCCGCGCTCAGTTGCCGTAGACCGCGCGGTGGGCGAAGGCCCGCAGATCGCGGCGGTCGAGGTCGAGGTCGCGCAGCATGCGGGGCGACAGGCTCCGCAGTTCGGCGAGCGTGCGGCGGTAGCGCCGGCTCTGCTCCCAGGCGGTCCGGACATGGGCAAGGCCCGCGTCGACGGCCGTCTCGAGAGCGGATGCGCGCGACCGGCCCTGCACAGAAGCGTAAGCGTTCGTCATGGTCGGCATCCTTCGGTTTCGAGCGAGGCTCCTTGCCCCGCAGCGCAAAGGTGGGCCTTTATGCTGCACTGCACAACGCACGAAGGGAGAAGGCCGCCATGCAGCCGCTGCAGCCCTAGCGGGTGCCCCGGTCCTCAGCCTCTCGATCGTTGTTCCCCGCGCTCGCGGCCCGCGGGCGCGCAGTTGCGCCGGGATTCGCCGGTCGATATCATCCCCGCGTCGGCGGGGCGGTTCGCCCGGCCGCGACAATAAGATCAAAGGGGAGGCTACCCGTGACCAGACGAATTCTCGTCGCCCTGACAGGGGCGTTCATCGCCGCGTCCGCGCTCGGCGCCGCGGCGCAGGACAAGCTCAAGATCGGCTTCCTGCCGGGCGTCACCGACCCGTTCTACCAGGTGATGCAGCTCGGCGTGGAAAAGGCCGCCGCCGCGATCGGCGCCGAGGTGGTGACCCAGATCCCCGCGACCTGGGGCGTCGAGGCGCAGACCCCGATCCTCGACGCGATGATCGCCCGCGGCGATCTCGCCTACATCATCACCGCGCCGGTCGACAAGGACCAGATGGTCGGCCCGCTGCAGGCCGCCGTCGACGCCGGCATCAAGATCATCACCGTCGACACCTTCCTCGGCGACGGCGACTACGCCAACGGCCCGGTCACCTTCCCGCTTGAGCTACATCGGCTCGGACAACACCGAGGGCGGCCGCATCTCCGCCCGCGGCCTCGCCAAGGCGATCGGCGGCAAGGGGGCGGTCTACATCAACTCGACCAACCCCAACGTGAGCTCCGTCGAGGGCCGCGAGAAGGGCTTCGCCGAGGTGATGGCCAAGGAATATCCCGACATCAAGGTCATCGGCCCGGACTACAACCTCGACGACGCGAACAAGGCGACCCAGCAGACCGCCGCCGTCCTCGAGCGCGAGCCCGACCTCGCCGGCGTCTTCGGCACCAACGTGTTCAGCGCCCAGGGCGCCGGCCAGGCGGTGATCAACGCCGGCCTCGGCGGCCACGTCCAGGTCGTCGCCTACGACGCGACCAAGGACGCGGTCGAGTCGATGAACAACGGCGTCGTGTCGCTGATCCTGGCGCAGAAGCCCTTCGACATGGGCTACCTCGCGGTCGAGTTCGCCGCCGCCGACGCCGCGGGCGTCACCAGCCTGCCCAAGCGGGTCGAGACCGGCTTCGCGATCATCGACAAGGACAACATCAAGGACCCCGAAATCGCGCGCTTCGTCTACCAGGTCCCGCAGTAGCCGTCCGGCCGCATCCGGGGCGCCCGCGGGCGCCCCGATCTCGCCCCACGATCTCCCGACGAGGAATTCCGTGACCGCAGTCGAGCAAAAGGCCGCGCCGGCCACCCATTGGCAGCGCGTGCTTCTCGCGTTCAGCCGGCTCTGGGCCTGGGCGTTCCTCGGGCTGATGATCCTCTTCTTCGTCATTTCCGTGCCGCTCGCCACCGGCGGCGGTGCGAGCTTCCTCAGCATCCGCAACTCGCAGAACATCCTGGTCGCGATCTCGCCGATCGTGCTGCTCGGGCTCGGGCAGACCTTCGTGATCATCGGCGCCGGGATCGATCTTTCGGTGGGCTGGGTGATGAGCCTCGCCTCGGTCCTCTCCGCGCTCGCGATCCGCGCCGCCTTCAACGCCGGCGTCCCGCTCTTCCCCTCCGCCGTCATCGGCTTTCTCGCCGCGGTGGCCGGTGCCGGCTTCGTCGGCTTCTGCAACGGCGTCATCATCGCCAAGCTGAAGGTCCCGGCCTTCATCGTCACCCTCGGCACCTCGTTCATCGTCCGCGGCGTGGCGCTGCTGATGGCCGAGAACACCACCGTCATCGGCCTGCCGCAGGGCATCCGCGCCTACGGCAACGAGGCGCCGATCTACTACATCCGGGGCGAGGGCGGCGGCTTCCACTTCCTCGCCGCCCCCGAGGTCTCCGGCGAGACTCCTCCGCCGCATGGACCGCATCCTGCCCTATCCGGTGATCGTGACCGCGGTCGTCGTCGCCATCGCGATGTTCGTGCTGCACAAGACCCAGTTCGGCCGCCACACCTACGCCATCGGCGGCAACATGGAGGCGGCGGTCCGCGCCGGCATCCCGGTCGACCGCCGCGTCATCACCCTCTACATGCTCTCGGCGATCACCGCCGGCATCGCGGGCTTTCTCTCGACGCTGCGCTTCTCCGCCGGCTCCGCCGTCATCGGCGACCCGCTGCTGCTCTCCTCGATCGCCGCGGTCATCATCGGCGGGGTCAGCCTTTTCGGCGGGGCGGGGTCGGTCATCGGCACGGTCATCGGCTCGCTGATCATCGCGGTGCTCACCACCGGCCTCGTGATGCTGAACGTCAACGCCTTCTGGCAGTTCATCGTCGTCGGCGCCGTCGTCATCATCGCGGTGCTGATCGACCAGTCGCGCGACCTCATCCTCGGGCGGGGCCGCGGAGGAGCCTACTCATGAGTGCGGCGGTCCTCTCGGTCCGCAACCTCGTCAAGCGCTTCGGCGGACTGACGGCGGTGGGCGGCGTCAGCCTCGACGTCTTTCCCGGCGAGGTGGTGGCGCTCCTCGGCGACAACGGCGCCGGCAAGTCGACGCTGATCAAGTGCATCTCCGGGGTCTACGCCCCCGACGAGGGCGAGATCATCGTCGACGGCGCGCGACGCAGCTTCGCGCGGCCGATCGACGCGCGCCGGCGCGGCATCGAGACGATCTACCAGGACCTCGCGCTCGCCAACAACCTCGACGTCGCCGCCAACATCTTTCTCGGCCGCGAGCTGAAGAACCGCTACCTCGGCGGCCTCGTCCGCACCCTCGACGAGCGCACGATGCGACGCGAGTCGGAGGCAGCCCTCGACGCGCTCGAGATCCACTTCCCGACGCTGACCGAGCCGATCGAGAGCCTGTCGGGCGGCCAGCGGCAGGCGGTGGCGATCGCGCGCGCGGTCTACTGGGACGCGAAGCTGATGATCATGGACGAGCCGACCAACAACCTCGGCGTCCCCGAGCAGCAGAAGGTGCTCGAGGTGATCCGGCGGCTGCGCGAGCAGAAGGTGCCGGTGGTGCTGATCACCCACACGCTGCCGGACGTCTTCGCGGTCTCCGACCGGCTGATCGTCATGCACCGCGGCCGCAAGGTCACCGAGAAGCGCACCGCCGACACCGACACCGAGGAACTGGTGCGCTACATGGTCGGCGCCCTCGACGACAACCTCCCGGCCTGACGCCCGCCGGCTCGCGGGGCCCGGCGTCGGGGGGCATCGAGCCCCCCTCCGCCGTCGGCGGCATGCGCCGCCTCGGGCGCCGCTGCCGAACCGGATCGAGGGCGGCGCCGACGCACGCCGCGGTTGCGGCGAGGTGGAGCGCGCGGTGGGCGGACCCGTTGCCTTTCCCGTTGTCCGGCTGTTGCCGGTAAGCTGCCCGCCCTCCGGGTTTCAGGGCGGTATGAAGCCGGGGGAACGCTCCGGCTCTGCCTCGTCCCGCTCTCGTCGCTTGCGCCCGCCGCGGCGCGGGGGCAGGGAGGGCGGATGGACGATCCTGCCCTTGCGCCCCTCGTCGCCGCCATCGACGGCTGCCGGCTCTGTTCCGGGCGGTTCGCGGCGACCGCGACCCGGCATGCGCCGCGGCCGGTGCCCTGGCTCTCGGCCACCGCGCCGATCGTGATCGCCGGCCAGGCGCCGGGCGCGCGCGTCCACGCGCTCGGCCGCCCCTACGACGACCCCTCGGGCGACCGGCTGCGCACCTGGCTCGGGGTCGACCGCGCGGCCTTCTACGACCGCCGCCGCTTCGCGGTCTTGCCGATGGCCTTCTGCTTTCCCGGCTACGACGCCGCCGGATCCGACCTGCCGCCGCCGCCGATCTGCGCCCACACCTGGCGCGAGCGGGCGCTCGCCGCCATGCCGGGCGTGCGGCTGACGCTGCTCGTCGGCGGCTATGCCCAGCGCTGGCATCTCGGGCGTGCCGCCCGCTCGGTCACCGCGACGGTCGCGGCCTGGCGGGACTTCCCGCCCGACATGCTGCCGCTGCCGCATCCCTCGTGGCGCAACACCGGCTGGCGCAAGCGCAATCCCTGGTTCGAGGCCGAGCTGGTTCCGGAGCTGCGCGCGAGGGTCGCGGCGCTCCTCGGCGCGCACGTGGAACATCGAGGCCAGATGGCCGAAATCGCCGGATAAAAGCTGCCTGACCCGGTTCTTCCATCGACCGGGGTCAGTAGCCCGCCGCCCGGTCCACGACGTTGAGGAACGGCTCTCCCGCCTCGCCGCGGGCGACGTTGCGCGCGATCGCCGCCGAGGCGGTCTCGGGCCGGGTCTCGGCGGCGACGTGCGGGGTCACCGTCACCCGCGGGTGCGCCCAGAAGGGATGCCCCGCCGGCAGCGGCTCCTCGCGGAAGACGTCGAGCGTGGCATGCGCCGACCTGCCCGCGGTCGAGCGCGTCGAGGAGCGCCGCGTCGTCGATCAGCGACCCGCGCCCGGGGTTCAGGATGCGCGCGCCCGAGGGCAGCAGCGCCAGCGTGCGCGCGTCGAGCAGGTTCGCGGTCTCCGGCGTCGCCGGCAGCAGCGTCACCAGGATGTCCGCCGCGCGCAGCAGCTCCGCGAGCCCGGCCTCGCCGCTCGCGGTGACGATGCCGGCGAGCGTCTGCGGCCGCCGGCTCCAGCCGCGCACGTCGAAGCCGAGCCCGGCGAGCGTCGCCGCCGCCACCCGGCCGATCTCGCCGAGGCCGAGCACCACCACCGTCCGCTCGGAGGCGAGCGGCGGGACGACGCCGCCCCGCCAGACCCCGTCCTGCCCGAGGACGTGCACGTCGGTCCCGAGATGGTAGCGCAGCGTGTGCGCCGCCACCCATTCCGCCATCCCGCGCGCCAGCCCGTCGTCGACCATGCGGCAGAGCGGCACGCTCAGCGTCGGGTCGCCGACGATGTCCTCGACCCCGGCCCAGAGGCTCAGCACCGCCTTCAGCCGGGTGAAGGCGGTGAAGTCGTCGACCGGCCCGCCCGGCCGGTAGACGACATAGTCGAAGGTCCAGGGCCCGGCCGGGTCGTCGGTCAGCGTGACCTCGTCGAGCCCCTCCGCCGCAAAGGCCGCGAGCAGGTGCGGGCGCCAGAGCGGCCAGTGCTCCGCGGGGGCCGAGAACAGGACGCGAGCCGCCACCCGCTCAGTCCCTGAGCCGCGGCCGGTGGACGTGCGCGCTCTGCACCAGCCCGAAAGCCGCGAGCAGCATCAGCATCGCCGAGCCGCCATAGGAGACGAGCGGCAGCGGCACGCCCACGACCGGCATCATTCCCATCACCATCCCCATGTTCACCGCGAAGAGCAAAAAGAACGTCGAGGCGATCCCTCCGGTCATCAACGCGCCGAAGCGGTCGCGGTTCGAGATCGCCGAGGCGACGCAGAAGAGCACGATCAGCGAATAGAGCAG
Organism: uncultured Alphaproteobacteria bacterium; assembly: GCA_963737485.1. Classification (GTDB taxonomy): domain Bacteria; phylum Pseudomonadota; class Alphaproteobacteria; order Rhodobacterales; family Rhodobacteraceae; genus Amaricoccus. Next base: position 668,154 of record CAVTSR010000016.1, on the reverse strand, counting down.
GAGCAGCGCCGTCGATCCCATGAAGCCGAACTCCTCGGCGAGCGTGGTGAGGATGAAGTCGGTGTGCTTCTCGGGCAGGAAGTTGAGCCGCGCCTGCGTCCCCTGCAGGAAGCCGCGTCCCGAAAGCCCGCCCGAGCCGAGCGCGATCTTGGCCTGGGTGATGTGGTAGCCCGCCCCGAGCGGGTCGGCGTCGGGGTCGAGGAAGGTGAAGATGCGGCGGAACTGGTAGTCCTCGATCAGCTGCCAGTCCTTGCCGTGCGAGGCGATGACCGCCGCCACCAGCCCGACCCCGCCGGCGATCGCGGCGACGAAGTACCAGACGCTGACCCCGGCGAGGAACATCACCGCCCCGGCGCCGGCGAGGAGCAGCACCGCGGTGCCGAGGTCGGGCTGCTTCAGCACCAGCGCCACCGGCACGAGCGTCAGCGCCAGCGGCAGCAGCAGCCAGAACGGCCGCGACACCTTGGCCGGATCGATGCGGTGGTAGTAGGCGGCGAGCACCATCACCAGCGCGATCTTCATCGGCTCCGACGGCTGCAGCTGCACGACGCCGAGGTCGAGCCAGCGCTGCGCCCCCATGCCGATCTCGCCCATGACCTCGACGAGGACGAGCAGCCCGAGCGAGCCGATGTAGGCGAGGGGCGCGATCAGCCGCCAGAAGCGGATGTCGATCATCGCGATGACGAGCATGCCGAAGACGCCGACGCCGAAGCGGATCATCTGCGGCTCGGCCCAGGGCTGGACCGAGCCGTCGGCCACCGAGTAGAGCGTCAGAAAGCCGATGCAGGCGACCGCGCCGAGCAGCAGCACCAGCGCCCAGTTGACCGCAAGCAGCTTCGCGGGCCCGCGCGGGATGCCGCGACCGGTGAGATCGGCGGAGCTCATGCCCGGTCCCGCGCCGGCATCGACGGCGCCGCCACCGGGGCGAGCGCCATCGCCGCGCGCTGCTCCTCGATCGCCTTGCGCTGCTCGGCGGGGTAGGCCTCGAGCGGCGGCAGCCCGCCGCAGAGCGCGTAGAGCAGGATGTCCCGCGCGATCGGCGCCGCCACCGCCGAGCCGCCGCCGCCGTGCTCGACGATCTGCGCCACCGCGTAGCGCGGCTTGTCGTAGGGCGCGAAGCAGACGAAGAGCGCGTGGTCGCGGCGCTTCCACGGCAGCTGCTCGTTCGAGGTGACGCCGCGCGCCCGCTCGGCGGCGGTGATGATGCGCACCTGGCTGGTGCCGGTCTTGCCCGCCATCGTCATCGCCGGGTCGACGATGCGCGAGCGGTAGGCGGTCCCCTCGTTCGACACCGCGAACATCCCGTCGCGCACCGCGTGCAGGTGCTGCGGCGCGATCCCGAGCGGGTCGGGCGTCTCCTCCGCGACCGCCGCCCCGTCGACCGCGCGCACGATGCGCGGCTTCAGCGCCGTCCCGCTCGCCAGCCGCGCCACCATCACCGCGAGCTGCAGCGGCGAGGCGAGGGTGAAGCCCTGGCCGATGCCGTAGTTGAAGCTGTCGCCGGTGGTCCAGGGCTCCTTGCGCTTTTCCGCCTTCCAGGCGGCGTCGGGCATGTTGCCGGCCGAGACCGCCGGGATCGGCAGGTCGTGCGCGACGCCGAGCCCGAGCCGGTGCGCCATCGCGCTGATCCGGTCCGGCCCGAGCCGCCGGCCCATCTCGTAGTAGTAGCAGTCGCAGGACTGCGCGAGGCTGCGGCGCAGGTCGACGCGGCCGTGACCGCCGTGCTTCCAGCAGTGGAAGGCGCGCTTGCCGAGCGAGGTGGCGCCGCTGCAGTAGACCGCGTCGCCGGGGTGGACGACGCCGGCCTCGAGGGCCGCGAGCGCCATGCAGATCTTGAAGGTCGAGCCGGGGGGGTAGGTGCCGGTGACGGTCTTGTTCGCGAGCGGGCGGTACTCGTCGGCGAGGAGCGCCTTCCATTCCGGCGACGAGATGCCGAAGACGAAGCTGTTCGCCTCGAAGCCCGGCGCCGAGGCCAGCGCCACGATGTCGCCGTTTGCGACGTCGATCACCGCGCAGGCCGAGCTCAGCCCCGCCATGCGCTGCTGCGCGTAGGCCTGCAGCCCGAGATCGAGCGTGAGCTGCAGATCCTTGCCCGGGGTGCCTTCGACGCGGCTGAGTTCGCGCATCACCCGGCCGGCGGCGCTCACCTCGATCTTCTGCGTGCCGGCGCGGCCGCGCAGGTCGGGCTCGAGCTTCGCCTCGATGCCGGTCTTGCCGATCTGGAACCGCGGGATCTGCAGCAGCGGGTCGGGATCGGTCATCCCGGCGAGATCGGCCTCGGAGACCGGGCCGACGTAGCCGACGACGTGGCTGATGCTGGTGCCGTCGGGATAATAGCGGCTGAGGCCGACCTCGGGGATCACCCCCGGCAGCACCGGCATGTTGGCCGAGACCCGCACCACGTCGTCCCAGGTCAGGTGCTCGGTGACGACGACCGGCACGAAGGCGCTGCGGCTCGCCATCTCCTTCAGCGCCCGCTCGCGAATCTCGGGCGGCAGCTCGACGATGCTGGCGAGCCGCGCGAGCACCGCCTCGGGGTCGCCGGCCTGCTCGCGCACCATCGAGATGCGATAGTTCTGCCGGTTGCCGGCGAGGAGCCGCCCCTGGCGGTCGAAGATCAGCCCGCGCGCCGGCGGGATCAGCCGCATGTTGACGCGGTTCTCCTCGGCGAGGAGGGCGTAGCGCTCGTTCTGAACGATCTCGAGGTCGCGCATCCGCCAGCCGAGCGCCGCCACCGCCGCACCCTGCACCCCGAGGAGCACGAGCCCGCGGCGGGTGATCCGCGGCGGCGGGGTGTCGGACGGGCGCCTCACTTCAGCCGCCCCATCGGCTGGCCGAAGGCCCGCGAGCGCGGCGCGCGCAGGCCGAGGCACCAGGTCAGGCCCAGCACCACCAGCGGGTAGGCGAGCGCGGTGGCGAGGAGGAAGGCGGCGAGCGGGCGCGTGCCCGGGCCGCCGGCGAAGACCAGCGCGAGCGCGAGCCGGCATCCGGCGAGGAGGGCGGCGAAGCCGACCGTCGCCGCCAGCCACTCGAGCGGGAAGGGCGAGGAATGGAACAGCCGGCCCCAGCGGCGGAACCACTCGCTGACGAGCACCAGCCCGAGCGCGCCGAGGCCGAGCGGCCACGCCAGCATCACGTCGCCGAGAAGGCCGAGGGCGACGACCGCCCAGAGCGGCGCGGTGGCGGGCCGCCGCACCATCCAGCCGATCACGAGGCAGTAGAGGACGTCGGGCACCACCAGCCCGCCGGCCGGCGCCAGCGGGGTGAGCGGCACCAGCACCGCAAGGAGGCCGAGCGCGAGAAAGAGCGTCGTCTCGACGAGGGCGGGCAGGGGGCGCGGGGATCTCATTGCGCGGCGGCCTGCGCGGTCGCGGCCGGCGGCATCGGGCCGATCAGCCCGCCCGGCCCCTCGATCGGCGTCACCGCCTGGCGGCGGAGCACGCGGACGAAGTCGAGCTCGCGGAAGTCGGCGGCGAGGCGCACCCGCTGGCGGCCGTCGGCGCCGACGACGACCTGGCCGATCAGCAGGTCCGGCGGGTAGAGCCCGCCGTCGCCCGAGCTCACCACCCGGTCGCCGGCGTGCAGCTCGTCGTTCTGCTCGACGAACTCGAGCACCGGCGCCGGCCCGTCGTCGCCGCTGACGATCGCCCGCTGCCCCGAGGGACGCACCACCGCCGGCACCCGGCTCGAGCCGTCGCTGAGGAAGATGATCCGCGACGAGCGCTCGGCGACCCCGGCGACCCGCCCGACGAGCCCGAGCCCGTCGACCACCGCCGAGCCGTCGCCGACCCCGTCGGCGGCGCCGACGTTGACCGTCGCCGAGCGGCGGAACGGGCTGCCGGCGTCGGCCATCACCTCGGCGGTGACGTAGGTGATGCGCGGGCTCAGCCGCACGTGGTTGAGCGCCAGCAGCCGCGCGTTCTTCTGCTCGAGCTGCAGCGCCGCCTCGCGCCAGCCCTGCATCCGCTGCACCTCGCGCCGGAGCTCGGCGTTCTGCTGATACACCCGCCCGTAGGCGCGCAGGTCCGCGAGCATCCGCGCGGTGACGGCCATCGGCTTCACCGTCCAGCCGAAACTCGGAACGAAGCGATCGACGACGCCGGCACGGAGCTGCTCGACCCGGGCGTTGTCGATCCGCCAGATCAGGAACAACGCGACGAGCGCCACCGCGATCACGCCGAGCACCACCCGGCGGGCGCCGCGGAGGTAATCGGGAGGGGAATCGCTCCGGAACGCCACGTGTTCGCTGCCTCTGGCCGAGCGCGCCCGGCGCCCCTGCCCGGGCGGGTCTTCGAGCCCGCCTCAGTTGCCGAAGTCTATCACATGTGCGAGCTGGGTTTCAAACTCCAAGGACTTGCCGGTCCCGAGCGCCACGCAGTTGAGCGAGTCCTCCGCGACGGTGATCGCGAGCCCGGTCTGCTCGCGCAGCGCCAGATCGAGATCCCCGAGCAGCGCCCCGCCACCGGTCAGCATCACGCCGCGGTCGACGATGTCGGCGGCGAGATCCGGCGGCGTCTGCTCGAGCGCCGTCATCACCGCCTCGACGATGGTCTGCACCGTCTCGCTCAGCGCCTCGGCGATCTGCGCCTGGCTGATCTCCATCTCCTTCGGCACCCCGTTCAAGAGGTCGCGCCCGCGCACCTCCATCCGCGCGCCGCGCCCGTCCTCGGGCATCCGCGCGGTGCCGACCTCGAGCTTGATCTTCTCCGCCGTCGCCTCGCCGACCAGCAGGTTATGCTGCCGGCGCAGGTAGCTGATGATCGCCTCGTCCATCTTGTCGCCGCCGACGCGCGCGCTGCGCGCATAGACGACGTCGCCGAGCGACAGCACCGCCACCTCGGTCGTCCCGCCGCCGATGTCGACGACCATGTTGCCGGTGGGATCGGCGATCGGCATTCCCGCCCCGATCGCCGCCGCGATCGGCTCGGAGATGAGCCCCGCCTTCCGCGCACCGGCCGCGAGCACGCTTTCGCGGATCGCCCGCCGCTCGACCGGCGTCGCGCCGTGCGGCACGCAGACGAGGATCTTCGGCTTCGCCCAGCCGCCGCGCCGGTGCACCTTGCGGATGAAGTGCTTGATCATCTCCTCGGCGACGTCGAAGTCGGCGATGACCCCGTCGCGCAGCGGCCGGATCGCCTGGATCGACTCGGGCGTTCGCCCGAGCATCAGCTTGGCGTCCTCGCCGACGGCGAGCACCCGCTTCTTGCCGTCCTTGAAATGGTAGGCCACCACGGAGGGCTCGTTCAGCACGATGCCCTTGCCCTTGATGTAGATGAGGGTGTTGGCGGTCCCCAGATCGATCGCCATGTCGGACGAGAAAAGCCCGCTCAATGCGCCAAACATATGTGTCTGCCCTTCAGCCTCGGCTGGTTTTGTGGTTTTTCAGAGGATCACGCGCGCCCGCCCGGCAACCATATTCCGCCATACTGCCACCGGTAAAGTCCCTGCGCTGCGCCGAAGCATGAGTTCAGGAAGGTTAACACAACCTTAGGATGAACTCTACGCCAATCGTGCCGGCTCGGCCACCTGCCGGTCGAGGTTCTTGTCGATCCCCTCACCTGCGGCATTGCCAGCGCGCCCTCCCGGACCCGAGCCGCGAGGAGCAAGCAGACCATGACGAGCAGGCGGCGGGCGTGCCCTTGATCCTGCTCGGTGCCGGCCGGGCATGGCGCGGCAGGCACGGCGCGACGCCGCGTCGAAATGTATTGAGTTTCGGTTAAAATAGAAACGCGAAATGCTTTAAAATCAGATACTTACCCATCTGCTCGCACGCGAACAGTGCGAGCGGGCTCCCCGGCTTTCGCCGGGGCGCCCAAGGATCGATCACGCGCTCTGCGCCTCCGGCGCGGTCTTCAGCCGCCGGACGAGGAGCTTGTTCACCGCATTCACGTAAGCCCGCGTCGAGGCGACGATGGTGTCGGTGTCGGCCGACTGGCCGGTCGCGATCTTGCCGTCCTCCTCGAGCCGCACGCTGACCGTCGCCTGCGCGTCGGTGCCCTCGGTGACCGCATGCACCTGGTAGAGCTGCAGCCGCGCGGTATGCGGCACCAGCGCCCGAACCGCGTTGAAGGCGGCATCGACCGGACCGTCGCCGGCGGCGTGCGTCGCATGCTCGACCCCGTCGATCGTCAGCACCAGGTCCGCCGTCTGCGGCCGGTCGGTGCCGCAGACCACCTTCAGCGACTTCACCTGGATGCGGTCGTTGGCGGCATTCGTGCCGGTGTCCTGCATCAGCGCGACGAGGTCGTCGTCGTAGACCTCCTTCTTGCGGTCGGCGAGCTCCTTGAAGCGGACGAAGACGTCGTTGAGCTGGTTGTCGCCCAGCCCGTAACCGAGTTCGCCGAGCTTCGCGCGCAGCGCCGCCCGCCCCGAGTGCTTGCCCATCACCAGCGATGTCGCGTTGAGCCCCACGTCCTCCGGCCGCATGATCTCGAAGGTCTGCGCGTTCTTCAGCATCCCGTCCTGGTGGATGCCGCTCTCGTGGGCGAAGGCGTTCTTGCCGACGATCGCCTTGTTGAACTGCACCGGAAAGCCCGAGACCGTCGCGACCAGCCGGCTCGCCTGCATGATCCGCGTGGTGTCGACGCCGGTCTCGTAGGGCATGATGTCGTGCCGCACCCGCATCGCCATCACCACCTCCTCGAGCGCGGTGTTGCCCGCCCGCTCGCCGAGGCCGTTGATCGTGCACTCGATCTGCCGCGCTCCCGCCTCGACCGCGGCGAGCGAGTTCGCCGTCGCCATGCCGAGATCGTTGTGGCAGTGGGTGGCGAACACCACCTCGTCGGCGCCCGGCACGGTCTCGATCAGCATCCGGATGAGAGCGGCACTCTCCCGCGGCGCGGTATAGCCGACCGTGTCGGGAATGTTGATCGTCGTCGCCCCGGCCCTGATCGCGATCTCCACCACCCGGCAGAGATAGTCGTGCTCGGTCCGCGTCGAGTCCATCGGCGACCACTGCACGTTGTCGCAGAGGTTGCGGGCGTGGGTCACCGTGTCGTGGATCCGCTCGGCCATCTGGTCCATGTCGAGGTTCGGGATCGCCCGGTGCAGCGGCGAGGTGCCGATGAAGGTGTGGATGCGCGGCCGCCTGGCGTGCTTCACCGCCTCCCAGCAGCGGTCGATGTCCTTGTAGCTGGCGCGGGCGAGCCCGCAGATCACCGCGTTCTGCGCCACCTGCGCGACGCGGGTCACCGCCTCGAAGTCGCCGTCCGAGGCGATCGGAAAGCCCGCCTCGATGATGTCGACGCCCATCTCGTCGAGGAGGGTCGCGATCTGCAGCTTCTCCTCGAGCGTCATGGTGGCGCCGGGCGACTGCTCGCCGTCGCGAAGGGTGGTGTCGAAGATGATGACGCGGCCTTTGGAGGCGGTCGGGGTCATGATGGCTGGTCCTTGGACTGGGAGGCTTGCTTCGGCGCGTCGGCTCTACCTCTGAGCGCGCGCGCCTGACCCGGGCACGCTCAGAGGCGGCTAAGCAGCAGCAGGGCGGCCAGCCGACCGCTCGTCCCGAAACCGAAGCTCTGTGCCTCTCCACTCATGGCGCGCATTATAGCTATGCGACCGGCGAAGAAAAGCCGGAAAAAAGCCGCGCCGTCGGCGAAGGGCGAGGAGGAGAAGGGCGCTCGCGGACCTCGCCCCGGGTTCCGCTCGACGAAGCCGCTCATGCGCCAACCGATCGCGCCAGCGTTGCGAAAGAAAAGCGCCCGGACCAGATGGCCGGGCGCAAGTTGGAACGAGGGACAGTGAGATGAAGCAGGACGGTTCCACGTCGGCTGCTTCCCTACATATATGGGTCGACGCCTCGGCTTGGGAAAGATCCTATGAGGAAAACGTGATCGACTTGTCACGCGCCGCGTGATGTCGCCGCCGCGTAGAGTGCCACCGCCGCGGCGTTGGAGACGTTTAGCGAGCCGAAACCGCTCGCGGCCGGGATCCGCGCCATCCGGTCGCAGAGCTTGCCGGTGAGTTCGCGCAGCCCCGGCCCCTCGGCGCCGAGCGCGAGGGCGAGAGGCCGGGCGGCGAGGCCGCCGAGCGCTTCGGCGAGCGGAAGCGGGGCCCCGCCGTCGAGCCCGACGACCGCGTAGCCCATGTCGCGCAAGGTGCCGATCGCGCCCGCGAGGTTCGGCACCCGCAGGTAGGGCTGGCGCTCGAGCGCGCCCGAGGCCGACTTGGCGAGGGCGCCGGTCTCGGGCGCGGCGTGGCGGCGGGGGGCGATCACGGCGCGGGCGCCGAAGACCTCGGCCGAGCGCAGGATGGCGCCGACGTTGTGCGGGTCGGTGATCCGATCGAGGAGGACGACGAGGGGGGTCTCGCCACGGGGGGCGCACACCTCCGAGACCGACCCCCAGTCGAGCGGGTCGACCTCGAGTGCGGCCCCCTGGTGCACCGATTGCGGGTCGAGCGGGGCGGCGAAGCGGCGGGGATCGCAGATCTCGGGGGTCATGCCGGAGGCGGCGACGGCGTCGCCGAGGCGCTCGGCGGCGTTGAGCGACAGGACCAGCCGGCGGCGGACGCGGGCGGGATTGCCGAGCGCGTCACGCACGGCGTGCAGCCCGAAGAGCCAGAGGGTTGAGGGCGCTTCCTTGCGCTCGCGCTCGCGCTCGATCGCCCAGGCCGGTTTGCGTGCCACGCCGTCCTCACTGCCAGATCCGGGCCGAGGCATGCATCGGGGTCGGGTCGAATGCAAGCGCTGGCGGGGCGCGCGGGGCGTGCTATGAAGGCCGCCGCATGCCCCCGAGCGCCAGACCCCCGCGAGAGCTTTCCCTGGCCGACGCCCGGCGGATCTGGATCGGCGCGCAGCGGCTGGACCGGGCGGCGCCGTTCGGCGCCGGGCCGGCGGCGACTGCGGCGGCGGTCGAGCACCTTGGCTACGTACAGATCGATACGATCAACGTCATCGAGCGGTCGCATCATCACATCCTGTGGAGCCGGATCCCGGCGTACCGTCGAGCCGACCTCGCGCAGGCGCAGTCGGTGGAGCGGAGCGTGTTCGAGTACTGGGCGCATGCGCTGGCCTATATCCCGACGCGCGACTACCGCTTCTTCGTCGCCGACATGAAGGGCTACCGGGATCATCCGGGGAACTGGTTCGCGCCGGTGAAGCGCGGCGACCTGCAACGGATCGTCGAGCGGGTGCGGCGCGAGGGGCCGCTGTCGATCCGCGACATCGACGACGACGAGCTGGTGGAGAAGGATCATCCCTGGGCGAGCCGCAAGCCGTCGAAGCGCGCGCTGCAGCTCGCCTTCTTCGCCGGGCTGCTGACGGTCTGCGCGCGCAGCGGGATGCTGAAGACCTACGAGCTCAGCGAGCGGCATTTCGGCTGGGAGGCGCGGCCGCGGGCGGCGACGCCGCGGCAGGTGACGGAGTACCTGCTCGAGCGGGCGCTCAGGGCGCAGGGGGTGATCAGCCTCGATTCCGCCTGCTACATGGACGCGCCGCGGAAGCCGGCGATGGCGGCGGCGATCGAGGCGCGGGTGCGGCGGCGGACGCTGGTGCCGCTGGCGGTGGAGGGAGCGGGCAAGGCGCTGCACTGGGCGGCGCCGGAGGTGCTTGCGGCGGGGGCGGTGGCGGACGAGGCGGCGGTGCACCTGCTGTCGCCGTTCGATCCGCTGGTGATCCAGCGCAAGCGGCTGAAGCTCTTCTTCGGCTACGAGCATCGCTTCGAGGCCTATGTGCCGAAGGCGAAGCGGCGCTACGGGTACTTCGCGCTGCCGGTGCTGGTGGGCGACCGGATCGCGGCGGCGATCGACCTCAAGGCCGACCGGGCGGCGGGGGAACTCAAGGTGCAGCAGTGGAGCTGGATCGATGGGCCGCGGGAGGGGGACCAGCGGCGGATCGAGGAAGCGCTCGGCCGCTTCGAGCGCTTCCAGTTCGGTGACTGAGGCCGGATTCGGGCCGGCGGGAATCGCGATTCTGCTCGCACTGCTCGCGTGCGAGCAGATGCATAAGTAATTGATATTACGGAAGAAAGTGTTTTGAAATTTACGCTTTCTTCACGATTGCCGACATCGGGAGGGACCGTGGGATGGCCCGCCCCGGTCGAGGCCTTTGGGATTGCATCGGAGCGCGCCGCGGTCCTAGTGTCATGCTCGACTCGCCTCGGGCGGGCACGACGCGATGAACGCGCGAAAGAACTGGGGGGGTTGCGATGCGAGACTACCTGAGGGGCACGGCCGCCGTGGCGCTGGTGCTCGGCGTTTCGGCCGGCTATGCCGCGGCGCAGGACACGGCGCCGGTTCCGGCGCCGCCGAAGTTCGATGCCCAGGCCAAGATCACCTACGTGAACCGGGCCGACATCGACGAGTACAAGGCGCTGCCGTCGTATTCCGAGCCGGACTGGGTGACGAAGAACTTCGTCGATACCGGCAAGCTGCCGCCGGTCAAGGACCGGCTGCCGAAGGAGCCGCTGGTCTACAAGACCGGCAACATGGTGGACGGAGTCGGCGTCTACGGCGACGTGATGCGCCACGTGATCGGCGGCCGACCCGAGGGCTGGAACTATTCGGCCGGCCAGACCCAGGGCTGGGGCGGCATCGACATCGGCCTCAGCGAGTGCCTGACCCGCACCGGGCCGCTGTTTCAGGTGAACGCCGACGACCTCGTGCCGCTGCCCAACCTCGCCAAGTCCTGGGACTGGGCGGAGGACGGCAAGAGCCTGACCATCCACCTGATCGAAGGCGCCAAGTGGTCGGACGGGGTGCCGTTCGGCGCCGACGACCTGATGTTCTACTGGCAGGACAACGTCCTCGACCCCAACGTCACCCCGCTCAACGGAGCGAGCCAGGTGACCTTCGGCGAGGGCACGACGCTCGAGAAGATCGACGACGCCACGGTGAAGATGAGCTTCACCACGCCGTTTCCGCGGCAGGTGATCTACGCGCTCGCCTACGGCACCTTCTGCCCCGGACCGGCGCACATGCTCAAGCCGCAGCATCCGAAGTATTCCGACAACACCTACGAGCAGTATCGCAACGCCTTCCCGCCGACCTACATGAACATGCCGGTGATGGGCGCCTGGGTGCCGGTCGAGTACCGCTCGGACGACATCGTGGTGATGCGGCGCAATCCCTACTACTGGAAGGTCGACGAGGAGGGGCATCAGCTCCCGTATCTCGACGAGCTGCAGTACCGGCTCTCGACCTGGGCCGACCGCGACGTGCAGGCGGTGGCCGGCACCGGCGACTTCTCCAACCTCGAGCAGCCGGAGAGCTTCGTCGAAGCGCTGAAGCGCTCGGCCGATCCCTCGGCACCGGCGCGGCTCGCCTTCGGGCCGCGCTCGATCGCCTACACGCTGTTCCCGAACCTCTCGGGCAACGGCTGGGGCGAGCCCGACGAGCGCGGGCAGAAGGTGCGCGAGCTCAACCGCAACCTCGACTTCCGCAAGGCGGTCACCATGGCGATCGACCGGCAGCGGCTCGGCGAGTCGCTGGTGAAGGGGCCGTTCACCGCCATCTATCCCGGCGGGATCATGGACGTGACCGGCTTCTATGATGCCGGCTCGACGGTGTATTACCCCTACAACCTCGAGGGCGCCAAGGCCGAGCTCGAGAAGGCGGGGCTGAAGGACACCGACGGCGACGGCTTCGTCAACTTCGAGGGCGGTGGAAACGTCGAGATCACGCTGCTGATCAACGGCGACTACGGCACCGACAAGAGCCTCGGCGAAGGCATCGTCGCGATGATGGAGCAAGCCGGCCTGCGGGTGATCCCGAACATCCTCAGCGGCAACGACCGCGACGCGGCGTATCAGTCGGGCAAGTTCGACTGGATGGTGATGCGCAACGACCAGGATCTGGTCACCGTGGTGCAGAACACCAACCAGCTCGCGCCGGTCGGACCGCAGACGGCGATGAGCCACCGCGCCAACGACAAGGGCGAGCTCGACCGGATGGACTTCGAGCAGAAGATGGTCGACGACCTCGTCGCCTTCAGCGGCACCGACGACGCCGCCAAGCGCGAGGAAGCGATCAAGGACTTCCAGAAGACCTATACCGAGAACCTCTACGGCATCGGCCTGACGGTCTATCCGGGGGCGCTGATCATCAACAAGCGCTTCTCCAACATCCCGCCGGGCACGCCGATCAACATGTACAACTGGGCCGAGGACAGCATCATCCGCGAGCGGGTGTATGTGGCCGCGGACCAGCAGAAGGACTACGAGCTCTTCCCCGACACGCTGCCCGGCGCGCCCGGCGGCGAAGGGCCGGTGAAGGAGTAATCCCAAGGCGCGGGCGCCACCGGCGCGCCCGCGCCACCCGCCGACGACGGAGGACGTTCCGGCATGCTGCGCTTCCTCGTGCTGCGGGTTCTTGCCTCGATCCCGGTGCTGATCGTGATGAGCATCATCACCTTCGCGATCATCCAGGCGCCGCCGGGCGACTACGGCGACTACATCCGCTCGATGATGATCACGCAAGGCCACGCGCCGGCCGCGGTGGCCGACGCCGCCGCGCAGCAGTACCGCGAGCAGCACGGGCTGAACGACCCGATGTACGTGCAGTACCTGCGCTGGATGTGGGGCATGGTCACCCGCGGCGACTTCGGCCACAGCTTCTACTACAACAAGCCGGTCGCCGAGGTGGTGGCCGAGCGGCTGCCGCGCACCATCGCGCTGGCGCTGGTCTGCCATCTGCTGGCGACGGTGTTCGGCGTGACCTTCGGGGTGATGGCGGCGACCCGGCAGTATTCCTGGGTCGACACCGTGCTGTCGTTCGTCTCGTTTCTCGGGATGACGGTTCCGCGCTTCCTGCTGGCGCTGATCATCCTCTACATCCTGGCCTTCAGGCTCAACGTGCAGGAGATCGGCAGCTTCTTCTCGTCGAAGTACGGCGGGGCGCCGTGGTCGTGGGACAAGTTCGTCGACCTCGTGAAGCACATCTGGCCGGTGATCGCGATCGCGACGCTGGGCGGGCTCGCCTACAACATGCGGGTTATGCGGGCGAACCTGCTCGACACGCTGAACTCGCAGTACGTCGAGACCGCGCGGGCGAAGGGGCTGAACGAGCGGGCGGTGATCTGGAAGCACGCGGTGCCGAACGCGCTGCATCCGCTGGTGGCCTACCAGGGGGTGGTGCTGCCCTACATGCTGACCGGCGAGGTCGAGGTCGCGATCGTCTTCGGGCTCGCGACGGTGGGGCCGGCGATCGTGGGCTCGATGTCGATCGGCGACGTCTACGTCACGGCGACGCTGCTCCTCGTGCTGGGGGCGACGCTCATCGTCGGCAACATCATCGCCGACGTGCTGCTGGCGCTGCTCGATCCGCGCGTGCGGCTCTCGGAGGGCTGAGGCGGTGACCGACGCCTTCGACCCGCAGCCGACGGCGGCCAACGAGCCGCTGCCCGAGCATCTGCTCGAGGGGATCGACACCCGCACCCGCACCACCGGCGCGACCTCGCAGAGCTTCGCGGCGCTGGTCTGGCGGCGGCTGCGGCGGTCGGTGCCGGGGATGCTGGGGCTGGTGCTGGTGTCCCTGCTGCTCTTCGTCTCGGTCTTTGCCTACTTCTTCGCGCCGGTCGATCCCAAGGGGCAGAACGTCGCCTTCGCGCCGCCGGACAAGATCAGCTTCTATGTGCCTGACCGGGGGTGGCAATTCTGGCCGGTGGCCTTTCCGACGGTGGAGACCGACGAGCTCGACCCGGTGACCTTCCAGCCGCTGATCGGGCCCGATCTGGAGAACCCGCGCACCCTGGGGCTGTTCGTCAAGGGCTTTCCCTACACGCTCTTCGGGATTCCGCTGCAGCGGCACTTCATCGGCGCGACCGACGGGACGCCGATCCACATCCTCGGCACCGACAAGCTCGGGCGCGACATCTTTTCGCGCGGGATCGTGGGCTCGCAAATCTCGCTGTCGATCGCGCTGATCTCGATCGCGCTGATCACGGTGATCGGGACGCTCGCGGGGATCGCGTCGGGCTACATCGGCGGGCGGTTCGACAACTGGCTGCAGCGCTTCGTCGAGGTGATCCTGGCGTTTCCGCAGCTGCCGCTCTACCTGGCGCTGACGACGCTGATCCCGGTGACGGCGCCGTCGGGCCTGTTCCTGACCTTCGTCGTCGCGGTCATCGTCGGGCTCGGCTGGGCGCGGCTGGCGCGCGAGGTGCGCGGCAAGACGATGGCGCTGGCGCGGATCGACTACGTTCGCGCCGCGATGGCGGTGGGCGCCTCGGACTGGCGGATCATCAGCCGGCACATCCTGCCCAACGTGATGAGCCACGTCATCGTCGCGGTGACGCTGGGGATCCCGACGATCGTGCTGCTCGAGAGCTTCCTCGGCTTCCTCGGCTTTGCGGTGAAGCCGCCGCTGATCTCCTGGGGGCTGATGCTGCAGGACGCGGGGACGTTCTCGGTGATCGGCTCGTATCCGTGGATCCTGTCGCCGGTCGGCTTCGTGCTGCTGACGGTGTTCGCGTTCAACGCGCTCGGCGACGGGCTGCGCGACGCGATCGACCCGTATTGAGGGTGGTGATGGAAGGCGACGCCCCCGCGATCACCCGGCTCGGCACCGAGGACCGGCTCGACCTCGGCAGCGACGGGCGCGAGGTGCTGCTCGACGCGCGCGACGTCAACGTGACCTTCAAGGTCGAGGGCGGCACCGTCGAGGCGGTGCGCGCGATGAACTTCCAGGTGCATCGCGGCGAGACGGTGGCGATCGTCGGCGAGTCGGGGTCGGGCAAATCGGTGACGGCGCGGACGGTGATGCGGCTCCTGACCAAGCGGGCGACGATCGCGAAGGAGACGCGGATCGGTTTCGGCGGGCAGGATCTGCTGGCGCTGTCGGAGAAGGCGATGCGCGGGATGCGCGGCTCGAAGATCTCGATGATCTTCCAGGAGCCGATGAGCTCGCTGAACCCGGTCTACACCGTCGGCAAGCAGATCGAGGAAGTGCTGCACATCCACGGCAGGATCTCGCGCGCGGCGGCGCGGGAGCGGGCGCTGGAGCTGCTCAGGGAGGTGCAGATCCCCGACCCGGAGTCGCGGCTGAAGCAGTATCCGCACCAGCTTTCCGGCGGGCAGCGGCAGCGGGTCATGATCGCGATGGCGCTGGCGAACCGGCCGGAGATGCTGATCGCCGACGAGCCGACCACGGCGCTCGACGTGACGGTGCAGGCGCAGATCCTGAACCTGCTGCGCGAGCTGCAGGCGAGCCACGGGATGTCGATGGTGCTGATCACCCACGATCTGACGATCGTGCAGAAGTTCTCCGACCACGTCTACGTGATGCAGCACGGGCGCGTGGTGGAGCACGGGGCGACGGCGGAGCTGTTTGCGCGGCCGCGGCATGCCTATACCCGGCGGCTGCTGGCGTCGGAGCCCAAGGGGGTGGCACAGCCTTTTGACGGCACGGGCGCGCCGGTGCTGACCGGCGACGGCGTCGAGGTGGTCTACACCCTGAAGAAGGGGACGTTCTTCAAGCCGGTCTACGTGCCGCTGGTGGCGGTCGACAACCTCGACATCGCGGTGCGCCGCTCGGAGACGCTGGGGATCGTCGGCGAGTCGGGCTCGGGCAAGACCACCTTCGGGCAGGCGCTGCTGCGGCTGATCAGCTGCCAGAAGGGCGAGATCAGCTTCGACGGGCAGCGGATCGACGGGCTCGACCGCAAGGCGCTGCGGCCGTTCCGCTCGCGGATGCAGATCGTGTTTCAGGACCCGTTCTCGTCGCTCAACCCGCGTCTGAGCGTGCGCGGGCTGCTCGAGGAGGGGCTGATCGTCAACGGCATCGGCTCGGGGTCGAGGGATCGGATCAACCGGGTGAAGGCGGCGCTGGTCGACGCGGGCATGCCCGACAACATCCTGCAGCGCTTTCCGCACGAGTTCTCCGGCGGCCAGCGCCAGCGCATCGCGATCGCCCGGGCCATCGCGCTCGAGCCCGAGTTCATCCTGCTCGACGAGCCCACCTCGGCGCTGGATCTCTCGGTGCAGGCGCAGATCATCGAGCTTCTGCGCAAGCTGCAGGCCGAGCATCAACTGAGCTATCTCTTCATCTCGCATGACCTGAAGGTGGTGCGCGCGCTCTGCCATCGCGTCATGGTGATGCAGAGCGGCAGGATCGTGGAGCAAGGCCCGGTCGCCGAGGTCTTGACCACGCCCAAGACCGAGTACACTCAACGCCTGGTCCGCGCCGCCTTCGAGGTCGCCGCCTGAACGGAGTTCCCATGCCCGCCAATCCCGTCATTGCCTTCATCGGTGCCGGCTCCACCGTCTTCATGAAGAACATCATCGGCGACGTGCTGCAGCGCCCTGCGCTCGCCGGCGCCGAGATCCATCTGATGGACATCGACCCCAAGCGGCTCGCCGACAGCGAGGTGGTGGCGAAGAAGATCGCCTCGACGCTGAAGGTCGGCGCCACGGTGAAATCCTACACCGACCAGCGCAAGGCGCTCGACGGCGCCGATTTCGTGGTGGTGGCCTTCCAGATCGGCGGCTACGAGCCGGCGACGGTCACCGACTTCGAGGTGCCGAAGAAGTTCGGGCTGCGCCAGACCATCGCCGACACGCTCGGGATCGGCGGGATCATGCGCGGCATCCGCACCGTGCCGCACCTGTGGAAGATCTGCGAGGACATGACCGCGGTCTGCCCGGACGCGATCATGCTGCAGTACGTCAACCCGATGGCGATCAACACCTGGGCGATCGCCGAGAAATATCCGCATATCCGCCAGGTCGGGCTCTGCCACTCGGTGCAGGGCACGGCGGAGGAGCTGGCGCACGACCTCGACATTCCGGTCGAGAAGATCCGCTATCGCTCGGCGGGCATCAACCACATGGCCTATTATCTCACCTTCGAGGAGATCCTCGAGGACGGGAGCTACCGCGACCTCTATCCGGCGCTGCGCAAGGGCTATGCCGAGGGCCGCTTCCCCAAGCCCAACGAGCACAATCCGCGCTGCCCGAACAAGGTGCGCTACGAGATGATGACCCGCCTCGGCTACTTCGTGACCGAGAGCTCGGAGCATTTCGCCGAATACGTGCCCTGGTTCATCAAGCGCGACCGCCCGGATCTGATCGAGAAGTTCGGCATTCCGCTCGACGAGTACCCGCGAGCGCTGCATCGCCAACATCTCGAAGTGGCAGAAGCAGGCGCAGGACTACCGCGACGCCCAGAGCATCGAGGTCAAGGCGAGCCGCGAGTACGCGTCCGAAATCATCAACTCGGCCTGGACCGGGGTGCCGTCGGTCATCTACGGCAACGTGCCGAACAAGGGGCTGATCACCTCGCTGCCCGAGGGCTGCGCCGTCGAGGTGCCCTGCCTCGTCGACCGCAACGGCATCCAGCCGACCCATGTCGGCAAGCTGCCGCCGCAGCTTTCGAGCCTGATGCGCACCAACATCAACGTGCAGGAGCTGACCGTCGCGGCGCTGATCGAGGAGAACCCCGAGCATATCTATCATGCGGCGATGATGGACCCGCATACCGCGGCCGAGCTCGATCTCGACCAGATCTGGCAGCTGGTCGACCAGCTCCTGGCGCGGCATGGCGACTGGCTGCCGGAGTGGGCCCGGCCCAAGGGCGCGCGGACGGCCGCCGAGTAGATGGAGCCGAAGGTCCCGCGCTTCGTCGTCGTCGGCGGCGGCACGGCGGGCTGGCTGACGGCGCTGATCCTGCAGGAGACCTTCCGGCAGGCCGGCCGCGCGATCGAGATCGCGGTGGTGGAATCGAGCAGGCTGCCGACGATCGGCGTCGGCGAGGGCTCGACCGCGGTCTTCCGCCAGATGCTGCTGCGCCTCGGCTTCGACGAGCGCGCGTTCCTGCGCGAGACTTCGGCGACGATCAAGTTCGGCATCCGCCACCGGGACTGGCGGCGGATCGGGGCGAGCTACGACGGGCCGATCGACGATCCGCACCTGGTGGTCGAGGGCGCGGGCTATGACGGGCGCTTTCCGTATCTCGACGTCTATTCGGTCGCCGCGGGTCGGCCGGTGGCGGAGAAGCATCTCTTCCAGCAGCTGATCGACGGCGAGCGCAGCCCCTTCGCGCGCAAGCCCGACGGCGGTCTGATCGCGGCGGGGCCGTTTCACCACGCCTATCATTTCGACCAGGCGCTGGTCGGGGCGTGGCTGCGGCGGAAGGCGCGCGGGATCGCGGTCGTCGACGCGGCCGTCACCGGCGCGGAGCGCGACCCGGAGACCGGCGACGTGACCGCGCTGCGGCTCGACGCGGGCGAGCCGGTGGCGGGCGACGTCTTCTTCGACTGCACCGGCTTCCGGCGCGCGCTGATCGGGCGGGAGATGGGTGCGGTCTGGCAGAGCTTCGCCGACCGGATGCCGGTGAACCGGGCGATGCCCTTCTGGCTCGACATCGAGGACGGGGCGGAGCTGCCGCCCTATACGCTCGCCTGGGCGCGCGAGGCGGGCTGGATGTGGTCGATCCCGACCCAGGGGCGGATCGGCTGCGGCTACGTCTATTGCGACCGGTTCCTCGACCCCGAGGGGGCGAAGGCCGAGATCGAGCGGGCGCTGGGGCGGACGATCGAGCCGCGGAACGACATCCGCTTCGATCCGGGCCGGCTCGACCGGGTGGCGATCGGCAACGTGGTGGCGCTGGGGCTGGCGTCGGCGTTTCTCGAGCCGCTCGAGGCGACCTCGATCCACGCGACGGTGGTGCAGCTCATGCTGCTGGCGCCGATGCTCGCGAAGGAGCCGGGGCGGATCGCCGAGGCGGACCGGGCGGCGTACAACGCGGTGGTGGCGCGGCAGGTCGACGACTTTCGCGATTTCATCAATCTGCACTATGTGACCGAGCGCGACGACACGCCGTTCTGGCGGCATGTGCGGGCCGAGTGCATCGGCGCGCCGACGCGCGAGCGGCTTGCGCTCTGGAAGAGGAAGATGCCCGACCGCGATGATTTCGAACGGCTTCCCGGCGGGCTCGCGCATACCGAGGAGCAGCTGCATTATCCGGTGCTGGACGGGCTGGGCCTCCTCGACCGCGCGGTGGCGCAGGCGCGGATGGCCAACCTGCCGAAGCTGCGGGCGAAGGCGCGGGCGACGGTCGAGAGCCTGACCCGGGAATACCGCGCGGCGGCGCGGCAGACGCTGCCGCACCGCGCGTTTCTGGAATCGCTCAACGAGCATGAGGACCTGACCGCATGACCCCCGACTTCAAGATCACCATCATCGGCGCCGGCAGCGTCGGCTTCACCAAGAAGCTCGTCAGCGACATCCTGAAGGTGCCGGAGTTCACCGGCATCGAGATCGCGCTGA
Organism: uncultured Alphaproteobacteria bacterium; assembly: GCA_963737485.1. Taxonomy (GTDB): domain Bacteria; phylum Pseudomonadota; class Alphaproteobacteria; order Rhodobacterales; family Rhodobacteraceae; genus Amaricoccus. The sequence goes on along the minus strand of CAVTSR010000016.1, from coordinate 648,955 downwards.
CCGACGTCAGCCAGCATAACCTCGAGATGATCGAGCAGATCATCAGGCGCATCGTGGAAGTGAATGGCCTGCCGACGAAAATCACCGCCACCACCGACCGCCGCGCGGCGCTGGCGGGGGCGCGCTACGTGATGAGCTGCGTGCGGATCGGCGGGCTCGAGGCCTTCGCCGACGACATCCGGATTCCGCTGAAGTACGGCGTCGACCAGTGCGTGGGGGACACGATCTGCGCGGGCGGGATCATGTACGGCCAGCGCGGCATCCCGGCGACGCTCGAGTTCTGCAAGGACATGCGCGAGGTGGCCGAGCCGGGCGTGCGGTTCCTCAACTACGCGAACCCGATGGCGATGATGACCTGGGCCGCGATCGACCACGGCGGGGTGGAGACGATCGGGCTGTGCCACGGGGTGCAGAACGGCTGGCGGCAGATCGCCCGCGCGCTCGGGATAGCACCGCATACCGAGCTCGACATCTTCTGCTCGGGGATCAATCACCAGACCTGGTACGTCGGGCTGAAGCATGGTGCGCGCGACATCACCCGCGAGGAGCTGATCGAGGCCTTCGAGCGGCACCCGGTCTATTCGCGGCAGGAGAAGGTGCGGATCGACGTGCTGAAGCGGTTCGGCTTCTACTCGACGGAGTCGAACGGGCACCTGAGCGAGTACCTGCCGTGGTATCGCAAGCGGCCCGAGCAGATCATGGACTGGATCGATCTTTCGGACTGGATCCACGGCGAGACCGGCGGGTACCTGCGCTACACCACCGAGAACCGGAACTGGTTCGAGACGGATTTCCCGAAGTTCCTCGAGGAGGCGGGCGAGCCGCTCTCCGAATACGAGCGTACCGACGAGCACGCGAGCCACATCATCGAGGCGCTGGAGACCGGGCGGACCTATCGCGGGCACTTCAACGTGAAGAACCGGGGGGTGATCACCAACCTGCCCGAGGACTGCATCATCGAGAGCCCGGGCTTCGTCGACCGCTTCGGGATCAACATGGTCGCCGGGGTGACGCTGCCGGAGGCCTGCGCCGCGACCTGCCGTGCCTCGGTCGACGTGCAGCGGATGAGCGTGAAGGCGGCGATGACCGGCGACGTCGAGATGCTGAAGCTCGCGGTGCTGCACGACCCGCTCGTCGGGGCGATCTGCACGCCGGAGGAGGTGTGGCAGATGGTCGACGAGCTCCTCGTCGCGCAGGCGAAGTGGCTGCCGCAGTATGCCGACGCGATCCCGGCGGCGGCGGAGCGGCTGCAGAACCCGAAGGTCAAGACCCGGGAGTGGAAGGGGGCGGCGCGGCTCGACGTGCGGTCGGTGGACGAGCTGCGCGCCGCCAAGGCGCGCAAGCCGGCGATGGCGGGCGGGGAGAGGAACCTCGGCACCGGCGGGGTAGGATGACCGGTACGGCGAGCGGAGGGAAGCGATGAAGCGGATGGGACACGTGCTCGGGCTGAAGCCCGACGCGATCGACGCGTACAAGCGGCTGCACGCCGAGGTCTGGCCGGAGATCCTCGCGACGATCTCGGCCTGCGGCATCCGCAACTATTCGATCTTCCTGCGCGAGCCCGAGAACCTGCTCTTCGCCTACTGGGAATACCACGGCTCCGATTTCGCGGCCGACGCGGCAAAGATGGCGGCGGATGCGCGGACGCAGGACTGGTGGGCGATCTGCATGCCGCTGCAGGCGCCGCTCGCGAGCCGCGGCGACGGCGAATGGTGGGCGGCGATGGAGGAGGTCTTCCACCACGACTGACGGCGACGCGCCGCAGGGGGACGCGCCGCCCGGGGCGAGGATCGCGATCCGGCCCCCGGGGTTGAACCTGCTGGCGGATTGCGGTTGAAGCGGAGCCTGGGCCGCGGCGCCCGCGCCTGGGAGGGGCTGCCGATGAGCTTCGATCTGAGCCTTCTGACCGTCTTCATGCAGGTGGTGATGATCGACCTCGTCCTGGCGGGGGACAATGCCATCGTCATCGGCCTCGCCGCGGCGGGCCTGCCGCGCGAACAGCGGCGCAAGGCGATCGTGATCGGCATCATCGCGGCCACGGGGCTGCGCATCGTCTTCGCGCTCCTCGCCGTCCACCTCCTGGCGCTGGTCGGGCTGGTGCTCGCGGGCGGGCTGCTGCTCCTCTGGGTCTGCTGGAAGATGTGGCAGGAGCTGCACCACAGCCCGGCCAACGACGAGGCCTCCGAAATCCGCGCTCGGCGAGGCCTTCGGCCGAGCGGAGGGCAGACCCGACCTCGCGAGCGCGCCGCGCAAGACGCTGCGCCAGGCGGTCACCCAGATCGTGATCGCCGACGTCTCGATGTCGCTCGACAACGTACTCGCGGTCGCCGGCGCGGCGAAGGACCACACCGCGGCGCTGATCTTCGGCCTGCTGCTCTCGGTGGCGCTGATGGGGGTGGCCTCGGCCTACATCGCACGGCTGCTCAACCGACATCGCTGGATCGCCTATGTCGGCCTGCTGATCATTCTCTTCGTCGCGCTCCGGATGATCTACGAGGGCGCCGACCAGATCCTCGGCCACGGCCTGCCGGCGGTGCCGCTGCTGAAGGGGGCGGCGCCGGTGCCGCACGGATGAGCGCGCCCGATCTCGCCGCCGAAGTCGACGCCCGCCTGGCGGTGGCGCTGCCCATCGTGGAGGCCGCGGGCGAGCTGGCGCTCGCCGAGTTCCGCCGTCCGATCGCGGTCGAGAACAAGCGCGGCGACGCAGGCTTCGACCCGGTGACCGCTGCCGACCGCGCGGTCGAGGCGGCGATCCGCACCGGTCTCGGCCAAGCCTACCCCGACAGCCCGATCCTCGGCGAGGAGGCGGGCTTTACCCCGGGATCGAGCGAATGGTCGTGGATCATCGATCCGATCGACGGCACGCGCGCCTTCATCTCCGGCGTGCCGGCCTGGGGGGTGCTGCTCGGCCTGCTGCGCGACGGCAAGCCGGTCGGCGGCATCATGCGCCAGCCCTATCTCGGCGAGACCTTCCTGGGCGCACCCTCGGGCGGCTGGCTTCGCCGCCGCGGCGTCGAGACGTCGCTGCGTACCTCGGGCCGCACCGCGCTCGGCGAGGCGATCCTCTACAGCACCCATCCCGGCCTCTTCGCCGGCGACGACGACAAGGCCGGCTTCGGCCGCGTCGCCGCCCGGGTGCGCATGACGCGATACGGTGGCGACTGCTACTCCTACTGCCTGATCGCGCTCGGCTTCGTCGACCTGGTGATCGAGGGCGAGCTGCAATCCTACGACATCCTGCCGCTCGTCCCCATCGTCACCGCGGCCGGCGGCGTCGTCGCCGACCTCGAAGGCGCCCCGCCGCTCGCGGGCGGCACCGTCATCGCTGCCGCGACTCCGGAATTGTACGCCGCCGCCGTCGCGCTGATGCGGGGCTGACGGCAGCGAAACCATCCGCCAGCGCGGGCGTCCGGGCTCGGGGGAGGAGCGGCGTTCAAACCAACACTATGCGGGCGCCGTCGGGCGGCCTCCATGCGGCATTGGCGCCGCGCGATGATGGCGAGCAAAGGCCGGGAGGAGCGACTCGGCGAGCGCTCGCCCGGCTACGTCGGTTCGGCGTTCGTGGCTGTGCTATCCCGCCTTCGAGTATTTGGCGTCCACCTCGTCGATTGCGTCGACGTTGCCGGCCGAGCGACCGCTCGCGTCGAAGGTCTGCGCGAGAAAGGCGTCGGCGATCGACTTCGCGAGCTCCGGGCCGATCACGCGGGCGCCCATGGTGATGACCTGGGCGTTGTTGGAGAGCGCCGCCCGCTCGGCGGAGTAGGTGTCGTGGGTCAGCGCGGCGCGGATGCCCGGCACCTTGTTGGCCGAGATGCAGACGCCGATGCCGGTGCCGCAGACCAGGATCGCCTTGTCGTAGGTGCCGTCCTTGATGCCGGAGGCGACACGGTCGGACATCTGGGCGTAGAAGGGTTCGGCGCCGCTCGGGGGCTTGCTGACCTCGGCGACGTCAAAGCGGCCCTTGAGGTGCTCGGCCAGGGTATGGGCGAGGTCGGCTCCGGCGCTGTCGCCGGCCACTGCGATCTTCATGGGGTCCTCCGTTGCAGTCGGTTTCGAGACAAAGATGCGCCTGTCGCCGCCGAGGTCAAAGTGCGGCTGAGACCCGCCTCAGGATGTCGATGTAGCCCTCGGGCGCCCAGGCCGAGCGGCCGATGAAGAGGCCGTCGATATGCGGCTGGGTCACGAGCTCCGCGGCGTTGCCGGGGTTGACGCTGCCGCCGTAGAGCACCTGCGGCGCGCGGCCGAGGACTTCGGCGGCGGTGCGCTTGATCAGCGCCTGCTGGCGGTCGGCGTAGTCGGCGGAGGCGGGGATCCCCTTGTCGCCGATCGCCCAGACCGGCTCGTAGGCGAAGAGGATCTCGCGCGTCCGCTGCGCCGCGTCGAGCCCGGCGAGGGCGCCGCGGGTCTGCGCCGCCAGCACCGCGTCGGCGCGGCCGGATTCGCGCTCGGGCAGGGTCTCGCCGACGCAGACGAGCGGCACGAAGCCGTGGCGGACGGCGGCCTCGGTCTTGAGGCCGACCGTTTCGTCGGTCTCGTTGAAGAACTCGCGGCGCTCGGAGTGGCCGAGCTCGATCAGGTCGAGGTTGCAGTCCTTGAGCTGCGGCGGCGAGACCTCGCCGGTCCAGGCGCCGGCGTCGGCCCAGTGCATGTTCTGCGCGCCGACCTTGACGCGGGTCTCCGCCAGGGCGCGCTTGACTTCGCGCACCGCGGTGAAGGAGGGGATGACGAACGGCTGGATCCGGTCGTCGAAGCCGTCGAGAAAGCCCGCGAGCGCTTCGGCGAAGGCGAGGCCCTCGGCAAGGGTCTTGTTCATCTTCCAGCTGGTGCCGACCCAACAGCTCATCTGCGGTGCTCCCCGGTATCCTCGATCCGGATGGTATCGCCTTCCGCGCGGGGGTGCACGCCCGTCGGAGGTTCGCGCCGGTTCGGGCCGGCAAACTGCACGCGCGCGCTTGCGATCGGAGCGGTTGCGGTGGCAGGTTCGCGGTAAGCGATCGGAGAGCTTCGGACGCGATGCCGCCGGCGAGCGGCGACAGGGAGGACGAAGATGGCGCGGATCACGCTGAGGCAGCTTCTCGACCACGCCGCCGAGCATGGCTACGGGGTGCCGGCCTTCAACATGAACAACATGGAGCAGGGGCTGGCGATCATGGCTGCCGCCGAGGCGACGCGCTCGCCGGTGATCCTGCAGGCGAGCCGGGGGGCGCGCGCCTATGCCGGCGACATCGTGCTGGCGCATCTGATCGACGGGTTCGTGGCGCAGCATCCGGACATCCCGGTCTGCATGCATCTCGACCACGGCAATGCGCCCGGGACCTGCGCGACGGCGATCCAGCACGGGTTCACCAGCGTGATGATGGACGGCTCGCTGAAGGCCGACGGCAAGACGCCGGCCGACTACGAGTACAACGCCGGGGTGACGGCCCGGGTGACCGAGATGGCGCATCCCTGCGGGGTCTCGGTCGAGGGCGAGATCGGCGTCCTCGGCAGCCTCGAGTCGGGCGGCGGCGAACAGGAGGACGGGCACGGGGCCGAGGGCAAGCTGTCGCACGCCCAGCTGCTGACCGACCCCGAGGACGCGGCGCGGTTCGTGCGCGACACCGGCGTCGACGCGCTGGCGGTGGCGATGGGGACGAGCCACGGCGCCTACAAGTTCACCCGCAAGCCGGACGGCGACGTGCTGGCGATGAGCGTGATCGAGGCGATCCACCGCCGGATCCCCGATACGCATCTGGTGATGCACGGGTCGTCCTCGGTGCCGCAGGAGCTGCAGGAGATCATCAACCGCTATGGCGGCAGGATGGAGCCGACCTGGGGGGTGCCGCTCGAGGAGATCCTGCGCGGGATCAAGAACGGGGTCAGGAAGGTCAACATCGATACCGACAACCGGATGGCGCTGACCGGGGCGATCCGCAAGGTCTTTGCCGAGGATCCCTCCGAGTTCGACCCGCGCAAGTACCTGACGCCGGCGATGGCGGCGATGAAGAAGCTCTGCATCGAGCGGTTCGAGGCCTTCGGCACCGCCGGAAACGCCGACCGGATCAAGGTGATCGCGCTGGCCGACATGGCCAAGCGCTATGCCTCGGGGTCGCTCGATCCCAAGATCGGGTGATGCAGCGCGCGGTGCCGCCTCCGGCACCGCGTCAGTGCGGCCGGTCGGTCCGGAGCGGGGCGGCGAGGAGACGGCGGAGCGCTTCGAGGGCGGCGTCGCCGCAGCGCTGGCGTTCGTTCATCTTGGTGCAGCAGTTCTTGCCGGCGAGCAGCCGCTCGCCGAGCTCGACCGCGAGCACCATGTCGAAGAGGCAGGGATGCGTGCCCTGCGGCGCCGGCGCGTGCCGCGAGTCGCGCAGATGCTCGAAGAGCAGACGCTGGAACTCGGCCGGGGTGCGGACCGGCCAGCCGCGCGCGGCGGCCGCCGCCGGCAGGTCGTGCGAGGTCAGCCGCTCGAATGCGCGGCGGATACTGGTCTCGAAGCTGTCGTCGCCGTTGCCCATCAAGCCTTCTCGGCAAGCCCGTTCGCGCAGCAACTAGAGCGATCGGCGGATTTTTCCATGCCGGCTCAGCCCTGCGCGAGCGTCCAGAGGTTGCGGCAGCGGGCGCCGGAGCGGCAGTAGGCGAGGACCGGCTTGGGGAGGTCGGCGAGGGCGGTGCGGAAGTCGTCGACGTCGCCCTCGGTGATCTGGCCGGAGATGACCGGCACGAAGGCGAAGCCGAGCCCGAGCCGCTCGGCCTCGGCGCGGATCTCGGCGACGTCGGTCTGATCGAGGCTCTCGCCGTCGGGGCGGTTGCACATGATCGAGCGGAAGCCCCGTGCCTTGAGCTCCGCGACCTCGCCGGTCGCGATCTGCGGCGCGACGCTGTAGTCGGGGGTGATCTCGGTGACGGACATGGGGCGGGCTCGCTCCTGCAATTCGGCTGGCTGCGGCGTTTAGCACGGGCGGGGGGCGCCCGGAAGCCCGCGGATTCGAGGGCAGGGGAGAGAAAGGGGAGAAGAGGCTGAAAAGGCTGGGAAAAGGCGGGGTACATCGCATGCACGATCCATGTACAACGCATGTACATGATTTGGGTCAGTGGCGGGCTTCGGTCAGAACAAAAAATACCGCTGCGCCATCGGCAGCACCTCGGCGGGTTCGCAGGTGAGGAGCTCGCCGTCGGCCCTCACTTCGTAGGTCTCGGGGTCGACCTCGATGACGGGGGTGGCGGCGTTGAGCTTCATCGCGGCCTTGCCGATGCCGCCGCGGGTGTTCTCGACGGCGAGCGTCGTCTTGCGCAGGCCGAGGGCGGCGGCGATGCCTTCGGACTGGGCGGCGGCGGAGACGAAGGTGACGGCGGAGGCCTCGACGGCGCGGCCCATCGCGCCGAACATCGGGCGGGTGTAGACCGGCTGCGGCGTCGGGATCGAGGCGTTGGGGTCGCCCATCTGGGCGACGACGATCGAGCCGCCGATCAGCACCATCTCGGGCTTCACCCCGAAGAAGGCCGGGGACCAGAGCACGAGGTCGGCGCGCTTGCCTTCCTCGACCGAGCCGATGTGGCGCGAGACGCCGTGGGCGATCGCCGGGTTGATGGTGTACTTCGCGACGTAGCGCTTGACGCGGGCGTTGTCGTTGTCGCCGGTCTCGTCGGGCAGGCGGCCGCGCTGGACGCTTCATCTTGTGGGCGGTCTGCCAGGTGCGGATGATCACCTCGCCGATGCGGCCCATCGCCTGGCTGTCCGAGGAGATGATCGAGAAGGCGCCGAGGTCGTGCAGGATGTCCTCGGCGGCGATGGTCTCCTTGCGGATGCGGCTCTCGGCGAAGGCGACGTCCTCGGGGATGTTGGCGTCGAGGTGGTGGCAGACCATGAGCATGTCGAGATGCTCTTCGAGCGTGTTCCTGGTGTAGGGCCGGGTCGGGTTGGTCGAGGAGGGGATGACGTTCGGCTGGCCGCAGACCTTGATGATGTCGGGGGCGTGGCCGCCGCCGGCGCCCTCGGTGTGGAAGGCGTGGATGGTGCGGCCGGCGATGGCGCGCGATGGTGTCCTCGACGAAGCCGAACTCGTTGAGGGTGTCGGTGTGGATCATCACCTGCACGTCCATCGCGTCGGCGACGGAGAGGCAGCAGTCGATGGCGGCGGGGGTGGTGCCCCAGTCCTCGTGCAGCTTCAGGGCGCAGGCGCCGGCGCGGACCATCTCCTCGAGCGCCGCGGGGCGCGAGGCGTTGCCCTTGCCGGCGAGGCCGATGTTCATCGGCACGCCGTCGACCGCCTGCAGCATGCGGGCGATGTGCCAGGGCCCGGGGGTGCAGGTGGTGGCGAGGGTGCCGTGCGCGGGGCCGGTGCCGCCGCCGAGCATGGTGGTGATGCCGGAATGCAGCGCGTCGTCGATCTGCTGCGGGCAGATGAAGTGGATGTGGGCGTCGAAGCCGCCGGCGGTGAGGATCTTGCCTTCGGCGGCGATCGACCTCGGTGCCGGGGCCGATGACGATGTCGACGCCGGGCTGGGTGTCGGGGTTGCCGGCCTTGCCGATCTTCGCGATGCGGCCGTCGCGCAGGCCGACGTCGGCCTTGTAGATGCCGGTCCAGTCGACGATCAGCGCGTTGGTGATGACGGTGTCGACCGCACCCTCGGCGCGCGAGGCCTGGGACTGGCCCATGCCGTCGCGGATCACCTTGCCGCCGCCGAACTTCACCTCCTCGCCGTAGGTGGTGAGATCCCGCTCGACCTCGATGACGAGCTCGGTGTCGGCGAGGCGGAGGCGGTCGCCGGTGGTCGGGCCGTACATGTCGGCATAGGCGGCGCGGGAGAGCGTGGCGGGCATGGGGCGCGGGACCTTGTCTAGAGGGGCATGCGGAGCGAGATGACGCCGGGCTCGTTGCGGGCGTAGGCGGGCGGGTCGGGGTCGGGGAGAAAGCCGAGCTTGCGGTAGAGCGGGACGGCCTCGACCCTTTCGTTGAGGGCGTCGAGGCGGACCTCGCGGTAGCCGAGCGCGCGGGCCCGGGCGAGGAGCGCCTCGCAGAGGGCGCGGCCGACGCCGCGGCCGCGGGCGGCACGGGCGACGTACATGCGGTTGAGCTCGCAGACGCCGGGGGTGTCGTAGGGCTTGAGCATGACGAGGCCGACCGGGGCACCGTCGAGGCGGGCGAGCATGCACTCGCCGTGCGGCGGCATGAAATGGTCGCGGAAGGTTGCGAGCTGGCCCTCGAAGTCCTGGAGGATCAGGTAGGCGTCGATCGCGGCGCCCAACTCGGGGTAGGTCGCGCGCATGTAGGCGAAGAAGTCGCGGGCAAGCTGCGCCGCGGCGGCGATCTCGGCGTCGCTGCGCACAGGCGCGATCTGGATTGGCGCGGGCTCAGACATGGCAGTCGCAAGATTGACCGGATTTTGGAGCCGGTGCTAGCCTCCCCGCGCCGTCGGACGCCGAGCGGAAAGACAGGGCGCCGCGGTCAAGGGGGACGACCAATGATCCTGAGAACGGGGGTTTGCGCTGCTGCGCTCTGCGTCGCGGCGTCGATTGCCGGCGCCGAAACGCCGGTCGAGCGCGGCGAGTATCTGGTGCGCGGGCCGATGAGCTGCGGCAACTGCCATACGCCGCAGGGTCCGAACGGGCCGGACATGACGATGGAACTCGCCGGCGGGCAGCTGGTCATCGACGATCCGATGATGAAGGCCTATTCGGCGAACATCACGCCGGCGGGCGAGATCGGCGGCTGGTCGGACGCCGAGCTGAAGAAGGCGATCCGCGAGGGGCTGCGGCCGGACGGCACGCTGATCGGGCCGCCGATGCCGTTCAGCCTGTACAAGTACCTCAGCGACACCGACCTCGACGCGATCGTGGCGTTCCTCAGGACGCTGCCGCCGATCGAGAACGAGGCGCCGAAGTCGGTCTACAACATCCCGCTGCCGCCGGCTTACGGGCCGCCGGTCGAGCACGTCGCCGACACGCCGCGCGGGCCGACGGCGGAATACGGCAAGTACATGGCCGGGCCGATCGCGCACTGCCTCGAGTGCCACACGCCGTTCGGGCCGCAGGGGCCGATGTACGACACCGCGCTGGGGCAGGGCGGCTTCGAGTTTCCCGGGCCGTGGGGGATGTCGGTCTCGGCGAACATCACCTCGAGCGAGGACGGGCTCAAGGACTACAGCGACGACGAGATCGCGACGATGATCACCCAGGGGGTGCGGCCGGACGGGTCGAAGATGCTGCCGCCGATGCCCTATGCCTGGCTCGCGAAGATGACGCCGGACGACCTGAAGGCGGTGATCCTCTATCTGCGCACGCTGCCGCCGCTGCCCGACAAGAGCTGAGTCGGGAGCTGAGTCGGCCGGGCCTAGCCGGTCGCGCGGATCGCGGTGATCCGCCAGTCCCATCGCAGGGTGCCGACGACCGGCGGCACCTTGCTGAAGACGAAATGCGCGTTGAGCGCCCGGATCTGGCCGGGCGGTGCGTCGGGGCGGGCGATGGCGGTGGCCTCGCCGATCACCGGACAGGTCTCGACGGCCGCCGCCGGATCGGGGCAGTCGCGCAGCCGCACCGCCAGCGTCAGGTCGCGCAGCCGGTACCGCTGCGAGCCGTTGGTGACCCGGCCGGTGAGGGTCAGGCCGCCGCGGTCGGTGCGGACGATGGCGAGATCGGAGAGCGTGACCTCGTCCGCGCTCGATGCGGCTGGCCGAGCGCGCCGTCTCCGAGCCGTCGCGCACGAGGTAGAACGCCAGCGCGGCCGCGGCGACGAGGCCCGCCGCGATCCCCGGACGGCGGAAATCGGGCAGCACCACGAGGGCGTAGGCGTAGGCGACGAGCGCAAGGACCAGAACGGCGACAGGCATCGGGCTCTCCGGCGCCCGTCGGGGGCGGCCCGTCGTTCTAGCCGAAGCCCCGGCCGATGCCAAACGGCGCCGCGGCCGGGCATCCGGACCGCGATCAGCGCGCGCGGCCGTCGATGCTCCCGCGCCGGAAGCGCGCGGGGATCGACGCCGTCGAGGCAGTTGCAGTTGATCGCCACCATCGGCGTGCCGTCGGGGCCGTCGGCGTAGGAGAACGACTGGATGCCGCAGATGCGGCAGAACTCGTGGCGGATCGCGTGCGTGTTGAAGGTGTATTCGGTCAGCTCGTCCTCGCCGCGCAGCAATGTGAAGTTCGCCCGCGGGGTGAACGCCAGCACCGAACCGAGGCGCTGGCAGCGCGAGCAGTTGCAGATGACGGGCTGCGCGATGTCGACCTCCGCCTCGAAGGCGACGGCGCCGCAATGGCACGATCCGGTGTGATGCTCGACGCTCATTCGAGGGCTCCCATGACAAGCGCGTTGAAACCGTATACCCGCCGCGCGCCGGCATAGCCGACGAGGCGGACCTCGCGGGTCTGGCCCGGCTCGAAGCGGACCGCGGTGCCGGCGGGGATGTCGAGCCGGCAGCCGCGGGCGGCGGCGCGGTCGAAGTCGAGCGCGGCGTTGGTCTCGGCGAAGTGGTAGTGCGAGCCGACCTGGATCGGGCGGTCGCCGGTATTGGCGACGGTGAGGGTGACCGGCGCGCGGCCGGAATTGAGGGTGATGCTGCCGGATGCGGGAAAGAGTTCGCCGGGGATCATCGCCGGGGCCTCAGCTCGAGGATCAGCGCGACGCCGCCGAGGCAGGCGAGGGCGCCCATGGCGCGGGCAAGAGCCGGGCGGCCGCGGCTGCCGGCAGCGAAGCCGAGCGCGAGCCCTGCGCCGTGCAGCAGGGAGGTGGCGATGACGAATCCGGCGGCATAGGCGAGGCCGCCGAGGGCCGGGGCCTCGAGGCCGTGGGCGTAGCCGTGCGCGAGGCCGAAGAGGGCGATGACGCCGCAGGCGAGGAGGAGGGGCGGGCGCAGGGCGAAGGCGATGGCGGCGCCGAGCACGACGACCGAAGCGAGGATGGTCGGCTCGATCACCGGCAGCGCGGCGCCCTCGAAGCCGAGCAGGCCGCCGGCGATCATCGCGGCGACGAAGGACAGGGGATACGCCCAGCGGGCCCGCCCGCCGGTCATCGCCGCGAAGAGACCGACCGAGACCATCGTCAGCAGGTGGTCGGCGCCGAGCAGGGGGTGCAGGAACCCGGACGCGAACGGCGTGCCGTGCGCGCCGATGCCGGTGTGGGCGAACGCCGCGGTGGGCAGCAGGGCGACGAGGAGGGCGGCGGCGCGGCGGGGCATCGGCGGGGTCCTTTGCTTGCTTGCAGCCGTCGAGCCTAGCGCGGTTTGCCGCGAGGGGAAGCGCGAACTTGCCGGTGGGCAGCGGTGCGGCCGAAGCTGCCGAAAATCTAGGCACCGCGGTTGAAGCCTCGGGACGTTCGGGCGTACCAAGCCCGAGGGGAGGAATGGACCGTGACCGACCACCCATTGCGCAGCGTGATCGATGCCTACAACGACGCGTGGAACCGGCACGCCGTCGACGACATCCTGGCGATGCACACCGAGGACTCGGTGTTCGAGAACCACACCAGCGGCGGCAGCGCCACCGGCCGCGAGGCGATCGGCAAGATCATCGCGGGGGTCTTCCGGACGTTTCCCGACATCCGCTTCGACCTGCGCCGGCTCTACGTCCGCGACGACCTCGTCGTGCAGGAGTGGACCGCGACGGCGACCCACAGCAATCCGGTGAGCTACAAGGACGGGGTGCTGGCGCCGACCGGCCGGGCGATCCGCTGGGACGGGATGGACGTCATCCCGATGCGCGACGGCAAGGTGGCGCGCAAGGACGTCTACGCCAATTCACTGGCGTTCCTGCGGGAGCTCGGCGCGCCGGTCTGACGCGCGGCTCAGCGGATCGGGCTGTGCACGGTGACGAGCTTGGTGCCGTCGGGGAAGGTGGCCTCGACCTGGACGTCGTGGATCATCTCCGGCACGCCCTCCATGCACTGGTCGCGGGCGACGACATGGGCGCCGGCCTCCATCAGGTCGGCGACCGAGCGGCCGTCGCGGGCGCCCTCGACGACGTAGTCGGTGATCAGCGCGATCGCCTCGGGGTGGTTGAGCCTGACGCCGCGGGCGAGGCGGCCGCGCGCGACCATGGCGGCGAGCGAGACGAGGAGCTTGTCCTTTTCGCGGGGGGTCAGGTTCATCGGGACCTCAGCTGTTCCAGACGCGGGGGAGCGGCGCGGCGCGGAATTGCATCAGAAAGCGGATCAGCCCGGCGCGCAAGGGCAGAGCCTCGGGGGCGAGAAAGCGCACGATGAGCAGGTCCGGCCTGGCGCTCGCTGCCGCCGTCAGGCCGGGCAGCCCGGCGAGGAGGCGCGCGGGCGGCGTCGAGACGGGCCTCGGCGCCGGGAGCGAGGTGGACGAGGGTGGCGAAGGCGCGGCCGCCGGCGAGCGTCGCGGCCCCGGCGGCGGCGCGGGCGAGATCGCCCTCGGCGCGCAGCGCCTCGGCGTGGACGAGGCGGCCGCCGCGGCGGATCCGCCACTGGTCGGAAAGGGCGCCGGACATCACCTGCTCGCCCATGGCGGCGCGGCCGAGGACGATGGATTCGAGCAGGGTGACGCTGGCGTCGGCGGCGAGATCGACCTCGAGGCGGCGGTCGAGGCGGCCGGCATCGAAGAGGATGGTCTCCTGCGGCAGCCATTCCAGTGTCGCGCCGGGACCGGCGACGAGCCGGGTCTCGATGCGGGCTTCGCCGCCGGTCGAGCGGTAGACCCGCTCGGCAGCCTGGGTGGTGACGACGAGCGCCGCGCCCGCGCCGGCCTCGAGCCGCCACTGCAGGCGGTCGCCGCCGGTGACGCCGCCCGAGGTGTTGATCAGCACCGCCTCCGGCACCGGCCCGTGGGTGCGCGGAAGGATCGCCTTGGCGCAGCCCTGCTGGTAGAGCCGGTCGAGGGTGGTGCGGCCGTCGCGGCGCGACCACGGTGACCTCGCCGCGGCCGCGGGCGCGCTGCAAGACAGGCTCTACGGTCTCAAGGCGCATCGCGTCCTCCCCGCGGGCAGTTAAGGGGCGGAGCGCGCCGCAGGCAACCCGGGCGGGTTTTCGGCGGTGGACGCCGGGCCGGATCGCGGGAGGGCGCCGGCGGCGATGGGCGCCATTTTTCCCGCTGCGGCCGGAGCGGTGGACACCGGTCCGCACCGGGTTCGCGCGGCCGGCGGCGGGCGTGCGGCGGGGCCAGTGTTATCGTTTGATAAACCAGAGATGCTGTGACAGCGTGCCCGGCACGTTCAGGGAGAGGTCCATGTCACCCACACCGCAGACGCCCGGGATCGTGCCCGGGCGGCTGTCCTCCGAGACACTGGCGCGGAACTTCGGCGACCTCACGCCGCCGTTCACCGCGCACGAGGCCTGGGTGGCTTCGGACCGCTGTTATTTCTGCTACGACGCGCCCTGCATCGCGGCCTGTCCGACCTCGATCGACATCCCGCTGTTCATCCGGCAGATCGCCGGCGGGCAGCCGGAGGCGGCGGCGAAGACCATCCTCGAGCAAAACATTCTCGGCGGCATGTGCGCGCGGGTCTGCCCGACCGAGACGCTCTGCGAGGAGGCCTGCGTGCGCGAGGCGGCCGAGGGCAAGCCGGTCGAGATCGGCCGGCTGCAGCGCTTCGCGACCGACGCGCTGATGGGGCGCGGTCCGCAGCCGTTCGTGCGGGCGGCGCCGACCGGCAGGCGGGTGGCGGTGGTGGGCGCGGGGCCGGCCGGGCTCGCCTGCGCGCACCGGCTGGCGATGCTCGGGCACGAGGTGACGCTCTATGACGCGCGGGGCAAGCCCGGCGGGCTGAACGAGTTCGGCATCGCCGCCTACAAGACGGTGGACGGCTTCGCGCAGGAGGAGGTCGAGTGGCTGCTCGGGATCGGCGGGATCACCGTGGTCACCGGACAGCGGCTCGGGGGCGAGCTGGCGCTGGCGGAGCTGGTGGACGGGTTCGACGCGGTCTTTCTCGGGATCGGGCTCGGCGGGGGTGCGGTCGCTCGAGGCGGCGGGCGGCGGGAAGGCAGGGGTGCGGCCGGCGGTCGACTTCATCGCCGAGCTGCGCCAGGCCGACGACCTCGCGGCGCTGCCGGTGGGGCGGCGGGTGGTGGTGATCGGCGGCGGGATGACCGCGGTCGATGCGGCGGTGCAGTCGAGAAAGCTCGGCGCGGAGCAGGTGTCGATCGTCTACCGGCGCGGGCGCGAGCGGATGGGCGCAAGCGGCTACGAGCAGGAGCTGGCGGCGAGCGCCGGGGTGCGGATCATCTGCGACGCGATGCCGGTGGCGGTGACAGGGCAACGGGCGGGTTGACGGGGTCGAGTTCGCCTATGCCGTCGAGGGGCCGGGCGGACTGGAGTCGACCGGCGAGCGGTTCGTGGTGGAGGCCGACCAGGTGCTGACCGCGATCGGGCAGACGCTCGGCGCGGGCGCCGAGGGGCTGGAGATCGCCGGCGGCAAGATCACGGTAAACGCGACGGGGCGCACCAGCCTGCCCGGGGTCTGGGCGGGCGGCGACTGCGCGTCCGGCGGCGACGACCTGACGGTGACGGCGGTGGCCGAGGGACGTGACGCGGCGATCGACATCGACGCGATGCTGAGCGCGCGGGGATGAGCGGGACGGTCGAGAAGACGGTCGCGGCGCATTACGCGGGTGCAGGGCTGCACCGGCGGATCCTGGAGCGGCTGGCCGAGGCCGGGGTGCCGGAAGGCGCGGTGACGGCGGAGCATCTGAAGCTGGTCGACGAATTCCACATCGGCGGGGCGGAGGCGACGCACGGCGCTGCTCGACCAGCTCGAGATCGGGCCGGAGACGCGGGTGCTCGACGTCGGGAGCGGGATCGGCGGGTCGGCGCGGATGATCGCGGCACGGTACGGGGCGCAGGTGACTGGCGTGGACCTGACGCCGGACTTTGTCGAGACGGCGCAGGCGCTCTCCGAAACGGTGGGGCTGAAGGCCGAGTTCGTGGTCGGAAGCGCGCTCAACCTGCCGTTCGCGGACGCGAGCTTCGACCTCGCGACGCTGCTGCACGTCGGGATGAACATCGCCGACAAGCCGCGGCTTTTCGCCGAGGTGGCGCGGGTGCTGGGGCCGGGCGGCACGTTCGCGGTCTACGAGGTGATGCGGTTCGGATCGCATCCGGCGTTCCCGCTGCCCTGGGCGAGCGAGGCGTCCTCGTCGTTCCTCGAGACGCCGGCGCTCTATCTGTCGGCGGCGGAGGCGGCGGGGTTCCGGCTCGCGAGCCGGCGGGACCGGGGTGAGATCGCCAAGGACTTCTTCGCGCGGATGCAAGCGCAGATGGCAGGCAAGGCGCCGCCGGCCGTCGGGCTGCCGATGCTGATGGGGCCCGAGGCGCCGGCCCGGGTCGCCAACATGATGGCGGCGGTGACGGCCGGCGACATCCAGCCGGTCGAGATGATCTTCAGGAAGGGGTAGGGCGATGGCCGATCTCAGAAGCGACTTCGTCGGCATTCGCTCGCCCAACCCCTTCTGGCTGGCCTCGGCGCCGCCGACGGACAAGGAGTACAACGTCCGCCGCGCCTTCGAGGCGGGGTGGGGCGGGGTGGTCTGGAAGACGCTCGGGCTCGATCCGCACATCGTCAACGTCAACGGGCCGCGCTACGGGGCGATCTGGGGGGCGGACCGGCGGCTCCTGGGGCTCAACAACATCGAGCTGATCACCGACCGGCCGCTGGAGGTGAACCTGCGCGAGATCAAGGCGGTCAAGCGCGACTGGCCGGACCGGGCACTGGTGGTGTCGCTGATGGTGCCCTGCGACGAGGCGTCGTGGCGGACGATCCTGCCCTTGGTCGAGGAGACCGGGGCGGACGGGGTCGAGCTCAACTTCGGCTGCCCGCACGGGATGAGCGAGCGGGGCATGGGCTCGGCGGTCGGGCAGGTGCCGGAATACATCGAGATGGTGGCGCGCTGGTGCAAGCAGCACACCCGGATGCCGGTGATCGTCAAGCTGACGCCGAACATCACCGACATCCGGCGGCCGGCGCGGGCGGCGAAGGAGGGCGGGGCGGACGCGGTGAGCCTGATCAACACGATCAGCTCGATCACGAGCGTGAACCTCGACACGCTTCTCGCCGGAGCCGTCGATCGACGGCAAGGGGTCGCACGGCGGGTATTGCGGGCCGGCGGTGAAGCCGATCGCGCTCAACATGGTGGCGGAGATCGCGCGCGACCCGGAGACGGCGGGGATGCCGATCTCGGGGATCGGCGGGGTGACCAACTGGCGCGACGCGGCGGAGTTCATGGCGCTGGGGTCGGGACCGGTGCAGGTCTGCACCGCGGCGATGACCTACGGCTTCCGCATCGTGCAGGAGATGATCGCCGGGCTCGGCGCCTGGATGGACGAGAACGGGCATGCGGATCTCGCGGCCTTCCGCGGGCGGGCGGTGCCGAACGTCACCGACTGGCAGTACCTGAACCTCAACTACGTCGCGAAGGCGCGGATCGACCAGGATCTGTGCATCAAGTGCGGGCGCTGCTATGCCGCCTGCGAGGACACCTCGCACCAGGCGATCGCGATGCAGCCGGGGCGGGTGTTCGAGGTGATCGACGCGGAGTGCGTGGCCTGCAACCTGTGCGTCGACGTCTGTCCGGTCGAGGATTGCATCTCGATGGTGGCATTGCAGCCGGGCGAGGTGGATGCGCGGACCGGACGGGTGGTATCGGGGGAGTATGCCAACTGGACCTCGCATCCGAACAACCCGATGGCGCAGGCGGCGGAGTAGGCATTTGCGCGCATGCACAGGCGCCCAGCTACAGAATCCCCTAAAGCGTCTCGGAATGTCAGGCTCTTGACGACCTTCGTGAACGAACGCTGGCAACGGCCGGCCTCTGCCACAATGCCGAGGCGCCGGCCGAGGGTCGCGGAACCGACGGCGGGGCGCCGGTGCCGGCGTGATGGCGGGGGTGGAAATGGTCGCGCGGACCGCGTTTGAGGTTCACGCCCGGCTGCTCGCCGAGGCCTTCCTTCTGCCCCCGGCGGACATCCGGCACTGATGCGCGAGGACAAGATCGTCTCGCGCTGCGAGATGGGCACGGGGACTGATGCCGGCAGGTGGCGGCTGAGCTTCAAACACGCCGGGCGGGTCTGCCGGATCACGGTCGATGCGGAAGGAGAGCGCTCGGCCGGGCTACCCTTCCCGTAACGCGGCCGCAGGCCGGACCCTGAAGCCGCGGTGTCCGTTGCCGTCATGCCGTCTGGCGATTGAGTCCCGGGCAGATTCCAGGCGTTCGTCAGCCGCCCGATCGAGTTCGGTGGTCGCTTGGGCGCCAAATCCCCACAGGAAGAGCGTGAGATAGTCAGTCCGGCCGGCGCCGAAGGTCGGGTTGTCGAGGTAGAGGGCGTTGAGGCCGGTAAACACAAGCAGGAACAGCGCGATCACGTAGCTCCAAGTCCAGAAGACCGTCAGGCGATCGCGTGCAGTGAGTTCGAACCGGAAGCGAAGAGCGCGTCTGTGCGCCGCGGGTGAGGCTACGGGCGGCCGCACCATTAGCCGTTCGGCCTATATCGATCAGTCGCGTGCGTGCTGCCTCAATCTTGGACTGGGCGTCGTCGGCGGTCTGGAGTTCGATGGCGTTCTGCGCCGCGCGAACAGCTTCGTTGAACGTCGGGTCGTTGACCTTCCATTCGTGCGCTACGAGCACCAGCCGGTCGAGCGCCACCTGAAGCTCGTCGAGCCGGCGCTGCTGGGTGGTGTAGAAGTTCAGGATCACCGCGATGCCGCATCCGAGCACGATGATGACGAGCGGGAGCCAGATGCCGTGCTTGACGGAGAGGGTGAAGGGCAGCGCAAACCGCTGGTTCCCCGGACCCGAGAAGCGTAACTCGCCCGCATAAGCCCCGGCTGAGGCGGGGATGTTGCGGTAGGCAAGGTAGACAGACCCGGTGTCTTTGCCGACCGATGTGGCCTTCGTGTCGCAGGTCTTCGGATCCTCTATCGTGGCATTGCTGACGCAGAACAAGGGCTCCGGAACGGTCGGAGCGCCGTCCTTGTCGTTCTCGTAGAGGGAGGTGCCAATTAGGATTGCCTCCTGAGGCTGTCCGGCGGTCATCTTCGCGTCGCTAATTTCCGCAATGATGACCTGTGGCGGCGGCGTCCATCCGAAGCGGATGATGCCGGGTCGGGTTAACTCGTGGATCGCCATTACCGTCGGCCGGAAGGTCGGAAGACTCGCTTCATCCGCTAGGGCGGCCGAGCGTGCCAAAAGCGGAGCAAGCAACAGGAAAAGTTTGAAGAAGAGCCTGTAACGTCCAGCGGATTTTGCGTTCATGACAATACCCCCCCCTGAGAATCTCATCAAGTATCAGCTATGTCGTCGGCAGATCTGCGACGGGAAATGTCCGTCGTCGACACGATATCCACCCCTTCGATTCGTTCAAGCCGCAAGTAGCTGTACTGAAGGACCCCGGGGGCAGGGCTTGCGTGCAGGATTGCGTCCGGTCTCGTTTTGTTCTCAGGTAGGGACTCGCATATTCGCGGCGAGTTGCTATCTAGGGCCGTTGGGCCGGGAGCGGAACAGGTCATGCCGGAGCAGAAGTTCATCGAGATTCGCGGGGCGCGCGAGCACAACCTGAAGTCGATCGACATCGACATTCCCCGGGACCGGCTCGTGGTGATCACCGGGCTCTCGGGCTCGGGAAAGTCGAGCCTTGCCTTCGACACCATCTATGCCGAGGGGCAGCGGCGCTATGTCGAGAGCCTGAGCGCCTATGCGCGGCAGTTCCTCGACATGATGCAGAAGCCCGACGTCGACCATATCAGCGGGCTGAGCCCGGCGATCTCGATCGAGCAGAAGACGACGAGCCGCAATCCGCGCTCGACGGTCGGCACGGTCACCGAGATCTACGACTACATGCGGCTCCTGTTCGCGCGGGTCGGGACGCCGTATTCGCCGGCGACCGGGCTGCCGATCGAGGCGCAGCAGGTCAGCCAGATGGTCGACATCGTGATGGCGCTGCCGGAAGGGACGCGCGGCTATCTGCTGGCGCCGATCGTGCGCGACCGCAAGGGCGAGTACCGCAAGGAGTTTCAGGACCTGCGCAAGCAGGGGTTCCAGCGGGTGAAGGTGAACGGGGCGTTCCACGAGCTCGACGCGCCGCCGGAGCTGGACAAGAAATACCGGCACGACATCGACGTGGTGGTCGACCGGATCATCGTGCGCGAGGGGCTGGAGACGCGGCTGGCGGACTCGCTGCGCACCGCGCTCGACCTCGCGGACGGGATCGCGGTGCTGGAGACGGCGCCGTCGGCCGACGAGGCCGAAGCGGGTGAGGAGCCGCGGCGGATCACCTTTTCGGAGAAGTTCGCCTGCCCGGTGTCGGGCTTCACCATCGCCGAGATCGAGCCGCGGCTGTTCTCGTTCAACGCGCCCTTCGGCGCCTGCCCGGCCTGCGACGGGCTGGGGGTGGAGCTGTTCTTCGACCCGCGGCTGGTGGTGCCGGACGAGGGGCTGAGCCTGCTGCGCGGGGCGATCGCGCCGTGGGCGAAGGGGCAGTCGCCCTACTTCAGGCAGACGATCGAAGGGCTTGCGGCGCATTACCATTTCGACAAGTCGAAGAAGTGGCGCGACCTGCCGGAGAAGGCGCAGCAGGTGCTGCTCTACGGCTCGGACGGCGAGAAGATCAAGTTCCGCTACGACGAGGGCGGGCGGGTCTACGAGATCGCGCGGCCGTTCGAGGGGGTGATCCCCAACCTCGAGCGGCGGTACCGCGAGACCGACTCGGCCTGGGTGCGCGAGGAGTTCGAGCGCTACCGCAACGACCGCCCGTGCGGGGTCTGCCACGGCTACCGGCTGAAGCCGGAGGCGCTGGCGGTGAAGATCGCCGGCAACCACGTCGGCGAGGTGGTGCGGCTGTCGATCCGCGAGGCGCTGGCCTGGGTCGAGGCGGCGCCGGAGAGCCTCACGGCGCAGAAGAACGAGATCGCGCGGGCGATCCTGAAGGAGATCCGCGAGCGGCTGGGGTTTCTGGTCAACGTCGGGCTCGACTACCTGACGCTGGCGCGCAACGCCGGGACGCTGTCGGGGGGCGAGAGCCAGCGGATCCGGCTGGCGAGCCAGATCGGCAGCGGGCTGACCGGGGTGCTCTACGTGCTCGACGAGCCGTCGATCGGGCTGCACCAGCGCGACAACGACCGGCTGCTCGAGACGCTGAAGAACCTGCGCGACGCGGGCAACACGGTGATCGTCGTCGAGCACGACGAGGAGGCGATCCGCGAGGCGGACCACGTCATCGACATCGGGCCGGGGGCGGGGGTGCACGGCGGCCACGTGATCGCGGCGGGGACGCCGGAGGAGATCGCGGCGACGCCCGAGTCGATCACCGGGCAGTACCTGACCGGCGAGCGACAGATCCCGATCCCGCGCGAGCGGCGGAAGGGGAACGGCAGGAAGGTGGTGGTGCGCGGGGCGACGGGGAACAACCTGCGCGACGTGACGGCGGCGTTTCCGCTCGGGACGTTCACCTGCGTGACCGGCGTGTCGGGGGGCGGCAAGTCGACGCTGACGATCGAGACCTTGTTCAAGACCGCCTCGATGCGGCTGAACGGGGCGCGGCAGACGCCGGCGCCCTGCGAGACGATCGAGGGGCTGGAGTTCCTCGACAAGGTGATCGACATCGACCAGTCGCCGATCGGGCGGACGCCGCGGTCCAACCCGGCGACCTATACCGGCGCGTTCGGGCCGATCCGGGACTGGTTCGCCGGGCTGCCGGAGTCGAAGGCGCGGGGGTACAAGCCGGGGCGGTTCTCGTTCAACGTCAAGGGCGGGCGCTGCGAGGCCTGCCAGGGCGACGGGGTGATCAAGATCGAGATGCACTTCCTGCCCGACGTCTACGTCACCTGCGAGACCTGCAAGGGCAAGCGCTACAACCGCGAGACGCTGGAAGTCCTGTTCAAGGGCAAGAGCATAGCGGACGTTCTCGACATGACGGTGGAGGATGCCGAGGCGTTCTTCAGCGCGGTGCCGGCGATCCGCGAGAAGATGACGACGCTGATGCGGGTCGGGCTCGGCTACGTGAAGGTGGGGCAGCAGGCGACGACGCTGTCGGGCGGCGAGGCGCAGCGGGTGAAGCTGTCGAAGGAGCTGGCGCGGCGCTCGACCGGGCGGACGCTCTACATCCTCGACGAGCCGACGACGGGGCTGCACTTCGAGGACACGCGCAAGCTGCTCGAGGTGCTGCACGAGCTGGTCGAGCAGGGCAACACGGTGGTGGTGATCGAGCACAACCTCGACGTGATCAAGACCGCCGACTGGATCATCGACATCGGGCCGGAGGGTGGCGATGGCGGGGGAACGATCGTGGCGACGGGGACGCCGGAGCAGATCGCGCAGGCCAAGGGCAGTTATACCGGGCAGTACCTTGCGCCGATTCTCGCGGACCGGCGGGTGGCGGCGGCGTAGGCTGGCGCTGGCGGAAAGCGCGTGAGGGCGGCACTTGCAAATCCGGTGAGCGCAAAGCGGTGCCACCGGAATACCAGGTACGCCGCAACAGACTGGCGCCGCCCTCATCGAGAGTTACGGGGCCCAGGGGATATAGTTTCACCGCGTGATGCGTATTTTCCGCCGCGGTCAGGCCGAGGGGGACTGCGGCCAGGGGCGGCGGGCGGCGGTGAGTGCGACGGCGAGGCCGGAGGCGGCGACGACGCCGATCCCGAAGGTAAGGCCGAAGGCCTGGGCGACCGCGCCGACCAGCGGCGGGGAGGCGAGGTAGCCGATGGTGGCGCCGCTCATCACGCCGGCGACGCCGGTCGAGGTGGCGACCCCGGGGACCCGGCTGCCGGCGGCGATCAGAAGCGGGATGGCGTTGGCGGCGCCGAGGCCGACGACGAGGAAGCCCGCGGCTGCAACCGCCGGCCAGGGCGCGGCGATGGCGACGGCGATGCCGGTGGCAACCAGCGCCCCGCCGACGGCGACGACCCGCCGCGCGCCGAGACGGGCGATGGCGGCGCCGCCGCCGAAGCGGCCGGCGGCCATGGCCAGCGAGTAGCAGGCGAAGCCGAGGGCGGCGGCCGAGGCGCTGGCGCCCTTGGCCTCGACGAGAAAGAGCGCGCTCCAGCTCGCGACCGCGCCTTCGACGCTGTTGCAGAGGAGCGCGAGCAGCGCGAAGCTCATGAGCGCGCCGGAGGGCAGGCCGAGCCGGCGCCGGGTGACGGGCAGGGTGCGCGGGGCGCCGGGGATGAGGCCGCGGCCGGCGACGAGCGCCGCGATGACCGAGAGCGCAGCGACGCCGAGGGCGCCGCGGCCGTCGCCGAGCCCGCCGGCGATCAGCGCGCTGGCGGTGCCGGCGGCGACGAGGCTGCCGAGGCTGAAGAAGCCGTGGAAGCCCGACATCATCGGGCGGCCGGCGGCGGCCTCGACCTCGACCGCCTGGGTGTTGATCGCGACGTTGAAGAAAGTGCCGGTGGCGCCGATCCAGAGCAGCGCCGCGACGAAGGCGGGCAGCGAGCCCGCGAGGACCGGCAGCGGGAAGCTGGCGACGGCGAGCGGCATCGCGAGCGCGGTGCCACGGCGCGAGCCGAGGCGGGAGACGAGCGCCGCGCAGACCGGCTGGGCGGCGAGCGCGACGAGGTTGCCGGCGAGGAGCGCGAGGCCGAGGACCGCGGGGGCGATGGCGAGACGGCCGGAGACGACCGGGATGTGCACGAACCAGACGCCGGAGCCGAGGCCATAGAGCATGAAGCCGGCCGCGGTGGCGGCACGCGCGCGGCGGAGCGGGCCCGCGGGCGCGGGGGTCGAGAGCGAGGCGGTCATCGGGAGTTGTCCGCGGAAGGACGAATGCTGCGGACGCCTAGCATACCGCCGGAGCCGCCGGAAGGGGCACGGGCCGGCGTTTATGGTGGGCTGGACGGGTTTCGGTCGCGTTTCGGGAGGCGAAGGCATGGCGGCGATGTGGGTGCAAAGGATCGCGGGTGGCGCGCTGGCGATCGGGCTGCTGGCGGCGCCGCCGGTGGCGGCCGGCGTCGGCGACACGTCGCTGGCGGCGTGCCCTGCCTTTGCCTGGTCGCCGCCGGCGGATGGCGGGATCAGCGTGAGCGACCCCGCCGGGCTCGATGCAGCGCTGGCGCAGGCGCAGGAGGGCGGGGTGATCCTGCTCGACGGCGGCAACTACGGCCGGTTCAGCCTGACCGGGTTCAACCCGTCCGGGGAGGTCACGATCGGCGCGGCCGATCCGGGCGATCCGCCGGTGTTCAGCGGGATGACCATCGAGAAGTCGAGCGGGATCAGGCTTGCCGGACTGACATTTCGGATCGATGGGACAAAGCCGTTCCAGCTCGACAAGCTGGATGCGGGGCTCCGGATCCGAAATTCGCGCGCGATCACGGTGCTGGGCTCGCTCTTTACCGGGCATATCGAACCGCCGCGCGCGGTCTACGCCATTCGCGACGTCACGCGCGAGACCGTGGGTTCGATCGACTTCGGCGGCCTCGGGCGCGGCGAGGGACTGGATGCGCGAGGATCCGAGACGATCGCGGTGCTCGGCTCGACGTTTGCCGACCTGACGGTCGGATCGGACTTGAATCGCATTCGCGGCGCCAAGTTCATCGGCAACACCTTCACCGGCATCTCGGTCGACAGCACGGACTGGGGCGGCATCACCGACCTGCTGTTCGAGGGGAACCTGATCACGAACAACACCGTCCCACGGGGCCTCAAGCATGCCGACCTGATGCAGTTCCGCTTCTCGACGTCGAGGAACGTCGACATTCGCGGCAACGTGCTGATCTCGGCGCGCCCGGCGACGCATGGGATCTATTTCGGCGGTAGTGTCTTCGGCAACTACCGCTACGACAACATCTCGATCACGGACAATCTCGTGCTGGTTCCCGGAAGGCTCGCTCTGGCGGTCGAGCATGGCGATGGCCTGACGATCACGGGCAACCGGGTCCTGTCCAACCGGGACGTGCGCGGCGGGTCCGCCGCAACCATCCTGGTCGAAGAGTCGTCGACCGACGTGAAGGTCGCAAACAACGTCGCCAACGCGATGGGCGCCTCGGGGCGGGGCTGGGTCGACCGGCCGATGCCGGGCGACTGGGTCTGGGAGAGCAACCGAAGGGTCCGTGGCCCGGACAAGCCGCCGGAGATCGCGCAGGCCCCGGGATGCCTCGGCAAGTGAACCTGGTGCCTGCCGCTGCGGCTGCGCGGCAGGCCGGGCTGCCCGAGCCCTTTGCCGGCTGGTTCGCGGGGCGCGGCTGGGAGCCGCATCCGCACCAGTTGGCGCTCCTGGAGCGGGCAGACGATCCGGCGACGCTGCTGGTGGCGCCGACCGGGGGCGGCAAGACGCTGGCGGGATTCCTGCCGAGCCTGGTCGAGCTCGGCGCGGCGCCGCCGGCGGGGCTGCACACGCTCTACGTTTCGCCGCTGAAGGCGCTCGCGGCGGACATCCGGCGCAACCTCGGGGTGCCGCTCGCGGAGATGGGGCTGGCGATCCGGGTCGAGGAGCGGACGGCGGACACCTCGGCGCGCGAGCGGGCGCGCCAGCGGGTGGATCCGCCGCACGTGCTGCTGACGACGCCGGAGTCGCTGGCGCTGATGCTGAGCTATCCCGAGGCGCCGGCGATCTTCGGCGGGCTGCAGCGGGTGATCGTCGACGAGATCCACGCGCTCGCCGAATCGAAGCGCGGTGACCAGCTGGCGCTGGGGCTGGCGCGGCTCGAGACCCTGGCGCCCGCGATGCGACGGGTCGGGCTTTCGGCGACGGTCGAGGATCCGCCGGCGCTCGCGGCCTTTCTCGGCGGCGGGGCGCGGGTCTTGATGGCGGATCCGGGGCCGGAGCCGGAGATTGCGATACTCGAAACATCCGAGCCGCCGCCCTGGGCGGGGCAGACGGCGCGCTATGCGGCGCG
This sequence comes from uncultured Alphaproteobacteria bacterium, assembly GCA_963737485.1. Lineage (GTDB taxonomy): Bacteria > Pseudomonadota > Alphaproteobacteria > Rhodobacterales > Rhodobacteraceae > Amaricoccus. The sequence continues at coordinate 623,214 of CAVTSR010000016.1, read as the reverse complement.
GGCGGTGATGAACCTGATCCGCGGGGCGCGGACCACGCTCGTCTTCATCAACACCCGGGCGCAGGCGGAGCTGTTCTTCCAGTCGCTGTGGATCGAAAACCTCGAGGGGCTGCCGATCGCGCTGCACCACGGCTCGCTGAGCCGGGAGGCACGCAAGCGCGTCGAGGCGGCGATGGTCGAGGGAAGCCTGCGCGGGATCGTCGCGACCGGCTCGCTCGATCTCGGCATCGACTGGGGTGACGTCGACCTCGTGGTGCAGGTCGGGGCGCCGAAGAACGTGAAGCGGCTGGTGCAGCGGATCGGGCGGGCGAACCATCGCTACAACGCGCCGTCGAAGGCGGTGCTGGTGCCGTCGAACCGCTTCGAGGTGCTGGAGTGCCGGGCAGCGCTCGAGGCGGTCTTCGCGCATGACCTCGACGGCGAGCCGCGCGGGCCGGGCGGGCTCGACGTGCTCTGCCAGCAGATCCTGCTGGTGGCCTGTGCCGGGCCGTTCGTGGCGGATGCGCTCTTTGCCGAGGTGCGGCGGGCAGGGCCTTACCGGACGCTGGCGCGGGTGGACTTCGACGCCTGTCTCGCGTTCTGCGCCACCGGCGGCTACGCGCTGCGCGCCTATGACCGCTGGCAGCGGCTGGTGGAGGAGGACGGGCGCTGGCGACTGCGCGATCCGCGGCGAGCGCGGGCGATCCGGATGAACGTCGGCACCATCGTCGATACCGAGAAACTGGCGGTGCGGCTGAAGGGGCGCGGGGCGGCGCTCGGGGAGATCGAGGAGGATTTCGCGGCGACGCTGGTGGCAGGGGATACCTTCCTGATCGGCGGGGAAACCGTGCGTTACGAGAGCCTGCGCGAGCTGGTGGTGGAGGTGACGCGGCAGCCGTCGAAGCAACCGAAGATCGCGATGTACGCCGGGACCAAGCTCGCGACCTCGACGCTCCTGTCGCACCGGGTGGTCGAGCTGCTGGCGCGGCCGCAGGATTGGGGCGTGTTGCCCGGCTACATGCGCAGCTGGCTCGAGCTGCAGCTCGAGGTGAGCCGGCTGCCGCAACCGGAGCGGGTGCTCGCGGAGACGTTTCCGAGGGCGGAGCTCAACCATCTCTGCCTTTACGGCTTTGCCGGGCGGAACGCGCACCAGACGCTCGGCCTGCTGCTGACGCGGCGGATGGAGCTCGCCGGGCTCGATCCGATGGGGTTCGTCGCCAACGACTATGCGCTGCTGATCTGGGGGCTCGGCGAGGTGACCGATCCCGGGGCGCTGCTCGAGCCCGAGGGGCTGCGCGAGGGCCTCGAGGGCTGGCTCGGGGCGAACGCGGTGATGAAGCGGACGTTTCGCGCCGCGGCGACGGTGGCGGGCCTGATCGAGAAGAACCTGCCGGGCGCGCGCAAGAGCGGGCGGCAGGCGACCTTCTCGTCGGACATCCTCTACGACACGCTGCGCAAGTACGACCCCGGGCATCTGATGCTGCGGATCACCCGCGACGAGGCGGGGCGGGGGCTGGTCGACTTCGGGCGGATCGAAGAAATGCTGGCGCGGAGCCGCGGGCGGGTCGACCACGTGCGCGCGCCGCATGTGACCCCGCTGGCGGCCCCGCTCTTTCTCGAGATGGGGCGGGTGCCGATCCGTGGCCGCGCCGAGGCGCGGCTGGTCGCCGAGGCGGCCGAAGCGCTGTTGCGGGAGGCCGGTCTCCAGAGCTGAGGGCGGCCGGTTGGGATCGTCCCGAAACATCTCCGTGGTGATCTTCCGGCACTGGATGGGCTGCCGACCGCTATTTCGCCCGCGGTACCCGCAACGTGTCCGCGCGCCGCGGTCGTCGCAGCCTCGACACCAGAGGAGAAGCATCAAGATGACGATCGCATTGAAGGGGCTCGACGGGGCCATGCGGACGATTCCGGACGCGACGGCGGAAGCCCTCGGCCGGAACATGCGCGGCGAGGTCGTGCGGCCCGGCGAGGCCGGCTACGACGAGGCACGGACCCTGTGGAATGCCATGCACGACCGCCGGCCGGGGCTGGTGGTGCGGGCGCGCTCGACCGCCGACGTGGTGGCGACGGTGAACTTCGCCCGCGCGAACGGGCTGATGATGGCGATCCGCGGCGGCGGCCACCAGATCGCCGGGCTCGCCGTGGCCGACGGCGCGCTGCTGCTCGACATGTCGCAGATGCGCGGGGTCGCGGTCGACGCCGGCGCGATGACCGCGCGGGTCGAGCCCGGGGCGCAGCTCGCGGACGTCGATGCGGCGACGCAGGCGCACGGGCTGGCGGTGCCGACCGGGATCAACTCCACGACCGGGATCGCCGGGCTGACGCTCGGCGGCGGCTTCGGCTGGATCACCCGCAAGTTCGGGCTGACCATCGACAACCTGATCGCGGCCGAGGTGGTGACCGCCGACGGCAGCGTGCGTCGGGCGAGCGCTGAGGAGAACCCGGAGCTGTTCTGGGCGCTGCGGGGCGGCGGCGGCAACTTCGGCGTCGTGACGGCCTTCGAGTTCCGGCTGCATGCGCTCGGGCCCGAGGTGCTCGCCGGGCTGATCATCCATCCGATCGAGGACGCGCGCGAGCTGATGCGCGAGCTGCGCCGCATCTGCGCCGAGGCGCCGGACGAGATGACGGTCTGGGCGGTGCTGCGCCAGGCGCCGCCGGCGCCGTTCATCCCCGAGGAATGGCACGGCAAGGGCATCCTCGCCTTCGCCACCTGCTATGCCGGCAGCGTCGCCGAGGGCGAGAAGGCCCTGGCCGGCCTGCGGGCGCTCGGCGAGCCGATCGTCGACCTGGTCGGGCCGCAGCCCTTCACCGCCTGGCAGCAGGCGCTCGATCCGCTTCTGACGCCGGGAGCGCGCAACTACTGGAAGAGCCACGATTTCGTCGACTTCTCCGACGAAGCGATCGGGGTGCTGCTCGATGCGGCCGCGAAGATCCCCGACCCGCAGACCGAGATCGCGATGGCGCATGTCGGCGGCGCGATGGCGCGGGTGGCGAGCGACGCCACGGCCTTCCCGCAGCGCAAGGCGCATTTCACGATGAACCTGCACACCCGCTGGGAGGATCCGGGCAAGGACGACGCCTGCATCGCCTGGGCGCGCGAGCTGTTCGACAAATCCGCCCCTTACGCGGCCAGCAGCATCTACGTGAACTTCATCCCCGAGGAGGGCGAGCCCGACCAGATCGTCGCCGCCTACGGCGACAACCTCGAGCGGCTGCGCAAGGTCAAGCAGCAGTACGACCCGGGCAATCTCTTCCGGGTGAACCACAACATCCGGCCGGACGCGGTGGCCCACGCCGCGGAGTGACTTCGAAGCGCCGCCGGAGCGATCCGGCGGCGCTTGCCGGCCCTTGCGGCGGAGCGGCGGGCTCCGGCATCAGGGCGGGATGGCCGACCTCGCGATCGCGCTCAACGGTGCCGCGCTGACCGCCCGCGCTTCGGGTGCGCTGTGGTGGGCGGCCGAGCGTCTGCTCTGCGTCGCCGACCTGCATCTTTGCAGGTCGGAGCGGCTGGCGCGGCGCGGCGGCACGCTGCTGCCGCCGTACGAGACCGCCGAGACGCTCGCGCGGCTGGCGGAGGAGATCGCGGCGCTGGCGCCGGCGCGGGTGCTGTGCCTCGGCGACAGCTTCGACGATTGCGCGGCGGGAGCGGCGCTCGCGGCGGCCGACGCGGCCCGGCTCTCCGCGCTGATGGCGGGGCTCGACTGGATCTGGATCGCGGGCAATCACGACCCGGCGCCGCTCGCCCTGGGCGGGGCGTATCTCGACGCGCTGACGCTCGGGCCGCTGGTCTTTCGCCATGTGGCGCGGGCCGGGGCGGCGGCGGGCGAGGTCTCGGGACATTTCCATCCGAAGGTGCGGTTGCCGGTGCGCGGCGGTGGCGTGACCCGACGCTGCTTTCTCGCCGACGACGTGCGGCTGATCCTGCCGGCGTTCGGCGCCTACACCGGCGGGCTCGACGCCGGACATCCGTCGCTGGCGGCGCTGCTGCGGCCCGGCGCCCGGGCGATCCTGACCGGGGCGCCCTGTCTCGCGGTGCCGCTGGCCGCGCTCGCCTGAGCGCGCGGGCTTGTAAGCGACGGAAGAGGCGGCTTATCTGCCGGGTAACGCGCCGGGAGGAGCCGCTTGCCGAAGATCGCGACGCTCGCCGACAAGGAGGCCGTCGAGGCCGAGATGCCCTGGCAGCAGCGCTGGCAGGCGCGCACGCTGCATGAGCAGCTGGTCACGACCGCGGACCGCTTCCCCGAGCGCAAGGCGATCAGCTTCCAGCTCCGCTCCGGTCCGCGCGACAAGGCGCTGCGGCTGACCTGGGCGGCGCTCCGCTCGGAGGTGACGCAGGCGGCGAACCTGTTCCGGCGGCTGGGGATCGGGCCGCAGGATACCGTCGCCCTGGTGCTGCCGAACGGGCTCGAGGCGGTGACGGCGCTCCTTGCCGGAGCGACCGCGGGGATCGTCGCGCCGGTGAACCCGCTGCTGTCGCCGGCGCATATGGCGGCGATCCTGCGCGAAATCGACGCCCGGGTGGTGGTGACGCTGGCACCTTTCCCCAAGACCGACGTGCCGCAGCGGGTGGGCGAGGCGCTCGCGCTGGCACCGAACGTCGCGACGCTGCTCGAGGTCGACCTCGCGCGCTATCTCGCGCCGCCGTTGTCCTGGGTGCTGCCGCTGGTCGTGCGGCGGGGCAAGGCGCCGCACCGGGCGAAGGTGATCGACTTTCGCCGGGCGATGGCGGCGGAACCGGCGGACCGGCTCACGTTCGACGAGACGCGCGACGACCGGATCTGCGCGTACTTTCACACCGGCGGCACCACCGGGCTGCCCAAGGTGGTGCGGCACCGGGCCAGCGGCATCCTCTACAACGGCTGGTGCGGACAGTGCTACATCTTCACCGAAGCGGACGTGCTGCTCTGCCCGCTGCCGATGTTCCACGTGCTCGCGGCGTATCCGATCCTGATGTCCTGCCTGATGACCGGGGCGGAGCTGGTGATGCCGACGCCGCAGGGCTATCGCGGCGAGGGGGTGATGGACAACCTCTGGAAGCTGATCGAGCGCTACAAGGTGAGCTTCATGATCGCCGTGCCGACCGCGGTGGCGGCGTTGATGCAGCGCAAGGTCGATGCTGACGTCTCGACGCTGAACCTCGCGATCAGCGGCTCGGCGGCGATGCCGGCGGAGCTGTTCCACCGCTTCGAGGAGGCGACCGGGGTGCGCGTCCTGGAGGGCTACGGCATGACCGAGACGACCTGCCTCGTGTCGATCAATCCGCCGTATGGCGAGCGCAGGATCGGCAGCGTCGGCTTTCCGTTTCCCTACACCGATGTGCGGATCCTGCACTGCGACGCGGCGGGCGCGATCCTCAAGCGCTGCGCTGCCGACGAGATCGGCGAGATCTGCGTGCGCAATCCGGGCGTCGGGGACGCGATCTACACCGATCCCGAGCGCAATCGCGGGGTGCTGGCGGAAGGCGGATACCTGCGCACCGGAGACCTCGGCCGGATCGATGCCGACGGCTACATCTGGATCACCGGGCGCGCCAAGGACCTGATCATCCGCGGTGGGCACAACATCGATCCGGCGCAGATCGAGGACGCGCTGATGCACCACCCGGAGGTGGTCTTCGCCGGGGCGGTCGGGCAGCCGGACGCCTATGCCGGCGAGTTGCCGGCGGTCTACGTCGAGCTGGTGGCCGGGGCCGGCGCGAGCGCGGATAGTCTGCTCGAGTTCGCGCGGGAGAACATCCCCGAGCCCGCGGCGGTGCCGAAGCATCTCGAGATCCTCGCCGAGCTGCCGAAGACGGCGGTGGGCAAGGTGTTCAAGCCGGACCTGCGGCGACGGGCGATCGTGCGGGTCTTCGACACGGCGCTCGCCGAGGGCGGCTGCGCGGCGCGGGTCGCGGAGGTGATCGAGGATCCGCGTCGCGGGCTGGTCGCGGTTCTCGCGCCCGACGGCTCGGGCGGCGAGACGGGGCGGGTCGGCGAGGTGCTCGGCCGCTTCACCACGCCCTGGAGCTGGCGCGATCCGGTCTGAGCCGGCCCCGGGTTGGCCGCGTGGGCCGGGCGGCTTAGTCTCCGCGGCGAATCGCGGGAGGCGCCGATGCTGAACGGTTATGCGGTCGAGGACGGCCGCCTGGTCCCGGTGACCGCGCCGCTCGATCACGCGGAACGGGTGATCTGGTTCGACCTCTTCGCACCCAGCCGCGAGGAGGAGCTTGCGATCGAGCGCGTGGTCGGCATCGAGGTGCCGACCCGCGACGAGATGCAGGAAATCGAGGAACTCGAGCCGGCTCTATTCCGAGAGCGGCGCTTTCTTCATGACCGCGAACCTGCCCTCGCAGTTCGAGACCGATGCGCCGGTGCTGGCGCCGGTCACCTTTATCCTCGCGGGCCAGCGGCTGGTCACGCTGCGCTATCACGAGCCGCGCTCGTTCCGCACCTTCGCGGCGCGGGCGGAGCGCACCGACCTCGGCTGCAGCGACGGGGCGACCGCGATGATCGGGCTGCTCGAGGTGGTCGTCGACCGGCAGGCCGACATCTTCGAGAAGATCGGCCGCGAGATCGAGGCGCTGTCGCGTTCGGTCTTCCGCCGCACGCCGGAGCCGGGGCGGACCGGGACCGACTATCAGGTGGTGCTGCAGGGGCTCGGCCGGCTGGGGGATCTCGTCGCCAACGTGCTCGACAGCCTGGTGACGCTCGAGCGGCTGATCGTCTTCCTGACCTCGGTGGTGACGCAGCGCCCGCTCAGCAAGGACGGCAAGATGCGGCTGAAGTCGCTCAGCCGCGACACCCGCTTTCTCAACGAGCACGGCAACGCGCTGGCGGCGAAGCTGACCTTCCTGCTCGACGCGACGCTCGGGATGATCTCGATCGAGCAGAACGCGATCATCAAGATCTTTTCGGTGGCGGCGGTGATCTTTCTGCCGCCGACGCTGGTCGCCTCGATCTACGGGATGAACTTCGACGTGATGCCGGAGCTGCACTGGCTCGCCGGCTATCCGTTCGCGCTCGGCCTGATGGTGGCCTCGGCGGTGGTGTCCTACTGGCTGTTCAAGAGCCGCGGCTGGCTCTGATCCCAGCTCGGGTCAGAGGGTCTCATGCGCCGCGACCCCGGGCTCCGGGCGGCGGGCGCGGCTTTCGGAAACCAAGAGCAGCAGCGCATCGTCGAGCTTTTCGGCCAGATGCGGCAGGCCGTTCTGCGCGGCATAGGTCCTGAGATCGGTCAGGATGTCGAACATCTGGGCGTTGCTCTCGGGCAGATACATCGCTCGGTCCCGCTCTTGGCGCACGCGTCCCGGCCCGACGACGGCCAGACCACGCGCAACTCCTATGCCTGTCCGGGCCGCGAGGGTAGAGGGAAAATTCGCGAAGCCCCGGAACCGTCGGCATATTTTCGCCCAGTGGTTAAGCCGGCGGGAGGGCCCGGACGGCGGGGGCGGCGGCACGGCACGCTGGCAGGACCGGCCGGAACGTGTTCTGCTGCACGCACGCCCTGCCGGATGCGGGGTGCAGAACAAGGGGGACAGAGTCAGATGCAGGGCATTGTTGCGATCATCGTTCAGGCGATCGCCGGCGCCGTCGGCGGCGGGGTAGCCGGGAACATGGTGAAGGCGGCGGGCATGGCGCTGCTGCCGAAGCTGATCTCGGGCGCGGTCGGCGGCATCGCCGGCGGCTCGATCCTCGGGGCACTGGTCGGCGGCGGCGGGATCGATCCCTCCGCCGCGACCGACGCGGCCGCGGCCGCCAGCGGCCTCGACTGGGGACAGGTGATCGCCCAGCTGATCGGCGGCGTGGGCGGCGGCGGCATCCTGACCGCGATCGTCGGCATGGTGATGAACAAGCGCTAGTCGCGCTTCGCCCGCATCACCAGTGCGGCGGGCGGACGTCGGCGGCGATCGGTCCGGCGTCGCCGGCCTCGATCGCCGCGAGCCGCGCGGTCACGACGGCGAGCATGCGTTCGAGCGCGTCGAGCCGCGTGGCCTGGGCGCGCAGCAGATCGCTCAGCTCCTCGGCCAGCCGCTCCTGGTGGGCGAAGGCGATCTCGATCTCGGTCAGGCGGGCGTCGGTGGTGGCAGCGGGCATGGCGGGCTCCCCGGATTCGCCGGAGTTTAGCATCGACAGCCACCGGAGGCGGGGCTAAACCGGCACCCGCCTGAAGCCTTGGGGTGCGCCTTGCCCGATTTCAGCGAGAGGGAGCTGCGCGACGCGCTCGGCCGTTTCGCGACCGGCGTGACCGTGGTCACGACGATGACCGACGCCGGGCCGCTCGGCATCACCGCCAACAGCTTTTCCAGCGTCTCGCTGCGGCCGCCGCTGGTGCTCTGGTCGCCGGCGCGCAAGTCGCAGCGCTTCCCGGCCTTCGAGGCGGCGGGATCATTTCGCCATCCACGTGCTGAGCGCCGGACAGCAGGGGCTGGCCGAGCGCTTCGCGGCGCCGCTCGTCGCCGGCTGGGGCGGGATCGAGTTCGAGGCCGGGATCGGCGGCGTGCCGCTTCTCGCCGGTTGCGCCGCGCGCTTCGAGTGCCGGCACGCCGCCGGATACGACGGCGGCGACCACCTGATCGTGGTGGGCGAGGTGCTGCGGGTGAGCGAAGGCCATCGGCCGCCGCTGCTTTTCTACCGCGGCCGCTATTCGGCGCTCGAGGGCGGCGTCGAGGGTGGCTGAGCTTGCCCTGCCGCCGCGCGGCGGGTAGGAGGGCGCCCGAACGCAGACCCGGAACCCCAGAGCTCATGCCCAAGGACAAGCCGGCCAAGCCACGCCGCCCGCGCGCGGAGACCCCGCGCGGGTTCCGCGACTATTTCGGCGCCGAGGTGCGGGCGCGGGCGGAGATGCTGGCGCGGATCACCGAGGTCTATCATGCCTGGGGGTTCGATCCGCTCGAGACCAGCGCGGTCGAAACGGTGGAGGCGCTCGGCAAGTTCCTTCCCGACGTCGACCGGCCGAACGAGGGGGTCTTCGCCTGGCAGGACGAGGACGAGACCTGGCTCGCGCTGCGCTACGACCTGACGGCGCCGCTGGCGCGGGTCTATGCCCAGCACCGGCAGACGCTGCCGACCCCGTATCGCCGCTATGCCGTGGGGCCGGTCTGGCGCAACGAGAAGCCGGGGCCGGGCCGGTTCAAGCAGTTCTACCAGTGCGACGCGGATACCGTGGGCTCCGCCTCGGCGGCGGCGGACGCCGAGATGTGCGCGATGCTCGGCGAGGCGCTCGAGGCGGCGGGAATCGCGCGCGGCGACTACGCGGTCCGGATCAACAATCGCAAGGTGCTGAACGGGGTGATGCAGGCGACCGGCATCCTCGATCCGGCCGATCCCGAGGCCGACGCCGGACGGCGCGGGATCGTGCTGCGCGCGATCGACAAGATCGACCGGCTCGGCGAGGACGGCGTGCGGGCGCTGCTCGGGGCCGGGCGGCGCGACGAGAGCGGCGACTTCACCCCCGGTGCCGGGCTCGGGGACGAGCAGGCCGCGGTGATCCTGGGCTTCATGGCGGCGCGCGGCGCCGACGGGCCGGCGACCTGCCGGCGGCTGCGCGAGCTGGTCGGCGGGTCGGAGATCGGGCGCAGCGGGGTCGACGAGCTGGAGACGATCGCCGAGCTGCTCGCCGCGCGCGGCGCGCCGGGTGTGATCGACCCCTCGGTGGTGCGCGGGCTCGGCTACTACACCGGGCCGGTCTACGAGGCGGAGCTCACCTTCGAGGTGGTTGGCGAGGACGGGCGGCCGCGGACGTTCGGCTCGGTGGCGGGCGGCGGGCGCTACGACGACCTCGTGAAGCGGTTCACCGGCGAGGCGGTGCCCGCGACCGGGGTCTCGATCGGGGTCGACCGGCTGCTCGCGGCGCTCGGCGAGAAGGGCCGGCTCGGCGCGGTTGAGGCGGGACCGGTGGTGGTGACGGTGATGGACCGCGACCGGATCGCCGACTACCTGGCGATGGCGGCGGAGCTGCGCGCCGGCGGCATCCGGGCCGAGGTCTTTCTCGGCGGCGGCGGAATGGGGCGCCAGCTCAAGTACGCCGACCAGCGCGGCTCGGCGGTCGCCGTGATCGAGGGCGACGAGGAGCGCGCGCGCGGCGTGGTGCAGCTCAAGGACCTCGCCCTCGGGGCGCGGCTCGCCGCCGACATCGCGACGCACGAGGACTGGAAGGCGCAGCCGGCGCAGGTCGAGGTGCCGCGGGCGGGCCTGCTCGAGGCGGTGCGGGCGATGCTGGCGCGGGGGCTGCCGTGATCGCCGACCGCGCCTACCTCAGCGGCGCGCGGATCGGCGGCCGGCTGGCGCGGCTCGAGGCGGAGGTCGCGCGCATCCTCGGCGCGCTCGGCGCGACCGGGGCGATGCGGGTCGAGCCCGCGGCGCTGCAGCCGGCGGAGGTGCTGCTCGACCTCTACGGCGAGGACGTGCGGGCGCGCGCCTTTATCACCCGCGACGACGGGGCGGAGATGATCCTGCGCCCGGATTTCACCGTGCCGATCGTGCGGCTGCATATGGACGCCGGCGCGGGGACGGCGCGCTACGTCTACTGCGGGCCGGTCTGGCGACGCCAGGATGCGGGCTCGGACCGGCCGCGCGAGTTCCTGCAGGCGGGCTTCGAGATCTTCGAGGCGGGCGACCCGGCGGCGGGCGACGCCGAGGTGCTGGCGCTGGTCCTCGACGCGCTCGGCGGCGCGCCGGTCGACGTCGTGACCGGCGACCTCGGGCTGGTGCTGGCGGCGATCGACGCGCTCGACACCAGCGACGCGCGCAAGGCGGCGCTGCGGCGGCACGTCTGGCGGCCGGCGCGATTCCACGCGCTGCTGCACCACTTCGGCGACGGCCACGCGGCGGCGCAGGCCGCGCGGGCGGCGCTGCTCGCGGCCGAGGCGCAGGGTGCGACGGCCGGACTGGTATCGGCTGCGGGCGCGGCGGTCGGTCTGCGCGGCGCGGAGGAGGTGGCGGCGCGGGTCGCCCAGCTCGCCGAGGAGGCGGCAACGCCGCCGCTCGCCGCCGGGCAGGTCGCGGGGATCGAGGCCATCCTGGCGGTCGACGGCTCGGCCGCGGCGGCGCTCGACCGGCTCGCGGCGCTGGCGCGTCGCCACACCGGGCTCGATGCGGCGGTCGCCCGCTACGCCGACCGGCTCGACGCGCTTTCCGCGCACGGCGTGGCGCCCGAAAGCCTGCGCTTCGAGGCGAGCTTCGGGCGCACGACGCTCGAGTACTATGACGGTTTCGTCTTCGGCGCGCTGCCGCGCGGCCGCGCCGACCTGCCGCCGATCGCGAGCGGCGGACGCTACGACGCGCTGACCCGGGTGCTCGGCCGCGGGCGCAGCATCCCGGCGGTCGGCGGCATCGTGCGGCCTGAGGCGCTGCTGGCGCTGCAGGGGGGGGATGCGGCATGCGGCTGAAGCTCGGCGTGCCCTCGAAGGGCCGGCTGCAGCAGGAGGCGATCGCCTGGTTCGCGGATCGCGGCGTCACCGTCGCGCGCAGCGGTGCGGGGCGCGAGTACCGCGGCAGCGTGCGCGGCGTCGAGGGGGTCGAGCTGGTGCTGCTCTCGGCCGGCGAGATCCCGGGCGAGCTGGCGGCGGGGCGGCTGCACCTGGGCGTGACCGGGCAGGATCTGGTGCGCGAGCAGATCCCGCGCTGGGGGGAACGGCTGCGGGAACTGGTTCCGATGGGCTTCGGCCTCGCCGACCTCGTGGTGGCGGTGCCCGCGTTCTGGGTCGACGTGACCAGCATGTCCGACCTCGACGCGGCGGCGGCGGAGTTCCGGGCGCGCCACGGCCACCGGCTGCGGGTGGCGACCAAGTATCACCACCTGGCGCGCGAGTTCTTCCGCCAGCATGGTGTCGCCGACTACCAGCTCGTCGACAGCCAGGGCGCCACCGAGGGCAGCGTCAAGAACCTGACCGCCGAGGCGGTGGCGGACATCACAACCACCGGCTCGACGCTGCGGGACAATCATCTGCGGGTTCTCGACGACGGGGTGATCCTGCGGAGCCAGGCGACGCTGTTTCTCGCGCGCGGAGCGGTCTGGGATGCCGCCGCGGCACGGTCGCTGTCCGCGCTGGAGTCGCGGATCGGGCTGGAGGCTTCGGCAGCCTCCTGAGCGTCCCCGGTCAGCGCAGGGCGGCGAAATAGGCGAGGCGGGCGCGCAGGGTGTCGCTGCGGCGGGTGGCGAAGAGCACGTCGTCGATGCGGCTCGAACCGTCGGCCTCGGGCGCGATGACGAGGTATTCGGTCCAGGATGGCGGGGCGCCGCCCTGCTTGCTGCGGTCGATCTGCACCAGCGCCACGTTTCGGGTGTGCGCGGTGCATTCCGGCACCTCGTTGGTGTAGCTCTGGAACAGCACGTTCGGCGGCATCGCCGGGGGATTGCCGGCGGCGTCGATCGCCCGGTTGAGCTCGGCGCTGAGCAGCGGCCGCAGGCCGGCGAGGTCGCCCGCGACACTCAGCCGGCAGAATTCGGCCCCGAGCGCGTCCCAGTTGAACTTCTGTGCCGCCGCGGCCGGCGAGGCCGTGGCGAGGGCGGCGAGAGCGAAGGCCGCGGCCGCGCGCATCAGAGCACGCCGATCGCCGCCAGCCCGGCGAGGAGCTGCGGCGGCATCCCGGCCGCCTGCGCGGCGGTCGCGGTCAGATCGCGGGGCGCATCCTCGGCGAGCAGGTAGCGCCAGCCCTGGAAGGCACGCCGCGGCTGCGGCATCGTGCGCACCACCTCGGGGTCGAGCCGAAGCGCGCAGCGCGCGATCCCGTCGTCGCCGGTGCGCGGCTCAAACCCGACGATCCGCTGCCGGGCGAGCACCAGTCCCTTGATCACCCAGTAGAGCGACCCGCCGTCGAGAACCTCCGCCTCGCGCCGCGGCCGCATCCGCGTGACGTGGAAGGGGCGGGCGTCCTCGCCGGCGGCGCGGCGCTCGGCGGCGCGCTCGGACTGCCACGAAACCAGGTCGTCGACCGAGTCGCAGCCGACACAGAGCTTGAGAATATGCAGCGTCATCGCTAGATATGGTGTCCTGCCTCAGCGGAAGATACCGCCTGTGAACAAGCCCGACAAGTCCCTCGCTGCGTCGCCTCCCGAGCTGCCCTGGCAGGAGGTAAGTCTCGACGTGCTGCGGGAGAAATACGCCAAGGGCGCCGAGCAGGCGCTCGATGGCGCCGAGGCGGCGCGGGCGGTGCGTCAGCGCGTCGCACGCGCGCTCGCGGCGGTGGAGGCCGATCCCGCGGCGCACGAGTCGGCTTTCCTCGGGGCGCTCGAAGGCGGCTTCATCCCGGGCGGGCGGATCAATTCCGCCGCGGGCTCGGGGATTCGCGACGTCACGCTGATCAACTGCTTCGTGCAACCGGTGGGGGACTCGGTCTCCGAGACGGTCGACGGCAAGCCCGGCATCTACATCGCACTGCGCGAGGCGGCCGAGACGATGCGCCGCGGCGGCGGGGTGGGCTACGACTTCTCGGCGATCCGGCCGCGCGGCGCGCGGGTCAGCGGCACCGACAGCGCGGCTTCGGGGCCGATCAGCTACATGCACGTCTTCGACCAGTCCTGCGCCACCGTCGAATTGGCCGGCGCGCGGCGCGGCGCGCAGATGGGCGTGCTGCGCTGCGACCACCCCGACGTGATGGAGTTCGTCGGGGCCAAGCGGCAGGCGGGGCGGCTCAACAACTTCAACATCTCGGTCGGCGTCACCGACGCGCTGATGCAGGCAGTGGAGGCCGACGGCGCGTTCGAGCTGGTGCACAAGGCCGAGCCGGGGACCGCGCAGATCGCGGGCGGCGCGCACCGGCGGGACGACGGGCTCTGGGTCTATGCGACGATCCGGGCGCGCGAACTCTGGCAGGCGATCATGCGCAACACCTACGAGGCGGCCGAGCCCGGGGTGCTGTTCCTCGACCGGATCAATGCCGAGAACAACCTCGGCTACGTCGAGCGCATCGAGGCGACCAACCCCTGCGGCGAGATCCCGATCCCCGACCACGGCTGCTGCTGCCTCGGCTCGATCGATCTCACCCGCTTCGTCACCGCACCTTTCGAGGCGGAGGCAGGCTTCGATCATGCCCGCTTCGCCGAGGTGGTGACGGTGGCGGTGCGGATGCTCGACAACGTGCTCGACGCCACCGTCTGGCCGCTGCCCGAGCAGGCGCGCGAGGCGGCGTCCAAGCGCAGGATCGGGCTCGGCTTCACCGGGCTCGGCGACGCGCTGATCATGCTCGGGCTGCGCTACGACAGCGCCGCGGCGCGCGAGACCGCCGCCGGCATCGCGGAGGCCATGCGCGACATCGCCTACCGCGCCAGCGTGGCGCTCGCGCGCGAGAAGGGCGCCTTCCCGCTGTTCGACGCCGCGGGCTATCTCGCTTCGGGCTTCGCCCGGCGGCTGCCCGAGGACATCCGCGCCGAGATTGCGGCGGGGGGAACGCGCAACAGCCATCTGCTCTCGATCGCGCCGACCGGGACGATCAGCCTCGCCTTCGCCGACAATGCCTCCAACGGAATCGAGCCGGCCTATTCCTGGTTCTACACCCGCAAGAAGCGCGAGGCGGACGGCCGCATGCGCGAATACCGGGTCGAGGATCACGCCTGGCGGCTGTGGCGGGCGCGCGGCGGCAACGGCGACGCCTTGCCGGACGCCTTCGTGAACGCGCTCGACATCGCCGCGAGCGAGCACATGCGGATGCAGGCGGCGATCCAGCCGTTCGTCGACGCGGCGATCTCGAAGACGGTGAACGTCCCCGAGGACTATGCCTTCGAGGCCTTCGAGTCGCTCTACCTCGAGGCGTGGAAGGCGGGGCTGAAGGGGATCACCACCTATCGGCCGAACAGCGTGCTCGGCTCGGTGCTGTCGGTCGACAAGGCCGACAGCCCGCAGGATCTCGACCAGTCCGAGCCCGACCGGCGGATTCGGATCAACGACGCGCCGCAGGTCGCGTTGGCGGCGTTGCGCTGGCCGCACCGGCCGAAGCTGGTCGCGGGGTCGCCGTCCTGGACCTACATGGTCGAGGCGCCGGACAACCGGTTCGCGGTCTTCGTCGGCCACGTCGAGAACGGCGGCAACCATCCCTTCGAGGTCTGGGTCAACGGCGAGCAGACGCCGCGCGGGCTCGGCGCGCTGGCGAAGAACCTGTCGATGGACCTGCGGGCGCAGGACCGGAGCTGGCTGCAGCTCAAGCTCGACAGCCTGGCGCGGACCCCGGGGGCGCCGTTCACCGTGCCGATGCCGCCCGACGGCCGGCCGGTGCCGGTCTCGGGCAGCGTCAGCGCCTTCGCCAAGGTGGTCGAGTACCGCTGCCGCGCGCTCGGCGTCTTCGACGGCGAGGAGGGCGAGACGCCGCTCGTCGACGCGATGTTTTCGCGCAAGGAGCCGAAGTCGGGCGTCGACGGGACGCTGTCGTGGACCGTCGACATCCTCAACCCGACGACCGGTGACGACTTCGCGATGTTCGTGAAGGAGTGCGTCCTGCCCGACGGCTCGAAGCGGCCGTTTTCGGTCTGGCTGTCCGGGGCTTATCCGATCGAGTTCAACGGTCTGACCAAGTCGCTGAGCCTCGACATGCGGGTGATCGACCCGGCGTGGATCGGCAAGAAGCTGCGCGGCCTGAAGGACCTGCCGGATGCGCAGGGCGACTTCTTCGCCCGGATGCCGGGGAGCGAGAAGCAGGCGGTGCAGCCCTCGACGCTCGCCTACGTCGCGCGGCTGCTGATCCACCGCTACGAGATGCTGGGCGTGCTCGACCGCGCCGGCTATCCGACCTCGGGCGCGGCGATGCTCTGGACCGACGCTCCGGCGCCGGGCACCGTCGCCGTCCCGGCGCGCGGGCGGACGTGCCCGGAGTGCGGCCACCCGACGCTGATCCGCCGCGATGGCTGCGACTTCTGCACGTCCTGCGGCTACACCGGCGCCTGCGGCTGACGGCCGAGGAAGGCAGCGATCCGCTGCTGCGCCTCCGCGCTCTCCCAGCGGTCGGCGAGTGCCTCGATCGAGGCTCGCAGGTCCGCGGCCGGGTCGCCGCCGAGCGTGTGGCAGAGCGCCTTCGCCGCGGCGACGGCGCCCGGGGCGGTCTTCAGCACCGCGTCCGTCAGCCGGGCGATGCGGGCGTCGAGCTCGTCGGCGGGACAGGCCTCGTGCAACAGGCCGGCGCGCAGGGCGAAGTCGGTGCCGAAGCCGTTGCCGGCGAAGAAGACCTGCCGCACCATCCCCTGGCCCATGCGGCGGAACAGGAAGGGGCCGATGGTGGCGGGAATGAGCCCGAGCCGGGTCTCGGTGAGCGCGAGGCGGATGCCCTCGGCGCCAACCGCGATGTCGCTGACCGCGAGAAGCCCCAGCCCGCCGCCGTAGACGTTGCCCTGGACGCGGGCGATCAGCGGCTTCGGCAGCGCGTCGAGCGCGGCGAGCATCGCCGAGAGCCGGCTGGCCTCGGCGATCTTGCCGGCGCGGTCGGCGGCCGCTTGCGCGCGCATCCACGCGAGGTCGGCGCCGGCGCAGAAGCTCGGGCCGGAGGCGGCGAGGACGACCGCGCGCACGTTCGGGTCGGCGGCCAGTTCCTTCGCGGCCTCGGTGAGCTCGGCGATCATCCGCGCGCTCATCGCGTGGTGCTTTTCGGGCCGGTCGAGGGTGAGGGTGGCGATGCCCTCGGGGTTGCGCGCGAGGAGGAGGGTCTCGAAAGGGTTCATCGGGCCAGGGGCTCCCGGTTGGGCGCCGTGATCTGGCGCGCCACGAAGTCCTCGGCGCGCGCCAGGGCGGCGAGATCGAGACCGGTGTCCCAGCCTTCGGCGACGAGCATCCGCGCCAGCGGCAGCGTCGAGACGTTGCCCCTCGCGCCGGGTGCGTAGGGGCAGCCGCCGAGGCCGCCGATGGCGCTGTCGAAGGTGCGCAGCCCGTGCCCGAGCGCAACCGCGACGTTGGCGAGCGCCCGGTCGGCGGTATCGTGGAAGTGTCCGGCGAGGCGGCCCGGCTCGATCTCCCGCTTCAGCCGCCCCAGCAGGCGGTCGACGGTTTCCGGCGTACCGCGGCCGATGGTGTCGCCGAGCGAGACCTCGTAGCACCCCGCTTCGACCAGCGCCGTGGCGACGGATGCGACCGCGTCGGGGGCCACCGCGCCGTCGTAGGGGCATTCGATCACGCACGAGACGTAGCCCCGCAGCGGCAGGCCGGCGGCGCGGGCTGCGGCGGCGACCGGGGCGAAGCGTTCGAGGCTCTCGGCGATCGAACAGTTGATGTTGTGCCGGCTGAAGCCCTCCGAGGCCGAGGCGAAGACGGCCACCTCGTCGGCGCCCGCCGCCAGCGCCGCCTCGAAGCCGCGCAGGTTGGGGGTAAGGGCGGCATAGCGGATGTCGGGCCGCCGGCGGATGCCGGCCATCACCTCGGCGGCGTCGGCCATCTGCGGCACCCAGCGCGGCGAGACGAAGCTCGTCGCCTCGATCCGGGTGAGACCGGTCTGCGACAGCAGGTCGATCAGCGCGACCTTGGTCGCCGTGTGCACCGGACCGCGGCTCGTTCTGCAGGCCGTCGCGAGGGCCGACCTCGTAGACGGTGACCCGCTCAGGCACGGCCGCCCTCCTCCGGCTCCGTCACTCCCGCCGCCGCCGCGGGAGCGAAGTCGACCAGAAGGGCACCGGCGCTCACGGTCTCGCCCACAAGGCAATGCACCGCCTCGACGACGCCATCGGCCTCGGCGCGCAGGCTGTGCTCCATCTTCATCGCCTCCATCACCACCAGGACGTCGCCGCGGTGGACGGAGGCGCCCTGCCGCGCCTGCACCGCGCGGACGAGGCCGGTCATCGGCGCGGTGATCCGGTTTTCCGCCACACCCAAGCTGTGCTCCACGGCCAGCGGATCGATCGTCGCGAAATCGGCCTGCCGGCCGTCGAGCAGCACCGAAACCATGCCTCCGACGCGCGTCACGCGGGCGGCGAGATTTCGGCCCCCCTGGCGTGCGCGCATGCCTTCCGCGTCCGCGGCGACGGCCTCGAAGGCGATGCTGCGGTCTCCGTCCTCGAGCGCGATGCACCCCGGGCCGAGGATCCGGAGGGTGCGGGTGACAAGCTCGCCTGCGCGGCGCAGCGCGATCGTGCGGCTCGCCGGGCCCCAGAGCCGGAAGCCGAGCCGCGGCTCTGCCGGATCGAGGTCGAGCGCGGCCAGCGTCGCGAAGAGGATCGCCGCCTCGTCGGGGGGGCCGGGGTCGGTCAGCGCCGCGTGCTTGCGCGCGATCAGGCCGGTGTCCACCCGCCCGGCGGCGAAATCGGGATCGTGGCAGAGAGCGACGAGAAAGCCGAGGTTGGTGGCGGTGCCGGCGATATGGGTTTGCGCCAGCGCCCGGCGCATCTGCGCGAGGGCATCGGCGCGGGTGGGGGCATGGGTCACGAGCTTGGCGATCAGCGGATCGTAGTAGGGGGTGATCCGGTCGCCGCTGCGCACCCCGGTGTCGACGCGGACGCCGTCGGGGAAGGCGACGTGCCGCAGTGGCCCCGGCGAAGGGAGAAAGTCCTTCGCCGGATCCTCGGCGTAGATGCGCGCCTCGAAGGCGTGGCCGCGGCAGCGGATCTCGGCCTGGCCGAGCGGCAGCGGCTCGCCGGCGGCGACGCGGATCTGCCATTCGACGAGGTCGAGGCCGGTGATCGCCTCGGTCACCGGGTGCTCGACCTGCAGCCGGGTGTTCATCTCCATGAACCAGAAGCCGTCGGCCCTGAGCGGGCCGGAGGCGTCGGCGATGAATTCGACCGTCCCGGCGTTGCTGTAGCCGACCGCGCGCGCCGCGCGGACCGCCGCCTCGGTCATCGCCGTCCGCAGTTCGTCCGGCATTCCCGGCGCCGGCGCCTCCTCGATCACCTTCTGGTGCCGCCGCTGCAGCGAGCAGTCGCGCTCGAAGAGATGCACGGCGCTGCCGTGACGGTCGCCGAAGATCTGCACCTCGATGTGGCGCGGGGTAGCGACGTAGCGCTCGATCAGAACGCGCCCGTCGCCGAAGCTCGCCTGTCCTTCGCGCTGCGCGCCCTCGAGCGCCGCGAGGAAGTCGGCCGGGTCGTCGACGCGGCGCATTCCCTTGCCGCCGCCGCCGGCGCGAGCCTTGATCAGCACCGGATAGCCGATCCGCGCCGCCTCCTGCGCGAGGAACGCGGCGTCCTGGCGGGGCCCGTGGTAGCCCGGCACTACCGGCACGCCGGCCTCGGCCATGAGCGCCTTGGCGGCGTCCTTCAGCCCCATCGCTCGGATCGCTGCCGCTGAGGGGCCGATGAAGACGAGCCCGGCCGCCTCGACCGCCTCGACGAAGTCCGGATTCTCCGACAGGAAGCCGTAGCCGGGGTGGATCGCCTCGGCGCCGGTCGCCTGGGCCGCGGCGACGATCCGCTCGGCGCGGAGGTAGCTCTCGGCGGCCGCCGCGGGGCCGATCGCGACCGCCTCGTCCGCCAGCAGCCGGTGGCGCGCCTCGCGGTCGGCTTCCGAATAGACCGCGACGGTAGCGATTCCCATCCGCCGGGCGGTGTCGATGACCCGGCAGGCGATCTCGCCGCGGTTCGCGATGAGGATCCTGCCGAACATCCCGCCTACATCCGGAAGACGCCGAAGCGCGTCGCCTCGATCGGCGCGTTGAGCGCCGCGCGCAACGACAGCGCCACCACGTCGCGGGTGGTGCGCGGGTCGATGATCCCGTCGTCCCAGAGCCGGGCGGAGGCGTAGAGCGGAAGCGACTGCGCCTCGAACTGGTCGAGGACCGGCTGCTTGAACGCGGTCTCCTCGGCCTCGCTCCAGCTGCCGCCGCGCGCTTCGGTGGCGGTGCGGCGCACGGTGGCGAGGACGCCCGCCGCCTGCTCGCCGCCCATCACCGCGATGCGGGCGTTCGGCCACATCCAGAGAAAGCGCGGCCCGAAGGCGCGGCCGCACATCCCGTAGTTGCCGGCGCCGAACGAACCGCCGACGATGACTGTCACCTTCGGCACCGCTGCGGTGGAGACCGCCGTGACCAGCTTGGCGCCGTCGCGGGCGATGCCGCCGGCCTCGTAGCGGGCGCCGACCATGAAGCCGGTGATGTTCTGCAGAAAGAGGAGCGGGATCCGGCGCTGGCAACAGAGCTCGATGAAATGCGCGCCCTTCTGCGCGCTCTCCGAGAAGAGAACGCCGTTGTTGGCGAGGATGCCCACCGGGATGCCGTCGACATGAGCGAAGCCGCAGACCAGCGTCGCGCCGAAGCGCTGCTTGAATTCCTCGAAGTCCGAGCCGTCGACGATCCGGCCGATCACCTCGCGGATGTCGTAGGGCGTCCGCGGGTCGGCCGGCACCACCCCGGGCATCTCGGCCGCGTCCATCTCCGGCGGTGCCGGCGTGCGCAGCGGGATCGCCGGCGCCGGCGGGAGGCCGAGGTTGTATACCGCCTGGCGGGCGAGGGCGAGCGCATGCGCGTCGTTCTCGGCGAGGTAGTCGGCGACGCCCGAGAGCCGGGTGTGGGTGTCGCCGCCGCCCAGCGTTTCGGCGTCGACGATCTCGCCGGTCGCCGCCTTCACCAGCGGCGGCCCGGCAAGAAAGATCGTGCCCTGCTCGCGGACGATGATCGTCTGGTCGCTCATCGCCGGCACGTAGGCGCCGCCGGCGGTGCAGGAGCCCATCACCACGGCGATCTGCGCGATGCCCTTCGCGCTCATCCGGGCCTGGTTGTAGAAGATGCGGCCGAAATGGTCGCGGTCGGGGAAGACCTCGTCCTGGTTCGGCAGGTTGGCGCCGCCCGAGTCGACGAGGTAGAGGCAGGGCAGCCGGTTCTCCTCGGCGACCTCCTGGGCGCGCAGGTGCTTCTTGACCGTCAGCGGGTAGTAGGTGCCGCCCTTCACGGTGGCGTCGTTGCAGAGGATCATGCAGTCGCGCCCCGACACCCGCCCGACGCCGCCGATGATGCCGGCGGCGGGGATGGCGCCGTCGTAGACGCCATGCGCGGCGAAGAGGCCGAGCTCGAGGAAAGGGCTGCCGGGATCGAGGAGCTGCGCGACGCGCTCGCGCGGCAGGAGCTTGCCGCGGGCGAGGTGCCGGGCGCGGGACGCCGCGGTGCCGCCGAGCATGGCCTTCTCGGCCAGTGTGGCGACTTCGTCGATCAGTCCGGTCATCCGCGCGGCGTTGGCGGCGAACTCGGGGGCGGTCGGCGTGAGCCGGGTGACGAGGCGGGCCATCGCGGCGGCTCAGGCGGTCTGCTCGAAGATTTCCCGCCCGATCAGCATGCGGCGGATCTCGGAGGTGCCGGCGCCGATCTCGTAGAGCTTGGCGTCGCGCAGCAGCCGGCCGGTGGCGAAGTCGTTGATGTAGCCGTTGCCGCCGAGGCACTGGATGGCGTCGAGCGCCACCTGCGTCGCCTTCTCGGCGGCGTAGAGGATGCAGCCGGCGCTGTCCTTGCGGTCGGTCTCGCCGCGGTCGCAGGCGGCGGCCACCGCGTAGACGTAGGCGCGGCAGGCGTTCATCGTGGTGTACATGTCGGCGAGCTTGCCCTGCATCAGCTGGAAGGTCCCGATCGGCCGGCCGAACTGCTCGCGGTCATGGACGTAAGGCACGACGATGTCGAGCGCGGCCGCCATGATCCCGATCGGCCCCGCCGCCAGCACCACCCGCTCGTAGTCGAGCCCGGACATCAGCACGCGCACCCCCTTGCCCTCCTCGCCGAGCACGTTCTCGAACGGGACGTGGCAGTCCTGGAAGACGAGCTCGCAGGTGTTGGAGCCGCGCATGCCGAGCTTGTCGAGCTTCTGCGCGGTGGAGAAGCCCTGCATGCCGCGCTCGACGAGAAAGGCGGTAATGCCGCGCGCGCCGGCCTCGGGATCGGTCTTGGCGTAGACGATGAGCGTGCTCGCGTCGGGGCCGTTGGTGATCCACATCTTGCTGCCGTTGAGGAGATAGCCCTCGTTGCGCCGGCGGGCGGCGAGCCGCATGCCGACGACGTCGGAGCCGGCGCCGGGCTCGGACATCGCGAGCGCGCCGACGTGGTCGCCGGAGATGAGCGGCGGCAGGTGGCGCGCCTTCTGCGCCGGCGTGCCCCAGCGGCTGAGCTGATTGACGCAGAGGTTGGAATGCGCCCCGTAGGAAAGGCCGACCGCGGCGGACGCGCGGCTGATCTCCTCGATGGCGACGCAGTGGGCGAGATAGCCCATGCCGGCGCCGCCGTCCTCCTCGGGGACGGTGATCCCGAGCAGGCCGAGCGCGCCCATCTTCTGCCAGAGATCGGCGGGGAAGGCGTTGTCGGCGTCGATGCGCGCGGCGCGCGGCGCGATCTCGTCGGCGGCGAAGCGGCGCACGGTGGCGCGCAGCGCCTCGATCTCTTCGCCGAGGCCGAAGTTCATCACGGCGTCAAACATCGCTTCGCTCCGGTTGCATCGGGACTCGCGCACCGACGATACGGCGAAACCGCGCGGAGTTCAGCCCCCGCGCGAGGCCACGCGGACGGTGCCTCCGCTCGCACTGTTCGCGTGCGAGCAGGTCACTAAGTCATTGAATTTACGGGAAAACGAAAAAAAATATTTACCGGATTTAAACGACTTTCGACATTCGGCAGGGCGTCGTGGACGCTCGGCGTCGATCAGGAAGGCGCGGTTCTTGAAGAACGTGGTTCGGGAAGGCCGCCGCCGGCCGCGTCAGGCGCGAGCGCTTCTGCCCGGCTCAAATCAAACCTCTTGCGCCGGCCGACGTGTCGGCAGGCTCGGTCTTCAAGCGGGCCGATGCTCCGGGATCAGAGCCCGAGCGAAGCCTTCACCGCCGGCAGCCCGGGCTGGCCGTCGAAGGTGGTGACGCCCTCGAGCCACGGTCCGAGCACGTCGGGGTTGGCCTTGAGCCAGCCCCGGGCGGCGTCGTCGCTCTTTTCGCCCTTGTCGAGGATGAGCCCCATCATCTGGTTCTCCATGTCGACGGTGAAGACGAGGTTCTTGAACAGCTTCGCCGCGTTCGGGCAGGCCGCCGCCCAGCCGGTGCGGGCGAGGGTCCAGACCTGCGCCCCGCCGAAGTCCGGGCCGAAGTAGGCGTCGCCGCCGGAGAGGTAGGTGAGGTCGTGGGCGGTGTTCATCGGATGCGGCGCCCAGGCGAGGAAGACGATCGCCTTGCCGGACTTCTCCGCGCGGGTGACCTGCGCCAGCATTGCCTGCTCGCCGGATTCGACCAGCTTCCAGTCGCCGAGGCCGAAGTCGTCCGCGTCGATCATCTTCTGCAGGTTCTGGTTCGCCGGGGCACCGGTCTCGATGCCGTAGATCTTCTTGTCGAAGGCGTCGCCGTGCGCGGCGAGATCCTTGAAGTCGGCGACGCCGAGCTCTTCGGCGGCCTTGCTCGGCACCGCGAGGGTGAACTTCGCCCCCGCGAGGTTCTGCACGATCACGTCGGCCGCCTTGGCGGAATCGAGGTCGTCGCGGAACTTCTGCTGCGCCGGCATCCAGTTGCCGAGGAAGACGTCGATCTTGCCGTCCTTCATCGCCTCGTAGCCGATCGGCACCGAGAGCGTCTTGACCTCGGGGGTGTAGCCGAGGCCGGTCAGGATCACGCTCGCGAGCGCGTCGGTCGAGGTGATGTCGGTCCAGCCGGGATCGGAGAGCCGGACCGTCTTGCAGCTCGCGTCCTCGGCCGCGAGGGCCGGCGATGCGGCGAGGACGGCTGCCGCCAGAAGGGCTTGAACCAGTTTCATCTGCGATCTCCTCGGGCCGGGACGGCATGCGCGACGGGCGATTTGGCGGCAGTCTAGGGACGCGACCGGGGTGCCACAACCCGGCATCGGCGCCCGAAGATCGCGATTGCATCGCCGCCGGGCGCCCGGCACTCTCGCCGCCCGAGGGAGGAGCCCATGATCTGCGTCTTCGTCCAGCTGCGCTGCCGGCCGGGTCGGACCTACGAGGTGGCCGATGCGATCTACGACCGCGAGTTCGCCTCCGAGCTCTACTCGACCTCCGGCGAATACGACCTCCTGCTCAAGGTCTACATCCCCGACGGCGCCGACATCGGCCACTACATCAACGAGAAGATCCTCGATATCCCGCATATCGACCGCAGCCTGACGACGCTGACCTTCAAGGCGTTCTGATGATCACCGACTGGGACGACGCCTACGCCAACGCGCCCTACATCCCGGACGGCGACGGCTTTGCCCTGCGCTGGAGCGAGGCGGCCGCGGCGTTCCGGGCGACGCTCGCGCCCGACCGGCTGCGATCCGATCTCGCCTACGGCCGGCACCCGCGCGAGCGGGTCGACCTGTTCCTTCCCGAGGGGCGCCCGCTTGGCCTCGTCGTCTTTATCCACGGCGGCTACTGGCGCCGGTTCGCGCCGTCGGACTTCTCGCATCTCGCCGCCGGTGCGCTGGCGCGCGGCTGGGCGGTGGCGATGCCGGGGTACGTGCTGGCGCCCGAGGCGCGGGTCACCGCGATCACCCGGATGATCACCGCGGCGGTGACCGCGGCGGCGGCCACGGTGCCGGGACCGCTGCGGCTCGCCGGGCATTCCGCCGGCGGGCATCTCGCCGCGCGGATGATCTGCGCCGACAGCGGGCTGCCCGAGGCGGTTCGGTCCCGGCTCGGGCGGGTGTTCCCGATCTCCGGGGTGCACGACCTGCGGCCGCTGCTGCGCACCGCGATCAACGACGACCTGCGGCTCTCGCCCGGCGAGGCCGCCGCCGAGAGCCCGGCGCTGCTCGAGCCGCTCGCGGGCGCGCGGCTGCACGCCTGGGTCGGCGCCGACGAGCGGCCGGAGTTCGTCCGCCAGAGCCGGCTGATCGCCAACATCTGGACCGGGCTCGACGCCGACGTCCGGCTGACCGAGGTGCCGGGGCGGCACCATTTCGACGTGATCGATGCGCTGGCGGACCCAGGGCTCCGATCTCGTCGCCGCCCTTCTCGACACCGGAGCGGAGGCATGAACTCGCAGGCTCGCGTGGTGGTGATCGGCGGCGGCGTCGTCGGCTGCTCGGTGCTCTACCACCTCGCCCGCGCCGGCTGGACCGACGTTATGCTGATCGAGCGCTCCGAGCTCACCAGCGGGTCGAGCTGGCACGCCGCCGGCGGCTTTCATACCCTGAACGGCGATCCGAACGTCGCGAAATTGCAGGCCTACACCGTCGGCCTCTACCGCGAGCTCGAAGAGCTCTCGGGGCAGTCGTGCGGGCTGCACCTGACCGGTGGGGTGATGCTCGCGGGCAATCCGGAGCGGATGGACTACCTGCGGCTCGCGCAGGCCAAGGGGCGCTGTCTCGGGATGGACCTCGAGATCATCACCCCGTCGGAGGCGGCGGAGATGTTCCCGCTGCTCGATCCCTCGCATTTCGTCGGCGCGCTCTGGGATCCGGTGGAGGGCCATCTCGACCCGGCGGGGACGACGCATGCCTATGCCAAGGCGGCGCAGAAGCTCGGCGCCAGCATCGTGCTGCGCAACCGGGTGGTGGAGCTGACGCAGGAGCCGGGCGGTGCCTGGAACGTCGTCACCGAGCACGGGGTGGTTCAGGCCGAGCACGTGGTCAACGCCGGCGGGCTCTGGGCGCGCGAGGTCGGCCGCATGGTCGGGCTGGAGCTGCCGGTGCTGGCGATGGAGCACATGTACCTGCTGACCGAGCCGATGCCGGAGGTGGCGGAGTTCAACGCCCGCACCGGGCGCGAGATGGTCGGCGTGCTCGATCTCCCCGGCGAGATCTACACCCGCCAGGAGCGCGGCGGGGTCCTGCTCGGCACCTACGAGAAGGACTGCCGGCCCTGGTCGCCGAAGGTCACGCCCTGGGACTTCGGCCACGAGCTGCTGCAGCCCGACCTCGACCGCATCGCGCCGTCGCTGGAAGTCGGCTTCCGGCATTTCCCGGCGCTGGAGAACGCCGGGATCAAGCAGGTGATCAACGG
The DNA here is from genome assembly GCA_963737485.1 of uncultured Alphaproteobacteria bacterium. Classification (GTDB taxonomy): domain Bacteria; phylum Pseudomonadota; class Alphaproteobacteria; order Rhodobacterales; family Rhodobacteraceae; genus Amaricoccus. The sequence goes on along the minus strand of CAVTSR010000016.1, from coordinate 597,465 downwards.
CCCCTTCACCTTCGCCCCCGACGGCAACCCGCTGGTCGGGCCGGTGCAGGGGCTGACCAATTTCTGGTGCGCCTGCGCGGTGATGGCGGGGTTCAGCCAGGGTGGCGGCGTCGGCCTCGTCCTCGCCAACTGGATGACGGCGGGCGACCCCGGGCACGACGTCTTCGGCATGGACGTGGCGCGGTTCGGGGAGTGGGCGACGCTGCGCTACACCAACGCCAAGGTGCGCGAGAACTATGCCCGGCGCTTCTCGATCCGCTTCCCGAACGAGGAGCTCACCGCCGCACGGCCGCAGCAGACGACGCCGCTCTACGACATCATGACCACCGAGCGGAATGCGGTGATGGGCGTCACCTGGGGGATGGAGGTGCCGCTCTGGTTCGCCCCGGACGGCAGCGAGGCGCGCGACATTCTCTCCTTCCACCGCTCGAACGATTTCAAGGCGGTGGGCGACGAGGTTCGCGCCGTCCGCGAAGGCGTCGGCGTCACCGAGATCGCGAACTTCGCCAAGTATTCGGTGACCGGCGAGGGTGCGGAAGGCTGGCTCGAAGGCCTTCTCGCCAACCGGATGCCGCGCACCGGCCGCATCGCGCTGGCGCCGATGCTGAACGCGGCGGGCAAGCTCATCGGCGACTTCACCGTCGCGCGCTCGGCGCCCGATCGCTTCACGCTCTGGGGCTCCTCGGCGGCGCAGATCTACCACATGCGCTGGTTCGAGGCGCACCTGCCCGGCGACGGCAGCGTCGCGGTCGAGCGGCTCGGCATGAAGCTGATGGGCCTGATGCTGGCGGGACCGCGCTCGCGCGAGCTGCTCGCGGCGCTGACCGACCACGACGTCTCGGCCGCGGCGCTGCGGTTCATGGACCACCGGGCGATGGACGTGGCCGGCTGCCCGGCGATGGTCAACCGGCTGAGCTACACCGGCGATCTCGGCTACGAGATCTGGGTCGAGCCCTGCTACCTGCGCACGCTCTACCGCGCGGTGCAGGCGGCGGGGGCGCCGCTCGGGCTCGTCGACTTCGGGATGCGGGCGCTGCTGTCGATGCGGCTGGAGAAGAACTTCCCGACCTGGTTCGCCGAGCTCCGCCCGATCTACGGCGCGCTCGAGGGCGGCATGGAGCGGTTCATCCGCTTCGACAAGGGCGACTTCGTCGGGCGCGAGGCGGCGCTGCGCGAGCGCGAGGCGGGTCCGCGCCTCCGCCGCGTCAGCCTGGCGATCGATGCGGAGAACGCCGACGTGATGGGCGACGAGCCGATCTGGGCCGCCACGTCCCGGGACTGGGGCGCCGTCGTCCCGGGCCACGGTTTCGGGGCGCCGCGCTTCGATGCCTCGGGCGCCGGGCTGCCGCGCCCCGACGCGCGCGTCGACGGCGACTGGCGCGTGGTCGGATGGGTGACCTCGGGCGGCTACGGCCACTCGGTCGGGCTGTCGCTGGCGCAGGGCTACCTGCCGGCGGGCCTCGCCGAGGAGGAGGGCGAGGGCCGCTTCGAGGTGGAGATCCTCGGGGTTCGCCGCCCGGCGCGCATCCTCGTCGAGCCGCCGTTCGATCCGGAAGGAGCGCGGATGCGCGGGTGATGCGGGGCGTTTCGGCGTAATCCTGCCGTCGCGGGGGCGTGGCAGGGCTCGCGGCGTTCGGCGCTGGTTCCAGCGGCCGGCGGATCTAGATCAGACGGACCAACGCGACAGGGGAGGAAAGCGATGGCGAAGCTTCAAGGCAAGCCCTGCTGGTACGAGCTCTGCACCAGCGAAGGCAATCTCGGCGCGGCCGAGGGTTTCTACGGCAAGGTGCTCGGCTGGCAGATCCAGGACGCCGGGATGCCCGGCTTCGAGTATCATCTCGCCAAGGCGGGCGGTGACATGGTGGCGGGCCTGATGGTGATGCCCGAGGATGCCCGTGCGATGCCGCCCTTCTGGACCATCTACTTCGAGGTGGACGACGCGGACAGGACGGCGGCCGAGGCACGCACCGCCGGCGGCCGCGTGATCCGCGAGCCGGCCGACATCCCGAACACCGGCCGTTTCGCGGTCCTGGCCGACCCGCAGGGCGCGATCTTCGCGATCCTGCAGCCCGCGCCGATGCCGGAAGGCGGAGAGGGCGGCCACGCCTTCGACCAGCAGAAGGCCGGGCACGGCAACTGGCAGGAGCTGATGAGCACCGATCCCGAGGCGGGCTTCGGCTTCTATTCCGGGCTCTTCGGCTGGACGAAGGGCGAGGCGATGCCGATGGGCGAGATGGGCACCTACCAGATCTTCCAGCACGGCGGCACCGACATCGGCGGGATGATGGGTCTCGGCAAGTCGCCGGTCCCGGCGTGGCTGCCGTACTTCGGCGTCAACGGCGTCGACCCTGCGATCGCGCGGATCGAGGCCGCCGGCGGCAAGCTCGGGCACGGACCGGTGGAAGTTCCGGGCGGCGCCTTCATCGCCGTCGCGCAGGATCCGCAGGGCGCCTGGTTCGCGCTGGTCGGGCCGAAGGAGACCACCGGCTGAGGCCGCCGACCGCCGCGAGAGGCAGGTTTGCGCAAGGTGCGGGGTCAGGCTAAGTCATTGATATATATGACAATATGACTTGCGCGTTAACCGGATCGAAACCGGTTGACGCGCTGCCGATGCCGCCGGCCCTCACTGGGCGACGAGGCCGCCCGCCTCCTCGATGAAGGCGACGATCTCCGGCACGCCGACGCCGTCGCGGATCGAGGCGAAGCGGAACGGCCGCTCGCCGCGCATCCGGCGGCTGTCGCGATCCATCACGTCGAGCGAGGCGCCGACGTAGGGGGCGATGTCGATCTTGTTGATGATGAGAGAGATCCGAGCGGGTGACGCCGGGCCCGCCCTTGCGCGGGATCTTGTCGCCGGCCGAGACGTCGATGACGTAGAGCGTGAGGTCGGCAAGCTCGGGCGAGAAGGTGGCCGAGAGGTTGTCGCCGCCCGATTCGATCAGGATGACGTCGAGGTCGGGGAACTTCGCTTTCAGCGCGTCGACGGCGGCGAGGTTGATCGAGGCGTCCTCGCGGATCGCGGTGTGCGGGCAGCCGCCGGTCTCGACGCCGATGATCCGCTCGAGCGGCAGCGCCTGGCTGCGCATCAGGAACTCGGCATCCTCGCGGGTGTAGATGTCGTTGGTGATGGCGGCGATCGACCAGCGGTCGCGCATCCGCTTGCAGAGCTGGTCCATCAGCGCGGTCTTGCCCGCACCCACCGGCCCGCCGATGCCGACCCGGAGCGGCCCGTGGGGGGAGGCCGTCGTCACTCCGCTGTCCGGGCTGCCCTGGATCACCTGCCGCGCTTTCGTTCGAGAATCGTTCTGTGCCGAGCGAGCATAGCAGCAACCCGGCCGGAGCAAACGCCCGGGAAGCCGGCCGCCGGTTTCCCGGAAGGGAGCGGCAGCCGGCGCCCCGCGTCAGACCGAGAGATAGGCCCTGAAGGCGTGCTGGATGATCCGGTCGCGGGTCAGGCCGCGGCGGGCCAGCTCGGCGTCGGAAAGCGCGAAGAGCCGCTCGGCCTCCTCGGCGCATCGCGCCGCGTGGCTGGAGCGCGCGATCGCTTCGATGAAGCCGGCGATGGCGTCGCCGAGGCCGGCGAGGAGCGGGCGTGCCGCGCGGGCGGTATTGCTGTTTGCAGTCATCGGAAATCTCCTGGTTTGCAGGTTGATTTCCTCCCTGGCTCGCAACATGGGCCTGCAGGGCATTGGCAAACAAGGCACAATGGCGCATAGCCGCCATGCGCAGGCTGCAGCGTGTCGCTACGAACGGTAGAGCCGGGTGTACTGGGTCTCGTGCAGCATCGCGGCGAGATCGGCCGCGAGCGCGATCCCCCCGATCGCCTCCGGCGGTGCGGCCAGCGCCGCCGCCGCGACCGTGGCCGCGCGCGGCAGCAGGCCGGCGAGGATGCGCTGGCCCTCGGTCTGCCCGAGCGGCACCAGGCGCACCCCGGCGGAGACGAGGTTGGCGGCGAAGCCTTGCAGGTAGAGCGTGGCGGTCGGCGCCAGCGGCAGCCCGAGCCGCCGCGCCGCGACGCCGGCCGCGACCGGATAGGCGGCGGGCGGGACCTCGATCCCCCAGGCGGCGGCGGTGGTGCGCGCAAACGCCGCGCCCTGCGCCATCGTCTCGAGGTGGCGCTCGGCGGACGGCGCCAGCGCTTCGGCGAGCTCGGCCACCGGCGCCGGATCCTCCGCCCGCCAGGCCGCGGCGAGGAGCACCGCGTCGGTATGCCCGGCGCCGTGCTCGAGGATGTCGGCCACCCAGGCGGCGAGCGCCGGGCCGTCGCGGACGATGCCCGCCTCCACCGCCCATTCGAGGCCGTGGCTGTAGCTGTAGGCGCCGACCGGATAGCCGGGCGAGAACCACGCCGCGAGGATCTGCAATTCGCGGATCCCCGCCGTCTCCTCGTCAGTGCCCGTGATCGGCGGTCATGTCCGGGATGATCGTGCGCCGCCGCGTCGGGGTCGCCGTCGGGGCCGCCCTGGTGGTGGCCGTGCGTGCGGCCGAGCCCGTAGGCGCCGCCCTCGGGTCGGAAGGGGGCGCGGACGTGCCGGACCTCGGCGCCGAGCCGGGCCAGCATGTCCTCGATCACGTGGTCGCGCTGCACGAGGATGCGTCTCTCGCCGATCTCGGCCGGGGTGTGCCGGTTGCCGACGTGCCAGGCGAGCCGCGCCAGCGTCGACGCCCCGGCGGTGACCTCGGCCAGCGGCTCGGCCGCGGCCTCGATCGCGACCAGCGCCCCGCCTTCGAGCACGAAGGCGTCGCCGTCCTCGAGCGAAACGGTCTCGGGCAGGTCGACGAGCAGCACCTTGCCCGCAAGGGTTTCGAGCCGCTTGCGCCGCAGGAAGCGGTCGCGGTAGTCGAGCACCACCCGGTCGATCGCGCCCGCGGCGTCCCCGCGCCGGATGGCATGCGCCCGCAGCGCGCTCATCCCTTGCGAACGGGCAGGGTCTGCACCTGCTGCCCGACGCCGGTCACCCGCAGGCCGCGGAGCTTTCCGAGCGAGATGTCCGGCACGAAGATCGCCGCCGAGATCTCGCGGGTCCGCGGCGCCCCGGCGGGCTCGGTCCCGCTCGGCGGGATCGCCAGGAACTGGAAGCTCATGATCCCGGCCGCGTCCGGGCCGTCGCCGAGCGGCCGCAGGCTCGCGGTGTGATATCCCCAGGTCGGCGCCAGCCCCTCGACGCGCAGGATCATCCCGTAGAGGGCGGGCTCGGTCGTGGCGCTCTGCATCGGCACCGCCACCGGATTGGGCTCGGGCTTGCCGCCGCGGACCGCGTAGAAGGAATTCCCGGCGTTGCCCTCGCGGCCGACGAAGTCCGGGATCCCGCCGCCGCAGCCGGCGAGGAAGCCGGCGGTCGCCAGCAACGTCAAGCCTTTACCCATGCGGTGGCCCCGGATCATGCCCCTCCGATAGTGCCTCGCGGAGCGGTTGGGAAGCGCAAAACGCGCCGCCGGGACCCCGGCACGCCTGGCCACTGGACCCCGTGCGCGTGAGCGCCTACATCGTGACGGGAGCCAAGGAACCGACGATGGCAAGCGCCCGCTTCGAAGAGATCGCCGACGATTTCGCCTTCCTCGACGACTGGGAGGACCGCTACCGCTATGTGATCGAGCTCGGTCGCGCGATGCCGCCGCTCGAGCCGGCGCTGCAGGTGCCCGCGACCAAGGTCGAGGGCTGTGCCAGCCAGGTCTGGATCGTCCCGCGCCTCGAGGGCGAGGGGGCCGCGGCGACCTTCGACTTCGCCGGCACCTCGGACGCGCTGATCGTGCACGGGCTGATCGCCGTGCTGCACGCGCTCTACGCCGGGTTGACCCCGGAGGCGGTGCTCGCGGTCGATGCCCCGGCCGAGCTCGGCCGGCTCGGGCTCGACCAGCACCTCTCGGCGCAGCGCTCGAACGGCCTGCGCTCGATGGTCGCGCGCATCCGGGCGATCGCCCAGGATGCGCTGGCACAGGCCTGACCGATGCCGACGTCGCTCCAGACCCTGCTCGCCGAGCGCCCGTGGCTCCTCGCCGACGGCGCCACCGGGACCAACCTCTTCAACATGGGGCTCGCCTCGGGCGAGGCGCCCGAGCTGTGGAACGAGACCGAGCCCGGCAAGGTGCGCGCGCTCTACGACGGGGCGATCGGTGCGGGCAGCGATCTCTTCCTCACCAACAGCTTCGGAGGCAACGCCAGCCGGCTGAAGCTGCACGAGGCCGAGGGCCGCGCCTACGAGCTCAACCGCATCGCCGCCGAGATCGCCCGCGAGGCCGCCGACGCCGCCTCCCGGCCGGTGGTGGTGGCGGGCTCGATGGGGCCGACCGGCGAGATCATGGCCCCGCTGGGGCCGCTGACCGCCGGGGACGCCGCCGACATCTTCGAGGAGCAGGCGCGCGGGCTGATCGCCGGGGGCGTCGACGTGCTCTGGGTCGAGACGATCTCGGCGCCGGAGGAGTTCGAGGCGGCCGCCGAGGGCATCGGGCGCACCGGCGCGCCCTGGTGCGGCACGATGAGCTTCGACACCGCCGGCCGCACGATGATGGGGCTGACCTCGGCGGGCATGGTGTCGCTGGTGGCCGGGCTCACGCCGCCGCCGCTCGCCTTCGGCGCCAACTGCGGGGTCGGGGCGGCGGATCTGCTGCGCACCGTCCTCGGCTTCCGCGCCGCGCATCCGTCGCTGCCGGTGATCGCCAAGGGCAACGCCGGCATCCCGAAGTTCCACGACGGGCATATCCACTACGACGGCACCCCGGAGCTTATGGCCGACTACGCGGTCCTTGCCCGCGACTGCGGCGCCACCATCATCGGCGGCTGCTGCGGCACCATGCCCGAGCACCTCGCCGCGATGCGCGCCGCGCTCGAGGCGACGCCGCCGGGGCCGGTCCCGGACCTCGACGCGATCGCCGCGCGGCTCGGCGGCTTCTCCTCGCCCTCGGACGGGCTCGACGGGGCCGGCCCCGTCCGCGACCGCCGGCGCCGGCGCGGCTGAATGCCGCCGGCGGCGGTTCCCGCGACGATCGACGCGACCCAGGCGCTGCTCGCCGGCTCGGGCTACATCGCCGGGCGCGGGCTCGCGACCGTCGTCTTCCTGGCGCTGAAGCTCGGGCGGCCGCTGTTTCTCGAAGGCGAGGCGGGCGTCGGCAAGACCGAGATCGCCCGCACCCTCGCCACCGCCCTCGGCCGGCGGCTGATCCGGCTGCAGTGCTACGAGGGGCTCGACGCCGCGAGTGCGGTCTACGAGTGGAACTTTCCGGCGCAGATGGTGGCGATCCGCACCGCCGAGGCGGCGGGGGGCGCCGACCGCCAGGCGCTGACCGACGAGCTCTTCTCCGAGCGCTTCCTGATCCGCCGGCCGCTCCTCGAGGCGATGCAGCCGCAGGAGGGCGGGCCGCCGGTCCTGCTGATCGACGAGATCGACCGCACCGACGAGCCGTTCGAGGCGTTCCTGCTCGAGGCGCTGGCCGACTTTCAGGTGACGATCCCCGAGCTCGGCACCATCCATGCCGCGGCGCCGCCGATCGTGGTGCTGACCTCGAACCGCACCCGCGAGGTGCACGACGCGCTGAAGCGGCGCTGCCTCTACCACTGGGTCGATTACCCCGACTTCGAGCGCGAGCTCGCGATCCTCACCGCCCGTGCCCCGGAGGCGACGGCGGCGCTCTCGCGAGAGGTCGTGGCCTTCGTGCAGCGGCTGCGCGCGGAGGATCTGTTCAAGAAGCCGGGCGTCGCCGAGACGATCGACTGGGCGCGCTGCCTCGTGGCACTCGACGCGGTCGAGCTCGCCCCCGAGGTGATCGCCGACACCCTCGGCGCGCTTCTCAAGTACCAGGACGACATTGCGCGGCTTGAGGGTTCCGCGACCGGGCGCCTCCTCGACGACGCGCGCGCCGGCCTCGCGCCGGCCTGAGCGCGTGGCAGGTTTCGCCGAGCTGCCGGTGCCGGAGGACGGCAAGCTCGTGCGCAACGTCGCCCGCTTCGCCCGCGCGCTGCGCAAGGCCGGGCTGCCGGTCGGCCCGGGCCGGGCGATCGCGGCGATCCGCGCGGTCGAGGCGGTCGGCTTCGGCGACCGGGCGGATTTCTACTTCACGCTCGAGGCCTGCTTCGTCAGCCGCCCCGAGCACCGCGCGGTCTTCGCCGAGGCCTTCCGGCTGTTCTGGCGCGACCCCCGCCTCGACGACCGGCTGATGAGCCTGCTGCTGCCGCAGGTGCGCGGCGCCGACGCGCCGCCGGAGCCGCGTCCGGGCGAGCGGCGCGCCGCCGAGGGGCTGCTCGACGAGGCACCGCCGCCACCGCCGGCCGCTGCGGAGGGCGGGGAGCCGACGATCGACGCCCGCTTCGCCTTCTCGGCCGACGAGCGGCTGCGCCGGCTCGACTTCGAGCAGATGACCGCCGCCGAGCAGGCCGCTGCCCGCCGCGCGATCGCGCGCCTGGTGCTGCCGGCGCGGCCGCAGCCGAGCCGCCGGTCGCGTCCCGATCCGCGCGGCCGCGTCGCCGACTGGCGCGGCACGATGCGGGCGGCGCTGCGCTCCGGCGGCGACGTCGAGCGGCTGGTGCTGCGCGCCCGCCGGCCGCGGCGGCCGAACCTCGTGGTGCTCTGCGACATCTCCGGCTCGATGGCGGCCTATTCGCGGATGCTGCTGCACTTCCTGCATGCCGCCGCCAATGCCCGCGGCGCCGGCTGGGCGGCGGTGCACGCCTTCACCTTCGGCACCCGTCTCACCAACGTCACCCGCGCGCTGCGCCAGCGCGACGCCGACGCCGCGCTCCAAGCCGCCGGGCGCGATGCGCAGGACTGGGAGGGCGGCACCCGCATCGGCGCCTCGCTGCACGCCTTCAACCGCGACTGGTCGCGGCGGGTGCTGGGGCAGGGGGCGGTGGTGCTGCTGATCACCGACGGCCTCGACCGCGACGATCCCGCCGGACTTGCGCGCGAGATGGAGCGGCTGCACCTCTCGGCGCGCGTGCTCGTCTGGCTCAACCCGCTCTTGCGCTGGGACGGCTTCGCCCCGCGGGCGCGCGGGGTGCGCGCGATGCTGCCGCACGTCGACGAGTTCCGCGCCTGCCACAACCTCGCCTCGCTCGAGGCGCTGGTCGCCGAGCTCGGCGCCTCCGGGAAGCGGTAGCCGCGCGAGGCGAACCGCGCTGCGTTCAGTTGGCGGACAGCACGTCCTGGACGAAGCCGCCGACCGCCGGGCCGGTCGCGAGCAGGTCGCGCGCGGCGCCGAGGCTCGGGCGATCGAGCGCCGGCAGCGGCTGCTGGAACGCCTGGTCGGGAGAGAGCTTGGCGGGGTCGGGGCCGGGTCGGCGGCGGGGCGGGTGCGGAACCGCGCGCCTCCATCCAGGCGGCCATCGCCTGCCGGCGGGGATCGCCGGGCGTGGCGGCCCGCGCCGCCGCCCAGTCGCCGGACGGCCAGGCGTAGGCGGCACCGCCCTCGGCGCGGCCGATCTCGGCGAGGCCGCCGCGCGCGAGCGCGGTGCGCGCGGCGCCGTAGGCGCCTTCGAGCGCAAAGGCCTGCGCGCGCAGCGTGGCCGATTCGGGACCCGCAAGCGGGCCGAGCGTCGCCCGCGCCGCGGCGGGTTCGGCGCGGGCGAGCCGCGCCTCCGCGGCGACCAGCCGTGCCGGGGCGGCGCCGCCGGCGAGCGTCGGGGCGATCAGCGCCAGCGCCGGGTCGGGCAGGCCGAGCGCCACCAGCTGGCGCGCGAGGGTGGTGCGGGCCGGATCGTCGGAGCGCGACCGCGTCGACGAGGTCGGCCGCGTCGAGCACGGTGCCGGCATAGACCGCCGGACCGACCGTCGCGGGATCGGCCTCGGCCAGGAGCCGCACCGCGAGCGCGTCGAAGGCCGCGGCATCGGCGGGATGGTCGGCGGCCGCGGCGCGCGCCGCGGCGATCGCCGCCGGCAGCTCGCCCCGGCGCGCGAGCGCCTCGGCGAGGAGACCAAGCAGCGCGGTCTGCCGCGGGTCGCCGCGGTACTGCAGCGCTGCCGCGCTGAGGTCGGTGACGGTCGTGTCCGGGATCGCCAGCCGCTGGTCGAGCGCCAGCCGCACCAGCGCTGTCAGCGCCGCGACCGAAGCGTCGCCGTCCTCGGCGACGATCGCGGCCATCGCCTGCGCCGCCTCGGCCGGGTGGCCGTCGAGCGCGGTCAGCCGGGCGCCGACGAGGCGCAGCGCCGCGTCTTCCCGCTCTCCGGGCCTGAGCGTGGTGTCGTAGATCACCCGCGCCTCGGCCGGGTGGCCGGCGTCGATCAGCCGGGCGGCATAGCCGGGACCGACGCGGCGGCGGAGGTCGGGGGGCAGGACCTGGAAGGCGGCCTGCGCCGAGACGAAGCCCGCGGCGTCGCGCCAGACCGGCGCGACGCCGCCGAGCGCCTGCCAGAGCCCGTGCTGCCCGGGGCAGGCGGCCGCCAGCGCCAGCGGGCCGTCGGAGCGTCGCCGGCCGGCCGTCGACGATGCGGGCCATGTCGACGAGGAGCGGGCGGTCCTCCGGCTCGGGTCCGCCGTCGAAGCCGGCGAGGAGCGCCTCGGCCTCGGCCCCGAAGCCGAAGCGGATGTAGAGCCGCGCCAGCCGCGCCAGCGCTTCGGGGTCGGCGCGATCGAACTCGCCGATCAGCTGGCTGCGCAGCACCGGCAGCTGCTCGGGGAGCGGACGCCCGTTCGACCAGGCGGCGACGTCGAATTTCTCGTCCGGCAGGCACGCCGGCGGCGGGGCCGCCGCGTCCGCCGCCTGCCCGGCGCGCGCCGCACGGCTGTCGCGGTCGTAGACGGTGGTCGCGGTCACCTGATCCCCGGTCAGCAGGGACGCGAGCTGCCGCTGGAAGGTCGCGTCATCGTCGTTGCCCGCGACGGGCGGTGCCGCCGCAGCCGGCCCCGGCGCCGACGGGGATGCGGCCGTCGCCGCGTGGTTCGACATCTGGACGATCCCCTGGTCGGCCGCGCGCTCGATCTGGCGGATCAGCTCCTGCTCGGCCGAGGCGACGGCGTCGGCCTCGCGCCGGGTGCGCTCGGCCGGCGTCTCCGTCGCCGGCGCCGTGTCGGCCGCGGCGGTCGCCGGCGCGGCGTCGCGGTCGGCGACGTCGACCGCCAGCCAGCGCGCCCCGACGAAGGAGGCGCTGACCCGGCAGTCGCAGCCGAGGTCGACCGCGATCTCGCTGCCGTCCGCGGCGGCGCGGGCCGCGACCGCGCGGATCCGTGTCTGCGGGATGCGCGCGAAGACCTCGCCGGTGTCGAAGGCGAGCGTCGCGTCCCGGGAAGCGGATCGTCGCCCGGTCGGCGGTGGTCTCGAGCGACCATTCGGTGGTCGGCTCGATCGCGATGACGATGCGGGTGAAGCCGTCGTGCTCGCCGCCGCGGATCGCGCCGCCCTCGGCGGCCAGGGCCGGCGCCGCGACCGCGAGCGCCGCGGCGAGGGGCACCGCGAGAGGCCCCCTCCGGCGGATCACGCGGCGAGGCTCTGCTTGGAGGCGCGCAGGGCGCCTTCGAGCTCGTTGTAGGTCGGCCGCAGGCTCGCCGGCGTGTTCTGCCGCCCGACCTCGACGCAGATGTTGGGGGCGTGGTTGTGCAGCGCCGCCACCATCACCTCGCGGATCAGGTTGTAGAAGTGCTGGTCCTCGTCGATCACCGCTTTCACCCGCGCGGCGAACGGCCCGACGAGGCCGTAGGCGAGGAACACCCCGAGGAAGGTCCCGACCAGCGCGCCGCCGATCATCTTGCCGAGGATCTCCGGTGGCTGGTCGATCGAGGCCATGGTCTTGATGACGCCGAGGACCGCGGCGACGATGCCGAGCGCGGGCAGGCCGTCGGCCATGTTCTGCAGCGTATGCGCCGAATGCTGCGCCTCGGCGTAGTTCTTCTCGATCCGCTTGGTCAGCACCTCCTCGACCTGGTGCGGGTCGTCGTAGTTCATCGACGCCGAACGCAGGGTGTCGCAGATGAGCGCGACCGCCTCGCTGTCGGCGAGGATCTTCGGGTAGGCGTTGAAGATCGAGGAGGCGCCGGGGTCCTCGATGTGCTGGTCGAGCTCGACCGGGTTCGAGCGCGCGATGCGGATGAGCTGGAACATCAGGCAAAGCAGGTCCTGGAAGTCCTTGGTCTTCCAGTGCGGTCCCTTGAAGACCTTGGCGACGTCCTTCAGCGTGTGGGTGATGCCGTGCTTGTCGTTGCCGATGATGAAGGCGCCGAGCGCCGCGCCGAAGATGGTCATCAGCTCGTGCGGCATCGAATGCAGGATGATGCCGATCTTGCCGCCGGCGATCGTGTAGCCGCCGAAGACCATCACGAAGACGATGCAGATCCCGGCGATCCCGATCATGGTCCCATCCCGTGCTTCGGGGCGCGTCCGGTCAGGCCTCGCGCCGTGATTTTCACTGTCCGGTCTTAGCGACCGGGGCGTTAAGAAAGCTTCAAGCGCGGCTACTGCGTCGGCACCGCGTGGTTTCGGCTGGCGATGGTCAGCGTCACCGCGTAGGCGTTCTCGGCCTTCATCCCGGTCAGCACCTTGGCCGCGACATCGGGCCGCATCCGCGCGAGGAGGCCGGCGGCGAAGTTCACGTCCATCTTCTCGAAGATGCGCGCCGCGTCGGCAGGCTTCATGTTCTCGTAGACCGTCGTCATCCGCGCGAGGTCCTTCTCCGCCGCCTGATCGGCCATCGCCAGGGTTTTCTCGAGGTTCTTCTGCGCCTTGTCGAACGCGGCGAGCTGCTCGGTGAGCTTGGCTTCGGCCACGTTCAGGCTCTGCTTGCGGTCCGCGAGCCGGGCCTCCTCGGCGTCGAGCTGCTTCTGGCGGTCCTGCAGCGCCGCCATCAGCGCGGCGCTGTCGGCGCCGGCCGGGGCATCGGCGCCCTTGCCGTCCGTCGCGCCGGTCAGCCCCTGCGCCAGCGCGAATCCGTCGTCGGAGAGCCGCAGCGCCGCCGAGGCGAAGAAGCAGAAGACGATCAGGCCCGCGCCGCCGAGGGCGGGCCGCACCCCGGCCACGTCAGCGACCCCCGGCGAGCGCCGTGAGCGCGTCGAGAATCTCGTCCTCGCTGCGCGGGGCGGCGGGGAGGGCGCGGTCGCGGCGGCGGAGCGGGTTCTCGACCGGCGCCAGCGCCCGCGGCTTCGGCACCTCGCCCATGTGCGGCATCGGCGAGGGCGCTTCCTCCGGCCGCCGCTCGGGTGCGGCGGGATCCGCCGGAGCGATCGGGTCGGACAGGGGCGCAGGCGCAGCGGCTGCCGACGCCGCGGCGACGATCGCCGCCGGGGCGACCGGCGCCGGCGGCATGGGCATGGGCGGGACGGGCGCGGGCGGGACGGGCGCGGCGGCGAGCAGGATGCGGAGCTGTCCGGCGGCGCCGTCGGCGCGGGTGACGAGCTGGCTGAGCTCGCGGCTGGTGTCGCGCGACGAGCTCTTCGCCTCGTCGAGCGTGCTGCGGGCGAGCTCGATCTGCCGGGTCAGCGTGACGATCGCGCCGCCGAGCCCGCTGTCGAGCTGCTTGAGGTCGCGCACCCGCCGGGCGAGGATCCAGCAGTAGCCGCCGGCGAAGAGCGTTCCCGCCATCAGAAGGCCGTTCATCAAGAGGTCCATCGGGATCTCCCTAGTTCAGCACGAATTCGATCACGAGGAGGTCGCGCACCATCCCCTCGCCGGTCACCACCTGGATCCGGCGCAGCATCTCGGCGCGCAGCCGCGCCAGCGCCGCCGGCGCCTCGAGATCCTTCACGTCGACCGCGCGCAGGTAGGTGTTGAGCACGTCGAGGACGCGCGGCATCAGCGCCGTCACCTCGCCGGCCTGCTCCGGCGCCACCTCGAGCTGGCCGGAAAAGCGCAGGTGCTTTGCCGAGGCGCCCGGTGCGAGCGAAATCATGATCGGGTCGAGCGCGACGAAGGCGATGTCGGCCGCCATCCCCGACGCCGGAGGCCCGGACTCGTGGTGCATCAGACTGCCGGGATCGAGGAATCCCGCGTAGACCGCGTAGAAGCCGCCGCCGCCGAGCGCCAGCGCCGCCACCAGCCCGAAGAGGATCCCAAGCTTGCCCTTCGGCTTCGGCGCAGGCGCCGCCTCGGCGATCTCAACGGCGTCGGTCATCGCAACCCCAGGTTAAGGTTCGTGTTTCGGCCACAGGTAAACCCGGCTTCCCTAACCGACTCTTAAGGCGCGCCGACGATCGTTGCTGCGGATGCCGGCCGGCGGCGGAAGCGGCGCGGTTACCGAATTTAAGCATGCCGCCCCGACACTCGCGCCAGGCGCAATGGAACCCCGAGCGAAGGACCGCGGTGAAACAGCTCAGGAGCTTCTGGGACGCCCTCGACCCGCGCCGGCGGCTGATCGCCGTGCTGAGCGTGGCCGCGGTCGTCGCGGCGGTCTTCGGCATCAGCCGGGTCGCCACCGCACCTTCCTATGCGATGCTCTATTCCGGGCTCGACCCGGCGGCGGCCGGCGAGGTGATCGCCGACCTCGAGGCCGAGGGGATCGCCTACCAGGTCGAGGGCGGATCGATCCTGGTCGACGGGGCGGCGCGCGACCGGATCCGGATGGGGCTCGCGGCCAAGGGACTGCCGGCCGGCGGGCCGGCGGGCTACGAGATCCTCGACAACCTCTCGGGTTTCGGCACCACCAGCCAGATGTTCGACGCCGCCTACTGGCGCGCGAAGGAGGGCGAGCTCGCCCGCACCATCACCGGCTCGCCGAACGTGCGGGCGGCGCGGGTGCATCTGGCGAACCCGGTCTCGCAGCCGTTCTCGCGCACGCCGGCGGGCTCGGCCTCGGTGACGGTGACGATGACGCGGGGCGAGCTCGGGCGGCCGCAGGCCGAGGCGATCCGCTACCTCGTCTCCTCGGCGGTCGCGGGCGTCGCGCCCGAGGCAGTCGCGGTGCTCGATGCCGCCAGGGGCGTGGTGCTCGCCGGCAAGGAGGACGCGCTGAACGGGCCGGGCAGCCCGAACGCGCGGGCCGAGACGCTCAGGGCCAACGTCCAGCGGCTGCTCGAGGCACGCGTCGGGCAGGGCAGGGCGATCGTCGAGGTGAACGTCGACGCCGACATGGACAGCCAGACGATCACCGAGCGGACGATCGACCCGCAGAGCCAGGTGGCGATCAGCTCCGAGACCGAGGAAAGCTCGCAGAACGCGCAGGGCGATGCGCCGTCGGTGACGGTGGCGAGCAACCTGCCGGACGGCGACGTCAGCGGCGCCAAGAGCGGCAGCAAGAGCAGCGGCACCACCAGCCGCGAGCGGCAGAACTACGAGATTTCCGAGACCAAGCGCGAGCGGGTGATCCAGCCGGGACAGGTGAAGAAGATCACCGTCGCGGTGATGGTCGATGGCCTCGTCGGCAAGGGGCCGGACGGCAAGGACGCCTGGGCGCCGCGGCCGCCGGAAGAGATCGAGACGCTGCGCCAGCTGGTGCAGTCGGCGATCGGCTTCGACGCGAGCCGCGGCGACACCGTGACGATCGAGTTGCTCGAGTTCATCCCGGCGCCGGAGCAGGGCACCGCGGCGGAGGCGGCCGGGTCCGGTTTCCTCGACGCCTGGGGCGGCCGGCTGGCGCAACTCGGCGTGCTCGGGGCGATCGTGCTGGCGCTGATCTTCTTCGTGCTGCGGCCGCTGATGGGCCGCCAGCCTTTGCCGAGCCTGCCCGAGCTGATGGGGCCGCGCGAACTCCTGCCCGAGCCGCGCCGCGCCGGGCAGGCGGCGGGGCACGACATCCTCGATCTGCCGGCGCAGACCGTGAACAAGATCGAGCGGCTGCGCGAGGTCATCAACAGCCGCGGCGAGGACTCCGCGGCGGTGCTGCGCAGCTGGATCGAATCCCCGGAGAGCCACAAGGAGCCCGCAGGATCATGAGTGTGTACCGCCTCGAGACCTTTCCCCCGGCGGCCGGCCCCGGATCGCGCTCCGAGGAGCGCCGGCTGGAGTTGGCGCGGGAGGAGGCGTTCAACGAGGGCTTTCTCGCCGGGCAGGCGCTGGCCGCCGAGACCTTCCTCGACGACGAGGGCCGGCTGACCAGCGACCTCGTCGAGGCGGTCGCCGACGCGCGGCTGACCAACGAGGCGGCGCGCCGGCACGTCGCGGCGAGCGTGGCGCCGATGGTCGAGGCGCTGGTCGCAACGATCGTCCCGACGCTGGCCGAGGCCGGGCTCGGGGCCGAGGTCGCCGGCATCGTCGCGCGCGCGATGGCCCGGGCGCCGGCGGCGCGGCCGCGGCTGCGCTGCGCGCCGGAGATCGCGGACCGGCTCGGGGCGCTGCTTGCGGGGCGCGGGCTCGAGGCGACGATCGAGGCGGCGCCGGAGCTTCTGCCCCGCGAGGCGCTGATCTTCTGGGACCAGGGCTACGACCACGTCGACCTCGCGGCCTGCGCCGCCCGGATCCGGGCCTGCATCGCCGCGCATCTTGAACCGGGCAGCAACGGCGGCGAGAGCGATGAGCCAAGACGATACGGATGACGAAGCCCCGGTGCCGGAGGCCGCCGGGCCGGTGAGCGCCGGCGCCGCTCCGCAACCGGCGCCGCAGCCGGCCCCGCCGGCGGCGGCGCCCGAGGCGGCCGAGCGGGTGGCGCGGCAGGCGCGCGGCGGGGCGTTTCTCGGGGTGCCGATCGAGGTGACGATCTCGGTGGGCAAGGCGCGGCCGCTGGTCAGCGAGCTCGTCGAGCTGCGCCGCGACTCGGTGCTGACGCTCGAACTCGATGATCGACGACCCGGTGGAGCTCTACATCGGCGACCGGCTGATCGCCCGCGGCGAGCTGCAGGAGATCGGCGACGATTCCGGCCGGCTCGGGGTGCGGCTGACCGAGGTGGCCGACTTCTCGAATGAGCTCTGAGGGGTGCGAGCCGCTCGCACTGCTCGCGTGCGAGCAGCAAAGCAAGTCGTTGAAATCGCATGACTTCGGTTTTTGAGATTCATCGAATTTCAACGGTTTCCACCACCCTCGCCATCACCGGGGCGGTGCTGGCGGCGCTCGCGTTCGCCCATCCCGCCGCGGCGCAGGACATCTCGATCAACCTCGGCGACGGGCAGTCCTTCAGCCTGCGCACCGTCCAGCTCTTCCTGCTCATCACGCTGCTCAGCCTCGCGCCGGGGCTCGCGATCATGGTGACGTGCTTTCCGTTCATGATCACCGTGCTCTCGATCCTGCGCCAGGCGATCGGGGTGCAGCAGGCGCCGCCCAACATGATGATCGTGAGCCTTGCGCTGTTTCTCACCTACTTCGTCATGGAGCCGGTCTTCACCCAGGCGTGGCATGACGGCATCGAGCCGATGGTTGCGGGCGAGATGCAGCCCGAGGACGCCTTCGCGCCGGTGATGGCGCCGTTCCGGGTGTTCATGCAGGGCCGCGTCGATCCTTCCACCCTGCAGATGCTGCGCGATGCCGCGCCCGCCGGCGCCAGCGTCGCGCCCGACGGCGGCGAGACGCCGCTCGCGCTCCTGGTGCCGGCGTTCCTGCTCTCGGAGATCCGGCGCGGCTTCGAGGTCGGCTTCCTGATCTTCCTGCCGTTTCTGGTCATCGACCTCGTCGTCGCCGCGGTGCTGATGTCGATGGGCATGATGATGGTGCCGCCCGCGATCGTCTCGCTGCCTTTCAAGCTCGCCTTCTTCGTCATCGCCGACGGCTGGACCCTGCTCGCCGGCGCGCTGGTCCGGAGCTACACGCAATGAACACTCCCACCGAGGCCGCGATCCTCCCGGTCAAGCCGCTGCGAACGCGGCTGCCGTCGCTGCAGGGCGCGCCGAGCCAGATCGAGAAGGCGGCGATGATCCTGACCGCCATCGGACCGGAGCTCGCGGCGGGCTTTCTGCGTGACCTCGCCGAGCCCGACATGGCGCGCTTCGCCCGCGCGATCGGCGGCCTCGGCAAGATCAGCCAGGAGGTGCTCGACGCGGTGATCGTCGAGTTCCTCGAGCTGCTCACCACCGGCCCGGAGATCTCCGGCGGCTCGAAGGCGGCGCACAAGCTGCTCTCCGCGGTGCTCGGCGACGAGGACGAGGTGCAACGGCTGATCGACGGCCGCCAGCGCAGCCAGGTCCGCTCGGTCTGGGAGCGGCTGAACGACACCCCGGTCCCGACGCTCGCGAGCTTTTTGCAGGCCGAGCATCCGCAGACCGCGGCGGTCGTGCTCAGCGAGCTCCGCCCCGAGATCGCCGCGAGCGTGCTCGAGCGGCTCGACCGCGGCTTCGCCCAGACCGTGGTGCTGCGGCTGTCGCGGGTGCCGCAGCTCGATCCGCCGGTCGCCGCCGGGGTCGAGGGCGCGATCGAGCGCGACTTCCTCTCGGTGCTGCAGCGCAACCTGTCCAAGCGCCGCCCGGCCGACCTGATCGCCGGGCTGATGAACAACGTCTCCACCGAGGTGCGCGAGGCCTTCCTCGGCTATCTCGAGGCGCAGGAGCCGGCGCTGGCGCAGGACGTGCAGCGCACGATGTTCACCTTCGACGACATCGCGCTCAGGCTGCACGGGCGCGACGTGGCCGGGACGCTGCGCGACGTGCCGGAGGAGGTGCTGCTCAAGGCGCTGAAGCTCGGCGAGGCGCAGGAGAGCGCCACCGTCGCCTTCGTGCTCGACAACCTGCCGCGGCGGCTGTCCGAGCGCTACGCCGAGGAGATGGCCGCCCTCGACGATCTCAGCCGCAAGGAGGGCGAGGCGGCGCAGATCGAGATCACCAAGGCGATCCAGGCGCAGGTGAAGGCCGGCGCCGTCCGCTTCATCGAGAAGGACAGCGCCTTCGGGTGAGGCGAGAGCGGGCGCCGGCGATCGACGACGAGCCCGTCGAGCAGGCCGGTTCGCGACCTGCGCCCGGCATCTTCGGTTGTCAGCTTGCCGGCTTCGGGGATAGATTTGTCGCGCGTACCGGCCGCCCGCACGCCGAGCGCAACGGGAGATGGGCGTGCATCCGCAGAGCGAGCAGCAACACAAGGCCTTCCTGCTCCTGCTCGCGGTCGTCAGCGTCGCCTTCTTCTGGCTGCTCATCCCGTTCTACGGCGCGGTGTTCTGGGCGGTGATCCTCGCGATCGTGTTCCAGCCGCTCTATCGCGCGCTCGAGCGCCGGCTCTGGCCGCGCACCAACATCGCCGCCTTTCTCGCGGTGCTGGTCTGCATCGTCATCGCGATCATTCCGGTCACGCTGATCACCACCTCGCTGGTGCGCGAGGGAACCGACCTGGTGCAGCAGGTGCAGAGCGGGCAGGTCGACCCCTCGGTGGTCATCAATTCGGTGCACGACAACCTGCCGCCCTGGGCGCAGCACCTGCTCGACCGCTACGACGTGGCCGACTTCGAGCGCATCCGCGACCGCACCGTCGAGGCGCTGCGCGCGGCGAGCCAGGCGATCGCCTCCCGCGCCCTGAGCCTGGGGCAGAATACCGCCCGCTTCTTCGTCGCCGCCGGGATCATGCTCTACATGCTGTTCTTCCTGTTCCGCGACGGCCGCTCGATCGGGCGCAACATCCGCGCCTCGATGCCGCTGAGCGAGGAGTACAATGCCCAGCTCATCAACAAGTTCGCCGCCGTGGTTCGCGCGACGGTCAAGGGCAACATCGTCATTGCCGTGATCCAGGGGCTGATCGGCGGCGTCGCCTTCTGGCTCCTCGGCATCAAGGGGGCGCTGCTCTGGGGCACGCTGATGACCTTCCTGTCGCTGCTGCCGGCGATCGGCTCGGCGCTGGTCTGGGTGCCGGCGGCCGCCTACCTGATGCTGATGGGGCAGGTCTGGAAGGGGCTGATCCTGGTGCTCGTCGGCGTGCTGGTGATCGGGCTCGTCGACAACCTCCTGCGCCCGATCCTGGTGGGCAAGGACACCCGCCTGCCCGACTACGTCGTGCTGGTCTCGACGCTCGGCGGCATCTCGGTCTTCGGGATCAACGGCTTCGTCATCGGCCCGCTGATCGCGGCGCTGTTCATCTCGTTCTGGACGCTTTTCCGGGACGAGAAGGCGATGAGCGAGCGCCGGCCCCCGCCCTGACCGGTTCGAGCGTGCGCGGGACGCGCGGGGGGCGTTTGCATCCCGCATACGCCCGCGCTAGGGAACGGCCGACGGAGCGGGGGCGGGCATGGCGTTCTTTCAGAAACTCAAGGAGCGGCTGTTCAAGTCTTCCTCGCGGCTCGGCGAGGGGATCGACGCCATCATCGACGAGGCGCCCGCGGCCGCGCCCAGCCCGGCCGGAGCGCCGGCCGGACCCGGCTTGGTGGACCCAGCTCGGGCGGACCCGGCCCGGCGGGGGCGCCGGCGCGGCCCGGCATCGTCGGGCGCATCCTCGGCGAGGATCGCGGGCGGGTGCTCGACGACGCGATGCTCGAGAGCCTCGAGGAGCTCCTGATCCAGTCCGACATGGGGGTCGAGACCTCGCTCAAGGTCGCGGCCAGCATCGCCGAGGGCCGCTTCGGCCGGCGGGTGGGAGCGGAGGAGATCCGCCGGCTCCTCGCCGGCGAGGTCGCGGCGATCCTCGCGCCGGTGGCGCGGCCGATGCCGATCTACCCGCGGCGCCCGCAGGTGGTGCTGGTGGTGGGGGTGAACGGCTCGGGCAAGACCACGACGATCGGCAAGCTCGCCGCGCAGTTTCGGGCGGCGGGCAAGAAGGTGGTGATCGCGGCGGGGGACACGTTCCGGGCGGCGGCGGTCGAGCAGCTGCAGGTGTGGGGCGAGCGCGCGGGCGTGCCGGTGATGACGGCGCCGCAGGGGTCGGACCCGGCGAGCCTCGCCTTCGACGCGCTGGCGCGGGCGGAGGCGGAGGGGGCGGATCTGTTGCTGATCGACACCGCCGGGCGGCTGCAGAACCGCGAGGACCTGATGGCCGAGCTTGCCAAGATCGTGCGGGTGATCCGCAAGCGCGACCCCGAGGCGCCGCACAACACGCTGCTCGTGCTCGACGCCTCGACCGGGCAGAACGCGCTCAGCCAGGTCGAGATCTTCCGCCGCATCGCCGAGGTGACCGGCCTCGTGATGACCAAGCTCGACGGCACCGCCAAGGGCGGCGTGCTGGTGGCGCTCGCCGATCGCTACGGGCTGCCGATCCACGCGATCGGCGTCGGCGAGGGCATCGACGACCTCGCCCCGTTCGACCCGGAGGAGTTCGCCGAGGCGCTGACCGGGGCAGGGGCAGCCTAGCCGGGCATTCCGTCGCTTTTGCAGCCGGTTGCAGGAAGGGCGCGGGGCGGCACCTGAAGTCGGGTGCCGGCGGTCGGCGGACGCTCGCCGGCCCGCCGACCGCCCGATCCCGCGACCGTTTGCGGCATCAGTCCATGCTGCCGCTCCCGTCGCGCAGGTTTGTGGTGTGACTTCGCGTCGAGGACTCGATGTGCTGGAAGTAGCGGGTGTTGAAGCCGCGTCCGTTGCAGTTGCGACCGACGATGGTGAACGGCTTCGACGTGGTACAGAGGGCGGTCTCGCCTTCGAAACCCTTCGCATACAGGAAGTAGTTGTACGGGTCGGTCGTGTCGTCGTCGCCGACGAGCGTCTTGCAGCCGCCGGGGTGGATCGTCCACCATCCTTCCGAGACGTAGCCGTCATAGCCGATGTAGCCGACCGCCACGCTGACCTTGTGATCCATCTTGTTGCACACGTTGAACTCCGCGCTCGCCGGAACCGCCAGGCCGAGAAGGAACAACGGCGCACAATAGTATACCGATGAGTGTCTCATGGGGGAGAACTCCGAATGAATTGGGGTGGCATCTACAGGCAAGACAATGAAGCCAAGTATAAGGCAAACGATCGATTCGAACAAGTCGGCAACCTGCTGACGAAGCACCGACCGCCCCGTGCGCGCGACAGGCGGACTGCGGCTCCGTTACATGACGGAAGGGTCGGTCGAGGGCAGCGTCACGCCGATCCGCAATCGGCGCGAGCGGCGGGTCGCGGCCGGGCGGGCCTCGAAGCGACCGGCAAGGCCGAGAGGGCGCCGGTGCCGCGGTCGATGGCGGCCGCCCGCTCGGAGGCCACCGGCATCGCGCAGAATTCACCCCTGGCCGGCGCAGGGGCTGTGGCCTTCGCGCGGCGCGGGCGGTATGTGGCGGGCATGGCACGGCGTCATATCCATCCGTTGCTGAAGCTCGCGCTCGAGGTCGGGCCGATCGCGGTGTTCTTTCTCGCCTACCGGATGGCGCCGGTGCCCGAGGGGCTGAGCGTCACCGAGCGGCAGCTCGAGCAGGTGCTGTTCTCGACCAAGGTCTTCGTGCCGACGATCCTCGCGGCGCTGGCGGCGAGCTGGTTTCTCACCCGGCACCTGCCGAAGATGGCGGTGATCACCGCGGTCGTGGTGACGATCTTCGGCGGGCTGACGCTGATCCTGCGCGACGACACCTTCGTGAAGATGAAGCCGACCATCCTCTACGCCCTCTTCGCCGGCATCCTGCTGTTCGGGCTGCTGCGCGGGCAGAGCTACCTGAAGTACCTGATGGACGAGCTCATCCCGATGAACGACGCGGGCTGGATGAAGTTCACCGTCCGCTTCATCGTCTTCTATCTGGCGCTCGCCGTGCTCAACGAGATCGTCTGGCGCAACTGGGGGACCGACACCTGGGTCGACTTCCGCACCTTCGTGCTGCCGGTCGCCAACGTCGCCTTCGTGATGGCGCAGCTGCCGCTTTTCCAGCGCTATGCCACCGGCAACGGCCGCGAGGACGTCTGAGCGGGGTTCGGCCGCTCGGGGCAGGGGCCGAAGCGATCGCCGGTGCGGGCGATCATCGGGCGCGCGGCGCCGTCCCCTGCGGCGGCATCACCGGATCGGGATCTGCGAGACCCGCACCTTCGCTTCGGGCTCCGCCACTCCGGCGTCGCCGAGCAGCGCCACGAAGGCGTCGCGCACCGCCCGCGGCGACTCGCAGGGGCCGATGATCAGCGACTCGAGCACGTCGGCCAGCGCCAGGCTCGCCCCCGCCGGCGCCCGCCGGGCGAGCGGCAGCTTGTAGACCACCTGCGGCTCTCCCCGGCAGAGCTCGACCGCCCGCGCAAGATCGCCCTGCGGCTGCAGCGTCGGGGTGAAGGCCATCCGCCATTCGCGCTCCTCGGCGAAGCCCGGGTGCTTGGTCGAGAGCGCCGCGAAATGATAGCTGCCGACCAGTCGCCGGCAGGCCTCCTCCGCCCCGAGCCGCTCGAGATACGCCCCCTCCTCGAGGATGCCGTCGACGAACCGCCCGAAGCGCTCGAAGAACGCCTTGCGCGCGGCATATTCGACCGGCCCGGTGAAGACCGGCAGCGCGTCGCTGTCCGGCCCGATCAGCGGAGCGTTGTTCAGCACCAGCGCCACCCCGCTCATCCCGCTGTAGGCCCGCCACATCGACAACCGCCCGATCCCGTCCTCGGCCGGGTCGTGCTCGGAGACGCAGGCGATGTAGGTGTCGAAGGCCACGGTGTCGGCGAGCGCCTCGATCCGCTCGGCCATTTCCTGGCGGAATCCGGGAAACATCCCCTCGAGAAAGCCGGTCAGCCGCTCGCCCTGCGTGCTGCGCCATGCCCGCGCCAGGAGGTCGAGCCCGTGCCGCACCTCGGAGAAGTCGTTCATGCACTGGGTGCTGCGCAGCCAGATCTCGCGGTTGCGGATCATGTTCATCGCCGCGGCCGCGCCGGTGTAGTGCACGAAGCGCTGCCCTGCCGCGAGCGCCCGCGCGCTCCGCCCGTGCAGCGACGGCAGGAACACCCGGATCGCGCGATCCCGCTCGGGCGCGAACCCCTGCATCCGCTCCATCCCGCCGCCCCCCATGCCGCTTCCCCGCCATTCAACCACGCCTGCCGCCCGCCGTCAGCTTCGCCGGATCCGACCACGAATCCGCTTGACGCCTCGGACCGCCTGCGCTTTGCCCTGACCGCCCTTCCGCCCCGCCTTCCGCCCTCGTTGCGAGCGCCCGCCCTCATGCCGCAGATCCAGCTCCCCGACTTCATGGCCGTGACCTTCGGGCTGGTCACCTACCTGCTCGGCGAGGGCATCAACGACCGTGTCGCGCTGCTCCGCCGGCTGTCGATTCCCGACCCGGTCACCGGTGGCCTGCTGGTCGCGGCGCTCTTTTATGCGCTGCACGCCGCCGGCATCGTCGAGGTCGGATTCGACACCCACGCCCGCGACCTCCTGCTCCTCGTCTTCTTCACCGGCATCGGCCTCAACGCCCGCCTCGCCGACCTGCTCAAGGGCGGCCGCCCGCTCCTCATCCTCGTCGGGCTCACCGCGGTGCTCCTGCTCGCGCAGACCCTGGTCGGCGGCGCCGCCGCGTGGGTCGCCGGCCTGCCGATGGGCATGGGCGTCGTGCTCGGCTCGACCTCGCTCCTCGGCGGCCACGGCACCATCATCGCCTGGTCGCCCGAGCTCGTCGCCCGCGGCCTCGCCAACGCGCCCGAGATCGGCGTCGCCGTCGCCACCCTCGGCCTCGTCATCGGCAGCGTCATCGGCGGCCCGCTCGGCCGCTACCTCATCGGCACGCGGCAACCTCCGCTCCGACGAGCCCGCCGAGGTGAACCCGGTCGGGCTCTCCGACACCGCGCCCGCGCCCGAGCCGATCACCCGCAACGCGCTGATGCGCACGCTGCTCTGGGTCTTCATCTGCATCATCCTCGGCTACGGCGTGCAGCAGGCGATCCTGCGGCTCGGGCTGATGCTGCCGCTCTTCGTGCCCTGCCTCATCGTCGGCATGATCGTCGGCAACCTGATGCCGCTCGTGCCCTTCCTCAGGCCGGTCAGCCACACCGCCGCGCTCTCGCTGGTCTCGGAGTTCGCGCTCGGGGTCTTTCTCGCCGTCTCGCTGATGGCGCTGCAGCTCTGGGCGCTCGCCGGCATGGCCGGCACGCTCCTCGCCGTCCTCGCGGTGCAGACCGCGATCGCGCTCGCCTTCTCCTATTTCCTGGTCTTCCGCCTGCTCGGCCGCGACTACGACGCCGCCGTCCTCACCGCCGGCTATTCGAGCTTCGTCCTCGGCGCGACCCCCACCGCCATCGCCACGATGACCGCCGTCACCAAGCGCTACGGCCCGAGCCAGAGCGCCTTCATCGTGCTGCCGCTCGTCTCCGCGCTCTTCGTCGACCTCGCGAACGCCCTCGTCACCCAGGGCTTCCTGAACCTCTGGACCCCGTGATGCCGGACCTGCTGCTCGAGCTTCTCTCCGAGGAAATCCCCGCGCGGATGCAGGCGAAGGCGTCGGCCGACCTGCGCCGGCTCGTGACCGACGGCCTCGTCGCGCGCGGCCTCACCTACGCCCACGCCGCCGCCTTCGCGACGCCCCGCCGCCTCACCCTCGCGCTCGAAGGCCTCGCCGAGCACTCGCCGCGCCAGCGCGAGGAGCGGAAGGGCCCGCGCGCCGACGCGCCGCCCGCCGCGATCGAGGGCTTCCTGCGCGCGACCGGCCTCGCCCGCGAGGCGCTCGAGACCCGCGCCGACAAGAAGGGCGACGTCCTCTTCGCCGTCATCGAGCGCCCCGGCCGCCCCGCCGCCGAGATCGTCGCCGAGACCGTCGAGGCGGTGGTCCGCGACTTCCCCTGGCCGAAGTCGATGCGCTGGGGCGACGGCTCCCTGCGCTGGGTCCGCCCGCTGCACGCGCATCCTCTGCATCCTCGTCCGCGAGACCGGCGCCGAGGTCGTCCCCTTCGCGATCGACGGCATCGAAGCCGGCGACACCACCCGCGGCCACCGCTTCCACGCGCCGCATCCGTTCCGCGTCGTCTCCTTCGAGGACTACGTGGCGAAGCTCGAGCGCGCCCACGTCATCCTCGACCCCGCCGAGCGCGCCGCCCGCATCGCCCACGACGCGGCGCAGCTCGCCTTCGCCTCGGGCCTCGAGCTGATCGAGGACGAGGGATTGCTCGCCGAGAACGCCGGCCTCACCGAATGGCCGGTCACGCTCCTCGGCCGCATCGAGCCGCGCTTCCACGACCTGCCGCCCGAGGTGCTGCAGACCTCGATGCGCGAGAACCAGAAGTTCTTCTCGCTCCGCGACCCCGCGAGCGGCGCCATCACCGCCTACCTCATCGTCGCCAACCGCGAGACCCCCGACCAGGGCGCCACCATCGCCGCCGGCAACGCCCGCGTCCTGACCGCCCGCCTCGCCGACGCCGAGTTCTTCTGGCACAACGACCTCCGGACGCCGCTCGAGGAGATGGCGGCGAAGCTCGCCAGCGTCACCTTCCACAACAAGCTCGGCACCCAGGCCGAGCGCATCGAGCGCATCGCCACGCTCGCCCGCGAGCTCGCCCCGGCCGTCGGCGCCGACCCCGACCTCGCCGAACGCGCCGCCCGCCTCGCCAAGGCCGACCTCGCCAGCCAGATGGTCTACGAGTTCCCCGAGCTCCAGGGCACCATGGGCCGCTACTACGCGGAGAGGGCAGGGGAGGACCCCGCCGTCGCCGCCGCCGCCGAGGAGCACTACTCGCCGCTCGGGCCGTCCGACGCCGTGCCGACCGCTCCTGTATCTGTCGCCGTGGCGCTTGCCGACAAGCTCGACACGCTTGACCGGCTTCTGGGCGATCGACGAGAAGCCGACTGGGTCCAAGGACCCGTTCGCGCTTCGCCGTGCGGCGCTCGGCGTCATTCAGGTTGATCTTGGAGAACGCGATGCCGGATTGCGACTTCGCCGACTGGCTGCTCTCTAGCCGAGCAGTTCTCCAGTGCCCACGTGACGCAGATCGTCGGCACGCGAAGTCTGCCAATTCTCCGAGACTATCGACGATGCGCCTCGAATGACTAGTGGAGCTGGCGAGACCAGTCGAGATGCCACGCCGGCGCTCTATCGGTCTCGCGAGGATGTCACGCGACTATGGATCGCAGCTCCATTCTCGGACCGACTTCGGCGTGCGGCACGGGATGGCATGGTCCGAGCTGAGACCTCCTCGCCTTCCTCGCCGACCGCCTCAAGGTCTACCTCCGCGACCAGGGCATCCGCCACGACGTCATCGACGCCTGCTTCCAGCTCGGCGGCCAGGACGACCTCGTGCTCCTCGTCGCCCGCGTCCGCGCGCTGCAGGCGTTTCTCGACACCCCGGACGGCGCGAACCTCCTCGCCGGCTACAAGCGGGCGGTGAACATCCTCGCCCAGGAGGAGAAGAAGGACGGCGTCGAATACTCGCTCGACCCCGACCTCCGCTTCGCCGAGACCGATGCCGAGAAGGCCCTCTTCGCCGCCCTCGACGCCGCCGAGGCCGCCACGCCGTCCGGCGCTCGAAGCCGAGGACTTCGCCGCCGCGATGACCGCGCTCGCGGGGCTGCGCGCCCCGATCGACGCCTTCTTCGACTCGACCGTCGTCAACGCCGACAGCCCGGCGGTCCGCCGCAACCGGCTGTGCCTGCTCCACCGCATCCGGGCGGTGATGAACCGGGTCGCCGTCTTCTCGGCGGTCGAGGGCGGCTGACCGCGCACGACGGTGCCCGCAACCCGTGGCGACTTCCTTCGGCCGAGCCGCTGCCTCAGTCCCGGGACGCGTTGTCCGACGGCAAATCCCGGCACATCGCGCGGAGCGTGACGTACGCCGAGGCTGCGCCGGGATCGATGTGGCCGACGCTGCGGGCGCCGAGCTTGGCCGAGCGGCCGCGGCGGCTCTCGATGCCGGCCGTCGCCTCCATCCCGGCCTTCGCGGCGTCGCGGGCTGCGGCGAGCACCGCGGATTCGTCGCCGCCGGCGTCGGCGGCGGCGCGTGCGGCCTCGGCGGCCGGGGCCCAGGCGTCGATCATCGTCTTGTCGCCGCGGGACGCGCCGCCACGCGCGAGGATGCCCTCGTTCACACCGGCGATCCAGGCCGCCAGCGCCGGGCCGTCGAGGTCGAGGCGGTCGGCGACCGCCGCGCCGGCGCTGCGGAAGGCCGAGGCGTAAAGCGGTCCCGAGGACGCGCCGACGGCGTTGAGAAAGGCGCTCGCGCTCCGCTCGCAGATCTCGGATATCGTCGTGTCGGCGCCCGCGGCATCGAGCTCCTTCAGAACCGCGGTCCAGCCGATGTCCATGGTCACGCCGTGGTCGCCGTCGCCGATCACGCCGTCGAGCTGCGAAAGCCAGTCCTTCTCGGCGCGGATCGCTGCGGCGACGGCGCGCATCATGCCGACGAAGGCTTCCGGCGTCACCGTCCCGCCGGTCCGCAGGCCGGCGCGGTCCACCACGGCGGCGGCGGCGGAGACCCGGGCCTTGCGCGCGCTGCGGGGCGCGTCGGCAAGGGCAGGCATCTCGCCACCGACGCGGAGCGCGGGCGTGTGGCACGGGTGATCGAGCAGGCGCGTCAGCGCCGCGTCGAGCTTCAGCAGCGTCACCGACGCGCCGGCCATCTCGAGCGAGGTGGCGTATTCGCCCACCCAGCGGGCATGGATGGCGATGCCGCGGGCGTCGAGCGTCTGGCGGACCCGGCGGAACATCACGAAGAGCTCGAGCAGGGTGGTCGCGCCGAGGCCGTTGACGAGCACCGCGACCCGGTCGCCGGTGGCAAGCCCGAGATCGTCGAGGACCGGTGAAAGCAGCAGGTCGGTGACCGCATCGGCCGACGCCAGCGGTACGCGGCGGATGCCCGGCTCGCCGTGGATCCCCATGCCGATCTCCATCTCGCCGGGGCCGATCTCGAAGTTCGGCACGCCGGTCTGCGGCAGCGAGCAGGCGCCGAGCGCGACGCCCATCGAGCGGCAGTTCTCGTTCGCGTGACGGGCCAGCGCCACGACGCGCTCCAGCGGCTCGCCGAGATCGGCGGCGGCGCCGGCGCACTTGAAGACGAAGAAGTCGCCGGCGACGCCGCGGCGCTCGCCCTTGCGCTCGGCCGGGGCGGACGCCACGTCGTCGGTCACCTGGATCTGGCGCACCGGCGTGCCCTCGGCCTCGAGCGTCTCCGCGGCCATGGTGAAGTTCATGACGTCGCCGGTGTAGTTGCCGTAGAGAAAGACCACGCCGGCGCCACCGTCGACGGCCCGGCCGGCGTCGAGGATCTGATCGGGCGAGGGCGAGGCGAAGACGTTGCCGACCGCCGCGGCGTCGGCGAGGCCGCGGCCGACGTAGCCGGCGAAGGCCGGCTCGTGCCCGGAACCGCCGCCGATCACGATGCCGACCTTGCCGTCGCGCGGCCCCTGGCGCGCGACGATGGCGCGGCCGGTCGGGCCTTCGACGCTCAGCATCTCGGCAAATGCGCCGACGAAGCCCTCGATGAACTCCGGGATGATGTCCTCGGGCGCGTTGATGAGCTTCTTGG
Organism: uncultured Alphaproteobacteria bacterium; assembly: GCA_963737485.1. GTDB lineage: Bacteria > Pseudomonadota > Alphaproteobacteria > Rhodobacterales > Rhodobacteraceae > Amaricoccus. Next base: position 568,409 of record CAVTSR010000016.1, on the reverse strand, counting down.
TTCTGGTCCTGGTGTCGGTGGTCATTGCAGTCCTCTCCCCGGGTCCGCTGGATCAGGCGTCGGTCGGCACCAGCCGCTTCGCTGCGGCGACGGTGCGGTCGAGCCATTCATGCTCCATTCGCCGCGTGGCTTCCATGTCTTCGGCCTGCGGCAGACAGGGCTCGAGGATGACGCTCATGTCCGGCGGGCAGTGCGCGACTGCCGTCGCGCTCGCCGGAGACGAAGGAGAGCATCCGACAGAATGACGGCTATTCCGCCGCCAGGGCGGGCAGCGGCAGCTGCTCCGGTTCGGTTCCGACCTCGGGCGCCTCCTCGCTGCGAGGCACCCGATAACAGAGCGCATAGAGGGCCGGCAGGAAGAAAAGCGTCAGCAGCGTCGCGACCATGAGCCCGCCCATGATCACCATCGCCATCGGGCCCCAGAACACCGAGCGGGACAGCGGGATCATCGCGAGGATCGCGGCGAGCGCGGTCAGGACGACCGGCCGGGCGCGACGGACCGTCGCCTCGACGATGGCGCGGCGGCGCGGGAGGCCGGCGGTGACGTCGGCCTCGATCTGGTCGACGAGGATCACCGAGTTGCGCATGATCATGCCCATCAGCGCGATCAGGCCGAGGAGGGCCACGAAGCCGAAGGGCGCGCCGAAGAGGTTGAGCGCGAGCGAGGCGCCGATGATGCCGAGGGGGGCGGTGAGGAGCACGATCCCGACCCGCACGAAGCTCTGCAGCTGGATCATCAGGAGGGTCAGCGTGACCACCAGCATGATCGGGAACATCTTGAAGATCGAGCTGTTGCCCTTCTCGCTCTCCTCGATCGCCCCGCCGGTCTCGATCCGGTAGCCCGCGGGCAGCGCCGCCTTGATCGGCGCCAGCGCCGGCAGGATGGCGTCCGTCACGTCCGGCGCCTGCACCCCGTCGCGGATGTCGGCCTGCACGGCGATGACGAGCTCGCGGTTGCGCCGCCAGAGGATCGGCTCCTCGCTCACCGGCTCGATCCGCGCCACCTGCGAAAGCGGCACCGCCACGCCGTCGCGGCTCGCGACCGTGAGGTCGCCGAGGCCTGCGACGTCGAGCCGTTCGCCCGGGACCGCGCGCGCCACCACCTGCACGAGGTCGGTGCCGTCGCGCATCTCGGTGACGGGCAGGCCGGACACCAGCGTCTGCAGCGTCTGGGCGATGTCCTGCGGCGCCAGGCCGAGCGCCCGGGCCCGGTCCTGGTCGACGACCAGCCGGATCGACGGCGCCATCTCGTTCCACTGCAGGTGCGGGTCGCGCACGTCGGGGTTCTGCGCCATGGCGTCGCGCACCTCGCCGGCGATGCGCCGGACTTGCTGCGGGTCCTTGCCGAGCACGCGGAACTGCACCGGGTGGCCGACGGGGGGGCCGAAGTTGAAGCGGTCGACGCGGACCCGTGCCCCGGAGAGCGCACCGTCGGCGACGGCCTGCTCGAGCCGCGCCTTGATCCGTTCGCGGGCTTCGGTGTCCCTGGACAGGATCACGATCTCGGCGAACGAGGGATTCGGCAGCTGCGGGTTGAGGCCGAGCCAGAAGCGGACGCTGCCCTGGCCGACATAGGCGGTCTCGTGGAGGATGTCGGCGTCGTCCTTGAGCAGCGCCTCCGCCTCCTCGACCGCCTTCGTCGTCGCGGTGATCGACGAGCCTTCCGGCAGCTTGATCTGCAGGAACAACTCCGGCCGCTCCGAGATCGGAAAGAACTGCTGCTGCACGTTGCCGAAGGCGAGAATCGCCGCGACGAAGATCGCCGCCGTCGCCCCGACGACTTTCAGCCGGTGCCGCAGGCAGGCGTCGATGGCGGCCCGGAGCCAGCGGTAGGTGCGGCTGCCGTAGGGGTCGTGGGCCGGCCGGGTCTTTCGCGGCAGCAGCATCACGCCGAGGTAGGGGGTGAAGATCACCGCGACGAACCAGGAGACGATCAGCGCGATCGCGACGACCCAGAAGATGCCGCCGGCGTACTCCGCCACCGCCGAGGCGGCGAAGCCGACCGGGATGAAGCCCGCCGCCGTCACCAGCGTGCCGGTCAGCATCGGGAAGGCGGTGATGTCCCAGGCGGCGCCGGCGGCGCGCATCCGGTCCCAGCCGGCCTCGGTCTTCACCACCATCATCTCGATGGCGATGATCGCGTCGTCGACGAGAAGGCCGAGGGCGATGATCAGGGCGCCGAGGGTGATGCGGTTGAGGTCCATCCCCATCAGCGACATCACGAAGAAGACGATCGCGAGCACGAGCGGCACCGAGAGCGCCACCACCATGCCGGTGCGGAGGCCGAGCGAGAGGAAGGAGACGAGGAGGACGATCGCGAGCGCCTCGGCGAAGGACTTGACGAACTCGTGGATCGAATGCTCGACCACCACCGGCTGGTCGGCGATCTTGTCGACGGTCAGCCCGACCGGCAGGTTCGCCTCGATGCCGGCCATCTTGGCGTCGAGCGCCTGGCCGAGGGCGATGATGTTGCCGTTCTTGGCCATCGAGACGCCGACGCCGATCGACGGGCGGCCGTCCTCGCGGACGAGGCTCGACGGCGGGTCGGCGAAGCCGCGGGTCACGGTCGCGATGTCGCCGAGACGGAAGACGCGGTCGCCGACCGCGACGGGAACCGCCTCGACCGCGGCGACGCCGTCGAGGGCACCGGTGATCCGCAGCGGGATCGAGGTGGCGCCGGTCTCGAAGGCGCCGGCCGGGGTGACGGCGTTCTGCCGCGCCAGGCTGTCGAAGATCGCCTGTGGGGTGACGCCGAGGGTCGCGAGCTTGACGTGGCTGAACTCGACGAAGATGCGCTGCCCCTGGGTGCCGATCAGGTCGACCTTGTTGACGCCCGGGACGCCGAGGAGCTGCTGGCGGATGTCCTCGCCGAAGTCCTTGAGCTTGTCGAGGCCGAGGCCGTCGGCGGTGAGCATGTAGAGGACCGAGTAGACGTCGCCGTACTCGTCGTTGACCTGCGGCCCGAGCACGCCCTGCGGCAGGCTGGGCCGCAGGTCGTCGAGCTTCTTGCGGGTCTGGTAGAAGAGGTCGGGCACCCGGTCCGGCGGGGTGTCGTCGCGGAAGGTGACGGTCGTCGCCATGAAGCCCGAGGTGGTATAGGTCTCGACCCGGTCGAAGAACGGCAGCTCCTGCAGCTTCTTCTCGATCGGGTCGGCGACCTGGTCGCGCATCTCGGCGGCGGTGGCGCCGGGCCATTGCGCCGAGACGATCGCGACCTTGATGGTGAAGTCCGGATCCTCGGCGCGGCCGAGGCGCAGGTAGGACATTGCCCCGGCGGCGGCGAGCATCAGGATGAAGAAGAGGATCAGCGTGGGATGGCCGACCGCGAACTGCGAGAGGTTGAAGCGGCGCATCGCTCAGCCCTCGGCCGCAAGGGCGCGGACCGGGACGCCGGCGTGCAGCCGGTGGGCGCCGAGCACCACGACGCGCTCGCCGTTCGCGAGGCCGCTCGCGATCTCGGCCGAGCCGGCGGCGTAGCCACTGACCAGCACCGGCCGGGCCTCGAGCTTCTCGCCGGCGCCGACGACCCAGACCGAGGGTCCCGAACCGGTGTCGATCAGCGCCGAGGTCGGCAGCGTCACGGTCGCCTGTTCCACCGCCGGCGCGAGCGTCACCGTCGCGCTCATGCCGAGCGCCGGTTTCGCGTCGGCGGGGAGGGTGAAGCGGGCCTCGTAGGTGCGGGTGGCGGCGTCCGCCACCGGCGAAAGCTCGCGCAAGGTGACGGGGTAGTGCCGGCCGGGCTCGGACCAGAGCTCCGCTTCGGCGTCGGCGCCCCTGACCGCGCCGACCAGCGCCTCGGGCACCGACACCACGGCTTCCCGGTCGCCGCTCTGCGCGATCCGCACCACTGGCTGGCCGAGCGCCAGCACCTGGCCCGCCTCGGCGTAGGTCTCGGTCACCACGCCGGCGGCATCGGCGCGCAGCGTGGCGTAGGAGAGCGCGTTCCGTGCCAGCTCGACGCTGCGCTCGGCCTGCAGCAGCCGGGCGCGAAGCTGCTCGACGTCGACGGTGCGCGCGTCGGTGGCCTGGTCGCTGACGTAGCCCTTCTTCTCCAGGACGTTGACGCGGTTGAGGTCGATCTCGCCTTTCTCCAGCGCGATCCGCGCCGCAGAGCGGGCGGCTTCCGCCGCCTCGAGCTGCAGTCCGAGGTCGGTGTCGTCGAGGGTCGCCACCACGTCGCCTGCCTGCACCAGCGCACCGACTTCGGCCGGGCGGGTGAGGAGCTTGCCGCCGACGCGAAAGCCGAGGTCGGTCTCGGTCCGGGCGCGGATCGTCCCGGCCAGCCGGTGAGCCGGCGCCGCGCGCTCGAGCCGCGCCGTGGCAACCATCACCACCTGTGGGGCAGGCTGGGCCGCGGCCGTTCCGGCCGGGGCAGCCGTCGGGGCGAACCGTGCCCGGACATCGGGCGTCGACGCCGCCGCCGCGGCCGCCAACCCGATTCCCGCTGCTGCGAGTGCTACTCTGCTGCGTCGGTACATGTTCAGCCCCCCGGCTCCAAGATATCCGGATAATCGGCTGATTCTGACGATTGTCAAGTTTCATCAGTCGCAATATATCATGCATCAGGGGTCTGGACCGACCGGAACCCGCCGGATAGGATGGCCAACATGGCGGAAGGAAACGCGGAAACCGTTGCGGGCAGGGCTCAGCGCCGACGACCGGCTGCTCGAGGGCATGCGGGTCGGGGCCGTGGACCAGGCGGCTGCCGAGGCGACGCGCTGCCGGGTCGTCGACACCGCGGAGCGCCTGTTTCGACAGTTCGGGTACCTCAAGACCACCGTCGGCGACATCGCCGGCGAACTCGGCATGTCCTCGGCCAACATCTACCGCTTCTTCGCCTCCAAGGCCGCGATCACCGAGGCGGTCCTGCAGAAGGTGACCGGCGAGGTGATCGAGGAGGCGCACGCCATCGCCGCCGATCCGAACCTCGGCGCCGAGGAAAAGCTGCGCCGGGTCATCCGCACCTGCAACAGCGCGATCTGCGAGCGCTGTCTCGCCGACAGCCGGATGCAGGCGATGGTGCACGCCGCGATCGACGAGAACTGGCACGTGATCCGCCGCCACAAGGCCGCGCTGCGCGAGGTCACCGCGGCAATCATTGCCGACGGGGTTGCGACCGGCGAGTTCGATGTGCCCGATCCGGAACTCGCCGCGCTCTGCTTCCAGCACGCGATGATGTCGAGCCTGCACCCGCTGATCGTCGAGCACCGCATTCGCGAGGGCGAGGACATCCAGGCGATGATCGAGCCGATGCTCGCTTTCTCCTTCCGCGCGCTCCGCGGCGGCTGACATCGCAAGGACGTCGTTTCTGGCGTGGCGGGCCCAACTCGCGTTGCGGTGGGTGCCACCGCCGTCACGGCCGGTCTGCCGGGCGCGCGACCGCGGTCATTCGAGGTGGACGACGCGCCGGCGCGGGTGATCGCGCCGGTCTGTCTTGAAACCGTCGGGGGCGTTTCCAAGCGGCTCAGCCGGATTTCATTCGATCTCGACGAGCGCCTTTATCAGCCCGGTCTTGTCCTCGGTCCACCGCGGCAGGTCGCGGGCGACGCCGCCGAGCGAGGTGCGGTGGGTGATGAGGGCGCCGGCGGGCGCCGCCCCGGACCGGATCGAGGCCATCACGTGCTCGAAGTCGGCGAGCGTGGCGTTGCGGCTCGCCATCAGCGTCATCTCGCGCTTGTGGAACTCCGCGTCGGAGAAGGTGATGTCGGTGTCGAGGAGGCCGACGAAGACCAGCGTGCCGCCGTGCGCGACGTGGGCGAAGCTCGCCTGCATCGAGGCGCGGTTGCCGGTGGCGTCGAAGACGAAGTCGAAGCCGTCGCCGCTCGTCGCGTCGCGGAGGGCGCCGGTGGCCGCTTGCTCGGCGGTCAGGGTGCGGGCGATGCCGGTGGTGCTGCGCGCCAGCGCGAGACGGTCCGGGTCGCGGTCCATCAGCGTGACCTCGGCGCCGGCGATGCCGGCGAAGATCGCGGTGCCGAGGCCGATGGGGCCGGCGCCGACGACGAGGGCCTTGCGGCCGGGAGCGGTCCCGGCGCGGCGCACCGCGTGGGCGCCGATCGAGAGGAACTCGACGGTGGCCGCGGCGTCGAGCGAGAGACCGTCGGCGGGGACGAGGTTGCCTTCGGGCAGGCTCAGCCACTCGCACATGCCGCCGTCGCGGTGGACGCCGAGAACCGCGATGCGCATGCAGCAGTTGGGCTTGCCGTCCTGGCAGGCGTGGCAGGTGCCGCAGGCGATGTAGGGGTTGATGACGACGTCGTCGCCGGGGCGGAAGCGACTTCCGGCGGGGACTTCCTCGACGGTGGCGGAAAGCTCGTGGCCGAGCACGCGGGGGTAGGCGAGGAAGGGGTGGGTGCCCTCGAAGATATGATAGTCGGTCCCGCAGATTCCGACGCGGCGGATGCGGAGGAGGACCTCTCCGTCGGCGCGGGCCGGGGCCGGACGGTCCTCCAGCGCAACGGAATGCGGTGCAAGGCAGACGATCGTCTTCATGCTGCGGTCAGTGCCTCCGATCAGTTCTGGCGTTGTGCCCTCGATCGGGGCGCACTCACAAGCCCTGAGAACCGCTTCTGCAGATTGTCGAGATAGAACACCAGCGCGATGAGGAGTTCCTTCGACCACCATCTCCCGGAACGGACGGCACCATTGCCCATCTTAGTAAAGAGCACGGCGCCGGCGACCGCGCCACCATGGTGCCCCGGCCGCCGAAGAGGCTGGCGCCGCCGACGACCGCAGCAGCGATCGCCGGCAACTCGCAGGCGTTCGCCATCAATGGCGAGGCGACGCCGAGCCGTGAGACCAGCAGGATGCCGGCCAGCGCGGCGACCGAGCTCAGGACATGGGCGGTGTGGGTGATGCGCAGCACCGGGATGCCCTGGCGCCGTGCTGCGTCTGCATTTGAGCGGAGCGCGTGGAGGTAGCGCCCCGTGCGGGTGAAGCGGACGACGTAGTGGATTTCCCCGCCCCGCATCATTGTCCAGAAGCGATTCGGGATGCGATCAGCGCCGGCATCGACATTTTGGTCGGCTCGGTCGCGTTTCTCTGTGTCAATCGGTCTGCAATCCTGATCCGCGATTGGAGTGGGCCCCTCGGGGAGGACAATGATCAGGCTGCGGTTTTGACTGGCGGCCGGGCGTTGGCGGATTTCACCGAAAACATGCGCATCCTAACGCCGAAGCTAAAGATGCTCTCACGCGACCACAGGAACCTTTATCTTCACTCGGCTCCGGCGAAGTTTGATTCCGTCACGAACACAGTCACATTCCAGAACCTAAAGATGGACAGGTCTGGCAGACTATCCGTCAAGCAGATAAATGTAAATATTACGAGCTTGGCGGCGTTCTCCGACCTAGCTAACCTATCGAATCGATATCGGTCTCACACATCAAGGAAACTATTTACTTTAGATGGTACGTCAACCTTATGATTCCCCCGAATGCCGCTTGCGTCCTTGTGCTTCATCGTCGCCAGAATGAACACGCCCCGCCCTTCGGATACCCTTCTGGCCGTCCTCATGGCCGCATTCCCCATCGCCTGAAGCGCGGATCGGCCTGCGGCGACCCCGCGGGTCCGGGGTTTTCGCCCGTCGCCGCAAGCACGCCCGCCACGCCAGGTTCGCCGGGAACGGGGTGTCTCAAAGCTGGACCCGACCGGGCTGGGATTGGGGGTCTGCCGGGTCGGGTCCAGCGACGGGTGGGGGACGACGCGACCTGCGGCGAAAATGCGACCGCCTGCCTTTCCACGGGGGAACGAGATGTCGACAAACCCACCCTTGCCGTCGTCGTGCTGCCCGATCGCCACGGCCGCCGGGAAGCGACCGATACTGAACGAACGCCCGCCGGATACGGATATTCTGTCGCAACTTGCAGCGCTGTTTCATCGTAGCTCCACGGTCGACCGAGGCAGAACGGTGCGACAGGAGCGGCCGTCAACTTGACTCCATCCTTCCGCGCTCGGCCAGGGACATCGTTCCGGACAACCCGACGCTACGGCTTGGCGCTTGCATTCGACTTTCCCTCCAAGAATACTGCCCGCGTCGTCGGCCCGTTAGCTCCGAAGGTCTTATCCCCACATGGCTCGGAAGTCTGAGCGCGCCGCTGCGACCTAGGGAACGGGTCGCATGCGCCTTTTGTCGCACCTAGCCCTCAATCCCGGCGACAGTCAGTCGCCGTTGGGGCCGGTACGGCGATTCACGCTCAGCTACACCATCGTCCTGATCATCGTCATGGTCTTGCTGGGAGCCTGGCTGCGGACAACGCTGGTGCGACAGGCGGAGATCGCCGCCCAGGAAGAGGTCACGATATTCCTGCAGGGCTTCCTGCAGCCGTTTCTCGCTCCGAGAGGTGAGGGCGAGACGGCATCGCCGGAAGAGACCGCGGCCCTCCTGAGGATGCTTCCGGAGGCGTACTTCGTGGACGACGACCTGCTCGCCGTCTTTGCCCTTATCAGGGTGTGGACGCCGGAAGGGCAGCTCTTCTACTCGTCCAATCCGGCACGTGAGCCGAGCGAGGATGTCTCGGGCTCGGTGCGCCAGGCGGCCGAGGAAGGGGTCTTCGTCGATGCGCGCTGGAATTGGCCCGGGCCGGGCCCGGACCGCAAGGGGCGCATCTTCGTGGGCCAGTTCGCTCCCATCCTCCGTGCGGGGACCGGCGACATCGCCGCGGTCGTCGAATGGTACCAGGACGAAGGATTCTGGCACGAAGAAATCAACGAATTCTCCGAACAGTTCGTCAAGATGATCCCCATCGTTCTTGCGGTTCTGATGGTAAGTCTCTACGTGTTCATCTTTCGGGCGGGTCGTATCATAAAACTGCAGAACTCAAGACTGCGAGCGCTGGCAGAGGACAGTCGGGCGCTCGCGACGCGAAACGCCGAGCTTCGCGAGGTGGCCGAGGCCTCCCGCAGCTTCATCAGCCTTTCGAACGACCGTTACCTGCAGCGGCTCGGGGCCGAGATCCACGACGGCCCGCTGCAGACCCTGAGCCTGCTCCTTCTGTCCCTGACCGGTGCCCGCGGCGACAAACCGGCTCCGAAACCCGGCAGACGCAGGCCCCGAGCCCGGCCGAGGTCGGGCTCAACCTCTACGACGAGCTGCGCGCGCTTTCCGCCGGCCTCATGCTTCCGGGGATCGCAGAGGGCTCGCTGGAGAACGCGATCCTGCAAGCCGTCGCGGACAGCAGGAGTGCAAACTCGACCGATGTGACCTGCTCCACCCGGTCCCTGCCCGAGGATGCTTCGCCGATCCTCAAGATCACCACCTACCGGATCCTGCGCGAGGCGATGCACAATTCGTTCAAACACGCCGGTGGATTGGGACTGAAGGTTCGGGCGCTGGCCTCGAAAACCCACCTGCGCCTGGTCGTCCAGGACGCGGGCCGCGGATTCTCGCCGGAGGCAGCGGACGTTGGCGGGCTTGGAATGATCGGCATGCGCAACCGCGTCGAGGGGCTGAACGGAACCTTCGAGGTCAGATCCTCGCCGGGCCGGGGCACGAGAATCCGCGTGACGATTTCCCTCGAGGAAGGCGGGCCCGCCTAGGCGCGCAGACTTCGCTGCGCTCCGCCGTCACCCTGCGCCGCGGTCAAGGCGACCTCGACGCGGTTTCGCGCGTTGAACTTCGACATCAGGTTCGTCATGTAATGCTTGACGGTCTTCTCGCTGATCTTCAGTTCCTGGGCGATTTCCTTGTTCGACATCGCCAGGACTACGAGCGCCGCGACCTGCGACTCCCGCAGGCTGAGCTTGATCGGTGCAGTCGATCCATCGCTGTGCCGGTTGCCGCGCAGCCCGCCGATGATGCGGTTGGCGCAGCGGCGCGAGATGTAGATCTCGCCGTCCGAAACGCGCTCGACCGCCTCGAATAGTTCATCCGCCAGGCTGTCCTTGACGACAAATCCCCTGACCCCGGCCTTGAGGCAGCGCAACGCCACGTCGGTCTCGTCGCGGGCGGTATAGATGATGATCTTGGTTTCGCCGGAACGGGAGGCAATCTCCGAAATGGAGATCGCGGTGTCTCCCGGCATCAGCAGGTCCAGCAACAGTACCTCCGGCTTGAATTTGTCCATTATTTCGTCTGCCGCGGCGACGCTGGTGCCTCGCGCTACAACCGAAAAGCGGGCGTCACCGGAGAAGAGGCTGCAAATGCCGTCCAGCAACAGCGGATGGTCATCCACGCAGGCGACCGTAATCACACCTTCCATGCCGCCCCCGTAACTCTACTCTCCCGGCCATTCACGCGCGTAACACTCGCTATGCGACTATATGACTGGCCGACCCCACTGAATCGGTAGCAGAAGTCGGCGCCGACGTCGAGTCTATTGGCTTTGACTTGGTTGCGGGGATCTTGACTGGTAGATGGATGCGGTGGCTCGACCGGTTCGGGCCAGGCGGCGCGCTCGACCCCGGGCCTCTGCCGCGCTCGCGCGCGACCTTGCGCACCGCGCGACGACCGTCCCGATTTCGCCGGGCAGTCCGCGACTCACCCGCCCGGCAGGAACCTTCGCGTGGGGAGGACGTGCTCCGCGGGTGGCTGCGCCTCCTTGCGCATCAGCGCGTGGGTTCGGTCGGAGGTTGAGCGGAATCAGCAGAAACCGCCCCCAGTTGTTGTCCATAATCGCAATAGAAGTCAGACATGCGATCAAGGTCGCAGGTCGAATACTGGACCTCAGGACCAAGCTCGCGTGCGACCTTCTCACCTTACGTGCCGGCGGAAATCCGCCGATCGTGGGATCTGGCCTGTGCTCGGTCGGGCTGCGCTGGCGCCGCCGGGACAGTCATTGCGCGAGGGGGAAAAGAAGATGCCGTCACACAAGGGCTTCGAGATCACCGGCTCGGACGTAACGTTTCTTTCGGACCAGACGTACGACGCCCTGACGATCCTCGGCTACCAGAACGGGGTCCCGGTCTACGGCTACTACGACAGCCTCGGGGGCGTTCGCACCCTCGGCGCTCATCAATCACTTTCAATCCCCTGACCGTCGTCGATCCGACCAACGGCGAGCACATCTACAACGGCGCGCGCGAGGCGAACGGGTTCCGGCTTCCGATCGGGTTCTTCAACAACCTGGTCAACAACAAGACCTGGACCTGGGGCTCGACGAACGACCCGTTCATCAAGCTGACGAAGTACGACCACGCGCATTACTTCAATCCGGTCACCACCGCCAGTCAGCACATCATGATCGGCGGCGTCGACACGCCGATCTACGACAACAAGGCTCTGGCCGACTACGCCAAGCGCCACCCCGGCTTCGTAGCCGACAACGACCTTTCCAACGACTACCGGGACCTTCGGGCCTCCGTCGTCGACTACACGCCGCGCATGATCACCCAGATGATCAGCTCGTCCTACACCGATCCGGTGGTCAAGGCGGCGCATGTATCCGGCAACGTCGCGCTCAACGGCACGGCGAACGCCAATACCGTCATGGGCGTTCAGGGAGCGAACAACCACGAAACGCTCACGATCACCGTTGACGGCGTCGCTACGATCTTCGAGTTCATCAACTCGAACGCAACGCCAATCAGCAGAATGCGCACGGCCACGTAGCCATCGACGTGCACCCCGGAGCGGGGGCGATCAAGGTCAATGACGCGCTGCTGGCGATCCAGACCTACCTCAACCAGAACGTCGCCGGTGCAGAGCACGCGACGGTCGGGCTGGTCGGCGGCTTCATCGAGATCAGCCTCGGGAGCAACACCACCTCGACGCTCGGGATCACCGACGGCACCAACAACAACGCGAGTGCCAGCGACACGACGACGCTCGGCCTCGCCAATGGCACCTATTCACCGATCCATCTCGACAGCGCGCTTATTCGCACCGGCGTGGAGACCGAAAAGAACGCAATCGTATCCGAAGGGGTAATCGGCGCGCCGGGCGGTCATGTCGAGGAACATATCGTCCGCAATCTCAACACGCTGCCGGGCGATCCCTCGACCAGCGGCATCTTCACCATCTTCGGCCAGTTCTTCGACCACGGGCTCGATTTCATCAACAAGGGTGGCCAGGGCTCCAAGGTCATCATTCCGCTGTCGCCGGATGATCCGATGTACGGCCAGATCGGCCCCGACGGTCAGCCGGTGACGTCCATCACCATCTCGCGCGCCACACCGGACGGCTACACCGTCAACGACATTCACGGCCGTCCGGTGCCGACGGCAGCGGGCAGCGACCCGGCCGAACAGAAGGTGGTCTACACCAACCACACCTCGCCGTTCATCGACCAGAGCCAGAGCTACGGCTCGGACACCCAGACCACGCTCATGCTGCGGGAATGGGTCGAGGATCCCAATCACCCGGGGCAATACATTCCCGGCGCCGAACTGTTCGACGGCCATCAGACCCAAGCCTACAACAGCCAGACCTTCAACGACGCGGCGCCCGGCGGACTCGGTGTCGGCACGACGACCCGGACGGTGCCGACGCTCAACGAGCTTCGTGCCCATCTGCTGGCGACCGCATCGCGACGATCTGAGCTGGGATGACATCAACAATCTCCGGGTCCGCGACGCCAGCGGGCATGTGGTCGACTCGAACGGCAACGCCGCCGGCGGATACACCTATACCGGCGAGGCGCTGTTGCTCGACATCAACCCGAACTTCGGCCTGGTCAACTGGACCAAGGTTTCCGGCATCGACAACAGCATTACCCAGTCGAACTTCGCCAGCTTCATCGACTTCTCCAACTTCTCGATCAAGAACAACATCAACGTGACTGCCACGCAGTACGACGCGCTCGGCGAAGCGCTGATGGAGTCGATCGGCAACCACTACGTCGCCGGCGACGGGCGGGCGAACGAGAACTTCGCGCTGACCTCGCTGCACCACGTGTTCCACGCGAACCACAACGTTCAGCTCGTCAACCTCGAGACCGAGATCCTCGCTCAGGCCGACCAGGCCCACCGGAACGGCTTCCAGGTCAGCGTCAACGGCTACCACGACATCGACGGCAACTACACGCTCACCAACGGTCTGAGCGGCGTGCACGCGACCATCGACCAGATCTCCTGGGACCAGGACAAGATGTTCGAGGCCGCCAAGCTGATCAACGAGATGGAGTATCAGCACGTCGCGATCGACCAGTACGCCCGGCTGGTCACCCCGGATCTGCCCGAGTTCGTCACCTACGACACCAACATCAACTCCGACATCTCGCTCGAGTACTCGCAGGCGGCGTTCCGCTTCGGCCACTCGCAGCTGCGCGAAACGATCGACGCGATCGATCCGCAGGGGATGGTGACCAAATGGGCGCTGTCCTCCGCCTTCCTCAATCCCGCGGCCTTCGCGGCGACGGGCCCGGAGGACATCGTCCGCGGCATGTCGCGGCAGCTCACCAACGAGGTCGACGAGTTCGTCACCCCGGCGATGCAGCAGACGCTGCTCGGCCAGCCGCTCGACCTCGCGGCGATCAACATCGCCCGCGGCCGCGACGTCGGCCTGCCGACGCTGAACGAGGCGCGCAAGCAGCTGCACGACGCGCTGATCGCCGAGCGTCAGGCGGATCCGTCGACGCCGCACCACACCAACCTCATCGTCGACAATCTCAACCCATACGCGAGCTGGAAGGAGTTCGGCTCGCAGATGCAGCATCCCGAGTCGCTGGTCAACTTCATCGCCGCCTATGCCTTCGACGGCGACCTGGCGAAGGCGGAGGCGATCGTCGGGCTGGAAGCCAACAAGATCAAGAACGGAGCTGCAGAGGCCCTGGGCTACACCAAGGCCCAGGCCATCAGGTTCCTGAACCATTCGGTCTCGAACGCCGACGAGACCGCGCATTCCGGCCTGAAGGCGGCCGCTGACGGCTTCAACAAGATCGATCTCTGGATCGGCGGGCTCGCCGAGATCCACGTCTTCACCGGCCAGCTCGGCACCACCTTCAACGCCATCTTCGAAGACCAGATGGAACGGCTGATGGATGGCGACCGGTTCTATTACTTCTACCGGCTGGGCGGTCAGGGCGGCGGGGCTATCCCGATCGATACCGACCTCGGTCACATGATCGCCACCGAGCAGTTCAAGGACATCATCGAGCGCACGACCGGCGCGCTGCACCTGAACGGCGACGTGCTGGGATATGCCGACTCCTACATCGACACCTTCGCGCTGCTCTCGACTGCCGGCCAGTCGAAGCTCGGAGGAGCGAACGACGTCGGCATCTACTCGACCAGCGGCAGCTCCGGCAACAACAAGACGATCACGCTGGGCAATGCGGACCTGAAGACGCTGGGCCTGGGGATGAACCACAAGTACGTCATGGAGGTTCGACCCGACAAGGGCCACAACCCGGACGGCACACCGGCGTCGGGCTACAACTCGCACGAAGTGATCTGGGGCACCGACCACAACGACTGGATCGACGCCGGCAACGGCGACGACACCATCTACGGCGACGGTGGAAACGACGTCCTCGACGGCAAGGCCGGCGCCGACCACATCTACGGCGGTGACGGCAACGACGTCATCTACGGCGGCGACATCGAGGACTTCCTCGACGGTGGCGCGGGCGACGACATCATCTACGCCGGCACCAGCGCCGGGGCGCTCGACGTGGTCATCGGCGGCGACGGCGACGACCGCCTCTACGGCGAGGCCGGCATCGACGAGATGTACGGCGGCGCCGGCAACGACTACATCGATGCCGGCGGCGACACCGACCTCGCCTTCGGCGACAGCGGCAACGACGTCATGTACGGCGGCGACGGCCCGGACGAGCTCCGCGGCGGTACTGGTGACGACATCATCTCCGGCGGGTCCGGCGGCGACAAGCTGCTCGGCGAAGCGGGCGACGACATCATCCTCGGTGGCATCGGCCAGTCGAGCGGCGGCGTCGCCGGAGACAGCGACGAACTGATAGGCGACGTCGGATTCGACATGGCGAGCTTCTCCGACTTCAACATCGATCTGTCGGTTGCGGCCGATCTGCGCAACCAGGGGGTCGTCGTCGCGATCGGAGGCACGGATCTGCTCAACCCGCAGAACCAGCTCTGGACCGATCTTGAGGGCATCATCGGCTCGAAGTTCGCTGACACCCTGCTCGGCAACGACACCGCGGACGAGAACTGGCTCATCGGGGGCGGGCGCAACGACGTCCTCCAGGGCTTCCAGGGCAACGATCTCCTGGTCGGCGACACGATCATCCTGAAGGACCTTGTCGGAAGCGGCGGACTTCTGGCCAGTTCGCAACTCGCCGCCGCGCTTCCCAACGGCGTCACCTTCGGCCAGCACTTCACCGATCTTCTGGCATCGCAACCGAACATGGTGCTCGGCGGCGACGGTGGTCCGGCCGGCGCCAACGACAACGCCGTCTTCGTCAACGACATCGGGCACTACACGATAGCACACTTCAGCTTCGGCGCTCCGAGCGGGGCGACGATCGACGGCTTCACCATCCAGGATGACGGTGCGAGCGCCAATGACGATGGCACCGACATCGTCATCGGAGTCGAGAAGTTCACCTTCAACGGTCACGACTACTTCACGACCGACCTGCTGGCTTGACGGGATTGGCTTCGGAAAGGGGGCAGGTCGGAGAGACCTCCTCCTTTCTGCCCCTCGTCGTGAGCGCCGGCGTTCAGCCCGCTCGCGATCCCGGATGCGGACGGCGAGGTAAGGCTTGCCAGGCAGGTCCACGCCGAAAGCGGCATCCGGCTTCAACCCGCGCACCACCGAGCCGTGCCGGGTCGGATGGGTCTTCGGCGCCGCCACCCTCTCCAGCGGCGTGACCGTCATCTCCACGTTCGATCAGGTCGATCTCGAAGTCGCCGTCCTCGAGCGGCAGCCCCATTGACCTGCCCCCTTCCTGGTCCCTCGATTTGAGTGAGGGTCCGTTCCCTGCCAAAAAAAGGCGTGCGGCGATGCGCTCGGGCGGCGGCGGGGGCCCGCACATGCTCCCCGAACCGCGGCAATCCGGGCCAGCGGCTGCGTCACGGAAAGGGGCGGGGCAGGGGTAGTCAGAGCGGACGTGCCCGGCTTGGGGTCATTGCAGGAAGACGCTCGCCCTCGCCGCGCGGCCGCTGGCGTCGATCACGGCGAGGTCGACGAAGCCCACGCCGCCCGGCCGCCATTCGGCCTGGCGCGCGAAGGGGTCGACCGGTAGCGGGATGCCGTCGACGAGCCAGCGGAACGGTGGCACGCCGCCGCCGAGGCGGATCGTGAGCGGCCTGGCGGCGTCGCGGCGGTCGAGCCCGAGATCGACGCGGGCGCCGTCGGGCGGGAAGGCGATTTCGGGGCCACCTTCGACCTCGGTTGCCCCGGGAGGCCGGAAGTGGCGCAGCGGGGCCGGCAGATCGCCGGTGCTGACGGTCAGCGCCGCGGCGGGCGGGAGCGGCAGTGGCGCGGAATCCGGCGACAGGCGGGCAAAGGCATCGAAGAGCGCCGGCGCGGCCGCTTCGAGCCCGAGCGCTCCGGGAACCGGGGCGCCGTCGGGGCGTCCGAACCAGACCCCGATGACGTGGGCGCCGTCGAAGCCGATCGCCCAGGCGTCGCGGTGGCCGTAGCTGGTGCCGGTCTTGAAGGCGATCCGGCCCGTGGCGCCGTTCGCCGGCGGTGGCGTACCGGCGAGGATGTCGGCGACGTACCAGGCGGCGGTCGCGTCCAGCACGCGGGCGGCCGGAGCGGGCGTCGGCTCTGGCGTCGCTCGGGCGTCTCGAAGAGCGCGACGGCTTGCCCGCCGCGGGCGATGGCGGCGTAGAGCCGCACCAGGTCCTCCAGCGACAGCCCGACGCCGCCGAGGGCGATCGCGAGGCCGGGGGTGCCGCCGGGCGGCAGCCGGGGCGTGTCGCCGGCGCACCGCAGACGGGCGAGGAGCTGCGCCGGCCCGACCGCGTCGAGGAGCGCCACCGCCGGCAGGTTGCGCGAGGCCTGCAGCGCGGTCCGGGCGCTGATCGGCCCGAGCCAGCCGCGGTCGAGGTTCTGCGGCGCGTAGCTGCCGAAGCGCATCGGCCGGTCGTCGACGATGGTCTCGGGGTGGGCGATGCCGGCTTCGAAGGCGAGGCCGTAGACGAGCGGTTTCAGCGTCGAGCCCGGCGAGCGGACGGCGCGGCTCATGTCGACGAAGCCGCCGCGGGTCGGATCGAGGCGGTCCGCCGCCCCGATCCGGGCGAGGACGGCGCCGCTCCGGTGGTCGGCGACGATCATCGCGGCGCTGATGCCCTTGCCGAGGTCGCGCGCCCGCGCGGCGAGGAGCGCCTCGAGGCGCGCCTGCAGCCCGGCGTCGAGGGTGGTCGCGATCGCGCCGGCGCCGGGGCGGGCCGCGACCAGCCGGTCAGCGAGGTGGGGGGCGAGGGCAGGAAAGGGGCGCCGCACCGTCGGCACGCGCTCGGTGCGGGCGGCGGCCGCCTCGTCGGCGGCGAGCACCCCGGCAGCGACCGCGCGCGCCAGCACCCGGTCGCGCGCGACCCGAGCCACGCCGGGCGCGCGGTCGGGCCGGCGGGCTTCCGGGGTCTGCGGCAGGGCGACGAGGAGTGCGGCCTCGGCAGGCGTGAGCCGCCGCGGCTCCTTGCCGAGCCAGGCGAGGCTCGCGGCGCGGATGCCTTCGAGATTGCCGCCGTAGGGCGCGAGCGTGAGATAGAGCGTCAGGATCGCGTCCTTGTCGAGCCGGCGCTCCAGCGCCAGCGCGACCCGCATCTGGCGGAGCTTGCCCGCCGCCGTTCCGGTCGGGCCATTCTCGATGAGGCGCGCGACCTGCATCGTCAGCGTCGAGCCGCCCGACACGATGCGCCCGGCCGCGAGCGACTGCAGCGCCGCACGCGTGAGCGCGAGCGGATCGATCCCGGCGTGTCGGCGGAAGCGGTGGTCCTCGAAGGCGACGAGCTGGGCTAGATAGCCGCGGTCGACCGCGGCGAGCTCGACTGGAAGCCGCCAGCGGCCGTCAGCGACGGTGTAGGCCGAGAGGAGGGCGCCATTGCGGTCGAGCACCATCGCCGAGGTCGGCGGCGCGAGCGGCGGCAACGCCGTCGCGTCGACCCAGCGGTCGAAGGCGAGCACGGCGCCGGCGACGACCGCCAGCGCCGCCGCGAGCAGCCCGCCCGCCCGCGGCGTCATGACCCGCCGCGCACCGTTACCGTGCCCGCGTCCGTGCGGGCGCGGTAGGCCGGGCGGTACATGTCCTCGACGCTCGCCGCCGGACGGTGGAAGGTGCCGGGCGAGACCGCCCGCACCATGTAGGCGAGCCGGAACGGCTGCGATCCCTGCCAGTCGACCGCGGCGGCGAACCGGTCGGCGCGGAATTCGGTGTGGGAGGCGACGTCGTCGGCGGCGAGCCAGGCGAGCTGCCCGGTCTCGCCCGAGCGCAGCAGGTTGGGGTTCTCGATCTCGAGCCCCGCAGGGAGCGGGTCCGAGACGATCAGCCGCGCCTGCAGCTCGCGCTCCGGGATCACTGTCACCACCGCGACCAGCCGATCGTCGAGCGCGATGGCGGCAGGGTCGGCCGGGGCGCCGTCGAGCGTCATCAGCTGGCGCTCGATGCGGTAGCCGTTGCCCTGCGCCGGCTCGGGCTGGGTCGGCACGCCGAAGGCGGTGACGACGGCGAGCGTCGGCTCGGTGCCGGCGTTGTGCACGCGGATCGGCAGGTCGGCGGCGGTCAGCCGCAGCGCTGGCCCCGGCGCCGGCGCGTCGTCGATCCGCACCGAGCCGAGTGCCGCGTCGCCGGCCAGCGCGTGGGCGGCGAGGAGCGTCCAGAGCTCTTCCTGCGTCGAGCGTTCCGGCACCGGCGCGGTCACGATCGCGGTCAGCGCCTGGCGGTCCACGGCTTCGCTGCCCGCCTCGGCGGCAAGCGCCAGCACCCCGGCCGCGTCGCGCGTGCCGCTGCCGTAGTCGGCGCGGAAGAGCCGCTCCGGCTCGCCCGCCTCCGCCGCGAGGCCGGCGAGCCTGAACATCGCGTCCGAGCGCGGCTGGTCGCCGGCGAGCGCCAGCGCCGCGCCGAGCTGCGCGCGCGCCAGCGGCGTCGCGAAGGCCTCGGCGCGGGTGTCGGCGTAGTAGCGCAGGTCACCGATCGCCGCGCGGCCCTCGCGCGCCAGCACCATCAGCGCGTAGGCGAGATCCTCGCCGCCCTTCTCGAAGTCGCCGTAGGCGTTGACGAGGTTGGACAGGTTGCCGAGCGCGGCCTCGAACGCGCGGTCGGGAACCGCGTGGCCCTGCGCGCGCGCCCGCGACAGGAAGTCGGTGACATAGGCGTCGAGCCAGCCGTCGCCGCTCGCCTCGGCGCTCCAGAGCCCGAAGCCGCCGGCTCCGGTCTGCCGCGCGAGGACATCGCGGATCGCCGCGTCGATGCGCGTCGCGATCTCGGATGCCCGGACGATCCCGAGCCCCTCGGCGGTGGCGGAGAAGTAGAGGAGCGGCATTGCCCGGCTGACCGCCTGCTCGCTGCAGCCCCAAGGGTAGGCTTCGAGCGCGGTCAGCAGACCCGGCACGTCGAAGGCGGCGAGCGGTCCGATCGCCACGGTCGCCGTGGCCCCGGCGGCGAGACCGTCGAGGACATCGGCGTCGAGCGTCAGCGTCTGCCCCGCCGCGATCTCGATGCGGTCCTGGCGCGCCAGCACCGGGTCGTTGGCGCGGATCGGGACCGTCAGCTGCTTGGCGAGCGTCTCGCCGCCGGGGGTGACCGTCGTGACGGTCAGCGCGTCGTCGCCCGGCCGGGTGCCTGCGAGCGGTGCCTCGAAAACGAGCCGACCGGTCCGGGCGAGTTCTCCCGAGAAGCGGACACTCCCCGGTAGCAGCCCCGGATCGGGCGAGGCGAGCGTCACCGCGACCTCGCCCTCAGGCCCCGAGGCATGCGCGAGGTCGAGCCGCAGGCGGGTGCTGTCGCCCGGTGCGAGGAAGCGCGGCAGGCTCGCCTGCACCACGACCGGGTCGCGCACCCGCCAGTCCTTCGTCGCCTGCCCGACGCCATCGGCCGTCCAGGCGACCGCCATCAGCCGCACCGTGCCGTTGAAGTCGGGCAGCGTCACCGGCGTGCGGACCCGGCCGTCCGCGTCGGCCTCGAGGACGCCGGAGAAGAGCGCGACCAGCGGCTCGGTCGGCGGGGGTGCCCGGAACCCGAGCCCGGCGTCGCCGCCCGAGCGCAGCCGGCCGGGGGTCCCCTGCAGGCCGTCGATCAGCCGGCCGTAGACGTCGCGCATCTCGACCCCGAGCCGGCGCTGGCCGAAGTAGTGGCCGTCCGGATCCGGAGGTTCGAAGCCGGTGAGGTTCAGGATGCCGAGATCGACCGCAGCGATCGTCGCATAGGCGTGTTCGCCCGGCATCAGCCCGTCGATCTTCAGCACCGCCTCGGTGACGTCGCGCGGCGCCGCTTCGCCGGGACCCTCGAAGGCGACGGCGAGCCGGCGCGGTCCGGGATCGACCGGCGCCCAGGCGAGGCCGATCGCGCGCGCCGGATTGCGCCCGGCGGCGACGTCCATCGGCCGGATCAGCGTGGCGGTGACGTAAGCGCCCGCGCCCCAGTCATCGCCGATCGGCAGGTCGACCACGGTCTCGCCCGGCTGGACGGAAAGCGTGCGGCTCGCGATCAGCCGATCGCCCATCACCGCGACCAGAAGCTGGCCGGAATTCGGCACGACCACCCGCGCCTTGGCGGTGTCGCCGGGCGCGTAGGCGGCGCGGTCGAGGCTGAGATCGAGGAAGTCCGGCGTCTCCTGTCCGGCCGCCGCGGCCCCCCAGCCGGCATCGAAGCCGAGGCTGGTCGCGATGTAGCGCCCGTCGCCGGCGGCGAGCGCGCAGCTCGTAGTGCCCCCAGTCGACCGGCAGGTCGAGCCGGGCCGGGGCGCCGGCCTCGAGGTCGAGCGTCCCGTTCGCGACCCGGCTGCGGCGGGTGACCGGCTCGTAGTTCCAGCTGCCGTCGACCTCGTACCACTGGAAGTCGGTCTCGATCCGCGACAGCGTCCAAGCCACGTCCGCAAGGTCGGCGGGCGCGAGGTCGGTGCCCACCGCGATCGCCTCGAAGCCGGCGGTGCCGCCTTCGTCGACCGCCCCGTCGAAGAGCGGCCGCACCCCGATCAGCGGCGCCGCCGGCAGGAGCGGCCGGGTCTCGCTGCGCTCGACCGGCCGCCCGGAGCCGTCGCGCACGCGCAGCGTCGCGGTCAGCGCCAGCGGCCGGCTGACCGGCCCGGTTGCCGGCACCACCAGCGGGATCGACGCGGTGCCGTCCGCGCCGGTGGTGGCGGGCGCGAGCGTCGCGTACCCGGCGCTGAAGGGCTCGTCATCGAGCCCGAACCGGAAGCCCGGACGGCCGGGGATCTCGCGCGCCATCGTCACCCGCGTCTCGCCTTCGAGCGCGAGGTCCGCACCCGGAGCGCCCCAGAGGAAGTCGGCGCGCGCGCCGAGCGACGGCGGCGCGGCGGGATCGACCGGGCCGTCGGGCAGGGTCAGCGCGAGGTCGATCCGCTCCGGGACGAAGTCCTCGACCAGGAAGGCGGTGGTCGCGAGCGGCGGCGCCTCGGGGTCGGCGTGGATCGCCAGCCGCCAGCCGCCGGTCGGCGCGGCGGGATCGATCGGGAACGAGAGCGCCCGTCCGCCGGCACCCTGGTCGGGAAGCGGGTAGCGCGCGTATTCGACGCCGTCGGCGCGGGTGACGATCGCGGTAAGGGTCAGCCCCTCGACCGCGCGCGCCCGGTCGCCGCGCGCGAGCACGGTGGCGAACACGGTCTCGCCCGGCCGGTAGGCGCCGCGCTCGGTGGTGGCGAAGACATCGACCGGCGGTGGCGCGGGCCGCCCGGCGACGCCGCGGTCGGAGAGATCGAACCCGGGCTCGGCGAGGTTGAGGAAGGCGTAGTCCTGCCCGGCCTCGGCGGTCACGAGGCCGGCCTCGGCACCGCCGCGCCCGCGCAGCAGGCCGGGGTCGAAGCGCGCCTGCCCGTCGCCGTCGGTCACCGCGGTGCCGAGGACATCGTTGTTGCGGGCGAGGAGCTTCACCTCGACGCCGGGGCGCGCCGCGGCGTCGGAGAGGCCGCGCAGGAAGACGTGCAGCCCGTCCGCGCCGGTCAGCGTCGCGAGCCCGAGGTCGGTGACGACGAACCACTGCGTCGCCGAGGCCGCCCAGCCTTCGCTCGCGGGCGTGCCCGAGACACGCGCGGTCAGGGCGTAGAGGCCGGGCTCGAGGCGGGCGACGACATCGCCCATCGGCAGCGTCGTCGTCACGTCGCGGTTGAGTTCGTGCGCGAGCTCGCCGGTGCCCTGCCAGACCGGCTCGCCCAGCGTGTCGCGCAGGCGCGTCTCCTCGTCGCCGGTGAGCGGGCTGCCGAAATCGCCGTTGCCGAGCACGGTCGCCACGTTGCGCGTCCCGACCCGGTAGAGCTGGAGCGCCGCCTCGGCGGCGTTGACCGCGACGATCGGCACCGCGGCGTCGGCGCTCTTCGGCAGCACGTAGGCGCGGCCGGCGAAGCGGACCGCCGGGGTGCGGTCGCGGACGTAGACCTCCTGTCCGACCGAGGCGCGCAGACGCTCGCCGCCGGCCGAGGGCAGGCCGGCGCGCAGCGTCACCTGGTAGTGGCTGCCGTGCGCCAGCCCGTCGACGCAGAGCTGGCGGTCGCGCGCCTCGACGGGAAAGCTCCCCGCGTCGATGCGGACGAAGTCGGCGTAGTCGACGCCGGCGCTCGCCAGGGGCTCGGAGAAGGTGAAGCAGGCCTGCGGGCTCTCGGCCTCGAAGTCGACCTGCCGGTCGGTCACCCGGAAGCCGTAGAGCCCTTCGGCCCGCTCCACCGCCGCGGCGATCGCAGGCCCGGGTGCGAGGTCCTCGGCGAGCCGCAGCGCGTCGAGCGACGCGCGGCCCTCGCCCGCCGCCTCGAGCGCGACCCCGGTCAGCCGCGCCGCCTCGCCCGCCTCGGGATCGGTCGCCGCGCGCAGGAAGGCGTCGATGCCGGCCGAGACCGCGAGATCGCGCAGCGCCGAGCGCTGGCCGTAGTCCGCGACCTCGGCCCCGGCAGCATAGGCCGCGAGCGCCGCCCAGTCCGAGGCGCCGTCGCTGGCGTTGACCGCGCTCCGCAGCGCCGCGAGCCTGGCCGCGACCGGCGCCTCGGACGGCGGCGCCGCGAGGGGAAAGCCCGCCGAGAGCGCCGCCTCGCGCGCCGCGGCGAGCCGCTCCGGCGGCAGGAAGCCGAGCGCCGCCGCCCGACCGGCCGCCCGCGCCGCGAGGCCTGCGGGCTGCGGCGCGAGCGTGGCCGAGAGCGCCCCGGGGAACGGGGTGCGGGCGCCGTCGTCGGACTTCAGGAAGCAGGCCGCCGCCCGGGCGTTGAACGTGAAGGCCGAGCAGCCGGCTTCCGCCAGGCAGGCGTCGCGGCAGATCGGCAGCGTGGTGCCGAAGATCGAGCGCAGGTCGCTGCCGTAGAAGTCGACGCCTGGCTCGACGGTGATCCGCCGCTCGGGCAGCGGTGCGGCCGCGGCCTGCGCCAACGCCGCCCCTGCGCCGGTTGCCGCGATCAGCAGTGCCAGCACTGCCGCGTGGAATCTGCCGCCGCGCATTCCTGCGTCTCCTACCGGTGAGCTACACAGCGTCTCCCCGCGCCCCCCGCGGGTCAAGTGACTTGCCGACGGCCGGCGGCTCCGCTCGCACTGCCCGCGTGCGAGCGGACCACTAAGCATCTGATATAAATATGAAAAATTATTTCATGTTAAGCAGATTTCAACCTTTGCCGCAGTCGCTGCCGCGGGCGCGGTCTCGGGCAGGGCGCCGGGCTTCGGGTTCGCGGCCGGTCGTGCTATGGCCGGCGAGCCGGTTTCGGCCGGGCGGGAGGGAGCCAGTCATGCATGCGGCCTTCGACTATTCCGGCTGCAACGTCTTCGTCGCCGGCGGCACCAGCGGCATCAACCTCGGCATCGCCGGCGCTTTCGCCGCCGCCGGGGCGCGGCTCGGCGTCGGCAGCCGCAGCCAGGCGAAGGTCGACGCCGCCGTGGCCCGGCTCGCGAGCCCCGCCGGCGCGGCGCTCGGCTACGCCTTCGACGTGCGCGACGCCGCGGCGGTGAGCGCGGCGCTCGACGCCTTCGCCGGCGCGGTCGGGCCGATCGACGTGCTGGTCTCGGGGGCTGCCGGCAACTTTCCCGCCGCGGCGAAGGACCTCAGTCCGAACGGCTTCAAGGCGGTGGTCGACATCGACCTCGTCGGAACCTTTCACGTGATGCGGGCGGCCTATCCGCACCTGCGACGCCCGGGCGGCAGCATCATCAACATTTCCGCCCCGCAGGCCTCGGTGCCGATGGCGCTGCAGCTGCACGTCTGCGCCGCCAAGGCGGGGGTCGACATGGTGACCCGCTGCCTCGCGATCGAATGGGGTCCGGAAGGCATCCGGGTGAACGGGGTGGTGCCCGGGCCGATCGACGGCACCGAAGGCATGGCCCGCCTCGCCCCGACCGCCGAGATCCGGGCGCGCATCGCCGCCTCGGTGCCGCTCGGGCGGCTCGGCGTGCCGCAGGACATCGCGGGCGCCTGCCTCTACCTCGGCTCGGACGCGGCGGCCTACGTCAACGGCAGCATCCTCTTCGCCGACGGCGGCTGGGCGCCGCGCGGCGCGCCGCTCGGGTGAGGAGCCCCCTGCCGGATTGCAGTCCTCGCTCGCCCGGTGACTCTTTTCGGCCGGCTGAATCGTCCTACCGGTGCACAAAGCATGGAGACGACCGATGCAGCTCAAGGATCAAAAGGCGCTGGTGACCGGCGGAAGCCGCGGGCTCGGCCTGGGACTGGTGGAGGCCCTGGTGTCGGCGGGGGCCGAGGTCACGGTCGTCGCGCGCGGCGCGGCGGACCTCGCGGCGGTGCGCGACCGGCTCGGGGTCGCCACGATCGCGGCCGACGTCACCGATGCGGAGGCGGCGCGGCGCATCGTGGCGGAGGTCCGCCCGACGCTCTTGGCGCTGATCGCCGGCGCGCCGCCGCCGATGGGTTCGCTGCAGGAGCTCTCCTGGCCGGATTTCACCGCGGTCTGGGACACCGACGTCAAGGCCGGGCTCTACTGGATGCAGGCGGCGCTGAACACGCCGCTCGCGACCGGCAGCCGCGTCCTCGTCGGGTCGAGCGGCGCGGCGCTGAACGGCTCGCCGCTCTCCGGCGGCTACGCCGGCGCCAAGCGGATGCTCTGGATCATGGCCGACTATGCCAACGGCGTCGCAAGGGAGATGGATCTCGGCATCCGCTTCCAGGTGCTGGTGCCGCGGCAGATGGTTGCCGGCACCGGCGTCGGCGGCGCGGGGTCCGAGGCCTATGCCCGGCGGATGGGGATCACCCCCGAGGCCTTCCTCGCGCGCTTCGGCGCCCCGATGCCGCCGCGCCGTTTCGGAGACCACGTCGTCTCGCTGCTGACCGAAGCGACCTATGAGGATGGCGTCGCCTTCGGGCTGAAGGGCGACAGCGGGGTCACCCTCATCGAGGGAGCCGCGGCTTGAGCGAAGGGCTTGCGGGCGGGCGGCTCGACCGGGACGCCTTCGCGGCGCTCGCGGGCGAGCTCCGCCCCGAGCTCCACCGCTATTGCGCCCGGCTGACCGGCTCGAGCTTCGACGGTGAGGACGTGGTGCAGGACACGCTGGCGCGCGCTTTCGCGGCGCTGCAGGATCTCGCGGAGGTGCCGCCCTTGCGCCCCTGGCTGTTCCGGATCGCCCACAACCGCGCGATCGACCTGCTGCGCCGCCGCGCGGTGCGCGCCGCCGCGCCGCTCGACGAGCCGGCGCAGGCGCTCGCGGACGAGGCGGCGGCCGACGCCGAGGCGGCGCTGATGCGCCGGCAGGCGGTGACGACGGCGATCGCGCGCTTCGTCGAGCTGCCGACGACGCAGCGCAGCGTGGTGATCCTCAAGGACGTGCTCGACCAGTCGCTGGCCGAGATCGCCGCGCTGCTCGACCTCAGCGTCGACGCGGTGAAGGCGCATCTCGCCCGCGGCCGCGCCCGGCTCCGCGCGATCAACGCGGTGACGCTCGGCGCCGGCGCCGGTGCGCGCGGCCTCGCCGGCGGCGCTGCGCTACGCGCGGCTCTTCAACGCCGGCGACTGGGACGGCCTCAGGGCGCTCCTCGCCGACGACGTGCGGCTCGACCTCGCGTCGAAGCCGCCGCGGGCGGGTGCGGCCGACGTGCGGGTCTATTTCACCGTCTACGCCGGCATGACCGACGTCCGTGTCGTCCCCGCCTGGCTCGAGGACCGCGAGGTGCTCGCGGTCTACGCCGACGGGGAGACCGAGGAGCCTGCCTATGTCGTCCTGATCGAGTGGCGCGACGATCGGATCAGCCTGATCCGCGACTTCCACTATACCCGCTATCTCATTGAGGGGGCGGAGGTTCGGCCCGCCGCGTCGCCGCGGGCCGTCCGCGACTAACGCCAGCCGAGCGGCGGGGCCACGTGCTTCAGGATCGCCTCCAGGACGTGGGCGTTGTAGTCGACTCCGAGCTGGTTCGGCACCGTGAGGAGCAGCGTGTCCGCCTCGGCGATCGCTTCGTCCTTGGCCAGCGCCTTGACCAGCCTGTCGGGCTCGTCGGCGTAGGAGCGGCCGAAGATCGCGCGGGTGCTGGCGTCGAGATAGCCGATCGAGTCCTCGCTTTCGCCGGAGCGGCCGAAGTAGGCGCGGTCCTCGTCGCTCACCAGCGCGAAGATGCTGCGGCTGACCGACACCCGCGGCTCGCGCGCGTGGCCGGCTTCCTTCCAGGCTGCGCGATAGGCGCGGATCTGTTTGGCCTGCTGGATGTGGAAGGGCTCGCCGGTCTCGTCGAACTTCAGCGTCGAGCTCTGCAGGTTCATCCCCAGCTTCGCCGCCCAGACCGCGGTGGCGTCGGTGGCGGCACCCCACCAGATGCGCTCGCGCAGCCCTCGCGAGAACGGCTCGAGCCGCAGGAGGCCGGGCGGGTTGGGGAACATCGGCCGCGGGTTGGGCTCGGCGAAGCCCTCGCCCTCGAGCAGCGTCAGGAAGCGCTCGGCGTGCCGGCGGGCCATGTCGGCCTCGTTCACGCCCTCGGCGGGCGCGACGCCGAAGTGGCGCCAGCCGTCGATCACCTGCTCGGGCGAGCCGCGGCTGATGCCGAGCTGCAGCCGGCCGCCGGCGATGAGGTCGGCCGAGCCCGCGTCCTCGGCCATGTAGAAGGGGTTCTCGTAGCGCATGTCGATGACCGCGGTGCCGATCTCGATGCGGCTGGTGCGGGCGCCGATGGCGGCGAGGAGCGGGAAGGGCGAGGCGAGCTGGCGGGCGAAGTGGTGGACGCGGACGTAGGCGCCATCGGCGCCGAGCTCCTCGGCCGCCACCGCGAGCTCGATCGTCTGCAGGAGCGCGTCCTGTCCGGTGCGGGTCGCCGACCCGCGCGCCGGGTTCCAGTGGCCGAAGGAGAGAAATCCGATCTTCTTCACGTCCGCCTCCGGGAGGGCCGCCGCCGGGGGCGGCGGTCCGAACCTATGTCTCTGCCCCGCGGATGCAAGCCTGGCGGGGCAGGGGCGTCGTCGAGCGGCGGTCAGCGCCGGAGGCGGACCGGCGGGGCGTCAGTCGGAATGGAGGTCGAGGGTGCGGCTGAGGACCAGCGCCACGATCGTGCAGACCGCGCCCGACAGGAGGTAGGCGCCGGAGGAGACCAGGCCGTAGTGGGTGGCGAGATAGAGCGCCACCAGGGGCGCGAAACCGGCGCCGAACAGCCAGGCGAGGTCGGAGGTGAGCGCCGATGCGGTATAGCGGTACCGCCGGGTGAAGCGGGAAGCGACCGCGCCCGAGGACTGCCCGAACGACAGGCCGAGCAGCGCGAAGCCGATCACCATGTAGGCGAATTCGCCGACCTGGCCGCCGCCGAGCATCATCGGACCGACCAGCGCGAAGACCGCGATGGCGATGGCGCAGACGATCAAGAGCTGCCGGCGTCCTATCCGGTCGGCGATGGCGCCCGAGGCGACGATCGTGGCGAGGCAGATGAGCGAGGTGCCGATCTCGATGCCGAGAAAGGCCGGCGCCTCGGCGCGGGTGGTGAGATAGACCCAGGAGAGCGGAAACACCGTGACCATGTGAAAGAGCGCGAAGGTCGCGAGCGGGGTGAAGGCGCCGATCAGGATGTTGACGCCTTCGGCGGCGAGCGTCTCGCGCACGCTCGTCGGCTGCAGCTCGAGGTTTTCGAACTGCTCCTGGTATTCCGGCGTCACCACCAGCCGCAGCCGCGCGAAGAGCGCCACGACGTTGATCGCGAAGGCGACGAAGAAGGGATAGCGCCAGCCCCACTCGAGAAAGTCGGCCTCCGACAGCCCGGTGACGAGATAGATGAAGAGCGCGCTTGCGACGAAAAGCCCCAGGGGCGCGCCGAGCTGCGGGATCATCGCGTACCAGCCGCGCTCCTTGGCCGGCGCGTTCATCGCGAGGAGCGAGGCGAGGCCGTCCCAGGTGCCGCCGAGCGCCAGCCCCTGGGAGATGCGCATCGCGGCGAGAATCAGGATCGCGTAGCCGCCGGCCAGCGCGTAGTCCGGGGTGAAGGCGACGCCGGCGGTGGCGCAGCCGAGCAGGAAGAGCGCCAGCGTCAGCTTGACCCCGCGCCCGTAGCGGCGGTCGATCCAGAGGAAAAGCAGGGTTCCGAAGGGTCGCGAGACAAAGCCCAGCGCGAAGAGCGCGAACGACCAGAGCAGCGCCTCGAGCGGCTCGGCGAAGGGGAACATCACCCGGGGAAATACCAGCACCGAGGCGATGGCATAGACGAAGAAGTCGAAGAACTCCGAACTGCGGCCGATGACCACGCCGACCGCGATCTCGCCCGGGCTGGTTGCGTGACCCTGGGGCTCGATGCCGTCGGCCGACTGATAGCTCATCGCGAGGATCTCCTCTTGCCGGCCGGAATCCGCCATCCGCTCTCCCTTATACCCGTCGGATCGGGCTATGCTAACGCAGAATCAGGACGGGGGGATGACGATGCGACGGATCGCGGTTGCCACGCTGCCGGTTCTCATGCTCGGCGGCTGCGACATGGTGGTGCTGTCTCCCTCGGGCTACATCGCCGCGCAGCAACGCGACCTGCTGGTCGGCGCGACGCTCCTGATGCTGCTGATCGTCATCCCGGTGATGCTGCTGACCGCCTTCTTCGCCTGGCGCTACAGCGCGCGGCGCGGCTCGACCTACGATCCGAACTGGAGCCATTCGGCCAACCTCGAGCTGATCATCTGGGCGGCGCCGCTGTTCATCATCATCTGCCTCAGCGCGATGACCTGGGTGTCCACTCACCTGCTCGACCCGTTCCGTCCGCTCGAGCGGGTCGGCGAGCGCCGGCCGGTGGCTGCCGACGTCGAGCCGCTCGACATCGAGGTGGTGGCGCTCGACTGGAAGTGGCTGTTCATCTACCCGAAGTACGGCATCGCCACCGTCAACGACGCCGCGGCGCCGGTCGACCGGCCGATCCTGTTCCACCTGACGGCGGAGTTGGTGATGAACGCCTTCTACGTGCCGGCGCTGGCGGGGATGATCTACACGATGCCCGGCATGGAATCGAACCTGCACGCGGTGATGAACCTGCCCGGCGAATACGAGGGCTTTTCCTCCAACTACAGCGGCGCCGGATTCTCCGGGATGCGCTTCACCTTCCACGGTCTCGACCAGGCGGCCTTCGACCTCTGGATCGCCAAGGCGCGGGTGAATGGCCAGCCGACCCTCGGCCGGGCGGAGTACCAGGCGCTCGCCAAGCCGAGCGAGAACGTGGCGGCGATGAGCTACTCCGACGTCGATCCCGACCTCTTCCGCCGCATCACCAACCGCTGCGTCGAGGAGGGCCGGCTCTGCATGGACCAGATGGCGGCGCTCGACGCGGGCGGCGGAACCGGGTTCGCCGGCGCGCTGGCCACGATCCCGGCACCCGAGCGGGTGGCGAGCGCCTTCGGCGCCGTGCCCTTCTATCCGGCCGAGCTCTGCACCGCCGCCGACTCGGTCGCCCAGTACGGGGCGTCCGGGGTTGCGCTGCTCGATCCGCTGCCGGCGGGACGGGACGGCGCGGAAAAGACCTTCTGAACGGGGCGGGACACCGATGGCAACTGATCCGATCACCCAGACCACCTTCCTGTTCGGCCGGCTGACCTGGGCCGCGCTGCCGCTGCACGAGCCGATCCTCGTCGCCACCTTCGCGGTGGTGGCGCTCGGCGGCCTCGCGGTGGTCGCGGCGCTGACGTATTTCCGCCTGTGGGGCTACCTCTGGAACGAGTGGTTCACCTCGGTCGACCACAAGAAGATCGGGATCATGTACATGGTCCTCGGGCTCGTCATGCTGCTGCGCGGCTTCGCCGACGCGGTGATGATGCGCCTGCAGCAGGCGGTCGCGTTCAACGGCTCCGACGGCTACCTGCCGGCACACCACTACGACCAGGTCTTCACCGCGCACGGCGTGATCATGATCTTCTTCGTGGCGATGCCCTTCATCACCGGCATGATGAACTTCGTGATGCCGCTGCAGATCGGCGCCCGCGACGTCGCCTTCCCGTTCCTGAACAACTTCAGCTTCTGGATGACGGTGGGCGGCGTGGTGATCGTGATGGCCTCGCTCTTCGTCGGCGAGTTCGCCCAGACCGGGTGGCTCGCCTATCCGCCGCTCTCCGGGCTCGACGGCAGTCCCGGCGTCGGGGTGGACTACTACATCTGGGGACTGCAGGTCGCGGGGGTAGGGACGACGCTCTCGGGCATCAATCTGATCGTGACCATCATCAAGATGCGCTGCCCGGGCATGACGATGATGCGGATGCCGATCTTCTGCTGGACGGCGCTGTGCTCGAACATCCTGATCGTCGCGGCGTTTCCGGTGCTGACCGCGGCGCTGGCGCTGCTTGCGCTCGACCGCTACGTCGGCACCAACTTCTTCACCGCCGACAACGGCGGCAACGCGATGCTCTACGTCAACCTGATCTGGATCTGGGGTCACCCGGAGGTCTACATCCTGATCCTGCCGGTCTTCGGCATCTACTCCGAGGTGACCGCGACCTACTCCGGCAAGCCGCTCTTCGGCTATTCCTCCATGGTCTACGCCACGGTCGTGATCACGGTGCTCTCCTACATCGTCTGGCTGCACCACTTCTTCACGATGGGATCGGGGGCGAGCGTCAACTCCTTCTTCGGGATCACCTCGATGATCATCTCGATCCCGACCGGGGCCAAGCTCTTCAACTGGCTCTTCACCATGTACCACGGCCGCATCCGCTACGAGCTGCCGATGATGTGGACGGTCGCGTTCATGCTGACCTTCGCCATCGGCGGCATGACCGGGGTGCTGCTGGCGGTGCCGCCGGCCGACTTCGTGCTGCACAACTCGCTTTTCCTCGTCGCCCACTTCCACAACGTCATCATCGGCGGCGTGCTCTTCGGCCTCTTCGCCGGCATCGCCCACTGGTGGCCCAAGGCCTTCGGCTTCCGGCTCGATCCCTTCTGGGGCAAGGTCTCGTTCTGGTGCTGGGTCCCGGGCTTCTGGGTCGCCTTCATGCCGCTCTACATCCTCGGCCTCATGGGGGTGACGCGGCGGATGCGGGTGTTCGATGACCCGAGCCTGCAGATCTGGTTCCTGATCGCCGCCCTCGGGGCGCTGCTGATCGCCTGCGGCATCGGGGCGTCCCTGGTGCAGATCGGCGTCTCGATCTGGCGCCGCGCCGAGCTGCGCGACACCACCGGCGATCCCTGGGACGGACGCACGCTGGAATGGGCCACCTCGTCGCCGCCGCCGGCGTACAACTTCGCCTTCACCCCGATCGTCCACGACCGCGACGCCTGGTGGAACATGAAGACGCACGGCTACGTCCGTCCGGTCGACGACTTCCGTTCGATCCACATGCCGAAGAACACCGCCTCCGGGATGATCCTGGCGGCCTTCGCGACGGTCTGCGGGCTGGCGCTCGTCTGGTGGATCTGGTGGCTCGCGGCGATCAGCTTCGTCGGGCTGATCGCGGTCGCGATCTGGCACACCTTCAACTACAACCGGGACTTCGACATCCCCGCCGCCGACGTGGCGTCCGTCGAGGGCGTGCGCACCCGGCTGCTGGGCGGGAGGGCCTGAGCCGATGAGCAGCTCCGCCGCAGCCCCGGCCGCCACCGATTTCTACGTCCGCGAGGAAGCGCATCACGCCGCCGGCGGGTCCACCCACCTCGGGTTCTGGATCTACCTGATGAGCGACTGCCTGATCTTCTCGGTTCTCTTCGCCACCTATGGCGCGCTCGGCACCAGCCTCGCCGGCGGACCCGGCCCGCGCGATCTCTTCGACCTCGGCATCGTTGCGCTCAACACCACCTTCCTGCTGGTCTCGTCGATCACCTACGGCTTCGCGATGCTGGCGGTGCATGGCAAGGACCAGCCGCGGACGCTGCAGTGGCTGGCGGTGACCGGCGTCCTCGGGGCCTGCTTCGTCGCGGTCGAGCTCTGGGAATTCCACCACCTGATCCACGAGGGGGCGGGACCGCAGCGCTCGGGCTTCCTGTCGGCCTTCTTCGCGCTGGTCGGCACGCACGGGCTGCACGTCAGCTTCGGCATCGTCTGGCTGATCGTGCTGTCGGTGCAGGTGCGCAAGACCGGGCTGATCGCCGCAAACCAGCGGCGGCTGACGTGCCTGTCGCTGTTCTGGCATTTCCTCGACCTCGTGTGGATCGGGGTCTTCACCTTTGTCTACCTCCTGGGAGTGCTGCGATGAGCACCGGTCATGTCGAGGGTCCCTACGGAGTTGTTCACGACGACGACGCCAGCCCCGAGCCGCACGGCACGCTGCGGGACTACGTGACCGGCTTCGCGCTCGCGGCGGTGCTGACGATCATCCCGTTCTTCGTGGTGATGGCGCGCCCGATCGAGAGCCCGGGCTATACCGCGGCGATCGTGCTCGTCTGCGCGCTGGCGCAGATCCTGGTGCACATGGTCTATTTCCTGCACATGACGCCGACGGCCGAGGACGGCTGGCTGCTGATCTCGACGATCTTCACCATCGTGCTCGTCGTCATCACGCTCGCGGGCTCGCTCTGGATCGTCTACCACCTCAACCGAAACATGATGCCCGGTTCGATGGAGGACATGCAGATGGAGGCGCCGCCCGCCTCGCAGTAGGTGCGCCGCGCAGCCTTCGGCGCCGCGGTCCTCGTCGCGATCGCGGGCTTCATCGCCCTCGGCGTCTGGCAGCTCGAGCGGCGGACGTGGAAGCTCGACCTGATCGCGCGGGTCGAGGCGAGGCTGGCCGCGGCGCCGGTCCCCGCGCCGGGTCCGGTGGACTGGGACGGGCTGACCCGCGCGGCGGACGAATACCGCCGCGTCGCCGTCACCGGCCGGTTCCTCAACGACCGGCAGGTCACCACGCTCGCGGTCACCGTCCGCGGCGCCGGCTACTGGGTGCTGACGCCGCTCGAGACGCCGGACTTCACCGTGCTGGTCAACCGCGGCTTCGTGCCGCAGGACCGCCGCGACCCCGCCGCGCGCCGCGAAGGCGAGATCGCAGGGCCGGTGACCGTCGTGGGGCTCCTGCGCTTCAGCGAGCCGGGCGGGGGCTTTCTCCGCCGCAACGACCCCGCGGCCGGGCGCTGGTATTCACGCGACGTCGCGGCGATTGCGGCGGCGCAGGGCCTCGGTCCGGTCGCGCCGTACTTCATCGACGCCGACGCGACCGCGAACCCCGGCGGATGGCCGGTGGGCGGGCTGACGGTCGTGGCGTTCCGCAACGCTCACTTAAGCTATGCGCTGACATGGTTCGGGTGTGCGGCGCTGCTCGGGTTTCTTGCGCTGCGCGCGGCGCGAAACCGCTGAGGTCGCGGCTCAATCGGGCTCCGTCGACGGTCCGCGCAGCGCCTTCAATGCGCCGCGATGCACCTTCGCCTCGAGGCGGCGGCGGACCGAGCCCATGGTCGGGCGGGTCGGGCGCCGGGGCGTCGGGCGCTCGAGGGCTGCGAGGATCAGCTCGCGCAGCTTGTCGCGCGCCTCGGCGCGGTTGAGCGCCTGGCTGCGATGGCGCTCGGCGGTGATGGTCAGCGCGCCGTCGGCGGCCCAGCGACGGCCGGCGAGGCGGCGAAGCCGCGTCTTGACGTCGGGCGGCAGGCTCGGCGAGCGTTCGGCCTCGAAGCGCAACGCCACCGCTGTCGAGACCTTGTTGACGTTCTGCCCGCCCGGCCCGGAGGCGCGATGGAAGCTCTCCGAGAGCTCCCAGTCGGCGATGGCGAGGTCGTCGGTGATCCGCAGCATCGTGGGCTTCCACAACGGCAGAGGGGCCGCAGATGCTGCGACCCCTCGTTTCATGAGCTTGGAGGCTGGCCGGTCAGGCCTGTAACCTTGGTGGCTCGGTCCCTTCCTGGGGGGCTGCCCCTCAGGCGGTCCCTCCCCGCACAAACCCGGCCTCACGCTCCAAAGTCTCATTAGACATTGGATCACCTCCTTTCGCTGGTTTCGGTTGCCCCTGATGTTGGCAGTCGCACCGAAAAAGGCAAGCGCAAATCTCAGGTGCGCTGCGCGTACCAGCCGAGGGCGGCGCGAAATGGCGCCAGAGCAAACACCGCGATCGCGAATTTGACCGAGAAATCAGCAAGTGCGAGCGAGATCCACAGCGGCGCCGGCGCGCCGCGGCCGAGGAGCGGCACCACCTCGTTCGCCCAGGCGACGTCGACCTGCGGCGCGATGAAGCTGAGCGAGGCCGAGAAGGCGAGCGAGAAGAAGATCACCGTGTCGAGCGCGCTCCCCGAGACGCTGGAGACGAAGGGCGCCCGCCACCAGCTCCCGGCGCGCAGGCGGTTGAAGACCGCGATGTCGAGGAGCTGCCCGACGAGGAAGGCTGTGGCCGAGCCGATCGCGACCCGCAGGCTCACGAGCGGTCCGAACGGGCCTTCGATCTGCGCGCCGACGAAGCTGCAGACGAGGCCCACCGCGAATCCCGCCAGCACCACCCGCCGCGCGGCGCGGGGCCCGTAGATCCGGTTGATCAGGTCGGTGACGAGAAAGGCGAACGGATAGGTGAAGGCGCCCCAGGTCAGCCAGTTGCCGACGAGAAACTGCACCAGGATGTTCGAGACGATGACGATCGCCGCCATCGCGGCGACACCTGGAACGAGGGCGCGGATCGAGTGGCTTTGGTCGCGCATGGCCTCTATTCCCGGACGGCGAAGGGTCGAAGCGCGGGCCTTAGCGGCCCTCGCGCCGCTGCGCAAGCGGCCGCCCGCGGTTCAGAAGCGGACCCGGAGGCCGACCGTCGCGTACTGCGCCCCGCCCCAGGCGTCGCTGACCAGCCCGAAGACCCCCGAGCGGTGGTGCATCCGGAGCACGAGCTCGACGTTCGGGCGGCTCGGCGCCGCGAAGGTCAGCTCCGGCGCGAAGTAGTGCATGAGCTGTGAGCCCTGGCCGTCGTGCGCCCGTTCCTGCTCCACCTCCGTGACGTCGCTCGCCCAGTTGAGCCCGGTCGAGACCGCTACGGTGGTCAGCACTTTGTCGTCCCAGGGAAAGCCGTGATAGCGGAAGAACAGCGCGCCCCAGACCTCGGTCGCGCTCTGCCGCCCGAAGCGCTGCCCCATCCCGACCTCGGGCTCCATCGTGAAGTGCTTCCAGAAGTGCCACGTCGTCCGCGAGAGCGCGGTGCCGACGAAATGGTCGTCGGTGGCGTAGTTCCAGGTGATCGGCGTCTCGGGCGAGGTGACGAGCACCTGCCCGAGCGAGTTCTCGACGTAGTTGCCGCCGAAGACATAGGTGGCGCAGTCGCCGTGACAGGGAGCGAAGAGATCGCCCGGGGTCCACGCCCGGGCGGCGCCGGCGAGGAACATGAATGCGGCCAGCGCCGTAACGGGCGATAGCAGCCGCGCAATCGCCCGATAGGCCAAATCCATACTGCCAGACAGTTGTCCCCAGACTCACCCCTTATCACGGTGAGCGAAGCGGAGGAAATCCACCTCGCCGGGGGGTGCGGCGATCAGCGCAGCAGGCGGTCCTGGTAGCTGCCCTGGGGGCGGAGCGTCCACTGTTCCTCGGGCTGACGCTCGGCGACCGCGTCGGGCAGCTCGACCTCGTCGAAGCCGACGCCGCGGGCGAAGCGGAACTGGTCGGCGATCAGCGGCCCCGCGGCGCGCAATCGCCCGGAATAGCCCATCGCGCGGAGATCACGCCCGACCGAGAAGCCGCGGCCGTCCCCCATCGCCGGAAAGGCGACGCGGATCAGCGCCAGCCGGTCGAGCCACGGGGCGAGAAGCGCGGGATCGCGGTCGTTGGGAAAGTCGACCGCGAGCCCGGACTCGGGCAGCGTCTCCGCCGTCTCGAGGGTATCGAACGGCAGGATCTCGCCTTGCCAGTCGTCGGCGGTGAAGCCCGCCTCGGTCACAAGCACCGTCATCGTCGTCCTCAGCTCGCCGCGCGGATGATCTTGCCGTCGGCGCCGAAGTGGATGCCGCACTCGACCTTGTCGGTGCCGCGCCAGCGCCCGGCGCGCTCGTCCTCGCCCGGCACGACGCGGGTGGTGCAGGGAGCGCAGCCGATCGACGGATAGCCCCTGGCCACCAGCGGGTGCCGCGGAATGTCGTGCAGGTCCATGTACGCGCGCAGGTCTGCCGACTGCCAGTGCGCCAGCGGGCTCACCCTCAGCGTCGTTTCGGTCCATTCGAAGACCTCGAGCGCCGCCCGGGTCGATGCCTGGAAGCGCTTCCGGCCCGAGATCGTCACCGGCCAGCGACGCAGCGCCCGGTCGAGCGGAGCGACCTTGCGGACCACGCAGCAGGCATCCGGGTCGCGCTGGTGCAGCGTGTCGTCCGGGTCGAGCCGTGCGAGGTCGTTCGGGTCCGGCCGCAGGTGCTGCACGTTGGTAAGCCCGAGGTGCTGCGAAAGGTCGCGCTGGTACTGCAGCGTCTCCTCGAACAGCATCAGCGAGTTGATCATCAGGATCGGCAGGTCCGGATCGAGCTCAGCCGCCATGTGCAGGAGCACCGCCGCTTCGGCCCCGAAGGAGGAGACGAGCGCGACGTCACCGGGAAACTCGGCGAGCACCCCGGCGAGCACGTCCTCGGCGCGCGCCTCGGCATAGGCGAGCCGCAGCCCGTCGAGCCGGTCGAGCGGGCTGAGCTTGAGCGCGCCGGTGTCAAGCAGCATCGGATTGCGCCTCCTCGGAATAGAGCGCCGCCTTGAACGGTTCCATCCCGACCCGTCGGTAGGTCTCGAGGAAGCTCTCGCCCGGCTCGAGCCGCTGCTCGAGATAGGCCTCGATCAGCCGCTCCACCGCCGGCACGATCTCGTCGTAGGCAAAGCCGTGCCCGGTCTTCTCGCCGACCGCCGCGGTCTCGGTGCCATCGCCGCCGAGGGTGATCTGGTAGTTCTCCACCCCCGCGCGGTCGAGCCCGAGGATGCCGATGTGGCCGACGTGATGATGCCCGCAGGCGTTGATGCAGCCGGAAATCTTGATCTTGAGCGGACCGATGTCGCGCTGCCGGTCGATGTCGGCGAAGCGCTCGGCGATCTCCTGCGCCACCGGGATCGAGCGCGCCGTCGCCAGCGCGCAATAGTCCATGCCGGGGCAGGCGATGATGTCGGAGATCAGCCCGACGTTGCCGGTCGCGAGGCCCGCCTCCTTCAGGCGGGCATAGACCTCGGGCAGGTGCCGGCGCGGGACGTGCGGCAGGATCAGGTTCTGCTCGTGGCTGACGCGGATCTCGTCGTGGCCGTAGGTCTCCGCGAGGTCGGCCACCAGTTGCATCTGCTCGGCCGTCGCGTCGCCGGGCGTGCCGCCGATCGGCTTCAGCGACACCGTGACGATGCCGTAGTGGTCGAGCTTGTGCGCGGCGACGTTGGTGTCGAT
Organism: uncultured Alphaproteobacteria bacterium; assembly: GCA_963737485.1. Taxonomy (GTDB): domain Bacteria; phylum Pseudomonadota; class Alphaproteobacteria; order Rhodobacterales; family Rhodobacteraceae; genus Amaricoccus. The sequence goes on along the minus strand of CAVTSR010000016.1, from coordinate 530,741 downwards.
CCAGGCGCGCAGCCCGGCGCTGACGACGGGCGGCAGCGCCGTCGCCGGCTCGAAAGCGGGGGGCGCGAAGGCCGCCTCGATCTCGGCGACGAGTTCGGGGTTCACCGGCCGCATCTTCGCCCGGTTGGCGAGGAATGCCGCCTCGACCCGCTCGCGGATCACCTCGAGCGTTTCCTCGTGCACGAGGATCTTGAGCCGCGCCTTGTACTTGTTGTCGCGCCGGCCGGAGAGGTTGTAGACGTGCAGGATCGCCTCGAGGTAGGGCAGCAGATCCGCCTTGGGCAGGAAGTCCCGCACCACCTTGCCGATCATCGGCGTCCGGCCGAGGCCGCCGCCGATGCTGACCTCGTAGCCGGGCTCGCCAGCATCGTCCCGCACCATGCGCAGGCCGATGTCGTGCGACTTGGTCACGGCGCGGTCGTTCGGCGCGCCGGTGATGGCGATCTTGAACTTGCGCGGCAGGTAGAGGAACTCCGGATGGTCGGTCGACCACTGGCGCAGAAGCTCGGCGGTGGGGCGCGGGTCCTCGATCTCGTCGGCGGCGGCGCCGGCGAAATGGTCGGCCGTCACGTTGCGGATGCAGTTGCCCGAGGTCTGGATCGCGTGCATCTCGACGTCGGCGAGCGCGTCGAGGATGTCGGGCACATCGCGCAGCTTCGGCCAGTTGAACTGGATGTTCTGCCGGGTGGTGAAGTGGCCGTAGCCCTTGTCCCAACGCCCGGCGATATAGGCGAGCTGCCGCAGCTTCCAGCTGTTCAGGGTGCCGTAGGGGATGGCGATGCGCAGCATGTAGGCATGCAGCTGCAGGTACAGCCCGTTGCGGAGCCGAAGCGGCAGGAACTCGGCCTCGGTCAGCGAGCCGTCGATGCGGCGCTCGACCTGGTCGCGGAACTCCGCCACGCGCTCGCGAACGAAGGCGCGATCGAAATCGGTATAATCATACATCGTCACGCTCCGCCTGGCGGCCATGCTGGGGATAGTTCGAAGGCCCGCGCGTGCGGAACTCCTCGCGGAAATGCGCAGGCGCCGCACGCCCGCGCGCGTCGATGTTCGCATCGACGAGGTAGACGCCGACCACCTGGTTGGGGAAGGCCGAGGCGCGCTTCAACAGATCCTCCGCTGCCTCGGGATTCACCGCGAGCGAGGCGTCGCCAATGTAGCGCGACCAGCCGCCCTCGCTTGTGAAGTAGATCACATCTCCCTCGAAGAGGTCGTTGCCGGTCGCGATCTGCGGCTCGAACTTGCGCGGCATCAGAGTGCCTCCCGGATGTCGGCGAATGCCGTCGCGGCGGCACGGGGCGAGAGGCCGTAGAGGATCATCACCGGACCGGCGGGATCGGCCTCCGCGAGGAGCGAGGGAAGCTCGATCAGCGTCGTTGCGTGGATGCGCTGGCCGGGACGGCTCACGTTCTCGACCGCGGTGACCGGGGTCGCGCCGCTCGCGCCGTGCATCAGCAGCCGGCCGCGCAGGAAGGTCGCCGCCTTCACGCCCATGTAGATCGCCGCCGTCGAGCCGGGCCGCGCGAGCTCGCGCCAGTCGTGCTCGGCGAAGCCGTCGATGTCGTGGCCGGTGATCAGGCGGAAGGCGGAATTGCGTCCCCGCTTGGTGAGCGACTGGCCGATCGTCGCCGCCGCCGCGCTCGCCGAGGTGATGCCGGGCACGATGCCGTAGCCGATGGCCGCCGCTTCCAGCGCCGCGATCTCCTCGTCGAGCCGGCCGAAGATTGCCGGGTCGCCGCCTTTCAGGCGCACCACCGTCGCGCCCGCACGCGCGTGGCGAACCAGAAGCGCGTTGATGTCGTCCTGCTTCCACGACGGCCCGTAGGGGGTCTTGCCGACCTCGACGATCATGGCCTCGCGCCGTGCGAGCTCGAGGATCGGCTGCGGAACCAGACGGTCGTGCACCACGACGTCGGCCTCGTGCAGCAACCGCCGGGCCTTCAGCGTCAGGAGTTCGGGGTCGCCGGGTCCGGCGCCGACCAGATGCACGAAGCCGCGCCCGGGCGCCTCGCCTTCCTCGAGCATCTGCTCGAGTTCGTCACGGGCTGCCGTCTCGCCGCCCTCGAGCGCCCGCGGGCCGCGCTCGAAGTAGAAGCGGGTCCAGAACGCCCGCCGCGTCTTCGAATCGAGCGCCTCGACGCGGGCGCGGAAGCCCTGGCCGATCCGGGTCAGGCGCCCCAGCGCGGTGGGGAGCAGCGCCTCGACCTCGGCCTTGATCTTGCGCGCCAGCACCGGGGCGGCGCCTTCGGTCCCGATCGCGACCGTGACCGGGTCGCGGTCGACGATCGCCGGGGTGATGAAATCGCTGGCCTCGAGATTGTCGACGAGATTGACGAGGACGCCGGCGAGCCGCCCGATCCCGGCCACCCGGGCGTCGGCCGCATCATCGCCGGTCGCGCCGTAGACAAGTGCCGCCCCGTCCAGATCCGCGGGCTCGAGGTCGCGTTCCGCAAGGCGGATCCGGCCCGCGGCGGCCCAGCGACGCACCGCCGCGCTCGGCGCGGCCCCGAACACCAGAACTTCGGCCTCGGTCTTCAGGAGCAGCCGCAGCTTCGCCTCGGCCACCGCGCCGGCACCGGCCACGACCACCTTCCGGTCGCGCAGATCGAGGAAAACCGGATAGTGTCGCATGCCCTTGGCCCTGGTTGCTCGTCGAGCGCTAAAGATAGGACATTTTCCTTTAATGTCTCAATCCTTGGCTTCAAATAAGGATAACATCCTGATACACTTCACCTAGCGGGAAGGAATTCTATCTCGCTGGAGGAGAATGGAATGGCTGCCGCACTGGATGATCTCGATCGGAACATTCTCGCGATCCTGCAAGAAGATGCGAACCTCCCGCTCGACGAAATCGCCCGGCGGGTGGGGGCTTCGAAGACGCCGGTGTGGAACCGAATCCGCAAGCTGCGGGCCTCGGGGGTGATCCGCGCCGAAGTCGCGGTGCTCGATCCCGAGAAGCTCGGGCTCGAGAGCTGCTTCTTCGTCCTCATCCGGACCTCGCAGCACGATGCCGACTGGCTCGACCGGTTTCTCCATGCCGTCCAGTCGCGGCCGGAAGTGCTCGAGGCGCATCGTCTGGCCGGGGACATCGACTACATCCTCAAGGTCCGGGTGACCAACGCCCGCGGCTACGACGATTTCTACCGCGCCCTGATCAAGGACGTCTCGATCTTCAACGTGACCTCCGCCCTTTCGATGGAAGAGATCAAGAACACCACCGCCCTTCCGCTGCACTCGGGCGCACCCGCGGTCAGCCCAGCGGCACGACCTTGATCGCGTGGCCGTCGGCGGAGAGCGCGATCTCGCCGCGCTTGAGGCGCAGCGCGTCCCGGCCGAAGACCTCATGGCGCCAGCCGTGCATCGCCGGCACGTCGGCGGTCTCGCTGGCGGCGATGGCATCGAGATCGGCGCTCGATGCGATCAGCCGCTGCGCCACCCCTTCGGTCTCGGCCCGCGCCTTCAGGAGCACCCGCAAGAGGTCGGAGAGCGCCTCGGATCCCGGCTTGCGCGCCGGCTGCTCCGCGGCAGGCGCCACCTGCGATGCGGGGATCGCCTCTGCCGCGGCGATGGCGGCCAGGATGCCGTCGGCCACGTCGCCGCGCCGCCCCTCGCGCAGCAGAAGCCGCGACTTGGACAGCTCCTCCGGCGTGCGGGGACGGTTGGCGGCGAGCTCGACCAGCGCATCGTCCTTGAGGATCCGGGCGCGCGGGACGTTGCGGGTCTGTGCCAGGGTCTCGCGCAACCGGGCCAGCTCGCGCAGCGCCGCGAGAAAGCGCGGCGCCGTCGAGCGGGTCTTGATCCTTGTCCAGGCGTCCTCCGGCTCGCTGCGGTAGGTGGCGGGGTCGATCAGGACCGCCAGCTCCTCCTGCACCCACGCGCCGCGTCCGGTCTCCTCCAGTCGGCGCGACAACACCTCGTAGATCTGCCGCAGGTAGGTCACGTCGGCCAGCGCGTAGGTCATCTGCGCCGCGCTGAGCGGCCGGCGGCTCCAGTCGGTGAAGCGCGAGGACTTGTCGATCGAGGCGCGTGCGATCTGCCGCACCAGCGTCTCGTAGCCGACCTGATCGCCGTAACCGCAGACCATCGCCGCGACCTGGGTGTCGAAGAACGGTTCGGGGATGACACCGGCCATCGTCTGGAAGATCTCGAGGTCCTGCCGCGCCGCATGGAACACCTTGACCACGTTGCGGTTGCGAAAGAGCTCGAAGAGCGGTTCGAGCGAGAGCCGGTCCGACAGCGTGTCGACCAGCACGGCTCCCTCGTCGGTGGTGCCGGGACGGGCGAGCTGGACCAGGCAGAGCTGGGCGTAGTAGGTGCGCTCGCGCAGGAACTCGGTATCGACGGTCACATACGCACCTTCGGCGGCGGCGGCGCAGAAGCGGGCGAGGTCGTCGGTCTCGACAATCGGGTTCAATTGCCAGCTCCGATGGCGGCATGGGGACCGGACAGGGTCCGAAAATCAGCGTCTTGCAAGCACGTGCTCCGGAAAAGTCGCCGGTCTTTCGCACAATGCCGCGATGGCGGCAAGCAGGGTCGCCGCCGCATCAGCCGACGGCCGCAACGTAGGCGCGCCAGCCGCCGTAGTCCGAGATGTCCGCCGCTCCGCTGACCCCTGCCGCCTCGGCAAGGTAGCCCTTCGCGGAGGCGCCGTCGGCAAGCCGGACGTCGCCGATCGTGAGCGGCCCCGGAACGCCGGCGACCAGCCGGCCGAAGGCGGCGGTGTCGAGCCGCCAGAGCTCGATCTCGATCGCCGATCCCTCGCGCCCCACCCGCAGCAGCCCCGGCTTGGGCGGCACGGTTCCCGGCAGCTCGAACAGCCGGTATTCCGGAGCGGTCCGCTGCGTGCGCAGGAAGCTGGCGCCGAGCGCCGTGAGCTCGGAATTGAGCGGCATTCCTCGCATGTGGGCTCCGACCACCGCCAGGGTGACGCCCGGATCCGGTCTGGTTGCGGCCGGAAGCTTCGCGCCGGCACGCCAGCCGGTAGCGCCCAGCGGCACGTCGACCTCGCGTGCCAGGGCGTCGCCGATCATCGCGAGGAGCCCGTCGCGGCCGGCGGGAGCGATCAACGTGACCCCCCCGGGAAGGCCGTCGCGGCGGGCCCGGGTCGGGACGGCGAGCCCGCAGAGGTCGAGCAGGTTGACGAAGTTGGTGTAGCTGCCGAGCTGGCTGTTCGGTCCCAGCGGATCCCTTTCGAGGTCGTCGCGCGTGAAGAACCGCGGGACGGTCGGAGCCACGAGCCCGTCCACCCCGCCGAGCAGCACCGACGCCTCGCGGCGCAGCGCCTGCAGCCGGTAGAGCCCGCGGAAGGCGTCGGCCGCGCTCAGCCCCTCGGCGCCGCCGATGATCCCGGCGGTCACCGGATGCAGCGCATCGGCCGGCGCGCTCGCGAGAAAGTCCGCGATCGCCGCCTGCCGCTCGGCCACCCAGGCCCCCTCGTAGAGCAATGCCGCGACCGCGAAGAGCGGTGTGAAGTCGAGCTCGACCGTCTCGGCGCCGATCCGCGCCAGATCGGCGAGCGCCGCATCGAAAGCCGCTTCGGCCGCGCCATCGCCGAAGAAGCGGCGCGATGCGGCATCCGGCACCCCGAGGCGCAGCGACGCGGGCAATGGCTCGAGCGCGGGTCGGGGAAACGGTCGCGAATACGGGTCGGCCGGATCGAAGCCGGCGAGCACGCCAAGGCCGGTCCAGGCGTCGGCGACGGAGAGCGCAAAGATCGAGACGCAGTCGAGCGTGCGGCAGGCGGGGACGACGCCCCGCGTAGAGACGAGCCCCAGCGACGGCTTCAGCCCCACGATGTTGTTCAGCCCCGCCGGCACCCGCCCGGAACCGGCGGTGTCGGTGCCGAGCGCGAGGCTGACGATGCCGCGCGCGACCGCGACCGCCGAGCCGGAGCTCGAGCCGCCGGGAATTCGCGTCGGGTCGTGCGGATTGCGCGGCACCGGGTAGGGCGTCCGGACGCCGACGAGGCCGGTCGCGAACTGGTCGAGGTTGGTCTTGCCGAGGATCAGCGCCCCGGCGCGGCGAAGTGCGGCGACCGCCGCGGCGTCCTCGGTGGCGGTGTAGGCAAAGGCCGGACACGCGGCGGTCGTCGGCTGTCCTGCGACGTCGATGTTGTCCTTGACCGCGACCGGAACGCCCCAGAGCGGCCGCGCCGGATCGTAGGAGCCGAGCGCCGCGGCCGCCTTGCGGACCGCTTCCGCCGATTCGAGATGGATGAAGATCCCGGGATCCTCGGCCGCTGCGATCCGGGCGAAGGCCTCATCGACGATCGCCGCGGGCGAGGCGCCCGCCGCGTAGGCCGCATGCAGCGCGCCGACCTCGAAAGACTGTTCCGGCATCGGTCTCCTTTCCTGCAGGCGGGGGTGGGCCCACGCGTCCGGCGGGCGGGCGGGCGGTTCAGATGTGTTCCATCTGGAAGCGGCCGGACACGAAGGCCTCGGAAGCGTCGCGAACCGTCAGGAGGTGCTCGCGCATCCGGCGATAGGCCAGCTCCTCGTCGCGCTGCAAGATCGCCGCGACGATGCCGCCGTGCTCGGCGAAGCTTTGCGCGATGCGGCCCTCGACATGGAACTGCGCCCGGCGGAAGGGATTGATCCGGCGGCGGAAATCGTCGGCGGTCTCGACCAGCATCGGGTTGCCCGAGCCGAGATAGACCGACCGGTGGAACGCCCGGTTGGCGGTCTCGTAGCGCTCGAAATCGCCGGTGCGGGCGAGCTCGACGGTCGAGGCATGCTCGGCCTCCAGCTCCTCGCGCTCGATCGCGGACATGCGGCGGGCGGCGAGGCGGGCGCAGAGCGCCTCGAGCTCCGCCATCACCTCGAACATGTGCGTGAGCTTCTCGACGCTCAGCGCCGCGACCACGACCCCGCGGTGCGGGCGCTTCTCCACCAGCCCCATCGCCGAAAGCTGCCCGAGAGCCTCGCGCACCGGCGTGCGCGACAGGCCGAACCGGTCGGCGAGCGACTGCTCGTCGAGCCGCACCCCCGGTCCGAGCCGGCCGGCCACGATCTCGTCCGAGAGCGCGCGGGCCAGCCGGCTGGTGCGCGTCTCGGCCGGCTTTCGTCGCGTCATCGGCTGGCGTCCCCTGCAGGTGGCGGGGCGAGGCTGACATGCGCGGCGACGATGCGCCAGCCCTCCGCAAAGCGGACCCAGGTCTGGCTCTGCGCGCCGGACCGCCCCGAAGCGAGCCGGCGGTATTCGGCGGTCGCGGTGCCGAGATCCGTGCCGTAGGCGTGGATCTCGACTCGCCCCAGCGTGCGCGCGACGTCGCTGACGTCGCGGCCCTTGCGAAAGCCGGAGATGGCGTCCCAGCCGTAGAGGTTGCCGTCGCCGCCCATCCGCGCGGCGCGAGGGTCGCGCCAGAAGAAGTCGCTCAGCGCGGCCACGTCGTTTGCCATCAGCGCGGCTTCGTAAGCGTCGAACGACCGGCGAATCTCGGCAACGACCTCGGGGACGTCGATTTCCATGCACGCTCCTTTCGCGCTTCGGGTCGGGAAAGGGACCAAAAACCAGCCACCGCATGATTAAATTGCATGCAAGATTACATGCAATCCCAAAAATGCGGCGATGGGTCGTCCTGGGGGCTGGACAAGGCGGCGGTTTCGCCCGGACCAAGGTGACAGTCGGCCCCCATCGTCGAGAGGGACATACCGAATGACGCAAATCCTTCTTTCCGCAGAACCCGCCGCAATCGGCTTCGATCCTGCCGCGACGGCGCTCGTCGTCATCGACATGCAGCGCGACTTCCTCGAACCCGGCGGGTTCGGCGAAGCGCTTGGAAACGACGTCTCGCTGCTGCAGCGGGCGGTCGGGCCCTGCGCCGCCGCGATCGCCGCGGCCCGCGCGGCGGGCGTGCTCGTCGTCCACACCCGCGAGGGCCACCGGCCGGACCTCTCGGACGCGCCGCCGGCCAAGATCGCCCGCGGCGCGCCATCGAAGCGGATCGGCGATCCCGGCCCGATGGGCCGCATCCTCGTCCGCGGCGAGCCCGGCCACGACATCGTCGACGCGCTCTATCCCGCCGAAGGGGAGCCGGTCATCGACAAGCCGGGCAAGGGCGCCTTCCACCAGACCGACCTCGAGCAGGTGCTGAAGAACAACGGCATCGACACGCTGATGGTCTGCGGCGTCACCACCGAGGTCTGCGTCCATACCACGATCCGCGAAGGCAACGACCGGGGCTACCGCTGCGTCGCCCTCGGCGACGCCTGCGCCTCCTACTTCCCGGAATTCCATCGCATCGGGCTCGAGATGATCAAGGCCCAGGGCGGGATCTTCGGCTGGGTCAGCGACAGCACCGCTTTCGCCCGGGCGCTCGACGGCGTCCGCGCGGCGGCCTGAAACAACAGGAGAGGGACATGCAGAAGACCCCCAAGCTCTGGACGCCGGGCGACTGGAACGCGCTCTTCGGCTTCGGCACCAACATCCTCGTGAACCTGCTGGTGCTGACCGGCCTCCTGCAGTTCGTGCTGAAGATGCCGCCCGAGCTCGTCTTCGGCCGCATCCTGCCCGCGCTCGGCCTGATGATGTTCCTGTCGACCGGATATTATGCCTGGCTCGCCTACCAGCTGGCCAAGAAGACCGGCCGCGACGACGTCTGCGCGCTGCCCTCGGGCATCTCGGTGCCGCACATGTTCGTGGTCACCTTCGTGATCATGCTGCCGATCGCCAATGCCACCGGCGACCCGGTGCAGGGCTGGGAGGCGGGGCTGGTCTGGGTGTTCTTCCAGAGCTTCATCCTGATGATCGGCGGCTTCGTCGCCCCCTGGATCCGGCACATCACCCCGCGCGCGGCGCTGCTCGGCACGCTCGCGGGCGTCTCGATCGCCTTCATCTCGATGCGGCCGGCACTCGACATGTTCCTGACGCCGGCGATCGGGATCTTCTGCTTCGCGATCATCCTCGTCGCCTGGTTCGGCGGCATGCGCTATCCGCGCGGCATCCCCGCCGGGCTGGTGGCGATCGTCTTCGGCATGATCATCGCCTGGGGCTCGGCGGCGCTCGGCTTCCCGCTCGGCGGGCTCTCGGTCGGCGGCATCGGCGCCGCGTTCTCCAACTTCGGCTTCTCGCTGCCGATCCCGGCAGTCGACAACGTCTTCAACGGCTTCCAGTACCTCGGCGTCATCCTCGTCACCGCGATCCCGTTCGGCATCTACGACCTCGTCGAGGCGATGGACAACGTCGAGAGCGCCGAGGCGGCGGGCGACCACTACCCGACCACCCGCGTGCTGACCGCCGACGGCATCGTCAGCCTGATCGGCTGCCTGATGGGCAACCCGTTCATCAACGCGGTCTATATCGGCCACCCGGGCTGGAAGGCGATGGGCGGCCGCATCGGCTACTCCTTCGCCACCGGGATCATGGTGGTCGTGCTCTGCTGGTTCGGCATCGTCGCGGTGCTGCTCGCGCTGGTGCCGGTGGTCGCGATCTCGCCGATCCTGCTCTACATCGGCATGCTGATCGGCGCGCAGGCCTTCCAGACCACGCCGGCCAAGCATGCGCCGGCGATCGTGCTGGCGTTGCTGCCGAACATCGCCGCCTGGGGCAAGACGATGATCGACGGCGCGCTCGGAGCGGCGGGCGTGCAGGTCACGCCGGACCTCGTGGCGAACATGGCGGGCGGCGGCGTGCTCTACGACGGGCTCGCGATCCTCGGCAACGGCGCGATCCTGACCGGCCTGATCCTCGCTGCGGTGGCGGTCTTCATCATCGAGCACGAGTTCCGCAAGGCCGCCGCCTTCGCCTTCGCCGGGGCGGTGCTCACCTTCTTCGGCTTCATGCACGGTCCTGCGCTCGGCATCGACGTGACGCCGGCGGTCGCGCTCGGCTACGCGATGGTCGCGGCCTTCCTCCTGGTCTGCTCGCGGCTCAACGCCGTGCCGGTGTTCGAACCGGCGCCGCTGGCGGCGCAGCCGGCGGAATGAACGGCGGCGACGCCGACCTCGACGCGTTGGCGGCGCAGGTCGGCCTGACCCTCACGCCCGGCCAGCGGCCGGGCGTCGCCCGCTTTCTCGGCATCGCGCGCGAGATGGCGGCGGTCGTCGCGGCGGTGCCGCTCGACGAGACCCTGCTCGATCTCGCGCCGGTCTACCGGTTGCCCGACCCGGAGCCGGAAGCTTGACCGAACCGCCCGGCCGATGGGCCAGCGCCGAGGCGATCGCCGCGGCGGTGACCAAGGGGGACGTCACCGCCGCGGCGGTCGCCGAGGCGGCGCTGGCGCGGATCGCCGCCGACAATCCCGGCATCAACGCCTACACCGACGTGACCGCCGAGCGCGCCCGTCGCGAGGCGGCGGCGATCGACGCCGCGGTCGCTTCGGGCAGGCCGGTGGGGCCGCTGGCCGGGGTGCCGTTCGCGGTGAAGAACCTCTTCGACGTTGCCGGCCTCGCGACCCGCGCGGGCTCGAAGATCAACCGCGAGCTGCCGCCTGCCGCGCGCGACGGTTTTCTGCTCCGCCGGATGCAGGCGGCGGGGGCGGTGCTCGTCGGCGCGCTCAACATGGGCGAATTCGCCTACGACTTCACCGGCGAGAACGCCCACGACGGCGCCTGCCGCAACCCGCACGACCGGGCGCGGATGAGCGGCGGCTCGTCGTCGGGCTGCGGCGCCGCCACCGCGGCCGGGCTGGCGCCGGTCTCGCTCGGCTCGGACACCAACGGCTCGATCCGGGTGCCGTCCTCGCTCTGCGGCATCTTCGGGCTGAAGCCGACCTACGGGCGGCTCGGCCGCTCGGGCACGTTTCCCTTCGTCGACAGCCTCGACCATCTCGGACCCTTCGCCCGTACCGCGCGCGACCTCGCGCTCGCCTACGATGCGCTGCAGGGGGAGGATCGCGCCGATCATGCATGGGCGCCGCGCCCGCCGGCGCCGACGCTGCCGACGCTGGCGCAGGGGGTCGGCGGGCTGCGGGTCGGGATCGCCGGCGGGTTCTTCGCCGACAACGCCGGGCCTGAGGCGGCGGCGGCGCTGGGCCGCGCCGGCGCGACGCTCGCGGGCGAGGCGCAGGTGCGGGCGGTCGATCTCGACGGAGCGGAGGCGGGACGGGCGGCGGCGTATCTCATCACCAACTCCGAGGGGGCGGCGTTTCATCTCGGCCGGCTGCGGGCGCGGGCGGAAGACTTCGATCCCGATACCCGCGATCGCTTCCTCGCCGGGGCGCTCGTCCCGGCGGCCTGGGTGGTGCGGGCGCAGCGGGTGCGGCGGTGGTGGCTGGAACGGATGCTCGCGATGTTTCGCGAGGTCGACCTGGTGCTGGCGCCGGCGACGCCGTTCACCGCGCCGGAGATCGGGCAGAAGAGCTTCGAGCTCGGGGGGCGGACGCTGCCGGTGCGGCCGAACCTGGGGCTGCTGGCGCAGCCGTTCTCGGCGATCGGGCTGCCGGTGGCGACGGTGCCGGTGTTCGAGCCCGGGGCGATGCCGATCGGGGTGCAGCTGATCGCGGCTCCCTGGCGCGAGGATCTGTGCCTGCGCGCCGCCGCCCGGCTCGAGGCGAAGGGCTCGGCCCGGGCGCATCCTCCTGCGGGTTTCGACCGGCCGCCGGGCTGAGATCCTGCTCGCACTGCTCGCGTGCGAGCAGATCGGTAAGTGTCTGATATGGAACGATTGTTCCGAAAAAGATTCATCGCATTTTAACGAATTCCGACATTCTGGCGGCTTCCGTCCGGGGGGCGGAAGCTGCCGCCCTCCCGGCCTACAGTGTCTTGAGGTACTCGATCAGGGCCGCCTTGTCGGCGGGGGACATGCTCGTGCCGTAGACGTGGCCGCCGTTGCCGTTGCCGCGCGCGCCGGTGTCGAAGAGGAAGAGCCGCGGGCAGTCGTCGTCGGAGGGCGTGGTGCGGAAGCCGACGTTTTTCGGATCGTAGATGTCGCAGCCGCGCCAGTAGCTGGTCGGGCGCGCCGAAGGCGGATCGAGAAGGGCGGTCAGCGACGGCACCGCGCCGTTGTGCAGGTAGGGCGCGCGCAGCCAGATGCCGTCGAGCGGCTGGCTGGCGTAGCCGATGTCCTTGACCATCGCCTTGCGCTCGACGCCGAGCTCGTGCGCCTTGGCGTTGGTGGCGTCGGCGTCGGCCTGGGTCCAGGTGTCGAAGCGCTCGCGGTCGGTGCCGATCTCGTCGATCGGCATCGCGCGGCCGAAGCGGGCGCCGCCGGGCGCGTGGCATTCGGCGCAGTTCGACGCCCAGATCGCCTGGCCCTGCGCCGCGAGCGCCTGGTCGATCGGGAAGGGGTAGGGCGGCGGCTGCTTCGCGCGCAGGTAGTCGCGGTGCTTGAGCATGTCCGCCTGCACCGTCGCGGGCGGGGCGCCGATGCCGAGGGCGGAGTTGATGTAGACCGCGAGCGGGTCCTGGGTCTCGCCGGCCCAGTTGAGCGAGGTGCCCTCGCGCAGGCCGGCGTTCCAGATCGAGGGGAAGTCGGCGTTGTCGACGGTGTCGTCGTCGGGCAGGCCGAGCAGGTTGAACTTGGTGAGGTTGAACGGGCCGTCGCGGCCCGGCCCCCAGGCCGGGCGGCCGTGGGTGTGGATCCAGGCGAAGTCGTGCGCCTGCTCGAGGATGCGCTGCTTCGCGATCGGGATGATCACGAAGCGGTACATCAGCTTGTCGTCGATCCCGAGGTCGAAGTTGCGCTCGATCTCGGGCATCATCCCGTCGGCCGACCAGCGCGGGTCGCTGGCGGCGGCTTGCAGGAAGTCGAGGAAGGCCATCGCGTTCGTCGTGTGCGAGGGGCCGGTCGGCACGATCACCGGGGCGGCGTCGGGGCTCGTGCGGTAGCTCGCGGCGTGGCAGATGGCGCAGGTCTGGGTGACGCGCTCGAAGCCCACGGTCTTCTTCGAGAAGCCGACCGGCAGCTCGCGGCCCTCCTCCCAGGGGATGCCGAAGGCGCGGTAGCCGCCGGGGCCGGGCATCAGGTCGGCGAAGACCCGCGGCATCACGTGGAAGATCGGGTAGGGGATGCCCTGCTCCCATTCCGCGCCGAGCGAGCCGTACTTGAAGCGCTCCTCGGCCGGGTCGGCGCAGAGGGCGGCGCGGCGCGAGGGCTCGACGTCGCCGCAGACCTCCTGCGGCACGGTGCGGAAGGCCTTGTACCAGACGTAGACCCCGCCAACCGCGACCAGGACGAGAAGCACGGCGGCGATGCGCAGGACGTGGTACCAGGGGCCGGCGTTCGTCTTGGCCATCGCGGGTCTCCGTCAGAAGGTCTTGAGGAATTCGATCAGCGCGCGCTTGTCGTCGGGGGCGAGCGCCGTGCCGTAGAGGTGGCCGCCGTTGCCGTTGCCGCGGCAGGGTCCGGCGGCGCAGGCGCCGTTCATCGGCGGGGCGCCGGCCGGGCAGGAAGCGAGGCCCGCGGCGTCGGTGGCGTAGCAGAAGAGCCGCGGCCAGAGCGCGGGGTCGATGCGGGCGGGGTCGCTGACGAAGCCCATCGCGCGCGGGTCGTAGACGTCGTAGCCGCGCAGGAACATCTGCGGGCGTTCGTCGGGCGGTTCGAGCAGCGCCTCGAGGGTCGGCACCGAGCCGTCGTGCAGGTAGGGCGCGCGCAGCCAGAGGCCGTCGAGCGGGGCGTTGGCGTAGCCGCCGGTCTTGCGGAAGGTCTGGAAGCGCTCGTCGCCGAACCCGGCGTAGAGCTGGTTCTGGTTGACCGCGAGGTCGCGGGTGTAGTTGTCGAGCCGGCCGCGGTCGGTGGCGATCTCGGCGATGGGGGTGACCTTGCCGACGTAGGCGCCGCTGAAGTCGCGCCCCGACGCGCCGTGGCAGGCGGCGCATTCGCGGGCGTAGACCGGCGCGCCCTCGGCGGCGAGGGCGGCGTCGAACTGGGCGGGGAAGACGTCGGTGAACTTCGGCGGCTCGGCGGTGGCGAGCCAGTCCTCCATCCGCTTCAGCGAGGCGCGGTCGAGGATCGGCGGCGTGGCGCCGGTGCCGAAGGCGGCCGAGCGGTTGCGCTCGGAGACCTTGGTGTTGTTGCCGTCCCAGTGCAGTTGCATGCCCGTCTTCGCGTCCTGCATGAAGACCGAGGGGAAGTCGACGACGCCGATCCGCTCGCGCTCGGGCAGGTCGGCGAGGTTCCAGTTGAGCAGCGCCTTGGCCGGGTTGAAGGTGTCGAAGCGGCCGGGGCCGAAGGTCGGCTCGTGGTGCACGAACGCCTCGAAGCGGTCGACGATGGCGAGGAGCCGCTCGCGCACCAGGCCGACGCCGACGTAGCGGATGGCGAGGCGGTTGACGAGGTCGATCGGGATGCCCTCGGCGTCGATCTGGGCGAGGAAGCGGTCGGCGCTGAAGCGCTCGTCGACGGCGGCCTTGGCGAGGAAGCCCTGGAAGGCGGAGAGATCGACGGTGTTCGACGGCATCCCGGCGACGACGAGCGGCTTGCCGGTCTCGCCGGTGCGGACGCTGCCGGCGTGGCAGCCGGCGCAGTTGAGGAAGATGCGGTCGAGCCCCATGGTGTTGCGCAGCGAGGTGCCGACCGGGCGCGGGTGGTGCAGCTCGGGCGGCAGGTCGGCGGGGTCCTCGACGATGAAGCCGAAGGCCGCCCAGCCCTCGTCCTCGCGGCCCGGGGGCATCAGGTCGCGGAAGAGCGTCGGCATCACCTGCCACATCGCGTAGGGGAGGCCGAAGTTGCGGTCGCCGCCGGTCGAGCCGTATTTGAACTGCGCCACCGGGTCGGCGAAGGTCTCGGCCTCGTCGCGGGTGAGCCGCCAGGCGAAGTAGGCGCCGGCGGCGAGCCCGGTGAAGAGCAGGAGCAGGCTCAGCCAGACCAGCGTGCGGCTGAGCCAGGCGAGGACGTCGCCGTGGTCGTCGTCGGGCTCAGCCATCGCCATCTCCGGTGAGGGTCGCGATCAGGGTCAGCAGCGCCGCGCGCGGGAAAGGGCCGCTGGCGGCGAGCGCGGGCGCCTGCGGGGCGGCGGCGGCGAGGGCGCGGGCGAGGGGCGCGAAGTCGTCGCCGAGGGTCAGCGCGCCGGCGGGGGCGACGCTCAGCGCCTCGATGCGGCTGCCGTCGGCGGCGCGGCCGCCGGGGACGCGCGGGGGCGCCGCCGGGGCGAGCGCGAGATCGGGCTGGCGGGGCAGGCCGGGCAGGGCGAGCGTGAGCCGGCCGGGGCGGTCGGCGCTGACGTGGCCGGTGAGCCGGGCGCCGTCGCCCGTCGCAGGCGAAGCGGGTCTCGCGGCTGCCGCCGGGGAGCGGGCGCGTCGGTGACGCGGCAGGCGAGGGGGAGGCGGCGCTGCGCCGCGGGGCGGGCGCGCAGGCGGGCGTCGAGCCAGGCGAGGTCGCCGGGGGAGAGTTCGGCGGCGATGGCGGCCGGCGGCGGTGGCGAGGCCGTCGGGGCCGGGGCGCCAGATGAGGAGCGGGCCGCGCGGCGTCTCGGGATCGAGGGCGCCGGTGGCCTGCAGGCTGTCGCCGGCGTCGTTGCCGAGCAGCGGATCGCGGTTCGGCAGGTCGGGGGAGACGATGGCGACGCCGTCGGGGAAGCGCGGCGGCGGCCTGCGGGAAGGCGGGCGGCGCAGGGCGCCGGTGCCGGTCAGCCCGAGGCGGAGCGCGGCGGTGAGCAGGGCGGCGCGGCAGGCGGGGTCGGGGCAGGCCTGCGCCCAGAGCCAGTTCGCGAGCGCGATGCGGTTGGCGCGGTCGGTGGCGGCGTCGAAGGCCTCGAGGCCGTCGACGGTCTGGCGGACCGGGGCGCCGTGGAAGCTGGCGCCGAGCGGCGCGAGGCGGGCGGCGATCGCGGGGTTGGCGTTGGTCTCGCTCCAGAGCGGGCGGGAGAAGATCGGGCCGCCGGCCTGGTGGCAGGCGAGGCAGACGCGGCGCTCGGCGGGGGCGGGGACGGCGCCGGTGGAATAGCCGACCACCTCCTCGAACTCGAAGCGGCCGGCGGCCGGGTTGTAGCTGATCGCCTCGATCACGTCGGCGGCGGGCAGGTAGCCGAGAAAGAGCCGGTCGGCGAGGCGGGGGTCGCCCGGGCCGGCGGCGCGGTCGCCGGTGACCGCGACGACGAGGCGGGGCGAGGCGAAGTAGTCGGGGGCGGCGGCGAAGCGCTGCAGCGACCGGCCGAGCGGGAGAAGGGCGGTGGCGACGTTCTCGGGGCCGACGCGGGCGCGGAGCGCGTCGAGGAGGGCGTCGAAGGGATGCGGCAGGCCGTCGGGAAAGAGCGCGTCGAGGGGCGGCGCGCCGGCGGGCGGGGCGTCGGGGCCGAGGGGGACCGGCAGCAGTGCGGGTGCGGCGCCGGCCGCGGGGGCGGCGGCGAGGAGCGCGGCCAGCACGGCCGCGGCGCTCAGCCGCCTTCGGCGGTGCGGTCCTGTTCGCCGGTCCAGCAATCCTCGGCCACCTCGTTCCCGCTTGCGAAGCCGTCGAGCCCGGCCTTTGCGACCTCGTCGTTGTAGAGAATGAAGTTCAGGAGGAAGATCCGGTCGGTGTAGGCCCGCCCGAGGTAGAAGCCGGGGCGGATCATCCGGATCTCGTCGCGGATCCGGAGCCCGTTGCGGCCGGCGAGCGCGTCGGGGTGCGCCTGATAGCCGGGCAGGTCGTCGGTGTAGCCGTAGTCGATGATGACCGACTCGCGGCGGGCGTCGAGCAGGCTCTGCCCGCAGTAGAGCTTGGCCGGGAAGAGCAGCCAGACGTCGGTGGTGGGCAGGATGTAGCTCAGCAGGCCCTCGCGCGGCACGGTCGCCTTCTGCAGCTTGTCGGGATCGTCGATCAGCGGGCGCAGCGGGCGGAAGTCCTCGATGAAGTTCCGCAGGATCCGCTGGTCGCGGTAGAAGATCTTGCCCTTCCAGAGCGCGCGGCCGAGCGGCCTCGAGGTCCTCGACCTTCTCGCCGGCGATCCGGCCCTGCAGGCCACCGAGGATCTCCTCGAGGCGCGGCTTCAGCGTCTCTCCGCGGGCGAAGAAGAGATCACCCAGGTAGGGGCCGTCGGGGATCGGACCGGCGGTCAGCCGGGCGTAGAGCTGGTCGACCTCCTCCTGGTTCAGCGAGAGGACGTTGGCCGGGGTCAGCGCCGCGCGCTGGCTGCGGGTGAGCGGGAAGTCGTGCTCGACCGCGGCGAGATCGACGCGGAAGATCTTGGTCGGATCGTCCGGGTCGTGCAGGCTCGGGTCGGTCAGCGGCGCGAAGGGGATGTCGGGGCGGACCGGGGCCGGGGTCCCCTGCGAGGCGGCGATCAGGTAGCCGTAGCCCGCGAGCCGCAGGCCCCAGAGCACGGCGACCGCCAGCAGCAGCACCAGCGCGATGCCGACGAGGAGGCGGAGCAGGCGCTCGATCATCCCCGCCGCCTCAAAGGGTCGCCACGAAGGCGATGAGCGCCTTCTTGTCTCGCTCGCTCAGCCCCTCGCCGAAGGCGTGGCCCGCGTTCTCCTGGTGCTCGAGGAGGTTGGAGTAGAAGCGCTGCACGAAGTCGTTGCCGACCTGCAGCGTCAGATCCTGCACCCGCTCCCACCACCGCTTCCTTGTGCCCGGCGACGAGCTCGATGGTGCCGATCGCCGCCTGGCCGAGCAGCGCAGCGCGGATCGACAGCAGGCCGTCGCGCAGCTCCTGCCGCTCCTCGGCCGAGAGCAGCGTCGCATACCTCGCCTCGAACGCGCCGGGATCGCGGTCGACGAGCACGAGGTCCTGGATCAGGTCCTTGTAGCGCAGCGAGTTGACGTCGACCGCCGGGAAGCCGGCCGGGACGGTCAGGCTCAGCCCGAGGTCGTGGCCGAGGATGTCGAGCTTCGGTGCGATGTCGATGACGATCGGGCGGTCGAGGGTGAACATCTTCGGGATGCGCTTGTCGGGGTTCAGGAGCTCCTGCATCGAGGCGACGTAGAGCTTGTAGCGCCCCTCGACGCTGGGGTCGTAGGGCAGGCAGGGCGGCGGATCGGCGAGCGGCCCCCCGGCGGCGTCGACGTAGGGCGAGGAATAGAACTGCGGCGAGCCGGCGCCCGGCGTGCCGCAGATCTCCGGCCCCATCGCGTTGTTGTGCATGAAGGGCGCGTGCGCCCAGGCCGAGAGCAGCGAGATGTTGCGGTAGTAGCCGCGGCCGCCGCCCTTCATCACCTCCGGCCGGGTGGCATCGACCGGGCGCGCCTTCTCGGCCGCCGCCGCGTACTGCGCCCAGACCCGGCTCTGCATGTGGTTCGAATGCAGCGCCCGGCCCGGATAGGTGCCGATCTCGGAGGCGAGCGCCACCTCGTCGTTGCCCATCCAGTCGAGCCTGCAGCGTCGGATCGGCCGGGTCGGTGGCGAGATAATCGGTGCTTCCCGGCTGGCTCGAGTGGCAGCGGGCGCAGGTCTCGGTGAAGACCTGCCGGCCGCGCTCGACCGCGCCGTCGCCGAACTCGGCATCGAGCGCGACCTCGAGATCCCGCGGCGAGCCCAAGCCCCGCGCCTGCCAGAGGTCGGTCGGCCGGGCGGTCAGGAAGAAGTGGCGGATGTCGTCGAGCCGGTCCTCGATCGCGCGGAACGAGCCGCAGTCGCGCCGGCACTGGCCGATGTCCATCGGCGTCTGGCCGTAGTTGCGCTGCTCGGGATCGACCGCGCGCAGGTCGGTCAGGTGGTTCAGCCAGCACTGCTCGGAGCAGGAGCCGATGTTGAAGTAGACCCGCTGGATCGCCTCGTTGTAGCCGATCGAATCCTCGCCGCCCTTGAGGACCGAGGGCACCTGCTCGGTCTTCGTGCTGCGCTCCCAGCACTTGCCCTCGCCGGCCCGGCTCGCACCAGCAGGCCTCGGGGGCGGCGTCGGCGGCGCAGGACCCGGCCTTGCGCCATTTCAGCACCTCGGCGGTGTGCAGCGGGCGGCGGGCGAAGTTGATGATCGCGTTCATCGTGCCGGGGTTGGAGACGAAGTCCATCGGCAGCGCCGAGGTGTCGACGATCCCCGGGCGCGCCCGGGCGATGAGCTGCCACTCCAGCCGGTGCGGCGACATCCCGCTGCCGAGCATGTTGGAGATGCGGCTGTACTGGTTGCCGACCAGCGCGTCGATGTTCTCCCAGGCCGGGTGGCTCGGATCGGCCGGCGGCTTCAGCGGGTCGTAGGCGATGTGGCAGGCGCCGCAGGCCATGCCGATGCGGAACGGCGGCTCGACCGAGCCGTCGAAGAGCCGGTTCATCCGGCTGTCGGGGTCGGCCGCGTCGGCGGAGAGCATTTTGGCATAGCCGTCCCAGCCGCCGATCCTGTCCCAGGCGGCGGCGTCGAAGCGCGGATTGGGGAACTTGCGCAGCCCGAGCGCGCCGGTCGAGGTGCCGAAGTCGAGGTCGCAGGCGCTCTGCCGCTGGTCGACGGCGCCTTGCGGCGTCGTGGTGTCGAAGGGCGCGTCGGCGAAGTCGCAGGCCGGGTCGCGGTAACCCTGGCGGCCGACGAAGGAGAGCAGCGTGTCGTCGCCGGGGCACCAGGGCAGGCCGTAGGTCTCGGCGGGCGAGCGCGCCGGGCAGTCCGGATCGCCGGGGATGCAGCAGTCGGGGTCGGGAATCGCTCCCCAGGCCTGGAAGAGATCGCCGCGGCGGTCGGCGCGCAGGATGGCGTACCAGTCGATCGCGCCGCCGAGCCGCTGCGGGAAGGAATAGGTGAAGAAGCGGTCGTTGAAGGCGGTCGCGAACATCCAGATTTCCCGCCCGGCGCGCTCGCTCGACGACAGGCCGGCGTTGGTCGCGGCGAACTCTGGGCTCAGCACGCTCTGGGCGCGAGCCTGCGGCGATACGAGCAACACAAGGGAGATGAGACCGAGGAAGAGATAAAGGCGACGCATCGTTTCCTCTCTGACGGACACGAGCTGGCGAAATGGCTTGGCGACGAAATGCGAGCGATAAAGGCCGGTGATCTATGGTGAAAAGCTACCACCCGCAGGGCGATCCGTCAATTCGCGTCGGCACCGCCCCATCCGCGCCGCTCGCCGTTGACGCGGCGCCACCGTGCCGCTTTGCTGTTTCGCGGATGCGAAGGGCGGGCGAGGGGATGCGATGCAGCGGGTGACACGGGCCGGGCTGGAGGTGGCCGCGGTTCTGGCGGACTTCGTCGAGGGCGAGGCGCTTGCCGGCACCGGGATCGCGGCCGCGGACCTGTGGCAGGGCTTCGCCGCCATCGTCGCGGACCTCGCGCCGCGCAACCGCGCGCTGCTCGCGACGCGCGACCGGATGCAGGCCGAGATCGACGCGTGGCACCGCGAGAACGGGCCGCCCTCGGACATGGCCGCCTTCCGCGGCTTTCTCGAGGACATCGGCTACCTGCTGCCGCCGGGGCCGGCTTTCGCGGTCACCACCGCCGACGTCGACCCCGAGATCGCGGGCATCTCCGGGCCGCAGCTGGTGGTGCCGGTGATGAACGCGCGCTTTGCGCTCAACGCCGCCAACGCGCGCTGGGGCTCGCTTTACGACGCGCTCTACGGGACGGACGCGATCCCGGGGCCGCGCGGCGGCGGGTACGACCCGGCGCGGGGGCGGGAGGTGGTCGCCTGGGGCCGGCGCTTTCTCGACGACGTGGTGCCGCTCGAGCGCGCGGGCTGGGCCGAGGCGCGCGGCTTCCGCGTCGCGGAGGGCGCGCTCGAGGTGATGCTGGGCGCGGGCCGGCCGGTCGCGCTGGCCGCGCCCAGCCAGTTCGCCGGCTACCGCGGTCCGGCCGGGGCGCCCGAGCGGCTGCTCCTGGAGAACCACGGCTTGCTGATCGAGATCGTCATCGACGCGAAGACCCCGGTCGGGGCCGAGCGACGCGGCGCAGGTCGCCGACCTGCGGCTCGAGTCGGCGATCACCACGATCATGGACTGCGAGGATTCGGTCGCGGCGGTCGACGCCGAGGACAAGGTGGCGGTCTACCGCAACTGGCTCGGCCTGATGCGCGGGGACCTCGCCGAGGAGGTGACCAAGGGCGGCCGCAGCTTCACCCGCCGGCTGAACCCGGACCGGGACTACGTGGCGCCGGACGGCGGCACCCGCCGGGTGCGCGGCCGCGCGCTGATGCTGGTGCGCAACGTCGGGCACCTGATGACCAATCCCGCGATCCTCACCGCCGACGGCGGCGAGATCCCGGAGGGGATCATGGACGCGATGATCACCTCGCTGATCGCGCTGCACGACGTGGGGCCCGGGGGGAGGCGGGCGAACTCGCCGGCGGGCTCGGTCTACATCGTGAAGCCCAAGATGCACGGCCCGGAGGAGGTGGCGTTCGCGGTCGAGACGCTGGCGCGGGTCGAGGCGGTGCTCGGGATGGCGCCGGCGACGCTCAAGATCGGCATCATGGACGAGGAGCGCCGCACGACGGTGAACCTCGGCGCGTGCATCCGCGCCGCCGCCGACCGGGTGGTGTTCATCAACACCGGCTTTCTCGACCGCACCGGCGACGAGATCCACACCGCGCTGGAGGCGGGGCCGGCGATCCCCAAGGAGGCGATGCGCGACGCCGCCTGGTACCGCGCCTACGAGACGCGCAACGTCGCCGAGGGTCTCGCCGCCGGGCTGCCGGGGCACGCGCAGATCGGCAAGGGGATGTGGGCCGCCCCGGACCGGATGGCGGCGATGCTCGAGGAGAAGATCGCCCAGCCGCGGGCGGGGGCGAACACCGCCTGGGTGCCGTCGCCGACTGCGGCGACGCTGCACGCGACGCACTACTTCCGGGTCGACGTGGCGGCGGTGCAGGCGGGGCTGCGCGGGGCGCGGCCCGGCGGGCTCGACGACATCCTGACGCCGCCGGTGGCGCTGCGGCCGGACTGGTCGGCCGAGGCGGTGCAGCAGGAGCTCGACAACAACGCGCAGGGCATCCTGGGGTACGTGGTGCGCTGGATCGACCAGGGCATCGGCTGCTCGAAGGTGCCCGACATCCACGACGTGGCGCTGATGGAGGACCGCGCGACGCTGCGGATCTCGTCGCAGCACATCGCGAGCTGGCTGCGCCACGGCATCTGCACCCGCGCGCAGGTCGAGGAGACGCTGCGGCGGATGGCGGCGGTGGTCGACGCGCAGAACGCCGGCGACCCGCTCTACCGCCCGATGGCGCCGGACTTCGCCGGCTCGGTCGCGTTCCAGGCCGCCGCCGACCTCGTGTTCGAGGGGGCGCGCCAGCCCAACGGCTACACCGAGCCTATCCTGCACGCCCGCAGGCTGGAGCGGAAACGCCTCGACGCGGCGGGTGCGGGGTGAGCGGGGGCCGGCGCAGAAGATGCACCGCCGGGGCGGCTCAGTCCCGGCGCGGGCGGTCGCGCATCAGCCGCTGGTGCAGCACGAAGTTCTCTACCGTGAGCTTCACCACGGTCGCGAGCGCGATCACCCGCTGGCGCTCCTGCGCGACGCCCTGCGCCTCGTAGCGGGCGAAGATCTCGGTGATCTGCGAGGCGATCAGCTCGTAGACGGTGTCGCGGTCGAGCGCGAGGCCGCCCCAGGCGATCGGGTCGCCGTGCTCGACCTCGCGCGCCAGCGCCGCGAGGGTCCGGGGGTCCGGCAGGGGCCGCGTCATCCGGCGCCGGCCGGGAGCGACGAGGGGCGCGCGTCGGGCGCGTGAAGTCGAAGTCCATGGCGCCTGCTTCCTTCCGGTCCGCGGCGCTAGGTTAGCATGTCCGTCGTCGGGCGAAAGGCCGAGGCCTCGCCGGTGGGCCGCGGGTGGCGGGGGGGGCCGGAAAGAGTGCGCCCGCGCGTGGGGACGCGCGGGCGCGGCAGGGTAGGGGCGGGGGCGCCCCAGGAAAAATCAACCCTGCCTTTCCGTTCTTGCGGCGGCGGTCACAGACGCAGGCCCGAGCGCGCGTCGAATACGTTGGCCTTGTCGCGCGGAAAGCCGACCGCGACCCGCTGGCCGGACGACAGGCCCGCGGCCATGCCGGGCTCGACCCGGAGCGAGAGCAGTCCGTCCTCGAAGTCGAGGTAGCCGGTCGCGTCCGATCCGGTGCGCTCGGTGTAGAGGATCGGCAGCTCGAACACCGCCGCCGCGCCCTCCGGCACGCTGCCCGGCGCGCCGAAGTGCTCGGGCCGCATGCCGACGACGATTTCGGCGCCCTCGTCCGGCCGGCGCGCGAAGCCGTAGCCGTCGAGGTCGAAGCGTGTGCCCGAGGCGAAGACCGCCTCGACCTTGCCGTCTGCCTTGGCGACCCGCGCCTGCTTGAGGTTCATCGCCGGGGCGCCGATGAAGCCGGCGACGAAGAGGTTCGCCGGGCGCTCGTAGATCTCGTCGGGCGTGCCGAACTGCTGGATGACGCCGGCGTTCATCACCGCGATCCGCGTCGCCATCGTCATCGCCTCGATCTGGTCGTGGGTGACGTAGACGACCGTCGGGTTGAGCTCTTCGTGCAGCCGCTTGATCTCGAGCCGCATCTCGGTGCGGAGCTTGGCGTCGAGGTTCGAGAGCGGCTCGTCGAACAGCAGCACGTCGGCGTGCTTGACGAGGGCGCGCCCGATCGCGACCCGCTGCCGCTGCCCGCCGGAGAGCTGCGCGGGCTTGCGGTCGAGCAGCGGCTCGATCTGCAGCACCTTCGCCGCCCAGTCGGTACGCCGATCGACCTCGGCCGCGCTCAGCCGCGCCGCCGAGAGGCCGAAGCGGAGGTTCCCGCGCACCGTCTTGGTCGGGTAGAGCGCATAGGACTGGAAGACCATCGCGAGGCCGCGATCCTTGGGATCGAGGTCGGTCACGTCGCGATCGCCGATGACGATCCGTCCGTCGGTCACCTCGGCGAGGCCCGCGAGCAGGTTGAGAAGCGTGGTCTTGCCGCAGCCGGAAGGCCCGAGCAACACCAGGAAGTCGCCGTCGTCGATCGAGAGGTTGAGGTCGTCGAGGACGGTCACCGCCCCGTAGGTCTTGACGATATGCTGGAACGTGACTCGCGGCATCGGTCTAGTCCCGGCCGGGCGGGCATACGGCGGCCCCGCCGGGCGTGGGCGCGATTTCTCCAGCGATTTCCGAGTTCTGCTCGACCAACGGCTCCCCCTTGCGCAGCCTGCGGTCCTGGCGACCGTCTTGTTGATTGTATTATCGTTAAACTGCACTCGGGTTCCCCATGACGTCAAGCGGGTTCGGGGAATTCTTCCCGCGCTGCCCAGCATGCGCGGTTCGACGCCGATCCTGCCGGCCCTGCAGCGATTGCCGCTCCGGGCCTCTGCGTGTATTAACGTTCATCGCGGTCGGCCGGAGGGTGTCATTTCGGATGGCGGGGACGATCGTCCGTTTGAAGGATATCGCGGCGCGCACCGGCTTCTCGGTCAACACCGTCTCGCTCGCGCTCCGCGATAGCCAGCGCATCCCGAGCGAGACGCGGCAGCGGATCCGCGAGGCGGCGGACGAGCTCAACTACCTGCCGAACTTCGTGGCGAAGTCGCTGGTCAACCGCGAGACCAAGACCATCGGCCTCGTGCTGACCGACGTCACCAACCCGGTGCTGACGCGGGTGGCGCAGACCGTCGAGCAGCTGCTCGCCGAGCGCGGCTACGGCACGCTCTTCGGCGCCTCGAACAACGATGCCGGCGAGGAAATCCGCGTGCTGGAGATGTTCCGCTCGCGCCGGGTCGACGGAATGCTGGTCTATCCGCGCACGCACGACGCGCTCGAGGCGGTGCGCCGTCTGCGGCTCTCGGGGCTGCCGGTGGTGCTGCTCGCGGGCGGCCGCGACTGCGGGCTCGACCTCGTCTGCACCGATGAACGCCGCGGCGCCCAGAAGGCGGTGGCGCACCTGATCGGGCTCGGTCACCGGCGGATCGCGATCCTCGACAGCTCGATCCGGCACGGCAACAGCGAGAAGCGCGACGGCTACCGGCAGGCGCTTGCGGAGGCGGGGATCGCGCCCGATCCCGATCTCGAGGTCGATCCCGGCGGCCACGGCGTCGGCCATGGCTGCGTCGGCTGCGCGCGGCTGCTCGCGCTGCACGAGCGGCCGACCGCGCTCTTCGCCAGCACCGATTCGCTCGCGCTCGGGGCGATGCGCACCTGCCAGCTCGCCAACGTGGCGGTGCCGGCAGACCTCGCGATCTGCGGCTTCGACAACATCGAGTTCGGCGAGTACGCGGCGACGCCGCTTTCGAGCGTCAACTACGCCGTCGGCACGATCGCCCGTCGCGCGGTGGAGCGCCTGCTCGAGCTCGTCGTCGCGGGCGACCCGCTGCCCGAGCCCATCGTCACGATGATCGACCCGGCGCTGGTCCTGCGCGAAAGCACGCTCGGGCGCGGCTGACGGGCGCGGCTGACGGGCGCGGCCGAGTGCCGTCACTGCTCCTCGGGAGGGACGGGCGGCCCGATCTCGAAGTGCCGGAACTCGGCGGCGAAGCCGGCGCGTTCCGGCGAACAGCACATCGGCCCGACCTCGGCCGCGCCGCCGGCCGGGAACCAGGCGAGGCGCAACATCCGGAAGCGCTCGGGCTCGGGGTCTGCCGCCCAGTGGATGTGCACCGCGCTGCCGATGCGGGTGAGCCGCAGCCGGACCCAGGCGGCGTCGGAAGGCATCGGGGTCGTCGACCAGTCGGAGACGTCGCGCGTGACCACCGCGCTCAGCATGCGGCGGCCGGCGACATACTCGATGCCGGTCTTGATCCAGTTCGCCGCATCGAGCCGCAGCATCAGCCCGGCCTGGTCGTAGAGCGCGTTGTAGTCGCCGCGGAACGCGACGGTGGCGCTGAACTCGGCCGGGGCCGCGGCGTGGCGGAAGTGGCCGTCGTCGCGCACGAAGCCGTAGTGGGTGTGGCGCCAGAAGTCGGTGCGCGCGCCGGTGACGACGGTGAGCGTCCCGTCGGACTCGGCCCACTCGGGCGGTTCGTTCGTCCACTGCATCCGCGCGTCCTCCTTCGATTCCGGAGGGAGGTTTAGGCGGTGATCGCGACGGGCGCCACGGCGGCGTGGCTTTCAATCCCGGCCGGGGCCGCTATCCTGCGCGGTGCGGAGGCGCGCCCCGGACCCTTGCATCGGATCGAAGCGCCGCCCCGCGCGGGCCCCGGCGATGGCGTGCACGCCGGGTTTCCGCATCGATCGTTCCCGCGCCGAAGGATGCAGGCCCATGACCAGCCCCACGCACATGCAGGCGGAGGTCGAGGAGATCCCGGCCGCGGCCGCGCGCTTTCTCGACCGCTCGCACAAGGCGACGGCCGCCGCCGCCGCGGCGCTGCGCGCGGCCGACCCGCGGCTCATGGTGACGGTCGCGCGCGGATCGTCCGATCACGCGGCCACCTACCTGAAGTACGCGGTCGAGCTCGTGGCCGCGATCCCG
Source organism: uncultured Alphaproteobacteria bacterium (assembly GCA_963737485.1). Taxonomy (GTDB): domain Bacteria; phylum Pseudomonadota; class Alphaproteobacteria; order Rhodobacterales; family Rhodobacteraceae; genus Amaricoccus. The sequence continues at coordinate 504,628 of CAVTSR010000016.1, read as the reverse complement.
GTCGCTTCGGTCGGCCCCTCGGTCGCCTCGGTCTACAAGCGGCGGCTCAGGCTCGACGGCGCGGTCTGCGTCGGCATCTCGCAGTCCGGGCAGAGCCCCGACATCGTCGAGATGATGCGCAGCGCCGGCGAGGGGGGTGCCCTGACCGTCGCCATCACCAACGAGGCGGGCTCGCCGATGGCGGCGGCGACCGACTATGCGCTGCCGCTCGACGTCGGGCCGGAGCGCAGCGTCGCGGCGACCAAGACCTTCGTGACCTCGGTGCTGGCGGGCCTGGCGCTGCTGGCGGAGTGGACCCAGGATGCGGAACTCCGCGCCGCGGTGGCGGCCTTGCCCGACCAGTTCGAGCGGGCGCTCGCCTGCGACTGGAGCGAGCTTTCCGACCGGCTGGCGCGGGCCAATTCGGCCTATGTGCTCGGGCGCGGGCCGGGGTTCGCCATCGCCGCCGAGATGGCGCTGAAGTTCAAGGAGACGAGTGCGATCCATGCCGAGAGCTACTCGGCGGCGGAGGTGCTGCACGGGCCGGCGGCGCTGGTGCAGGCGCATTTCCCGGTGCTGGCGCTCGGCGTCGCCGACGCCGCCCTGCCGCAGGTGATCGTGACCGCCGAGCGGCTGGCGGGGCAGGGGGCGGACGTGTTTCTGACCGCGGAGGGCGCGGCGGCGCCGGTGCGGGCGCTGCCGTCGGTCGCGGGCGTGCACCCGCTGACGGCGCCCTTGGTGGTCGCGGTCAGCTTCTATCGCTTCATCGAGGCGCTGGCGCGGCGGCGGGGGTTCAACCCGGACACGCCGCCGCACCTGCGCAAGGTCACGGAGACGGTATGAGCCGCGGCGGCAGGCGCGGAGGGAGCGGAGGCGGCGCGTCGGCGTCGCGCGCGTGGCGGCGTTCCGCCCGCGCCGCCCTGAGGAGTTCGGGGCGCGTGGGGGCGGAAGAAAAGGGAAGATCCGCCTGGGAAGCGCTTGATGAAGCGGCTGCTTCATCAAGGCGCCTCCTCCATGGTGCGGCTGCGAGTCGGGCCGGCGTCAAGGGTGAAGGGCCGCCAGCGGCCCCGGCTTCGCCGCCCTTGACCCCGACCCGAACTCGCGGCGGGAGCAATGCGGTGGCGGTGACGGTGTTTGTCGGGGCGGCGGTCTTCGACGGGACGCGGCTGCACGCCGGCGCGGCGCTCGTGGTCGAGGACGGTCGGGTCGGCGCGATCGTGCCGGCCGACGCGGCGCCGGAGGGAGCGCGGGTCGAGCTCGGCGGCGGCGTGCTGGCGCCGGGGTTCATCGACCTGCAGGTCAACGGCGGCGGCGGGGTGATGCTGAACGGGCAGCCCGACCTCGAGGGGATCCGGACGATCTGCGCGGCGCATGCCCGGCTGGGGACGACCGGGCTCCTGCCGACGCTGATCACCGGCCGGCCGGAGGTGACGCGGGCGGCGATCGAGGCCGGGGTGGCGGCCGCGGCGGCGGGGGTGCCGGGGTTTCTCGGGCTGCACCTCGAGGGTCCGCACCTCGACCCGCGGCGCAAGGGGGCGCACGACCCGGCGCTGATCCGGCCGATGCGCGAGGACGACCTCGCGCTGCTGGTCGACGCCGCGGCGCGGCTGCCGGCGCTGATCGTGACGGTGGCGCCGGAGGCGGTGAGCGCGGCGCAGGTCGCGGCGCTGGCGGCGGCGGGGGTGGTGGTGAGCCTCGGGCACAGCGACACCGGCGCGGCGGCGGCGGCGGCGGCCTTCGCGGCCGGGGCGGGGATGGTGACGCATCTCTTCAACGCGATGAGCCAGCTTGGCAACCGCGAGCCGGGCCTCGTCGGAGCGGCGCTCGATGCCGAGGCGGTGCGCGCCGGGCTGATCGCCGACGGCGTGCACGTGGCGCCGATCGCGATGCGGGCGGCGCTGGCGGCCAAGCGCGGGACGGACGCGATCTTTCTCGTCACCGATGCGATGGCGGTGGCGGGGACCGACCTCGAGGGGTTCGAGCTCGACGGGCGCCGGATCGGGCGCCGCGACGGGCGGCTGACGCTGGCGGACGGGACCCTGGCCGGAGCGGACATCGACTTCGCCGGGGCGATCCGGGTGCTGGTGCGTGAGGTCGGGCTGACGCTGCCGCAGGCGCTGCGGATGGCGACGGCGGCGCCCGCCGCGGCGCTGGGGCTCGGGGACCGGGCGGGATCGCTCGCGGCCGGGGTGCCGGCCGACTGCGTGCATCTCGATGCGGAGCTGATGCTGCGGGGGGTCTGGCGCGGGGGAGAGCCGATCGCGACGGGGGCTGCCGTGCAAGGTGCGCATTGAGGTCATTGTGCCTTGATATCGAGGGGTAAAGTCCGGTCGCTTCGACCCGGCTTCGGCACGGGCTAACGTGCCGATTGCGCGTCCGGGCCGTCGCCCCTAGCGTGGCGGAATGGCGCGGCAGCCGCTCGGAGAGTACCGCGGGAAGCGCGACTTCTCGCGCACGCAGGAACCGGTCGGCGGCGGGGCCGGCGACGGCGGCAACCGCTTTGTCGTGCACAAGCACCATGCGAGCTCGGACCACTACGACCTGCGGCTCGAGGTCGGGGGCGTGCTGAAGAGCTGGGCGGTGCCGAAGGGGCCCTCGCTCGATCCGGCCGAGAAGCGGCTGGCGGTCGAGACCGAGGACCATCCGCTGGAGTACATCGACTTCGAGGGGGTGATCCCGGAGGGCGAGTACGGCGGCGGGCCGATGATCGTCTGGGACAGCGGGACCTGGGCGCCGATGGAGGACGTGGAGAAAAGCCTGAGGTCGGGGGCGTTCAAGTTCCGGCTGGCGGGGAGCAAGCTCAACGGCGGCTGGATGCTCACCCGGCTGAAGCCGCGGCCGGGGGAGAAGCGGCCGAGCTGGCTGCTGTTCAAGGAGCGCGATCCGGCGGCGGACGCGACGCGCGACATCCTCGCCGAGCGGCCGGAGAGCGTGAAGAGCGGCCGGCGGATCGAGGAGCTGGTGGCGCCGCCGCCGGCGTCCGTGGCGGTGAAGCCGGGGCGGCTGCGGCCGGGGGCGCTCTCCGGGGCGGTGAAGGGGCCGGGGCCGGAGCGGCTGACGCCGCAGCTCGCGAGCGCGGTCGAGACCCCGCCCGCCGGCGACGACTGGCTGCACGAGATCAAGCTCGACGGCTACCGGACGATGGCCTTCGTCGCGGACGGCGGCGTGCGGCTGGTGACGCGGAGCGGGCTCGACTGGACGCACCGCTACGGCGACCTCGGGCGAGGCGTTCCGGGCGCTGCCCTGCCGGGAGGCGGTGGTCGACGGCGAGATCGTGGTGCAGGACGAAGGCGGGGTCAGCCGGTTCGCGCTGCTGCAGGAGGCGCTGTCGCGGGGCGCGCGGAACGCAGCTGGTGTTCTTCGCCTTCGACCTGGTGCGGCTCGACGGCTGGAACCTCGCGGGCGCGCCGCTCGTGCGGCGGAAGGCGCTGCTGGCGCAGCTTATCGCCGGGGCCGGGCCGCGCTCGCCGGTCCAGATGAGCGACCATGTCGCGGGCGGGGGCGCGGCCTTCTACGAGCAGGTGTCGCGGATGGGGCTCGAGGGGGTGGTCTCGAAGCGGGCCGGGGCGGTCTACCAGCCGGGACGGTCGAAGACCTGGGTGAAGGCCAAGGCGAAGCTCTTCGGCGACTTCGTGATCGCGGGCTATACCGCCTCGGCGGTGGCGGGCGGGCTCGGGGCGCTGGCGCTCGGCGACTGGGTCGCGGGGGAGCTCGTCTATCGCGGCAAGGTCGGCACCGGGTTCGACGCGGCGACGCTCGCCGACCTGCTGGCGCGGCTCCGGCCGATCGAGGACCCGGAGCTGGCGCTGCCGGGGGCGCCGCGGGACATCCGCTGGGTGCGGCCGGTCTATGTGGCGAAGGTGGAATACTCCAACCTGACCTCGGAAGGGGCGGTGCGGCACGGGGTGTTCAAGGGGCTGCGCGAGGTGGCACTGGCGGCGCAGGCGACGGCGCCGCGCGCGCGGCTGATCCACGACGCGGATCTCGCGACCGTGACGGTGACCAACCCGACCCGGCGGCTCTTCGGGCGGTCGGGGCCGGTCAAGCTCGACGTCGCGGTCTACTACGCCGCGGTCGGGGACTTCATGCTGCCGCATCTCTTCGGGCGGCCGGTGAGCCTGGTGCGCTGCCCGACGGGCCGTCCGGGCGACTGCTTCTTCCAGCGGCACCGCTTCCAGGGGATGCCGGAGGGGCTCGCGAGCTTCGAGACCCAGACGAGCGACGAGGAGGACCGCAGCTACCTGACGGTGGCGAGCGCGCGCGGGTATCTGGCGCTGGCGCAGTTCGGGGTGGTGGAATTCCATGCCTGGGGCTGCCGGGTCGCCGAGCTCGAGCGGGCGGACCGGGTGGTCTTCGACCTCGACCCGGGCGAGGGGATCGCCTGGCGCGAGGTGGTCGAGGCGGCGGTGCACGTGCGGGCGGAGCTCGCGGCGCGCGGGCTCGTCGGCTTCGCCAAGACGACGGGCGGCAAGGGCATCCACGTCTTCGTGCCGGTGACGCCGAAGCTCGACTGGAAGGCGGTGCACCTGGCGACCGGCGAGATCGCCGAGGCGATCGCCAAAGGGGCGCCGGATACCTTCACCACCACCATGGGAGCGTCCAACCGCAAGCGCCGCATCTTCATCGACTTCCACCGCAATGCCCGCAGCGCCACCGCGGTGGCGCCGTATTCGTTGCGGGCGCGCAACAATCTGCCGGCATCTGCGCCACTTAGCTGGGAAGATTCTCGAAAAGATCGACGCACCCGAGGACTTGAATTACTCTTCGCTACCGGGCCTCGTGGCCGCCTCCGGCGACCCCTGGGCCGCGATCGACGATTTTGCGCGGGACCTACCGGCGCCGAAGCGCGTTCGGGGGTAGGACCCGCGAGAGGAGAGACGGCAATGGCCCCGAGGGCTTCCTGGAAAGGCTATCTCAAGCTCAGCCTGGTGAGCTGCCCGGTGCGGCTCTATCCGGCGACGAGCTCGCAGGACCGGGTGCGCTTCAACCAGCTGCACAAGGAGACGCACAACCGGATCAACATGAAGCCGGTCGACCCCGAGCTCGGGCTGGTCGAGCGTGCGGATCTGGTCAAGGGCTACGAGTACGAGGACAAGAAATACGTCATCATCGAGGACGACGACCTCGAGGCGGTGAAGCTCGAGACCAACCACACCCTGGCGATCGAGGCCTTCGTCGAGGGCGACGAGGTCGACTCGATCTGGCAGGACACGCCGTATTACCTCGCACCGGACGGGGCGATGGCCGAGGAGACCTTCATCGTGCTGCGCGAGGCGATGCGCCGGGCGGGCAAGGTGGCGGTGGCGCGGCTGGTGATGTCGAGCCGCGAGCGGGTGGTGACGATCGCGCCGCGCGAGAAGGGGATGTACGTCTGCACGCTCCGGGCGCCGGGCGAGGTGCGCGCGACCGGGACGTACTTCGACGAGATCCCCGACGCGCAGCCGGACAAGGAGATGCTCGAGCTCGCGACGGCGCTGATCGCGCAGAAGGCGGCGAAGTTCGATCCCAAGGCCTACGAGGACCGCTACGAGGCGGCGCTGATGGCGATGATCAAGGAGAAGCTCAAGGGTCACAAGCCGGTCATCGCCGCCGATCCGCAGCGCGGCAACGTGGTGAACCTGATGGATGCCCTGAAGCAGAGCCTGGGGCAGAGCAAGCCGGCGGCGCCGAGCAAGAGCAAGCCGGCGGCCGCCGAGAAGCCGGCGGAGAAACCGGCGGCCAAGCCGCGGGCGGCGGCGGGCGGCGGACGGCGGACGGCGGCCAAGGCGAAGTCGTGACGTCCCTCGCCGGGCGCACCGTCGGGATCGCCGGCGCGCTGGCGCGGACGCCGCGGCGGGTCGCCGCGCGCGAAGTCGCAGCACAGGGCGGGATGCTGCGGCGCGGGGTGCGGCGCGACACGTCGGTGGTGGTGCTCGGGCGGGGCCTGCTCGCCCGCGGCAGCGACCGCGAGATCGAGGCGCTGGTCGAGGGTCTGCGCGCGCCGGGGCGGGTGCTGCGCAGCGAGGACGGCTTCCGGCGGCTGCTCGCGGGCGATGCCGGCGGGGCGGATCTCTCCGCCGAGTCGGTGCGCGCGCAATCGGGGCTGGCGGAGCGGGACTTCGCGATGCTGGCGCTCTTCGACGGCTTCGAGCACGACGCGGGCGGCCATTCGTTCCGCGACCTGATCCTGGCGCGCAAGTACGCCGGACTGATCGCCGGCGGGGCGGGGTGGGGAGCGATCGTGCGCTCGATCCACCGCTCGGGGCCGGCGGTCTCGCTGACCGCGAAGGCGCTGCAGGTCGGCGGCGGGCAGGTCTATGCCTGCGATGCCGCCGGCCTGAGCGAGCTCGACGGGCAGCTGCTGCTGGGGCTGGGCGCGGCCGAGGACGACGCCGAGGAGGTCTTTGCCGCGGCCGAGGCGGCGGAGGCCGAGGGGCGGCACGCCGAGGCGGCGACGCTCTTCGGGCGCTGCCTCGCGATCGACCCGGGCGACTCGGTCGCGGCCTTCAACCGGGCGAACTGCCTGCGCGCCGATGGCTGCGCGGCCGAGGCCGAGGCGGAGCTGGTCCGGGCGCTGCGGCTCGATCCCAGGTTCGTCGAGGCCTGGTTCAACCTCGGCGGCCTGATGGCCGAGCGCGGGCGGGGTGCCGCGGCGCGGGGTCACCTCGAGCGCGCGGTGGCGATCGACCCGGGCTATGCGGACGCGGTCTTCAACCTCGCCACGCTCGCCTGGGAGGCGGGCGACACCGCGGCGGCGCGGCGGTGGTGGGAGCGCTACCTCGAGCTCGACCGCGGGTCGGAATGGGCGCGGCGGGCGGAGCGCGGGCTGCGCTATCTCGCGCTGCAGGCGAAGCTCGATTCCGCCGGCTGACGCGGGTGACCGGCTCGCTCCCCGAATTTCTCGTCGACGGGCCGGAAGCGGCTGAAACGACGGTGCTTCTGGCGCACGGGGCCGGGGCGGCGATGGATTCGGCGGCGATGACGGCGATGGCCCGGGCGCTGGCGGCGGCGGGGCTGCGGGTCGCGCGCTTCGAGTTCGGCTACATGGCGGCGCGGCGCAGCGGTGGCCGGCGGCCGCCGCCGCGGGCCGAGAGCGTGATGCCCGAGTATGTCGCGGCGGTGGAGGCGCTGGCGGCGCCGGGACGGCTGGTGATCGGCGGCAAGTCGATGGGCGGGCGGGTCGCGAGCATGGTCGCGGACGGGCTCCATGCCGAGGGGCGGGTCGCGGGGCTGCTCTGCCTCGGCTATCCGTTCCACCCGCCGGGGCGGCCGGAGAAGCTGCGGGTCGGGCATCTCGAGCGGCTGGCGGTGCCGACGCTGATCTGCCAGGGGACGCGCGATCCGTTCGGGACGCGGGAGGAGGTCGCGGGCTATGCGCTCTCGCCGGCGATCGAGGTCCTGTGGCTCGAAGACGGCGACCATGACCTCAGGCCGCGCAAGGCGGTGTCGGGGCTGACCGCGGCCGACCACCTCAGGACGGTGGCGGCCCGGGTCGCGGCCTGGGCCGGAGGGCTTCCGGGCTGAGGATCGCGACCTTCAACGTCAACAACGTGGTCAAGCGGCTCGCGAACCTGCTCGCCTGGCTGGAGGCGACCGCGCCCGACGTCGTCTGCCTGCAGGAGCTGAAGGCGGCGGAGCCCGACTTTCCGGCGGCGGCGCTGGCGGCGGCGGGGTACGGTGCGGTCTGGCGCGGGCAGCGGGCGTGGAACGGGGTCGCGATCCTCGCGCGCGGTGCGGAGCCGGTGCTGACCCGCGACGCGCTGCCGGGCGATCCGGACGACCGGCAGCCGCGCTACATCGAGGCGGCGGTCGCGGGCGTGCTGGTCGGGTGCCTCTATGCCCCGAACGGCAATCCGGCGCCGGGGCCGAAGTTCGACTACAAGCTCGCCTGGCACGCGCGCTTCGAGGCGCATGCGGCGGAGCTTCTCGCCGCCGGCGTGCCGGTGGTGCTGGCGGGGGACTACAACGTCGTGCCGGAGCCGAGGGACGTCTACCCGACCTCCTCCTACGACGGCAACGCGCTGGTCGCGCCGGAAAGCCGCGCGGCCTATGCCCGGCTGCTCGACCAGGGCTGGACCGACGCGATCCGCGCGGTGCTTCCGGATGCGACGGTCTACAGCTTCTGGGACTACCGGCGGAACCGCTGGGAGCGGAATGGCGGGATGCGCCTCGACCACCTGCTGCTCAGCCGCGAGCTGGCGCCCCGGCTGATCGCCGGCGGCGTCGACGCCGCCGTGCGCGGAGAGGCGAACGCCAGCGACCACGCGCCGGTCTGGATCGAGCTCGGCGACGCGCCGGCGCGCCGGCGCCGACGCTAGCCCCGGGCGGGGTGCGGGCGGCTGGGTCAGGCGGCGCGTCGGCCGGTCGTCGCGCGCGGGGCTTCGATGCGCTCGGCGGGGGTGACCTCGAGATCGAGGAAGCGGCCGCCGCGGATGAGCCGGGCGGGAAGCGCGCGGCCGATCGCATTCGAGGCGAGGCCGCGCAGCAGCGCGTCGGCGCCGGTGACCGGGACGCCGTCGAGGGTCAGCAGGATGTCGCCGCTCCGCAGCCCGGCACGGGCGGCGGGGCCGTCCGGGGCGACCGTCTGCAGCATCACCGCGGTGCGCTGCGTCGAGCCCGCGGCGTCGGCGACCCGCTGCGGCAGCGGGATGGTTCCGACCGAGACGCCGAGCCAGGCGCGGCGCACCGCGCCGAAGCGCAGGATCTGGCCGACGACGAAGCTCACGGTGTTCGAGGCGATCGCGAAGCAGATGCCCTGTGCGCCGCGGATGACCGCGGTGTTGACCCCGACGACCTCGCCGCTCGAGGCGGCGAGCGCGCCGCCGGAGTTGCCGGGGTTGAGCGCGGCGTCGGTCTGGATCACGTCCTCGATCGGGCGTCCCGAATGGCTCGCGAGCGTCCGGCCGAGGGCGGAGATCACCCCGGCGGTCACCGTCGCCTGAAAGCCGAAGGGCGCGCCGATCGCGACGGCGATCTGGCCCTGGCGGAGCCGGGCGCTGTCGCCGAGGCGGGCGGCGGCGAGGCCGCCGACATCGGCGCGCAGCACCGCAAGGTCGGTGTCGGCATCGGTGCCGAGCACGCGCGCGACCGCCTCGCGGCCGTCGGCGAAGCGTGCCTGCGCCTCGCGCCCGTCGGCAACGACGTGGTGGTTGGTGACGATCAGCCCGTCCGGCGACAGCACCACGCCCGATCCGCCGCCGCGCCCGCCGACCGCCAGCGCGCAGACCGCCGGCCCTACCGTCTCGGCGACGCCGCTGACGGTGAGCGAATAGGCATCGAGCAGGCCGGCGTCGCGGCCGAGGGCTTCCTCCATGCGCCTTCTCCCCCTTGCTATCGGTGCCGAATGTGGGAACGGCGCCCCCTCGCGACACCTGCCCAAGAGACCAGCTTCCGCGCGGCATCCGGGCGGCAGAGAGTTGCGGGCAGAGAAAACGAGCTTTCGGGAGACCTGCGATGAGCGATGCCACCGAACCCCTTGCCGCCCTGTCCCGGGCCACCGCCGCGGCGGTGGCGAGCGCTGCCGCCCGCGTGGTGCGGGTGACCGACGGCCGACGACAGACGAGCGGCCTGCTCTGGTCGGAGGGCCGGATCGTGACCGCCGAGGAATGCCTCGCCGCCGACGAGGGGCTGTCGGTGACGCTGCCGGACGGGCGGAGCGTCCCGGTCGAGCTCGCGGGGCGCGACCCCTCGACCGACGTGGCGCTCCTGACCGGCGAGACCGGGCCGGCCGACGCGCCGGACGCGGCGGCGACGCCCGCGGTCGGTGCGCTGGCGCTGGCGGTCGGGCGTGGCGAGGAAGGCCCGATCGCCGCCTTCGGGATCGTCGCCGCCGCAGGCCCGGCCTGGACCAGCGCTGCCGGCGGTCGCATCGACGCGCGGCTGCGGCTCTCCTTCGTGCTGCCGCATGCGCTCGAAGGCGGGGCGGCGGTCGATGCGACCGGCGGGCTCCTCGGCATCGCGGTCGCCGATCCGCGGCGCCGGGGGCTGGTCATTCCGGTGGCGACCGTCGGGCGCGCGGTGGCGACGCTGGCGGAAAAGGGCTACGTCGGGCGCGGCTATCTCGGGCTGGCGCTGCAGCCGTTGCGCCGCAAGGGCGGCGGCCTGATCGCGGTCGAGGTGTCCGAGGACGGCCCGGCGGCGGCGGCGGGCTTTGTCGTCGGCGACATCGTCACCACATGGGAGGGCGCGCCGCTCGGCTCGATGCGCGAGCTCGCACGCCGGCTCGGGCCGGAGGCGGTGGGGAGGCAGGCGCGCGTCGGGGTGACCCGCGGCGGCAGCCCGCTCGAGCTCGCGGTGAGCGTCGGCGAGCGGCGTCCCGAGCCGGGCAAGCGGCGGCGCGGGCGCGAGTGATTTGCTGATCGTTCGGGGGTGGCATGTGGCAGGAGCAGGCAGCGCGGCGGTACCGGATCGCGCTCGATCTCGTCGACCCCGAGCTGCGTGATGCGCTGGCCGAGGCGCTCGCCGACGACCCCTCGCTCGACCTCGCCGAGGGCGGGGCGCCGGCCGACGCGCGGGTGACCGATCGGCCGGCGGCGGCGCCGGCCGGGGCGGCGCTGCGGCTCGGGCCGGGCGGGCTGCCGGCGGATGCGGGACCGGAGCTGATCCTCGCGGCGGCGCGGCTCGTCGCGGCGGGCTACCGCGTCGAGCCGGTCGAGCCGGCCGCGCCCCGCGGCGGCCACGGCCTCAGCCCGCGCGAGCGCGAGGTGCTGGGGCTGATGGTCGAGGGCGCGCCGAACAAGGCGATCGCCCGGGCGCTGGGGATATCGGTGCGGACCGCGAAGTTCCATGTCGCCGCCATCCTTGCCAAGCTCGCGGCGCACAATCGCGCCGAGGCGGTGGCAATCGCATTGCGCGAAGGACTGATCGTCTTCTGATTGCGCGCAGGAACACTTGCGAACAAAGCGAAAACTTGGCTTGATGCGGAGGATGACCCAAGCCGCGCCGCTCGCTTCCGATCCCGACCCGCTGGCCCGGCTCAACGCCGAGCAGCGGGCGGCGGTGCAGCACGGGACGGGGCCGCTCCTGGTGATCGCCGGGGCGGGGACGGGCAAGACCAACACGCTGGTGCACCGGCTGGCGCAGCTGGTGCTGGGCGGCGCCGATCCGCGGCGGATCCTGCTCATGACCTTCTCGCGGCGGGCGGCGGCGGAGATGACCCGCCGGGCGGAGCGGATCGCGGCCGAGGTGATGGGGCCGCGGGCGGCGGTCCTGGTGCAGGGGCTGACCTGGGCCGGCACCTTCCATGCGATGGGGGCGCGGCTCCTGCGCGAGTACGCCGATGCGGTCGGGCTCGATGCCGACTTCACCATCCACGACCGCGAGGATTCGGCCGACCTGATGAACCTCGTGCGGCACCGCCTGGGGCTTTCGGCGACCGAGCGGCGGTTTCCCGGCAAGGCGACCTGCCTCGCGATCTACTCGCGGGTGGTGAACGGGCAGGGCGAGCTCGGCGCGGTGCTGCGGCGGCACTTCCCCTGGTGCGGCGACTGGGAGGCGGAGCTCCGGGGGCTCTTCGCCGGCTATGTCGAGGCGAAGCAGCGGCAGGCGGTGCTCGACTACGATGACCTCCTGCTCTACTGGGCCGGCGCGATGCGCAACGAGGCGCTGGCGGGCGAGATCGGGGCGCGGTTCGATCACGTGCTGGTCGACGAGTACCAGGACACCAACCGGCTGCAGGCGGCGATCCTCATCGGGCTGAAGCCCGACGGGCGCGGGGTCACGGTGGTCGGCGACGACGCCCAGTCGATCTACGCCTTCCGCGCGGCGGAGGTGCGGAACATCCTGGATTTTCCCGCGCTCTTCGAGCCGCCGGCGCGGGTGGTGGCGCTCGAGCAGAACTACCGCTCGACGCCGGAGATCCTCGCCGCGGCCAACGCGGTGATCGCCGAGGCGGCGGAGGGCTATGCCAAGCGGCTGCGCAGCGAGCGGGCGGCGGGCGCGCGGCCGGCGCTGGTCGCGGTGCGCGACGAGGCGGGGCAGGTCGACTGCCTGTGCCGCGCGATCCTCGATGCGCGCGAGGAAGGGACGGCGTTGCGCGATCAGGCGGTGCTGTTCCGGACCGCGCACCATTCCGGTGCGCTCGAGGTCGAGCTCGTCCGGCGCAACATCCCGTTCGTGAAGTACGGCGGGCTGAAGTTCCTCGACGCCGCGCATGTCAAGGACGTCCTCGCCTGCCTGCGGCTGGCGCAGAACCCGGCCGACCGGGTCGCGGGCTTCCGGGTGCTGCAGCTGGTGGCGGGGGTGGGGCCGGCGACGGCGGAAACCGCCCTCGACGCGATGGCGGCGGCGGCGGAGCCGGCACGGGCGCTCGCCGAGGCCGCGGTGCCGCGCAAGGCCGCGGCGGGCTGGGGCGAGTTCGCGGCGGTCTACGGGCTGCTGCGGTCGGGCGCGGCGGGCTGGCCGGGCGAGGTCGCGGCGGTGCGGGCCTGGTACGATCCGCAGCTCGAGCGGCTGCACGACGCGGCGCCGGCGCGGCGGGCGGATCTGGGCGAGCTCGAGACCATTGCCGCGGGGTTTGCCGGGCGCGAGCGCTTCCTGACCGAGATCACCCTCGACCCGCCGACGGCGGCGGGCGAGCAGGCCGGGGTGCCGCTCCGGGACGAGGACTACCTGATCCTCTCGACCATCCACTCGGCCAAGGGGCAGGAGTGGCGGCGGGTCTACGTGCTCAACTGCGTCGACGGCTGCATCCCGTCCGACCTCGCCACCGGAACCAGCGCCGAGATCGACGAGGAGCGGCGGCTGTTCTACGTGGCGATGACCCGGGCGAAGGACACGCTGACGCTGTTGCAACCGCAGCGCTTCCACGTGCACGGGCAGCACCGGCACGGGCACCGCACCGTCAGCGCGGCGCGGACGCGCTTCCTGCCCGACGCCATCCTCGACCGCTTCGAGCGCTCGGCCTGGCCGCCGCCCGCGCCGGCCGCCGCCTCGCGCGTGCCGGCAACGGACCGGCCGCGGATGGACCTCGCGGCGCTGATGCGCGGGATGTGGGACTGAAGCCCCTGACGGACGGCGGCCGTCGCTTCGGTCGAGAAGGACCACGCAGGCTCCGGTCGCATCGGGCTGGCGCAGGTCCGGGCGGGATGACGCCTTCCAGTTTGCCGGACATGCCCGGCCGGCCCGCGACCGCTTCGCGAGCCGGGAAGGGAGGGAGTGCAACCTCGGCTGACCGGCACGATCATTCGCGCACCACTTAATCGTTTTAGGCGTATCTTTCCTAATCAAAGGGTATATTGTGATCTTGCGAGACGTAAATCAGACGATTCTCGCCGATTCTCTTAAATATCCAAAAAACCTTACTCCTAGTAAGCCGTAGGCGAGTTTTTCGCCTACGGTCGCAGTGCCTTTCTTTTTAACCCTATCAAAGGACTAAAAGTCATGGCCATCCTACTTGTTCCGACGGACTTTCCGAGCATCGCGGCGGCGATGCAGGCCGCTGCGCCGAGCGACACCATCCAGCTGGCGAGTGGCTACAGCAACGAAACCGCGACCGTCACGGTCGACAACCTGACGGTGGATGGGGCGGCTGACTCGCACGGCATCGTGCTGCAGCTTGCGCTCGGCGTTCCGCTTGTCACGCTCACCGGGACAGCTCCGATCAACATCCTCGACGCCGATGACGCCAACGGCATCGTCGGGAACGACGGCAACAACGTCGTCACCGTCCGCGCCGGCGTCGACGCGGTGAACGGTGGGCTGGGGACCGACCGGCTCATCGTCGACTACCATCTGGCGACCGGCGCGGTTACCGGCGACTCGACCTCCAACTTCACCGAAGCCGGGGGCGGAGCCCGCTCGGTCACCATCACCAACGGCACCTTCGAGCACTTCACCGTCCTGACCGGCGACGCGGCCGACACCCTGACGACCGGCGCCGGAGACGACCTCATCCGGGCCGGAGACGGTGCGAACACGATCACCGTCGGGCAGGGCCGGAACATCGTCTATAGCGGCGAGGGTGCCGACACCATCACGGGGCTCGACGGCGGCAACTGCATCTGGGCCGGCAACGGCGCCAACACCGTCACCACCGGGAGCGGGGCCGACATCGTCCGCGGCGGCACCGGAGCGGACACCGTCACTACCGGCGGCGGCCACGATCTCATCTACGTAAACGGCGGTGCCGACACCATCACGGCCGGAGACGGCCGCGACCGTATGATCGTCGACTATTCGAAGATGACAACCGACGTCACCCACACTCTCATTGGCAGCCTGGCCACCGGTTACAGCGGGATCCTCCACGACGGCGCCGTCAGCACGATCACCTTCGTCGGAGTCGAGGACTTCACCATCACCACCGGCAAGGGCAACGACATCCTCGCGACCGGCGACGGCAACGACGTTCTTAACGGCGGCTCCGGCAGCGACATTCTGAGCGGAGGCGCCGGCAAGGACAAGATCATCGGCGGCTCCGGCGCCGACATCATCACCGGCGGTCTGGGGGTGGATAACCTGACCGGCGGCGGGGGCGCCGACGTGTTCAAGTTCCTGTCGGTCGCCGAGAGCCGGAGCAACGCCAGTCACGACACGATCACCGACTTTCACGAAGGCACCGACAGGATCGATCTCTCCACGATCGACGCCAACAGCGGGACGGGCGGAAACCAGGCCTTCGCCTTCCTCGGCGCGGGTGCCTTCACCGGCGCGGCGGGGCAGTTGCACTACGCCGCGTCCGGCGGCAATACCGTGGTCTCCGCCGACATCGACGGCGACCAGGTCGCCGACTTCGTCCTGCACCTCAGCGGGTCCCACACCCTGAGCGGCACCGACTTCCTGCTCTAGGAAGCCGCCGGCGCCTGCGGGGCTCTCGAGCCCCGCAGGGCCGCTTCCGACGAGGGGCCGCGGCCACGAGGCGGCCCCTCGGCGAGTGCGCCGGTCCAGGGCGTTCGCCGGAAGGCTGCAGCTGCGCCGTCGGGCGGTCTCGAACCTGGCGGGGCATTCTCCGGGGAGGAAGTCGTGCAAAGGGAAACCGAGCTCGAGATGAGGCGCCGGCAGGTTCGTGCGGGTGCGGTGCGGATCGCCCTGCAACGGCAGGCCGTCCGCGAGTTTCGAAAGGGCAAGATGCCCATCGACCGGGTCCGTCGCCTGCTGGTCGCCCTGACCAAACGGCATCAGGCCCAGGTGCGCTACCTCGATCGGCTGCTTCGGCCCTGGGGCGGATAGACGCCCTGCAGGCGGGGCCCCTGCGGCGCGCGGCCCGGAACCTCGGGCGTCCGCTAGTGCCGGGCGGGGCGCCGCATGGTGATGACCTGCGGGTAGCCGGGCGCCAGAACGACGCCGGTCACCTCGAAGCCGAAGCTGGCGAAGAGCCGCGCGCTGCGGCGGTCGGTGGCCTCGACCCAGGCGGGTGCGCCGTCGGCGTCGACCCGCGCGAGGCCTTGGCGCAGCAGCATCGAGCCGATGGCCGCGCCCTGCGCCGGCGGCGGGACGCCGATCCAGGAGAGGGTCCAGTGCGGCGGGTGCGGGCGCAGCGCCACCTGCGCCCGCAGGCCGCCGGCGATGGCCGCGAGGCGTTCCGCCGGGACGGTCGCCGCGAGGTGGGCCTCGACCTCTTCCGCGTCGGGCTCGATCCCCGGCGGCAGCCAGACGGCGGCGCCGAGACCGGCGGGGTAGGAGTCGACGAAGCCCGCGTCGAAGGCCCGGCCGCCGTCCGCCTCGACGAGGGAGGGAAAGTGCGCTTCGTACTCCTCCTCCACCGGATAGAGCGTGCGGGCGAAGGGATCGTCCTCGAAGGCCGCGACCAGCGTCCGGTAGGCGGTCGCGCGCGTGTCGATGCGGGCGGCGACGATCGATCCGAGGGGGGCATTCATGGCGGCGGCTCCGGCAAGTGGTCCTGGCCGCGGCTGGGGCGGCCTTGCTGGAGCGGACCATGCAGAGCGGGTGTTTCAGTCGTATCGCAAGCCGGTCAAATGATCGCTACCCGCGGGTTCCGCGCGCGTGATCGGCGCCGCTAGCCCGCGTCGAGCAGCGGCAGGATCTCGACCGGCGCGGCGGTGTCGACGCTCTGCGCTGCGGCGACGCCGGTCAGCACCGACATCGCGCCCGCCCGGGCGCCGGCGCGCTGGTTGAGCGGGTCGTTCGCCTCCGGCACGAAGAGGCTGCGGTGCAGCAAGGGGTCGCCGCCGAAGTGACCGCCCGGCCCGTGCTCGACGACGATGCGCTCGACGCTGCGGTCGGTGCCGAGCACGAGGATCTCGTCGCGGCCGTGCGGGGCCTCGAAGGCCTGCTTCTCGTACATCCGCACCTCGATCCGCCCCTTGGTGCCGTTGAAGGCGAGGTGGTAGCCCTCGATCGGCATGAAGCAGTTGAGCGAGTAGCTGACCTGCACCCCGTTCGAATAGAGGATCGCCGCGGTCATCGTGTCCCAGATGTCGATGTCCTCGCGGAAGACGCAGGCGTCGCGCAGGTAGCCGTCCTCGGCCGACGGCGCCTCGTAGAGCGCGTCGAGCCAGGGGTCGGCGCCGATGTCGAGGTAGAACTCGCACTCCCCGGCATGCTCGCACCCCTTGCAGCGCACGCCGCGGAAGGCGCCGGCGCGGCCGTAGCGGCGCAGCGCGCCCTGGGCGAAGATCCGCACCGGGTCGGCGTCGATCCACCAGTTGAGCAGGTCGAAATGGTGCGTTGCCTTGTGCACCCAGAGGCTGCCGGAAAACCGCCGGAAGGCGTGCCAGCGGCGGAAGTAGTCCGCACCGTGCTTGGTGTCGAGATACCAGTGGAAGTCGGACCGAGCTGACCTCGCCGATCCGCCCGGAGGCGAGGAGCTCGCGGATCTTTCGCGAGGTCGGGGCGAAACGGTAGTTGAAGGCGACGTCGACGCGCCGTCCGGTTCGCGCTTCGGCGTCGAGGATGCGCCGGCAATCGGCCGCCGTGGTCGCCATCGGCTTCTCGGTGACGACGTCGATCCCGGCCTCGAGCGCCTTGACGATGATGTCGGCGTGGGTGTCGTCGCGGGTCGCGACCACGAGCGTGTGCGGCCGCGCGGCCGCCAGCATCGCGTCGAGGTCGGTCGAGACCGCGGCGTTCCCGGCGCCGAGCGTGCGCGCGACCACCGCCAGCCGCGCCGGGTTGAGATCGCTCAGTCCGGTCAGCTCCACCTCCTCGGCGCAGGTCGCAGGCACGTCGCGCCCCCAGGTTCCCGCGCCCCGGTGCCCGGTGCCGACGACGGCGAGCCGCCGCTTGTTGGTGTTCACGGAAAGGCGCCCCATTGTCAGAGAAGTAACAGCTCGGTTACTATTTTCCGCCGGCCGGCGCTGTCAAGCGCCACGGGGGAGGAAGCGGAGAATGGCATTCAGCGAGCGCGGCCCGGACCGGTCCGACCCGCCGGCGCGGCGGCCGCGCGATCCCGAGCGCACCAAGCGCGACATCCTCGTCGGCGCGCGGGAGGAGTTCGTCGAGTTCGGCCTCGACGGCGCGCGGATCGACCGCATCGCCGAGCGGGCGGGCGCCAACAAGCGCATGCTCTATCACTACGTCGGCAACAAGGAGGCGCTCTACGCCCGGGTGCTGCTCGACGCCTACCGCGAGATCCGCGAGGGCGAGGCGGAGCTGCACCTCGGCGAGCTGCCGCCGGCGCTGGCGATGGAAAAGCTCGTGGGCTTCACCTTCGACCACTTCCGGCAGCATCCCTGGTTCCTGCGGCTGCTCGCGACCGAGAACATCCAGCGCGCCGCCTACATCCGCGAGATCCCCGAGATCCGGGCGCTTCACTCCCCGCTGGTCGCACAGATCCGGGCGGTTCTCGCGGCCGGCGAGGCGAAGGGAATCTTCCGCACCGGCGTCGACGCGGTGCAGCTCTACATCTCCATCGCCGGGATCAGCTACTTCTACATGTCCAACATCCACACGCTCTCGGTGATCTTCGACGCGCCGCTCGACGACGAGGCGGCAATGGCGGCGCGGCGGAGGCATGCGGTGGAGGTGGTTCTGGGGTATCTGCGGCCGACGGGGGGCGAGCTCTAGGAAACTCGTCGGGGACCGTCGCCTTTTGGCCGCGGCCGGCATAGCGTGCCGGAGCCCGCATCCGACCGGACCTCGCATGAACATCCTGCTTGTGGCCGATCTGCACTATGCGCTGAAGCAATTCGACTGGGTCCTGTCGGTCGCCGCGGATCACGATGCGGTGGTGATCGCCGGCGATCTGCTCGAGGTCGCCTCGGTTGTGCCGCGGGACGCACAGGTCGTCGTGGTGACGGAGTACCTGCGCCGGCTGTCGGAGAAGGCGCAGGTCTTCGTCTGCTCGGGCAATCACGACCTCGACGTCGAGGGGCCGGGCGGCGAGCGGATCGCCGGCTGGGTCGCCGCGCTCGGGGTCGCGCGGATCGTCCGCGACGGCCAGGCTTTTGCCGTCGGCGACACGCTCATATCCTGCTTTCCCTGGTGGGAAGGCGAGGAGACGCGCGCGGCGATCACCGCGCAGATGGTGCGCGATGCCGACCGGCGGACCGGCCCGTGGATCTGGGTGCATCACGCGCCCCCCGGCGGGAGCCCGGTCAGCTGGGACGGCAAGCGGTCCTACGGCGACCAGGCGCTGAGCGACTGGATCGCGACCTTCTCCCCGACGCTGGTGCTGTCGGGCCACGTGCACCAGGCGCCGTTCGTGGAAGGCGGCGGTTGGGTGGACCGCATCGGCGACACCTGGGTCTTCAACATGGGCAAGCAGATCGGCGAGGCTCCCGCCTGCATCATCATCGACACCGAGGCCGGCGAAGCGGTCTGGCTCTCGCTGGAGGGCGGGGAGCGGGTCGACCTGCGTGCCCGCGAGGCCGGTCCGGAACGCATCAGCGAGTTGCCGGCCTGGCTTACAGCCGCGGGTCGGACCTGACACCGGGCTCGGCGGACCCGGCGGTCCGCGACGCCTGCCGCTGCATCAGCGACTCGAGGATTCGGTCGACCATCGCGAAGTGGTTCTTCTGGTCGGCGAACTGCGCCTTCACGTCGGCGAGGTAAGCGGTCGCGGCGTGCAGGCGCCGGGCGAGGATGCGGGCGGTGTGCAGCGCGACGGCGGGGTTCGAGGCGATGAATTCCGCCGCGTTCTCCGAGACGCGGGTCCGCACCGGCCCCACCGCCCGCACGCTGGCGCTGTAGGGCATGTCGAGCAGCGCCGACATCTCGCCGAAGATCGCACCCGGATCGGAAATTCGCGCGACCTCGGTCTCGCCCTTCATCACCACCACCTCGCCGGAGATCAGCACGAAGAGCTTGCCGGCCGGGGCGGCCTCGCGGATCAGCCAGTCGTCCGCAGCGAACCGGACTTCGGGCAGGCCGGCGCAGATTTCGAGAATCTCTTGCAACGGGACCTCGGCGATAGGTCGTAGGCCGCAGTCTGCACAGAAAATGACGCACCGCAAAGCGGTGAAAGCGCGGGGCGAATCGAATCTCGTCCCGCGACGGCCGTGGCCCGCTGCCTTGAAACCGCTTGCGACGAAATAACCAACGGGTTACTTTTCCCGAGTCGAGAGCGCCGGACGGGCGCCGCAGCCACATCAGCAGCGGAGCGAGCTCCGCGGGAGGGGAAGGATGACCGAACGCTACAGCCGCCGCGAGTTCGCGGGGCTTCTGGGCGGCGCCGCCGCCGCTTCGCTCCTGGCGTCGACGCGCAGCTTCGCCGCGGACGACCAGGTACGGATGATCTGGTGGGGCAACCCCGACCGCGACCGGCGCACCAACGAGGTGCTGGCCCTCTACACCAAGACGAGCGGCACCGAGGTCCTGCCCGAGACCTACGGCTGGAACGACTACTGGCAGAAGCTCGCGACCCAGGCGGCGGGCAAGAACCTGCCGGACCTGATCCAGATGGACTACCGCTACATCTTCGAATACGCGCGGCGCAAGCAGCTGGCCGCGCTCGACGAGTTCATGGGCAAGGAGCTCAAGCTCGAGAATTTCGACCCGAACCAGCTCGCCTCGGGCAAGGTCGACGACAAGCTCTACGGCGTCTCGATGGGCGCGAACTCGATGACCTACGTCTACAACAAGGCGCAGCTCGACAAGCTCGGGGTGACGCTCCCCGAGATGACGACCTGGACCAACGACGACTTCGACGCCATCGGCGAAGAGGTGAAGGGCAAGCTTCCGGACGGCATGTTCTTCACCCAGAACATGGGCTACGTCGAACCGCGGCTCGAAACCTGGATGCGGCAGCGCGGCAAGGCGCTCTACACCGCGGATGGCCAGCTCGGCTACGAGGTCGGCGACCTCGCGGACTTCTTCGCCTACTGGAAGGGGCTGCAGGACAAGGGCCTGACCCCGCCGGCGGATGTCCAGAGCCAGGACGCCAGCGGCAAGATGGAAGAGTCGATGATCGTGCTCGGCAAGTCGCTCTTCGGCTTCATCCACTCCAACCAGCTGGTGGCGAACCAGAAGCTGATGCCCGACGAGATCGACATCACGATGATCCCCAACCAGAAGGACGGCAAGCCGGGCCAGTACCTGAAGCCCTCGATGCTGCTCTCGGTCGCGGCGACCTCGTCGGTGCAGGACGGGGCGGCGGCGCTGCTCAACTACTTCATCACCGACATCCCCGCCAACCAGATCCTGCAGATCGAGCGCGGCGTGTCGGGAGATCCGGCCGTGCGCGCGGCGATCCTGCCGAGCCTGTCGCCGACCGAGAAGAAGATCATCGACTACCTCGACGTCGTGGCCACCTCGGTCTCGCCGCTGCCGCCGCCGCCGCCGAAGAACGCGGGCGAGCTCGAGCGCGAGCTGCGCCCGGCCTGGGACTCGGTCTCCTTCGAGAAGGTGACGGTCGAGGAAGGCGCCAAGGCGTTCTACGCGAAGGCCCAGGCCGTCCTCGCGCGCGCCTGATCCGGTGGCCGTCGCCAGCCACGCCGAAGCCGGGCGGCGGGCGCCGCCCGCGAGCGGCGACCGGCTCCGGCGCGCGCTGCGCCGGAGCGGGCCGGGCTATCTCTTCCTCTTGCCCTGGCTGATCGGCTTCTTCGGGCTGACGCTCGGGCCGACGCTCGCCTCGCTCTACCTGTCGTTCACCGACTACGACCTGCTCGAGCCGCCGGTCTGGACCGGCCTCGGCAACTACAGCTACGCCTTCACCCAGGACGAGCGCTTCTGGTCGGCCCTCCGCGTCACCTTCACCTACGTGCTCTGGTCGGTGCCGCTGAAGCTCGCGGCCGCCCTCGGCCTCGCGATGGTGCTCGACAAGAGCGTGCGCGCGGTCGGCGTCTACCGCGCGATCTTCTACCTGCCGTCGCTCCTCGGCGCCTCGGTCGCGGTCGCCGTGCTCTGGCGGCAGATCTTCGGCGCCGACGGCCTCGTCAACCAGCTCCTCGCCGTCGTCGGCATCCACGGCCCCGCCTGGGTCTCGCACCCCGACTACGCGCTCTCGACGCTGGTCGCGCTCGCGATCTGGCAGTTCGGCTCGCCGATGATCATCTTCCTCGCCGGGCTGCGCCAGGTGCCGCAGGACCTCTACGAGGCGGCCTCGATGGACGGCGCCTCGGGCTGGCGGCAGTTCTGGAAGATCACCCTGCCGCTCCTCGCGCCGGTCATCTTCTTCAACCTCGTGCTGCAGACGATCGAGGGCTTCAAGGCCTTCACCCAGGCCTTCATCGTCTCGGGCGGCACCGGCGGGCCGATCGACTCGACGCTCTTCTACTCGCTCTACCTCTACATCGAGGCCTTCGCGAACTTCCGCATGGGCTATGCCTCGGCGCTCGCCTGGATCCTGCTCGTCATCATCGCGATCTTCACCGCGATCGCCTTCGGAACCTCGAAATACTGGGTCTACTACGAGGACGAGAGCCGATGAGTCCCAAGGCCCGCCGCGAGCTCTTCCGCCACGTGCTGCTGGCGCTGGCGTCGATCGTGATGATCTATCCGCTGCTCTGGATGGTGCTGTCGTCGTTCAAGCCCGACGACATGATCTTCTCGCACCCGACGGCGTTGCCGACCTCGTTCGACCTCTCGAACTACATCCACGGCTGGACGGCGCTCAGGGTGTCGTTCACCACCTTCTACAAGAACAGCTTCATCATCGCGGCCCTGGCGGTGATCGGCAATCTCGCCGCCTGCTCGCTGACCGCCTTCGCCTTCGCGCGGCTCGACTTCCGCTTCAAGCGGTTCTGGTTCACGCTGATGCTCGGCACGCTGATGCTGCCCTACCACGTGACGCTGGTGCCGCAGTACGTGCTGTTCCAGAGCTTCGGCTGGGTGAACACCTTCCTGCCGCTGATCGTGCCGAAGTTCCTCGCGGTCGACGCCTTCTTCGTCTTCCTGATGGTGCAGTTCTTCCGCGGCATCCCGCGCGAGATCGACGAGGCGGCGATCATGGACGGCTGCGGGCCGTGGCGGATCTACTGGAAGATCATGCTGCCGCTCTCGACGCCGGTGCTGGCGACCGCGGCGATCTTCTCGTTCATCTGGACCTACGACGACTTTCTCGGGCCGCTCATCTACCTCAACGACATGCGCAGCTACACCGTGCCGCTGGCGCTCCGCGCCTTCGTCGACTCCTCCGGCGGCGAGTCGCTCTACGGCGCGCTCTTCGCCATGTCGGCGCTGTCGCTCGTCCCGGTCTTCGTCGTCTTCCTTGCCTTCCAGCGCCTGATCATCCGCGGCGTTGCGCTGGGCGCCCTCAAGCGCTGAGACAGATCATGCCCGAAAGCTTCGACTTCGCCGTCTCCGGCATCAACCACCCGCACATCTACGGCCAGGTCGACGCCATGCTCGACGCCGGCTGCCGGCTGACCGCCTTTTACGCGCCCGAGGACGAGCTCGCCGCCGACTTCGCCAGGGCCTATCCGCAGGCCCGCCGCGTCGCCGACGAGGCCGCGATCCTCGAGGACCCCGCGATCCGCCTCGTCGTCGGCGCCGGCATCCCCGGCGAGCGCGCCGCGATGGCGCTCCGCGCGATGCACGCCGGCAAGGACGTGATGGTCGACAAGCCCGGCTGCACCACCGAGGACCAGCTCGCCGAGCTCCGCCGGGTCCAGGCCGAGACCGGGCGCATCTTCTCGATCTGCTACTCCGAGCACTACCTGCAGCCCTGCACCGTCGCCGCCTCGCGCCTCGTCGCCGAGGGCGCCATCGGCCGCGTCGTCTCGACCATCGGCCTCGGCCCGCATCGCATCGGCCACAACCCGCGCCCGGCCTGGTTCTGGGACACCGCCCGCGGCGGCGAGATCCTCGTCGACATCGCGAGCCACCAGTTCGAGCAGTTCCTGCACTTCACCGGCGCCACCTCCGCCCGCATCCTCGCGGCGGTCGAGGACAACCTCGCCCACCCCGAGCACGCCGGCTGGAACGACCACGGCCACGCCACCGTCGCCTCCGACCACGCCACCGGCTTCGTCCGCGTCGACTGGATGACCCCGGCGGGCTCGCCGGCCTGGGGCGACGGGCGGCTGTTTCTCACCGGCACCGAAGGGGTGATCGAGCTGCGCAAGTACATGGACGTCGAAGGCCGCCCCGGCGGCGATCACCTGTTCCTGACCGACGGCAAGGGCACCCGGTACATCGATGCCAAGGACACGCACATGGATTACGGCGAGCGGCTGCGCGACGACGTGCTGAACCGCACCGAGACGGCGATGCCGCAGGCGCACTGCTTTCTCGCGATGCAGCTCGCCCTCGAGGCCGCACCGGATCGCCGTGCCGCTCGCCGGCCGCACGGGGGTTTCGGCATGAGCCGCCTCCGCGTCGGCGTCGTGGGCTCCGGGATCGGAGCCTCGCACATCGAAGGATATGCCGCGCTGCCCGAGCTCTACGAGGTCGCGGCGCTCTGCGACCTCGACCCGGTGCGCGGGCCGGAGGTTGCCGGCCGCTTCGGGATCGACGCGACCACCACCCGCTACGACGAGCTGCTCCGCCGCGACGACCTCGACGTCATCGACATCTGCACCCCCTCGGGGATGCATCAGGCGCAGACGATCGCCGCGCTGGAAGCGGGCTTCCACGTCGTCGTCGAGAAGCCGGTGGCCAAGAGCCTCGCCGAGATGGACACGGTCGAGGCCGCCGAGGCGGCCTCGGGCAGGCGCGTCTGCCCGATCTTCCAGTACCGCTTCGGCCACGGCATCCAGAAGCTGCATCACCTGATGGGCAAGGGGCTCGCCGGCCCGGCGTCGGTCGCCACCGCCGAGACCCACTGGTGGCGCGGCGACGCCTACTACCAGGCGGCGCGCTGGCGCGGCACCTTCGCGGGCGAGCTCGGCGGCTGCCTCGCCACCCACGCCATCCATATCCATGACATCCTCTGCGAGGTGCTAGGTCCGCCGACCTCGGTGCATGCCCGCACCTCGAACCGGCGGAAGCGCAACGAAACCGAAGACGCCGCCGTGCTCTCGCTCGGCTTCGCCTCCGGCGCCTTCGCCACCTCCTCGGTCACGCTGTCGTCGCGGCAGGAGCTGTCGCGGCTGCGCTTCGTCTTCGAGGATTCTGGTCGCCGAAAGCGGGCTCGATCCCTACAACCCGGGCCACGATCCGTGGAGCTTCCCGAACGACGACCCCGACGCCGCGGCGACGATCGAGGCGGCGCTCGCCGACTTCGTGCCGCTGCCCGAGCGCTTTCCGGGGCAGTTCCACCGCATGCACGCCGGCCTTTCCTCCGGTGGCCCGCTGCCGGTGACGCTGGCCGACGCGCGCCGCGCGGTCGAGCTGCTGACCGCCGCCTACTATTCCGCGGCGACCGGCGAGGCGGTCACGCTGCCGCTGCTGCCCGAGCATCCCTTCTACGCCGGCTGGATCGAGGCGACGAAGCCGGAGGCCACGCATGGCTGAGCTCGAGCTGCGCCAGGTCGTCAAGCGCTTCGGCTCGGCCGAGGTGATCCACGGCGTCGACCTGCGCGTCGGCGACGGCGAGTTCGTGGTCTTCGTCGGCCCCTCGGGCTGCGGCAAGTCCACGCTGCTGCGGATGATCGCCGGGCTCGAGGAGATCTCCGGCGGCGAGATGCTGATCGACGGCGCGGTGGTCAACGAGGTGCCGGCGGTGAAGCGCGGCCTCGCGATGGTCTTCCAGTCGTATGCGCTCTACCCGCACATGAGCGTGCGCAAGAACCTCTCCTTCGGGCTCGAGACGATCGGCGCGCCGAAGGCCGAGATCGAGCAGAAGGTGAAGGACGCCTCGGAGATCCTTCAGATCACCGAGCTTCTCGAGCGCAAGCCCGGCCAGCTCTCCGGCGGCCAGCGCCAGCGGGTGGCGATCGGGCGCGCGATCGTGCGCGAGCCGAAGATCTTCCTCTTCGACGAGCCGCTGTCGAACCTCGACGCCGAGCTCCGGATGCAGATGCGGGTCGAGATCAACCGGCTGCACCGCCGGCTCGGCTCGACGATGATCTTCGTCACCCACGACCAGGTCGAGGCGATGACCCTCGCCGACCGGATCGTGGTGCTGCGCAAGGGGGTGATCGAGCAGGTCGGCACCCCGCTCGAGCTCTACAACAAGCCCGCCAACATCTTCGTCGCCGGCTTCATCGGCAGCCCGCGGATGAACCTCTTTCCCGGCCGCATCGGCGCGGTCGACGGCCACCGCGCGAAGCTCGACCTCGATCACGGCCAGGTGCTGACCGCCGAGTTTCCCGCGCCGCCGAAGCCCGGCGCGACCGTCACCATCGGCGTCCGTCCCGAGAGCCTCGTCCCTGTCGCCGCCGGCCAGGGCGTGCTGCACGGCGAGGTGCAGCTCACCGAGCAGCTCGGCGGCGAGACCTACGTCTACGTGACGCTTCCGGGCGGCCAGGGCGCCACCGTCGAGATCAAGGGCCAGGCCGCGATCCAGCCGGGCGACAGGCTGGAGCTTGCCTTCGAGGGCGACCGCTTCCACGTCTTCGGCGCCGACGAGACCGTCATCCGCCACGCCTGACGAGGCGTTTCGTATGGCCGCTTTCCAGCCGCGTTCCAGCCGTGTTCCAGACGGCGCAAGTCATTGTCGCCACGACTGGAATTCGCTCCGGCGCGGATGCCCGGTCCAACCGCCCGGACAGCCTGTCAGACCACCAGCTGCTGCCCGAGCTCGATCACCCGGTTCGAGGGGAGCCGGTAGTAGTTCGTCGCGTCCGAAGCGGCCTTGGTCATCGCAATGAAGATATGGTCCTGCCAGAGCGGCATCCCCGAGCTCGGGGAGGCGCGGAACGAGCGGCGGTTGAGGAAGTAGGACGTGCTCATCATCTCGAAGCTGAGGCCGTCCTTGCGCGCCAGCGCCAGCGTCCGCGGCACATTCGGCTGCTCCATGAAACCGAAGTTGAGCCGGATGCGCATGAAGTCGTCGGCCAGCGGCTCGATGACCAGGCGCTCGTCGTCGGGGACCTTGGGCGTGGTGGCGACCACCACCGTCAGCACCACGTTGCGGGCATGCAGGACGTTGTTGTGCTTGAGGTTGTGCAGCAGCGCCGAGGGCGCGGTGTCCTGGTCGGAGGTGAGAAACACCGCGGTGCCGGGCGCGCGGCCGGGCTTCGACTTCTTCAGCATCCCGATCAGCGTCTCGAGCGAGACGCTCCCGAGCCGCGCCTTGGTCTGCACGATCGAGGTGCCGCGCACCCAGGTGAACATCAGCGTCGCGATGACCGCCGCGATCAGCACCGGCACGTAGCCGCCGTCGAGGAACTTGGTGAGGTTGGCGCTCAGGAAGGTTCCCTCGACCAGCAGGAGCGGGGTGATGATCAGCACGCCCACCCAGGTCGGCCAGTGCCAGACGCGACGGATCACCACGAAGGCGAGCATCGAGTTCGATCACCATCGCGCCGGTCACCGCGATGCCGTAGGCGCTGGCGAGCGCGCTCGAGCTCTCGAAGATGAAGACGAGCGCGAGCACCGCGATCAGCAGCGTCCAGTTGACCCGCGGCATGTAGATCTGCCCGACGGTCGACTGGGAGGTGTGCTGGATCTCGAGCCGCGGCAGGAAGCCGAGCTGCACCGCCTGCTGGGTCAGCGAGTAGGCGCCGGTGATCACCCCCTGGCTGGCGATGACCGTCGCGCAGGTGGCCAGGATCACCAGCGGCAGCAGGCCCCAGGTCGGCGCCAGCAGGAAGAAGGGATTGTCGGCGGCGCCGGGACGCGCGAGGACGAGGCTGCCCTGGCCGAGGTAGTTGAGCGCGAGCGCCGGCAGGACGAGCCCGAGCCAGGTGACCCGGATCGGTCCGCGGCCGAAGTGGCCCATGTCGGCGTAGAGCGCCTCGGCGCCGGTGACCGCGAGGAACACCGATCCCATCACCGGCAGCGAGCCCCAGCCGTGCGAGACGAGGAAGGTGATGGCGTTGCCGGGGTTGATCGCGGTGAAGATCTCGATCTGGTCGCCCGCGTGCGACAGCCCCAGCGCCGCCATCACCAGGAACCAGACCAGCGTGATCGGGCCGAAGAACACCGAGACCCGCGCGGTGCCGTGGCTCTGCACCCAGAACAGGCAGACGAGGATCGCGACCGTGATCGGCAGCACGTACTGGTCGAAATGCGGGGCGATGAGCTCGAGACCCTCGACGGCGGACAGCACCGAGATCGCCGGCGTGATCGCGGCATCGCCGTAGAAGAGCGCCGCGCCGGCGACGGCGAGGATGAACAGCCGCTTGGTGCGGCGTCCGACGCCGCGCTGCGCCAGCGCGAAGAGCGCGAGCGTCCCACCTTCGCCGCGGTTGTCGGCGCGCATGATCAGCACGACGTATTTCAGCGTGACGATGAGGATCAGCGTCCAGAGCAGCAGCGAGACGATGCCGATGATCTCGCTGCGCTCGAGGCCGTCGCGCCCCGCCGCCGCGAGCGCCTCGCGCATCGTGTAGAGCGGGCTGGTGCCGATGTCGCCGTAGACGACTCCGACCGAGCCGAGGGCAAGTTTCCAGTAGGGATTGGAATGGCTTGCAGCGGCTTCCTCGGAAACGTGGTCACCCATTACCGCCTCGGAGGCAACTGCGCACAGCCCCGTTACCTAGCGCAGCGGTCCGATGGGGACAAGGCGATTAAAACCCTCGCGCTCGCGGCGGTGCCGACCCGCGGGTCGCGCGACAAGGGTTGCCGGCGACTCAGGCCAGGCGGTCGACGAGCAGGCCGGACAGGTAGCCGTTGCCGGCGGAAAAGGCGCGGGCGGCGGCGGCCGTGCGGGCGCCGAGCGGAAGCGGCTCGGGATCGCGCGCGAAGTCGTCGAGTGCCGGTCCCCGGCGTTGCGCGCCGGGCCGCGTGCCACGGTCCTGCGGCTCGCGCTCCGGCGGCGGCGCCCGGCGGGGCGGCGCCGCGCGCGCCGGGCCTTGCGGCCGGCCGGCGAAGCCGGCGTTGCCGGCCGCCTGCCCGGCGGCGACGATGCGCGATCCGACGCTGGCGATCATCCGCGAATGCCCCGCAAATCCCCCGAAAGTTTGTCGAGCATACGCGAAAAATCCCCCGGCCGGGGCAACGGCGTTCGCGGACGGTTAAGGTCCGCGTCCTCGCTTGACGGCCCCTCGCGCGATGATAGCCTCCGGCCGATCGAGAAACGGCCGGGCCGCCGGTTCTTCCGATCCCGGCGGCGGCCAGGGAGGCAAGCGATGTCGAACCGAGGCCACCGTGCGCCGAACGACCTCAGGGCGTTCTGGATGCCGTTCACCGCCAACCGCCAGTTCAAGCAAGCGCCGCGGATGTTCGTCGCCGCCGAGGGGATGCACTACACCACCAGCGACGGCCGCCGCGTGCTCGACGGCACCGCCGGGCTCTGGTGCTGCAACGCCGGGCATTGCCGCCCGCGGATCTCCGCCGCGATCGCCGAGCAGGCGACCGAGCTCGACTATGCGCCGGCCTTCCAGATGGGCCATCCCAAGGCCTTCGAGCTGGCGAACCGGCTGGTCGGGATGGCGCCGGAGGGGATGGAGCACGTCTTCTTCACCAACTCGGGCAGCGAGTCGGTGGAGACGGCGCTGAAGATCGCCATAGCCTACCAGCGCGCGATCGGGCAGGGGACGCGCACCCGGCTGATCGGGCGCGAGCGCGGCTATCACGGGGTGAACTTCGGCGGCATCTCGGTGGGCGGGATCGTCAACAACCGCAAGTACTTCGGGACGCTGCTGACCGGCGTCGACCACCTGCCGCACACCCACCTGCCGGCGAAGAACGCCTTCGCCAAGGGCCAGCCGGAGCACGGGGCGGAGCTCGCCGACGAGCTCGAGCGGATCGTGGCGCTGCACGACGCCTCGACGATCGCGGCGGTGATCGTCGAGCCGGTGGCGGGCTCGACCGGCGTGCTGATCCCGCCGAAGGGGTACCTCGATCGGCTGCGCGAGATCTGCACCAAGCACGGCATCCTCCTGATCTTCGACGAGGTGATCACCGGGTTCGGGCGGACCGGGACGGCGTGGGGGGCGGAGAAGTACGGGGTGATGCCCGACATGATCACCTGCGCCAAGGGGCTGACCAACGGGGTGATCCCGATGGGGGCGGTGCTTGCGACCGACGCGATCCACGACGCCTTCATGACCGGGCCGGAGCACATGATCGAGCTCTTCCACGGCTACACCTACTCCGGCAACCCGATCGCGGCGGCGGCGGGGCTGGCGACGCTCGAGGTCTATGCCGAGGAGGGGCTGTTCGAACGGTGCGCGGCACTCGCGCCGCGTCTGGGAGGAGGCGCTGCATTCGCTGAAGGACTGCCCGCACGTCATCGACATCCGCAACGAGGGGCTGATCGGCGCGGTCGAGCTCGAACCGATCGCCGGCCAGCCGACGCGGCGGGCGTTCCAGGCCTTCCTCGACGCTTACGAGGCGGGGATCCTGATCCGCACCACCGGCGACATCATCGCGATGTCGCCGCCGCTGATCATCTCGGAGGCCGAGATCGACGAGCTCGTCGGCACCCTGCGCAAGGTGCTGCAGCGGCTGCAGTAGCCGCCGCAGCACATCGCCCGTTCAGCCGCAGACGTAGCCAAGCGCGGCGCGCCCGCGGTCGACGCTCTCGACGCTCACCTTGCAGCTCTGGTCGCCGACCTTCACCTCGACCGACTTGCCGGTCGCGACATCCACCGTCTGCACTCCGTTGACCGCGATGCGGGCGCCGCCGTCGCTCACCGCCGAGACGAAGACCCGGAGGCCCTTGGCGAGCTCGACCGTCGTCCCCGGGCGGGTGCCGTCCGGCGGCGGCAGCGCCGCGCCGCACACCCCGCTCAGCGCCACATGACTGCCGTCGAGCGCGTCGAGCGTCAGCTTGCAGTCGCCCGCGGGGCCGCCGGTGATCGTCTCGGACTTGCCGGTCGCGAGCTCGAGGTCGTGGCCGTTCGCGCGGAGGCTGGCCGTGTTCGCCGCCGCATCGATGCGCGAGACGAAGACCCGGAGTGCCCCGTCCGACAAGAGCGCCGTCTCGCCCGGGCCGTACCCCTGCACCGGCGCGCCGTCCGCCTGCGCCGCCGCGGGTTCCGCTGCGCCGCCCTTCGCCTCGGCGCCCGGGGCCTCCGCGATCTGCCCGCGCAGGCCCGCGAGGCCGCTGGTGAGCGCCGTGAGCTGCGCTTTCGAGGCATCACTGACCGTGCTCTGCAGCGACTGCCCGAGCGTCTGGATGTCGCCGCCGAGCTTCTCGCCGAGCCCGGAGACCGCCTTCGGCGCGGCATCGGCCGCGGCATCGACTCCGGCGGCGAGCCCGTCGAGCTTGCCGCCGAGCGCGCCCGCCGATTCGGTCACCGTCGCCGCGACGTCGCTGACGCTCGCCGCGACCTTGCCGGTCTCCTCGCTCTGCTTCGCGCTCGCCGCGTCGATCCGCTTGCCGACCGCCGCCTCGATGTCGGCCACGCTCGGCCCGCTCATCGCGTTGCCGATCAGCAGTCCCAGGATGAACAGGACCGCGCCGACCGCGACGGTGACGAGATTCACCTTCGGCATCTTTCTTCCTCCCCTTGCTCCGATTCCCACCGCCCGAGCCTAGCGGGCGGCCGGCCGTCGCGCAGCGAAATTCCCCGCCTTGCGCTGCCGGAGCGCCCGGACCTACACAACAGCTCCCGCAGCCCGCGCCGAAGGAGCCCGAGAATGGCCGCACCCGGAGAGAACCTCAGGATCGATGGCGGGAGGCTCTGGAACTCGATTACCGCGATGGCCGAGATCGGCCCCGGCGTCGCCGGCGGCAACAACCGCCAGACGCTGACCGACGCCGACGCCGAGGGCCGCGCCCTCTTCCGGCGCTGGTGCGAGGCGGCGGGGATGACGCTCGGCGTCGACCGCATGGGGACGATGTTCGCCACCCGGCCAGGCGAGGACCCGGACGCGCTGCCGGTCTACGTCGGCAGCCACCTCGACACCCAGCCCACCGGCGGCCGCTACGACGGCGTCCTCGGCGTCCTCGGCGCACTCGAGGTGGTGCGGTCGATGAACGACCTCGGGATCCGCACGAAGCACCCGGTCGTGGTGACGAACTGGACCAACGAGGAGGGAGCGCGCTTCGCGCCGGCGATGCTGGCGAGCGGGGTCTTCGCCGGCGTGATCGACCTCGCCTACGCCTATGGGCGCACCGACCCCGATGGCAAGCGCTTCGGCGACGAGCTCGAGCGGATCGGCTGGAAGGGCGAGGAGGAGGTGGGCGCGCGGAAGATGCACGCCTATTTCGAGCTCCACATCGAGCAGGGGCCGATCCTCGAGGCCGAAGGGGCGGACATCGGCGTCGTCACCCACTGCCAGGGGCTCTGGTGGCTCGAGTTCACCCTCACCGGCAGGGAGGCGCACACCGGCTCGACCCCGATGGCGATGCGGGTCAACGCCGGGCTCGCGATGGCGCGGATCCTCGAGATGGTGCAGGAGGTCGCGACCTCCGAGCAGCCGGCGGCGGTCGGCGGCGTCGGTCAGATGCGCTTCCACCCCAACTCGCGCAACGTGCTTCCGGGCACCGTCGTCTTCACCGTCGACATCCGCTCGCCCGAGCAGGCCAAGCTCGACCGGATGCGGGCCCGGATCGAGGCCGAGGCCGCGACGATCTGCGCGGCGCTCGGCGTCGGCTGCGCGGTCGAGCCGGTCGGGCACTTCGACCCCGTCACCTTCGCGCCGGAGCTCGTCGCGCGGGTGCGCGGCGCCGCCGAGCGGCTCGGCTACAGCCACCGCGACCTCGTCTCCGGCGCCGGCCACGACGCCTGCTGGGCGGCGAAAGTCGCGCCCGCGACGATGGTCATGTGCCCCTGCGTCGACGGCCTCTCGCACAACGAGGCCGAGGAGATCACCCCCGAGTGGGCGGAAAAGGGCGCCAACGTCCTCTTCCACGCCGTGGTGGAGACCGCCGGGATCGTCGGCTGAGCGAGGGGCGCCCGGGCCAGTCGCTGATCGCCACCCGTGCAACGATTTCCGACTGATACCACTCGTACTTGAAGCCCGCATCCCGCTGGCAGAGGCAACGGCGAGCGTGCATACTGGCGGTGCGCCCGCGCGGGAGGCGGGCCGGGAGGGGAGTTCTTGGCAATGCGGTGCGTGGAGAACCTGGCCGCGGGGGTGGTAGTGGCATTGGCGCTCGGCGCGGCGGAAGGCCGGGCTGCGCCTTACAGCATGGTCTCGGACGGGCAGGACCGGGTCTGGGTGCTGAACGGCGGCTCGGGCGAGCTGAAGCTCTGCCGGACCGCCACCTCGACACCGGGGCCGAAGCTGATCGACGTCTTCAACGGTCAGGGGCAGGTGCGCGAAGGCAGGCCTGAGACGACCGCGACGGTCTGCGAGACGGTCGAGCGAGGCGCGCCCGCGCGCGCCACGCCGCGGCAGAACTACACCGGCTACGCGATGTACGCCCCGCTCTCGGGGCTCTCGACCGCACCCTGGCCGGACGGGCGGCTGCCGGACGGGATCCTCGGGCGCGGCTTCCCCTACACCTTCGGGCGGCCGGCGGCTCTATGGTGGCGACGGGCGGGCGAAGGTGGTTGTGATCCGGCCGGAGACCGTCAACATCGACGTCGACTGAGTCACGAGGGCCGGCGGGGGATCCGCCCGCGCCGGCCTCCGGCAGGGAGAAGGCTTTGAGCAAGGTCATCAGGAACGGCACCATCGTCACCGCCGACCGGACGTGGAAGGCGGACGTGCTGGTCGAGGGCGAGCGTATCGCGGCGATCGGAGAGAAGCTGAAGGGCGACGAGGAGATCGACGCCACCGACGCCTACGTGATCCCGGGCGGGATCGACCCGCACACGCATCTCGAGATGCCGTTCATGGGCACGACGGCGGCTGAGACCTTCGAGAGCGGCACCTTCGCCGCCGCATCGGGCGGGACGACGATGCTCGTCGACTTCGTGCTGCCGGGACCGGACGGGAGCCTCGTCGCGGCGATGGACGACTGGGACCGCAAGTCGGCGCCGCAGATCTGCGTCGACATCGGCTATCACGTCGCGGTCACCGGCTGGAACGAGACGATCTGGCGCGAGATGGACGAGGTCGTGAAGCGGGGGGTGAACACCTTCAAGCACTTCATGGCCTACAAGGGCGCCTTGATGGTGGAGGACGACGAGATGTACGCGTCGTTCCGCCGCTGCGCAGAGCTCGGCGCGCTGCCGCTGGTGCATGCCGAGAACGGCGACATCGTGGCGGCGCTGCAGGAGAAGTACATGGCCGAGGGGCTGACCGGCCCCGAGGGCCACGCCTATTCGCGGCCGCCCGAGGTCGAGGGCGAGGCGGCGAACCGGGCGATCATGATCGCCGATGCCGCGGGCGTGCCGGTCTATATCGTACACGTCTCCTGCGAGCAGGCGCACGAGGCGATCCGGCGGGCGCGGCAGAAGGGGATGCGCGTCTACGGCGAGCCGCTGATCCAGCACCTGACCCTCGACGAAGGCGAGTATTTCCACAAGGACTGGGACTATGCGGCGCGGCGGGTGATGTCGCCGCCGTTCCGGTCGAAGGAGCACCAGGACGGGCTCTGGGCGGGGCTGGCAGCGGGTTCGCTGCAGGTGGTGGCGACCGACCACTGTGCCTTCACGACCGCGCAGAAGCGCATGGGGCTGAAGGGTTTTCCCTCGATCCCGAACGGCACCGGCGGGCTCGAGGACCGGCTGGCGGTGCTCTGGACCCGCGGCGTCGAGACCGGGCGGCTGACGCCGAACGAGTTCGTCGCGGTGACCTCGACCAACATCGCCAAGATCCTCAATGTCTACCCCAGGAAGGGGGCGATCGTGGAAGGGGCGGACGCCGACATCGTGGTCTGGGATCCGAAGATGAAGAAGACGATCTCGGCCGCGACGCAGAAGTCGATCATCGACTACAACGTCTTCGAAGGCTTCGAGGTCGGGGCGCAGGCGCGCTGCACGCTCTCGCGCGGCGACGTGGTCTGGGCCGACGGGCAGAACAGCCAGCCGCAGCCGGGGCGGGGCAGGTTCGTCCCGCGCCCGGCTTTCCCGGCGCCGCACAGGGCGCTCGCCGCCTGGAAGGAGCTGACCAGCCCCCGCCGCATCGAGCGCGACCCGACCAACATCCCCTCCGGGGTCTGAGCCGATGGGCTTCGGCGACGCGGAGGCGGCGGCCCTCGAGGCCGCCGCGGCGCATGCGGCGGCCTACCGCCGGGCGGTGGCCGGCTCGCCGGTCCGCGCTGCCCGCAGCTACGCCGACGTGCTCGCGGGCTTCGCAGGAGCGGTGCCCGAGCGCGGCCTGCCGCCGGCGGCGGTGGTCGAGGAGCTGGTGGCGAAGGTCGAGGGCGGGCTTCTCGGCATGACCAGCGCGAACTTCCACGGCTGGGTGATCGGCGCCTCGCACCCGGCCGGGGTCGCGGCCGACTGGCTCGCCTCGGCCTGGGGGCAGATGGCGGGCTTCGCCGACCCCACCCCGGCCGCGGCAGCGGTCGAGGAGGTGGCCGCCGGCTGGGTGCTCGACCTCCTCGGGCTGCCGGCCGAGGCCGGGGTCGGCTTCTGCACCGGGGCGACCATCGCGAACTTCACCGCGCTCGCCGCCGCGCGGGGCGAGCTCCTGCGCCGCGCTGGCTGGGACGTCGAAGCGCGCGGCCTCTTCGGCGCGCCCGAGATCACGGTGGTGCTCGGCGGCGAGGTGCATTCCTCGGTGCTCCTCAGCCTGCGGCTCCTCGGTTTCGGCGCGGAGCGGGCGCTCATCGCCGAGGCGGACGGCGAGGGACGGATGCAACCCGAGGCGCTGGCGCGGGTGCTCGACGGCGTCGCCGGGCCGGCGGTCGTCTGCCTGCAGGCGGGCCACGTGGTGAGCGGCGCCTTCGACCCCTTCGCCGAGCTGATCCCGCTGGCGCGCGCCAACGGCGCCTGGGTGCACGTCGACGGCGCCTTCGGGCTCTGGGCGCGGGCGGCCCCCGCAGTCGCGCCGCTGGCGGCGGGGCTCGAGGCGGCCGACAGCTGGGCCGCCGACGCGCACAAGTGGCTGCAGGTGCCCTACGACTGCGGGCTCGCGATGGTGCGCGACCCCGGCGCGCTGCAAAAGGCGATGAGCATTACCGCGAGCTATCTGCCCAAGGGCGAGAACCGCGCGCCGGAGGCTTTCTCCCCCGAGATGTCGCGGCGCGCGCGCGGTTTCGCGGTCTGGGCGGTGATCCGGGCGCTGGGGCGGCAAGGCCTCGCCGAGATGATCGAGCGGCACTGCGCCGTGGCGCGGGCGATCGCGGCGCGGCTGGCGGCGGAGCCCGGGCTGCAGGTGCTGAACGCGGTGGTGCTGAACCAGGTCGCCTTCGCCTGCGGCGAGGGACCGGAGGGCGACCGGCTGACCCGAGCGGTGCTCGCGGCGGTGCAGGCCGACGGGATTTGCTACCCCACCGGCGCGCGCTGGCGGGGCCGCGAGGTGATCCGGGTGTCGGTCTCCGCAGGGCCCCGCCACGCTGGCGGACGGCGAGCGCAGCGCCGAGGCGATCGTCGCCGCCTGGCGGCGGATCGAGCGCCGCGGGTGAGCGCGTCGCCGGTGATCGAGGCGGAGGGGCTCGGGCTGACCTTCGAGACCGCCGACGGGCCGGTGCACGCGCTGAAGGACGTGAACCTCAGCGTCGGCAAGGGCGACTTCGTGAGCTTCATCGGGCCATCGGGCTGTGGCAAGACCACCTTCCTGCGCCTCGCGGCCGACCTCGAGCGGCCGACCGCCGGCACGCTCACCGTCAACGGCATGCGCCCGGCGGAAGCGCGCGAGAAGCGTGCCTACGGCTACGTCTTCCAGGCGGCGGGACTTTTCCCCTGGCGCACGATCGGCGGCAACGTCCGGTTGCCGCTCGAGATCATGGGCTACGCCCGCGCTGAGCGCCGGGCGCGGGCGAAGGCGGTGCTCGACCTCGTCGAGCTCGCCGGTTTCGAGCGCAAATATCCCTGGCAGCTCTCGGGCGGGATGCAGCAGCGCGCCTCGATCGCCCGCGCGCTCGCCTTCGACGCCGACATCCTCTTGATGGACGAGCCCTTCGGCGCGCTCGATGAGATCGTGCGCGACCGCCTCAACGAGGAGCTCCTGGATCTCTGGGCGCGGACCGGCAAGACGATCTGCTTCGTCACCCATTCGATCCCGGAGGCGGTGTTCCTCTCGACCCGGATCGTGGTGATGTCGCCGCGGCCGGGGCGGGTGACCGACGTGATCGAGAGCCCGCTGCCGACGGAACGGCCGCTGCACATCCGCGAGGGCCGCGAGTTCCTCGACGTCGCCGCGCGGGTGCGCGACGGGCTCCGCGCCGGCGTGGGCGACGAGGTCTAGGCGCCGGTGCAGGAGCGAGGGGTGGGAAAGGCGGGCGAGGTGGTTCTGCGGCAGGCGGGGCCGGGCGACGCGCCGGCCTGCGCGGCGGTCTTCAACGCCTGGGTCGACGCAACCCCCTGGATGCCACGGGTGCATCCGCCCGAGGACGTGATGCGGCACTACTTCGAGTACGTGCTGCGGCACTGCGAGGTGACGGTGGCGGAGGTCGACGGACGGGTGCTCGGGTTCCTCACCCTCGACAGCGAAGGGCTGATCGCCGGTTTCTATCTCGCGCCGGAACTGCGCGGTCACGGCCTCGGCCACCGGATGCTCGCCGGCGTCAAGGCCCGCGCGACGGGGCGGCTGACGCTCTGGACCTTCGTCGCCAACGACGGCGCGCGCCGGTTCTACGCCCGCGAAGGCTTCGTCGAGGTGGCGCGCACCGGCGGCGACAACGAAGAGGGGCTTCCCGACCTCTTGCTCGAATGGCGGCCGCAATGAGGCGGGGCGGCACCGTCCTGCCGGTTCTGACCGTGGTCGCGGCGATCGTCCTGCTCTGGTACCTGCTCGCGGTCGTGCTCAACGCCGCCTGGGCCTGGGACCAGGCCGGGCGCGACGGGGTGACGCTCGGGTTCGGCGATCTCGTGCGCGACACGCTGAGCCAGGAGCGGCCGCGGCTGCCGGCGCCGCACCAGGTGGTGGCCGAGCTCTGGAAGACGACGGTCGCGGTGGCGCCCACCTCCAAGCGCAGCCTTGTCTACCACGGCTGGGTGACGCTCTCGGCGACGCTGGCGGGCTTCGGCCTCGGCGCCGGGCTCGGCATCCTGCTCGCGATCGCGATCGTGCACGACCGCACCACCGACGCGAGCGTGATGTTCTGGGTGATCGCCAGCCAGACCGTCCCGATCCTCGCGATCGCGCCGATGATCATCGTGGTCCTGAACTCGGTCGGCCTCACCGGGCTGCTTCCGAAGGCGCTGATCTCGATGTACCTGAGCTTCTTTCCGGTCGCGGTCGGGATGGTGGCCGGGCTGCGCAGCCCCGACGCAATGCTGCTCGACCAGATGCGCACCTGGAACGCGAGCGGGCTGCAGACCTTTGCCAAGCTGCGCTGGCCGGCGGCGCTGCCCTGGCTCTT
This sequence comes from uncultured Alphaproteobacteria bacterium, assembly GCA_963737485.1. Lineage (GTDB taxonomy): Bacteria > Pseudomonadota > Alphaproteobacteria > Rhodobacterales > Rhodobacteraceae > Amaricoccus. The sequence continues at coordinate 467,031 of CAVTSR010000016.1, read as the reverse complement.
CGCCTCGCTCAAGGTCGGCGTCGCCGCGAGCCTCGTCGGCGCGATCATCGGGGAACTCCCGACCGGGGCGGTGGCGGGCCTCGGCGCGCGCATGCTCTCGGGCAGCTACTACGGTCAGACGATCCAGATCTGGGCGGCGCTGATGATGGCGGCGATCCTCGCCGCGGTGCTGGTGACGCTGATCGGGCTCGTCGAGCGGTTGGCCGCGCGCGCGATGGGCGGCCGGCGATGAGGGCAGGGCGACCCATGCCGGAACCACGGCCATGGTGACCGCCGCCGTCGTCGTCTGGCTGGCCGGCTGGCTGGTGAACGCGCGGCTTGCCTCGCGCGGCCTGCGCGGCCTCGCCCGGCTGCTGCCGCCGCTGGTCTTCGGCATCACCCTGCTCGCGATCTGGGAGCTGCTGGTGCGCGGGCTCGACGTGAGCCCGGTGCTGCTGCCGGCGCCGACGGCGATCTGGACGCGCCTCGTCGGCAGCCTCGCCACGCTGCGCGCCGACGTGTTCCAGACCTTCGTCAAGGGCGCGCTCTCGGGCTACGTCATCGGCTGCGGCGCGGCGATCCTCTGCGGCATCGCCGTCGACCGCGTCCCCTTCCTGCGCCGCGGCCTGTTGCCGGTCGGCAACTTCGTCGCCGCGCTCCCGGTCATCGGCATGGCGCCGATCATGGTGATGTGGTTCGGCTTCGACTGGCAGTCGAAGGCGGCGGTGGTGGTGCTGATGGTGTTCTTCCCGATGCTGGTGAACACCGTCGAGGGCCTCAGCGCCGCCGAGCCGATGCAGCGCGATCTGATGCGCACCTACGCGGCGGGGTACTGGCAGCGGCTTTTCAACCTCCAGTTGCCGGCAGCGGCGCCGTTTATCTTTAATGGCTTGAAAATCTGCACGACCTTGGCTTTGATCGGCGCGATCGTGGCGGAGTTCTTCGGCTCGCCCACGGTCGGCATGGGTTTCCGCATTTCCACCGGCGTCGGGCGATTGTCGCTCGACATGGTCTGGGCGGAGATCGCCGTGGCGGCGGTGGTCGGGTCGGCGTTCTATGGCGCGGTGGCGCTCGTCGAGCGGGCGGCGACCTTCTGGCACCCCTCGCAGCGGCGCTGACAGTTTAACAGGGAGAAAATCAGAGTGATCAAGTGGATATCGGGCGTCTCTGCTGCAACGCTGCTGCTGGCGGGGGCGGCGCGCGCCGAAGACGTGACGCTGCAGCTCAAGTGGGTGACCCAGGCGCAGTTCGCCGGCTACTACGTGGCCCAGGACAAGGGCTTCTACAAGGACGAGGGGCTGAACGTCACGATCAAGCCGGGCGGCCCGGACATCGCCCCCGAGCAGGTGCTGGCCGGCGGCGGCGCCGACGTGATCGTCGACTGGATGCCGGCCGCGCTCGCCGCGCGCGAGGCGGGGCTGCCGATGGTCAACATCGCCCAGCCGTTCAAGAAGTCGGGGATGGAGCTCACCTGCCGCAACGACTCGGGCGTCACCTCGACCGACAAGTTCAAGGGCCAGACGCTCGGCGTCTGGTTCTTCGGCAACGAGTATCCGTTCCTTTCATGGATGTCGAAGCTCGACATCCCGACCACCGGCGGCCCGGACGGGGTGACGGTGCTGAAGCAGGGCTTCAACGTCGACCCCTTGCTGCAGAAGCAGGCGGCCTGCATCTCGACGATGACCTACAACGAGTACTGGCAGGTGATCGACGCCGGGCTGAAGCCCGAGGATCTGACCGTCTTCAAGTATGAGGACGAGGGGGTCTCGACGCTCGAGGACGGGCTCTACGTGCTCGAGCCGAAGCTCAAGGACCCGGCCTTCGTCGATACGATGGCCAAGTTCGTCCGCGCCTCGATGAAGGGGTGGAAGTGGGCCGAGGAGAACCCCGACGATGCCGCGATGATCGTCCTCGACAACGACGAGACCGGCGCGCAGACCGAGCATCACCAGAAGCAGATGATGAGCGAGATCGCCAAGCTCACCGCCGGCTCCGACGGCACCCTCGATCCGGCCGACTACGAGCGCACCGTCAAGACGCTGCTCTCGGCGGGCTCGGATCCGGTGATCACCAAGGAGCCCGAGGGCGCCTGGACGCACGAGGTCACCGACAAGGCGCTCGCGAACTGAGAGCTGGAGCCGGGCCGTCCGCGGCCCGGCGCATCACGGGGAGGGGAGGCTGCCATGCCCTGGAGCGAGGCGGATCTTGAGCGCCTGCGCGAGCGCTACGCCGACGACCCCGGCGGGCGGATGCACGACCCCAAGTTCGGCCGCGTCGCCGAGCGGGTCTTCAGCCGCGGCGCGCGCCCCGCACCCTTCGTCGGGGTGCCGACCTTCCTCACCGCGCCGTTCCGCCAGGTCGACCCGGCCGCCCCCGACTTCGCCGGCCTCGACGTCGCGATCAGCGGTGTGCCGATCGACCTCGGCGCCTCGAACCGGCCCGGCGCCCGATTCGGCCCGCGCGCCGTCCGCACCATCGAGCGCGTCGGGCCCTACCACCACCTGCTCGACTGCGCGCCGATCTACGACATGGCGGTCGCCGACGTCGGCGACGTGCCGCTCTCCTCGCGCTACGACCTCGCGGCGAGCCACCGCGAGATCGAGGCCTGGACCGCGGCGATCGTCGCCGCCGGCGCCCGCCCGCTCAGCGTCGGCGGCGATCATTCGATCAGCTACCCGATCCTGCGCGCGGTCGGCGCCGGCCGCCCGGTCGGCCTCGTCCATATCGACGCGCATTCCGACACCGGCGGGCCGTTCGACGGGCTGCGCGAGAACCACGGCGCCCCCTTCCGCAATGCGGTGCTCGCCGGCGTGCTCGACCCGACCCGCACCATCCAGATCGGGCTGCGCGGCTCGTCGGAATACCTCTACGAATTCGCCACCGACGCGGGGATGACCTGCCTGCACGCCGAGACGGTCGCTGAGATCGGCGTCGCCGCGGTGGTGGCAAAGGCGCGCGAAGTGGTGGGCGACGGCCCGGTCTATCTCTCGTTCGACATCGACGCCCTCGACCCCGCTTTCGCCCCCGGCACCGGCACGCCCGAGATCGGCGGCCTCACCACCCGCGAGGCGCAGGCGATCCTGCGCGGCCTGAAGGGGATCGATCTCGTCGGCGGCGACCTCGTCGAGGTCGCCCCGCAATACGACGCCACCAGCAACACCGCCCACGCCGGCGCGCAGATGCTCTTCGAGATCCTGAGCCTGATGGTGTTCAGCCCGTCGCGGGCCAGACCCACGGAAACCTTCGACCAAACGCGGTGACCCTCCAGCCGGCCGCCGTTCGGCCGGAGCGCATGGCGCTCGGCTTGCGGGCCCCGCCAGGGGCTCAGCGCCAGGGCTGCATCCAGCCGAGGCCTTCGCTGGTGCCGGCGCGCGGCTTGTACTCGCAGCCGACCCAGCCGTCGTAGCCGAGCCGGTCGAGTTCGGGCAGGACGAAGCCGTAGGCGATCTCGCCGGTTCCGGGCTCGTTGCGGCCGGGATTGTCGGCGATCTGGACATGAGCGATGCGATCCCGCAGCCGGGCGAAGGTCGGGACGAGATCGCCCTGCATCACCTGCGTGTGGTAGATGTCGTACTGGATCCAGAGGTTCGCGGCGCCCGCGGCGGCGAAGAGCCGCTCGGCGTGGTGGGTGGTCGAGACGAAGAAGCCCGGCATGTCGCGCTGGTTGATCGGCTCGAGCAGCAGCCGGATGCCGGCGTCGGCGAGGCGTGGGGCGGCCCAGGCGAGGTTCGCGACCAGCGTCGCTTCGAGCCGGGCCGGTTCGGCGTCGGCGGGGGCGAGGCCGGCGAGGCAGTTGATGCGGGTGCAGCCGAGCGCGGTGCCGTAGCGGATGGCGGTGGCGACCGAGGCGCGGAACTCGTCGACCCGGTCGGGCAGGCAGCCGATGCCGCGCTCGCCGCCGGCCCAGTCGCCGGCGGGCAGGTTGAACAGCGCCTGCTCGAGGCGGTTCGTCCGGAGCGTCGCGGCGACGGTCTCGGGCGGGTGCTCGTAGGGGCTGACGTATTCGACCGCGCGGAAACCGTCGGCGGCGGCGGCGGCGAAGCGGTCGAGGAACGGCAGTTCCTGGTAGAGAAAGGAGAGGTTGGCGGAGAAGCGCGGCATGGGGGCGTTCCTTCAGCTGCGGGCGCGGCGACCGGTCGCGACCTGATGGCCGGCGGAGGGAACGAGCCGGGCGCTGTCCCAGACGCCGATGAGCGCCAGCGTCGCCACCAGCAGGAAGGCGATGCGGAAGGGCATCGCCGGGTCGGCGGCATCGCCCGAAACCACCTGCCCGATGCGCCAGCCGATGGCGCCGAGCGCCACGCCGAGGCCCATCGCCAGCTGGAAGACCGCCGAGAAGAGGGTGTTGGCGCCGTTCATCCGCTCGGGCGGCACGTCGGCGAAGGCGAGGGCGTTGAGCGCGGTGAACTGCATCGAGCGCGACATGCCGCCGAGAAAGAGCACGGCGAACATCAGGGGCGAGCGGCAGCCGCGGCGAGAAAAAGGCGCAGGCGGCGATGGCCAGCGCGTTGAGGATGCCGTTCGTCACCAGCACCGGGCGGAAGCCGAAGCGGTGCAGCACCGCGGTGGTCATCGTCTTCATCGTGAGGTTGCCGGCGAAGACCGCGGTGAGCATGGCGCCGGCCGCGACCGGACCGAAGCCGAAGCCGAGCTGGAACATCAGCGGCAAGAGGAAGGGGACGGCGCTGACGCCGATGCGGAAGAGCGAACCTCCCCAGACGGTGGCGGCGAAGGTCGGCAGCCGCAGCGCGAAGAGATCGAGCATCGGGGCGGCGGCGCGGCGCAGGTGGCGCACCCCGAGCCCCAGCAGCGCAAGGCCGGCGACGGCGAGGAGCCGCCACCTCGGAGACGCCGGCGTCGCGGCGTCCGAGGAGCTCGGCGGTGTAGAGGAGCGCGAACAGCGCGCCGCCGATCAGCACGAAGCCGGTCCAGTCGAACGGGCGGCGGTCGGGCATCCGCTCGTTCGGGACGAGCCGCCAGGCGAGGGCGAAGGCGATGAGCCCGAGCGGCAGGTTGAGGTAGAAGATCCAGCGCCAGCTCGCGTGTTCGGCGATGAGGCCGCCGAGCGGTGGCCCGAGGACGGGGGCGATGAGGGCGGGCCAGGTGAGGGTGGCGATCGCCTGGATCAGCCGGTCCTTGGGGGTGACGCGGAGGACGACGAGCCGCCCGACCGGGACCATCATCGCGCCGCCGATCCCCTGCAGGATGCGCATGGCGACGAAGACCGGCAGCGACTGCGCGAGGCCGCAGAGGAGCGAGGTGAGGGTGAAGATCGCGATCGCGCTGCCGAAGACGGTGCGCGAGCCGAAGCGGTCGGCGACCCAGCCGCTCGCGGGGATGAAGACGCCGAGGGTCAGCATGTAGGCGCTGATGCCGACGTTCACGTCGACCGGGCGGACCGCGAAGCTGCCGGCCATCGCGGGGAGGGCGGTGGTGATGACGGTGCCGTCGAGGTTCTCCATGAAGAAGGTGCCGGCGACGAGGAACGCGACGCCCCAGCTCGTCGCTCGGGAGGCGTCGGGCATGGCGGTGGCGGTCACGAAAAGGCGTTCCTCAAGAAGGGCTTAGGCGGCGAGGGCGGCGACCCGGCGCAGCGCCAGTTCGTAGCCCTGCACGCCGCAGCCGACGATGATGCCATCGGAACGCAGCGAGACGAAGGAGTGGTGGCGGAAGGCTTCGCGCCGGTGGACGTTGGAGATATGCACCTCGATCACCGTGCCCTCGAAGGCGTTGAGCGCGTCGAGGATCGCGACCGAGGTATGGGTGAAGGCGCCGGGGTTGAGCACGATGCCGGCGGCATCGTCGCGGGCCTCGTGGATCCAGTCGATGAACTGGCCTTCCCAGTTCGACTGCAGGCAGCGCAACCGCAGGCCGAGCTCGCCGGCGAGGGCGGTGCAGGCGGCCTCGACGTCGGCGAGGGTCTCGTGGCCGTAGATCTGCGGCTGCCGCCTTCCGAGCAGGTTCAGGTTCGGGCCGTTCATCAGGTAGACCAGCGGTTGCACCGAGGGGCTCCTCCCCGTGACTGTCCCGAGGCGGGCAGGAATAGCGGACGGCGCGGGGGGTGGAAAGGGTGCGCTGCGCGGGTGGGCCCGGGCATCGGGGGAGGGGGCGAATTCCGTTCGTGGAGACAAGGACTTGGACGGTGTGGAACCGGTATGGAAAGCGTATGGAAAGCGGCCATACGAAAGCGGGTCAGAGCGGGAGGGTGCCGCGGGCGATCATGTCGGCGACCGCCTCCTGCACGGCCTCGAGGGAGCCGTGGCGGGGCTCGTAGCCGAGGCGCTGGCGGGCCTTCTCCATCGAGCAGTTCGGGCTGCGGGCGATATGCTCCCAGGTCGCGGTGCGGTCCTCCTCGCGCTGGGTCTTGCCCCAGGCCTCGAAGGGCAGGAACTCGAGGTCGGCGGGCTGGCCGAACCAGGCGGCCATCCCCTCGGCGAAGCCGCGCAGGGTCAGCGCCTGCGGGGAGACGGCGTTGAAGCTCTCGCCGACCGAGGCGCTCCAGTTCGCGATCGCGGCCATCACCAGGCGCGCGAGGTCGTCGGCGTGGACGTGGTGGACGGTCTCGAGGCCGAAGTTCGCGAGCGCGAGCCGCTCGCCGCGGGCGAGGGTCGCGAAGACCGCCGGGTTGAAGTTGCCGGCGGGGTTGAGCGGCGTCCAGCCGGGGCCGACGATGTGGCCGGGGTGCAGGATCGTCGCCGGGAAGCCGTTCACCCGCGCCTCGTGCAGCAGGAAGGCCTCGATCGCGGCCTTGCGGGTGCCGTAGTCGCCGAAGGGGCGCTTCGGGGCGTCCTCGCGGGTCGGCACGGCGAGCGAATGGCCGTAGGTCCAGATGGTGCCGATCGAAGATGTAGTGGCTGACATGGCCGTCGAGGGCCGCGACGAGGTGGCGGGCGCTCTCGGGCAGGAAGCAGATCATGTCGACGACGATGTCGGGCCGGGTCTCGAGGATCGCGGCGCCGAAGCGCTCGTCGGCCTCGAGCGCGTCGCGGTCGAGCTCGACCGTCTCCACGCGGTCCCAGAGGTTCGACTTGCGGTAGGGGCTGGCCCGGCCGCGGCTGACGGCGGTCACCGCGTGACCGGCCTCGACGAGGCGCGGCACGAGGTAGCTGCCGATGTGGCCGGTCGCGCCGATCACCGTCACTCTTGCCATCGTCGTCCCTCCTTCAGCGCGCCTCGGTATCGAGCCAGATAGTCACCGGCCCGTCGTTGACGAGGGCGACGGCCATGTCGGCGCCGAAGCGCCCGCGGGCGACGCCGATGCCCTGGGCGGCGAGCGCTTCGGCGAAATGCTCGTACAGCCGCTCGCCCTCGTCGGGCGGCGCCGCGGTCGAGAAGCCGGGCCGATTGCCCTTGGTCTCGGCCGCGAGGGTGAACTGGCTGACGACGAGCGCCGCGCCGCCGACGTCGAGGAGCGAGCGGTTCATCCGGCCCTCGTCGTCGCGGAAGATGCGCAAGGACGCGACCTTGCGCGCCAGCCGCGCGCTCGCTTCCTCGCCGTCGCCGCGCATCGCGCAGACCAGCACGACGAGGCCGGGGCCGATCTCGCCCACGACCTCGCCGTCGATGGTGACGCTCGCCGCCGTGGTGCGCTGGACGAGCGCACGCATCAGCGGGTGACGTAGCCTCCGTCGATCACCAGCACCTCGCCGGTGACGTAGCCCGAGGCGTCCGAGCAGAGATAGAGCGCCGCGGCGCCGATGTCCTCGGGGGTGCCGACCTTGTTGAGCGGGGTCATGTCCTTCCAGACCGGCGCCCACTCGGGGTTGGCGAAGCCGCCGGCGGTCATGTCGGTGCCGATGTAGCCGGGCGCGATCGCGTTCACCCGGATGTTCTCGCCGGCATAGTCGCTGGCGATCGACTTGGTCAGCATGTGCACGCCGGCCTTGGAGGCGTTGTAGGCGGCCTGCGGCTGCGGGATGTTCGAGATCAGGCCCGAGATCGAGCCGATGTTCAGGATCACCCCGCCGCCCTGCTTGCGCATCGGCCCGAGCGCCGCCTGGCAGGCGTAGAAGACCGAGTCGAGGTTGATGTCCATGATCTTGCGGTAGTGTTCCATGGTGAAGTCGTGCGTCTCGCCGTGCTGGGCGACGCCGGCGTTGTTCACCAGGATGTCGAGGCGGCCGGTGATCGCGGTCGCGTCCTTGACGAGCTTCTGCACCTCGGCGGGCTTCGAGACGTCGGCCTGCAGGTAGTCGACGGTGAAGCCCTTGTCCTTCATCGCCTGCACCACGTCGGGCTTGGGCTGGCGCGAGGACATGATGACGTGGGCGCCGGCCTCGGCGAGGGCGGTGGCGATGCCGAGGCCGATGCCGCGGGTGGCGCCGGTGACGAGGGCGGTCTTGCCGTCGAGGCGGAAGAGATCGAGGATCATTGCAGGGCTCCCTTGAGTTCGGATGGCGCGGAGGCGCGTGGCTGGTCCACGCCGAGGATGAAGTCGACGCAGCGGTCGCCGAGCATCATCGCCGGCGCGTTGGTGTTGCCGGCGTTGATGTTCGGCACCGCCGACATGTCGGCGACGCGGAGGTTGTCGATGCCGCGCACCCGCAGGCGGGCGTCGAGCACGGCCATCCGGTCGCCGTCGGCCCCCATGCGGGCGGTGCTCGCCGGGTGGTAGTTGGTCTTCACGAAGCGGCGGCAGTGGTCGGCCATCGCTTCGTCGGAGAGATCGGGGCCTGCCGGCGCGATCACCTTCTCGATGCGCTTGCCGAGGGGCCCGGAGAGCAGCACCTCGCGGAAGAAGCGCTGGCCGCCGATCATCGTCGCCATGTCGTCCGCGTCCTTGAGGAGGTGCGGCGAGACGAGCGGCATGTCGTCGGGGTTGCCGGAGCGCAGCTTCACGTAGCCGCGCGACTTCGGCTTCACCACGACGGTGGTGATGGTGACGCCGTAGGTGTCGTCGAAGACCTTCAGGAGATCGCGGTCGAGATAGACGATCGGCACGCAGAAGGCCTGGATCGAGGGCGGGGCGTCGCGGTCGAGCGGGTTGACGAAGGCGCCGGCCTCGAAGCCGGTCGAGAGGATGCGGCCGGAGCCGAAGGTCTTGAACTGGATGCCGTTCAGCAGCATCCGCCAGCCGACGCCCTGGCGGTAGTAGCCGTAGGGGCCGTTCGCGACCGAGATCACCGGCACCTCGGGGTGGTCGATGAGGTTCTGCCCGACGCCGGGGGCGTCGAGGACGACCGGCACGCCGTGCTCGGCGAGGTGGTCGGCGGGGCCGATGCCCGAGAGCATCAGGATCTTCGGGCGTGACGAGCGCGCCGGCGGTCACGACGATGTCGGAGCGGGCGCGGGCGGTGTGCACCTCGCCCTTCTCGTCGGCCCAGGTGACGCCGGTGGCGCGGCCGTTCTCGATCTCGATCTTGCGCACCTTGGCGCGGAGGCGGACGGTGAGCCGGGGGTCGGCCTTCAGCGGCTCGACGTAGGCGTAGGCGGCGCTCGAGCGGCGGCCGTTGCGGTTCATGAACTGGTAGAAGCCGACGCCGCGCTGGGCGGGGCCGTTGAAGTCCTGGGTCAGCGGCTCGCCCATCGCCTGCACGCTTTGCACGAACCAGCGCGAGACGTCGTCGATGTAGCCGGGGTCGGAGACCTGCAGCGGGCCGTCGCTGCCGTGCAGGTCGTTGAGGATGCGGTTGTTGCCCTCGATCCGCCGGAAGTGGGCGAGGACGGTCGACCAGTCCCAGGGGGCGCCTTCGTTGTTGCCGCGCAGGAGCGCGTCCCACTCGTCGTAGTCGGAGGGGCGGCCGCGCATGTAGACCTGCGCGTTGACCGAGGAGCCGCCGCCGAGGACGTTGCCCTGCGGGACGTCGTGGACCCGGCCGCCGAGGTGCTCCTGCGGCACCGTCGAGTGGTAGGTCATGTACTTGCTGCCGTTGATCAGCTTGAAGATGCCGGGCGGCATGTCGAGGAGCGGATGGTGGTGCGAGTAGCCCGCCTCGAGCAGCAGCACCTTGCGGCCGCCGTCGGTGACGAGCCGCGCCGCGGTGACGCAGCCGGACGAGCCGCCGCCGATCACGATATGGTCGTATTCTTCCGCCACCCGCTCGGGCCTCTCGTACGCGTTATTGCCTTGTCATTGCCTTTTCGGGCCGGGCAGCGGCCGTCGCGCCCCACCCACCCGCCCGCGCAACGGCCGCTGCCCTCCGGACGTGCGGCTGCGGAGCCGGGAAGTCCGCCGTCCCGGAGGACGGCGGACGCCGCGGTGTCGGATCAGAAGTCGAAATCGGCGATGTTCTCCTTGGTGAAGATGAACGGCGCGCCGAGCAGGATCTCGGAGCCGTTGACCACCTGCAGGTCGCCGAGCTTGCCGGCCTTCACCGAGGTGTCGCCCGGCTTCAGCGTGCCGTCGGCGGTCGCGCGCAGCACGTAGGCCGCGGCATAGCCGAGGTCGACCGGGTTCCACAGCACCACCGACTTCACGCAGTCGCTCTCGACGTAGGGCTTCATCGCGTTCGGGGTCGCGAGGCCGACGACGGCGATCTTGCCGCACTGGCCGGCCTGGGTCACCGCGTCGGCGGTGGCGGGCGTCGCGACCGAGGTCATGCCGAAGATGCCCTTGAGCTCGTCGCCGTACTTGTTGATCAGCGTGTTGGCCTGGTTGAAGCTGAGGATGTTGTCCTCCTGCGCCTCGACGGTCTCGAGGAACTTCAGCTTCGGGTGGCACTGCGCGGCGTAGGCGGCCATCTCGGAGATCCAGCGCGCCTGGTTCGGCGTGGTGAAGGTCGAGGTGACGATGGCGACGCCGGCGTCCTCGCCAGCCGCTGCGGCCATCGCGTCGACCATCGCCTTGCCGATGCCGTTGAACTGGGCCTGGTTCACGAACCACTGCCGCGCGTCGGGCGTCGAGTTGGCGTCGTAGCCGACGACGTTGATCCCGGCGGCGAGCGCCTTCTTCAGCACCGGCGCGATCGCGACCGGATCGTTGGCGGCGAAGAGGATGCCGTCGACGCCCTTGGTGATGTAGTTGTCGATCACCGTGATCTGGTCGTCGATGTTGGCCTCGACCGGACCGTCGGTGGTGGCGGTCACGTTGCCGAGCTCCTTGGCGGCCTCCTGGATGCCCTTGGAGGTGGCGTCGAAGTAGCCGATGCCGATCAGCTTCGGCACGTCGACGATGGTGATCGGCTTGTCCTTGCGGTCGGGGGCGTTGGTCGGGGTGCCGCCGTCGTAGGCGACCGCGGCCGAGGTGCCCGGGGTGCCGTCGCAGGCGAGCGGGCTCGTCGGCAGGTCGTCGCCGCCGGTCCAGGCGGACTGCGCCGAGGCGAGGCCCGTCGAGAGCGACAGGACCGCGAGGGCGGTCAGGGAAGTTCGCAGCATGGTGTTTCCTCCTTGTTGAGGGCCGGGCTGTTTTCCGCCTCGGCCGCGGTGCGCAGCATTCATCGGTTTCCGTCCCGGTGGAAGAGGTTCGAGATCAGAATCGTCAGGATCAGCACCGCCCCGATGAGGACGACGGTGCCGTCGCTCTTCACGCCCGCGAGCGAGAGACCGTTCTTCAGCGCCTGGATCAGGATCAGCCCGAGCAGCGTGCCGACGATGGTGCCGCGGCCGCCGAAGATCGAGGTGCCGCCGAGGACGACGGCGGTGATGGCGTCGAGCTCGATGCCGGTGCCCATGTCCGAGCGGGTGGTCGAGACGCGCGAGACGAAGATCACCGCCGCGACCGCCGCCGCGAGGCCCGAGGCGGAGTAGATCGCGATCTTGGTGCCGTCGACGCCGAGGCCGGAGAAGCGCGCCGCCACCTCGTTCGAGCCGATGGCGTAGGTGGTGCGGCCCCAGGTCGTGGTGCCGAGGATGATCGCGCCGACGAGGGCGACGATCCCGAGGAGCCAGAGCTGGGTCGGGCACGCCGAGGACGTTGCCCTGGCCGAGGACGTAGAACCACTCCGGGTAGCCGCGCACCGAGCGGGCCTGGGAGACGCCCTCGGCGATGCCGCGGTAGAGCGCGAGGGTGCCGAGGGTCGCGATCAGCGGCGGCACGCGGAAGCGGGTGATGACGATGCCGTTGAGAAAGCCCGCGAAGGTGCCGACGACGAGCGCGAGGAAGATCGCGAGCGGCAGCGGCAGGCCGACGTTCTTCCAGAAGACGCCGAGCAGGATCGCGGTCATGCCGAGGATCGAGCCGACCGAGAGGTCGATCCCGCCGGTGATGATGACGAAGGTCATCACCACCGCGATCAGCCCGACCTCGGTCATCAGCCGGCCCTGGTTGAACAGGTTGTCGACGGTGAAGAACTTGTCGGACTGCCGGTCGAGGACGAAGAGCGCGATGATGACGAGGAGCGCCAGGATCGTCTCGTGCCGGACGAGCTTCTTCCAGGTCATCGCTGCGCGCTCCGGAATTCGCGGGCGCGCCGCGCCATGTCGACGAGGACGGTGACGAGGATCAGCACGCCGATCACCGCCCGCAGCCAGTAGGGCGAGACGTTGATGAAGATCATCGCCGAGCCGATCGCGGCGAAGAGGATCGCGGCCAGCGTCGAGCCGATCACCGTGCCGGTGCCGCCGAGGATCGAGACCCCGCCGATCACCGAGGCGGTGATGATGGTGAGCTCGAGGTTCGGCGGCACCGTCGACTGGATGACCTTGAGCTGGGTCGCGAACAGCATCGTCGCGACGCCGGCGATCGCCCCGTGGATCGCGAAGACCTGCACCGTCCGCTGCTCGACCGGGATGCCGGCGGCGCGCGCCGCCTCGGTGTTGCCGCCGATGGCGTAGAGCGAGCGGCCGAAGGCGGTGTTGCGCATGAAGAGGAAGGCCACGATCGTCAGCCCCACCATGAACCAGATCGGCGCCGGGATGCCGAACCAGCGCGCCTGGGCGAGCTGGAAGGCGGGCGGCAGGTTGTTGATCCACTTGCCGCCGGTGACGAAGACGAGGCCGCCGCGCAGGATCGAGAGCATGCCGAGGGTGACCACGATCGAGGGGAGCCGCCCGTAGGCGACGAGGGCGCCGACGACGGCGTTGACCGCGGCGCCGATGAAGATCGGCACCGTCCAGGCGACCCAGACCGGATAGCCGGAGACGGCGATCGTGCCGGAGATCGTCGCGAGCACCCCGATCAGCGCGCCGACCGAGACGTCGATGTGGCCGGTGATGATGATCATCGACATGCCGATCGCGGCGACCGCGATATAGGCGTTGCCGGAGATGATGGTGTTGAGGTTGTTCGGGGCGAGGAAGCGCGGGTTGATCGCCGAGACCACCACGAAGAGCGCGACGAGCGCGAAGGCGATCACCAGCTCCTGGCCGTAGGTCGAGACGAAGCGCGCGAAGCCCGACCGCTTCGGCGCGGAAGTCGGACACGTCGGCAGTGCTCATGTCGCGTGCCCCCCTTCGGCGAGCGTCGCCTGGGTCATCGCGGCGCCGACGCTCTCGGGGCTCGCCTGGGCGCGGTCGATGGTGGTGACGAGCCGGCCGCCGTGCATCACCATCACCCGGTCGCTCATGCCGAGCACCTCGGGGAGCTCGCTCGAGATCATCAGGATCGCGAGCCCCTGCTGCGCGAGCCGGCCCATCAGCGCGTGGATCTCGGCCTTGGCGCCGACGTCGATGCCGCGCGTCGGCTCGTCCATGATCAGGATGCGCGGCTCGGTCTGCAGCCACTTGCCGAGCACGACCTTCTGCTGGTTGCCGCCGGAGAGCTGGCCCACCACCTGCTCCGGCCCGCGGGCGCGGATGCCGAGCTGGCGGATCGCCTCGGCGGCGTGGAAGGCCTCGGCCTTGAGGTTGATGAAGATGCCGCGGGTGACGCGGCGGATCGCCGCCATCGAGACGTTCTGCGCGATCGTCATCGGCCGCACCAGGCCCTGCAGGCCGCGATCCTCGGGGACGTAGGCGATGCCGAGGTTCCGCGCCTGCTTGGGCGTGGTGATCACGATCGCCTGCCCGTCGATCTCGATCGATCCCGCGGTCGCCGGCGTGATGCCGAAGATCGTCAGCGCGAGCTCGGTGCGGCCGGAGCCGACGAGGCCCGCAAGCCCGAGGATCTCGCCGCGGCGGAGCTCGAAGGAGATGTCGCGCACCCGGTCGCCGAACGAGAGCGCCTTCACCCGCAGCACGACCTCGCCGATATCGGGATGCGGCTTCGGAAACAGGTGGTCGATCTCGCGGCCGACCATCATCGCGATGAGCGTGCCTTCGGTCACCTCGCCGATCGGGGAGGTGCCGATCTTCGCGCCGTCGCGCAGCACGGTGACGCGATCGGCGAGCTCGAAGATCTCGGGGAGCTTGTGGCTGACGTAGATGATGCCGACGCCGCGGTCGCGCAGCCGCTTCACCACCGCCATCAGCCGCTTGACGTCGGCGTCGGCGAGCGCCGCCGTCGGCTCGTCCATGATCAGGACCCTGGCGTTCTGGCTGAGCGCCTTGGCGATCTCCACCCGCTGGCGGTTGGCGACCGAGAGGGTCCCGACCTTCACGTCGACGTCGAGATCGGGGCTGTCGAGCGAGTCGAGGAGCTGGCGCGAGCGCCGGCGCATCTCGCCCCAGTCGAGCGAGAGGCCCTTGCGCGGGGCATGGCCGAGGAACACGTTCTCCGCCACCGTGAGCTCGGGGAAGAGCAGCAGCTCCTGGTAGACGGTGGCGACGCCGCCCTCGCTCGCCTCGCGGGGGGTCACGGCCTTGAGCTCGCGGTCCCCGATGCGGATCGTCCCGGAGTCGGGGGCGTGGACGCCGGCGATGATCTTGATGAGGGTCGACTTGCCGGCGCCGTTCTCGCCGAGGAGCGCGTGCACTTCGCCCGCGCGCACGTCGAAGTCGACGTCGCGCAGCACCTGCACGCCGGCGAAGGACTTCGAGACGCCGCTCAGGGAAAGCAGCGTCGTCACCGGCGGTCCGCCGTGCGGAACGCCGTCGCGCGCCGGTTGCGACCGGCCGCCCGCCTGAGTTCTGCTGGCGACATCCTCCCCCTCGGTCGGCTTGTTGCAGAGCGTGCCTGACACGCCCCGGTATTTTGGCCGGTATTGCGCCCGGATAGGGCGCGGACCGCAATAGCCTTTTTCGCCGACGAGAGCGAAAGTTGCCGCCGGCCCGAAATCAGGCGCCGGCGCCGCCTCCCGCCTTGGCGCGCATCGCCGGCTCCTGCGGCGTCGAGGTGGCCGCCGCGCGCCGGCGGCGGAACTCGGAAAACTGCTGGTCGGCGAGCACGCCGATCAGGATGACCGACCCCATCACCGCGAAGTTGAGCGAGCTCGGGATGCCGAGCAGGTTGACCAGGTTCTGCAGCACCTGCAGCAGCACCGCGCCAAGCACCACGCCGATCATCGACCCTTCGCCGCCGCGCAAGGAGAAGCCGCCGAGGACGGCCGCGGCGATGGCGTAGAGCTCGTAGAAGTTGCCGTGCGAGGCGGGCGAGATCGAGCGGGTGTACATCGCGAAGAAGATCGCTGCGATCGCCGTCAGCACCGAGCAGATCACGTAGGCCGCGACGATCACCCGACCGGTGCGCACGCCGGCATAGCGCGCCGCCTCCTCGTTGCGGCCGACCGCGTAGAGGTAGCGACCGAAGACCGAGCGGTGCAGCACCACCCACATCACCGCGGCGATCACCAGCATCACGATGAAGGAGTTGGGGATCCCGAAGCTGCGGCCGACGGTCAGCCACTCGAGTTTGGGAAAGCTCTGACCGAAGACGAATCCTGCCGTCGCGTCAGCGGTATAGAAGCGCGCGATGCCACGGTAGATGAGCAGACCGCAGAGCGTAACGATGAAGGGCTGCATGTTGAGCCGGGTGATCAGGAACCCGTGCGCGAGCCCGATCAGCACCCCGAGCACCAGCATCAGCGCCACCCCGAGCGGCCAGGGCAGGCCGTAGTTGGCGGTGAGGTCGACGAAGAGAACGCCGAGGAGCGCGATCACCGAGCCGACCGAGAGGTCGATGCCGCCGGTGATGATCACGAACCCCTGGCCGATGGCGACGATGCCGAAGAGGCCGACGAGGTTCGCGGTGTTGCCGAGGTTCACCGGCGACAGGAAGCGCGGGTTGATGAGCGCGACGACGGTGCCGACCACGAGGATCAGCACCAGGAGCCCGAAGTCCTTCTTCTGCATCGCCCTTCCCGTTCAGTGCGCCGTGTGGCCGACGGCCAGCTCGAGCACCCGGTGCTCGGAGAATTCCTCGCGCGCGAGCGTGCCGCTGATTCCGCCCTCGTGCATCACCGCGATCCGGTCGCTGACCCCGATGACCTCCTCCATGTCGCTCGAGATCATCAGGATCGCCACCCCGGAGTCGGCGAGCCGCCGCAGCATGTCGTAGATCTCGCGCTTGGCGCCGACGTCGATGCCGCGGGTCGGCTCGTCGAAGATGATCGCCCGCGGCTGCATCGCCAGCCATTTCGCCAGCACCACCTTCTGCTGGTTGCCGCCGGAGAGGGTGCCGACGTCGGTCTCGACGTTCGGCGCCCGGATGTCGAGCCGCCGCCGCTCGGTCTCGGCGAGGGCGGTCTCCTCGCCGCGCTGCACGATCCCCATGCGCGCGAGCGACGCGGAGCTGCGGCAGCGAGATGTTGGCCGCGATCGGCAGGTCGAGGATCACCCCGCTCGCCTTGCGGTCCTCGGGCACCAGGTAGATGCCCGCGTCGATCGCGTCGCGCGGCCCGGCGATGGCGAGCTCGCGGCCGTCGAGCCGCACGGTGCCGCCGAGCCGCCGGTCGATGCCGGTGACGGCGCAGGCGAGCTCGGTGCGGCCGGCGCCGATCAGCCCGGCGAGCCCGAGGATCTCGCCCCGCCGCAGCGCGAGATCGACGGTGCGCGCGGGCCAGGCCGCGGTGCGCAGCCCCTCGAGCTCGAGGAGCGGCTCGCCCGGGGGGGCGGCCGGCGGGCGGTAGATCGACTTCAGGTCGCGGCCGATCATCAGCCGGATCATCGCGTCGGGCGAGACCTCCTCCCGCGCGAGACGGCCGACCAGGTGGCCGTCGCGCAGCACCACGACGCGGTCGGCGCAGGCCTTCACCTCGTCGAGGCGGTGGGAGATGAAGATGACGCTGACGCCGGAGGCGCGGAGATCGGCGATCACCCGGAGCAGCCGTTCGGTCTCGGAAAGCGTCAGGCTCGAGGTCGGCTCGTCCATGATCACGAGCCGGCTCTCGAGCGACAGCGCCTTGGCGATCTCGATCAGCTGCCGCTGCGCGAGCGAGAGTCCCGAGAACCGGCGCGTTCGGCGGGAAGTCGACGCCGAGCCGCTGGAAGAAGGGCAGGACCGCCGCCTCGAGCCTCGGGCGGTCGACCAGCCGCAGCGGCCCGCCGCGGAGCGGCTCGCGGCCGATGAAGACGTTCGCCGCGGCGTCGAGGTTGTCGAAGAGGTTGAGCTCCTGGTGCACGAAGGCGATGCCGGCGGCGATGGCGCCGGCGATGGTCATCGCCTCGCGCTCGGTCCCGTCGATGCGGATGCGGCCGGTGGTGGGCGGCACGACGCCGCCCATGATCTTCATCAGCGTCGACTTGCCGGCGCCGTTCTCGCCGACGAGCCCGATCACCTCGCCGGGCTCGACCGAAAAGCTCACGTCGTCGAGCGCGACGACGCCGGGATAGGTCTTGCCGATGCCGACAAGCTCGAGAAAGGGCTCTGCCATGCCTGATTCAAGGATGCGCGCCGGCAGCCGGGGCGGGGCCGGACCGAGCCGTCCCGCGCCCCGAGCCGCCGCCTGCGCGTCAGCCCGCCGAGGCGATCTTGGCCTTGAGGTCTTCCTCGAAGGCGTCGACGTTGTCCTTGTTGATCACCTTGGTCGGGATGATGATCAGCTTGTCGGCCGGGATCATCGACTTGTCGCCGCCGAGGTACTGGGCCATCAGCTTCATGCCCTGGTAGCCCCACTCGAACGGCTGCTGCACGACGGTGCCGGCGAAGGAGCCGTCCTTGACCGCGCCGAGGGTGATCGGGTCCTCGTCGAAGGCGACGACGGTGATCTGGCCGAGCTTGCCGGCCGCCTGCAGCGCCTCGTAGATCTTCGGCGGGTTGTAGGAATAGAAGCCCACCATGCAGGTGATCTCGGGATTCGCCGCCAAGACGTCGTCGACGTTGGAGCGGGCGCGGGCGAAGTCGATGTCGTCGCCGCGGACGTCGACGAGCTCGATGTTGTGACCCTCGACCGCCTTGCGGAAGCCCGCGATGCGCTCCTTGGCGTTGTCGGCGCCGAGGAGGCCGACGAAGCCCATGCACTTGCCGCCCTCGGGCAGCGCCTTGACCGCGAGCTCGCCCGCCTGCACGCCCGCGTCGGTGTTCGACGAGCCGATGTAGGCGACGCGGTTCGACTGCGGCGCGTCGGAGTCGGTGGTGAAGAGGGCCGCCTCGGACGCGATCTTGTTGAATGCGTCGGTCGAGGTCTTGGGATCGACCGAGGAGATCATGATCGCGTCGGTGCCGGCGGCCACGAGGTCGTCCATCAGCGCGTTCTGCAGCGCGGCGGTCGCCTGCGCCGGATAGCGGAACTGCAGGTCGTACTTGTCGCCGAGCTCGCCCTGCGCCTTCTTCACGCCGGCCTCGGCCAGCTTCCAGAAGTCCGAGGCGCCGTTCACCACGAACGCCATCGTCGTCTTGTCCTGCGCATGCGCGGCGGCGCCGGCCACGGCCAGCGCTGCCGCGACCGCGGTCATAACGATCCGTTTCATTCGGTTCCCTCCCTTGGGTCCGTTAGCTCCGCTTGCCGTGCGGTGCGGTTTTTCGCGCCCTTGCCACGGACGCGGCGCGGACATGCTAATATCAGATCCGGCGTGAAGGCAACGCATAATTTAGATTGACATTTCAGCAGGTTAATTTTGATAATTTTGCTGAAACAAGAAAGAGTCGGTCCGACCGGCAGCACCAGGGATGAGACGCAGCAGCAGGATGGGGGCGGAGCCCGGCGGCGACACCGAGGCGCGCCGGCGCAGCCCGACGATGATCGACGTGGCAGCACTCGCCGGCGTGTCGCAGACGACCGTGTCGCTGGTGCTCAACAACGCCATGGGCGCCCGGCTGTCGACCGCCACCCGGCAGCGGGTGCGCGAGGCCGCGCGCGAGCTCGGCTACGTGCCGCCGCGGCACAGCGCCGGCGCCCTCGCGCGCGGGCTCGACCGTCATCGCCTTCATCTGCGACGAGATCGCGACCGACCCCTGGTGCGCGCTGCAGCTCGAGGGCGTGCGCGAGCGGGCCTGGGAGCACGGGCTCACCGTGGCGGCGAGCTTCTACCACAGCGACGCCGAGCTCGAGGCGGCGCTCCTCGCCGCAGATCGGCCGCCAGCCGCTGGTCGGCCTGATCTACGCGACGATCCTCACCCGCCGGGTCCGGCCGCAGCCCGAGTTCGCCCGGGTGCCGACGGTGCTGCTCAACTGCTTCGCCCAGGACCATTCGATCGCCTCGGTCTGCCCGGCGGAGCTCCTCGGCGGCTACGGCGCGACCTTGCGGCTGATCCGCGCCGGCCACCGCCGCATCGCCCACATCCACGGCCAGTCCTGGACCGACCCCTCGCGCGACCGGCTGACCGGCTACCGCCGCGCGCTCGCCGAGCACGACATCCTCTTCGACCCGGTGCTGGTGCGGCCGGGCAACTGGGAGCCGCCGACCGGCTACGAGCACACCCGCGCGCTGATGGCGCTGCCCGAGCCGCCGACCGCGATCTTCGTCGCCAACGACATGATGGCGGTCGGCTGCTACGACGCGCTGAAGGAGCTCGGCCTCGCGATTCCCCGCGACGTCTCGGTCATCGGCTACGACGACCGCGAGATCGCCCAGTTCATGCGGCCGCCGCTCAGCACCATGGTGCTGCCGCACCGCGAGATGGGGCTGCAGGCGGCCGCGACGCTGATCGACGGCGGCCTCGGCGGCGCCGGGCGCCAGCCGCAGATCAAGGTCGAATGCCCGTTGGTCGAGCGCCAGTCCGTGGCGCCGCCGCGGGGGGCGGCAGACGCAGGCGCTCAGCGGTAGAAGACGTTCCCGCCGAACTTGCCCACGCGCGGACGGCTCTTGAACCAGCCGGGTGCGGCCCGCGCCGAGTGGAAGAACAGCGCACCCCTGGTGAAGTCGGGCGCGCCGGCCAGCACGTCCTCGGCGACCCGGAAGGCGTGGGCGCGGGGTCCCGCCTCGGCCAGCGCGTCCGAGCGGCCGTCGCAGCGGTAGGAGAACTGGCAGCCGTCGCCGACCACGCCGCAGACGGTGCGGGGAAACTGCGCGCTCCTCGCGCGGTTGACGATGACGTGCGCCACCGCGCTCTCGCCTTCCATTCCGGTGCCGCGCGCCTCGAAATAGACCGCTTCGGCGAGGCAGGCGAGGTCGCGCCCGCCGGCGCGGCTGGCCTCGGGGGCGGCCGGCGCGGAGGGAACCGGCGCCGCGACCGCGGGCAGGTCGCGCGCGGCCTGCGTGGCCGTTCCCGGCTGGGTGCAGTTGGCGACGAGGAGGAGGGCGGCGAAAAGCCCGGAGGCGCGAGCGAGAAAACGCAAGACTGGATACCCGTATACTGTTGAACCTGCTCGCATTCCTTGCACGCAGAAACGATTTTCGTCCACCGGTAGAGTGAGGGTCGGCGGATTCCCGCCAGTCGCCCCCGGCGTGACCGGCCTTGCTGCCCGGGCTCGGGCCTGCTTCACTCGCGTCCGGTCGTGGGATCGGGAGGGAGCGGCGTGGCTGGAGGATCGACCGGGGTGGTCGTCGCGGCGCTGCTCGGCAACGCGGCGATCGCGGCGACGAAATACGCCGCGGCGGCGGCGACCGGCTCCTCGGCGATGTTCGCCGAGGCGGTGCACTCGACGGTCGACACCGGCAACCAAATCCTGCTCCTCGTCGGGTTGCAGCGCGCGGCGCGGCCGGCCGACGCGCGCCACCCGTTCGGCCACGGCAAGGAGCTCTACTTCTGGGCTTTCGTGGTGGCGATCCTGCTCTTCGGGGTCGGCGCCGGGGTCTCGATCTACGAGGGGCTGCTCAAGTTCCGCGACCCCCACCCGATCACCAGCGTCGGCTGGAACTACCTCGTCATCGGCATCGCGATGGTCTTCGAGGCCGCCGCCTGGTTCGTCGCCTGGCGCGCGTTCGACCGCCAGCGCGGCGACGGTCCGGTGCTGAAGGCGGTGCGCCAGTCGAAGGATCCCGCCCTCTTCACCGTGCTCTTCGAGGACAGTGCGGCGCTCATCGGCCTCGTGGTCGCGCTCGCCGGCGTCTTTGCCTCGCACCATTTCGGCTGGCTGCGCGCCGACGCGATCGCGACGATCGTCATCGGCTGCATCCTCGCCATCGCCGCGGTGCTGCTCGCGATCGAGACCAAGAGCCTGCTCATCGGCGAGGCGGCGAGCCCGGCGATGGTCGACGACATCATCGGCACCGCCGGCCGTGCGCCCTTCGTCGAGGCGGTCAACGAGGTCCGCACCCTGCATTTCGGCCCGAACGACGTGCTGGTGAACCTCAGCGTCGACGCCCGCGATGCCATGACCGCGGGCGAGGTCGAGCGCGGCATCTCGCGGCTCGAGGACGAGATCAAGGCGCACCACCCGGAGGTCAGCCGGGTCTTCATCGAAATCCAGGCCGCGAAGGCCAGCGCCGACGAGATCGCCGAGGGCGACACCGGCGCCGTGCCGGCGGACGACGCATGACCGACGAACGCCACCGGCCTCCGAGGAGGGGAGCATGAGCCATCGCAGCCGCCTTGCCGGCATCATCATCGACTGCCGGACGGACGCCGAAGGCCTCGACGCCGCCGCCGGGTTCTGGTCGGCGGCGCTCGGCGCCCCGCGGCGCCCGCGCACCGACGGCTACGTGCCGCTCGAGGACCAGGCGGGGCTGCACGTCGAGGTGCAGGCGGTCGAGCATCCCTCGCGCGTCCATATCGACATCGAGAGCGACGACATCCCCGCCGAGGTCGCGCGCCTCGAGGCGCTCGGAGCGCGGGTGGTCGCGCGGATCAAGACCTGGGTGGTGCTGGAGGCGCCGACCGGCCAGCGCTTCTGCGTCATCCGCGCGCAGACCGACGACTTCGAGCGGGCGGCCCACAGCTGGCCCGATCCCGGAGATTAGGCTTGCCGCCGGCGGCCCGCGCGCCAAATCCGCGCTCAGACCCAGCGAAAGGCCTGCCGGCATGACCGCCTTCTCCGTCCTCGATCTCGCGCCGGTCCCCGAGGGGAGCACCGCCGCCGCCGCGCTCGCCAACACCCTCGACCTCGCCCGCCACGCCGAGGCCTGGGGCTACCGTCGCTTCTGGCTCGCCGAGCACCACAACATGCCCGGCATCGCCAGCGCCGCGACCGCGGTGGTGATCGGCCGCGTCGCCGCCGCCACCTCGACGATCCGGGTCGGGGCAGGGGGGATCATGCTGCCGAACCACGCGCCGCTGATGGTGGCGGAAGCCTTCGGCACCCTCGCGACGCTGTTTCCCGACCGCATCGACCTCGGGCTCGGCCGCGCCCCCGGCACCGACATGGCGACCGCGCGCGCGCTGCGCCGCTACCTCGACGCCGCCGACACCTTCCCGCGCGACGTGGTCGAGCTCATCGGCTATTTCGGCGACCCGGTTCCCGGCCGCCAGGTCAGCGCCTTTCCCGGCGTCGGCACGCACGTGCCGGTCTGGATCCTCGGCTCGAGCCTCTTCGGGGCGCAGCTCGCCGCCCAGCTCGGGCTGCCCTACGCCTTCGCCTCGCACTTCGCCCCCGGCGAGCTCGAGCCCGCGATCGAGGTCTACCGCGAGACCTTCCGTCCCTCCGAGCAGCTCGCCGCCCCGTACCTCATGCTCGCGTTCAACGTCTTCGCCGCCGAGACCGACGCCGAGGGCCGGCGGCTGCGCTCCTCGATGCAGCAGGCCTTCGTCAACCTGCGCACCGGCCGCCCCGGACCGTTGCCGCGCCCGGTCGAGAACCTCGAGCGCCAGCTCGACCCGATGCTGCTCGCCCAGGTCGACCGCGCGCTCTCCTGCTCGGCGGTCGGCGCCCCGGCGACGGTGCGCAGCGCGCTTGGTGCCTTCATCGACCGCCACGCCCCGGACGAGCTGATCCTCACCGGCCAGATCCACGACCACGCCGCCCGGCTGCGCTCGTTCGAGATCGGCGCCGCGGCGATGCGCGAGCTCGCCGCCCGGCCGGTCGCGGTGACGCCGGGCTAGGCTTTTGCCACTGGCTTTTGCCACTGGCCGTCGTCGCCCGCGCCCCTATACTTGCCGCGACCGACATCCAGCCGAAAGCGCCGACTTCGATGACCCAGGCCGAGCCTGCCGTCGCTTCCGCCGCGCCGCGCATGGCCGAATTCATCGCGATGATCGCGGCGCTGATGGCGCTGACCGCGCTCTCGATCGACGTGATGCTGCCGGCGCTGCCGCAGATCCGCGACGAGTTCGCGCTCGCCGATCCCAACCGCCAGCAGCTTGTCATCACCGCCTATGTCACCGGCTTCGCGCTCGGGCAGCTGTTCTACGGCCCGCTCAGCGACTGGCTCGGGCGCAAGACCGTGCTGCTGCCCGGCCTCGCGATCTACGCCGCCGCCTCCTTCGCCTGCTTCGCCGCGCCGAGCTTCGAGGCGCTGCTCGTCGCGCGCTTCCTGCAGGGCCTCGCCAATGCCGCGCCGCGGGTCGTTGCGATCGCCGTCGTGCGCGACGTCTACGGCGGGCGGCGGATGGCCGAGGTGATGTCCTTCGTGATGATGGTGTTCATCGTGGTGCCGGTGCTGGCGCCAACCTTCGGCAGCCTCTTTCTCCTCGTCGGAAGCTGGCACCTGATCTTCGCGTTCCTGTTCGTGATCTCGCTCGTCTTCGCGGTCTGGATGGCGGTCCGCCTGCCCGAGACGCGCCCGGCCGCGCTGCGCGAACCGCTGTCGGTCGCCTGGCTGGTCGCCTCGTTCGGCGAGGCGATGCGCAACCGCCAGACGCTCGGCTACACCCTCGCCACCGGGGTGATCTTCGGCTCGCTGATGGGCTACATCAATTCCGCCGAGCAGATCTTCGTCGAGGTCTACGGCCTCGGGCGGCTGTTCCCGGTGGTCTTCGGCGGCTGCGCCGCGGCGCTCGCGGTCGCCTCCTTCCTCAACAGCCGCTTCGTCGGGCGCTTCGGGATGCGGCGGATCTCGCACGGGGCGATGCTCGGCTTTCTCGGCTTCGCGCTCGTGCATCTCGCGATCGCCGCGGTCTTCGGCCGACCGCCGCTCCTCGTCTTCGTCGTGCTCCTCGCCCTGACGCTGCTCTGCTTCGGGCTGATGATGCCCAACTTCAACGCCCTCGCGATGGAGCCGATGGGGCGGATCGCCGGCACCGCCTCGTCCTTCGTCGGGGCGGTGACGACCGGCGTCGCGGCGATGCTCGGCCTCTGGGTGGGCCAGCACTACGACGGCACCGTCATGCCGCTCCTCGTCGGATTCGCCGTCTTCGGCACCCTCGGGGTGCTGATCGTGCTCTTCACCGAGCGCGGCCGGCTCTTCGCCGCCGGCACCTTCTGACCCGGCCTGACCCGGCGCGCGGGCGGCCCGCTCAGCTCCCGGCGCGCCAGGCCTGGTATTCCGCCTCGGCCTCGGGGCTCAGCGGGTAGTACTTGGCGAGATCGCCGCCCTGCGACAGCCGCAGACGGGAGAATTCCTCCCATTCGGCATGGCCGCCGGCGACCTCCGCGACCCGTGCCGCCAGCGCCGCCGGCACCACAACCGCGCCGTCGTCGTCGGCGACGACGATGTCGCCCGGGATCACCATCACGCCGCCGCAGGCGACCGGCACGTTGACCGCGAAGGGGATGAGCGAGGTCTGCGCATGATAGTTGGGCGTCGCCCCCCGCACCCAGATCCCGAGGTCGATCCCCCGCGCCGGTCCCGAGTCGCGAATGCAGCCGTCGATGACCACGCCCGCCCCGCCGCGGCCGGCGAGATAGGTCAGCATCATCTCGCCGAAGATGCCCGAGCCCATGTCGCCGCGGGCGTCGACGACGATCATGTCGCCCTTGCGGGCGGGAAACATCACGTGGCGGTGCAGCTGCAGGTCCGGATTGTCGTACTCGGCGCCGTCGAAGAGGTCCTCGCGCTTGGGCATGCACATCAGCGTCAGCGCCGGGCCGGCGGCGACGCGCCCGGGCACCAGCGGCACCGGGCCGCGGATGTGCGGGTCGCGCACCCCCATCCGGTTGAGCTCGCTCGAGATCGTCGCGGTGCCGATCCGGGCGAGCGCGGCGGAAAGCTCCGGCGCCGGCCGAACGATGTCGCGGATCTCACCAGGGGTCTGCATCACCGACATCACACCCATCCTCCATCGACCACGTAGTGCTGCGCCGTGATGGCGCTCGATTCGTCCGAGACCAGGAACAGCGCCACGCGGGCGATGTCGTCCGGCACCAGCGGCCGCTTCAGCGCCTGCCGCTCGTCGCGCATCGCGGCGGTCTCGGGGTTGATCCAGAGCGCGAGCTGCCGCTCGGTCATGATCCAGCCCGGGGCGATGATGTTCACCCGCACGTTGTCCGGCCCGAAATCCCGCGCCAGCGAGCGCGCGAGCCCGAGCACCGCCGACTTCGCGGCGTTGTAGACCGGCATCCCGCCGAAGCCGGCGATCCAGGCGAAGGATCCCATGCAGACGATCGCCCCGCCGCCGGCCGCCTGCATGTCGGGCAGCACCGCCTGCGAGGCGAAGAAC
Organism: uncultured Alphaproteobacteria bacterium; assembly: GCA_963737485.1. Classification (GTDB taxonomy): domain Bacteria; phylum Pseudomonadota; class Alphaproteobacteria; order Rhodobacterales; family Rhodobacteraceae; genus Amaricoccus. Next base: position 441,506 of record CAVTSR010000016.1, on the reverse strand, counting down.
TGGTGGCGGAAGTTGGTGGCGATCCGCTCGTCGAAATACTCCGGCGTCACGTCCTCGGTCCGGTGCCGCTCGTCGTGCGCCGCGTTGTTGACGAGCCCGGTGATCGGCCCGAAGGCGTCGCGGATGCGCCCGATCGCAGCCTTGAGCGCCGGGATGTCCTTCAGGTCCGCCTCCTCGAAGCGGACCTGGCCGCCCTCGGCGGTCAGCCGGTCGGCGAGCGTCTTGCCGCGGCCGGCGTCGAGGTCGAGAAAGCCGACGCGCGCGCCCTGTCCGGCGAAAGCTTCGACGATCGCGGCCCCGATCCCCGAGGCGCCGCCGGTAATCACGACGGTCTTGTCGCGCAGGTCGGGGTAGCTGGCCCCCATGACGTCACTCCCCTGTCAGGCGGCCGCTTGTCGGCGCGGCCGGCGTGTTGTCCGCACCCGCCTCAGTCGTCCCACTGCGGCGACTTCGGCGGATCGATCGTTCGCATCCCGCGGTCGAGCGCCCGGATCCGGGCGATGTCGCTGGCATCGAGCCGCAGCCCGGCCGCATCGAGGTTGGCCTGCAGGTGCTCCGCCTGCGAGGAGGCGGGGATCGCCGCGTGGCCTTCGGCGATCAGGAAGGCGAGCACCACCGCCGCCGGGGTGACGCCGTGCCGGCCCGCGATCGCCGTCAGCGCCGGCTCCGAGAGCACCCGCCCGCGCACCAGCGGCTCGTAGGCGGTCAGCGTCAGCCCGCGCCGCCGCGCCCAGTCGCGCAGCTTCGGCTGCTGCAGCCAGGGGTGCAGCTCGACCTGGTTGGTGGCGAGCGCGCCGCGGCCGAGGATCGCCTCCGCCCGCTCGAGGTGCGCGATGGTGAAGTTCGAGACCCCGATGAGCCGGGCCTGCCCGCGCGCCTGCGCCTCGGCCAGCGCCGTCAGGTAATGCTCGAGAGGAACCGCCTCGCGCGCCGACGGCCAGTGGATCAGCAGGAGGTCGACCCGGTCGGTCCCCAGCGCCTCGAGGCTCCGCGCCACGCTCGCAGCGAAGCGGTCGCGGGCGAGGTTGGTGTCGGCGACCTTGGTGGTGAGAAAGACCTCGTCGCGGGCGAGCCCCGAGCGGCGCAGCGCCTCGCGCACCGACGTCTCGCTGTCGTAGGTCTGCGCGGTGTCGATATGGCGGTAGCCGAGTTCGAGCGCGGTCAGGATCGCCGCCGTCCCCGCCTCGCCGGTGCGCCCGTAGGTGCCGAGCCCGAGCGGCGGGATGCGCCGCGCGGTGTCCGTGCCGAGCCCACCGCTGCCACGCCGACCGTCTTCGGGCGTCCGTGCGACCCTCACCGGCTTTCCTCTCCGCGGTTCCGGCCGGATCTTGCTGTCCAGCCGCTATTCAATTGTGAACCGAACCTGTTCCCAATCCGACTGTGCCGCCGCCACCCCCGCCTGTCAACGTCGCACGCGCGGGTCGTCGTCAGGCAGGCCTGCGGACTGATGCATGCGGATTGCGTCTACGCTCTTGCATCCGTGCGTCGACTGCCTGCGCGCCTTGCGGCAGCCGTCACCCCATCGCCTCGGTCAGCAGCGCGCGGTAGTCGGCCGCCGACGGCTCGCGCGGGTTGGTGGCGTGGCTGTGATCGGCGAGCGCCCGCTCCACCACCCAGTCGAAGCGGTCGGGCGCGAGCCCCAGGGCGCCGAGCCCCGCCGGCACCGCGAGCCGCCGGTTGAGCGTCGCGATCTCGTCGGCGAGGTCGGCGCCTTCCGGCAGCCCCATCGCCGCCTTGAGCCGCGCGAGCTTCTCGCCGGCCACCGCCGCGTTGAAGCGCAGCACCGGCGGCAGCAGGATCGCGTTCAGCGTGCCGTGGTGGAGCTTCAGATCCTTCAGCCCGCCCAGCGCATGGCTCAGCGAATGCACCGCGCCGAGCCCCTTCTGGAAGCCGAGCCCGCCCTCGAGCGCCCCCATCATCATCTCCCGCCGCGCCTCGAGGTCGGTTCCGTCGTCGCAGGCGCGCGGCAGGCTGCGCCAGATCCGGCCCGCCCCGTCGAGCGCGATCGCCTCGGCCGGCGGGTTCTCCCGCGGCGAGAGGTAAGTCTCGATGCAGTGCGACAGCGCGTCGAGCCCGGTCGCCGCCGTCAGGCCCGGCGGCAGTCCCAGCGTCAGCTCGGGGTCGCAGATCGCGCGCCGCGGGATCAGGTGCGGGCTGATGAAGCCGAGCTTGCGCCCGTCGGCGAGGGTGAGCAGCGCCGCCCGCCCGACCTCGGCCCCGGTGCCGGAGGTGGTCGGGATCGCGATCACCGGCGCCACCGCGGCGGTGATCCGGCCGAGCCCGCCATAGATCATCGCATAAGGCTCGAGCGGTCCCGGGTGGGTGGCGAGCAGCGCCACCCCCTTGGCGAGGTCGATCGGCGAGCCGCCTCCGAGCGCGAGGATGCCGTCGCAATCCTCGGCGCGCCAGACCGCGAGCGCCGCCTCGACCGCCTCCTCGGTCGGGTTCGGCGGCGTGTCGAGAAACAGCGCCGCCTGCGGGACGAACTCGGTGATGCGCCCGAGCAGGCCGGCGGCGGCGATGCCCGCGTCGGAGACGATCAGCGGGCGGCGCATGCCGAGTTCGCTCACCGCGGCGGGCAGGCTCGCGAGCTCCCCGGCGCCGAAATCGATGGTCGTCAGATAGGCGATGCGGGCCATGGCCACCTCGAGGCGGGGGGATGCGGCCGGGCGTGAACCCGCGGGAGGCGGGCGGCAGCCGAGGCACTCGATCCAAATGCGAACTTTTCGAGTTCAATCTCGCATGCTAGGTCTGGCTGGCGCAAGCGATGAGCGGAGCCGTTAGCGATGGGCGACAGCGCCGAGGAAGCCGGCCCTCGGCACACGATCCCGGTCATCGACCGGATGATGGACGTGCTCGGCGCCATCGAGCGCAGCACGACCGGCATGACGATCCGCGAGATCACCCATGGCCTCGGGCTGCCGCGCACCTCGATCTACCGCATCCTCAACACGCTGCAGCAGCACGAGATGGTGCGGCGCGACGCGCAGGGCGGCTATCACCTCGGCCGCCGGCTGCTCGGCCTCGCGGCGCACGTCGCCGCCCGTGTCGACCGGACCGACGTCGTGACGATCAGCCAGCCGTTCCTCGAGCGGCTGGCCGAGGAACTCGGCGAAGGCGTCAAGCTCTCGGTCCTCGACGCCGACGGGGTCATCGTGCTGGCGACGGCGCAGGGCCGGCGCGAATACGCGCTGACCGTCGCGGCGGGCCAGCGGGCGGCGATCCACGCGGGTGCCGCCAGCAAGCTGCTGCTGGCGCATCTGCAGGCCGACGAGCAGGCGGGCTGGCTTGCGCGACCGCTTGCACCCTTCACCGCGCGCACGCTGACCGAACCTGCGCGCCTGCGGTCGGAGCTGGCGCGGATCCGGCGGCAGGGCTGGGCGCAGGACCGCGGCGAGACCGTGCCGAGCATCCTTGCCTACGCGGCACCGGTTCAGGCCAGGGACGGCCGGGTGCTCGCTGCCCTCAGCGTGCCCTTTCTCGCCGGAACCGATCCCGAGCGCATGGAAGAGATCCGGCGCGCCTCCATCTCGGCGGCGCGCGCGATCAGCGAGGCAATGCCTGCCTGACCGGCCGGGCCGTCAGGGCCTGCCGCGCACCAGATGTGCGATCGCGGAGATCGCGAACAGCACGATGGCGACGAAGAAGATGATCTTTGCGATCCCGATCGCCGTGCCCGCGAGGCCGCCGAAGCCGAGAACCGCCGCGATCAGTGCGATGATCAGGAAGGTGAGCGCCCATCCGAGCATTTCGTTTTCTCCTTGAGACCGGGATCGTTGCGTCGGTTCCAACGTGGAAGTTCGGACGGAGTTCCACCGCGCCTCTGCCGGTGTCAGATCAGCGGCCGCGGCAGCCGCTCGAGCCGCTCGTAGGCGGCAAGCTCCTCGAGCCCGGGCCGGTCGAGGATCACCAGGCTGTCCTCGCGCCATTGCAGCAGCTCCCGATCGCGAAGCTTGCGCAGCGTCCGGTTCAGGTGCACCGGCGTGATCCCGAGCGCCTCGGCGAAGTGCCCCTGGCCGAACGGCGCCTGCAGCGCGTCGTTGCCGGCGTATCCAACGGCTTCGGCCCGATCGTAGAGGTGGAGGATGAGATAGGCCGCGCGCTCGATCGCGCTGCGCTGGCCGATGCTGAGCAGGTGGCCGTCGAGCAGCTGCTCCTCGTGTGCCGCCATCCAGGTCATCGAGAAGGCGAGCTCGGGGTGATCGCGAAAAACCGTCCAGACCTTGTCGCGCTGGAAGACGCAGAGCCGCGCCTCGGTCAGCGCGGTGACGGTATGCTGCATGTCGTTCATGATCGCGACCTGCAGCCCGATGAGATCGCCGGGCAGGGCGAAGTTCAGCACCTGCCGCCGCCCGTCGGCGAGCGACTTGTGCCGGAACGCCCAGCCCTCGAGGATGGTGTAGAGGTGCGGGCTGGCGCTGTCCTCGAGCAGGATGGTGGCGCCGGCGGCGACGGTCAGCTCGCCCCGCTTGAAGCTGTGCATGAACGCGAGCTCCTCCGCGCTCAGGCTGCGGAACGACCGCCGTTCCCGCAGCGGGCAATGCTCGCAAGGGACCGGGGCTGGCATCCGCCGGGACTGCATGGCTTCACCTCGTGCGGCAGGGTTTGCAACGCGCGGCGCGCCGCCCGCCCGCGGACTTGGCTTCCGCCCCCCAGGGTCCTACCATCCTTGCCGACGCGAAGCGAAGGATACCTCTCCGATGCAGATGCCGGAGCCCGATCCCGCCATCCTCGCCCGCAAGGCCGGGATCGTGCGCCGCCTGCAGGCGGTCCTCGGCGGCGCCGTGATCGAAGACCCCGCCGAGCTCCGCGCCTACGAGTGCGACGCCCTCAGCGCCTACCGCTGCCCGCCCCTCGCCGTCGTCCTGCCGGGCTCCACCGCCGAGGTCGCCGCGGTCATGCGCGTCTGCCACGCCGAGGGCGTCCCGGTCGTCCCGCGCGGCTCGGGCACCAGCCTCGCCGGCGGCGCGCTGCCCACCGCCGACTGCGTCCTTCTCGGCGTCGCCCGCCTCAACCGCGTCCTCGAGGCCGACTACGCCAACCGCTTCATCCGCGTCGAGACCGGCCGCACCAACCTCAGCGTCACCGGCGCGGTCGAGGAGGCGGGCTTCTTCTACGCCCCCGACCCCTCGAGCCAGCTCGCCTGTGCCATCGCCGGCAACATCGCGATGAACTCGGGCGGCGCGCACTGCCTGAAGTACGGCGTCACCACCAACAACCTGCTCGGCGTCACCATGGTCCTCGTCGACGGCACCGTGATCGAGCTCGGCGGCGCGCATCTCGACGCCCCCGGCCTCGACCTGCTCGGCGTCGTCTGCGGCTCGGAGGGCCAGCTCGGCATCGTCACCGAGGCGACGCTGCGCATCCTGGCCAAGCCCGAGGGCGCGCGCCCGGTGCTGATGGGCTTTGCCTCCAGCGAGGCCGCCGGCGCCTGCGTCAGCGACATCATCCGCGCCGGCGTCCTCCCGGTCGCGATCGAGTTCATGGACCGCCCCTGCATCCGCGCCTGCGAGGCGTTCGCCCACGCCGGCTATCCCGACGTCGAGGCGCTCCTCATCGTCGAGGTCGAGGGCGCCGAGCCCGAGATCGCCGACCAGCTCGCCCGCATCGTCGCCATCGCCGAACGCCACGCCCCGGAGGTGATCCGCGAAAGCCGCTCGGCCACCGAGTCCGCGCTGATCTGGAAGGGCCGCAAGGCCGCCTTCGGCGCGATGGGCCAGATCGCCGACTACATCTGCCTCGACGGCACCATCCCGGTCTCCGAGCTCCCCTTCGTCCTCCGCCGCATCGGCGAGATGACCGCCGGCTACGGCCTCGGCGTCGCCAACGTCTTCCATGCCGGCGACGGCAACATGCACCCGCTGATCCTCTACGACGCCTCGAAGGCCGGGCGACCTCGAGAAGGCCGAGGCGCTCGGGGCCGACATCCTCACGCTCTGCGTCGAGGTCGGCGGCTGCCTCACCGGCGAGCACGGCGTCGGCGTCGAGAAGCGCGACCTGATGCCGCTGCAGTATGCCCCCGCCGACCTCGAGGCGCAGCTCCGGGTCAAGGACGCCTTCGACCCGCGCTGGCTGCTCAACCCGGCCAAGGTGTTTCCGCTGGCGGCGACCAGCGGGCGCCGCGCGGCGTGAGCTTCGCGCCGGCCAGCGAAGCGGAACTCGCCGCCATCGTGCGCGATGCCGCCGCCCGCGGCGAGGCGCTGGCGATCTCCGGCGGCGGGACCCGCGGCATCGGCCACGCGGTCGCGGGCGACGCCGCTCAGCACCCGCGGCCTCAGCGGCATCACCCTCTACGAGCCCGGCGCGCTGACCCTGGTGGTGCGCGCCGGAACCCCGCTCGCCGAGGTCGAGGCGGCGTTGGCGGCCGAGGGCCAGCACCTGCCGTTCGAGCCCTGGGACGCGCGGCCGCTGACCGGCGCCACCGGCACGCCGACGGTCGGCGGCATGGTGGCGGTGAACGCCTCGGGACCCCGCCGGATCCAGGCCGGCGCCTGCCGCGACGGCATGATCGGGGTGCGGTTCGTCGACGGAACCGGCGCGGTGGTGAAGAACGGCGGGCGGGTGATGAAGAACGTGACCGGGATCGACCTCGTGAAGCTGATGGCCGGCAGCCACGGCACGCTCGGGGTGCTGACCGAGGTCGCCTTCAAGGTGCTGCCGCGGCCCGAGACCGCGGTGACGCTGGTGCTGGACGGGCTCGACCTCGTCGACGCGCTCGCCGCCCTGACGGCGGCGATGGCGACGCCCTACGGCGTCTCGGGCGCCGCGCACGTGCCGCACGGCCTCGGCGATGGCCCGGTCACGATGTTCCGGCTCGAAGGGTTCGAAGGATCGGTCGCGCACCGCCGGAAGGAGCTCGCGCGCGTGCTCGCCCGCTTCGGTGCGGCGCGGTTCGTCGAAGGCGCCGGCGACTGGGCATGGCTGCGCGACGCCCGCGGGTTCGCCGGGCGCGAGGGGGCGGTGTGGCGGATGTCGGTGAAGCCGACGGATGCGGGACATTGCCCGGCCGAGGCGACGTATGACTGGGCGGGCGGGCTGCTCTGGGCGCTGTGCGCCGAGGACTTCGATCTGCGGCGCGCCATCGCCGGCGTGCCCGGCCATGCCACGCTGGTGCGGGCGAGCGAGGCCGCCCGGGCGCGCTGGGGCGTCTTCCAGCCCGAGCCGCCGGCGGTGGCCGCGCTCGCGGCGGGGCTGCGCTCGAGTTCGACCCGGCCGGCATCCTGAACCCGGGCCGGATGGCGCCCGCGCCGGGTTGCTGCCTGATGCAGACCGAGTTCACCCCCGAGCAGCTGCGCGACCCGGAGGTCGCGCGCTCCAACCGCATCCTGCGGACCTGCGTGCACTGCGGCTTCTGCACCGCGACCTGCCCGACCTACCAGGTGCTCGGCGACGAGCTCGACAGCCCGCGCGGCCGCATCTACCTGATCAAGGACATGCTCGAGACCGGGCGGCCGGCGGACGAAAAGACCGTCACGCACATCGACCGCTGCCTCTCCTGCCTCGCCTGCATGACGACCTGCCCCTCGGGCGTCCACTACATGCACCTCGTCGACCACGCCCGCGCCCATATCGAGCGCACCTATCGCCGGCCGCCGCTCGAGCGGGCGCTGCGCTGGACGCTGGCGCAGGTGCTGCCCTATCCGGCCCGCTTCCGGGCGGCGCTGGTGGCGGCGCGGGCAGGGCGGCCGTTCGCGCGGCTGCTGCCGCGGCAGCTCGCCGCGATGCTCGCGCTGGCGCCGAAGTCGCTGCCGCCGCCGGACGGCCTCGCGCCGCAGGTCTTCCCCGCCGAGGGCACCCGGCGGAAGCGGGTGGCGCTGCTCGTCGGCTGCGCGCAGCGGGTGCTCGACCCGGGGATCAACGCGGCCACGATCCGGCTGCTGACCCGGCACGGCTGCGAGGTGGTGATCGCCGAGGGGGCCGGATGCTGCGGCGCGCTCACCCACCACATGGGCAAGGAAGCCGCGAGCCATGCCTCGGCCGAAGCGAACATCCGCGCCTGGATGCGCGAGGCGAACGGGGCAGGGCTCGACGCCATCGTCGTCAACACGTCCGGCTGCGGCACGACGGTCAAGGACTACGGCTGGATGTTCCAGGACACCCCGCTCGCCGCCGAGGCCGCCGCCGTCGCGGCGCTCGCGCGCGACGTCAGCGAGCTGATGGACGCGCTCGGGCTCGGCGAGACTTCCGCGCCGCCCCTGCGCGTCGCCTACCATGCCGCCTGCTCGCTGCAGCACGGCCAGCAGGTGGTCGAGCCGCCGAAGGCGCTCCTGCGCGCCGCGGGCTTCGAAGTGGTGGAGCCGCGCGACGCTCACCTCTGCTGCGGCTCCGCCGGCACCTACAACCTCTTGCAGCCGGAGATCTCGGCGGAGCTGCGCGCCCGCAAGGTGGCGACGCTCGAGGAGAAGGCGCCGCAGGTGATCGCCGCCGGCAACATCGGCTGCATGATCCAGATCGGCACCGCGACATCGGTGCCGGTGGTGCACACGGTCGAGCTCCTCGACTGGGCGACCGGCGGACCGCGGCCGCCGGCGCTCGGTGCCGTGTGAGGCGGCTCCTCTTGCTGCTGCCGCTGCTCCTGGCCTTCGCCGCCGCGGCGCAGGACGAGCCGCAGCGGCGGATCCTGTCGGCCGAGGAGGGCGCCGCCTACGCCGCGGTCGGCCGGCTCAACATCGCCGGAACGCGCTTCTGCACCGCGACGCTGATCGAGCCCGCGGTGATCGCGACCGCCGCGCATTGTCTCTACCAGCCGCGCACCGGCGCGCGGGTGCCGCTGTCGGAGTTCCGCTTCGTCGCCGGCTTCCGGCGCGGCAAGTATGCGGCGCTGCGCAACACGGTTCGGGCGGCGACCGCCGAAGGCTACGTCTTCGACGGGGTTCCCGACTTCGCCGGCGTGAGCGCCGACCTCGCGCTGCTCGAGCTCGACGCGCCGGTCGACGCCGAAGCGGCGACCCCGCTCGCGCCGGGGCCGCTCGCGGACGGACCCCTCGCGATCATCAGCTACGCCCGCGACCGCCCGCAGCTGCCCTCGATCGAGCGGCCGTGCCCCGCCGTCTCCAGCCTGCGCGGCGTCCTGGCGCTCGCCTGCGGGGTGAACTTCGGCGCCTCCGGCGGCCCGGTGCTGGCGGGCGAGGGCGCGGACGCCCGTCTCGTGGCGGTCGTCTCGGCGATGGGCCGGCTGGTGGAGAGCGGCGACGACGTGACGCTCGCGGTCGTCACCGAACCCGGTTTCGCCGCGCTGCGCGCCAGGCTGGCCCGGGCGACACGTGTCGGAACTCGTTGAAATTCGGTTAAAACCGAAAAATTAAATTGCCGTAATAACAATGACTTACGCGGTCCGCTCGCACGCGGACAGTGCGAGCGGACGCGGCCGGGCCCGGCGCGAACCGGCAGGGTCTTGAAAGCGCAACGACGGCTTCCCAGATTCAGCATGTCCGGCGCCGCAGCCGCGGGTCGGACGCAAAGATCGAGGGCCTGTCCGGCTGGAAGGCCCCTCCTGTCTGTGTCGCTTCTTGGAGGATGCACCCATGCGAACCTTTGACTTCAGCCCGCTCTATCGTTCGACCGTCGGCTTCGACCGCCTCGCCAGCATTCTGGACCAGGCCCTGTCGTCCGAGGTCAGCCAGAACGCCTATCCCCCGTACAACATCGAGAAGACCGGCGAGAACGCCTACCGGATCACCCTCGCGGTCGCCGGCTTCGCCGACGACGAGCTTTCGGTCGAGGCCCGCGACGGCCAGCTCGTGGTGACCGGCCGCAAGGCCGAGACCGAGGAGAAGGCGACCGTCCTTCACCGCGGCATCGCCACCCGCGCCTTCGAGCGCCGCTTCCAGCTTGCCGACCACGTGCGCGCCGCCGAGGCGGTGACCGAGAACGGCCTGCTGCACGTCGACCTCGTGCGCGAGGTCCCCGAGGCGCTGAAGCCGCGCAAGATCGAGATCGCCGGCTCCAAGCCCGCGATCGAGAGCCAGGCCGAAGCCGCCTGAGCTTCGAACCCGGATGGCGTTGACGCCGAGGCCCGCCGCAAGGCGGGCCTTTTTCGCGTCGGGGGTTAACTCTCGCCCCGCATGATGCTTGCCGGACGCCCTCGTCGGGGGTCTGATGCGGCAGCAATCGCGGGTGTGTTCGGTGGCTGACAGCGAGTCGGTGGAGTATCCGGGGGAAACGGCGACGGCGGTGGCCACGCTCAGGATGGCCGACCACTACCGGCGGGCGGCGCACGAGCTTCTCGCCCCCGGCCGGCGCAGCGATCCTCTCGCCCAGGCTCCGGGCCGCCTGCTCGCGGTGCACGCGATCGAGCTCTATCTCAACGCCTGGCTCGCGGACGCCGGCGAGACGGGCCGTGGGATCCGTTCCCGCCAGCACGACCTTTCGGGACGGGCCAGGACTGCGCTCGCCGGCGGGCTCGGCCTCCGCCACCGCACTGTCTGCCACCTCGCCCGGATCACGGAGGAACGCGAATACCTGGTCGTTCGCTACGATCCGGAGGGCATCCGCTCGGTGTCGCAGATAAATCGCCTGATCGCGACGCTCGACGAGCTGGCCCACAAAGTCCGCGATTGCCACGCCCGTCGCGCCGCGCCGTCCGGGCCGCCCTGCGGCGTGTCACCTGCAGCCGCAGCCCTTCCGCCCGTCTGGCAGACCCCCGCCGCCGCCACGCTCCAGCTGGGGTAGGGGGCTCCCCGCGCGCCGACTTGCCATTCCTCCGCGCTTGTAGTCGCGTCAGGCGCGCTGGTCGCGGGTGGCCGGCAGCTGGGCTTCCTGCCGCTGGCCGCTCGCGGTGTAGGTTCCGAGCTCGCCGCACGCGACCCGGATGCGCTCGATCTGAGCCGCGCCGGCGCGCACGCCGGCGAGGCTCGCGAGGATCAGCCGGCCGTTGCGCTCCGCCCGCGCCTTGAGCGCGGCGAGAAAAGCCTCCGGCAGGTCGGTCTCGTTCTCGAGCAGCTCTGCCATTGCCGCCTCGCGCCGCTCGACCATCGCCTTCAGCCCGGCGAGCGGACCGTTCAGGATCAGCTTCCGCTCGAGGTCGAGAAGCCGCAGGATGCGCGCATAGCGCGCCGAGGCGAGGATATTGCCGATCATGCGTCCCGCTTCCCTTTCATGGCGTCGAAGATTCGCTCGGCAAGCCCGATGCCGCCGCGCTCGGCCAGGAGCTTCGCGTACTGCTCGGTAAGCAGGCTCCCGAAGGCCTCCTCGCCGGCACCCCCGCCGAAGCCCTTCGGGGTGGCGTTCAGCCCGGTGTACTGCAGCATTTCGGCAAGGAAGCTCGCCTCGAAGGCGCGCGCCGCCGCGTGCGTCCGCGCGTCCGGCGCGGCGGTCGGGCCGGATGCCCCCCCTGTCCGGGAAACGGGCGCATCGGCTACGGGCCGGGCCGTGGAAGGCGAGATCGAGGGCAGTTCCATAGGAGCGTCTCGCGGTTGGATCGCCCAGAGGCTTGCCGCGATACGGTAAAGATATCGTAAGGCTTTCAGCGCATCCCGGAAGGCCAGGCAAGGCATCCGAGGACGGGCCCGCATGATCGCTCAGCATCCGGCAGCCGCTGCCCGCTCCGCACCGACGTCGCGTCGAGATGGCTCCGCCGAGGCGGCTCCGGTGCCGAGCGGCGAGGTTCGCTCCCGTCGAGGGCAGGACTTCGGCGCAGTGCACGCCGCCGGGCCACGCCGGCACGCCGAGCGCATGGCGGCGGAGAAAGCGACCGGAACCGAGCCGACGGCGGGGCAGCTGCAAGCTCCCGACGGGAACGTGCCGCCCGCTCTTGTCCCGCCGCCCGCCCGCCCGCGCCCGCAGCCGAGTTTCAACCGCCTTCACCGACCGTGGCGAGTCCGGAGGATCCAGTGGCAACCGGGCCGCGGGGCCCCGCGGCTGCGAACACCCAGACGGTGCCGGTCGAGGCGGCGCGCGCCGGAACGGTTGCCGCGAAAGCGCTGTCGCCGCGTGACGCACCGGACGACGAGGGGTCCGATGCGGTGGTTGCAGCGGATGCGGACGTCTCGGTCCCGGCAAAGGCAGCGGACACGTCGCTGCCGGCGGCGGCAAGCGCACTAGTCGTCGAGGGCAGGAAGCAGCCCGTCGCCCAGGCCGAGGCGCCGCCCGCGGAAGCGGCCGCACGCCTGGAGATCGCGCCCGCGACATCGGCCGTTCGTCCGCGTGCCGCCGCCGTCGCGGCACCGAGCGGCGCCGACGTCCCACGGGTGGCGCACGAGCGTACGGCGCCGCTGGTGCTGCAGGACGCGGCGCCGGTCGGCTGGCATCTCGCGCGGGAAGCGGGCGCGCCGGCCGCGGAGTCGCACACAGCGCCCGTGCACGCGGCACCGGCCGCGCCGCAACCGGTGGTCGGTCAGGTTGCCGTCGCGATCGCCCGGGCCAACGCGCATCGCGTCGAGATCCGCCTCGACCCGCCCGAGCTCGGCCGGGTCCAGATCCACCTGACCCCGGTGGACGGCGGGATACAGGCGGTGGTGCTCTCCGACCGGCCGGAGACGCAGGATCTGCTTCGTCGCCACGCGGGCGCCCTGGCGCAGGAGCTCGGCGACGCCGGGTTCGGGAACGTGAGCCTCGATTTCGCGGACGGGCGGCAGGCCCCGCCGGAAGCCGGCGACCGCCGCCCGCCACCGAACTTCGAGGCGGTGCCCGGCGGCGCGCCCGCCGCAGGGCTGCCGGTCTCGAACCTCCGCCCGGCCGCCGTGACGGGCGGCCTGGATATCCGCCTCTGATCCCGAAAGGAGCCGCGCATGGAAGTCAGCTCGAGCACGACCCCGACCGCTGGTGCGGCCAGCCCGAAGAAGACCGCCGCCGAGGAGACCGGCGCCGCCGCGCCCGGCGGCGACTTCCAGACCTTTCTCACGCTCCTGACCGCGCAGATGCGGAATCAGGACCCGCTGAAGCCGATGGATTCGACCGAGTTCGTCTCGCAGCTCGCGAGCTTCTCGGCGGTCGAGCAGCAGGTCCGATCGAACGACCGGCTGCAGGGTATCCTCGACGTGCTTTCGGGCGGCACCCCCGCCGGCCTCGCCGAGTGGATCGGCCGCGACGTGCGGGTGGCGGCGAGCACCGACTATTCCGGCACGCCGGTCGAGGTGGCGCTGAGCCCGCACGAGGGCGCCGACCGCGGCGTGATGGTGGTGAAGAACGACTTCGGCCAGGAGGTGGCGCGGGTCGCGGTCGACGGCGATGCGGAGACGGCGACCTGGGACGGGACCGACAGCGCCGGAAGGCAGGCCGCGACCGGCCGCTACAGCTTTTCGCTCGAGAGCTATGCCGGCAGCACGCTCCTCGCGACGTCGTCGGGAGCGGTCTTCTCGACCGTGCGCGAGGTCCGGATGAAGGATGGCTCGCCGGTGCTCGTCGTCGCCGACGGCACGCAGGTGCCGCTTTCGCAGGTCGGCGGCGTGCGCTGAAACCGCCGGTCAGCCCGGGTCGAGCCGCTCCTTGGCGGCGTTCAGCAGCGCAGCGAGCGCGTCCGAGCCGCCGAGGTCGGGGTGGACCCGTCGCATCAGCCGCCGGTAGGCGTCGCGGACTTCCCCGATGCTGGCGCCCGGCTCGAGTCCGAGGATGCGATAGGCTTCGGCTTCGGTCATCTCCGTCTGCGGCGGAGGTCGGCGGGGCCTCTCCCGGACGGCGGTGTCGCTCGATCCATGCGAGAAGCAGCGACAGGCTGTCCTGGTCCCCCTCGGCCGCGAAGCGCGACGACAGCGCCTTCAGCTCGGCGGCTGTCAGCTGCGACAATCGGGCGCCGCTCTCGGGCCCGTTGATCACCTCGCCGTCCATCACCCCGGTCGCATGATCGAGGGTCATCCGCAGCCCGGCGGTCGCCACTTCCGACCGACCCCCCGGCGCCGGCTCGGCACCGCGCCGCCAGAGTGCGACGCCGGCCGCGGCCAGCGCCAGCGCCAGCGGCAGCAGCCGAAAGACCGCAAGTCCCGCCGCCGCTGCCAGGACAAGCACCGCCAGCACCCGCCGGGGCGGGACGCGCGGCAGGCGCGGCACCAGCGTGGCAGCCAAGCCGAAGGCCAACAGGAGCAATCCCGCCCAGAGCGGTGCGGTCATCCCAGGTCGGCGAGCAACCGGCGGGCGGCGCCGGTGCCCAGCGCCTCGAGCGCGTCGCGGCCACCGGCAGCATAGGCGCCGACGGCGCCGAGCAGCGCCCGAAGTTCGCCCGCGGCACGGCTGTCGAAGGGCGAATAGGCCCCCCCGGTGAGCCGGGCGATCTCGCGGAAGGCGCGCGCCGCGGCCGGATCGCGCCCCTCGTGAAAGCAGAACGCGCGGGTGCCGTGGAGCGCGAGCGCGCCGGCCGAGTGGCACAACCGGTCGATGTCCTCCTCGGCGGCATCGCCGACGAGCACCAGCGCGCCGACCGGCGCGACGGCAGCGGCGCGGGCGGCATGCTCGAGCACCCGCCCGATCTGGGTGAGTCCGCCATGACAGGCGATACCGGTCATCAGCCGCTTGAGCCCGGCAGCATCGGAAACCCAGCGCGAAGCGCGGGCTTCGCCCGAGCCGCGAAAGTAGACGAGCTGCACCGCGAGCCCGCCGGCACCGGCGGCGGCATCGAACATCTCGCCCTGCAGGGCGCAGGCGAGATCCCAGGTGGGCTGCCGGCTCATGGTGGCGTCGAGCGCGAAGATCAGCCGTCCGCGGCCGGGCTCGGGGCGTTCCCGCCGCACGCGTGCCTCGGAGAGAAAGGCCGCGACGTCCGCGCGGACGGTTTGCCTGGCCGGTGCGACTTCTTCGCGGCCGGCAGCGAGCCCGTAAGAGCTCTTGGTCATCCCGCGATCCTCCCAGCCGACGATGATCCGGCGTGCCGGGCCGGTTTGCAACCCCTGGAGCCCGCCGGATTTCCCGCTGGACGCCCAGAATCGGCTTTGCTATAGCGCGACCGACCCTCTTCAGGGGGTGATCCGGCGTAGCTCAGTGGTAGAGCAGTTGACTGTTAATCAATTGGTCGTAGGTTCGAATCCTACCGCCGGAGCCAATAAAATCAGAGACTTATTCCGAGGAACTATTGCTGGTTCCTCATTGGGGTAAGCGGCGGGTATGCCTGTCCGACGCTTGGGGGCCGCCGTCCTGCGCCCTCGATGCGGCAGGCTGACCAGCCCGGCCTTTGAGCTACCGTAGAGGTTTGCGGCCGGGCACGATGCGCCGGGACGGGGTCCGAATGAGCGGGGCGGGCTCGGAGGCGGTGCCGTCGGCGTCGTGATACGCTCTGATTGAATCGGGCATTGCGGGCTGAAGGCGAATTCTGCCCACGTTAACAGCGGTTTGGACGGTATGGAACGCGTATGGAAGGCGGCTGGAAAGCGGCCATACGAAACGCGGTCGAAAGCCGAAGGTTAACGCAGGATCGCGCGGGGCGGCTGGAGCATCGGCACCAGGACCTCGCGCCTGCCGACGTGGTTGGCGTGCGAGTGCGCCGCCGACAACTCGGTCGGCGGCGAATGGCGGGTAGCGGAGTCGTTTCGACCCCGGGTCGGCGTGGCAGTCTAGAACTGCGCCGCGAGCGTATCCATGCAGGCCTTCGCGACGGCGCGGTCCGGATCGGATGAGCCCGGCATCGTGGCCCAGCCAGTGGTCATCAGCATGTCGCCGCGCTTGTAGCTGCTCGCGCCTTCCAGGCTCGCGAGTGTCGCCGCTGCATTCGGATCCTTCCTGGATTGCTCGACGCAGATCGGGACGAGGGCTGCGACGACCTGGAGTTTCGCCTGGTCGTTCGCCATCACGCGGGCGGAACCGCCCGTGACCCATCCTCCCCAAGAGAATCCCGCGATTGCAATCGCGGCGGCGCCAGCGACGGCCCCATATGCGGCAGGCTTCAGCCAGATCGGAAATTGCATTTGTCCCTCCTCCAAGTTCGCAATGATTTTGTTTGTTGGCTTATATATAGGGATTAAATCTCAGTATTTCAATTCTTACGTCAAAATAATCAGAAATTGTTCTCTGGATTATTCTTCTTGGCGGTCAATCGGCGTGCGGCGCTGACCCGCAAACTACGCTGGTTTCCATGTTGAGCCATGCCGCGAACCCATTGGGGAATTCCCCGGGAGCCAGCGCCAGCGCTGCCGCGCCACGCGGCTCGATCGAGCGGACCTGAAGCCCCGACGAGAAGGCCTCTCTTCTGACTGGCGGCTGTGCGGCGACCGACACAGCGCGGCCGGCGTTTGTTTAGCCCGGCGCGACGGCGTCGCGGCTGGGGCGCGGTTGACTTCGGAGGCGAAAATCCGCATCGCGGGGCCATGAAGGTTGCGGGCTTCAAACGCTGGCTGACCGGGCTCGTCGTCGGGCTTCTCGCCGTCGGGGGCGTGCTGGCACCGGGCCAGAACGCGCGGATGGTGCTGGAGCGGGCGGCGTTCGCGGTCGCCTACGCGATGCCGGACGGCACGCTGCCCGACTTCTGCGACTTCGCCGGCCGGCAGGATCACGGCCCGGCGCAGCACATCCTGGCCGCCGGCTGCGACGCCTGCCTGCTGATGGCGGCGCCGGGCCTCGCGACCGACCCGCCGGCGCTGGCGGCGCGGATCGTCGCCGCGGCCGAGCCCGCCCGGATCGTGCCCGAGCGGCCGACCGGGGACATCGGCGGCGCCGGCCCGCCCCCGGTGCGGGCGCCCCCCGTCCTCTCCTTCGCCTGATCGCAGCCGTCCGCACCGCGCGGACGGACATTTCCGCGGTGCGCTCCACGCACGCGCGGCCGACCGTCAGATCCGGAGAAGATGTCTTGACCGATTTTCGCAACCTGCTTGCCGCGGCGATGCTTGCGCTCGCACCGGCTCCCGTGCTCGCCCACGCCGACCAGACGGCACCCGCCAGTGCCGCGGCCGAGGTGAAGGTGGGCGACCTCGTGCTGTCCCAGGGCTTCGGCCGCGCCACCCGGCCCGGCGCGCCCGTAGGCGGCGGCTTCCTCACGATCACCAACAACGGCAAGGAGCCCGACACGCTGGTCGGCGCGTCATCCCCGGTCGCCGGGCACATGGAGGTGCACGAGATGACGATGCAGGACGGGGTGATGAAGATGCGCGAGCTCGCGGACGGGCTGCCGATCCCGGCGGGCAAGACCGTCGTGCTGAAGCCCGGCGGCTACCACATCATGTTCATGCAGCTGAAGGCGCCGCTGGTCGAGGGCAAGACGGTCGAGGTCACGCTGAAGTTCGCGAAGGCGGGCGAGGTCACGCTGCCGCTCGCGATCATGGCGCCCGACGCCGACAGCATGAGCGGGATGTGAGGCGGCAATGGCATTGCGATCCCTCCGCATCTTCCTCTGGGCGGCGGTCCTCGCCGCACTCGTCGCTGCCGTCTGGCTCTTCGTCAGCCAGCGCCTGCAGGGCGGCGAGCGCGACACCCTCGGTCAGGGCGACTACGCGCTGACCGCCACCGACGGATCGAGCTTCACCGCCGCCTCGCTCAAGGGGCATCCGTCGGCGGTCTACTTCGGCTTCACCCATTGCCCGGACGTCTGCCCGACCACGCTCGGCGACATCGAGACCTGGCAGGAGGAGCTCGGGCCGGAGGCGAAGAAGCTGCGCTTCTGGTTCGTCACCGTCGATCCCGAGCGCGACGGCGTCGACATGCTGCGCAACTACCTGTCGTGGAACCCGGAGGTGGTCGGCCTCTCCGGCTCGCGGGCGGAGGTCGACAAGGCGATCGCCGCCTTCAAGATTTTCGCGACCAAGGTGCCGCTCAAGGACGGCGACTACACGATGGACCACACCGCCTACGTGATGCTGTTCGATCGCAAGGGCCGGTTCGACACGGTGATCGCCTACCAGGAGCCGACCGACAGCGCCGTCGCCAAGCTTCGCGCGCTGATCTCGAAGGGATGAGGGAGAGGAAGATGGGTTCACTGCTTCGCGTCGCGGCGCTCGCCGCGATGCTCCTTCCGGCGGCGGCGCGGGCCGACGACGCCGGCGACATCCGCCACCTGATGGCGGCGACCTTCGATCGGCCGGAGGCGCCGCTCCTCGTCGACCCGGTGACCGTGCACGGCGATCTCGCGATCGCCGGCTGGGTGCAGGGCGACATGGGCGGCCGGGCGCTGCTGCGGAAAGAGGAGGGGACCTGGGAGCTCAGCCTCTGCGCCGGCGATGCGCTGCGCGAGGCCGCGGGCCTCGAGCAGCTCGGCCTGCCGGCAGGCGAGGCGGCGGCGCTGGCCGACGCCGTGGTCGCCGCCGAGGCCGGGGTCGATCCGGCGACGGCTCGCCCGGTTCGCGAGCTTCGAGGGCATCGTGACGATGGGCGGGGACGGCGCGTCCCGGCCGGCCCACGAGGAAGGGCACGGCGGATGAGGAGGGGGCGTGGCCCGGCGATGGCGCCGGGCCACGCCGCGCTTCAGGCCGCCTGGTGCAGGCGGCGCTGGAAGAAGGGGTGCCGGGTCGCGCCGCGGCCGGCCTTGGCGGCGCCGAGGACCGCGAGGTCGATCAGCGGCTCGATCGCGACGACGAGGATATAGGAGGCGAAGAAGCTGCCGACGGCGACGAGGTTGCCGGCGCCGAAGCCCTGGCCGTAGATCGCCCAGAAGGCCACCCAGGCGGCCACGCCGCCCTGGTAGGCGAGCGACAGCCGGAAGACCTGCCAGTAGCCGAGGTCGACGTAGGGGGTCTCGGTCGGGATGATGCGCCGCGCGACGGCGGCGAGCCCGAAGAGCGGCACGAGGAGCGTGGTCACGTTCATGCCGTATTGCGGCAGGTCGAAGGGGGCGAAGAAGAGCCCCTGGATCAGCAGCCCGGCGGCCAGGCCGAAGGCCGCCGGTCCGGTTCCGAACAGCAGGTAGAGCGTGCTGCCGAGGATCAGGTGCACCTCGGAGATGCCGATCGGATAGTGCGGCAGTACCTCGAAGAAGGCGAAGACGAGCGCCGTGGTGGTGGCGCAGCGGGCGCGCGGTGACCGCGAGCCCGCTCTGGCGCAGCGTGTCGCGCAGGAGGAGCGCGCCGTAGCCGAGCGAGCCGGCGGCGGTCGCGTAGCCGAGGACCAGCTTCGCGCCGGTGACGATTCCGGGTTCCATATGCATGGGTTCGATCCCTTCCTTCCGCAACGCACCCGTGCGGAGTTGACGAAGAAAGCGCCGCTGGGCGCCGGCGACGTTGCTGGCCGGTCTCCGGGCTCGCGAGGGGATCGCTCCGGACCGGCCGCCTTCCCACGCGGGATGCCCGCGCAGTGGCCTTTGGCCGATCGCACCTCGCCTACCGTTGCGGGGGCAGCGCCGGCGTTGGATTTCTCCGCACCGGCTTCCCGTTTCACCGCGATCCCCGTGCGGGAGTCGCGACACCAGTAACGCCGCGCATTCAGGGCCGGAGGCGGCCGCGTGTCAATGCATCGCGGGTAGCGCAGGCCTACCGCTCCGGCACCAGCACCTCGCGCTTGCCGACGTGGTTGGCGTGGGAGACGACGCCCTGCTCCTCCATCATCTCGACGAGCTTGGCGGCCTTGTTGTAGCCGACCGAGAGCTTGCGCTGGATGTAGGAGGTCGAGCACTTGCGGTCCTTGGCGACGATCGCGACCGCCTGGTCGTAGAGGGCGTCGTCGGACTGGGTTGCCGCCGAGGCCGAGGACGAGGTCGATCTCGGATTCCTCGTCGGCGTCGGGGCCTTCGAGGATGCCGTCGTCGTAGGCCGGGGTTCCGAGCGACTTCAGGTGCTTCACCACCTCCTCGACCTCCTCGTCGGAGACGAAGGGGCCGTGCACGCGGGTGATCCGCCCGCCGCCGGCCATGTAGAGCATGTCGCCCTGGCCGAGGAGCTGCTCGGCGCCCATCTCGCCGAGGATGGTGCGGCTGTCGATCTTGGAGGTGACCTGGAAGGAGATGCGGGTCGGGAAGTTCGCCTTGATCGTGCCGGTGATGACGTCGACCGAGGGGCGCTGCGTCGCCATGATCAGGTGGATGCCGGAGGCGCGGGCCATCTGGGCGAGGCGCTGGATGCAGGCCTCGATCTCCTTGCCGGCGACCATCATCAGGTCCGCCATCTCGTCGACGATGACGACGATGAAGGGCATCGCGGCGGGCTGGAAGGTCTCGGTCTCGAAGACGGGCTCGCCGGTGTCCTCGTCGAAGCCGGTCTGCACGGTGCGGGTGAAGGCCTCGTCCCTGGCGAGGGCGTCCTTCACCCGGGCGTTGTAGCCGTCGATGTTGCGCACGCCCATCTTCGACATCTTGCGGTAGCGCTCCTCCATCTCGGCGACGACCCATTTCAGGGCGACGACCGCCTTCTTGGGGTCGGTGACGACGGGGGAGAGGAGGTGCGGGATGCCGTCGTAGACCGAGAGCTCGAGCATCTTGGGGTCGATCATGATCAGCCGGCACTCGGCGGGCGAGAGCTTGTAGAGGAGGCGGAGGATCATGGTGTTGATCGCGACCGACTTGCCCGAGCCGGTGGTGCCGGCGATGAGGAGATGCGGCATGCGGGCGAGGTTGGCGACCACGGGCTCGCCGCCGATGTCCTTGCCGAGGGCGAGGGGGAGGGCGTGGGCGCGAGTCGCCGAAGCCCTTGGCGGAGAGGATCTCGCGCAGGAGCACCTTCTCGCGCAGCTCGTTCGGGAGCTCGATGCCGATGACCGAGCGGCCGGGGATGGTCGAGCAGCGGCAGGCGAGGGCGGACATCGAGCGGGCGATGTCGTCGGAGAGGCCGATGACGCGCGACGGCCTTGAGGCCGGCGGCGGGCTCGAGCTCGTACATGGTGACGACCGGGCCGGGGCGGATGGCGACGATCTCGCCGCGCACGCCGTAGTCGTCGAGGACGTTCTCGAGCATGCGCGCGTTCTCCTCGAGCGCGTCGCTCGAGAGATGGTGGCGGACGATGGTCGAGGGGCTCTGCAAGAGCGAGAGGGGAGGGGTGCGCCAGCTCTCCGGGGCGTCGGGGTCGAGGGCGAGCTCGGGCTCCTCCTCGGAGCGGGCGCGGGCGCTCTTCGCGACCGGGCGGGGTTTCGCGGCGTGGACGCGCGGCTCGGGGGAGGCGTCGGGCTCGGGGTCGCGTTCGAGGACGGCGATCTCGCCGGCGCCGAGCGTGGGTTCGCTGCGGACCGCGGGGGCGGCCTCGGCCATGCTGCGGGCGCGGACGGCGGCGGTGATCTTGGCCATCACGCCGTCCTCGTCGGGGGCGCGCAGCGCGGCGGGGTCGAAGCGGCGGGTGGGGGGCTCGGCGCGCCGGGCCTCCTCGGCGTGGCGGGCGCGCGCTTCGGCCGCGAGGTTGCGGGCGGCCTTGGCGCCGTCGGCGGCGCCGGCGACGGCGCGGCCGGTCAGGCCGTGCGCGCCGGCGTAGAGCACGACCGAACCCTGGCCGAGGAAGCGGAAGAAGCCGCGGCACTCGCTCCAGGTCACCCCGAGCGCATAGGACGAGCTGATCACGAACAGCAGGCCGAGCAGGATGGCGTCGAGCCGCAGCGACAGCGTGAGGTCGAGCGGCAGCGCGGTCAGGAGCGCGGCGAGCGTCGCGTCGCCGAGCAGGCCGCCGAGGCCGTAGGCGTGCGTCCAGCCGGCGAGCGGCACGTGGGTGGCGGCGAAGGTCGCCGCGACGAGGAGCGCGACCGGGGTGATGAGGGCGCGTCCGATGACGCGGTTCTCGCCGGCATGCAGCAGGAAGCGCAGGCCCCAGACGGCGAAGGCGACGGCGATGCCGTAGGAGGCCCAGCCGAGCGCGCGGTGCAGCGGATCGGCGAGCGAGGCGCCGATCAGGCCGAGGGCGTTCTTCGGCGCCTCCTCGGTGGCGCTGAACAGGCTCGGGTCATCGGGCGAGTAGCTCCAGATCATCGCGGCGGCGAGCCCGGCGATGACGAGGAGGATGAGGCCGATGAGCTCGCCGCCGCGCCGGCGCAGCGCGATCTGGGCGTCGGACTCCATCAGCGGTGCGCGCGGCCTCGGCTTTCGGTGCGTCGCCATCTATCGGACCCTTTCCTCGCTGACCGCCTTGCCGAGCGTGGCGCGGATCGCCCCGAGGCCGCGCTCGACCTCGGCGGCATCGGCGACCAGTGCCACGCGGATGTAGTCGTGCCCGGGGTTTGCGGCCTCGGCCGTGGCGCGGCCGAGATAGCCGCCCGGCAGCACCCGCACGCCGGTCTCGCGCCAGAGCCGCAGCGCCGCCGCCTCGCCGTCGCCGACGCGCAGCCAGAGAAAGAAGCCGGCGGCGGGCGGGGTGTAGCCGGGGAAGCTGCCGAGCATCCGGTCGGCGAGGGCGAACTTGTCGAGGTAGAGCCGGCGGCTCGCCTCGACGTGCGCCTCGTCGTTCCAGAGCGCGGCGGAGGCGCGCTGGATCGGCAGCGGCAGCGGCGCGCCGCCGTAGGCGCGGAGCTGGCGGAAGGCGGCGATCGCGCGCGGGCCGCCGGCGACGAAGCCCGAGCGCAGGCCGGGGGCGTTCGAGCGCTTCGAGAGCGAGTTGAAGACGACGACCCGCTCGGGGTCGGCGCCGGCGGCGGCCGCGGCCTCGAGCGCGCCGGCGGGCGGGGTGTCGCGCCAGATCTCGGCGTAGCACTCGTCGGCGAGGACGACGAAGTCGTGCCGCTCGGCGAGCGCGATCAGCCGGCGCCAGTAGGCGAGGTCGGCGACGGCGCCCTGGGGGTTGGCGGGCGAGCAGAGATAGGCGAGGGCGGTGCGGTCGAGGAGCGCGGGCGGCAGCGCGGCGTAGTCGGGCAGAAAGCCGGTGGCTTCGGTCGCGGGCACCTCGATCGGCTCGGCGCCGACCGCGAGCGCGGCCGCGCCGTAGGGCTGGTAGAAGGGGTTCGGCATCAGGACCGCCGGGCGGGCGCCGCGCCGGGTCTCCGGGCAGAGCGCCAGCGCGGCGGTGAACAGGCCCTCGCGGGTGCCGTTGAGCGGCATCACCTGCGTCGCGGGATCGAGCGTGACGCGGTAGCGGCGGGCGATCCATCCGGCGATCGCGGCGTTGAGCTCGGGCAGGCCGTCGTTCGGCGGGTACTTCGCGAACTCGTGGGCGTGCGCGGCGACGATGCGGCCGACCATCGCCGGGATCGGGTGGCGGGGCTCGCCGATGGTCATGGCGAATTCCGGCCCGCCCGGCGGCGTCCCGTCGAGCAGCCGCCGCAGACGCGGAAAGGCATATTCCGGCAGGTCTGAGAACCGCGCGGGAAACTGCATCGCAAAGCCTCGTTCGCCGGGGTCTAGGCTGCCCCGTTCCTTGCGCGACTGTAGCCGCTAACCCGTTCGCGGTCCAGCATGTTGCGCCCGCTCAGCCGAGGGCGGCCTCGGCGGCGGCGGCGAGGCGGAGGAGCCGCAGGTCGTCGCCGCCCGCCGCCATCAGCATGAGCCCGCAGCACGGGGTGCCGGTCGGGAGCGTGATGGCGCAGAGGCCGAGCAGGTTCGCGAGGTTGGGGTTGCGCAGCGCGAGCAGGTTCTCGGCGGCGAAGAGCGCGGGGTCGGCGAGGAGAAGCGCGACCTCGGGCGGCAGGTTGGCCGTGGTCGGAAGCGCCACCGCGTCGAAGCCGGCGGTCGCCTCGCGCCAGGCGGCAGCGGCGCGGGCGAGCGCCTGGCGGGCGACGAGATGCGCGGCGGCGCTGAGGGTGGCGCCGCCGCGGAAGCGGTCGCGGACGGCGGCGAACATGACGTCGGGGTTGGCGTCGATGGTGCTGCCCCAGGTCGCCCAGGCCTCGGGAGCCGCGATCGCCGGCCAGAGCGCGATGGCTTCGGCCACCGCCGGCGGACAGCCGCGCTCGATGCGGGCGCCGGCGGCGGCGAGGCGTTCCAGCGCCTCCGCCGCGGCCAGCGCCGGCGCCTCGCGCGTGGGCAGGACGCCGGGGTCGTCGAGCGCGAGGATGCGAAGGCCGGCGAGGCTCGCGCCGGCGAGGTCGGCGGCGCGCTCGCCGGCGAGCGCGGCAAAGACGAGGGCGGCGTCCTCGACGCTGCGGCAGAGGGGGCCGACGGTGTCGAAGGTGGGGCGGAGCGGCACGACCCCGTCGAGGGGGAGGCGGCCGTGGGTGGTCTTCAGGCCGACGAGGTCGTTCCAGGCCGCGGGGACCCGCACCGACCCGGCGGTATCCGAGCCGATCGCCGCCGGAGCGAGGTCGAAGGCGACCGACGCGGCGGCGCCCGAGGACGAGCCGCCCGGCGCGAGGCCCGGGCCGTGCCGGTTGGGCGGCGTGGCGGTGACCGGGTTGATCCCGAGGCCGGAGAAGGCGAGCTCGGTCAGGTGCGTCTTGCCGAGGCAGACGAGCCCGGCGCGGGAGGCCCGCGCCACCACGGCGGCATCGCGCGCCGGCACGCGCCCGGCCAGCAGCGCCGAGCCCGCCTCGGTCGCGGTTCCGGCGGTGTCGAAGAGATCCTTCCAGCTCAGCGGCACCCCGTCGAGCGGGCCGCGGCGGAGGCCGGCGCGCGCGCGGGCGGCGGCGGCATCGGCTTCGGCGCGCGCGCGCCCGGCGGTGCTGCGGGCGTAGATGCGCGCGCCGTCGGGATGCGCCTCGATCGCGCCGAGAAAGGCTTCGGCGAGCGCCCGGGGGTCGATCCGGCCGGTCCCGATGCCGCGGCCGAGCTCCGCCGCGGTCATCCTGCGCCAGGCATCGTCCATCACGCCCTCCCGTCAAGGCCGAGCAGGCTAGCCGGGCCGTCGCGGCTGGACAATCGCCGATCGCGGAGGATACTGCCGGCCGATGGCGAGCGAACCCGAGGTGCTGATCGTCGGCGGCGGCCTCAACGGGCCGGTGCTCGCGCTCGCGCTCGCAGCGGCCGGCATTTCGAGCGCGGTGCTCGACGCCCGGCCGCGCGCCGAGGTGGCGGATCCCGACTTCGACGGCCGCGCCTATGCGCTGGCGGCGGCCTCGCGCAAGATGCTCGCGGCGCTCGGGCTCTGGGACCGGCTCGCGGCGCGCGCGCAGCCGATCGCCGAGATCAAGATCAGCGACGGCCGGCCCGGCGAGGGGGCGGGGCCGTTCCTGCTGCACTTTCACGGCCAGGAGATCGACGAGGGGCCGATGGGCCACGTCCTCGAGGACCGCTGGCTGCGGGGAGCGCTCCTCGACGCGATGGACGCGCAACCGCTGGTGGACTACCGCCCGGACCAGCGGGTGACCGGGCAGTCGGTGCTGCCGGGCGGCGTCGAGGTGACGCTCGCCGGCGGCGAGCGGCTGCGCGGACGGCTTCTCGTCGCCTGTGACGGGCGCGACAGCGCGGTGGCGCGGCGGGCCGGGATCCACCGGCGCGGCCATGACTACGGGCAGACCTCGCTGGTGGCGGCGGTCGAGCACGCCCGTCCGCACGGCGGCATCGCCTACCAGTTCTTCATGCCGGCGGGGCCGCTCGCGATCCTGCCGCTGCCCGGGGATCGCTCGTCGATCGTCTGGACCGAGACGCGGGCGCAGGCCGCCGCGATCGCGGCGCTCGGCGAGGCGGACTATCTCGCGGCGCTGCGGCCGCGGTTCGGCGACTTTCTCGGACCGCTGCGGCTCGCCGGGGTGCGGTTTTCCTATCCGATCACGCTTTCGCTCGCCGAGCGGCTGACCGCGGCGCGGGTGGCGCTCGCGGGCGACGCCGGGCACGGCATCCATCCGCTGGCGGGGCAGGGGCTGAACCTCGGCCTGCGCGACGTGGCGACGCTTGCCGAGGTGCTCGCGGCCGCGGCGCGCCGCGGCGAGGATCTCGGCGCGCCCGACGTGCTTGCCCGCTACGAGCGGTGGCGGCGCTTCGACGTCGCCGCGCTCGCGGCGGCGACCGACGGGTTGAACCGGCTGTTCTCGAACGACAATCCGGTGCTGCGCCTCGGCCGCGGCCTCGGCCTCGGGCTGGTCGGCCGCCTGCCGACGCTGCGCCGGGCGCTGATCGGGGAGGCGGCGGGCCTTGCCGGCGACCTGCCGCAACTCCTGCGCGGACGCCTGCCCTGAACGCCGCGCGCGTGGGGGGCAATTTCCGCTGGACAGCCCGGCCGGCCTGCCCTAGTGAGCGGCGCCAGACGGCGCCCCGCCGCCGTCGCGCCCGGGTAGCTCAGGGGTAGAGCAGCGGACTGAAAATCCGCGTGTCGGTGGTTCAAATCCGCCCCCGGGCACCACAAAAATCAAATAAAGCCAGTAGTATAGCGAAAGCACCTCTCCAGCGTCGATGGCGCTTGATCGGCGGGTGGCGCGCTGCCGGCGTCATCTTCAGCGTCGACCGTCTCGCGGTCATGCTCACCGGCGGAGGGGTTACCGCGACCTGCCTGTCCGGCCAGCCGGGATCATGCAGCAGCGTCATCAGGCACGAGGCGGGCCCGGCGAGTCGCCATCACCGCCAGCCCCGCAGTGGTCGGGGGGCCGGGAGCAGGTCAAGGCAAGCCACGCGCTTCCGCGACCGAGGCCGCCGGGGCGGAACCGTCAGCGGCCGCTCGACGTCTCGGGCTGGGCGAAGCGCACTTCCTGGAGCACGGGAGGCTGGGAGGTGCAGGCGGCGAGAAGCAGGGCAGCCGCACAGAAAAGGCCGATCCGCGGTGCCATGACGCACTCCTTCGACAGGTGACACGAGGGGCGAGTGTCCGTTGCCGCGCGGGACACGTCAAGGTGCTGCACGGCCGACTGGTTAGCGGTTGTTGCGTCCCGACCTCTCCTGAAGCTCACAACTCCGGCGCGCTCGCAGACGCGCCGATGGACGGGCCGCTCTTCTCAGGCATGGTCGCTCGTCGCGGGACCGATGCGGATTTCATCGGTGGAAAGCGCGCCCTCGTGGACGACGAGGCCGATGCCGCCGTTGGTCAGGGCGACCTCGCTCGGGTCCTCGGCGACGAGGGTCAGATCCGTCGGCGCTCGCCTCGATCCGCCGGCCGCATGCCGAAACTCTGAGGGCGACCGGTCGCTCGAGTTCGGTCGCGAAGGGGGCATCGGCGAGGATGGTCTCGTCCTCGTCGCGCACGCGGACGATCTCGAAGCGGCCGGCCCGGGTGATCCGTGCGAGGTAGTAGCGCCGCAGTCCCTGAACGCGCACCGCGACGCCGCCGTACGATCCCAGGTGCAGGACGACGTCGGCCGCGACCGTGTAGTCGCTCCACTGTCGCGTGCCGTGGATGATGATGCCGGCGCCGCGGGCCTGGGAGATGCGGAAGGCTTGCGGGAACCGCGTGGCGAACTGGCTCGCGCCGTTGACCCAGGCCATGTGCCAGAAATTGCCGTCGCCCGCCGGCCGGCGCAGGACGAGCTCGGGCGGCCCGTCCCAGCGCAGATAGTCGAGCAGCACCTCGCCGTCGGCGCGCGGCCCGGTCGCGGCGAGGGCGACGCCCACCTCCGCGATCGGCTGGCCGTCGGGATCCGGCAGGCGCCACTCCAGCAGGCCGCGCGGCGCCGGGGGCGAGGTCGGTCGGCTCGCCGTCGATGTCCCGAAGCGCGTCGTCGCCGTCGTAGACCCGCAGCCGGAGGCGCACCGAGACCGTCCCGGCGTTGCCGGCGGCCGCGGCGACCCGCGCCCGCATCACCTGACCGGGATAGACCAGCGGCGTCGCCATCAGCTCGTAGGTGCGCATGCCCGGCACGTCGGGGGGCGCGAAGGTCGGCGTGGTCACCGCCGCCGCGTCCGGGCCGAGCGCGCGGTAGCGGATGCCGAGGGCGCGTCCCTGCCCGAAGCCGGTGTTGCCGATCTCCGGCGCGGGCCGGCCGGGGGCGGGCAGGCTGCGGAAGCCCTGCCGGCTGCCGGGCAGCGAGAAGTGGAACTGCGCCCCCGACTTCGGCGCGGCGAGCGGGTCTTCGCCCGCGAGCGCGCGGCCGAGGCCGACGAGGTAATCGGCCATGCGGACGGCGTCGTTGATCGCGTTGCCGCCGTCGGCGGAGGAGATGAGCATCCGGTCCGCGATCGGCCCGCGCCAGTCCGGCCCGGCGTCCAGCCCCGTCGAGCCCGAGCATGATGCCGAGCAGGCAGCCGACGTTGCCGGCGTTGCAGTCGGTGTCCCAGCCCGAGGTGTTGACGATCGTCTGCGCCCGCGCGAAGTCGTCGGGCGCGTAGAGCACGGCCATGATCATCAGCGCGTGGTTCGGCACGACGTGGCAGTTGCCCGGATACCGGTCGTAGCCGTAGCGGTCCTCGATCAGCTGCCGGGTCGCCGTCCAGTCCGGGTTGGCCCGGTGCCAGCGGCGAACGTCGCCGATCAGCCGGGCGATCAGGCAATCGGCCGGGATTTGCGCGAGCCCGACCGCGAGCAGGTGGTCGATGTCGGCCGATCGGAACGCCTCGGCCTCCATCGCGGCCCAGAGCACGGCGGCATGCACCGCCTCGCCGTCATGGCTGACGCTGGCGGCGCTGCGGGCGAGCCGTGCGGCGAGGCGGGGCTGGCGGGGCGCCACCATCGCCCAGCCGTCGATGAAGATCTGCGCCCCGATCTGTTCGGCGAGGGTCGCGCCGTTCATCGCGATCGATCCGCTCTCCGGCGCCGGGATGCCCTTGCGCAGGTTGAGCCAGGCGGTGTGCTCGGTGGCATTGCCGTTGCCGCCCCACCACAGGATCGATCGCTCCTCGACGAGGTAGTTGAGCCAGGCGCGGCCGATGTCGCGCGCGCTGAGGTCCGGCGAGACGCCGTAGTCCTCGAGGGCGCGGACGAAGGTGAAGGTGCCGGCCACGTCGTCGTCGGTGACCACGAGCGGCTGGCCGAGCCGCTCGTTGACGTAGTACTCGATCGGGCCGAGCTCGCGCATGATCCGCTGGTGGGTCCATCCCTCGAACGGCCGCCCGAGATAGACCCCGATCAGCTTGCCCAGCACCCCGGCATAGACGCGCTCGAGGTAGTCCTCGGGGATCGTCACTCGCCATCCTCCTCTGTCCGCGCGGCCCTCCCGGCGAAGGGTCGGCCGGGAGCGAGCCTAAGCCGGGGCGCGGGCGGTCGAAACCTCGGATCGGGTCCGCGGGCCCCCAAGCCATCATGTTGACATGGGGTAGCACCGGTTTCACTCTTCGGGCTCCAGTAGGACAAGAAGGTGGCCGGTTCGGGCAACCCGGGCCGCGACCGACAGGGGAGGAATACCATGACCGCAGACGACAGGACGTCGTCCGTTCCCGGGCGGGCGGGCCGGCTCAGCCGGCGGCGGCTGCTGACCCGCGGCGCCACCGTCGGCGCGGCCGGGCTGGTCAGCGGCGTGACCGGGTTTCCCTTCATCAACCGGATGACGGCGCGGGCGCAGGGCAAGCCGCTGAAGTTCTGGCAGTTCTACGCGCCGGGCGGGCAGGTGGTCAGCCAGTCGAAGTGGTTCGAGACGATGATCGCCGACTGGAACGGCAGCCACGACCAGCAGATCGAGCTCGAGTACGTGCCGAACAACGACTACATGGACGGGACCCGGCTGCCGACGGCTTTCGCCTCCGGCGAGGGGCCGGATCTCTTCATCATCAGCCCGGGCGACTTCCTGCGCTACTACAACGGCGGGGTGCTGCTCGACCTGACGCCGTTCATCGAGAAGGACGCGCAGGCCGACTTCCCGGAGACCGTGATCGCCAACCGCATGGTGGACGGCAAGATCTACGGCGTCCCCATGGAGGTCGAGCCCATGGCGATGTACTACTCGATCCCCGCCTTCGAGGAGGCGGGGCTCAACGAGAACGACGTGCCGCAGACCTGGGACCAGCTGTTCGAGGTGGCGAAGAAGCTCACCAACGACAAGCGCTACGGCGTGCTCTTCGACGTGAGCCCGGGCTACTACCAGAACTTCACCTGGTATCCGTTCATGTGGCAGGGCGACGGCGACATCCAGGGCGCCGACGGCAAGAGCGCGCTTCGGCTCGCCCGGCGTGATCCAGGCGCTGAAGTTCTGGCAGGACGCGGTGAACAGCGGCATCGCCCCCCGGCAGGTGCTGGGCGGCGGCGGCTGGGACGTGGTGCCGAACCTCGGGTCGGGCTACGCGGCGATCCAGAACGTCGGGATCTGGGCGATCGCGGCGCTGCGCGAGGGGGCGCCGGACCTGAAGTACGGCATCTTCAAGCTGCCGACGCCGGCGGGCGGCAAGTACGTGACGGTGGGCGGCGGCTGGGCGTTCGTGGCCAACGCCAGGGGCGCCAACCCGGAGGCGGCGGGCGAGTTCTGCGCCTGGGCGCTGGCCTCGATGAGCCCGGACTCGATCCAGCGGGTGGTCGACTGGTGCACGGTCGCGAAGAGCGACATGCCGCCGCGCAAGAGCGCGCTGGAGAAGGGCGGGCGCGGCGTTCCAGGACGGGATGATGGGCGTCTTCTCGCGCGACATCTATCCCGGCACCCGGGCCGAGCCGCGGGTGCCGCCCGAGGTGTACAAGATCGTCTCGGACGCGATCCAGGCGACGATGCTCGCCGGGCAGGATCCGGCGGCGGCGGCGGCGGCGGCCTCGGGGCAGCTCGACGCCTTCCTCGCCGGCTACAGCGGCGCGCCGATCCTGTGACGGGCCGGTCCCGGCCGGTGCGCGGCGTGGCGGCGGGGTGAGGCCGCGGAGGGCAGCGGCCGGAGCGCCTTTGCGCTCCGGAGTTGCTCTCCCCGGCTGGCGCCGGGGCCCCTGCGCGCCTGTTGGCGCGCGTCTCCCCCACCCCCCTTCCCCCCGCCCCCAGGGGCGGGGGAACCTGCCCGATAGGGCCGGGGAACGCCGGGGGACGGGGCGGGGGACCGGGGCATGACGCGGCGGCTGTCGTTCCGGACGCGGGAAAGGCTCGCCGGCTATCTCTTCGTGCTGCCCGACGCGCTGGGGCTCCTCGTCTTCGTCGGGGTGCCGATGCTGCTGGCGCTCGGCTTGGGCTTCTTCGACGTCGACGGCTTCGGCGGCTATACCTTCTCGGGGCTCGCCAACTACCGGCGGATGTGGGCGGATCCGCTGTTCTGGCAGAGCCTGCAGGGCGA
Source organism: uncultured Alphaproteobacteria bacterium (assembly GCA_963737485.1). Taxonomy (GTDB): domain Bacteria; phylum Pseudomonadota; class Alphaproteobacteria; order Rhodobacterales; family Rhodobacteraceae; genus Amaricoccus. The sequence goes on along the minus strand of CAVTSR010000016.1, from coordinate 410,790 downwards.
CGCTGAGCTATGCCGGCGATGCTGGTGCCGGCGCTCTACGTCTCGGGGCTGGGGCTGGCGCTGCTGGTGCAGCGGACCGACGCCTTCAACGGCGTGCTGCGCGCGATCTTCTTCCTGCCGCAGATGGTGAGCCTCGTCGTGGTGGCGCTGATCTGGCGGATGCTGACGGTCGAGAAGATCGGGGTGATCGCGCGGGTGCTGTCGCCGATCGGGCTCGGCGGGGTGTCGTTCCTCGGCGATCCGGGCTGGGCGATCTTCGCCGTGGTCTTCGTCAGCGTCTGGTTCCTGATGGGCTTTTACATGCTGATCTTTCTCGGCGGGCTGCAGGACATCCCGCGCGAGTACTACGAGGCGGCGCGGATCGACGGCGCCGGGCCGGTCGCGAGCTTCTGGTTCATCACCCTGCCGCTGCTCCGGCCCACGAGCTTCTTCGTGCTGCTGGTCTCGCTGGTGACGGCGGTGGCGGGCGGGTGCGGCGTTCGACCTGATCTACGTGATGACCAAGGGCGGGCCGGCGAACTCGACGTCGCTCCTGATCTACTACGCCTACCAGCAGGCGTTCCAGTACAACTCCTTCGGCTATGCCGGGGCGCTGGCGTCGATCCTGGTGGTGCTGCTGCTGCTGGTGACGCTGGTGATGTTCCTCATCACCCGCGGCGGGCGGTTCCAGTATGCCTGAGCGCATCGCGAAGTACCGCTACACCCCGGGGCAGACCGCGATGGTGCGGCTGCTCTGGATGGCGGTGGGCGCGGTCTTGGCGGCGATGACCCTCTTTCCGCTGCTCTGGATGGTGTCGATCGCCTTCAAGACCCAGGCCGAGATGTTCGACATGCGGATGATCCCGGCGAACCCGACCTGGGCCAACTTCACCTACGTCTTCACCGAGGTCGACTTCCTGCGCTACCTCGCCAACACCTTCATCGTCGCGGCGACGGTGACGGCGGCGGCGCTGTTCTTCCACTCGATGGCCGGCTACGCGCTCGCCCGGCTGCGCTTTCCCGGGCGCGAGGCGATCTTTCTGACGATGTTCTCGACCTTTCTCGTGTCGCTGCCGGTGATCATCGTGCCGCTGTTCATCCTGGTGCGGGCGTTCGGCATGCTGAACTCCTTCGCCGGGCTGATCATCCCGTCGATCTTCAACGCCTTCGGCATCTTCCTCCTGCGGCAGTTCTATCTCTCGGTGCCGCGCGAGCTCGAGGAGGCGGCGCTGATCGACGGCGCGGGGTTCTTCCGGATCTACTGGAGCATCATCCTGCCGCTCAGCCGGCCGATCCTGTCGGCGCTGGCGATCCTGTTCTTCCTCGCGAACTGGAACTCGTTCCTCTGGCCGCTGACCATCACCCGCGACCCGGAGCTGCGGCTGGTGCAGGTGGCGATCGCGAGCTTCCAGGGCCAGTATACCGCCGCCTGGAACTACATCATGGCGGCCTCGACGGTGGTGGCGCTGCCGATGCTGCTGCTGTTCCTGATCTTCCAGCGGCAGATCATGGATTCGCTGAAGACCAGCGGCCTGAAGTGACGGAGTAGCCCGATGTCCGCCGTCGATCTCGCCAACGTGACCAAGGCCTACGGCGCCGTCCGGGTGATCCACGGCGTCAGCCTCGGCGTCGCCGACGGCGAGTTCCTGGTGCTGGTCGGCCCCTCGGGCTGCGGCAAGTCCACGCTGCTGCGCATGGTCGCCGGGCTCGAGGACATCTCCGGCGGCACGGTCTCGATCGGCGGCACGGTGGTCAACGACCTGGCGCCGAAGGAGCGCAACATCGCGATGGTGTTCCAGAACTACGCGCTCTACCCGCACATGACGGTGGCGCAGAACATGGCCTTCTCGCTGCGCCTCGCCCGGGTGCCGCGCGAGGAGATGCACGCGAAGGTCGACCGCGCGGCGGCGATCCTCGGGCTCGGGGCGCTGCTCGACCGCTACCCGGCGCAGCTCTCGGGCGGGCAGCGGCAGCGGGTGGCGATGGGCCGGGCGATCGTGCGCGACCCGCAGGTCTTCCTGTTCGACGAGCCCCTGTCGAACCTCGACGCCAAGCTGCGGGTGCAGATGCGCACCGAGATCGGCGAGCTGCACCAGCGGCTGAAGACGACGACGATCTACGTCACCCACGACCAGATCGAGGCGATGACCATGGCCGACCGCATCGTGGTGATGAACGGCGGCCGGGTCGAGCAGGTCGGCAGCCCGCTCGAGCTCTACGACACGCCGGCGAACCTCTTCGTCGCCGGCTTCATCGGCAGCCCGGCGATGAACCTGCTGCCGGGGCGGGTCGCCGGCGGGCGGTTCGTCTCGACGGCCGGGATCGAGGCGGCGCTGCCGTCCGACCTGCCGCTGCGCGACGGCAGCGAGGTGGTGGGCGGCATCCGCCCCGACCAGCTCGCGCTCGGCGAGGCGGGGACCCGGGCCGAGGTCGCGGTGGTCGAGCCGACCGGGGCGGAGACGCTGGTGGTGCTGAAGGCGGGCGAGGTCCACTTCCACGCGCTGATCCGCGACCGGATGCCGCTCCGGTCGGGCGACACGGTCGGGGTGACGGTGCAGCCGGGCGGGCTGCATCTCTTCGACGCCGGCAGCGGCGTGCGGCTCTAGACACATCAGGGAGGTCTCGATCGTGACCGCATCTTTCAACGGCCTCGGCGTCGGCCTGGGCAATCTCTACCGGCTGTCGGGCGCGCGCACGCGGTCGATCTCGCCGGAGAACTTCAGCGGCGAGAAGGGCCGGGGGGGCATGGCGACCGAGGGCACCGGCGCGTCCTGCGCGCGCGGGCTCGGCCAGGGGTGGAAGGTGTCGCCGTCGATCCGCATCGAGCCGGGCGAGGTCAGGACGCTGGCCGAGATCGAGGGATCGGGGGCGATCCAGCATTTCTGGATCACCACCGCCAACCTGCGCTGGCGCGATCTGATCCTGCGCATCTACTGGGACGGGCAGGAGGCGCCGTCGGTCGAGTGCCCGCTCGGCGACTTCTTCTGCTCGGGGTGGAACCAGTTCGCGCAGGTGACCTCGCTCGCGGTCTGCGTCAACCCGGGGCGGGCGTTCAACTGCTACTGGGAGATGCCGTTCCGCAAGGGGGCGCGGGTGACGATCGAGAACCGCGATCCCGAGGCGTTCGGCATCGTCTACTACCAGCTCACCTACACGCTGACCGAGGTGCCGGAGGACGCGGCGTACTTCCACGCGCAGTTCCGGCGGACCAACCCGCTGCCGTTCAAGGAGGACTATACCATCCTCGACGGGGTGAGCGGGCGCGGGCACTACGTCGGCACCTACATGGCCTGGGGGGTGAACAACTCCGGCTGGTGGGGCGAGGGCGAGATCAAGTTCTTCATGGACGGCGACGCGGAGTTCCCGACGATCTGCGGCACCGGCACCGAGGACTATTTCTGCGGCGCCTACAACTTCGACGGCGGGGTGGTCGACGACACCATGGAGAGCCGCTACCGCGAGTTCAACTCGCCCTATGCCGGGCTGCCGCAGGTGCTGCGGCCGGACGGCACCTACCGCTCGCAGCAGCGCTTCGGGATGTACCGCTGGCACCTGACCGACCCGATCCGCTTCGAGGCGGATCTGCGGGTGACGATCCAGGCGCTGGGCTGGCGGACCGAGAAGACGGACCGGCGCTACCTGCCGCTGCAGGACGACATCGCCTCGGTCGCCTTCTGGTACCAGACGCTGCCGGCGGCGCCGTTCCCGGCGCTGCCCGACCGCGACTATCTCGAGGTGATCTGACCACCCGCGACCGTGACGGGCACCGCGTGCATGGACCGCGCGCGGAATCCGCTAGCCGCCCGCGGCCGCTGTCGTCGCCCACCGCCACGGCCGGCCGTCGATCGCGGCGAGGCCGATCCCGATCAGCGCCATCCCGGCGAGGTGCCGCGGCTCCAGGGTCTCGCCGAGGAGCAGCATCCCGAGCAGGATCGCGCTGACCGGCACCAGGAACGTCACCAGGAGCAGGTTCGTCGCCCCGGCCGTCGCGAGGAGCCGGAAATAGACGACATAGGCGAGCGCCGTCGACACCGCCGCCAGCCCGACCACCGCGCCCACCGCCGACGGCCCCGGCGCCGGCAGGCTCCACGGCCGGTCGACCGCGAGCGCCAGCGGCAGCAGCAGCAGGCTCGACGCCACCACCTGGCCGGTCGCCGTCGTCATCGCCGCCACCCCCATCGCCCGGAACCGCCGCCCGTAGATGCCGGCGAGCGCGTAGCTGACCGCCGCGCCGAGGCAGGCGATCTCCGCCGCGAGATCGCTCCCGAGCCCGGCCACCGCCCCCGGGCCGATCATCACCGCGACCCCGGCGAAGCCGACCAGCACGCCGACGAGCTTGCCCGCGGTCAGCCGCTCGTCGCGGGTCAGGACGTGCGCGAGGAGCACGGTGAAGAGCGGCGCGGAGGCATTCAGGATCGATGCCACCCCCGAGGCGATATGCGTTTGCGCCCAGACGATCAGCGTGAAGGGGATCGCGTTGTTGAGCATCCCCATGCCGGCAAAGGCCGCCCAGACCCGGCGGTCGCGCGGCATCCGCTCGCCGCGGAGCCGCAGCACCACGAGCAGGATCGCCGCCGCCAGCGCCACCCGCGCCAGCACCACGGTCAGGACCGGCAGCTCCGCCAGCGCCACGCGGTTGAAGAAGAACGACCCGCCCCAGACCGTGGCGAGCATCGCCAGCAGCCCCCATTCCGGACCCGTCATCGGCCGGCTTCCCGCCGCGGGCTGCGTCACCATCGTTCCTTTCCGTCCGCCGCTCGCCCTCGCGGCGCGTCGCAACCTGCCGCGCGGCGCCCGCCGCCGCGACCCGGTTCCTGCGCAATCCGCCGAAAAGGCGGTGCATGCAATGGGCATGGCGGTGCATCGGGAAATTCGTGCCGTTCGGCCGTTTGCCCCCGCAGATGGCCGCAATGTGACGTTTCGGTTCCCCTGTGCCCTTTTCGTGCTATGCTGCACTGCAATGAAGCCGCAGGAGATCCTTCCCGTTCCGCTCGACGCCGTCGTCGGTCTCGATGCCGGCGACGCCGTGCGCGCCGACGCCTACGGCCGCCGCGCCGCCGATCTCGCGCGGCTCCTGACGCTCGGCCTGCCGGTGCCGCCGGGGATCGCGCTCTCGTTCGACTGCGTGACGGCCCTCGCCGCCGGCGGCCCGATGCCGCGCCTGCCGGCGGGCCTCGCCGACGGCGGCCTGCTCGCGCTGCGGGGCAGCCCGGAGGAGCGCGCCTGGGGCGGGCCCAGCGCCATGCTCAACATCGGCGCCTGCGACAACACCCTGGAATTGCTCGCGTCCCGCTACGGCGAGGTGCCGGCGCTGCGGCTCTACGTCCGCTCGATCATCGGCTTCGGCCAGGGCGTGCACGGCCTCGACCCCGAGGACATCGAGGCGCTGGTCCGCCGCCATCTCGGCAGCTCCGAGCCCGCCGCCCCGAACCTTCGCGCCCTGCTCGCCGACCTCCGCACCCTCTTCGAGGACGAGACCGGCGAGCCCTGGCCGCAGGATCCGGCCGAGCAGCTCGAAGCCGCCGCCCGCGCCATGGCCCGCGCCTGGAACGCCGCCTCCGCGCGCATCCTGCGCCAGGTCCGCGGCGCCCCCGACGCCGCCGGCCTCGGCCTCATCGCCCAGCGCCTCGCCGTCGGCCTCGCCCCCGGCGCCAGCGGCAGCGGCCACCTGCAGCTCGTCTCCTCCAAGACCGGCGCTCCCGAGCTTTCCGGAGACTTCCTGCCCTGCGGCCAAAGGCTTGCGGGACAGACTGCATCCTCCGACACCCGCCCGCTGACCCTCGCCGAGCGCCGCCGCGGGCCCTCGCTGCAGGTCATCGCGCCCGAGGCGCTCGCCGGTCTGAAGGCGCTCGCCGAGCGCGCGGCGGCCGGGCTCGGCGACGCCTGCCATCTCGATTTCGTGCTCGAGAGCGGAGCCGCGGCGGTTCTCGACGCGCTGCCCGCGAAGCGAAACGCGCGCGCCGCCGTGCGGATCGCCGTCGATCTCGCGAAGGCAGGCGTCATCAGCCGCAGCGAGGCGCTGCTGCGCATCGAGCCGCGCAGTCTGATCGAGCACCTGCATCCGCAGATCGACCCCGCCGCCCCGCGCGACGTCTTCGGCACCGGCCTCGCCGCCAGCCCCGGCGCCGCGAGCGGCCGGGTCGTCTTCACCGCCGAGGCCGCCCAGGCCGGCGCCGCCCAGGGCGAGCCCACGATCCTCGTCCGCGTCGAGACCAGCCCCGAGGACATCCGCGGCATGCATGCCGCGCACGGCGTGCTCACCGTGCGCGGCGGCATGTCGAGCCACGCGGCGGTGATCGCCCGCGGCCTCGGCCTGCCCTGCGTGGTGGGCGCGGGCACGCTGCGCCTCGACCCCGCCTCGGGCACGCTGACCAGTCCGGACGGGCGCGTCATCCGCGCCGGCGCGCTCGTCACCCTCGACGGCACCCGCGGCGAGCTGATCGCCGGCGCCCCGGCGATGATCCCGCCCGAGCTCGACGGCGCCTTCTCCGAACTGCTCGACTGGGCCGACGCCACCCGCGACATGGGCGTGCGCGCCAATGCCGACACGCCCGCCGAGGCGCGCATGGCGCGCGAGTTCCGCGTCGACGGCCTCGGACTCTGCCGCACCGAGCACATGTTCTTCGACGGCGAGCGCATCACCGCGATGCGCGAGATGATCCTCGCCGACACCGACGACGAGCGCCAGGCGGCGCTCGACGTGCTGTTGCCGATGCAGCGCGCCGACTTCGCCGAGCTCTTCGGGATCATGCGCGGCCTGCCGGTGACGATCCGGCTTTTCGATCCGCCGCTGCACGAATTCCTGCCGAGCGAGCCCGCCGCCATCCGCGAGGTCGCCGCCGCCACCGGCCGGCCGGAAGCCGAGATCGCCGCCCGCGCCCGCGAACTCGCCGAAGTCAACCCGATGCTGGGCCTGCGCGGCGTTCGCCTCGGGGTGGTGATGCCCGCGATCTACGAGATGCAGGCCCGCGCGATCTTCGAGGCGGCGGTTGCGGTCAACCGCGACGGCGCCGCGCCGGTGGTGCCCGAGGTGATGATCCCGCTCGTCTCCGCCGAACGCGAGGTCGCGCTGGTCAAGCAGCGCATCGACGCCATCGCCGCCGCCGTCGCGCGCGAGCAGGGGGCAGAGCTGCACTACAAGCTCGGGGTCATGGTCGAGACGCCCCGCGCCGCGCTGCGCGCCGGCGAGCTTGCCGCCACCACCTCGTTCCTGTCGTTCGGCACCAACGACCTGACGCAGATGACCTACGGCCTCAGCCGCGACGACGCCGGCCGCTTCATGCGTGACTACGTCAACCTCGGGGTCTTTCCCGAGGATCCGTTCCACTCGCTCGACGTCGAGGGGGTGGGAGAGCTGCTCCTGATCGCGGCCCGCCGCGGCCGCGAGCGCAACCCGGACGTCACCCTCGGCCTCTGCGGCGAGCACGGCGGCGATCCTTCCTCGGTCCGCTTCTGCCGCGTGGCGGGCTTCGACTACGTCTCCTGCTCGCCGTTCCGGGTGCCGATCGCCCGGCTCGCGGCGGCGCAGGCGACGCTCCTGACCCAGCACGGCGCGGAGCCGGGCGAGACGGCATGAAGCCGCTGCCGGCCGACCTCGCGGGCCTTGCCACGGGCGGCAAGGCCGCGTTCGCCCGCTGCCTGACCGCGCTCGAAACCGCACCGGACGATCCCGCGCTCGTCGCGCTCCTCGATGCCGCCTGGCAGCACCCGCACGGTTTCGCGGTCGGCCTGACCGGGCCGCCCGGCGTCGGAAAATCGACGCTGATCAGCGCCTTGGTCGCCGCGCTTCGGGAGCGGGACGAGACCGTTGCCGTGATCGCCGTCGATCCTTCCTCGCGCCGCTCCGGCGGCGCCTTGCTCGGCGACCGCCTGCGGATCGCCACCGACGCCGACGACGCCGGCGTCTTCGTCCGCTCGATGGCGGCACGCCGCCGCCTCGGCGGCCTCGCCGACGTCACCTTCCCGGCCGTCGTGCTGGCGCGGGCGCTCTTCGACTGGGTGATCGTCGAGACCGTCGGCGTCGGCCAGTCCGAGACCGAGGTCGCCGACTGTGTCGATCTCGTGGCGCTCTGCGTCCAGCCGGGGGCCGGGGATGCGGTCCAGTTCATGAAGGCGGGCATCATGGAGGTGCCCGACCTCGTGCTGGTGACCAAGGGCGATCTCGGCGCTCCTGCCGAGCGCGCCGCCGCCGACGTCCGCGGCGCGCTCGCCCTCGTCTCCGGGGAACGGGAGATGCCGGGGGTCGCGATGGTGTCGGCGGCCGATGGAGCCGGCATCGGACCGGCGCTCGATCTCGTCGCGAGCTTTCGCCGGCGCGACGCCGGCGGCGCCATGCCCCGCCGTCTCCGGCAAGGCCGGGTCTGGACGAAGTCGCGGCTGGTCGAATCGTTCGGGACCGAAGGGGCGGGATTGCTCGAAGCCCACATCGTCGCCTGCGCCAGCCCGTTCGCCCCGCTGGCGGCGCTGACGAATCGGGCGCGTGCGCTGGTTCACGAAAGCTTTAAAGACCTCTGAATTCAGACGGGTTTCGCCCCGAAGCGGAGCGGTTGTTCACAGGGCGATTGGCGACAATCCGCTTACGCTTTGAATTGGATGGACTTTCCGGCCCCGGAACGGGCAAACGGACAGACGCAACACGTGCGTTTGGTTTCAAACCAGTTCCGGGCCTAGGGGGGTACCCGGGACCAAAAAACGGATGAGAGATGGCATCATTGCTTCGCCCGCCGGCGATGTCGGCGGCCCTGTTCCTTGCGCTCATTTCGGCGCCGATCCTGCCGGGTGTCGCCGTGGCCGGCAGCGCGGGCGAAGAGGCCGCGCGCGTCGTGGGCACCGAGAACTCGGCGCTCGACGCCGCTGCCGGCGATCGTCTCGCCGAGCTGACGCAATCGATGCGGCCGCGATCGCGCGTGTCCGATGCCGACGCGATCGTGGTTGCGAGCCGTGATGTCTACAGCGATACCGCGACGGCGCTGGCGGGCCTGACCACGCCCGCGCCGGCTGCCCGCCAGGCAGCCGCGCCCGTGCATCTCGACATGGGGGCAATCGATGCCATGCCGCAGGCCGCGGGCGACGCCCAGCTGCAGTGCCTGGCGCAGGCGATCTATTTCGAATCGCGCGGCGAGCCGATCGAGGGCCAGATCGCGGTCGCCGAGGTGGTGCTGAACCGCGTCGACGACCCGCGCTTTCCGAAGACCGTCTGCGGCGTCACGCGGCAGGGGGCGGGAAGCGGCCGGGGCTGCCAGTTTTCCTACGTCTGCGACCGCAACTCCGACACGATGAAGAGCGCGGTCTCGCGCGAGCGCTCCGAGAAGATCGCGAAGATGATGCTTGCCGGCCGCGCCCGGACGGTCACCTCGGGCGCCACCTATTTCCACACCCGCTCGAGCCGCCCGGACTGGTCGCGCCGCTTCACGCGCACCGCGGCGATCGGGCATCACCTTTTCTACCGCAGTTCGCGGCAGGTCACCGGCGGCTGACGCACCCTCGCGCGTCCGGCGACAGGAGCCCGGGAAGCGCGGCACCCCCGCTTCCCGGGCTCCTAGTCGGCAAAGTCCTGCGCGAGATAGAAGTCGCCGCAGGCCGGGCCGCCGCGATCCACCCCCATCCCGGCCCCGAGCCGGTGATAGGTCTTCGAGAGCAGCGATTCGCGATGCTTCGGCGAGGCCAGCCAGCGCCCCACCACCTCGCGCGCGAGGCTCGCGTAGGTGTGCCGCGGCACCGCCTCCCGCGTGTCGCCGTACGTGAAGCGGCAGCCCTCGTGGCTGACCGAGATCGGCCGGCCGAGCAGGCGGTAGACCTTGTCCATCGCGATGTTTTCCGCCGCGAAGCGGAACTGCAGCGACTGGCGCTGCATCCGCTGCGACAGGTCGCGCTGGCCGCGCACCGGCAGGATGTGGCTGTGCGTTTTGAGGCGCGCCATGTTGCGGGCATGATCGACCGCGGCGCGCCACAGCGCGGGATCGGCATGCAGCGGTGCCCGGCCGTGCTCGCGGCGCACCTCGTTGGAGAAGATCAGCACCGCCTCGTTGAAGAGGCTCTGGTCGGGCCGGTCGAGCGGGATCGGCTGCTCGAGCCGCTGCGGCACCGCCGGCTCCTGTGCGACAAGCGGCCCGGCGCCGGCAAGCGCCGCCACGACCGCAACCAGGCCAAAAACTCCACGCATGCCGTCCCTCCCGCGCGCGGCGCGCTTGCAGCGCCGGTTGCGGAAAAGTCTGCGAGGGCTTGATTTGCGTGGGATTAAGCGGCGGGCTCGAGGGGCGGCAATCTCGGGTCAGAGTTAACCCCGACTTGCCGCTCTTGAAGCCCGACGCCCGCGGCGTTAAGACCTCAGCGCTGGGCGGGGGTGCCATGGACGAGACTTCGATCGCCTTCGATCTGCCGCACGTGCGTGCCGGCGCGACCCACGCCGGCCCGCCGCTCGACCGCATCTCGGTGCGCGACTACCTCCGCCAGGTCGAGATCGGCGCCTTCCGCACCGAGCGCGGCGTCACCCAGCGCATCCGCTTCAACGTCGTGCTCGAGGTGTCGCACCACGCCGCCGCCCGCGACGACGACGTCGACAAGGTCATCTCCTACGACACCATCACCGAGGCGATCGAGCATGCGCTCGCGGTCGAGCGGGTGAACCTGCTCGAGACGCTCGCCGAACGGGTCGCCGCCGGCTGCCTCGCCGATCGCCGCGCCGTCCGCGCCTTCGTCCGCATCGAGAAGCTCGACCGCATCCCCGGTGCGCTCGGGGTCGAGATCGTCCGCACCCGGCTCCCGGCCGAGGCGCCGCGCCTGCATCCGGTGGGTCCGGACGCGGCGACCGCGCCGGCGATCGGCAGCGTGGTCTACGTCGGCGCCGATCAGCCGCTGGCCCGCTGGGGCGATGCCCTCGCCCGCTGGGAGCATCCTTTCGTGCTCTGCCTCGCGCCGGCCGCCCCGGTGGCCCCGGCGACCACCGAGCCCGAGCGCCGCATCGGGCTGCTCGCGATCGAGCAGGCGGCCTGGGCCTTTACCGATCGCGATCCGCGCTTCGGCGTGGCCGCAACCCGGACCGAGCTCGACTGGGCGCTGAAGTCCGGCCACCGCTCGGTCTGGGCGCCGGCACACATGGTGGCGGCCGCGCTCCACCGCCCGGCGCCGGACGCGAGCGACCCCGCGGCGCTCGCGGCCTGGCTCGCCGAGGAGATCGGTGCGGCGAGGCTGGTCGTCGCAGGCGGCACGGCGCCGGCCGCCGGTGCGGCGCTCGCCGTCCGCCTGGTGGCCGACCCCCACGATCTCGCAAACCTGCCATAGGAGGCTTCCCATGACCGCAGCTTCACCGCCGCTCGTGGACTTCGGCTGGCGCGCACCCGACTTTCACCTCGCCGACACCAAGGGCAAGGTCTGGACCCTGGGCACGCTGCGGCACTCCAAGGGCCTGCTGCTGATGTTCATCTGCAACCACTGCCCTTACGTCCAGGCGGTGATCGAGAAGATCGTCCGCGACGGCAAAGCGCTGCGGGACATGGGTTTCGGCGTCGCCGCGATCTGCTCGAACGACGCGATCGCCCAGCCCGCCGACAGCTTCGAGAAGATGGGCGCCTTCGCGCGCCAGCACCATTTCCCCTTTCCCTATCTGCACGACGTCAACCAGACGGTGGCGCGCGCCTACGGCGCCGCCTGCACGCCGGATTTCTTCGGCTTCAACGCCGAGCTTCAGCTGCAGTACCGCGGCCGGATCGACGACAGCGGCGCGAGCCCGCATCCCGGCGCCCGGCGCGAGCTCTTCGACGCGATGAAGGAGATCGCGGCGACCGGGCAGGGGCCTCGCGAGCAGATGCCGTCGATCGGCTGCTCGATCAAGTGGAAGGCCGCGTGACGCTGCAGATCCGCGATACCCGCGCGCACGCGGGGATCGGCGAGGCCCGGATCCGCCTGCGCCGCGCGCCCTGATGGCGCGGCTCGTCTTCGATCTCGACGGCACCCTGATCGATTCCAACCCGACGCTCTGGGCCGCCGGCAGCACGCTTCTCTCCGAACTGGGGCGGGCGCCGGTTTCCGAGCGAACCTCGGCCGGCTTCGTCGGCAAGGGCGTCGAGGCGCTGGTCGAGGGGCTGCTTCGGCACACCGGCGGCGTCCCGGGCGAGGCGCTCGCGCCGCACGTCGCCCGCTTCCGGGCGATCTACGCTCTCGACCCGGTTGCCGGAACCGTGGTCTATCCCGGCGCCGCCGAGGCGCTGGCGGCGCTGGCCGCCGCGGGCCATGGCCTCGCGGTCTGCACCCAGAAGCCGAACCCCCCGGCGCTGGTGCTGCTGCGGGAACTCGGACTGATGCCGCCGGTCACCGGCTTCACCGGCGGTGACAGCCTCGATGTGCTGAAGCCCGATCCGCGGATGCTCGCGCACGCCGCCGAGCAGCTCGCGCCCGGCCCGGTGATCCTGATCGGCGACAGCGAGATCGACGCGGCCACCGCCGTCGCCGCCGGCGTGCCGTTCCTGCTGCATACCGAAGGCTATCGGCTCGACCCGGACCGGCCTCTCGCCTCGGCCGGCGCCTTCTCCGACTTCGCCGCACTCCCCGGCCTCGTCGCCGGGCTGCTCGCAGCCGCTTCGTGACCATGCCGCGCTACCGGCCGCTGCCGCGCAGCGGCGGCCCGCGGCCGTCCGGCGCCTTGCCGCTTGCCGGCGGTCCGCTCTGGTTCGCCGAGGTCGCCCGTCACCGTCGCGGCGAACCGCCCGAGCTTCTGCCCGCGGCCGAGCTGCCGCCCGCGGCGGCGGCGCGCCTCAGCGCGTCGCGTGCGCCGCTCTGCGGCCTCTCGCTGGATCGCCCGCGGCTGATGGGCGTTCTCAACGTCACCCCCGACAGCTTCTCCGACGGCGGCCGCCACGTCGCGCTGCCCGCGGCGCTGCAGCAGGCCCGCGCGCTCGCGGATGCCGGCGCCGACATCCTCGACGTCGGGGGCGAATCGACCCGCCCCGGCGCGGAACCCGGTGCCGGCGGCGGAGGAAGCCGCGCGCGTCGTCCCGGTGATCGCCGCGCTGCGTGCGGAGGGCTTCGCCCTGCCGATCTCGATCGACACCCGCAACGCCGCCGTCGCCCGCGCCGCCTTCGAGGCCGGCGCCGACCTCTTCAACGACGTCTCGGCGCTCGCGCACGACCCCGGCAGCCTCCCGCTCGCCGCCGCCTCCGGGCACCCGGTCTGCCTGATGCACGCGCAGGGCGACCCCCGCACGATGCAGCACGCCCCCGCCTACGACGACGTCCTGCTCGACGTCGCCGACTTTCTCGCCACCCGCGTCGCGGCCTGCGAGGCGGCCGGCATTCCGCGGGAGCGCCTCCTCGTCGACCCCGGAATCGGCTTCGGCAAGACCGTGGCGCACAACCTCGCGCTCATCCGCGGCCTGTCGCTCTTGCACGACACCGGCTGCGCCATCCTCTTCGGCGCCTCGCGCAAGCGGTTCATCGGCACGCTCGGCGCCGCGCCCGATCCCGACGACCGTCTGCCCGGATCCCTCGCCGTGGCGCTCGAGGCTTTGCGCCAGGGCGCGCAGGTGCTACGGGTGCATGACGTAAAAGAGACCCGGCAGGCCGTGGCCCTCTGGTCCGCCCTGAACGGGGACGAGGAGTAGAGGCATGGCAAGAAAGCTCTTCGGCACCGACGGTGTGCGCGGCCGCGCGAACGACGCGGCGATGACCCCCGAGGTCGCGCTTCGCCTCGGCCAGGCGGCCGGGCGCTACTTCACCAACGGCACCCACGCGCACCGGGTGCTGATCGGCAAGGACACCCGCCGTTCCGGTTACATGCTGGAGACCGCGCTGACCGCGGGCTTCACCTCGGTCGGCATGAACGTCTTCCTCGTCGGCCCGGTGCCCACCCCCGCCGTCGGCATGCTCGCCCGCTCGATGCGCGCCGACCTCGGGGTGATGATCTCCGCCTCGCACAATCCCTTCGAGGACAACGGCATCAAGTTCTTCGGCCCCGACGGCTTCAAGCTCTCCGACGCCGTCGAGGAGGTGATCGAGGCGCTGCTCGAAGGCGAGCCCGAGCGCGCCGGTCCCGCCCACATCGGCCGTGCCACCCGCATCGACGACGGCCGCGGCCGCTACATGGAATTCGTCAAGACCACCTTCCCGCGCGGCCAGCGCCTCGACGGCCTCAAGGTCGTGGTCGACTGCGCCAACGGCGCCGCCTACCGCACCGCGCCGGAAGTGCTCTGGGAGCTCGGTGCGGAAGTCGTCCCCATCGGCGTCGCGCCCGACGGCTTCAACATCAACCGCGGCTGCGGCTCGACCGACACCGCCGCCGCCATCGCCGCGGTGCTCGCGCACGGCGCCGACCTCGGCGTCAGCCTCGACGGCGACGCCGACCGGGTGCTGATCGTCGACGAGACCGGCGTCGTCGCCGACGGCGACCAGTTCATGGCGCTGATCGCCGACCGCTGGGCGCGCGAGGGCCGCCTCGCGAGGAACACGCTCGTCGCCACGGTGATGTCGAACCTCGGCCTCGAGCGCCACCTGGCCGGGCAGGGGCTGTCGCTGCTGCGCACCGCCGTCGGCGATCGCTACGTCGTCGAGGCGATGCGCGCCGGCGGCTACAACCTCGGCGGCGAGCAGTCGGGCCACGTGGTGATGACCGACTACGTGACCACCGGCGACGGCCTGATCGCCGCGCTGCAGTTCCTCTCCGCCATGGTCGAGACCGGCAGGCGCGCCAGCGACCTCGCCCGGGTCTTCCCCGCCTTCCCGCAGGTCCTGACCAACGTGCGCTACCGCAAGGGCGCGGCCCCGCTCGACCAGGCCAGCGTCCGCGCCGCCATCACTGCTGGCGAGGCCCGCATCGGCGGCCGCGGCCGCCTGGTGATCCGGAAGTCCGGAACCGAGCCGCTCGTGCGCATCATGGGCGAATGCGAGGATCCCGATCTTCTCCGCGACGTCGTCGGCGAGATCGAGGCCGAGGTCGCCCGTTTCGCCTGAAGGCGGCGCCGGCGCGGCGCTCCGCCGCGGCATCGCCGATGCCTGGCCCGCCTTTTCGATCCTGTCCCTAGACTAGAAGTACTCGTGCGCCAGACCCGCCAGCAGCACGGTGTGCTGGCTTCCGCCCTGGTGGATGTCGATGACGATCGTGTCGTCACTGCCCGCATGCACCTTGACCGCGCTCGAAGCCTTGTCGAGGGCGCGAAGCTCGCTCAGACCATCGACCGTGACCGAGGTTCCATCGGCAGATGCGCCGAGCGCGCTCCCGCCCGCGAAGGTTCCCTTCGCGTAGTCATGCAGCACGACCGTGTCGCCACGGTCGAAATCGACGCCGCTCACGCGGTCCGGGGCGCCTTTGGCATCGAACCTGAAGGTGTCTGCCTCCGATACCGCCGCCTGCGCGGCCTGTGGAGCGGCCTCTGGGGCGCCCTGCAGCTTGGCCATCGCGGCGTTCGCCTCGGCCAGCGTGCTGCCGAGCGGGATGATCTTGTCGCTGATCGTCCAGTTGGACCCTCTCTTGTTCACGTCGAACCAAGCGGAATTGGTGGGCATCGACGCCTTCTCGACGACGTTGTGCGTGATTCCGACATCGGAGGACTGCCACACCACCCGAATGCTCGGCGTGCCCTTGCCCGCCAGCTGATTGTCTCTGATGACGATGTTCTCGTCGATGTCCAGATGGTTCGTCTGTCCCCAGGTGATCCCGAACCCATCGCCCGAAATGACCCGGTTGCCGTGAATGGTCACGTTCTGGAAGAACGACGAGGGACCGCCGCCGCCGTTGGCGACCGCGTTGGCCATGTAGATGCCGTGGCTGTCGTTGTTTTGCGTGCGAATCTCGTTGCCTTCGATCTTCAGGTCATGGCTCGGATCGTTCGGCTTGTTGTTCCAGAACTGGATTCCGTCGGAATGCTTGCGGCCCTTGGGAGCATTCAGCGTGATCGAGTTGTCCGAAATCACGCCGTTGCCGATGCCGCCCGCGATGATCCCATCGGTGGCGATATTTCTGATCGTGTTGTCGCGAATGGTGAGCTTGTCGACCCCGACGGCGAAGATCGCGGTCTCGAAGCCGTGGATCGTCATGAACCTGAGCTTGAAGTCGCTGCTGTCGCCGACCCAGATGCCCCGACCCTGCCCGGTTCCGCTGGCGACGCCCTCCATGTCGCCGTTGCGGATGGTGATGTTGTCCGACCCGCGGATCTCGAAGGGCTTCATGTGCACCGTTGGGTGCATTGAAGTCGACACCATCGAAGGTCAGATTGCTCGAATTGACCAGTTGAAGATGGTCGAAGACTGCGCCTGCGGACGAAGTAATGGTCACCCTCGTGTCGATGCCTTTTACCGAAAGCGAGTAGGTGCCGCTGGACAGGTTGATCACGTCCCCGTTGGAAGCAGACTTCACGGCGGCCAGAAGTCCAGCGTTGCTCGATGCCTTGATGGTCGCCACGGTCGGTTCTCCGGATTTGAGTAACAATACTTAAGGGCGTACGCCGCCGGTGTTCCGACGTTAGTCGCGTGGGCGGCCATCGGACTTCCCCAGCCACCGAAGTCGTCATGACGCGAATGTGCCCGGCTCTCTGGAGGCGAAGCCTCGCACCGCGGGTCAGATCGCGCCGTTCTCTGGACCAAGATCGTGCGTTCTCACGCGATCCTGACCTGCGCAGCCTCCGCGCGCGAGCTTCAAGGCTCCAATCTTGGGGTCTTCACTCTCGTCTAGATTGACTCGCGGCCTTGACTCAACGATCAGGTCAACCGGGGGAACCCGTAGGCGAATTATTGCCGATCTGCCAGGCGCTCGAACGTGTGGGCAAAAGGCGAGCGCCGCAGAACCAGCGCCGATCTATTAGATTTGATTGCACTATATTTATATGTATAAATAAACTGATGTAAAGTGTGCTGAGATATTTTGCATATAATCGCGATTCGTGTTAAGAAATCGGCACGCGTGTTGGAAACGGCGAGTTTGGGCGCTCCGGATCAGGACTTGCCTGCTCTTCGCGGCCAACGCCATCTCCGCGTCGCGTGTCTCCGGGGATGCTCAATGCGCCTCATGCGACAAACCCGCGCACCGCGTGACCCCTTGGCAGCCTGCCTCGAATTGAATATCCCGGCGGCGGGCGCGTTCCCGATGAGGGCGAGCGGGGCGCACTCAGGAACATCGCCCTGACCTGTGGAGCTGGCCAATGAGCCACCCATCCGCCGTGGTAGCCGCGGCACCCGCAAAGCCTCAGATCCGTCCGGTGCGCGCCGAGTTCTCCTCGGGCCCCTGCGCCAAGCGTCCCGGCTGGAGCGCCGAAGCGGTCGCCGCCCGCGCTTTCCTCGGCCGCTCGCATCGCGCGGCAAAGCCGAAGGCGCAGCTGAAGGAAGCGATCGACCGGACCGCCAAGCTGCTCGGCGTGCCCGAAGGCTTCCGGGTCGGCATCGTGCCCGCGTCCGACACCGGCGCCTTCGAGATGGCGATGTGGTCGATGCTCGGCGCGCGTCCGGTCGACATGCTGGTCTGGGAAAGCTTCGGGCAGGGGTGGGCCACCGACGCCACCAAGCAGCTCAAGCTGGCCGACTGCCGCGTGCTCGCGGCCGACTACGGCATGCTGCCGAACCTTGCGGAGGTCCGCCCCGACGCCGACGTCTGCTTCACCTGGAACGGCACCACCTCCGGCGCCCGCGTCCCCGACGGCGACTGGATCGCCGCCGACCGCGAGGGGCTCACGCTCTGCGACGCCACCTCCGCCGCCTTCGCGCAAGGCCTGCCCTGGGACAAGCTCGACGTCACCACCTTCTCCTGGCAGAAGGCGATGGGCGGCGAGGGCGGGCACGGCGTCATCGTCCTCTCTCCCCGCGCCGTCGAGCGCCTCGAGACCTACACCCCGCCGCGGCCGCTGCCGAAGATCTTCCGCCTCACCAAGGGCGGCAAGCTCATCGACGGCATCTTCGCCGGCGAGACGATCAACACCCCCTCGATGCTCTGCGTCGCCGACGCGATCGACGCCCTCGACTGGATGGCGAGCATCGGCGGCCTGACCGCGACCCGCGCCCGCGCCGACGCCAACGCCGCGGCGTTGCAGGCCTGGGTCGACCGCACCCCCTGGATCGAGAACCTCGTCGCCGACCCGGCGGCGCGCTCCAACACCTCGGTCTGCCTGCGGATCACCGACCCCGAGATCGCCTCCCGCGACGAGGCCGCCCAGCGCGACTTCGTCAAGGCGATGACCAAGCGCCTCGAGGCCGAAGGTGTCGCCTACGACATCGCCGGCTACCGCGATGCCCCTCCGGGTCTGCGCATCTGGTGTGGCACCACCGTCGACACCGCCTGACGTCGAGGCGCTGACGCCCTGGCTCGACTGGGCCTTCGCCGCCACCCGCGCGTCCTGATTCTTCCCCTTTTTTCGATCATCCGGCAGGCCCGCGTGCCCGCCCCCGGAGACCTATCCCATGCCCAAGGTGCTTATTTCCGACGAGCTCAGTGACGCCGCCGTGCAGATCTTCCGCGACCGCGGCGTCGAGGTCGACTTCCAGCCGCAGCTCGGCAAGGACAAGGCGAGGCTCGCCGAGATCATCGGCAACTACGACGGCCTCGCCATCCGCTCGGCCACCAAGGTCACCGCCGACCTGATCGAGAAGGCCGCCAACCTGCGCGTCATCGGCCGCGCCGGCATCGGCGTCGACAACGTCGACATCCCCGCCGCCTCGGCCAAGGGCATCGTGGTGATGAACACGCCCTTCGGCAACTCGATCACCACCGCCGAGCACGCCATCGCGATGATGTTCGCCTGCGCCCGCCAGATCCCCGCCGCCGACGCCTCCACCCAGGCCGGCAAGTGGGAGAAGTCGCGCTTCATGGGCACCGAGCTCACCGGCAAGACCCTCGGCCTGATCGGCGCCGGCAACATCGGCTCGGTCGTCGCCGCCCGCGCGATCGGCCTGAAGATGAAGGTGATCGCCTACGATCCCTTCCTCTCCGCCGACCGGGCGCAGGCGCTCGGCATCGAGCGGATCGACGACGTCGACGAGCTCCTCGCCCGCGCCGACATCGTGACGCTGCACGTCCCCAAGACCGAGAAGACCGCCAACATCATCTCCGCCGAGCGCGTGGCGAAGATGAAGCCCGGCGCGCGCCTGATCAACTGCGCCCGCGGCGGCCTCGTCGACGAGGCGGCGGTCGCCGAGGCGCTCCGCTCCGGCCACCTCGCCGGCGCCGCCTTCGACGTCTTCTCCGAGGAGCCGGCCAAGGAGAACCCGCTCTTCGGCGCCCCGAACGTCGTCTGCACCCCGCATCTCGGCGCCGCCACCACCGAGGCGCAGGAGAACGTCGCGCTGCAGGTCGCCGAGCAGATGTCGGACTACCTGATGGACGGCGCCATCTCCAACGCCCTCAACGCGCCGTCGGTCACCGCCGAGGAGGCGCCGATCCTGAAGCCCTGGATCGACCTTGCCGGCATGCTGGGCAGCTTCGCGGGCCAGGTCACCGAGAGCCCGATGCGCGAGATCGAGATCGAGTACGTGGGCGAGGTCGGCGACCTGAACCTCACGCCGCTCACCGCGGCGCTGACCGCGGGCCTGCTCAAGCCTCTGGTGGGCGAAGGCGCGGTCAACATGGTCTCCGCCCCCCTCGTCGCCCGCGAGCGCGGCGTCCTCATCACCGAGACCCGCAAGGACTCCCAGGGCGCCTTCGGATCCTACATGCGGCTCATCGTGACCACCGAGGCGCAGACCCGCTCGGTCGCGGGCACCATCTACTCCGATGGCCGACCGCGCTTCATCCAGATCAAGGGGATCAACCTCGAGGCCGAGCCGATGAAGTTCATGCTCTACACCACCAACGCCGACACGCCGGGCTACATCGGCGCGCTCGGCACCAAGCTCGGCACCCTCGGCATCAACATCGCCACCTTCGCCCTCGGCCGCGAGCAGAAGAGCGGCGAGGCGATCGCCCTTCTCGGCGTCGACGAGGCGGTGGCCCCCGAAGCGCTCGGCGAGATCGCCACCCTGCCGCAGATCCGGCAGGCGAAGGCGCTTCGGTTCTGAGGCCGGGACGCCGGACGTGCCGGGGCGGCAAGGCCCCGGCACGATCAGGCCACGGCGTCCTGCTCGGTCTTGCTGTGACCGCGGACGCCGTCGAGCTGCACCTGGACCGGCCCGCGCAGGTGCAGGTCGCGCTGCGGGAAGGGGATCTCGATGCCATTCGCCTTCAGCACGTCCCACACCGCGAACAGCAGATCGGAGCTGACGTTGGCGAGGCCCTCGACCGGGTCGACGATCCAGACCCGCGCCGCGAAGTCGAGCGAGCTGTCGCCGAGGCCGACGAAATGCACCACCGGCTTCGGGCTGCGCAGCACCCGCGGCACGGTCAGACAGGCGCTCTCGACGAGCTTCTTCACCGCGTGCGGATCGGCGTCATAGCTGACGCCGAACGGCACCTGGATGCGCACCTTGGCGTCGGAATAGCTCCAGTTCACCACGGTCTCGGTGACGAAGGTCGCATTCGGGATCAGGTGCTCGCGCCCGTCGCGGGTCACCACCGAGACGTAACGGGCGTTGAGCGCCGTGATCCAGCCGAAGGTCTCTCCCAGCGAGATCACGTCCCCGGGCTTGATCGACTTGTCGAGCAGCACCGTGATGCCCGAGACGAAGTTCGACACCGACGACTGCAACCCGAACCCGACCCCGACCCCGACCGCGCCCGAGAACACCGCGAGCGCCGTCAGGTCGATCCCGACCGCGCTGACCGCAAAGAGCACCGCCGCCGCGGTCAGGAGAACCCGAGCGAGCTTGCTGATCAGCACCCGCAGCGACGGTGTCAGATCGGGTGAGCGGCCCAACCCGGCATCGATCGCGCGACTGAGCAGGCCCGACAGCCAGAGCAGCACGCCGAAGAGCATCACCGCCTCGATGATGCGCAGCGCCGAGACCCGGGTCGATCCCATGCTGAACGCCATGCCGTCGAGGAAGGCGGTGATTTCGGGCAGGACCCCGAGGATCGACGCCGCCGCCATCAGCCACAGTCCCACCGAGACGACCCGGTAGAGAAAGCGGTTGCGGATGACGAGGGCGAGGAGGTTGATCACGATCCAGGCGGTGGTCAGGCTCGCGACCAGCCGCAGGATCACGGTGTTTCCCGACCAGGTGAACTGGCGGAATATGAGCAGCTCGAGCCAGGTGGCGATCAGGAACAGGATCGGCGTGACCCGCTCGACGAGAACCGGGCGCCATCTGCGCAACAGGCTGTCGCTCGGTGAATCGTTGGCCTGCCGCTTGATCGCCCGCGACACCCGGCGGGTCACCAGCAGCGCGAGGGCAAGGGTGACCGCGATGGCGACGAGCTGCACCAGAATCCAGGTCGAGGAGACGCGGTGGTAAAGCTCGAGCGCCGTTGCCATCGGGCCCTCGAGGGATGGGAACCAGTCGGTGAGTGCTTGCATTCCGTCTCCCTTTGCCAGCGCCGCCGGCGATGGCTCCGCAAGGCAAACGAGCGAGCGAAAAGAAGGTTTCGGGCCGTCTGGCGGGAGGCTATAACCCCTGCGGCCTGGAGGGGATCGAGCGCATATGGGCAACGTGGTGGTCGTCGGCGCGCAGTGGGGCGACGAGGGCAAGGGCAAGATCGTCGACTGGCTCTCCGAGCGCGCCGACGTCATCGCGCGCTTTCAGGGCGGCCACAACGCCGGCCATACGCTGGTGATCGGCGACCAGGTCTTCAAGCTGTCGCTGCTGCCTTCCGGCATCGTGCGACCGGGCAAGCTCAGCGTCATCGGCAACGGCGTCGTGCTCGATCCCTGGGCGCTGATCGCCGAGATCGACAAGCTGCGCGGGCAGGGGGTGGCGATCAGCCCGGAGAACCTGATGATCGCCGAGAACGCGCCGCTGATCCTGCCCCTGCATCAGGATCTCGACCGGATGCGCGAGGAGGCCGCCGGCGCCGCCCGGATCGGCACCACCGGGCGCGGCATCGGCCCGGCCTACGAGGACAAGGTCGGCCGCCGCTCGATCCGGGTCGCCGACCTCGGCGACGCCGCGACGCTCGAGACCCGCCTCGACCGCCTCCTCGCCCACCACGATGCGCTGCGTCGCGGCCTCGGGGCCGAGCCGATCGACCGCGGCGCGCTCACCGCCGCGCTCGACGAGATCGCGCCCAAGGTGCTGCCCTACGCCGCGCCGGTCTGGATGGTGCTCGCCGACGCGCGCCGCGCCGGCCGCCGCATCCTCTTCGAGGGCGCGCAGGGCGCGCTTCTCGACATCGACTTCGGCACTTACCCTTACGTCACTTCCTCGAACACGCTCGCGGGAATGGCCGCGACCGGCACCGGCATGGGACCGGGCGCGATCGGCTTTGTCCTCGGCATCGTCAAGGCCTACACCACCCGCGTCGGCGAGGGCCCGTTCCCGGCCGAGCTCACCGACGCCACCGGCCAGAAGCTCGGCGAGCGCGGCCGCGAGTTCGGCACCGTCACCGGGCGCAAGCGCCGCTGCGGCTGGTTCGACGCCGTCCTCGTCCGCCAGACCTGCACCACCTCGGGCGTCACCGGCATCGCGCTCACCAAGCTCGACGTCCTCGACGGCTTCGAGGAGCTGAAGATCTGCACCGCCTACGACCTCGACGGCGAGCGGCTCGACCACCTGCCGACCGCCGCCGCGCAGCAGGCGCGGGTGACGCCGGTCTACGAGACGCTTCCCGGCTGGTCCGAGACCACCGCCGGCGCCCGCTCCTGGGCCGAGCTGCCGGCGCAGGCGATCAAGTACGTCCGCCGCATCGAGGAGCTGATCGGCTGCCCGGTGGCGCTGCTCTCGACCAGCCCCGAGCGCGACGACACCATCCTCGTCACCGACCCCTTCGCCGGATGATGGGCCCCGTATGACCCTCTCCTGGCGCGCCCGCCGGCGCTGGGCGCTGATCCTGCTCCTGGTCTGGATGCCCGCCTACGTCGTCGCGGCGGTCACGCTGCTCAACTGGCTGGGGCGTCCGGCGCCGCTGGTCGAGCTCATCGTCTACGTGGCGCTCGGCGTCCTCTGGGCCTTGCCCTTCCGCGCGATCTTCCGCGGCATCGGGCGTGGCGAGGATCCGCACGGGCCGGACGGCGGATAGCCCGGCGCGCCGCGCGGAAGGCATCCCAGCCTTGACAACCCTCCGCCGTTGCATCCCCCTGACCGGCGGCGTGGGACAGGGGAAGCGGGGTCATGGTCGTTTTGCAACCGCGGTGGTTCGCTTTCGCCAGGCTCTTTGAGCGCGCGGGTGGCGTTGCGCTGACGGCGCTCCTCGTCGCATCCGCCCCCGCCGGGGCGGAGGAGATCGGCCAGGTCACCACCGCGTTCAAGATCATCGGCGCCAACCACCGGATCACCATCGAGGCCTTCGACGACCCGGAGGTCGAAGGCGTCAGCTGCTTCATCAGCCGCGCCCGCACCGGCGGCATTTCCGGCAGCCTCGGCCTCGCCGAGGACACCTCCGACGCCTCGGTGAGCTGCGCGCAGACCGGGCCGGTCAGGTTCCGCAGCGCGCTCAAGGACGGTCAGGAGGTCTTCTCGGCCCGGGCCAGCATCCTCTTCAAGCACATCCAGGTGGTGCGCTTCTTCGACAAGACCCGCAACGCACTGGTCTATCTGACCTATTCCGACAAGCTCATCGACGGATCGCCGAAGAACAGCGTCTCCGCCGTGGTGGTACGCGATTGGCAACCCGCACCCTCTACCGCTTCGCCGCCCCAGTAACGCTGGTCGGCGGCGGTCCGATCGACCGGCGGCATCTCGCCGCCGCCCTTTCGCTGGCGCCGGAAGCCGTCGCCGCCGACGGCGGCGGCGACGTGGCGTTGCCGGGCGGCGCAAGCGTCCGCGCCGTCATCGGCGACCTCGATTCGCTGCAGGATGCCGCGGGCCTCGAGCGGGCAGGGGTCCCGATCCATCGCCTCGCGGAGCAGGATACCACCGACCTCGAGAAGTGCCTCTATTCGGTCGAGGCGCCGCTCTTCATCGGCGTGGGCTTCCTCGGCGGCCGGCTCGACCACCAGCTCGCCGCGATGAACGCGCTCGCGAAGAACCCCGACCGAAAGGTCGTGCTGCTGGGCGAGGGCGGGCTCTGCCTGCTCTGCCCCCGGCGTTTCGCGATCGGCCTCGGCCCGGGAATTCCGCTCTCGCTCTTCCCGATGGCACCGGTGCGCGGCATCGCCTCCGAGGGCCTGCGCTGGCCGATCGACGGTCTCGCCTTCGCGCCCGACGCTCGGGTCGGCACCTCGAATTGCACGACCGGCCCGGTGCGCCTCGCGTTCGACGGCCCGGGAATGCTGCTGATCCTGCCGGTCGAGACGCTCGCCGCCGTCGTGGCCGGCCTCGCGCCGGACGCCGCCTGAGCCCGCCACGAGCCCGGCCCTCAGGCGTCGAAGCGCTTCACCCATCGCCGGTGGAGCCAGTAGTACTGGCCGGGCGTCGCGCGCACGCGCGCGGCGAGGCTGTCGGCGGCGGCCTGGGTCATCGCCTCGGGGCTCTTCGGCGGGAAGCGGCGCCTCGAAGTCGATCTCGATGTGGACGCCGTCGGGCTGGCGGGTTCCGTAAGCGGGGATCATCGGCACCTTGAAGCGATGGGCGAGGGCGGCGATCGCGGTGCCCGCCGGCGCGGGGTGGCCGAGAAAGTCGATCGGCCTGCCGTCGACCACATACTGGTCGAGCAGGATCGCCACCACCCCGCCGCCGCGAAGGTGGCGGATCAGCTCGCGCATCCCCGCCGCGCCGCGCGGCAGCATCGGCGCCCCGTGCTCGCTCATGTTCCGCAGATAGGTCCGCTCGAGCCAGGGGTTGTTCATCGGCCGGTAAAGCGCCCCCACCTCGATTCCGCGCGCCTTCAGCGCCCCGCGCACCGCCTCCCACTGGCCGAAGTGGCCGCCCACCAGGATCACGCCCTCGCCTGCGGCCCGGGCGGCCTGGAGCGCCTCCCACCCCGGGCCGGCGGGCTCGCCCCACGGCGCCCGTCTCTGGAAGTCGCGGGCGGAAAAGGTCTCGACGAAGGAGCGGCCGAAATTGTCCGCGACCGCGAAGCGGATGCGTCGGCGCGCGTCGGCGGGCATGGCGGGAAAGATCAGCCGCAGGTTCCCCTCGATGCGGCGGCGGAAGTCGGGCAGCAGCGCCACGGCGCTTCGGAGCACGAAGGCACCGGTGGCGAGGCGGGCGCGCCAGGGCAAAAGGTGCACGATGCCGAGGAAGGCCGCTTGCGGAACAAATGCCAGAAAATCCAGCACGGCGTTACGCTTGCGAGCCATCGTTTCAGATCCTCGCGAGGAGTTGGCGGAAGCGCACGCCGAGCAGGGTCACCGCCGCGATGCAGCCCACCGCGGTGCCTATGAAGAGGCCCGCCTCGGCGAGGGGGGTGTGAAAGGCAAGGACGAGCGCGACCGGAATCATCACGCACCAGAAGGCGACGAAGAAGCAGAGCGTGGTCGACCAGCTGTCGCCGAGCGCCCGGTTGGCCTGTCCCAGCACCACCTGGCCGGCGTCGAACAGCATCGAGACCGCGAGGATCGCCATCAGCGGTGCCGCGCGCGCGATGAGCGCCGGGTCGGAACTGTAGAAGCCGACCACCGTCGGCGCGAAGGCGAGCAGCAGCACCCCGATCCCCGCCACCAGGATGACCGCGGCGGCGAGCCCGGCGACCCCGGCGGCGCGCGCCTCGTCGCGCCGGCCGGCGCCGGCGGCATGTCCCACCCGCACCGCCGTCGCCACCGAGACGCCGAGCCCGAGCATGAAGACCGTGGTCTCGACGTTGTGCAGGATGGTGTAGGCCGCGAGCGCCGTGGCGCCGAGCAGCCCCGCCGCCTGGGCGAGCGAGGCGAAGGCCACGGTCTCGAAGAAATAGGCAGCGCCGCCGGCCATGCCGATCCGCCGCATCTCGCGGCCCGCCGTCCAGCCGCCCGGACCCCAGAGTCCGTGCGCGGCCCGGTGGCCGGTGAACTCCGCAAGCCGGAGCATCCAGACCACGAAGATCCCCGCCATCAGGAACCGCGAGATCGTCGAGGCGAGCGCGGCGCCGGGCGCGCCGAGCTCGGGCAGGCCGAGGTGGCCGCCGACCAGGAGCCAGGTCAGCGCGATGTTGAGCAGGTTCGCCGCGGCCATCGCGTAGAGGCCGGGCTGCGGGCGCGCCGTGCCCTCGAGATAGAAGCTCGCCGCGGCGAAGACGATCTGCGCCAGCACGCCGGGTGCAAGCATCCAGGCGACCGCCGTGCCACCGGTGACGAGCTCGGGCGCCTGGCCGATCAGCCGCAGCACCGGCCCGGCGAAAAGCGTCAGCAGGCTCGCCGCCACACCCACCAGCGTCGCCCAGGCGAGGCCGCGCAGCGCGGTCGTGGGGAGATCGGGATCGCTCGCCCCGAACCCCCGCGAGGCGAGGGCGACGATGCCGACGACGCAGCCGAAGCCCGCCACCATCAGCGGCGCCGCGATCGCCGAGCCGATGGAGAAGGCGGCCAGCGCGCCGGTATCGTAGCGGCCGACCATCACCACGCCCGCCATCTGCATGACGACGAGGCCGGCACGGCTCAGCACCACCGGCCACGCGAGCGGCCAGAGCGCCCGCCAGTGGCGCAGGAGCCGCGCGGCGCCGGCCTCGGGGATCGGAGCGGAAAGCGTCATTGCCGCGGCCCTCCCGAAGCCGCGATCCCCGTCCCCGTGCCGCCCTTGCCGGCGGGTGGAGCGGTCAGGTCCGGAGCGCGGCGTGCCGCCTCCGGAGCGCGGTCAGTGCCTGACCGGGTTGATCATCATCACCATCTGCCGACCCTCGAGCCGGGGGATCGCCTCGATCTTGCCCAGTTCGGTGACGTCGTCGGCGACGCGCTCGAGCAGCTTTCGCCCCAGCTCGGCGTGCGCCATCTCGCGGCCGCGGAAGCGCAGCGTGATCTTGACCTTGTCCCCGCCCTCGAGGAACTTCACCACCGACCGCATCTTGACGTCGTAGTCATGGATGTCGGTGTTAGGGCGGAACTTGATCTCCTTGATCTCGATGATCTTCTGCTTCTTGCGCGCCTCGGATTCCTTTTTCTGGGTCTCGTACTTGTATTTTCCGAAATCCATGATCTTGGCGACCGGCGGCACGGCATTGGGCGAAATCTCGACGAGATCGAGTCCGGCTTCCTCGGCCAGCGACATCGCGCGGTCGGGGGTCACGACGCCGACGTTTTCGCCGTCGGCACCGATGAGGCGGATCTCGGAAGCACGGATCCGGTCGTTCACGCGAGGGCCGGTTTCGCGCGTTGGTGGTGCGTTGTGTGGTCTGCGGGCTATGGCCTTGGCATCCTTTTGATCGTTGAACGGATAAAAAACCGGAGCAGGGCCCCGGTCATCGTTCGACAATAGTGCAGATCGTGGCATAAGTGAAGATGCGGACCCACGGAAGCCGGATCACCCGGCCCGTGGCCGTTTCTCGCCGGACGCGGAGCGCGGACGGGGGATGGTATTGCATCGGGTAACCGGGACCGCCATGTCGTGGGGGACCCGGGGTACCGCCCGGGCAGAATGCAACTGGAGGGCAGGATGACGCGCACTTGGTATTGGATCGCTGCGGTAATCGTGGTGATCCTGGCGATCTGGTACTTCATGAAAAGCGAGGCCCCCGCACCGGCCCCGGCACCGGCGCCGGCGGCGACAGCCCCGGCCGCCCCGGCCGCCGAAGCGCCGGCCGCCCCGGCCGCTGACGCGCCGGCAACGATGGCTCCCGCCGAGCCCGCAAAGCCGTGACGCGCGGCCGCAAGGCCGCCGGGCACTGACGACAACCAACCGGCGGCCGGAGCGATCCGGCCGCCGTTCTCCTGTCAGGGCCTCAGCTCAGGGCGTCAGCGCAGCGACTGCGCGAAGCGGCGGATGCGGGCGACGGCTTCCAGCAGCAGGTCGTCGGCGGCCGCGTAGCTGATCCGGAAGTTCGGGCTGAGGCCGAAGGCCGCGCCGAAGACGACCGCCACGCCTTCCGCCGCGAGCAGCGCGTCGGCGAAGTCCGCGTCGCTGGCGATATCGCGGCCGTCGGGCGTGGTGCGCCCGATCAGCCCGGCGATCGAGGGATAGACGTAGAAGGCACCCTCGGGCGCGGGACATTCGATCCCGGGACAGGCGTTGAGCCCGGACACCACCAGATCGCGGCGGCGGCGGAAGGCCAGCGCCGCCTCGGCGATGTAGTCCTGCGGACCGTTCAGCGCCTCGACGGCCGCCCATTGGCTGACCGAGCAGGCGTTCGACGTCGACTGGCTCTGGATCGCCGTCATCGCCTTGATGAGCGGCGTCGGGCCTGCGGCATAGCCGATGCGCCACCCGGTCATCGCATAGGCCTTGGAGACGCCGTTCACCGTCAGGGTGCGCTCGTAGAGCCGCGGCTCGACCTCGGCCGGCGTCGCGAAGACGAACGGCGGGTAGGCGATGTGCTCGTACATGTCGTCGGTCATCACCCAGACCTGCGGGTGGTCGAGCAGCACGTCGGTCAGCCCGCGCAGCTCGTCGCGGGAATAGCCGGCGCCGGTGGGGTTCGACGGCGAGTTGAAGATCAGCCACTTGGTGCGCGGGGTGATCGCGGCGGCGAGGGCGTCGGGTGCGATCTTGAAGCCCTGCTCGAGCCGACCCTCGACGATCACCGGCGTGCCGCCCGCGAGCGCCACCATGTCGGGATAGCTGACCCAGTAGGGTGCGGGAATCACCACCTCGTCGCCCGGGTTCAGCGTCGCGAGGAGCGCGTTGAACAGCACCTGCTTGCCGCCGGTCGAGACCATCACCTGCTCCGGGCGGTAGTCGAGGCGGTTCTCGCGCGCGAACTTGGCCACGATCGCGCGCCGCAGCTCCGGAATGCCTTCGGGCGAGGTATAGCGGGTCTCGCCCCGGTCGATCGCCGCCTTGGCCGCCTCGCGGACATTCCGCGGCGTGTCGAAGTCGGGCTCGCCGGCCGAGAGGCTGATGATGTCGCGGCCTTCGGCCTTCAGCTCGCGGGCGCGGGCGGTGATGGCGATGGTCGGCGAGGGCTTGATGCGGGCGAGAGCATCGGAGAGGAAGGCCATGGCAGCACCGCTCGAAGGGGACGCGGTGTCTTAGGCCGCGGCCAGCGGTCCGGCAAGGGGAGGGGCGAGGGGTGAGCGAGCCTGCCGAGACGCGGCTCCGCCGGCTGCGGATGCGGAGCTGGCACCGCGGGACGCGCGAGATGGATCTCATCCTCGGGCGCTTCGCCGACGCGGCGCTCGCGACGCTGGATCCGGTACCACTCGAGAGTTTCGACCGGCTGTTGTCGGAAAACGATCATGATATCTATCGCTGGGTCGCGGGCTCCGAGAATAGCCCGGAGCATTACGAAGAACTCGTCGCCAGGATACGCCGGCATCATCAGCTGGAGTGAACGGCGAGGCTGCCGCCTTAACGACTTGTATAAGATTCTGCGGGAGGGTTTCGGCCAGAGCCATCCTGCGGAGTGAAACCATGAGTATGCACGCAAAGGTTGCGGCTGTGCCGGCGCCCTCCGCCCAGGAGGACTTCCTCGGGGCCTACCTCGAGACGCTCTCCATGGTGGAAAGGCTGCATCGGCTGCTGCTCGATGTCGTCAAGGACGAGTTCGAGCGGCTCGGGATCATCGACATCAACTCGGTGCAGGCGCTGTTGCTCTTCAACATCGGCGACAACGAGGTGACGGCGGGCGAGCTCAAGACCCGCGGCTACTACCAGGGCTCGAACGTGTCCTACAACCTCAAGAAGCTCGTCGAATGCGGCTACATGCACCACCAGAAATGCGACGTCGACCGCCGCGCGGTGCGGGTGCGCCTGACGGAAAAGGGCCGCAACATCCGCACGATCATCGCGCAGCTCTTCCAGCGGCACGCCACCGGCATCCTCAGCCGCGAGGTCCTCGGCAACATGCGGCTCGAGGACATCAACGCCAGCCTGCGCCGGATGGAGCGCTACTGGAGCGATCAGATCCGCTACATCTACTGAAGCCGGTGCCGACGTCGTGACGATTTTCGCCACCTGTGCGGCAGTTGTAACAACCGAGCGTGCCAACGCGGTCTGAATCATGATATATACCGGAAAACTCGAAGAATCCGTCGATTGTGATTCGACGCAGGCGGACGCGGGCAGGACAGAGTAATGGGTGTTCAGGCGGACCCATGGGCAACGTGGTGAACCATCCCGCGGCGAAAGCCTGGGGATCTTACGAATACCCGCTCGGCGACGAGCTGCGCGGCGAGCGGGCGACGCTGGGAAAGACGCTGCTCGACATCCAGCGCGACCTCAGGATCAAGGCCGCCTACATCGCCGCGATCGAGGACGCCAGGCCCGAGGTCTTCCCCAACCCCAGCTTCATCGCCGGCTACGTGCGCTCGTACGCCCGCTACCTGTCGCTCGACCCCGACGAGGTGTTCCACCGCTTCTGTCTCGAGAGCGGCTTTGCCGGCAAGAGCGGCGCGCCGATCGGCAGCGGCCGTCCGGCCGGCGGCAAGGTCGTCCCGCAGCCCGCCGGCGGCTTCCGCCCGGATTTTGCGATCGCCCGGCTCGATCACCCGGGCGGCTTCCTGCCCGAGGTGCCCTTCGCCGCGCTCGGTTCGGTTCTCATACTCGCCCTGGTCGCACTCGGGCTCGGTTACGGCGGCTGGACGGTGCTGCAGAACATCCAGCGCGTGCAGTTCGCGCCGGTCGACGATCTGCCGGTCGCGGTCGCCGAGGCCGACCAGCCGGACGCCGCGCCGCCGCCCGCCTTCGACGAGCCGACCCTGAGCGACCTCGCGAGCCCGGTGGCGACGACCGCCCTGGCCGAGCTCTACCGCAAGCAGGAGCTCGAGGTCCCGATCATCGCGCCGCGCGACGGGCCGATCGCCGCTCTCGATCCCGACAAGAGCGGCCTGCTCGTCGGCGGTGACCCGGTGGCCTCGGCGATCGATGGCGCCGCGACCGCGATCCCCGCCGCCGCCGCCGAGGTGCCGCCGGCGCTGGTCGACGCTTCGCTCACGACCGCTGCGGACGCGGCCGCCGCGCCGAAAGTCGTGGTCGTGGCCGAGCGGGCCGCATGGATCCGGGTCTACCTCGAGAACGGCACCGTGCTCTTCGAGCGCATCCTCGAGAAGGGCGAGACCTACTCGCCGCCGGAAGGGATCGAGGCGCCGCTGATCTGGGCCGGCAACGCCGGCTCGGTCTACGTCAGGGTGGGCGACACGCTGCGCGGCCCGCTCGGTCGCGGCACCCGCGCCGCGAAGGACGTGCTGCTGGTGCCGCAGTCGGTCGCCGATCACTTCCCCGTCGTCGACGACGTGCCCGAAGTGATCTCGCAGGCGTTCAGCACCTCGCAGGCGCAGGTCGTCCCCGTCGTCGCGATCCGGTGACCGCGCCGTTGCCGGCGCCGTTGCCCGCAGCCGCCCCGGGGTGACATTTCCCGGGCGCTGCTCTATCTTCCGGGCCTGAGCCGCACAGCACGGAATCCCCGCCCGTCATGACCCACAATCCCATCCGCCCCTGGCGCAACGTCGATCGGCGTCGGTCGCGCCGGATCATGGTCGGATCGGTGCCGGTGGGCGACGGCGCCCCGATCAGCGTGCAGACGATGACCAACACGCTGACCAGCGACGCCGGCGCGACGATCGCGCAGGTGCAGGCGTGCGCGGAGGCCGGCGCCGACATCGTCCGGGTCTCCTGCCCCGACGAGGCCTCGACCCGGGCGCTCAGGGAAATCGTCCGCGAGAGCCCGGTCCCGATCGTCGCCGACATCCACTTCCACTACCGGCGCGCCATCGAGTCGGCCGAGGCGGGCGCGGCCTGCCTGCGGATCAACCCCGGCAACATCGGCTCGCCCGACCGCGTGCGCGAGGTGATCAGGGCGGCCAAGGACCACGGCTGCTCGATGCGCATCGGCGTCAACGCCGGCAGCCTCGAGCGGCACCTGCTCGAGAAATACGGCGAGCCCTGCCCGGAGGCGATGGTCGAGAGCGGCCTCGACCACATCCGCATCCTTCAGGACAACGACTTCCACGAGTTCAAGATCAGCGTGAAGGCGTCGGACGTCTTTCTCGCCGCCGCCGCCTACCAGTCGCTCGCCGAGGCGACCGACGCGCCGATCCACCTCGGGATCACCGAGGCGGGCGGCATGACGACCGGCACCGTCAAGTCCGCGATCGGCCTCGGCAGCCTGCTCTGGATGGGGATCGGCGACACCATCCGCGTCAGCCTCTCCGCCGACCCGGTCGACGAGGTGAAGGTCGGCTTCGAGATCCTCAAGGCGCTCGGCCTGCGCCACCGCGGCGTCAACATCATCTCCTGCCCCTCCTGCGCCCGGCAGGGGTTCGACGTGATCCGCACCGTCGAGGTCCTCGAGAAGCGGCTCGAGCACGTGAAGACGCCGATGTCGCTCTCGATCATCGGCTGCGTGGTCAACGGCCCGGGCGAGGCGCTGATGACCGACCTCGGCTTCACCGGCGGCGGCGCCGGCTCCGGCATGGTGTACATGGCCGGCAAGGCGCACCACAAGCTCGGCAACGACGCGATGGTCGACCACATCGTCGAGCTGGTGGAGAAGCGGGCCGCCGAGCTCGAGGCCGAGGCCGCGGCGGCACCTCAGGCGGCGGAGTAGGGCCGCCTTCGCTGGCGTTGGCGGCCACGAAGCCAACTGTTTCAACCGTCGCATCGAGGCGGCGCCGGGATTGACGCCGGCCACGAACTGAACGAGATGGTGCAGCGGGGACGCGGTGGTGCGGCCTCGAAACACTCCCGAACGGTCGTCCCATGGCAATGCAACCCGGAATGGTCCGCATCGCGGTCGTCATCGGCCTTCTCGGCGCGGTCGGCCCGTTCGCGATCGACATGTACCTGCCGGCGCTGCCGATGGTCGCCGCCGACCTCGCCGCGACGCCGCAGGCGGTGCAGTTCACCCTCAGCGCCTTCTTCGCCGCCTTCGGCGTGACGCAGCTCGTCTACGGGCCGCTCTCGGACTGGCTCGGTCGCAAGCCGCCGCTCTACATCGGGGTCGGCATCTTCCTCATCGGCACGGTCGGCTGCGCGCTCGCCCCCGGGATCGGCGCGCTGATCCTGGCGCGCTTCGTGCAGGGCCTCGGCGCCGCGACGGTGATGGTGGTGCCGCGCGCGATCATCCGCGACCTGCACAGCGGCCCGGACGCGACCCGGCTGATGGCGATGGTGATGCTGGTGATCTCGATCTCGCCGATGCTCGCGCCGCTCGCCGGCAGCGGGGTGATGCACCTCGTCGGCTGGCGCGGCATCTTCGGCGTCCTCGGCGCGCTCGGCCTGCTCAGTCTCGCCCTCACCGCCTTCATGCTGCCCGAGACGCTGCCGGCCGGCCAAGCGCGTCACGCCGACGCCGCGGGTGCTCCTCTCCGGGGCCGGGCGCCTCCTGCGCGATCCGGAGTTCATGGGCCTGACCTTCACCGGTGCCTTCGCGATAGCGAGCTTCTTCGTCTTCATCGCCAGCGCCTCCTTCGTCTACACCGACGAGTTCGGCCTCTCGCCGACCGGCTTCAGCCTCGCCTTCGCCGCGAACGCGATCGGCTTCTTCGCGGCGTCGCAGATGGCGGCCCCGCTCGGCCAGCGCTTCGGCATGGGGCGGATGGTGCTCTTCGCGGTCGGCGCCTTCGCGTCGATCACCGTGCTGCTCCTCCTGCTTCTCTTGGCCGGGTTCGGGTCGCTGCCGCTGATCATCGGGCTGCTTTTCTGCGCCAACGCCTTTCTCGGCGTGGTGATGCCGACGACGATGGTGATGGCGCTCGACCCGCATCCCGACATCGCCGGGCTCGCCTCCTCGCTCGGCGGCACGCTGCAGATGGTGACGGGCGGGGTGATGATCGCGCTCGCCGGGCCGTTCTTCGACGGCACGGCGACGCCGATGGTTACGGTGATCGCGCTCTGCGGCGTGCTCTCGACCACGGCGGCGGCACTCACGCTCGGCACCTTGCGCCGGCGCGCCGCCGCCGGCTGAAGCGCGCGGCGGCGAGGGGCTTGCGGCGGGGCGCGCTCTCGCGCATGAGGCGCGGATGATCCCCGGCGACAAGCTCGACCAGATCCTCGGCCGCTTCGAATTCCTCGAGGCGAAGATGAACGCCGGCCCGGCGCCGGCCGAGCTCGCGGCGCTTTCGCGCGAGTATGCCGAGCTGAAGCCGGTGGTCGAGGCGATCCGGGGCTGGCGCGCGCTCATGCGCGCGCGCGACGAGGCCGAGCTTCTGCGCACCGACCCCGAGATGAAGGATCTCGCCGAGGAAGAGCTCGGCCGGATCGAGGCGGCGCTGCCCGAGGCCGAGCGGGCGGTCGAGATCGCGCTCCTGCCCCGCGACGAGGCCGACGCGCGCTCGGCGATCCTCGAGATCCGCGCCGGGACCGGCGGCGAGGAAGCGGCGCTCTTCGCGGCCGACCTCGCGCGCATGTACCAGCGCCTCGCCGAGGCGCACGGCTGGCGCTGGGAAGTCGTCGAGGCCTCGCCGACCGAGCTCGGCGGCTACCGCGAGCTCGTGGCCGAGATTAGCGGCAAGGGCGTCTTCGCGGCGCTCAAGTTCGAGTCGGGCGTCCACCGGGTGCAGCGCGTGCCGGCCACCGAGGCGAGCGGGCGCATCCACACCTCGGCGGCGACCGTGGCGGTGCTGCCGGAGGCCGAGGACGTCGACGTCGACATCCCGGCGCAGGACATCCGCATCGACACCATGCGCGCCTCGGGCGCCGGCGGCCAGCACGTCAACACCACCAACTCCGCCGTTCGGATCACCCACCTGCCCAGCGGCATCGTGGTGACGAGCTCGGAGAAGTCGCAGCACCAGAACCGGGCGCGGGCGATGCAGGTGCTGCGCGCGCGCCTCTACGACCTCGAGCGGCAGAGGCGCGACGCGGCGCGCGCCGCCGATCGCAAGGGCCAGGTCGGCTCGGGCGACCGCTCCGAGCGGATCCGCACCTACAACTTTCCGCAGGGAAGGCTGACCGACCACCGGATCGGGCTCACGCTCTACCGGCTCGAGCAGGTGATGCAGGGCGAGCTCGACGAGGTGATCGCGGCGCTCGCGACCGCCGACCAGGCCGCGAAGCTCGCCGACCTCGACGCATGACGCGCACCGTCCGGGCGGCGCTCGCCGACGGCACCGCCCGGCTCTCCACGGCCGGCGTGCAGGATGCGGCCCGCGACGCCCGTCGGCTGATGGCCGCTGCGCTCGCCGTCCCGGCCGATCGCCTGACGCTCCTCGCCGCCGACCCGCTGCCGGCCCCGGCAGCGGCCGTGTTCGAGCGGATGCTCGACGAACGCAGCCGCTTTCGCCCGGTGGCGCAGATCACCGGCCGGCGCAGCTTCTGGGGCCGCGACTTCGCGGTCACCGCCGCCGTCCTCGACCCCCGGCCCGAGACCGAGACGCTGGTGGCGCTGGCGCTCGCGGGCACCGCCGCGGCCAGCGTCCTCGACCTCGGCACCGGCAGCGGTGCGCTCCTCGTCACGCTCCTCGCCGAATGGCCCGCGGCGCGCGGCACCGGCGTCGACATCGACCCCGCGGCGCTGGCGGTGGCGGCGGCGAATGCCGCGGCACTCGGCGTGGCGGCGCGGGCGCGCTTCAAGCAGGGCGACTGGACGGAAGGGCTCGCCGGCCGCTACGAGCTGATCGTCGCGAACCCGCCTTACGTGCCGGAGGCCGAGGTGGCGGCACTCGCGGCCGACGTGCGCGACTGGGAGCCACGGCACGCGCTCACCGCCGGGCCGAGCGGTCTCGAGGCGTACCAGGCGCTCGCGCCCGCGCTGCCGAAGCTGCTCGCCCCGAAAGGCCGCGCGCTGCTCGAGATCGGCGCCGGGCAAGGGCCGGCGGTCGCCGCGATCTTCCGCGCCGCCGGCTTCGCGCAGGTCGCGCTGCATCCCGACCTCGACGGGCGGACCCGCGTCGTCGAAGCGGCGGGGTCCGGGTAAATCGAAGCAAACCGAACGGAATTGCCGCTTGTCTTTCCGGGCAGGATGGTTATATCTGCGACAGATCCTGCCGGCGGGCGTCCCGATTGGTCGCTGTAGCGCAAGGCGGATCTGATACGTGCACTGACACACGCGGGGATACGGTCGGCTGCCAGGGGCGGTCGTGAGCGTACCCGAAGCCAACAATGGCGGAATCACCAAGGCATGAGACCATCGAACAAGTCGCGTTCCAGGAACAAGCCTGGAAACAACGGCAGCCACAACAACAACAACAACAACAATAACGGGCAGCGCCGCAACAGCATGG
The DNA here is from genome assembly GCA_963737485.1 of uncultured Alphaproteobacteria bacterium. Classification (GTDB taxonomy): domain Bacteria; phylum Pseudomonadota; class Alphaproteobacteria; order Rhodobacterales; family Rhodobacteraceae; genus Amaricoccus. The sequence continues at coordinate 374,707 of CAVTSR010000016.1, read as the reverse complement.
GCAACATCATCAACCGCGTTTTCGAGAGCGCGGGCCCCGATGGCAAGGTCCGCGGCACGCCGCAGCAGATCATCGACAAGTACCAGGCGCTCGCCCGCGACGCCCACCTCTCCGGCGACCGCGTCGCCGCCGAGAGCTACCTGCAGCACTCCGAGCACTACAGCCGGCTGCTCGGGGAGGCGCAGCGTCAGCAGGCCGAGACCCGCAGCTTCAACCAGGAGCGCGAGGACGGGCCGCGCGAAGAGGGCTACGACAACCAGCGCCGGCAGCAGCCGAACCAGCAGATGGGCTCTGGGCTGGCGATGATCGACCCCGAGGACGGCTACGACATGGCCGGCCCGATCGAGACGCCGGAAGGCCGGCGGCCGCAGTCCGATCCCGCACCGATCGCAGCGCCGGTGGTCGAGGAGGCGCGAGCCCGCGAACCTGCCCGGTCCCCCGAACCTGCCCGGGCCCCCGAACCGGCCCGGGCCCCCGAACCTGCCCGGGCGCCGGAACCTGCGCGCGCCGACCCGTTCAACGGCGTCGAGCAGGCGCTCCCGGCCGAGGCCGCACCCGCTCCCGCCCCCGGAGGGCGAGCCGGTCGCGACCAAGCGCCCGCGCCCGCGCCGCCGGCACAAGCCGGAGTCCGCGGCCGCGGAGGCCAGCGAAGCCCCGGAGGAAGCGCAGCCTTCCTGAGCCTCAGCCGTCGCGTTCGGCGACCAGCCGGCTGAGGCGGCAGAAGCCCTCGAGCCCGATCTCCTCGGCCCGGGCGGTCGGCGCGATGCCGGCGGCCAGCAGCAGCGCCTCGGCATCGGGCCCGAGCCCCCGCAGGCTCGCGCGCAGCATCTTGCGCCGCTGCCCGAAGGCGAGCGCCACCACGCGCGACAGCACCGCGGGATCGGCCGGAAAGCGCGGCGCCTCCAGCCGCTCGATCTGCACCACCGCGCTGTCGACCTTCGGCGCCGGCGTGAACGCCCGCGCCGGCAGCTCGAGGACGATCCGCGGCTCCGAGCGCCACTGCGCGAGGATCGCCAGCCGTCCGTAGGCCTTGCTGCCGGGGCGCGCGACGATCCGCGCGGCCACCTCCTTCTGGAACATCAGCGTCAGGCTCTGCCAGAACGGCGGCCACGCCGGCGGCGTGAGCCAGCGCACCAAGAGCTCGGTGCCGACGTTGTAGGGCAGGTTCGCCACCACCCGCACCGGCGGGTTCAGCTCGGCCATCGGGTCGACGGCGAGCGCGTCCCCCTCGACCACCGTCAGCCGCCCCGGCCAGTGCGCGGCGATCTCGGCCAAGGCCGGCAGGCAGCGCCGGTCCCGCTCGATCGCGACCACGTGGCGCGCCCCCTCGGCGAGCAGCGCGCGGGTGAGCCCGCCCGGCCCGGGCCCCACCTCCAGCACGTCGCAGGCAGCCAGATCGCCGGCACGCCGGGCGATCTTGCCGGTCAGGTTCAGGTCGAGCAGGAAGTTCTGCCCCAGCGCCTTGCGCGCCGCGAGCCCGTGCGCCGCGATCACCTCGCGCAGCGGCGGCAGTCCGTCCGCGGCGAGCGTCATGCCCGCGCAGCGCGTCCGCGGCGCGTCTCGCCCATGTCGCGGGCGAGCTCCAGCGCCGCCACCAGGCTCGCCGGGCTCGCGCGGCCCTGGCCGGCGATGTCGAAGGCGGTGCCGTGATCGGGCGAGGTGCGCACGAAATCGAGCCCGAGCGTCACGTTGACGCCGCGCTCGAAGTCGACGGTCTTGACCGGGATCAGCGCCTGGTCGTGGTACATGCAGACCGCCGCGTCGTAGCGCGCCCGCGCCGCGGGGTGAAACAGCGTGTCCGCCGAGCGCGGCCCCTCGATGCCGAGACCCTCTGCCGCGAGCCGCGCGATCACCGGCGCGATCACCTCGATCTCCTCGCGTCCCATCGCACCTCCCTCGCCGGCATGCGGGTTCAATCCCGCGACCACGATCCGCGGCGCGGCGACGGCAAAGTCGGTGGCGAGCGCGCGGTGGGTGATCCGCAGCGTCTGCTCCAGGAGCGCCGGCGTCAGCGCCCGCGGCACGTCGGCGAGCGGAATGTGGATGGTGACCGGCACCACCCGCAGCCCGGGCGCCGCAAGCATCATCACCGGCAGCGGCGCCCCGCTCAGGTGCGCGAGAAATTCGGTGTGGCCGGGAAAGGCAAAGCCCGCCCCGTCGATCAGCGCCTTCTTGTTGATCGGGTTGGTGCAGAGCGCGAGCGCCGCGCCCGCCCGCACCAGCTCGACCCCGCGGGCGATGATCGCGATCGTCGCGGCGGCGTTCTCCGGGTCCGGCCGGCCCGGGACCGGCGCCCGCGGCAGGCGATGCGCGAGCACCGGCATCGCTCGCGGTTTCGGCGAGCGCCTCGGCGGGCGTCGCGATCATCCGCAGCGGCACCCCGAGCCGCGCGGCCGGCGCCGCGAGATGATCCGGGTCGCCGATCAGGAAGAAGGGAACCGCGCCGCGAAGCTCGGTCCATGCCTTCAGCGCGATCTCGGCCCCGATCCCGGCGGGATCGCCGAGGGTCAGTGCGACCGGCAGCGTCATCGGTCGACGATGATCGCGTCCCCGAGAAGCTCCTGCAGGTAGCCGTCGCCGAGGCTGCTGATCCGCTGCGTGAAGAGCTGCTCGCGGATCGCCTGGCGGGCGGCCGCCATGTCCTCGGGCTTGATCGGCTGCGGCTTGGCCTGCGAGATCCCGACCAGCTTGATGATCGCGATGCCGCCGGCGATCGGCACCGGGCGCGTCGTCTGGCCCGGGTTCAGCAGCAGCACCTGGCTGCGGAAGGCCGGCGGCACCCGCGTGGCGGGGATCGGCGCCAGCCGGCCGCCGTTCGCCGCGGTGTCGCTGCGGCTGTACTCCTGCGCCAGCGCGCCGAAGCTGGTGCCCGAGCGCGCCGCGCCGTAGATGCGGTCGGCGAGCGCGGTGGTCTCGGCCTCGCCGCGCTCGGCGAACGGCAGCGCGATCTCGGCGAGCGTCACCATCTCGACCGGCTCGGTCTGCGCGCGCTGCAGCGCGGCGTCCACGTCGGCGTCGGACGGCATGGCGCGGGGGCGGAACTTGGCGCTGACCACCTCGCGCCAGAGCAGGCCCGACTGTATGAAATCGTCCATCGTCTGGCGATCGATGTCGCGGCTGTTGATCACCCGCAGGACGTCCTCGACCTTCAGCCCGCGGCTGGTCGCGAACTCTTCGAGCCCGGCGTCGATCGCGCCGTCCGGCAGCTCGATCTGCAGCTCGCGCGCCGCCTGCACCTTCACCCGGTCCTCGGTCAGCTGCTTGATCGCGAGCTTCTGCAGGTCGTCGGTCGCGCCGAGCGCCTGCAGCAGCTTCATCCGCTGGCTGATGTCGTACTGGGTGATCACGCCCGAGTTGACGGTGATCGCCGCCTCGAAGGGGTTGGCCGCGCGCGCCGTGCCGCCGGCGGCGAGCAGGCAGGCCAGTCCGATGGCGGTCAGCAGTCTCGACATGCGTCCTCTCCCGGGGGTTCAGGTTCCTCGCGCAACGCAGACCCGCTCCGGCCACTTGTGGTCCCCGGCCTCGCCCAGCCCCGCGAGCCGCAGGTTGAAGCCGATCGAGGTCGAGGGCGGCACGTTATCCGATGAGGTATAGCGGCGCGAGACCGAAAGGTCGAACTCGGTGCACTCGTTGCCGTAGGTGATGCCGGCGCCGGCGCGCAGGTTGCTGTGCGCGGCCGCGTCATAGCGCCAGAGGCCGCGCACCTCCCAGTTGGGGCGCACCCGGTAGCGCGCGTTGAGCGCGATCTCGCTGGTCTCGGGCTGCGGCCCGATCACCGGATCGCTGTTGTCCGCGGCGAGGTAGATATAGGCCGCGCGCACCCCCGCCCGGGTGTTGTCGTATGCCAGCGCGAACTCGTTGCGCTGGAAATCGAGCGTGCTGCCGTCGAAGAGCGAGCGGTTGACCAGCGTCAGACCCGAGGCGAAGTCGAGCGAGACGGCGCCGACGTAGTCCGACCAGGTGCCGTCGAGCCCGGTGCCCGCCGAGAACTGGTCCTTGTCGTCCACCCGGAACACCCGGCCGAGCGTGGCGCCGATCGACCAGCCGGCGGGATCCTGGCGGGTGTAGTTGACCCCCATGTTCGCGCGCAGCCCGGTCTCGAGCCGGTCCTGGCCGGGAAAGCGGTTGAGCGAGAACAAGTTGGTGTCGTCGAACTCGGGCAAGCTGGCTGTCCTCGTTCGGCACGTTCTCGTCGCCCAGCGTCTGTGAATACGCCACCTGCACGATCGGCTCGATGACGTGCTGCGCCGCGGCGGTGGTGCGCACGAACGGCCAGCGCACCTCGCCCGAGATCAGCGGCATCGCGCGCGCGTCGGTGCCGTTCGGAATGCCGTCGTAGTTCCAGACCTGGTAGATATCGGCGAGCGCGCTCGCCGTCGTCGACGCCGAGAATCCCGTTCGACAGCGTCCACTGGTTGTGCCAGTCGATCCCCGCCCCGCCGCGCAGCATGTTCCCGCCGAGGTCGCGAACGATGCCGAGCGCGTTGGCGTCGAGCCCGATCCGCCCGCCGATCCCGGGCGTGTCGATCAGCCGGCGGTAGGTGAACTCCGGGAACACGAACGGAATGGTGTCGGTGGCCTCGTCCTGGTTGAGGCTCTGGAACGCGATGGTGACGAGCGAGACATACTCGTTGCCGAGGGTGCGGTGGATGCCGGCGATGCTGGTCAGCCGGTCGGCGTCGGAATAGTCGAACTGCGCGAGAAAGCTGTTGTCGCTCGCCGCCGCCAGGTCGAACGAGGCGATGTAGCCCCCGCCGAGCGCGAAGTTTCCGACGGCCGCGATGCTGCCGCGAAGCTGCTGGCTGTCGTTGCCGAGCCCGTCGTTGAACGCCAGCACGCCGCCGACGTCGAAGCCGCCGTCGTCGAACCGGCGGCGGTACTGCCCTTCGACGAGCATGGCGCCGCTCGAGGTGAGAAACGGCGTGATCGTGGCGTCCGCCGAGGGTCCGAGCACCTTGTAGTAGGGCAGCTTGAAGCCGAAGCCGTAGATGCTCGACTGCAGGAACGACGGCACGAGAAACCCGCTGGCGCGCGCCACCCCCGGCTCGGGGATGCTGGCGCGCGGCAGGTAGCCGACCGGGATCCCGAGCAGCTCGAGCCGCGCGTTCTCGAAGTAGATCCGGCGCTCGACCTCGTCGCGGGTCACCCGCGACGCCCGGATCGCCCAGGTCGGCGTCGGGTCGTCGGCGCAGATGGTGCAGGAGCTCGCGACCGTGCGGTAGAGCGTCTCGAACCGGCCGTCCTTGCGGCGCGCCTCGACCGCCGCGAGCTGCAGCCGGCCGGCGATCAGGAGCTTCGCGCTCGAGATCAGCCCGGCCTTGAGGTCGGGCGTGACCGTGGCCGCGTCGGCGAGGATCACCCCGCCGCCGGGGTCGGTCAGGAGCAGCGGCCCCTCGGCGCGGATCTCCTGCCGGCGTCTCGTCGTAGGTGATGCGCGTCGCCCGCAGCACCCGGCCCTGGTAGAGCACCTCGACATTGCCGGTGGCGACGAGGAGCCGGGTCTCGCGATCGTAGGTGACCTCGTCGGCCACGAGGCTCGCCGGCAGCGCGCCCGCCGCGGCCGGGTGTCGGCCCGGCGGTTTGCTGCGCCGCCGCCGGCAGCAGCGGCGCGAGGAGCAGGGCGAGCACGAGCGCTGCGAGCGGGCCGAGGCGCATCGCTCAGCCGTCCTCGAGATGCAGCAGCAGGCTGGTCGCGAGCAGGATCGCCGCGACCGGCGGCGACCAGGCCGCCACCATCAGCGGGATCTGCCCCCGCCCGCCGAGCGACTCGGCGAAGTCCTTGAGAAAGTACAGCGCGAACCCCGCCAGCACCGCCAGGAGGATCATCACCCCGGTCTGTCCGAACCGCGTCGGCCGCAGCGCGAAGGCCGCCCCGATCAGCACCATCGCCGCGAAGAGCGCCGGCTTGGCGAGCTCGCTCTGCAGATAAAGCCGGTGGCGCAGGCCGGAAAAGCCCGAGTCCTCCATCTGGCGGATGAAGCGGCCGAGATCCCAGAAGCCCACCTCCTCGGGCGGCGCGAAGCTCTCGAGGATCTCGGCACTCGTCAGCGTGCTCGGCAGGTTGAGCCGCCCGCCGCTGAACGTTCGATCGAACCGCCCCTCCGGATCGAGCTGCCACTCGGTCGCGTCTTCCAGCAGCCACGCCCCGGGCGTCAGCCGCGCCGCCGGGGCGTCGATGCGGGCGTAGAGCGTGCCCGCCTTGTCGAAGCGGTGCATCCGCACCCGGCTCAGGATGGTGCCGTCGGCGTTGGTGCGCGCCGCCTGGATCACCGTCTGGCCGTCGGGATCGGCCTGCCGCAGCCAGACCCCCTCGCTCGAGAAGGAGAGCAGGCTCGACCCCTGGTTGGTGAAGTCGCTGGCGACCGTCTCGCTCCGCTTGATCGACGCCGCGACGAAGGGGTTGACCACCGCCACGAAGGCGACCCCGAGCAGGATCGCCGCGACCACCGGCACCGCGATCAGCCGCAGCGCCGAGACCCCGGCCGCCCGCATCACCACGAGTTCGCTGTTGCGCGCGAGGCGGAGGAAGGTCAGCAGGCTCGCGAGCATCACCACCAGCGGGAACACCTGGTAGAGCATCTCGGGCGCCTGCAGCAGGGTGACGAACAGGATGTCGCTCGGCCGCGCGCCCGATCCGTCGAAGCGGCGCAGGTTCTCGACCGCGGTAAAGATCGTGATGACGAGCGCGATCACCGCGAAGACCGCGAGCACCGACCGCAGGAAGCCGCGCAGGATGTAGCGCCAGAGCGTCATGCCACCACCGCCACCGCCGCCGCGCGGCGCGGCCGGCTGAGCCGCACCAGGAGGACCCCGACATAGGCCGCGCCGGAGAGGATCGGCAGGTAGAGCAGCGGCCAGAGCTCGGGCTGCTCCTGCACGCGCGAGCGGATGGCGAAGAGCACCACCTGCAGCGTCGCCGCCACCGCGATCGCCACCACCACCCGGCGCGCGAAGCCGCTGCGGCGGAACCCGCCGGCAAGCAACGTGACGAGCGCGATCATCGGGAACACCGCGGCAAGGAGCGGCATCGTCAGCTTGTAGTGCCCTTCCGACACATAGTCGCCCCGGCTGTAGTGGCCGCTCTCGAGCATCGCCGCGGTCGGCGCCAGCAGCGCCCAGACCGGATACTCCGACGGCCGCTGCACCCGCACCTCGTCGTCCTTGATCAGGTCGCTGAGGTCGAAGACGAACTGGTCGAAGCGCACCGCGTTGAGCTGCCCGCCGCCCGCGTCCGAGGTCAGCGCCACCCCTTCGAGCATCACCAGCCGCGCCTCCATCCCCTCGCGCACGAGCTTGGCATGCTGCGCCGAATAGGTGACCGGCCGCGCCGGGTCGCGCTGGTCGTTGAGAAAGATCCCCGCCATGTCGCCCTGGCGGTTGGTGTCGGTGATGAACAGCGTCAGCCCGTCGACCGGATGCAGGAACTGCCGCTCGACGATCAGCGCGTTGGCCGAGATCCGAGCGGATCTCCTTGGTCCGCTCGGCGAGGACCCCTCCGGCCCAGGGCACCAGCACCATCATCACGACCGCCGTGGCGATCCCGATCAGCAGACCGAAGATCGCCACCGGCCGCAGCATCGCCGCGGGTGCCACGCCCGCGCTCATCATCACGATGAGCTCGCTCTCGGAATAGAGCCGGTCGAGCGCATAGAGCGCCGCGCCGAGCCCCGAGAGCGGCAGCACGATGACGAAGACCTGCGGCAGCACCAGCGCCGAGAACTCGAGGAAGGTCCGCGCGCTCTGGCCGCTCGCGACCACGGTGTCGATCAGCCGCACCGCCTGGGTCAGCCAGATCACGCCGGTGAAGATCAGGACGAAAAACCCGAAGGCGGCGACCAGCTGGCGCAGGATGTAGCTGTCCAGTCGCTTCACCGTCTCGCGCCTCTCACCCCGCGGTCTCACGCCGCCTTCTGGCCAAAGCCCGGCAAAGCCGCTAGGGCTTCGCCTCACCGCAATCTATGGAGACCGCCGTGACCGCGCCACTGCAAACCGCATTCGTCGCCGCCGACCGGCGCCGAAATCGCTGAAATTGACGGCCGGATCACGGTGTTCGCGAGCGGAACCGACACCGCTCGACCCGCTGGCGCGGCAGGTCGACCGGCTGAGCAAGGGCGCGGTGGCGCGGCTCGTCGGCGAGCGAGGCCTTCGCCAAGGCCAAGGCCGGAAGCGGGCATGTGCTCGCGCATCCCGCGGGCCTCGCGGCCGAGGCGGTGCAGGTGGTGAAGCTCCCGCGGCGGCCGACGCCGGCCGAGGCGCGGCTCGCCGGTGCGGCGATCGCCGGCTTCAACCGTTCGGTGCCGCTGACGGTGCTCGCCGGCGGCCAGGCGCGGGTCGCCGAGATCGCCCTCGGGCTCGACCTCAAATCCTACGAGTTCAACGACTACCGCAGCCGCAAGGAGGACACGCCCGAGCCCAACCGCGCGGTGCGCTTCATGGTGCGCGACCCGGCGGCGGCCGAGGCGGCGTTCGCCCCGCTCGCGGCGCAGGCCGCCGGCGTCTACTTCACCCGCGACCTCGTCAGCGAGCCCGCCAACGTGCTCACCACCACCGAGTTCGCCCGCCGGCTCGAGGAGCTCGGCGCCCTCGGCGTCGAGGTCGAGGTGCTCGACGAGCCCGCACTCGAGACGCTCGGGATGCGCACGCTGCTCGCGGTGGGGCAGGGGTCCGACAGCCCCTCCAAGGTCGTGGTCATGCAGTGGAAGGGCGCGGGCGACCAGCAGCCCTTCGCCCTCGTCGGCAAGGGCGTCGTCTTCGACACCGGCGGCATCTCGATCAAGCCCGCCTCCGGCATGGAGGAGATGACGATGGACATGGGCGGCGCCGGCGTCGTCGCGGGGGTGATGAAGACGCTCGCGCTGCGCAAGGCGCCCGGCCAACGTCGTCGGTCTCGTCGGGCTCGTCGAGAACATGCCGAGCGGCAACGCCACCCGCCCCGGCGACGTCGTCCGCTCGATGAAGGGCGACACGATCGAGGTCATCAACACCGACGCCGAAGGCCGTCTCGTGCTCGCCGACGTGCTCTGGTACGCGCAGGAGCGCTTCAAGCCCACCGGGATGATCGACCTCGCGACGCTGACCGGCGCCATCATCATCGCGCTCGGCCACGAGAAGGCCGGCGTCTTCTCCAACGACGACACGCTCGCCGGCGCCTTCCTCGCCGCCGCCGAGGCCGAGGGCGAGGGCGCCTGGCGGATGCCGCTCGCCCCCGCCTACGATGCCGCCCTGAAGAGCCGCATCGCCGACGTCGCCAACGTCGGCGGCCGCCCGGCCGGCGCGGTGACGGCCGCCCAGTTCCTGCAGCGCTTCGTCGCCGAGGGCACCCCGTGGGTGCACCTCGACATCGCCGGCGTCGCCTACGTCGGCAAGGACGGCGAGCTCGCCCCCAAGGGGCCGACCGGCTGGGGCGTCCGCGCCCTCGACCGGCTGATCCGGGACCGCTACCAGGGCTGATCTGCGTTGGCCGAGGTCCTCTTCTACCATCTGACCGCGACCCCGCTCGAGGCGGCGCTGCCCGAGCTTCTCGAACGCTCGCTCGCCCGCGGCTGGCGCGTCGTCCTGCGCTGCGGCTCGCAGGCGGGCCTCGCGGCGATCGACGCGATGCTCTGGACCTACCGCGAGGACGCCTTCCTGCCGCACGGCACGGCCGGCATGGGCCACGCGGCGCTGCAGCCGATCTATCTCACCCTCGGCGAGGAAAACCCCGCCGCCGCGCAGGTGCTGATGCTCGTCGACGGCGCCCGCGCCACCCCCGCCGAGATGGCCGGCCTCGAACGCACCTGCCTCCTCTTCGACGGCAACGACCCCGCCGCCGTCGAGACCGCCCGCGCCGACTGGCGCGCCGTCACCGCCGCGGCGCTGCCGGCGAAGTACTGGGCCCGGGAAATGGGCCGCTGGGTGCAGAAAGCCGCCTCGGGCTGACGCGGTCCCGATGCCAATCGCCTTTCTATTACCTATGCTCGCTGGGTGGCGAACGAACCTTGGACAGACGAAGAAAACGACGCGATCGTCGCCGATTATTTCGCGATGCTCTCGGACGATGTCCTTCGCCGCCCTTATAACAAGTCTCGTCACAATCGGGCGCTGCAGGAACGGATCGGCAGAAGCGCGAGCTCCATCGAGTTCAAGCACCGCAACATAAGCTTTATCCTCAGGAGCGTGGGAGAAGACTGGATCCGTGGCTATCTCCCGGCATCCAACCGTCAGGGAGCGCTGGAGGACGCCGTCGAACGTTGGCAGGAGCGTCATCCGGAATGGCTGATGCGAGTGCCGCCACATCCTTCAGGCCTTAGGGACAGCGCGCCTCTATGGATCGGGCCGCCTCCCACATTGACCAACCAGCCGCCACGCGAAAATCTCGACCGAATGGCGGCGGTGGCAACGAAGTTCGATGCGGCCGGACGGGACGCTAGAAACCGAGCTCTGGGTCGAGCGGGCGAAGAGAGGGTGTTGGCGCACGAGCGCGCCGCGCTCACCCTTGCCGGCCGCGATGATCTCGCGCGGAGCGTGCGCTGGGTAGCCGAAGAGGAGGGCGACGGCGCAGGATACGACATCGCCAGCTTCACACCGCCAGGTCGCCCGAGGCTGATCGAGGTGAAAACCACCAATGGATGGGAGCGGACCCCATTCAATCTGACCCGAAACGAGCTTGCTGTGTCTCGCGAGCGAGGGCCGGACTGGTGCCTGCTTCGCCTCTGGACTTCGGTCGCGAGCCGCGGGCTTTCGAACTTTTTCCCCCACTGGAAAGGCACGTGTCGCTGATGCCGACCGCCTTCTCGGCAACGTTCAACCAACCTTCGATCTGATCGGCCGTCGGGACCTCGTTGAAATTTGGTTAGCAAAAGACGGGGAGTTACTGATTAATATAATCAAAAAACCATGCGCAACTCGCGCAACTACCGCGTCAGCCGCATCGTGTCGCCGGTGATCTGGATCGACGAGAACCGGTCGAGGTAGGACATTCCCAGGAGCGAGCTGTCGAGCCCGCCCTGGGTGACGCTCGCACGGACATCGGTGTCGGCAAAGTCGCCGAGCTTGACCAGCCCGAGGCGCACCGTCGCGGTCGGGACGCTGCCGTTGGCGGTCCGCGCGGTGCCGAGGTAGGCGAGCGCGTCCGGGTCGATCCCGACCCGCACCGCGTCGCGCCGCGACAGCACCACGTCCGAGGCGCCGGTGTCGACCATGAAGCGCACCCGCTGGCCGTTGACGCTCAGCGTCGCGTGGAAATGCCCGTCCGAGGCGCGCCGAAGCTCGATCGTGTCGCCGCTCGCCACCATCGCCGACGGCAGCAGCTCCCCGCGCAGCACGTCGCGGAAGCCGTAGGCGATCACCGCCATCGCGAAGATCAACCCCCAGATCAGCAGGTCGCGCAGGCTGCGCCCGACGTTCCGCCGCTGCCCCCAGAAGAACAGCCCGACGACGAACACGAGCAGCGTCGCGAGGTAGAACAGCCGGATGCGCGAGTCGGGATCGTCGGGAAGCATCATTCAGCCGGCAACAGCCCGAGGTCGCCGAGCCCGTTCAGCACGAACTGCACCGAGAGCGCCGCGAGCAGGATGCCGAAGAGCCGCGTCAGCACCAGGATCCCGGTATGCCCGAGCAGGCGCTCGATCGCGCCGCCCATCCGGAAGAGCACATAGGTCAGTGCCAGCACCGCGACGAGCACGAGGTTGATCTCGATCCGCGCCAGCGTGTCGCCGGCGTTCTGCGACGACAGCAGGATCATCGTCGCCAGCGCCCCGGGCCCGGCGATCATCGGCGTCGCCAGCGGAAACACCGACGGATCCGGCCCGTCGTCCGCCTCGGTCCGCCGCTCGCGGCGCTCGCTGCGCCGCTCGAACAGCATGTCGACCGCCATCAGGAACAGAAGCAGCCCGCCCGAGATGCGGAACGCCGGCAGCGAGATCCCGATGCCCTTGAGCAGCGCGTCGCCGATAAGCCCGAAAACCGCGAGCATCCCCAGGGCGACGAGGATCGCCCGCAGCGCCACCGCATCGCGCTGCGCCTTCGTCCTGCCTTGCGTCAGCGCCACGAACAGCGGCGCCACCGCGATCGGGTCGATCACCACGAACAGCGTGACGAAAGTGGTGATCAGCGCCTCGGCCGACATCAGGGCTCGGCCCCGGCCGCCTCTAGCCGCTCCAGCGCCGCCATCCACAGCGCCTCGGCGCGGGCGACGGCGTCCGCGACCTCGGCGCGCTTCTTCTGCAGCCGCCCGATCTCCTCGGTGTCGCCGCGCGAATAGAGCAGCGGGTTGGCGAGCCGCGAGTCGATCGCCTCCTGCATCTCGGCGAGCTTGGCCACCCGCGCCTCGCACTTCGCGACCTCCGCCCTGAGCGGCGAGGCATCGGCCCGCCCCTTCGCCCGCCCCGTCGCCGGCCCGGACGCTTTCGCCCGGTCGTCGCGCGCCCGCAGCGGCGTCCCGTTGCGCTCGGCGAGGAGCATCCGCCGGTAGCCTTCCATGTCGTCGTCGAACGCCGCCACCCGGCCGCCCTTCACCAGCCACAGCCGGTCGGCCACCAGCTCCACCAGGTGCGGATCGTGGCTGACCAGGATCACCGCCCCGCCGTACTCGGTCAGCCCCTCGACCAGCGCATCGCGGCTCTCGATGTCGAGGTGGTTGGTCGGCTCGTCGAGGATGATGAGATGCGGCGCGTCGAGCGTCGCGAGGATCAGCGCCAGCCGCGACTTCTGCCCGCCCGACAGCCGCCCGGTCTCGGTACCGGCGATATCGGCGCCGATCCCCCCCGCCGCCAGCCGCCCGCGCAGCTTGCCCGGCGGCTCGTCGGGCCGCATCCGCGCCACGTGCTGGATCGGCGTCTCGTCGAGGAACAGCTCGTCCACCTGATGCTGCGCGAAATACCCGACCCTGAGCTTCGAGGACGCAAGCTTGCGCCCCGCCATCGGCGCCAGCCGGTCCGACAGGAGCTTGGCGAACGTCGACTTGCCCTCGCCGTTCTGCCCGAGCAGCGCGATGCGGTCGTCCTGGTCGATCCTGGAGATCCAGCCCGCGCAGGATCGGCTTGCCGTCGTACCCTACGCTGACGTCCTCGAGCCGGATGATCGGCGGCGACAGCGCCTCGGGCGTCGGGAAGTTGAACCCGGTCACGCTGTCCTCGACGATCGCCGCGATCGGCTTCATCCGCTCCAGCGCCTTGATCCGGCTCTGCGCCTGCCGCGCCTTGGACGCCTTGGCGCGGAAGCGGTCGACGAAGGACTGCATGTGCGCCCGCGCCGCGTCCTGCTTCCGCTTCTCGGCCACCAGCTGCTCGAGCCGCGCCCGCCGGGTGTCCTCGAAGGTGTCGTAAGGCCCCTGGTAGAGCGTGAGCTTCTTGCGGTCGAGGTGCAGGATCGCGCCCACCGAGCGGTTCAAGAGCCCGCGGTCATGGCTGATCACCAGCACCGTATGCGGGTAGCGCGCGAGAAAGCTCTCGAGCCAGATCGCCCCCTCGAGATCGAGATAGTTCGTCGGCTCGTCGAGGAGCAGCACGTCCGGCCGGGCGAACAGCACCGAGGCGAGCGCCACCCGCATCCGCCAGCCGCCGGAGAACTCCGCGCAGGCCCTGGCCTTGCGCCGCCGCGTCGAACCCCAGCCCCGACAGGATCGACGCCGCCCGCGCCTCCGCCGAATGCGCGTCGATGTCGGCGAGCCGCGCATGGATCTCCGCGATCCGGTGCGGGTCGGCCGCCGTCTCGGCCTCCGCCATCAGCGCCGCCCGCTCGAGGTCGGCTTCCAGCACCGTGTCGACGAGACTGGTCCGCGACGCCGGCGCCTCCTGTGCCACCCCGCCGATCCGCGCCCGCTTCGGCACCTCGATCTCGCCGAGTCGAGCGCGAGCTCGCCGTGGATCAGCTTGAAGAGCGTGGTCTTGCCGCTGCCGTTGCGTCCGACGAATCCCACCTTGTGCCCGGCGGGGATCGTCGCCGAGGCATCGTCGAAGAGCTTCTTGCCCTCGATCGAGAAGGTGAGGTTGCGCAGCGCGAGCATGCGCGGGGATGTGCCCCGCGCCCTGACGCTTGTCAACGCGGGCAGCTTCCGCGACCGCTCGCGGGACACCGATCGCAGCGACGGCGTGATGATCGTAAAATAACTATTGAACAGAATTTCAGTTACTCACGCGAGTATCGCGAAATCATGCGGCCGCGCATTGACTCGACTCAGTAAAGAGCAAAGCATCTCGAGATAATATTGCGAGGCGACGATGCAATTTACATCGCACGGGCCTGTTGTCTGTCGACCGCGCTTCGCTCGCGCTGTCGGACGCAGCCTCCTCGCGACCGCCGCTCTGCTGGTGTCGGGCTTTTCCGCGGCGGCCTCTCCGATCGACATCCCGCTCGGGCTCGGACCCTCCGCCCTGCTGCCGTCGCGCGGCGACATCAGAGGCCGCCGCCGCCGGGGTCGGCGACCACTACCGTGCCGTCGTCCCCTGCGCGGCAGGTGGCTGCGCGATCGACAACAAGTGGGACAACGGCGTCCTGATGATGGGCGTCACCCAGCACTGGTCGACCTACGGCACCGCGGCCTACCGCAGCTACGCCGAGACCTGGGCCGCCCACAACAAGTGGTCGCTCTTCACCGACACCAGCGGCAGCGACCAGGCGAACCCGAACTGGCACAACCGGATGACCGCCGGCGACACCTACCTCCGCCTGCTGCAGGCCGGAACCCCTGGCGCCAGCGTCGCCGCCGTCACCAAGAACCTCGACGCCCAGCTCGCCCTGCCGATATCGCCCGAGCGGCAGGGGCTCGTCGACTACGTCTTCCCCGGCAGCAGCACGGCCTCGTTCTCCTGGAAGGCGGTCGACGCGAACTTCATGGCGCTGCCGGTCTGGATCGCGATGGGCCGGCAGACCGGCGACACCCGCTACTACGACCGCGCGCGCGACCTGCAGAACTACCAGGTGAACACCATGGGCCTGCAGGACCCCGCGACGAAGCTGTGGTTCCAGCGCGAGACCGACAAAAAAGCGCGGACCGCGAACGGCCTGCCCGTCTCCTGGGGCCGCGGCGACGGCTGGATCGCGGCCGGCCTCGCCAGCGCCCTGACCGACCTTCCGGCCGCGCGCGCCGAATTCGCCACCTACCGCACCCGCTTCACCGGACTGATGCAGGCGCTGCGCACCCGCCAGCGCGCCGACGGCTTCTGGAGCATGAACATCGCGGACCCTGCGGACGCGCCGGGGCCCGAGTTCGAGCGCGACCGCCCTCATCACCTTCGCGATGGCGCGCGGGATCAAGCTCGGCATCCTCGACCGTGCGACCTACGGGCCGGTCGCGGCCAGGGCGTGGAACGCGATGGTTGCCACCGCGATCGCGAACGACGGACGCCTCGGCTTCTGCCAGCCGATCGGCAAGCGCCCGATCGCGCCGGGTGCCGCCGGCTATCCGGGGGAGGGCTCGGCGGACACCAACTTCTGCGTGGGCGCGCTGCTTCTCGCCGGCAGCGCGATGAACGACATCGCCTCGGCAAACGGCGCGCGGGCGTCGCGGGTGTTCGAGGCCGAGAGCCTAGCCACCACCGTCTCCGTCGGCGACAAACAGCGCGACCTCTCGAGCGCCTTTGCCGGGGCCGGCCGCGCCAACCTCGCGACGCTGAACAAGGTCGGGGACTACGTGCAGTTACCGGACCGGCGCGGTGTCGAACGGCAGCTACGAGCTGCGCATCAAGGTCCGGCTCATGCCGACGGGCGCGATCTGGCAGCTGAAACGGAACGGCGTGAAGGTCGGCGCGCCGGTCGACACTTACGATGCCAGCCCGCACTTTGCCGAGCTCAGCTTCGGCACGCAGACCTTTTCCGGCGGCTCCCAGCCGGTCACCTACCGCTTCGTCGTGCGCGGTCGCAACGCGGCGAGCACCGGGTACCGCATCGAGGTCGACCGGATCAGCCTCTTTGACACCGCCGCGGGCGCCGGTGCGCCGGCAGTGATGCAGAGCCTCGACCCGTCCGCCGACCGCGGGACCGGGAGCGCCGCCGCCTCGGCGCCGGCGCGAGCCGTCGTCGCGGCCCCGGTGCCGCTGCCCGCGCCCGCCGGCTTGCTCCTGCTCGCGCTCGCCGCGCTCGCGGCCGCGCGGGGGCGGCGAGGGTGGCGGCGCGCTGCCTGAGGCCTCTGCGCCCGTTGTTCCCCTTTTCCGCCCGGTCGCCCCATGCTAACCGGCATCCGGAAAACGAGGGACCCTTTGACATGGCCATTCAGCGCACCTTCTCGATCATCAAGCCGGACGCGACGCGGCGCAACCTGACCGGCGCGATCAACACCAAGCTCGAGGAGGCCGGCCTCAGGATCGTCGCCCAGAAGCGCATCCACCTTACCAAGGCCCAGGCCGAGGCGTTCTACGACGTCCACCGCGACCGGCCGTTCTTCGGCGAGCTCACCGAGTTCATCAGCTCGGCGCCGATCGTGGCGCAGGTGCTCGAGGGCGAGGACGCCATCGCGAAGAACCGCGAGGTGATGGGCGCGACCAACCCCGCCGACGCGGCCGCCGGCACGATCCGCAAGGAGTTCGCGCTCTCGATCGGCGAGAACTCGGTGCACGGATCCGACGGCCCCGATACCGCAGCCGTCGAGATCGCCTATTTCTTCTCGGGTCTCGAGCTGGTCGGCTGATCCTGAGCTCAGGAGCCCCCGACCATCACCGCCACCACCACGACGCCGGCAAGGAGCCCGATCAGCGCCCCCATGCCGATCTCGCGAGAGCCGCCGGCGGGAGCGGCCTCGCCGGTCGTGGCGACCGGCGCCTGCCCGGTCGCCACCGGCGCGGCGTGGCCGGGCGCCGAGGTCGCCGGTTGCGCGGCGGCAAGCTGAGCCGTCAGCAACAGCCCGGCGGCGGTCGCGACGAGGCGCGGAGCCACGGCGCTCATCCCGACGCCAGGAGCGACGACATCGCCGCCGCGAAGATCGCCAGCCCCACGAAGACGACCACGGCGAAGACGCCGGATCCGACACCCACCGCCGTGGGGATCGACGAGCCGTGCGGTGCTTCCTTGCTGACCGGGATCGGCTCCTCCTTCGGCGCCTGGGTCGTGGCCGGCTTCGGCGCGGTGGCGGGGATTGCTGCGGTCGCGACCGATCCCGGCGGCGTGGCCGGGCTCTGCGCGTGGACGGGCAGGGAAGTCAGAGCACCTACAAGAATCACGGCGATCGTCTTCTTCACTTAAACTCTCCCGCTTCTGTTCAATAGCGGGAGCGTATCATGCCGAAGACGCGGCTGTCATCGGGCCTTTGCACAAAAGGACTCCAAGACGAACGCTCGCAACGCGATCGGGCGGCGCCCTGCTTTTCTACGGCGCCGGCGCCTCGAGCAAGGCGAGCGGACTACGCTCGCCGGCGGCGAAGCGGCGGAGCACGGCGGGATAGAGCCGATGCTCGACCGGCAGCAACCGCGCGGCGAGGCTCGCAGGGGTGTCTCCGGCGACGACCGGGATCACCGCCTGGCCGAGGATCGGGCCGGCGTCGAGTTCGGCGGTGACCTCGTGAACCGTGCAGCCATGCACCGCCATGCCCGCGGCGAGCGCCCGGGCATGGGTGTCGAGACCGGGAAACAGCGGCAGGATCGAGGGATGGATGTTGAGCATCCGTCCCTGCCACGCCGCGATGAAGTCCGGGGTCAGGACGCGCATGAAGCCCGCGAGGCAGACGATCTCCGCGCCGCTGTCGCGCAGCGGCCGCATCAGCGCCGTCTCGAAGCCGGCCCGATCCCTCGAAGCCGCGATGATCGACGGTGGCCGTGGGCAGGCCGAGCGCCCGGGCGCGGTCGAGGCCGCCGGCGCCGGGACGGTTCGACACGACGAGGCAGGCGGTCGCGGGATGCGCGGGGTCGGCGAGGTCGCGCGCCAGCGCCACCATGTTCGAGCCGCCGCCCGAGATCAGGATCGCGACCCTCCGACGGGTCATGCGGGGCTCGACCGACGTGCGGAAAACGTTGAAATCCGGTAAATTCGAAAAACTTTTGTCGTGCAATATCATATGCTTGACCTTGTGCTCGCACGCGAACAGTGCGAGCATCGGCTCACAGGTTTCCCGTGTAGCGGACGCCGGCGCCCGGAACCACGTGTCCGATCAGCCGCGGGGTCTCGCCGGCCGCGGCGAAGAGCCGGGTCAGCTCTCCGGCCCGCCCGGCGGCGACGACCGCGACCAGCCCGATGCCGCAGTTGAACGTCCGCAGCATCTCCGCGTCGCCGATCCCGGCGCTCCGGCGCAGCCAGTCGAAGACCGGCGGCAACGCCCAGACGTCGAGGTCGATCTCGGCCCCCAGGCCGTCGGGCAGCACCCGCGGCACGTTCTCGGTCAATCCGCCGCCGGTGACGTGCGCGAGCCCCCGCAGCGCGCCGGTCGCCAGCGCCTCGAGCGCCGGGCGGACGTAGATGCGGGTCGGCTCGAGCAGCGCCGCCCCGAGGCTGCCCTCGCCGAACGGCGACGGCGCCTCCCACCCGAGGCCCGCGGCCTCCGCCACCTTGCGCACCAGGCTGTAGCCGTTGGAATGAACGCCCGATGAGGCGAGGCCGATCAGCACGTCGCCGGCCTCGATGCCGCGCGGCAGCGCCCCGCCGCGCTCCATCGCCCCGACCGCGAAGCCGGCGAGGTCGAAGTCGCCGCCGGCGTACATTCCCGGCATCTCGGCGGTCTCGCCGCCGACCAGCGCGCAGCCCGCGATCTCGCACCCCCGGGCGATGCCCTCGATCACCGCCGCGGCCGCTTCGACCTCGAGCCGCCCGGTCGCGAAGTAGTCGAGAAAGAACAGCGGCTCGGCGCCCTGGCAGACAAGATCGTTCACGCACATCGCCACCAGATCGATCCCGACCCCGCCGAGCCGGCCGGTATCGATCGCGAGCCGCAGCTTGGTGCCGACGCCGTCGGTCGCGGCCACGAGGATCGGGTCGGCATATCCCGCCGCCTTCAGGTCGAACAGCGCCCCGAACCCGCCGAGCCCCGCCATCACGCCCGGCCGCGCGGTCGCCGCCGCCAGCGGCTTGATCCGCTCGACCAGCGCATTGCCTGCGTCGATGTCGACCCCGGCGCCCGCATAGGTCAGCCCGTTCGGCCGCTCGCTCACCCTTCGCCCTCCGCTCCGTCCTCGGTGGCGGATGCTCTAGCGCAAGCGCCGGGGCAAGGGAACACGCGCTTGACGCTCGCGCGGCCCCGCGCGATAGCACGGGCGGTCGGGCCCGTAGCTCAACGGTCAGAGCTGAGCGCTCATAACGCTTAGGTTGCAGGTTCGAGTCCTGCCGGGCCTACCACCACTGAGCGCGCGTCAGGACGATGCCCGACGGGTCTCGGGCGGCGCTCGTGCGCCCCGCCCCGGGAAGGCCTTCGCTTTTCTCGCTGCCAGGAATAAAGCGGAAGAGGCACCCGGCATGCGCGGGGCGCGCGGCAGCGTGGGAGGTTAGGGGGTGAAGACTTCGGAGGATGAGGCGCCGCCCGGCGCGCAGGTCCCCCTCTGTGCCATCGGAGCTTCGGCCGGCGGGGTCAAGGCGCTGCAACAGTTCTTTCGGACGATCCGCGAGGACCTCGGCCTCGCCTACGTGGTCATCGTCCATCTCTCGCCCGAGCACGAGAGCCAGCTGAGTGACATCCTGGCCGGGCGAACCCGGATGCCGGTCAGGCAGGTGGTGGACTCGCCCACGCTCGAGCCGAACTGCGTCTACGTCATCGCTCCCGACAGGGAGCTGGTGATCGAGGGCAACACCATCCGCTCGCGCCCGTTCAGCGAGCCCCGCGGGCAGAGGGCGCCGATCGACATGTTCTTCCGCTCGATCGCCGTCGGCCGCGGTGACGAACTCGCCGTGGTGCTGAGCGGCGCCGGCAGCGACGGGGCGCTCGGCGTGCGCAAGATCAAGGAGGCGGGCGGGGTCATCTTCGTCCAGGAGCCGGCCGAGGCCGAGTTCGGGATGATGCCGCAGAGCGCCATGGCCACCGGGGTCGCCGACTTCGTCGAGCCGATCGGCCGCATGGTCGAGCGCATCGCCGAGGTGGCGCGGAGCAAGGAGGCGCTGCGCCGGATCGGCGAGGACGATGCCGACGAGGATCTCCGCCGCGCATCGCAAACGCCCTCATGCATCTGATCTGATACGGGCGAGGTGGTCGTCCGCACCAGCGTTACCGGGCGCTGTCCCGCCAGCGCCCGAGCGGCGAGGCCGCGCAGGTCATGCGACGGATCGTCCTTCATCGTCGGCACCGTACGCTATTTGGGACGTCGGAGCCGCCGCTTCCTCCGCCCCTGCGGCCCCATGGCCGTTACTCGCATCGCGAGAAGACGCCTTCCGACGCTCGAAGATCCGTCTCGCCCGCTCCCAGTGCTCCTGGTTGCGGCCGAAAGGTTCGCCGTCGATTTGCCAGAGTTCGTAGGCGATGCGATGGATTTCCTCTGCCTCAGACAACACGCTCATGGGATCATTCCTCGATCTGATTTCTCTTCGGTTTGTCGAACGCTTGTCGGCGGCGAAGGTTCACTGCTGATCTCGTTGCAGGCCACCTTCGAGAGGAAAGGCCCTGACCGCGGCGGCTCGCGGCCCTCGGCGGGGCCAGGGCGGGCGAAGGCGAGGGCGAGGGCGACTTTGGCGACCTGCCGACGTTGTGGCGAAGGACTTGCCGCCTCGAGCAGGATCCCGGCGCGGATGACCTCCAACACCGGGCATCGTCGTCGGCCCCGCCGGAGGAGGGTGCTGCGGCTGGCGGCGTCAATCCGCCACGGCACCGCTTGCCTGCACGACGCGCTAGATCGCGAGGTACTCGTGGCGGAGCTCGGTGTTGTCGAGAACCTCCCGGGCGCTGCCGCTGAACACGACGCTGCCGGTGTCCATGATCACCGCGCGGTCCGACAGCCGGAGCGCCGCGACCGCATTCTGCTCGACGATGATCGTGGTGATGCCGAGATCGCGGATCTGCTGCACGATGCGCTCGATCTCCTTGACGATGACCGGCGCCAGCCCTTCGTAGGGCTCGTCGAGGAACAGCACCTTGATGTCGCGGGCGAGCGCCCGGGCGACCGCGAGCATCTGCTGCTCGCCACCCGACATCGTGACCGCGTCCTGGGCCCGCCGCTCGGCCAGGCGTGGGAAATGCTCGTAGATGCGTTCGATCGACCAGCCCTTTGGCTCCGCCACCTGGGCGAGGATCAGGTTCTCCTCCACCGTCAGGCCGCCGATGATGCGGCGATCCTCCGGAACCAGCTGGATGCCGGCCCTCGCCGCCTGGTGCGCCTTCATGCGGTGCAGCGGCACTCCCGCCAGCCAGATCTCGCCGCTGCGCAGCGTCGGGCTGTCCACGCGCGCGAGCGTGCGCAGCGTCGAGGTCTTGCCGGCGCCGTTTCGGCCCAGGAGCGAAAGGATCTCGCCCCGATTGACCTCGAAGGACACGCCCTGGACGATGTAGGATTCGCCGTAGTAGGCGTGGATGTCGCGAACGCTGAAGTACGGATCGCGGTCCGTCCCGGCCCGTTCCACGGCCTTTGCGGAGACGTCCCGCGCGTTCACGCCAGCTCCTCCCCGAGATAGGCTTCCTTGACCTTCGGATCGGCGCGCACCTCCGCCGGCGTACCCTCGGCGATGATCCGGCCCCGGGCGAGCACGCTGATCCTGTCGGCGAGCGAGAAGACCACGTGCATGTCGTGCTCGATGATCACCTTGGTCATGCCGCGGCTCTTCAGCCTCTTGGAGCAGGTCGATGGTGCTGTTGGTGTCGTGCCGCGACATTCCCGCCGTCGGCTCGTCCAGGAGCAGCAGGCGCGGGCGCTGGATCAGGCACATGCACATCTCCAGCCGGCGCTTGTCGCCGCGAGACAGGCTGCCCGCCTTCGCGTGCCGGCGCTCGTGGAGGCCGACGTCCAGAAGTGCGGTCTCGGCCTCGTCGCGGATGTCGTCCTGCGCCGCGACCGCCGGCAGGGCGTTGAACCGGAAGGAACCATCGCGCTTGGCGAAGGCCGGAATCATGACGTTGTCGAGCAGCGACAGGTCGGCGAAGATTTCCGGCGTCTGGAACACGCGGGCGACGCCGAGCTGGTTGATCTCGTACGGCTGATGGTTGTCCAGCGTCTCGCCATCGAAGATGACGTGCCCGCGATCGGGCTTGATGCGGCCGACGCAGACGTTGAGCAGCGTCGACTTGCCGGCACCGTTCGGTCCGATGATCGCATGCACGGTGCCTTGCTCGACCTGGAGGTCGACGTCGGAGAGCGCCTGCAGGCCGCCGAAGCTCTTGTGCACGTCGGCGACGTGCAGGACGATGTTGCGACCCGGCATCGCTCTACTCCGCCGGCTGGTCGAGGGCGACCCGCGGGCCGCCGCCGCGCGTCCGGAACAGGTTCCAGAGCCGCTGCAGCCCCTCCATGATCCCGCCCGGCAGGAAGATGACGATCAGCATGAAGACCACGCCGAGCGTCAGGTTCCAGCCGTCGCCTACGAAGAGCGAGAGGAACGAAACCAGGGGAGTCTCGATCGAGTCGGGGAGAAAGCCGAGCACGTCGTGCAGGGAATTCGCGTTGAAGGACGAGAAGATGTTCTCGAAGTACTTGATCGTGCCGGCGCCGAGGACCGGTCCGACCAGGGTGCCGACGCCGCCGAGAATGGTCATCAGCACCACCTCGCCCGACGCCGTCCACTGCATCCGCTCGGCGCCCACCAGCGGATCGGTGGCCGCCATCAGCGCTCCGGCAAGGCCGGCATAGAGTCCGGAGAGAACGAAGGCCGAGAGCAGGTAGGGCCGGGTGTTGACGCCGGTGTAGCGCAGACGGTTCTGGTTCGACCTGATCGCGCGCAGCATCATGCCGAAAGGCGATCGGGAGATGCGCATGGCGATGAAGAAGCAGAGGATGAGCGCCACCGCGCAGAGATAGAAGCCGGCATAGCCGCCGCCGCTGATGTCGATGCCGAAGAGGCTCGTCCGCGGCAGTCCCGCCCCGGGAGCGGCAAACATCGCGTCGATGATGCGCGGATCCCCGCGTGAAAGCTGCAGGCCGGTCTCGCCGTTGGTGATCGGCGTCAGCACCGAATAGGCGAGGTTGTAGCTCATCTGCGCGAAGGCGAGCGTCAGGATCGAGAAATAGATGCCGGATCGCCGCAGGCAGACGTAGCCGATGATGACCGATGCGATGCCGGCGAAGACCAGCGCGAACAGGATCGCCGGGAGGACGTTCATGGTGAGCAGCTTGAAGGACCACATCGCGGCATAGGAGCCCACCCCGAGAAACGCCGCATGCCCGAAGGAGAGGTATCCGGTCATCCCGAACAGGATGTTGAACCCGAGCGCGAAGATCCCGAAGATGCAGAATTTCTGCAGCAGTGCAGGATAGGCGGCGCCGAGCGGCCGGAGGCTGATCGGGCTTATCAGCACCACGATCGCAAAGCCGACGAGCAGCAGCCAGTCGTTGCGGGAGAGGCCGCCGTACATCGGCCTCAGTCCTCCATCACGCCGGCGCGGCCGAGCAGGCCGCGCGGGCGCGCCAGCAGGACCGCGATCGCGACGAGGTAGATGATCACCTGGTCGATGCCCGGAACGATCTGCTTCACCTCGTTCATCGACGCGAAGGACTGCAGGATGCCGAGCAGGAATCCCGCCAGCACCGCACCGCCGAGCGAGCCCATGCCGCCGACGACGACCACCACGAAGGACAGCACCAGGAACTCCATGCCGATGTGGTAGTCCGGCGGCACGATCGGCGTGTACATCACGCCCGCCGTGCCGGCCACCACCGCCGCGAGGCCGAACACGACGGTGAAGCGCCTTTCGATGTCGATGCCGAGCAGGCCGACGGTCTCGCGGTCGCGCATGCCGGCGCGCACCACCATGCCGTAGGTGGTGAACTGCAGGAAGGCGAAGACCGCGCCGATCACCACGAGCGAAAAGCCGAGATAGATCAGCCGCCACCACGGATATGGCAGCGTGTCGCCCATTCCGAACAGCCGACCGACGTAGGCGGTTCCGCTGAAGGCGGCCGGGGCCGACTGCGGAATCGGGTTGGCGCCGAAGAAATGCTTCAGGACCTCCTGGATGACGATGGCGAGCCCGAAGGTCACCAGAATCTGGTCGGCGTGCGGCCGCTTGTAGAAGTACCGGATCAGTCCGCGTTCCATGGCGACGCCGAGGATCAGCATCACCGGCACCGCCAGGACGATGGAGGCGGGCACCGAATAGTCGTGCAGGAACGTGCCGAAGTCGCCGAGCCAGGCCTCGACGTATGGCGTGCGCACCTCGAGCGGGCTGCCCCAGGCGGTGGTCTGGGTCGGGTCGACGGTGACGCTCTCGAGCCCGAGCAGCTGGCTGAAGGTCACCGCGCAGAAGGCGCCGAGCATGAACAGGGCGCCGTGGGCGAAATTCACCACGCCGAGCGTGCCGAATACCAGCGTCAGGCCGAGGGCGATGAGCGCATAGGCGCCGCCCTTGTCCAGACCGTTCAGGATCTGCAGCAGAATCGCGTCCATCGCCGTGCCGCCCCGATGTCCTCGACGTTGCAACGTCTCGCAAGCCCGGCCGCCGGAGCGGCCGGGCGAACGACTAAACCGCCCGTTGGCGTCTCAGCACTGTTTGGCGTCGTACGGGCCGAGCTCTCCGCCGAGGATCGACGGATCGTAGGTCACGTCCTTGGCCGGCACGATCTGCTTCACCTCGAGCAGGTCGTACTGGTTGCTCGGGTCTTCCTTGCCCTGAACCACCAGCACGTCCTTGAAGCACTGGTGGTCGGCGGCGCGATAGTTGGTCGGCCCGTTGCCGAGGCCGTCGAAGTCGAAGCCCTCGAGCGCCTTGATCACCGCGGGCGCGAAGAAGGTTCCGGCGCGTTCGCAGGCGTCGGCATAGAGCAGCGCCTGCGCGTAGCAGGTCTGCGCCGCCTGCGACGGCGGCTGGTTGTACTCCTTGCCGAAGGACTGGGTGAAGGCCTTGGTGCCGGGATTGTCGAGCTTCCAGCTCCAGTTGGCGGTCCCGATGATGCCCTTGACGGCGTCGCCGGCCCCTTGCGCCATCAGCTCGGAGAACAGCGGCACCACGATCTCGAACTGCTTGCCGTTGACCTGCTTGTCGCGCAGGCCGAACTGCACCGCCTGGGTCAGCGAGTTGATCATGTCCTTGCCGTAGTGGTCGAGCACCAGCACGTCGGCGCCGGAGTTCAGCACCGGCGTGATGTACTGCGAATAGTCCGCCGAGCCGAGCGGGGTGCGCACCGCGGCCACGGTGGTCCAGCCGACCTTCTCGGTCGAGTCCTTCACCGCCTGCTCGGTCGTCCAGCCCCAGTTGTAGTCGGCGGTCAGGTAGTAGGCGCTGCGGTCCTTGCCATAGGCCGCCTCCAGCACCGGGCCGAGCGCCATGCCGGACATGTGCGAATCGAAGAAGTGCCGAAAGCCGTAGCGCTTCTTGTCCTTGCCGGTGGTGTCGTCGCCGTGCGAGAGGCCGGCCATGAAGATGATGCCCATGTCGTTGCAGAGCGCCTGCACCGCCACGGCGACGCCGGTGGACGAGCCGCCGGTGATCATGATGGCGCCGTCTTTCTCGATCATGCGCTTTGCCGAGTCGCGTCCGGCGTCGGCCTTGGTCTGGGTGTCGCCGGTGACGAACGCCACCTTCTTGCCGAGAATGCCGTTGCCCTTCAGGGCGGTCGGCTTCATCGTCGCGATCGCGCCGCCGTCGCCCTCGCCGTTGAGGTGCTTCACCGCCAGCTGCAGCGCGCGCAGCTCGTCCGCGCCTTCGTCGGCATAGGGGCCGGTCTGCGGAACGTTGAAGCCGAGCGTGACGGTATCGCCCGATGGCATGTTGCAGGACATGTCGGCGGCGTAGGCGCCCCGGACGAAGTGCATCGGTGCCGCCAGTGCCAGTCCGGACGCCGCGCCCGCCCTGAGCAGGCCGCGCCGCGTCATGATGAGTCTCGACATAGAGTTCCTCCTTGTCTTTCCTCCGGCCCGTTTGCGTGCGGACGCGGTTACGCGCACCCTAACTTGTGCGCGCCGGACCTCCTATAGGCAACTTCCTGTGATCTCCACAACTCCTGCCACCAAGGTTAAGATCGGGCCCGAGAGAGGCGCCCGCCGCGTTCGCCGGCCACGCCGCAAATGCTTGCGGCGATGCCTGCCCTCCCTTTGGATGTGCGCTGCGGGGGCTTGCGGTCGAGATCCCCGGCGCATGCGCCGAGGCGCAGTCCGGACCGCGAACTACGGCGTCCGATCGAGCGCTACGGAGCGGGCGGCGCAATCACTGCCGGGTCCACGGTCCGCCTGGTCTCCCTTGTGCCGGAGACGATGATCTCCAGCACCTCCTGCTCGGTGGTGTCGCGGATCCGCCGATCGCCGACGTTCTCGCCCCGCTTCATCACCATCACCCGGTCGCCCACCGCGAAGATGTCGACCAGCCGATGCGAGATGATGATCTGCGCCACGCCCTGCTTCTTCAGCTCGAGCATCGTCTCGAGCAGCCGCTCGGTCGCCATCACCGACAGGTTGGCGGTCGGCTCGTCGAGGATGACGACGCGCGGTCCGAACGAGATGGCGCGCGCGATCGCCACCGACTGCTGCCGCCCGCCGGAGAGGCTTTCGACCTTCTGGAAGACCGAGTTCACGTCGACCTTCAGCCCGCGCAGCACCGCCGAGGCCTCGTCGTACATCCGGCGGCGGTCGACGAAGGGGCCCCGTCGCGGCCAGCGGCCGAGGAAGATGTTCTGGCCGACGTCCATGTTCCCGCAGAGCGCGAAATCCTGGTAGATCATCTCGATGCCGGCGCCGCGGCTCTCGTGCGGGCTCCGGAAGTGCACCGGCTTGCCGTCGATCAGGATCTCGCCGGAGTCGCGCTGATAGGCACCGGTCAGGATCTTCATCAGCGTCGACTTGCCGGCGGAATTGTCGCCGACCAGCCCGAGCACCTCGCCGGGGCCGAGCACGAGGTCGATGTCCTTCAGCGCCTGCACCGGCCCGAAGGCCTTGGAGATCCCGCGCATCTCGACGATGGGCGCAGGGTGGGGCGCAGGGTGGGGCGTGGGACGGGGGTCAGGCATGGCGATCCTCCGGGGCCGGTCGGCGGCGGGCGAGGCGGGCGCGCAGGCTGCCGAAGAGATCGGCCTGGCGCACCCAGATGTCGATAAGCACCGCGCCGAGCAGGATCGCCCCGATGAACACGTTGACCCAGACGTTGGGCAGCACGAACGAGCCGTTCGCCGTGATGATCTGCAGCGACAGCAGCGCGCGCAGCAGGGTGATGACGGCGGCGCCAGCGAGCGCGCCGACGACGGTGCCGTAGCCGCCGAAGATCGAGCCGCCGCCGATGATCACCGAGGCGATGCCGTCGAGCTCGCGGAACTGGCCGGCGGTCGGGGTGAAGCTGCGGTAGAAGGCGATGTAGATCAGGCCCGCGAAGGCGGCGCAGAGCGCCGAGAACATCAGGCTCAGCGCCCGCACCCGCGCGGTGTCGATCCCGGCGTAGTCGGCGGCGCGGCGGTTGCCGCCGGTGGCGTAGATCTGCTGCCCCCAGACGGTATAGCCGAGCACGACGCCGGCAACGACCGCGAGCAGCGCCATGAAGATGCTCTGCACGCTCAGCGCCGCCGAGACGTCGTAGAGAATGGTCCCCTCGGCGGGTGCGACGTGGAAGTAGCGGAATGCCTCGATCAGCTTGCGCCCGATCAGGTTGTAGCTCTCGGGAAAGCCGAAGAGCTCGCGGCCGGAGACGAGCCAGGCGGCGATGCCGCGCGCGGTGTAGAACATGCCCAAGGTGGCGACGAAGGCCGGCAGCCCGAAGCGGACGGTGACCAGCGCGTTGACCGCGCCCGCGATCGCGCCGCCGGTGAGCGCGATCACCGCGGCGAGCCAGGGGTCGAAGCCGAGCGACTTCATCGAGAAGGCGGCGAGGGCGCCGCTCATCGCCAGCACCGAGCCGACCGACAGGTCGATGTCGCCGTTGGCGATGACGAAGGTCAGCCCGATCGAGACCAGCGCCACCTCGGTGAAGGCGAGGATGAGGTTGAAGCTGTTGTCGAGCCCGCCCCAGAAATCTGGGCGCAGATACATGCCGACCGCCCAGAGCACGATCGCGATCATGACCGCCGCGGCGTCGCGGCGCGCGAGGAGCCTGCGCCAGCCGCTCGCCGACATCGCCTGGTCGTGCGCGGCGCTGCCGCGCGTCTGCACCCCCTCGATCGCGACGCCGCCGAGTTCGGGCACCGGCGGCAGCGGCCGCCCGCGCAGCCGCGCCCAGAACCGGGCGAGCGCCTTGCGCCGGATCAGCCACGGCTCGATCAGCACCGCGACGATGAGGATGATGCCGAGAAAGGCCGGCACCGCGCCCGGCGGAAGCTGGGCGACGGCGTTCACCTTCATCTCGACGGTGCCGACCTTCATCATCCGGGTGACCGGGATGCCCTCGCGCAGCACCTTGTCGATCAGCACGACGAGGATGACCCCGAGCGCGCTGCCGAAGATGCGGCCGCGGCCGCCGAGGATCGAGGCGCCGCCGACGATGACCGAGGCGATCACGATCAGCTCGAGCCCCTGCCCGGACTGGGCGATCATGCCGCGGTCCTGGGCGACCTGCATCAGCCCGCCCACCGTGGCGCAGAACGCCGACAGCAGGTAGGCGCGCATCCGGACCCAGCGGGTCGGGATGCCGGCGTAGCTCGCGGCGAGCTCGTTGCCGCCGGTCGCGAAGGTCTCGTAGCCGACGCGGGTCTTGGCCAGCACGAAGGCGCCGACGACGGTGAAGAGGACGAAGAGGTAGATCTGGTTGTTGAAGCCCCAGGCGTTGTTCTCGCCGATCCAGAAGAAGCCGGGCGTGCTCTTGGCCTTCTCGATGTAGGAGATCGTTTTGCCCCCCGAGAGGCCGGTGACGACGCCCCGCCCGATGAAGAGCATCGTCAGCGTCGCGATGAACGCCGGCACCCGCAGGAAGGTGACGAGCGTGCCGTTGATCAGGCCGACCGCCAGCCCGACCGCCAGGCTCCAGACCACGGCGGTCACGACGCCGGCGTCGAAGTAGGACTGGGAGTAGGCGACCGAGAAGACGACCGCGGCGACGCCGTAGAGCGAGCCGACCGACAGGTCGAGATCCTTGTTGACGATGACGAAGGTCATCCCGACCGCCATCACCCCGTAGCGCGCCGCGTCGCGCAGCACCGAGGACAGCGCGTCCGCGCCGCCGAAGAAGCGCGGATTGATCCAGGCGCCGATCGCGTAGAGCAGGATCAGGAAGACGATGAGTCCCACCTCCCAGCCGCCGAACATCTCGACCGGCAGGCGTCGGCGCTGGGCGGCCGGAGGGGCGGGTTCGGCGGTGGACATGATGCGGGGGCGGCGCCGTGTCCGGCGGGCCGGAGCCCGCCGGACGCAGGCGGGCGCCCTAGTTCTCGAAGCGCTTGCCCACGCTGGCGACGTTGTCCTTGGTCACCACCTGGGCGCGGGTGTCGAGGTTGGCCGCCGCGACGCCGCGGTCGATCTGCAGGTAGAGCTGCATCACCGGCCAGAAGCCCTGCAGGAACGGCTGCTGTCCCAGCGAGCCGGTGAGCGCGCCGGAATTGATGCCTTCGATCTGCTTCGGCCCGAGATCGTAGCCGAAGGCGCAGATCTGGTTCTCCAGTTTCTTCTGCGTCACCGCATCGACGATCGCCGGCGTGACCGCGCCGTTCGGCCCGAAGATGCCGACGACGTCGCCGCGCAATTCGATCAGCGTCACGATCGAGCCGGCGATGTCCTGGTCGTTGACCGAGATGCCGATCTGGTCGGGGCCGGCGTCGACGGTGAAGTCCGCGAGCTTGCCCGCGTCGTTCAGCGCCGTCACCGTCGCCTGGAAGGCGTCGGTGACGCGGGTGTTGACCTCGACGTTGCCGGCGGTGGTCTGCGACGGGAAGAGGATCGAGCCCTTGTCGATCCCCTTGTCGAGGATGCACTTGGCCATCGCCGCGCCGCCGATCGCCGCCGCCGCCGCGCTCTGGCCGGTATGGCTGATGCCGTCGCGGTCGTAGATCGTCGGGTCGAAGGAGTTCGTCGTCGCCACCGGGATGCCCTGGTCGAGCATGTGCTTGACGATGTCGTTGTAGGCGCCGACCTGCGGCGTGGTCAGGATCAGCCCGTCGATCGTCGGGTCCTGGATGATCTGGTTCAGGATCTCGATCTCGCGCGGGATGTCGTCGACCGGGGCCTCGGAGCCGAGCATGACGAGGTTCGCCCCGATCATGTCCGCCGCCACCTTCGCGCCCACGTAGACCGGGTCGAAGAAGCCGTTGCCGGCGGTGTGGGTGACGATGGCGAAGGTCAGGTGCCCGTCCTTGGAGTGGAAGTCCTTGGTGTCGGGGCCTTCCTTGGCGGCGTCGTCGAAGCTGTAGCCGCCGACCGCCTTGGCGATGGTTCCCGTCGTCTGAGCGAAGGCGGCGGGAGCGCCGAGGATGAGCGCCGCGGCACAGGCCGCGAGCGGGAATGCAGGCTTCATGATGTCCTCCCTTCGTATCGGCAGCGACGCCCTCCGCCCACTACCCGGGGCGCTTCAGAACCGACCTGCCGCGGGCCATAATCGCCACTCGGGCGCTGACGGCAAATAGTTTTTCGTCTGCGCGGCCAGATTTTCCCGGTGCCGACAGTCTGCGGGAAGTGAAATTTCGCGAAAAGAGACGTTCCGCCTGCGCAGACGGTCAGTCAAACTAGCCGCGCGCGACCAGCGCTCGCCGGCGATATAGGTGGCGACGATCGAGCGGTCGTCGCCGAGCGTCTCGAGCAGGAACAGCTCCTCAGGCAGCGTGGTGACGGTCTCGCGCCGGAGCGCCATTGCCGGGGTGGCGGCGCTGTCGAGCACGACGACGTCGGCTTCGCTTCCGGCGGCGAGGGTGCCGATGGTGTCGGCGAGCCCGAGGGCCTCGGCGTTGCCGCGGGTGATCCACCAGAACGCCAGCAGCGGGTCGAGCTTCTGGCCGCGCAGCGCGAGGACCTTGTATCCCTCGTCGAGGGTGCGCAGCATCGAGTAGTTGGTGCCGCCGCCGACGTCGGTGGCGATGGCGCGGCGGACGCCCTGCTCGCGCAGGCCGATCTTGTCGTAGAGCCCGCTGCCGAGAAAGAGGTTCGAGGTGGGGCAGAAGACCGCGACCGAGCCGCTGGCCGCCATCGCCGCAGTCTCCCGGTCGGAGAGATGGATCGCGTGTCCGAAGAGGCTCTTCGGTCCGAGCAGCCCATAGGTCTCGTAGACGTCGAGATAGTCGCGCGCCTTGGGGTAGAGCGAGAGGGTGAAGTCGATCTCGTCGCGGTTCTCCGAGAGGTGCGTCTGCATGTGCAGATCGGGATGCTCGGCGACCAGCGCCTGCGCCATCTCCATCTGCTCCGGGGTCGAGGTGATCGCGAAGCGCGGAGAGATGGCGTAGAGGGCGCGGCCCCTGCCGTGCCAGCGCGCGATCAGCGCCTTGCTGTCCTCGTAGGAGGACCGGGCGGTGTCGCGGACGCCCTCGGGGCAGTTGCGGTCCATCATCACCTTGCCGCCGAGCATGCGCAGGCCGCGCGCCTCGGCCGCCGCGAAATAGGCGTCGACCGAGGCGGGGTGCGAGGAGCAGTAGGCGACCGCGGTGGTGGTGCCGTGGGCGAGCAGCAGGTCGAGAAAGGCGCCGGCGATCCGCGCGGCGTGGGCGGGGTCGGCGAACTTCGCTTCCGCCGGGAAGGTGTAGGTGTTGAGCCAGTCGAGGAGCTGTGCCCCCCACGAGGCGATGATCTGCGCCTGCGGCATGTGGATGTGGGTGTCGATGAAGCCGGGCATCAGCAGGTGCGGGCGATGGTCGACGACGTCGGCTTCGGGAGCCCGGGCGATGAGGTCGGCGGCGGGGCCGACGGCAACGACGCGGCCGTCGCGGATCAGGATCGCGCCGTCCTCCTCGTAGGCGTAGGAGGCGGTGTCGTCGAGCCCGGCGGGCTCGGACAGGAAGCGCAGGACGCGGCCGCGCAGGATCTTCTCGGCCATCGGGTCTCCTCAGCGCGCGTTGCGCAACCAGCTCGAGCATATGGTGTCGGGCGAGTGTTCGCCTCGGCGCCGGCCGGATCTCAACCGGGTCGGCGCCAAGGGTCGTCTCGATTGCGAGGCCGGCGGCGTGCCGGCCCTCGCTCCGCCCTATTCGACGAAGAAGGCGAAGCGGATCAGGAAGAGCGCCGCCACCAGCCAGGTCGCCGCATGCACCTCGCGGCCGCGGCCGGTGATCGCCTTGATCACGGCGTAGCTGATGAAGCCGAAGGCGAGGCCGTTGGCGATCGAGTAGGTGAAGGGCATCATCATCGCGGTGAGCGCCGCGGGTGCGGCCTCGGTGATGTCGTCCCAGTCGATGTCGACGAGCTCGCGCATCATCAGACACGCGACGTAGAGCAGCGCCGGGGCGGTGGCGAAGGCGGGGATCGAGCCTGCCAGCGGGGCGAAGAAGAGGCCGAGCAGGAACAGGACCGCGACGGTGAGCGCGGTGAGGCCGGTGCGGCCGCCCGCGAGCACCCCCGAGGCGCTCTCGACGTAGGCGGTGGTCGAGGAGGTGCCGAGGAGCGAGCCCGCGACGATGGCGGTCGAGTCCGAGAGAAGCGCCTTGCCGAGCTGTGGGTTGGTGTTGCTGGGGCCCTCGGTCAGAAGCCCGGCGCGCTTGGCGACGCCGATCAGGGTGCCGGTGGCGTCGAAGACCTCGACCAGCACGAACACGAGGATGACGTGGAAGATCCCCTTGCCGAAGGCGCCGAGGATGTCGAGCTGCAGGAAGGTGGGCAGGATCGAGGGCGGGGCCGACACGATGCCGCCGAACTGGCTGACGCCGGCGAGGATCGAGACGACGGTGACGGCGAGGATGCCGATCAGGATCGCGCCCTTCACCTTCAGCGCGTCGAGCCCGGCGATGAGGAAGAACCCGAGCATCGCGAGCAGCGGGCCGGCTTCGGTCATGTGGCCGAGCGAGACGTAGGTCGCCTCGCTCGCGACCACGATCCCGGCGTTCTTCAGGGCGATGATGCCGAGGAACATGCCGATGCCGGCCGCGACGGCACTCCGCATCGAGTGCGGAATGCCGGCGACCAGCCAGCGGCGGACGCCGGTGACGGTCAGGATCAGGAAGATGCAGCCGGAGATGAAGACCGCACCGAGCGCCTGCTGCCAGGCAAAGCCCATCGTGCCGACGACGGTGAAGGCGAAGAAGGCGTTGAGCCCCATGCCGGGCGCCATCGCGATCGGCCAGTTGGCGTAGAGGCCCATGATCGCCGACCCCAGCGCCGCCGCGACGCAGGTCGCGACGAAGACCGCGTTGTGGTCCATGCCGGTGGTGGCGAGGATCTGGGGGTTGACGAAGATGATGTAGGCCATCGTCAGGAAGGTGGTCAGTCCGGCGATGAGCTCGGTGCGCACGTTGGTGCCGTGCTCGCGCAGCTTGAAGTAGCTTTCCAGCATTTTTGGGTTCTCACTGTCCGCCGGAGCCTGCCGGGGCCGTCCGTGCGGTCCTCGGGGATCCGGTCATTCGGTTTCCTGGGCGTATCGGTCGGGAGGCACGGGTCGTTGGCTGCCAGCGGGCGAGGTGCCGCATGATCTCGACCGCCACGAAGGCGGCGATCACTTCCGGGCGCTTGTCGGGGCGACCCTCGGCCCCGATCGGGCAGACGAGGGGGGCGGTGTCGATCGGCGCTTCGTCGACGGCGGCATGCGCGAGCCATCGGTCGAAGGAGACGCGCTTGGTCTTCGAGCCGATCATGCCGACGTAGGCGGCGTCGCCGCGCGCCAGCGCCTCGCGGGCGATCAGGAAGTCGAGCGCGTGGTCGTGGGTCATCACCACGAAGGCGCCGCCGGGCGCGGCGTGACGCACCGCCTGCTCGGGGAGCGGGGTGAGCAGCGCGTCGATCGCGGGAGCGGCGAGGCGGAGCTCCTCGGCGCGCTGGTCGACCAGCACCGGCCGGACCGGCAGGAGCGCCAGCGCCGCGGCGAGCGCCCGGCCGACGTGCCCGGCACCGAAGATGTGCACCTCGGGAAGCGCCCGGAGCGCGTCCCCGATCTCGGCCCGCAAAGCCTCCCAGCCGCCGGCATCGAGCCGCTCGACCGAGAGCAGCGTGCGGCCGCCGCAGCACTGGCCGATCTCGGGGCCGAGCGGGATGTCGAGCGTGGTGCGGTCCTCGCCGCGGGCGAGCATCGCCCGCGCGGTGTCGATCGCCATGTATTCGAGCTGGCCGCCGCCGACCGTCCCGAGTATCGCCTGCGGCCCGACCGCCATCCACGCGCCCCGGTCGCGGGGGGTCGAGCCGCGCGCGGTCTCGACGCGAACGAGGGCGGCGGCACTCTGGTCGCCGCGGAAGCGGTCGAGATCATCCGGCCGGACGGTCATCTGCCCGGCCCGGCCAGCCGGGTGATCGCCGTCAGCACCCGCTCGGGCGTCGCCGGCGAATCGAGCCGCGGGCATTCGCGGTAGTCCGCGACGCTCGCGACGGCCATCGACAGCGCCTCGAGCACCGAGACGCCGAGCATGAACGGCGGCTCGCCGACCGCCTTCGAGCGGCGGATCGTCGCCTCGCGGTTCTCCGACCAGTGCGCGAGGGTGACGTTGAAGATCGCCGGCCGGTCCGAGGCGACCGGGATCTTGTAGGTGGAGGGCGCGTGGGTGCGCAGGCGCCCCTTGTCGTCCCACCAGAGCTCCTCGGTGGTGAGCCAGCCCATTCCCTGGATGAAGGCGCCCTCGATCTGGCCCTTGTCGACCGCCGGGTTCAGCGAGCGGCCGACGTCGTGCAGGATGTCGGTGCGGTCGACGAGATACTCGCCGGTCAGCGTGTCGACGCTGACCTCGGAGACCGCGGCGCCGTAGGCGTAGTAGTAGAACGGGCGTCCCTTGCCGGCGGCGCGGTCCCAGTGGATGTCCGGCGTCTTGTAGAAGCCCGCCGCCGAGAGGTGGACGCGGGCGAGATAGGCTTCCTTGATGAAGTCGTCGAAGGCGACGCGGCGGTTGCCGATCAGCAGGCAGTTGGGCTCGAAGACCACCTGCGCGCGCTCGACCGAGTATTGCTCGGTCGCGAAGTCGATCAGCCGGCGCTTGATCTGCTCGGCGGCGTTCTCGGCCGCCATGCCGTTCAGGTCCGACCCGGACGAGGCGGCGGTGGCGGAGGTGTTGGGCACCTTGCCGGTGCTGGTGGCGGTGATCTTGACCCGGTCGATGTCGACCTGAAAGACGTCGGCGACGACCTGGGCGACCTTGGTGTTGATCCCCTGGCCCATCTCGGTGCCGCCGTGGTTGAGGTGGATCGAGCCGTCGTTGTAGATGTGCACCAGCGCGCCGGCCTGGTTGTACCAGGTGGCGGTGAAGCTGATGCCGAACTTGACCGGGGTGAGCGCGATGCCCTTGGCGATCACCCCGCCCTTGGCGTTGTGGGCGAGGACGGCGTCGCGGCGGGCGGCATAGTCCGAGCTTTCCACCAGTTCATCGACGATGCGCTGCATGATGTTGTCGGTGACGGTCTGGTGGTAGGGCGTGACGTTGCGGTCGGTGTCGCCGTAGAAGTTGGCGCGCCGCACCTCGAGCGGGTCCTTGCCGAGGGCGTAGGCGATCTCCTCCATGATGCGCTCGGCGATGATCAGCCCTTGCGGGCCGCCGAAGCCGCGGAACGCAGTGTTCGAAACCGTGTTGGTTTTCATCGGCTTCGAGACCAGCCTTACGGCCGGGTAGTAATAGGCGTTGTCGGCGTGGAAGAGCGCGCGGTCGGTCACCGGGCCGGAGAGGTCGGCGGAGAAGCCGCAGCGGGCGGCGAAGATGCCGTCGACCGCGAGGATGCGCCCGGTCTCGTCGTAGCCGACGTCGTAGTCGTTGAGGAAGTCGTGGCGCTTGCCGGTCGCGACCATGTCGTCGTCGCGGTCGGGGCGGAGCTTGACCGCGCGCCGCCACTTCTTGGCGGCGACGGCGGCGACCGAGGCGAAGAGGTTCGGCTGGGTTTCCTTGCCGCCGAAGCCGCCGCCCATGCGCCGGACGATGATCGTCACCGCGTTCGAGGGCACGCCGAGGACGTGCGCCACCATGTGCTGCACCTCGGAGGGGTGCTGGGTCGAGGAGTAGACCGTGACGTCGTCGTCCTCGCCGGGGACGGCGAGGGCGATCATGCCCTCGAGATAGAAGTGGTCCTGGCCGCCGACGCGCATCTGGCCCTTGAGCCGGTGCGGTGCCTTCGCCAGCGCCGCCTCGACGTCGCCGCGCTCGAGCTTCAGCGGCTCGGTGACGTGCGGGTAGCCGGCGTCGACCGCCGCCGCGACGTCGGTGACGTGCGGCAGGTCGCGGTATTCGACCCGGGCGAGCTTCGCGGCGCGGCGGGCGGCGTCGCGGGTCTCGGCGATGACGGCAAAGAGCGGCTGGCCGTGGAACTCGACCTTCTCGGCGAAGATCGGGTCGTCGTGCTTGCCGACCGGGCTCACGTCGTTGTGAGGGATGTCGGCCGCGGTCAGCACGCCGACGACGCCCGGCGCCGCGCGCACCGCGTCGAGATCGATCGAGACGATCTCGGCGTGCGCCCGGTCGGAGAGCCCGAGGTAGGCGTGCAGCGTGTCCGAGGGCTCGACGATGTCGTCGGTATACTCGGCTTCGCCGGTGACGTGCTTGTGGGCGCTGTCGTGCCGCTGCGGGGTGTGGACGCCGCCACGGATGGCGGGCTCGGCGAGTTTCTGGTCCATCAGAGTGCCACCTCGCGCACGAGTTGCGCCGCGTCGCCGCTCGATTCGAGCCAGAAGCGGCGGAGGAGATTGCGGGCGACCGTCGCGCGGTAGTCGGCCGAGGCGCGCCAGTCGGTGAGCGGGGCGAAGTCCTCGGCGAGGGCGGCCTGCGCGGCGGCGACGGTCTCGGCGGTCCAGGGCTGGCCGACGAGCGCGGCTTCGGCCCTGGCGGCGCGCTTGGGGGTGGCGGCCATGCCGCCGAAGGCGATGCGCGCCCCGGTGACGCGGCCGTCGGCGATCGCGAGCTGCAGGCCGCAGGCGACGGCGGAGATGTCCTCGTCGCGGCGCTTGGTGATCTTGTAGGCGGCGTTGAGCGTGCCGGCGGGCGGGCGCGGAACGAAGATCGACTCGACGAACTCGCCGGGGGCACGGTCCTGCTTGCCGTAGGCGATGAAGTAGGCCTCGAGCGGCAGCGTGCGGCGCTCGCTGCCCTTGCGCAGGGTGACGGTGGCGCCGAGCGCGATCAGCGGCGGCGGGGTGTCGCCGATCGGCGAGCCGTTGGCGACGTTGCCGCCGACGGTCCCCATCACCCGCACCTGCCAGCCGCCGATGCGGCGCCAGTAGCCCGAGAGGTGCGGGAACTCGGCGTCGAGCACGGCCTGCAAGCTGTCGTAGCTGACGCCGGCGCCGATGCTGACGCCTTCCTCGGTCACCTCGATGCGCTGCAGCCCGGCGAGGTGGGCGACGAAGACCGCGGGCGAGATGTCGCGCATGAACTTGGTGATCCAGAGCCCCACGTCGGTCGAGCCGGCGACGATCGTCGCCTGCGGGATCTCGGCGAGCACCTCGGCGAGATCGTCGACCGAGGCGGGGAGGACCACGCGGTCGTCGCCGTTGCGGATGTCGACGCGGGCGCCGTCGTCGAGGTCCGCGAGGCGGGCGAGGACGCGCGCGCGCTCGGCCACGAGCGGATCGCCGGCGGGCGAGGTCGCGCCGGCGGCCTTCGCCGCGGCGATGATCGGCTGGTAGCCGGTGCAGCGGCAGAGGTTGCCCTGCAGCGCCTCCTCGATCTCGGCGCCGGTCGCCTGCGGCTTGCGCATCCAGAGCGCGTAGAGCGACATGACGAACCCGGGGGTGCAGAAGCCGCACTGGCTGCCGTGCAGATCCACCATCGCGGCCTGGACCGGGTGCAGCGTCTCGCCGCGGGCGACGTGCTCGACGGTCACGACGTGGCAGAGGTCGACCGAGGCGAGCAGGCGGATGCAGGCGTTGACCGGCTCGTAGACGAGGCCGTCCGGCGTGCGCCGGCCGACGAGCACGGTGCAGGCGCCGCAGTCGCCTTCGGCGCATCCCTCCTTGGTGCCGCGCAGCCGGCGGGCCAGCCGCAGGTGGTCGAGCAGCGTGTCCGACGAGCGGACCCCCGTCAG
This sequence comes from uncultured Alphaproteobacteria bacterium, assembly GCA_963737485.1. Taxonomy (GTDB): domain Bacteria; phylum Pseudomonadota; class Alphaproteobacteria; order Rhodobacterales; family Rhodobacteraceae; genus Amaricoccus. The sequence continues at coordinate 336,721 of CAVTSR010000016.1, read as the reverse complement.
CCGCTCCTCGCGGTCATTGAGAAGAAAGCGGATCTCGCTTCGCGTGGCGGTCAACGTGATGCCTCCATTCGTGTCATCAGACAGCCGATTGCCTCCGCGCCGCAACCGGGATCGGCCTCATCCGTACAAATAGCCCGCCGCTGCCCCGGATTGCACGGGCAGTGCGCAAGCTTTAGCCACCGGACGGATCGGACCTCGCAGGTCATTCGCGCTCCCTGACCGGCGCTCTCACGGCGCCGCAACCGGAGCATTGTCGCCTGTTCCGGCCCGTGCGCAAAGCCGCCGCTTCGCTGAGGTGCTTCGGGGATTGCCTGAAAGTGGGCGGCGCCTGCCCGCGCCGCTTGCTTGGCGGCGCTCAGCCGGCACTGTATGTCCCCGGGGAGCGGCATGCGTCATCTCCGTCCGGGCGCGGCCGCACAGGAGGGGCGAGGGGGAAGGGGCCGGTGGTCGAGACCGATTTCGAGGGGCTGGTGCGGGCGCTGGCGGCGGGGCAGGGGCGTGCGCGGCGCATCGTGGCGGTCGCGGGGCCGCCGGGCTCGGGCAAGAGCACCTTCGCCGAGCGGCTGGCCGGGCGGCTCGAGGATGCCGCGGTGCTGGCGATGGACGGCTTTCACTTCGACGACGGGGTGCTGAACGCCCGCGGGCACCGGCCGCGCAAGGGGGCGCCGCACACCTTCGACGTGGACGGGCTGGCGGCGACGCTGGCCCGGCTCGCGGCGGACGACGGCCGCGCGGTCGCGGTGCCGGTCTTCGACCGCTCGATCGAGATCGCGCGCGCCGGGGCCCGGATCATCGAGCCGGCGGTGCGGACGGTGGTGGTGGAGGGCAACTACCTCTTGCTCGACGATCCGGCGTGGGCGCCGCTCAGGCGGCTGTTCGATGCCACCGTGCAGCTCGACGTGCCGATGCCGGTGGTCGAGGCGCGGCTCATCGCCCGCTGGGACGGCTACGGCCTGACCGGCGAGGCGCTGCGCACGAAGATGGAAGAGAACGACCTGCCGAACGCGCGGCTGGTGGCGGAGCGGTCGGTGCCGGCGGACTTCCGGGTCGCGAACGACGACTGAACTCCAGGGGACCGCGCTGTCGGAGATCCTTTAAATCCGGTAAATTCTAAAAAGCTTTTCCTTTGAATTTCAATTGCTTACCGATCTGCTCGCACGCGAGCAGTGCGAGCAGATCGCGGCCCGAACCTCTCGCGGGTTAGGGACCCGCGGTCGTCGTCGGGTCGGCCACGACGGGCGGAAAGCGGAACCCCCGCGGGGTCAGTTCTTGCGGACCAGGCAGTCGGCGCCGTCGCCCTGCAGCCGCCGGCAGAGGGCGTCGGCGTCGGCGCGGCTGTCGCGGCCGATCTGCGCGAAGACCAGGGGCTGCCGCATTTCCCGGCATCCGGCCGCGGGTGTAGCGCACCGCCTCGGCGCGCAGCAGGGCGCCGTGGCGGTTCCGGAGCCGGGCGACCTGCCGCTCGGCGCCGTCGCTGCTGCGGTTCGACGCGACGACGACGCCCCAGGGCGGCAGCGGCTTTTCGGGCGACGCATATGTCCGCTTCGCCGCGCGGGCGACGCAGTCCTGCTGGAACGAGCCCTTGCTCGCGAGCGCGAGGTCGGCGGCGTCGGGCGGCGCGTCGCGCCAGGCCTCGACCGGGACGCCGGTGACCGCCTCGACGTAGGCGCGGGTCTCGGCCGGCAGTCTCTCCTTGGCAGCGAGGAAGCGGTCGACGCGCGCCTCGCCGCCGTTGTAGGCCGCGGCGGCGAGGCCGATGTTGCCGTAGTCGCGGCTGAGATCGGCGAGGTAGCGGGCGGAGGCGGCCATCGCCTCGGCCGGGTTGAAGGCGTCGGCAAGCCCGCGCCGGCGCGCCGTCTCCGGCATGAACTGGGCGATGCCCTGGGCGCCGGCCGGGCTGACCGCGGCGGCGTCGAACAGGCTCTCCTTCCAGAGCAGGCGGGCGAAGACCTCGCGATCGAGCGCGTTGTCGCGGGCGAGCGCCTCGACGGCGCGGCAGACGTCGGGAATGTAGGCCGCCTGGCGGATGCAGAGTGCTCGGTCCGCGGTGCAGCGCCGGCCGAGCGTCGCCGCCGCCCCCGGGCGCGGGGCATGGTGGTCGAGCGGCGGCGGCCCGGCCAGGCCATCCCAGCGCAGGGTCGGGGTGTCCGCTACCGCCGGGAAGACGGCCGGGAAGACGGGGAGAAGGCCGACACTGATCGCTGCGAGAAGGGCCCGGGTCCGCATGGCGGCGACGATACCGGCTTCGCGTCCGCGCCTCCAGAGATCCGGGCGGGGGAATTGGGCTTTGCTTAACCTCACCGCTGCGGGTTCGTTGGACGGTTGCATACAACCGATAAATCCTCAACAGTCGGAACCGTTTCCGGGGGGATAACGCGCGATGGATTTCGCGGCTAGGCATTGCCTGCGACGGGCCGCGCGCCGTGCGGCGGTGTTGCTCGTCGCGCTGCCCCTCGCGCTGGCGGCGGCGAAGGCACCGGTCGAGGGACCACTGGAAACCGTGGTCTTCGAGCAGGGCGACACGATCCGCGGCGTTGCCGATCGCTACCTGAAGGATCCCGATCTCTGGCCGCAGATCCTCGAGCTCAGCGGGGTTGCGACGCCGGCCGACCTGCGGCCCGGAGCGCATCTCCTCGTCCCGGTCGAGCAGGTGGCGGCGGCGGACGGGGCGCTCGCGACCTCGCTCGCGGCGATCCAGAAGGCGACGGCGGAAGGCGCGCGCATCTTCGCGCCGAAGGAGATCGGCGCGGCGATCGAGAATCGCGACACCGCGGTCGAGCGGCGCGGCGACGGGGCGTGGACGGAAGTGGTGAGCTATGCCGGCGTCGCCAGCGAGTTCGCCGGCAAGGCGCTGACCATCTCGCTCGCGCAGCGGGACCGGGCGGCGGAGGCGGTGGTGTCGGACGCCCAGGGCGACGTCGAGGGCCGCTCGCCCGACCAGCCGCGCTGGTCGCAGCGCTCGGTGCACGACGTTCTGGTCGAGTTCGAGCGGGTGCGCACGCTCTCGGGATCGACGGCGCAGGTGACGTTTCGCGACCTGAGCCGGCTGCGACTCAATCCCAACTCGAACGCCATCATCCAGAAGATGCGCAGCGACCCGCTGACCGGCGGCGACGTCACCAAGGTGAGCCTGGTCGACGGCGACTTCTATGCGCTCCTCAACCAGCTCGGCGACCGCAGCAATTTCGAGGTGCAGGTGGCGGGGCTCGAGACCGAGACGCAGTCGGCCGATTTCTGGGTCAAGCACGACGGGGACGAATCGCGCTTCGCGAACTACGACACGCCGGCGCTGCAGGTGAACCGCGGCGGCGACAAGATCAGCATCGGGCAGAACGAAGGCGCGGTGGTGACCGCCTCGGGCGAGGCGCAGCGGACCCAGGTGCTGGCGCGGACCGAGCTGACGGGGCCGTTCGACGGGGCGCAGATTTACGATGCCGCCGTCACCCTGACGTGGCAGCCGCTGCAGGGGGCCGAGGGCTACTGGCTCGAGGTGGCGGCGGATGCGGACTTCAACACCATGCAGGCCTCGGAGTGGGGGGTGCGCGACACCAGCCACCGCGTCGAGGGGCTGGCTGCGGGCGAGCACTACTGGCGGGTCTCGTCGCTCGACCGGCTGGGGTTGCCCGGGGTGCGCAGCCTCAGCCGGCGTTTCCGCGTTCTCGACGACCAGACGCCGCCCTTCGTCAGCTTCACGGTGCCGAAGGAAGGCGAGATCGTCACCGCCGCCGAGGTCACGGTGTCGGGCGAGAGCGAGCCCGGCGCGAAGCTGACCGTGAACGGCGGCTACGTGCCGGTCGGCGACAACGGGCAGTTCACCACGGCGGTCACCGCGACGCCGGGGGCGAACACGATAACGGTGGCGGCGCTGGACGCGGCCGGCAACCGCACCGAGCGCAGCCGCGGCTTCGTCTACCGGCCGGGCGGCGCGGTTCGGATCACGCTCGACGCGGCGGCGCCGCGCGACGCCGGGGGCGCGCTCCTCACCCAGGCGGCGGCGCTCGACCTCACCGGCAGCTCGGACGCCGAGGCCGGGGCGCAGATCCGGGTGCTGGATGCCGATGGCGGGCTCGCGGTGCAGACGCTGGTCGGGGACGCCGGCAGCTTCCGCTTCACGGTGCCGGCGAGTGCCGCGGGCAGCGCCTATCGCATCGAGGTGGTCGGACCGACGGGCGCGGTCGAGGGAACGGCGGCGTTCACCGCGCGACAGGATGCGACGGCGCCGGCGCTGGCGCTCGATGCCCCGCCGCCGGCGGCGACGGGGCAGGCGTGGCTCGACCTTGCCGGCGCGGCCGGGGATGCGGTGAGCGTGACGGTGAACGGCGCGCCGGCGCAGGTCACGGACGGGCGGTTCGACGCGGTGGCGAACCTGGTGCCGGGGACGAACGCGATCGAGCTCGTGGCGACCGACGCGGTCGGCAACGTCGCGGTGCAGCGGGTCGAGACGGTCTATCGACGTCGACCCGCCGCAAATCCTCTCGGCCGAGGTCGGCCGGCCGGACGGGGCGAACGGGGCGATCGTGATCACGGTGAAGGCCGAGGACGCCTCGGGCTTGCGGCAGGCGGCGCCGTTCGTGCTGACGATCGGCGGGGTCGAGCGGCGGGGGTTCCTGCGCTGCGACGGTTCCGCGGGGGAGTGCCGCGAGACGCTGCCGGCGGAGCCGGGGGCGCTGAAGCTGGTGGAAGTGACGGTCGAGGACTACGCGGGCAACGCCGCCAGGCGGCAGCCGTGAAGCGGCCGGGTCGGGGAGAGGGCGTTCGATGCGGAAGCTGACGGGGATGCTGTTGGCCTGGGCTGTTTGCGGCCTCGGCGGTCGCGGCCGCCGAGCCGGCGCCGCTGATCGTGGTCTACGGTCCCGAGGCGCCGAGCCGCGAGGGCGATCCCGATCACATGGAGCGGATCTTCGTCAGCGTGCCGGCGGATTATCCCGAGCGGCTCTACCTGCGGGTGTTCGATCCGGAGCCTGCCGGGGCGAACGACACGCGCTACGGGCGGAGCAAGGAGCCGACGCGGATGCTCTACCGCTTCTCGGGCGGCGCGGGCGCCTTTGCGGGTGCGCCGCTGCCGGCGCGAGGTCGCGGATGGTGCGGCGCCGGCGGCGGTGGATCCGGCCTATGCGGGCTTTGCCGGCGGCCGGGTCATCGCCGAGCGGCGGTTCGACGAGTCGAGCGCGACCGACGGGACCTGGGTGGCGCTTGCGCCCTTCACCGCGGCGCAGGGCGACGTGGTCGACGGCCGCGCCTACTTCCGGCTCGACGTGATCGGCGAGGCCGGCGACTACGGCAACGCCTTCACGGTGGAGGCGAGCCTGTCGCCCGACCGCTCGGACCCGCCGGCGGAGGCGCAGCTCTTCGCCTACGAGCCGACGATCCGCTGGCGCGACAGGGAGCCGCCGACCGAGCTGCGCTTCGCGGTACCGGCGGGGACGCCGCTCAGGCTGCAGAGCTTCGATGGCGCGGAGGGCGAGCTGGCGCTGGTCTCGACCTTCGGCGAGCGGAAGCTGAAGGCCTCGGGACAGGACGAGTGGCGGATCGACAGCTTCGATGCGCCCGAGGGAGACGGCGGCGCTCACCCTGCGCGGCGGGCTGCGAGAGCCCCAACGACGTGACGCTCGCGCTCTTCGACGGCGACGGCAAGCCGGTGCCGCTGGCGATGCCGCCGCTGCGCGGCGCCGGCGTCGCCGCGGCCGGTGCCGGTGGCCTCGGCCCGGCCGCTCGCGAACTGCACCTCGGTCGCCTTCGACGCCTCGGCCTCGACCGGCGCGGCCGCCGCTCGGGTTTCACTGGCGTTTCGGCGACGGCGCGGAGAGCGACGCGGCGGTGATCGCGCATCCCTACGCCGCGCCCGGGCAGTACCAGGCGGTGCTCGACGTGCTCGGTGCCGGGGATGCGGTGGCGCGCGGGGCGCAGGTGACGGTGCCGGTGCACGTGCGGCCGGCGCCGCTGGCGGCGGCCGGCGATGCGGTGGTCGCCGCGCCGGGGGAGCCCGTGGCGTTCGACGGCAGCGGATCGAAGCCGAGCGACAGCCCGCTCACCCGGTTCCGCTGGAGCTTCGGCGACGGGGCCGAGGCCGAGGGCGCGACGGCGAGCCACGCCTATGCGCGGCCCGGGCTCTATCGCGCGGTGCTGCGGGTCGAGGACGATTCGCACCATCCTTGCGACTTCGGCGTGGCGACGCGCGAGGTGACGGTCAACGCCCCGCCGGTGGCCGAGGCCGGCGAGGCGCAGGTCTCCGCGACCGGGCGAGCCGGTCACCTTCGCGGGCGGGGCGAGCTACGATGTCGACGGCACCCTCGTCGCGCACCATTGGGACTTCGGCGACGGCAGCGGGGCCGACGGGGTGGTGGTGACGCACACCTATACCGCGCCGGGCAGCTTCGTCGCGACCCTGACGGTGACCGACGACTCGGGCGTCGCGAACGCGACCTCGAGCGACACCGCGCCGGTGCGGGTGAACGCGCCGCCGGTCCCGGTGGCGACCGGGCCGGACCGGCCGATCGCGGTCGGCGAGGTGGCGAAGCTGAGCGCGGCGGGATCGAGCGATCCCGACGGCGCCATCCTGACCTGGGCGTGGGACTTCGGCGACGGCGCGAGCGGCTCCGGGCCGGAGGTGCAATACGCCTGGGCGGCGCCGGGGGTCTATCCGGTGACGCTGACGGTGACCGACGATTCCGCGACGCCGTCGGCGACTTCGCGAGACCACGCATCGACGTGACCGTCAGTGCCGCGCCCATCGCCGATGCCGGCCCCGACCAGTCGGTGGCGGTGAGCGAGCTGAGCTTCGACGGCGGCGGCTCGCGTGACCCGGACGGCCGGATCACCAGCTGGGACTGGAGCTTCGGCGACGGCGCGACCGCCTCGGGACAGGTGGTGCGGCACGCCTATGCGCGGCCCGGCACCTACGAGGTGGCGCTGGTGGTTCGCGACGACAGCGGCGCGCCGCTCAACGTCGCGCGCGACACGGCGACGGTGCGGGTGAACGCGGCGCCGATCGCGGACGCCGGTCCCGATCTGGTGGCGGCGACCGGCGAGGAGGTGGTGCTCGACGGCTCGGGCTCGGTCGATCCGGACGGCAGCGTCACCGACTGGACCTGGCGCTTCCCCGATGGCAGCGAGGCGCATGGACCGCGGGTCGCCCAGTACCTTCGACACGCCCGGCTTGCAGCGGGTGCAGCTCACGGTGCGCGACGACACCGGCCTGCCCGAGGCCTTCGACGTCGACGAGGCGGTGGTGGCGGTGAACGCGCCGCCCGTCGCCGCCGCCGGGCCGGACCGCCTGGTCGAGCCGGGACAGCCGGTGCGCTTCGACGGCAGCGCCTCCTACGATCCGGACGGCAGCATCGCGTCCTATCGCTGGGACTTCGACGACCTCGCGGCGCCGGTGACGACGGCGGTGGCCGAGCGCACCTACGACACGCCCGGGGTGCACAGCGCCCAGCTCACCGTGACCGACGCGAGCGGTGCGGCCAACGCCACGGCCAGCGGCCGAGGTGGCGGTGCGGGTCAACCATCCGCCGGTCGCCGACGCCGGGGAGGAGATCGTCACCGACGACCTCTACGTCACGCTCGACGGGTCCGGCTCGAGCGACGGCGACGGCGACCACCTGATCCATACCTGGGACTTCGGCGACGGCTCGGCGCCGGCGGAGGGCGAGGTGGTCACCCATGCCTATCCGCACAGCGGCGTCTTTCCGGTGAAGCTGACCGTCGACGACGGCAGCGGGCTCGGCAACGCGGTCGCGGTCGCCTCGACACGGGTGGTGATCGACGCCCGGCCGCTGGCGGTGGCCGGCGGCAACCGCGACGTCTGCTCGGGCGACGCGATCCTCTTCGACGGCAGCGCCTCCAAGGATCCCGACGGCGGCCTGCTGCTCTACGACTGGGACTTCGGCGACGGCACGCGGGCAGAGATCGTCAACCCGAGCAAGACCTACGAGCGGCCGGGGGTCTATACCGTGACGCTGACGGTCCACGACGAATCGGGCCTGCCGATCGGGGTGCACAGCGACCGGGTGGCGGCAGTGGTCCGCGAGGCGCCGATCGCCAACGCCGGGCCGCCGATCCAGGCCTGCACCAACCAGACGGTGCGGCTCGACGGCTCGCACTCGACCGATGCCGACGGGGCGGTCAACGCCTTCTCGTGGAACTTCGGCGACGGCTCCACCGGCGGCGGCGAGCGGCCGACGCACGTCTTCGAGCGGCCGGGCTCCTACACGGTGACGCTGACGATCACCGGCGACGCCCGCGGATCCTGCGGCGCGCTCGACACCGACGAGACCACGGTCAACGTCATTGCGGCGCCGCAGATCAGCATCGTCGGGCCGGACCGGGTCGCCGAGGGCGTGCCGACCGCGTTCGACGCCGCGCTCGTCGGCGACGTCGACGTCGAGGGCGCGAGCTTCACCTGGGACTTCGGCGACGGCGCGAGCGCGACCGGGCCGACGGTGACGCATGCCTTTGCCGGCCCGGGCGAACGGACGGTGCTGCTGCGCGCCGACCTTCCCGGCGCCAGCGAGGGCTGCGGCAGCATCGAGACGCGACGGCTGGTGACGGTCAATGCGCCGCCCGCTCCGGTGATCGACGTCGCCGACCGGATCGCCGCCGGGGCGCTGGTGCTCTTCGACGGCTCGGGGTCGCGCGATGCCGACGGCGCGATCACCGGCTACGCCTGGGACTTCGGCGACGGCAGCACGGCGGAGGGGATGCAGGCGCAGCACCGCTATGCGGCGCCGGGGAGCTACGAGGTGCGTCTGGTGGCGACCGACGACGCGGGCGTCGGCAACAGCGCCGTCGCGGCAACCCGGACGGTGGTGGTGAGCCCGCCGCCCGACGCCGGCCTCGCCGCGCCGCTGCCGCTCTGCCCGGGCGTGCCGCACGCCTGGACGGTGGCGGAGGACGCCGCGGCGCTGAAGTCGGTCTGGCTGTTCGGCGACGGGGTCGAGGTCGAGGGGCCGAAGGCCGACCACGCCTTCGACAAGCCGGGGCTTTTCCCGGTGTCGGTCACGCTCGACGACGGAGAAGGGCTCGACTCGAGCCGCCGCACCGAGGAGGTCTACGTGCGGGTGAACCGTGCGCCGGTCGCCGAGGCCGGTCCCGACCGGATCGTCTGTCCGGGCGATACCGTCGCCTTCGACGCCGGCCTTTCCGGCGACACCGACGGCACGCTCACCGGCTGGCGCTGGCGCTTCAGCGACGGCGTGGTGCTCGAGGGCGCGCATGTCGAGCGCAGCTTCCCCGAGGCGGGGCCGCAGGACGTGACGCTCACCGTCACCGACGACAGCGGCTCGGCCTGCTCGACGGGCACCGACGCGGCTTCGGTGCTGGTGAACGCGCCGCCGGTGGTCGACGCCGGACCCGATCGTGACACCCCGGTCGGGGCCGCCAACGACACGGTGGTCTTCGACGCGGCCGACGCCTTCGACCCGGACGGACAGGGGGTGCGGGTCGAATGGGACTTCGGCGACGGCAGCCGCGCGGCGAGCGCGGTCGCGCGGCACCGCTTCGCCAAGCCCGGCGACTACACGGTCCGGGTCGAGGCCCGCGATACCACCGGGCTCGCCTGCGGGGTGGCGGGCGACACCGCGATCGTGCATGCAACCGCGCGGGAGTAGCCGGGCATGCGCTTTCCGCTCCGCGCCAAGTTCTTCGTCTTCGCGACGCTGATCGCGACGGCGCCGCTGGCGCTGGTCGGGCAGAACCTGGTGCGGATCGCGCGGGACGAGCTGAAGAGCGCGGCCAACGAGGATCTGACGCAGGTGGCGGCGGGGATCGCCGCCGATTTCGACACCACCGTGCACGGGCACTGGCTGACGCCGCTCCTGGTCATCCGCAACGGCGTCGACGACGACGCGCTCGGGGTGCAGCAGAAGGTCTCGCTGCTGACGCTGGGGCTCGCGCAGATCCAGGGCATCGTGGCGCTGCAGCTCACCGTCGAGGGCTCGGACCTGCCGATCCTCGTCACCGATCAGGCCTTCTCGCGGCGGCTGACCAGCGAGCGGCTCGATCCGATCGATACGTTGCGCAGCCCTGCGGCGGAGATCGAGGCGATCCGCCGCGACGGGCGCTCGGGCGAGCTCATCCCGCGGCAACTCGCCACGACCGGCGACTGGCTCGCGACGGTGGTGCTGCCGCTGAAGACCCGACTGGCCGGGCGCGCGGTGACGCTGTCGGCGCAGCTCGACCTGAGCCCGCTCGCCGATATCGTGCGCGGCAACCCGTTCACCGAGCGCGGCGAGGTCGAGGTGGTCGACGCGAGCGGCCGGACGGTGCTCGAGGCGCAGCCGCGTGACCTGTCCGACCGGGCGATCGTCGCCAATGCGGTGCCGATGATCGTGACCAGCGCGCGGCCCGAGGCGATCGAGGGCTACGTGCGGCCGGACGGGCAGGCGATGCTGGGCGCCTATGCCTTTCCCGATTCCTTTCCCTGGGCGGTGGTGAGCGAGCTGAGCGAGGCGAGCGCCTATGCGGTGGTGAACCACATGGTGCGGAACGTCCTCCTCGTCGGCCTCGTCGGCTTCGGGGTGGCGGCGCTGGCGGCGGTCCTGTTCGCCTCCCGGCTGACCGGACCGATCCTGCGGATCGGCGCGGTGGCGGCCCGGGTCGGGCGCGGCGATCTCGCGGCGCGAGTCGAGGGGGTGCGGACGAAGGACGAGCTCGGCGATCTCGCGGGACGGATGAACACGATGATCCGCGAGCTGAGCGAGCGGCTCGAGCTGATGAAGTTCGTCTCGCGCGAGACGGTGACCGCGATCAAGGCGGCCGACGCCGCCGGGGTCGCCCGCGGCGGCGAGCGCCGCAGCGTGGCGGTACTCTTCTCCGACATCCGCGGCTATACCTCGTTCTCGGAGGCGAACCAGCCGGAGGTGGTGGTCGAGATGCTGAACAGCTACCTCGACGTCCAGACCGAGATCATCGAGCGCAACCGCGGCGACGTCGACAAGTTCATCGGCGACGAGGTGGTCGCGGTCTTTCGCGGCGAGGGCATGGCGGAGGACGCGGTGCGCTGCGGGCTGGAGATCCAGCAGGCGCTGGCCGATCTGCTCGAGGCGCATCCCGACTGGAACCTGCACGTCGGGGTGGGCATCTCGACCGGCGAGGTGGTGATGGGAGCGATCGGTGCGCGCGAGCGGCTCGACTTCACCGTGCTCGGGGCGGTGGTGAACCTTGCCGCCCGGCTCTGCGCCGCAGCGCCGCCGGATGCGATCCTCGTCTCCGCGCCGGTGCGCGCGGCGCTCGCCGAGGCGTCCTTCGTGCATTTCGACAGCCTGCCGCCGATCGAGCTCAAGGGCATGGCGGCCCCGGTGACGGTCTTCGCCGCCGTCGCGGCCGAGGCGGCGGACGTGGGCGCATAGTGCTCGCACTGAGCCGGCGCCTGGCGCTGCTGTCGCTGACCGCGCTGGCGGTGGGGGCGTTCACCATCACGCTCAACCTTTCGGTCGCGGCGATCATCTATCACGGCGATCTCGCGCGCTTCCTCGACCGCGGCGTCGCGCTGACGCTGCTCGGCACCGTGCCGATGGCGCTGGTCGGAACCTTCGTGCTCGGCTACCGCGGGACCATCTGCAGCCCGCAGGACGCGCCGGCGATCGTGCTGTCGCTCGCGGTCGCCGGATTCGCGGCGCTGCCGGCGGAGCGGGCCTTCGCGACCACGGTGGCGCTGGTGGTGCTGACGAGCGTTGCGAGCGGCCTCAGCGCCTGGCTGCTCGGGCGATTGCGGCTGGGGTTCGTGGCACGGTTCATCCCGTACCCGGTGCTCGGCGGGTTCCTCGCCGCCACCGGCTATCTGCTGGTCGCGGGCGGGCTCGGGATCGCGGTCGCGGCGCCGGTCGACATCGGCAACCTCGCGGTGCTCTTCGCGCCCGGCAATCCGGTCCGCTGGGTGCCCTGGGCGGTCGGCGCGGCCGCGATGACGCTGCTGCTTCGCCGCTACCCCAACCCGCTGATGATGCCGCTCGGACTGGTTGCCGCTATTGCCGTCTTCTACCTGGCACTCGGGCTTTCCGGGGTTCCGATCGCCGAGGCACGCGCGCACGGGCTGCTGCTGGGGCCCTTTCCCGCCGGGGGCTTCCTGCCGGCGCTGCGTGGGTGGCAACCGCTCGCGATCGAGTGGCGCGCGGTGGCCGGGCAGGCGCCGGCGATCCTCGCGATCGTCGGGCTCACCTGCGCGACCGCGCTCCTCAGCGGCTCGGCGCTCGAGGTGGTGACCGGCGAGCGTATCGACCCCGATCGTGAGTTGCGCGGCATCGGCCTCTGCAATCTCGCCGGGGCGCTTGGCGGCGCACCGGTCGGGTATCACGTGCTGTCGGCGACGCTGATCGCGCGGCGGACGGGTTCGGAGGGGCGGGCGAACGGGCTGATCGCCGCCGCCGCCAGCCTGCTCGCGCTGGTCCTCGGCGCGCAGGTGATCGCGGCGCTGCCGGTCGGCCTCTTCGCGCTCCTGGTGCTGGTGATCGGCTTCAGCATGCTGATCGAGGCGCTGGTCGATCACCGCAGCAGCCTGCAGCCGGCCGACTACGCCATCGTGCTGATCATCCCCGTCGTCACCGCGCTCACCGGGTTCCTCTGGGGCGTCGCGGTCGGCATCCTCGCCGCGGCGCTGTTCTTCGTTCTCGCCTTCGCCCGGGTCGATCTCGTCCGGCTCGAGACCACGGCCGCGCGCATGCGCTCGCGGGTGGAGCGTTCGGACGCCGACCAGGCCTGGCTCGAGCAGCAGGGCCGGCAAGCCGTCATCTACGTCCTCGCCGGCTATGTCTTCTTCGGCACGGCGCATCGGCTGGTCAGCCGGATCGAGGCGGCGCTGGAGCGCGATCCGCGGCCGCGCTTCGTCCTGATCGACGGCGCCCGGGTGCGCGGTCTCGACGTGTCGGCCGCCCGTGCCTTCGGCCAGCTCGCCGCGATCTGCGGCGCCCGGGGCACGGTGCTGATGCTCACCGGTCTCGACCCCGTCGCGCTGCGGCTCCTCGGGGTCCAGGAGGGCGGCAACCCGCCCCGGCTCATGGCGCGGCTCGAGGACGCGCTCGAGGAGGTGGAAGCGGCGCTGATCGCCGCGGCGCCCTCGCAGGAGACGATCCCCGACCTCGTGGAGGAGCTTCGCCGGCGGCATCCGCAGTCCGACGTGCCGGGCTATTTCGAGCGCGTGTCGGTCCCGGCGGACACCGAGGTGATCGCCCAGGGGGCAAGCTCGGACTTCCTGCTCGTGCTCGAAGCGGGCATGCTGCGCGCCGAGGTGATCCCCGCCGCGGGTGCGCCGGTCGTGGTTGCGCGCTGCCTGCCCGGGGCGCTGATCGGCGAGATCGGCCTCTACGCCGAGATCCCGCGCACCGCGCGGGTGGTTTCCGAGGAGCCGAGCGTGTTCCTGCGGCTCGATGCCGAGGCGCTTGCGCGAATGCAGGGCGCGGACCCCGCGCTCCTCGCCGATCTCCACCGCTCGATCGCAGGCCGGCTGGCGCGGCGGCTCCGCAGGACCACCGCGCTCCTCGCCGATTTCGAGCTGCGGGCGGGTCTAGCGGCGCCCGGTCGGCTGCGCCGGAAGGCCGGGCCGAATTCAGTCGAGCGCACGGATACTCGCGATTGGCGCGGCGCAACCGCTCGGAGAGGTCGCGTGCGAGGTTCGCCAGGATCGTCGCCATGATGTTGGGGTGCTCGACCGAGATCTCGCGCAGGCTCTCGACCGATATGCCGTAGCAGACGACCGACTCCTCGGCGATCACGTTGGCCGAGCGACGGCCGCCGTCGAAGAGCGCCATCTCGCCGAAGGGCAGGCCCGGCCCGATGCCGGCGATGCGTCGCATCCGCTCGCCCGCGACGGTAAGCGCGATGCGCACCGACCCGCGCGCCAGGACGAAGAAGACCCGCGCAGGATCGCCCTCGCGCAGGATCACCTCGCCCTTGTCGAAGGTCATCGGCTGCACGATCGTCTCGAGGACCCGGCACTCCTCGCGGGTCAGGCCGTGGAAAATTTCGAGGCGCGCGAGCGAAAACTTGTTGATGTCGTGGCCGCCGGTGAGGCCGTCGAGGATTCGGTCCTCGCACCACTCGAGCGCGGTATCGATGTCGGCCTCGATCCGCACCCCGCCGGTTTCGCCGAGGCCCTCGACTGCGTTGCGCAGACTGTCGAGCGCCCCGCCGGCGTGAAGCCCGGTCAGGAGCAGGGTCCGCCCCGAGAGGCTCGCCGAGGCGCACATCCGCCGGATGAGCTCGCTCGCCGGCGCGTCCGACTGATAGACGCGGCGGAAGTCGACGATGACGTAGCGCGCCCTCTTCGTCGAGCTGCGCCACCCGGCGCAGCAGGCGCTCGGCGGAGCCGAAGTAGAGCGCGCCCTGCAGCTCCAGGACGACGGTCCTGCGCGCCCTCGCCCTCGAGCAGGGCAACCTCCGTCGAGCGAGCGACGGCGCTTGGAGGCGATGGCGTCGGCGCGCACCTCGCGGCGGATCACCGCGCCGACGCTCGGGCGGTTGCTGAAGACGTGCAGCCCGAAGGCGCGCGAGATCTCGAGGCAGGCGCGGGCGCCGCGGACGCTGTTGCCGTAGGTGTCGAGCGGCGGGGAAAAGACCCCGATGCCGATCTGCCCCGGGATCACCGCGATCAGCGCTCCGGAAACGCCGCTCTTCGCCGGCATGCCGGCGTCGAACGCCCATTGGCCGGCGTAGTTGTACATCCCGCAGCTCGACATCACCGTCAGCACGTCGCGGACGTCGACCGGGCCGAGCACCGTCTCGCCGGTCAGCGGGTTGACCCCGTCGTTCGCGAGCGTCGCCGCCATCACCGCGAGATCGCGGGTCGTCACCCTGATCGAGCACTGGGTGAAGTAGAGATCGAGGATCTCGTCCGGGTCGTTCCGCACCATCCCGGAATTGAGCATCATGTAGGTGATCGCCCGGTTGCGGTGGCCGGTCGCGTTCTCGGAGGCGAGCACGGCGCGATCGACCTCCAGCGGCCGGCCGGCGAAGCGGTCGAAGAGCGAGAGCATGTTGCCGCGGCGCTCGTCGGCGGTGGCGCCGGGGACGAGCGAGGCGATGGCGATGGCGCCGGAGTTCACCATGGGGTTGAACGGGCGGTTGTGGTCGGTATCGAGCACGATCGAGTTGAAGGCCTCGCCGGTGGGCTCGACGCCGACATGCGCCAGCACCTGTTCGGCCCCGTGCGTCGCGAGCGCGTAGCCGTACATGAAGGGCTTGGAGACCGACTGGATGCTGAACGGCTGCTCGGTATCGCCGACGCCGTAGACCTGGCCGTCGACGGTGGCGATCGAGATCCCGAACCAGTCCGGCGAGGCCCTGGCGAGCTCGGGGATGTAGCTCGCGGCGGCGCCTTCGGTGACCGGCGCGAGCCTGGCGTGCACCTCGGCCAGCATGTCGTCGATGACGGAGCCGGCGAGCTTTGCCACCCGGTCTGGTTCAAGGCCCTCCATCGCGACTGTCTACGCCGCGCGACCGCGCGCTGCAACGCGGCGGCCGGCGCCGGCGGGCGGTGGGCGCGTCGATTGGTCACGCCTTGGGCAGGACGAAGCGCCTCGGTTCAATCCGCAGGCAGTGCTTAAGCCCCTGCCATGGCGTCACTTCAGCATTTGCGCGGCCTCGCGATCCGGTGGATACTGCCCCCGAGAGACGCGCACGGGAACGCCGGGTAACGGGCGAACGGCGGTCTCGTAGCGAACTGGTTGGAAGGGAGGACAACCATGCAGCCGAGCGGGCGCCCGCGGCAGACGCCGCGGCGGGCTTCATCGATGTCCGGGCGCCGATGACGGCGGAGTCGGTCTCCACGGAGGGCGGCGACGCGGACTGGCGCCAGATCGTCCGGCTCGAAGGGGTGCAGAAGTACTTCGGCGCGATCCATGCGCTGCGCGACATCGACCTCGCGGTCGGGCGCAACGAGATCGTCGGGCTCATCGGCGACAACGGCGCCGGCAAGTCGACGCTGATCAAGGTGCTGACCGGGGTGCTGGCGCCGAGCTCGGGGCGGATCTTCGTGCGCGACCGCGAGCTCGACCTCGCCGACTATTCGGTGCGCATGGCGCACGGCCTGTCGATCGAGACGGTCTACCAGGACAAGTCGCTTGCCGAGAAGCAGCCGCTCTGGCGCAACTTCTTCGTCGGCCGGCAGATCACCAACCGCTGGGGCTTCATCGACATCGCCAAGCAGAAGGCGATCGCCGACCAGATCCTGAAGGAGGCGATCGGCTTTCGCGGCGTCGGGATCACCGTCGATTCCACGGTGGCCAACCTCTCGGGCGGCGAGCGGCAGGGCATCGCGATCGGACGGGCGATGCACTGGAACGCCGACCTGATCGTGCTCGACGAGCCGACGGTGGCGCTCGCGGTCGCCGAGGTGCGCAAGGTCCTCGACTTCGTCCGACGGATCAAGGAGAGCGGGCGGGCCTGCCTCTACATCGAGCACAACCTCGCGCATGTGCACGCGGTGGCCGACCGGCTGGTGATCCTCGACCGCGGCGCGGTGGTGGCCGAGATCGCGCCGAGGGAGATGTCGGTGCTCGAGCTGACCGAATACCTGATCGACCTGCAGCACGGGACGTGACGATGGCGAGAAACCGCGAGCCGGCCTGGTGGCAGAAGGTCGAAGGGCTGCCGATCGTGCTGGTATTCTGCTGCCTGCTCGGGCTCTTCATGTGGACGGCCCCGCAGGTGTTTTTGCAGCCGTTCATCTACACCACCTTCCTCTCGACGCTGCCGCCCCTGATCCTGCTCGCGGTCGGCCTCACCTTCGTGATCGGCGCCGGCGAGATCGACCTCTGCTTTCCGGCGATCATCGCGTTCTCGGGCTTCATCTTCGCGGTGCTGTTCAAGGAGCACGACCTCGGCTGGCTGGCGGTGGTGGCGGCACTGGCCTCGGGGCTGCTGGTGGGCTGGGTGAACGGCTTTCTCGTCGCCCGCGTCGGCATTCCCTCGTTCATGGCGACACTGGCGACGCAGTTCTTCTGGGCGGGAATGGCGACGGTGCTCTCGGGCGGCAAGTCCTACGCGCTGCGCGGGGTCGAGGAGAGCTCGGTCTGGCAGGTGATCGTCGGACGGCCGTTCGCGGGATCGGAGACGACCTGGATTGCCCAGCTGCCGATGCAGGCGTTCTGGACCGTGATCGTGGTGGTGGTCCTCTGGTTCGTGCTCAACCGGCACAAGTTCGGCGACAGCGTGCTTTTCATCGGCGATTCCAACGCGGTCTCGCGCGTCGTCGGCATCGACGTCGAGAAGGAGAAGATCCGCATCTTCACGCTGATGGGCGGGCTCGCCGGGCTCGCGGCGATCATGCTCACGCTGGAGAACAAGAACTTCTTCGGCAACCAGGGGCAGGGGTACCTGCTGACCGCGATCGCCTCGGTGCTGATCGGGGGGACGTCGATCTTCGGCGGGCGGGCGACGCTCATCGGCACCGTCTTCGGGTGCCTCATCATCGGGATGATCGAGGCGGGGCTGGTCGCGAGCGGGCTTACCGGCGCCTGGGTGCGCACGGTGCAGGGGCTCGTGTTCCTGGTGGCGGTCGTCTCCTACCTCTTCATCGAAGAGCCGGTGCGGCGGCAGGCGTTCTTCGCCCGCCTGCGCGGCTACGGGGCATTCGGCCGCAGGGCCGGGTAAGGACGGGACCGCCTTTCGGGATCCCGGAAAAAAGGGAGGAAGAAAGAATGAGACGGATCACGACGCTTCTCGCCGGCGCGGCGGCCGCCGCGGCGCTGGGGGGTGCGGCCTCGGCCGCGGACGCACCGATCGGCGACGGGCTGGTCATGTACATGCAGATGGGCGGCAATCCCGGTGACGGGGCGACGCTCGCGCGGCAGACCGGCGCCGAGCAGGCCGCGGCGGCGCTCGGGGTCGAGCTCAAGGAGCAGTTCTCCGCCTGGGCGCCCGAGACGATGATCAACCAGTTCAAGGAAGCGGTCGCCGCCAAGCCCGCCTGCATCGAGATCATGGGCCACCCCGGCAGCGCCGCCTTCCACGACATCGTCAAGGACGCGGTCGGGCAGGGGATCGTGGTCACCGTCGGCAACTCGCCGATGACCGACCTGCAGGAGGAGTTCGGGCCGAACGGCATGGGCTATGCCGGGGTCGACCTCTACCAGGGTGGTGTGCTGACCGCCAACGCGATGCTGGCGCAGGGGCTGAAGTCGGGCGACCAGGCGATGGTCTACGGCGTCTTCAGCCAGGCCGAGCGCGGGCAGTCCGAGAAGGGGCTCGCCGACACGCTGGAGAAAGCGGGGCTGAAGGTCGACCGGCTGGAGATCACCCAGGAGGTCAACAGCGACACCTCGCTCGGGGTGCCGGTGCTGGTCGCCTACATCCAGGCGCATCCGGATCTGAAGGCGATCGGCACCCAGCACGGCGGCGTCACCGGGATCATGGGCGACGTGCTCACGAAGGCGGGCAAGAAGCCCGGCGACATCGTGGTGGCGGGCATCGACCTCGCGCCGGCGACGATCGACGGGCTGAAGTCGGGCTATGTCAGCGCGACGCTCGACCAGCTCCTCTACCTGCAGGGGTTCATGCCGGTGGTACAGTGCGTGATGAGCGCCAAGTACAAGATGCCGGGCCTGACGCTCAACACCGGCGCCGGGACGGTGACGCCGAAGACCATCGACTCGCTGGTCGACCTGATCGACGCCGGCATCAGGTGAGATAGGCCGCACGCCAGTCGGCGCGGGGGGCGATCGTCGCGCCCTCCGCGTCGAAGAGGTGGACGAAGGCCTCGGGGAAGGCGACCGCCATCCGGTCGCCGGCGACGGCGCGGCTGATGCCGCGGCGGGCGAGGGTGAAGGGCGAGCCGAGGGCCGTCTCGCCATGCAGGATGGTTTCCGAACCCAGCATCTCGACGCTGCCGACGGTGATCTCGATCGGCCCCTCGCCCGGCTCGGCGTGCTCGGGGCGGATGCCGACGCTCACCGGCGTGCCCTCGGGAGGCAGGTCGCGGTCGGTGAGCGCGAGCCGGCCGCCGCCGTCGAGCGAGCCGCCGTCGAGCGCGACGCCACCGGGCACGATCGTGCCCTTGAGCAGGTTCATCGGCGGCGCGCCGAGGAAGCGGGCGACGAAGAGGTTCGCCGGGCGGGCATAGAGCTCGATCGGGGTGCCGGCCTGCTCGATGCGGCCTTCCTGCAGCACGACGATGCGGTCGGCCATGGTCATCGCCTCGACCTGGTCGTGGGTGACGTAGATCATCGTGGCGCCGAGGCGGCGGTGCAGCGCGACGAGTTCCCCGCGCATGCGGATGCGCAGCTCGGCGTCGAGGTTGGAGAGCGGCTCGTCGAAGAGGAACGCCTTGGGCTCCTTGACGATGGCGCGGCCGATGGCGACGCGCTGGCTCTGGCCGCCGGAGAGCTGGTGCGGGCGGCGGGCGAGCAGGTGGCCGATCTGCAGGATCTCGGCGGCGGTGGCGACGCGGGCGGCGACCTCGGCCTTGGTCAGGCGCTGGTTTTCCAGCCCGAAGCGCAGGTTCTGCTCGACGCTCATGTGCGGATAGAGCGCGTAGGACTGGAAGACCATCGCCATGCCGCGCGCACCGGGCATCAGATGGTCGCAGCGGGCGCCGTCGATCCTGACCTCTCCCGAGGTGACCTCCTCGAGGCCGGCGATCATCCGCAGCAGCGTGGACTTGCCGCAGCCCGAAGGTCCGACGAAGACGGTGAACGAGCCATCCTCGACCGCGAGGTCGATGCCGTGGATCACCTCGAGGCTCTGGAAGCTCTTGCGGACGGCGCGCAGCTCGATCGTGGCCATCGGGCTAGCCGGAGGACCGGCTGCACACGTCGTGCAGGAGAGCTGACGCGCTGACATGGAGAGAGAGTCCGGCCGGCGTCGACGGAATTCTGCTCCGGTTGTCGCGCGGCGGGGTCCGGTGACGGCGCCCGGGCCGGGCAGCGCCCGCCGCGCCCCGCCCGCCCACCCGCGCGGCGGGCGCTGCCCTTTCCGCAGACGGCAGGCGCATCAGGCGAGCTCCAGCGCAACGCTCTCACCGGCGGCCAGCGGCGCGGCGAGGTGGTGGGCGCCCACGCCTTCGACGGCGATCTCGCAGCCGGGGAGGGTGCCGCCGAGGACCGCGAGGGCGTAGCGCGCCGCCGGTGCGGGAGAGGGTGCCGAAGGCCGTGCCGGCGGCCCAGAACAGGCGGAAGTCGCCGTCGGGCCTGGGGTCGAAGCCGAGGCGGCCGGCGACGAAGTCGGCGGCGAGGCCGGAGAAGGCGTTGACGAGCTGCCATGCCGACATCGAGCGGGCATAGTACGAGCCGCACTCGATGTCGTTCCACGGGTTGCGCTTCGAACCGTCGTGGCGGTCGCGGGCGGCGCGGACGATGGCGAGGCCTTCGTCCACGAGGCCGCGCATGATCATGTGCGAGGCGGCCATGTATTCGAGCCCGGTCCAGACCTCCTCGGCGTAGGGGGCGGCGACCATCGGCTGGCGCACGCCCGTGGGGTAGGTGGCGACCAGCAGCCCGCCCTCGTCCTCGAAGGCGTAGTTGCGGCAGGGATTGAAGTGCTCCGAGAGGTCGGGGCGGAAGTTGTTGTCGTGCACCGCCTTGAGCGCGGTCTTGACGTGGTCCGCGTCGAGAAAGCCGCCGAGGCCGGCGACCTCGGCGTGCCACTGGCCGAGGATCTGGTCGGAGATGCAGCCCTCGGCCATCTGGTACTTGAGCTCGCCGAACTCGTCGGACCAGTAGGTCTCCAGGAAGCCGTCGGCGAGGACGCCGGCCTTGCGGCCGGTGTCGAAGGGGGCGAGGACCGCCTTGTCGGAGAGGTCGATCTTCTGGATGAACCAGCGGCCGTTGAAGAGCTCCCTGTCGATGTAGGCAGCACCGGCGGCGGCCATCTCGGCGGTCATGTCGGCGAAGTCGGTCTCGCCGAGGGCGGCGGCCATCTCCGAGGCGGCGAGGAGCGCCGCGACGTACATCGAGCCGAGCCAGGAGTTCGGCTCGAAGAGCTCCATGTCGAGGGTCTGGTGCTGGCGGCCGGAGAGGATGCCCGAGGCCTGCGGGTCCCAGCGGTCGGGGTTCTCCGGGCTCCAGGCGTATTCCATGGCGCGGCGGACGGACGGCCAGAGCCGGCGCAGCCAGTCGGTGTCGCCGGAGAGCTTCCAGTCGCGGCAGGTCTTGACGATGGCGCCGAAATGGCCGTCGGCGCAGGGGCCGATCACGTCGAAGCCGGAGCCGAGCGGGAGCTTCTGGCGGAAGGTCAGCCCGCCGGTCGGGAGCTGGTTGTAGGCGAACTCGGTCTCGCGGAGCGTGCGTTCCAGCGCCGGGAAGAGGTGGGAGAGCGCCTGCTGGTAGTTCCAGACGTGGGTGCAGGAGCCTTCGCAGGAGCCGTCCTGGGTGTGCTGGCCCTCCCAGGCCCAGATCTCGCCGCCTTCGAGCCGGATCACCGTGGCGGTGCGCAGCAGGGCGAGGGTGCCGCTGGCGGCGTCGATGACCTCCGCGGGCAGGGTCGAGCCGAAGAGGCCGTCGCGGAAGGCGAGGGTCTCGGCCTTGAGCTCGTCCCAGCGGGTCAGCGCCTCGCGGGCGCTGGCGCGGCTGTCGGGCCATTCGGTGGCGTACCAGTTCTTCCAGGACGGGGTCGGCTTGTCGGGGATCGGCGCGTCGGGGCTGGTGCGGAAGGCCCAGTAGATGTCGCCCTCGGGGAAGCTCCAGGAGATGACGAAGCGGAGCTTGCGCCGCTCGCCGGCGGGGATGGTGACGCGGGCGGCGAGCGTGGCGTGCTCGGGCTGCAGGCTCATGTGCCGCGAGGTGCGCGGCGCGTCGTAGTGGCGGGCGGGCAGCGGGCCGGGGCGGGCGAACTCCTTCCAGAAGACCGCGAGGTTGTCGAACCACTGGCCGCGGAAGTGGTGGTCGGTGTGCTCGACGTCCGTCAGCGTCGGTGGCGATGGTGAGGTTGCCGCGGTCGGTGGGCTTGAGGTCCGGGTCGGAGGAGGTGAGGAAGAGGCTGGAGATGCCGTCGCTTGCGCGAAGCTGTGGTCGCCGCTGTTGGCGCCGTAGTTCCCGAGGGTGCCGGCCAGCGTGTAGGTGAGCGGGCTGTCGGTGTTGTTGTCGATCTCGACCTCGAACATCGCCACCGGCATGCCGCTGTCGCGCGCGTTCATCGGGATGAACGGCGAGAACGCGGTCATCCTGAGGCCGCCGGGAAACTGGCGGTCGCGGAAGACCAGATCCGCCACCGGGAAGCGGCCGTAGAAGTCGACCTCGCGGAAATGCGGCACGCCGGCCAGCGTCTGGCGGTTGGCGCCGTGGCCGAAGCCGTCGAACATCTTCCTCAGGCCCGGCGCGCCCGAGGGGTTGAGGTCGTAGGGGCCGTTCATCACCCGGGCGTCGACGAGTTCGCCGTCCTTCTCGGCCTTGATCGCGAAGTGCGAGTAGCCGTTGTAGCCCTGGAGCGCGGGGCGGTTCCTGATCGACCAGTCGATGAGCCGGCCGCTGCCGGAGATCGAGAAGCCGCCGGCGCCGATGCCGCCGAGCGGAAAGGCGAGGTAGCGCGTGCGCTCGCCGTGATAGGCGAAGCGATGGTCGATGCCGACGAGGTCGTCCCACATGGGTCTTGGTCCTTCAGGTCTTGATGCCGGTCATCGTGATGCCCTCGATCACGAACTTCTGGGCGATGAGAAAGAGGAGCACGACCGGCAGGATCGACATGCTCATCGCCGCCATCACCACCGAGAGGTTGCCGGAGGAGAGGTAGCCGCGCAGCACGTCCATGGCGATCGGCAGCGTCATCGCGGCGTCCTTGCCGAGCAGCACCTTGGCCTGGAAATAGTAGTTCCAGGTCTGGGTGAAGGTGATGATGCCGAGGGCGGAGAGCGCGGGGCGCAGCTGCGGCAGCGAGATGCGCCAGAAGATCTTGAGATAGCCCGCGCCGTCCATCAGCGCCGCTTCCTCGAGCGCCTTGGGCTGGCTCAGCATGAACTGGCGGACGAGAAAGACGCCGAAGCTCGAGGTGAGATACATCAGCGCGAGCCCGATCGGCCGGTTGATCAGCCCGAGCTTGGCGTAGCCGAGGTAGATCGGCAGGATCGTCACCTGGGCGGGGAACATCAGGCCGATGAGGAGCACGAAGAAGAGGCTGTTGCGGCCGGGGAAGTTCAGCCGGGCGAAGGCGAAGGCGGCCAGCGTGCAGGTGACGAGCTGGGAGACGGTGACGACGACGGCGATCATCACCGAGTTCCAGTAGATCTGCAGGAAGGGCACGCGGGAGGCCAGCACCGCCTTGTAGTTGGCGAGGTCGAGGCTGGGCGGAAAGAAGCTCGGCGGCAGCCGGTAGGCGTCGGCCGAGGGGCGGAAGGACATCGAGAAGAGCCAGAGGAAGGGGATCAGCATCGCGGCGGCGAGGACCAGCATCACCGCGAGGATGGCGCGGTCGATCCAGCGGCTGGCGGCGCGGGAGGCGAACGCGGCGCTCACGACTGCACCCAGCGGCGCGACAGGATCTGCTGCACCGCGGTGATCGCGAGGATGAGGGCGAGCAGCACGATCGAGATCGAGGCGGCGTAGCCGATCTGGTAGCTGCCGAAGCCCTCCTCGACGATCAGGATCGAGAGCGAGCGGGTGGCGTCGCCGGGGCCGCCGGCGGTGAGGATCACGATCGACTCGAAGACCTGCAGCGCGCCGATCGAGGCGTAGACGATGCAGAAGAAGACGACCGGCGAGATCCAGGGCAGCGTGATGCGGAAGAACTGCCGCCAGGCCGGGGTGCCGTCCATCACCGCGGCCTCGAGGATGTTCCTCGGCACGCCCTGAAGTGCTGCGATGAAGATCACCATGAAGAAGCCGGTGTTCTTCCAGACGTCCATGATGATGATCGAGGTCATCGCCTGGTCGGCGTCGGTCAGCCAGCGCACCGCGGGCAGGCCGATCAGCCGCAGGTAGTAGTTAATCACCCCGAGGTCGTCGGCGTAGAAGTAGCTCCAGACGATGGAGACGAAGGCCGCGGCGATGATCACCGGCAGAAAGAAGGCGAGGCGGAAGAAGTAGAGGAGCCACCCCGGCATCGCGCGGTTGAGCGCGAGCGCGAGCAGCAGCCCGACCGAGACGTTGAAGCTGACCGCGAAGAGCGCGAAGCGCAGCGTGTTCCACAGGATCTGCAGCGAGCGGCGGTCGGTGAAGAAGCGGGTGAAGTTGTCGAAGCCGACCCAGTAGGAGCCCATCATCGGGTCGTAGTAGGCGAAGGCGAGGATGGCGGTGATGACGACCGGCGCGAGGACGAAGGTGGCGTAGAGGATCGAGGTGGGCAGGATGAACAGATAGCCGGCGCGCGCCTGGGCACGGCGCACGCCGGAGGGTCGGTTGCGGGCCGGCGCCTCCGTCATCGCAGGCAGGACGGCCGGCTCAGTTCCCCATCTGCTTCTTCAGCCGCTCGAAGGAGGCGTTGAGCTCGGCGTCGGCCTGCTTGACGCCCTCGGCGATGGAGACTTCGCCGGCCATCATCGCGGTGTAGTAGCGGATGAAGATCTTCTCGACCTCCTGGAAGTTGGCGGGCGAGGGCACGGGCTTGGTGTGCGGCAGCGTCTGGTAGTAGAGAAAGGCGCTCGGGGGGAACTCGAGGAATTCCTTCGACTGCGCCGCCGAGGCGCGTCCCGGCACGCCGCCGCCGCCGATGCCCTCTTCGGTCTGGGTCTCGACGCTGGTGAGGGCCGAGACCAGCGCCTGGGCGAGTTCGGGATCCTCGGCGGTCTTCGATACCGCGTAGCCGCCGAAGCCGATCACCGTGGTGTCGCTCTCCTTGGCGGGGACGACGGCGACGTCCATGTTCAGCCCGGCGCGCTTGGCGTTCTGCACGATCCAGTGGCCGCGGTTGATCATCGCGACCTGGCCGGCGAGAAACTCGTTGTCCATCACGCCCTTGCCGGGGATCGGCGAGACGCCGTCGACGTGGATGAGGTCGTAGAGGAACTGCAGGCTCTCGGCGACCTTCGGGTCGAGCATGTTGGACGCGGTCCAGTCGGCGTTGAGGATGCTGGTGCCGTTGGTGAAGAACCACGGCTGGACGAAGAAGTTCTGGCTCGGAACCTCGTAGCCGAACTGGGTGACGTTGCCGGAGGCGTCCTTCACCGTCAGCGCCTTGGCGGTCTCGCGGAAATCGTCCCAGGTCCAGCCCTGCTTGGGATAGGCGACCCCGGCCTTGTCGAACAGGTCGCGGTTGTAATTGATCATGATGTTGTTCCAGCCAATTGGAATATAATATATATTCCCCTTGTAGCTGGACTGCTCGAACAGGCTGGGGGCGAAGTCGGAGAAGTCGCTGTGCGACTTCACGTAGTCGTCGAGCGGGATGAAGAGGCCGCGCGCGGCGAAGGCCTGGAAGGTTTCGATCGCCGTGCCGTAGACGTCCGCGGCGTTGCCGGCGTTGAACTGGCCGAGCACCTTGGTCACGTAGTCGCCCCAGCCGTTGGTGATCGGGTCGATCGAGACGTCGACCTTGACGTTGGGATACTCCTGGTTGAAGCGGCCGATCGCATCGGTGATCGCCTTGAGCTCGGCCTCGCCGCCGAAGGCCTGCAGCGTCAGCGTGCCGCTCTTGTCGGAGGCCGCGAAGGCGCGCCCGAGCCCGAGTCCGACGGCCATCGCCGCCGAGGTGCCGATCAGTCTGCGCCGCGTGAACCCGTTCATTTGCAATCCCTCCCGTCGAGATCGTTGCCTCCGGGCGTCTCGGCGTCCGGAACCGTCTCATGCGAATTTGGTACACCGAGCCGTCCGTCGTTGGCAACGTTCGCGCGCCCGGTCAGGCGCCGGCCACGCCCCGCTCATGCCCCGGTCTTCCGCGCCGGCCGATCCTGCCCGGCGTCGAAGCCGACCGGCTCGCCGCCGCGTGACGGCGGGGCGGTAAAAGCTGGACCGCCGCACGCAGTTGCGTCATGACTCGGGCGATCCTTTCGCAGCGCAGGAGCCGCACCGCCATGGCCGAGACCGCCTCACGACACGTCCTGACCGAAGCGATCTGGCCGGCGCAAGGCGCGGGGCTGTGGCTGAAGCGGGCGGTGCTCGTCGCGCTCGGCATCCTCGCCCTCACCGTCGCGGCGCAGGTCAAGGTGCCGGTCTGGCCCTCGCCGGTGATGATCAGCCTCGGCACCTTCGCGGTGCTGACCATCGCCGCCGCCTACGGGCCGCGGCTCGGCCTCGCGACGATGGCGGGCTGGATGCTGGTCGGCGCGCTCGGCTTCGACGTCTTCCAGAGCTCGACCGCCAGCAACAACGGCCTTTCCTACATGATGGGCCCGACCGGCGGCTATCTCGTGGGCTACCTGCTGGCGACGCTGGCGCTCGGCTTCGCCGCCCGCCGCGGCTGGGACCGCAGCGTCGGCGGGATGGCGTCGGCGCTCCTCGCCGGCAACGTGCTCATCTACGTCCCGGGCCTGCTCTGGCTCGGCTACCTGATCGCGAACGGCATGTTCGATCCGGCGAAGTACGCCTCGGTCTGGGACCAGACGCTCGCCTGGGGCCTGACGCCCTTCCTGATCGGCGACGCGATCAAGCTCGCCCTCGCGGCGCTGGTCGTCCCGGGCCTCTGGAAGCTCGTCGGGAACGCCCGCGGCTGACGGCGGGTTCGCGGTCCGGGGACGCGCGCGCGCAGGCGTTCGCGCCCTGGCTGCGCCGCTGGCATCTCGTGCCGGAGGGCGAGCCGATCGCGACGCACACCGGCTGCCTCCTGCCGGTCCGCACCGCCACCGCCAGGGCGATGCTCAAGCTCTCGCGCGCCGAGGAGGAACGCCGCGGCAGCGCCCTGATGGCCTGGTGGGACGGAGCCGGCGCAGCGCCGGTCCTCGCTCACCACGGCGACGCCCTGCTGATGCAGCGGGCCACCGGGCCGCAATCGCTCGCCGCAATGGCGCGTGCGGGCAGGGACGCCGACGCATGCCGCATCCTGTGCCGGACGGCGCGGCGGCTGCATGCGTCGCCGTGTCGGGTTCACCACAGTCGGGTTCGCCCCCTCCCGGGCTCATCCCCCTCGCGCGGCGCTTCGACGCGCTGGAACCGGCGGCCCGCGCCCACGGCGGGATCCTCGAACGAAGTGCTCACTCGGCGCGGATGCTGCTCGCGGACCCGCGCGACGTCGTCGTCCTCCATGGCGACCTGCACCACGACAACGTGCTCGACTTCGGGGACCTCGGCTGGCTCGCGATCGATCCCAAGGGTCTTCACGGCGAGCGCGGCTTCGACTTCGCGAACCTCTTCGTCAATCCCGATCTGTCGGACCCCACCGTTCCGGTCGCGACCGATCCGCGAGATCTTCGCGCGTCGGCTCGCCGTGGTGAGCGAGGCGGCGGGACTGGAGCGCGAACGGCTGCTCCACTGGATCCTCGCCTGGTGCGGGCTGTCGATGGCATGGTCCCTGGAGGGCGGCGCCGCGTCGCCGGTCGCCCGTTCGGTGGCGGAACTGGCAGCCTCGCGGCTCGCGCGCTGATCCCGGCGTCTTCCGGCCCGCGCGCCGCGTTTACCAATCGCCCCGAGGGCACCGTCGCGTACCTGCGACGTACATCGCTTGTACATGAGATGTACGTCGAGCTTTCGGCGTTAACCCTCTGACAGAAAGCGCACCTTGCCGATATGCGGCAGGTTGCGATTTCGCTGGGCATAATCGATCCCGTAGCCCACGACGAACTCGTCGGGGATCTCGAAACCCACCCATTTCGCCTTGACCTCGACCTCGCGCCGCGAGGGCTTGTCGAGCAGCGCGCAGACCTCGAGACGCGCCGGCCGGCGGGTCGCGAGGATCGCGAGCACGTGGTTGAGGGTGCGGCCGGTGTCGATGATGTCCTCGACCACCAGCACGTCGCGCCCGCTGATATCGCCGCCGCTCAAGTCCTTGAGAATCCTGACTTCCCGGCTCGATTCCATCGCGTTGCCGTAGGAGGACGCCTCCAGGAAGTCGACCTCCACCGGCAGGTCGAGCTCGCGCACGAGGTCGGCGATGAACACGAAGGAGCCGCGCAGGAGCCCGATCACCACCAGCTTGTCGGAGCCGGCATAGTATTCCGAGATCTCGCGCGCCAGCGCCTCGACCCGCGCGGCGATCGCCTTGGCGGAAATCATCTCGTCGATCACGTAGTCGCCGCCCGCCATGCCCCGAAGAAGCCCCCGCTCGGCCATTCGGCCTTGTTCCCGCGGCATCCTATTGGCAATCTCGCCCCCCGACAATCCGCCGACGAGCCGCCATGCCAACCCACGCCGAAAAGCGCATCGTCCCCTACAGCGCCGAGGAAATGTACGCGCTGATCGCCGATGTCGCCCGCTATCCGGAGTTTCTGCCCTGGTGCGCCGCCGCGCGCATCCGCGACACGCGGCAGATGCCGGACGGCTCGACGGTGATGGATGCGGACCTCGTGATCTCGTTCAAGGTCTACCGCGAAAAGTTCGGCAGCCGGGTGAGCCTCTTTCCCGACGAGAACCGGATCGACGTCGAGTACCTCGACGGCCCGTTCCGGCACATGCAGAATCGCTGGCGCTTCAATCCAAAGGGTCCGACGTCCTGCGAGATCGATTTCTTCGTCGACTTCGAGTTCCGCTCGGCACTGATGCAGCGCTTGATCGGCCTGTTCTTTCACGAGGCGATGCTTCGCGTGGTCCGTGCCTTCGAGCGCCGTGCCGCAACGCTCTACGGCCGGCGCGCCGACATCGCCTGAAGCGCCAGCGCCAGCGCGGTCTCGACGCTGAGCTGGCGGACCCGCCCGCGTCCGAGCGCTCCGAAGTCACGATGCTCGGCGCGGGTCTCGTCCGTGGTCGCCGTCGCGAACCACACCAGCCCCTCGGGCTTGGCCTCCGACGCCCCGGGCCCGGCGACCCCGGTGACCGCGACCGCGAGGTCCGCGTCCGAGGCCCGCAACGCCCCCTCCGCCATGGCGCGCGCCACCGGTTCCGACACCGCGCCATGCGCGATGAGCAGCGCCTGCGGAACTTCGAGCAGCGCCACCTTCGCAGGATAGGAGTAGGTGACGAACCCCCGGTCGAAGACGTCGGAAGACCCGGGAATGTCGGTGATCGCCGCGCTCACCAGGCCGCCGGTGCAGCTCTCGGCGGTCGCGAGCTTCCAGCCGAGCGCGCGCGCCGCCTCGATCAGCGCCCGGGCGGCGGCCTCGTCGATCATCGCAGCAACCCGTGCGCGACCGCGGCAAGGAGCGCCACCACCAGCGCCGCCATCAGCCCGGCGAGCACGTCGTCGAGCATCACCCCGGTCGGCCCCTTGCGGCGGTCTGCCCAGCCGATCGGTCCCGGTTTCCAGATGTCGAAGAGGCGAAAGAAGACGAATGCGCCGACCCAGCCCGGCCAGGGGAAAAGGGCAGGGGGCGCCCCCATCAGCCACAGGCCGGCTGAAAGCGGCATCAGCGCGATCCACTGCCCGACCACCTCGTCGATCACGATATGGCCGGGATCGAGGTCGTGCTGCTCGAAGGTCTCCACCTTGGTCGCCCAGTAGCCCAGCCCGTAGGCGACGACGGTCGCGAAGAGGAGGAGCGGAAAGCTCCCGAGCCGGTGCAGCAGGTAGCCGATCGCCAGCGCCGCAAGCGACCCCCAGGTGCCGGTCGCGCCCGGGATCAGGCCGACGAAGCCGAAGGTTGCGATCAGCCGCGTCACGGCCGCACCAGCGTCGCGGTGGCGAGCGCCGCGATGCCCTCGCCCCGGCCGGTGAAGCCGAGCCGCTCGGAGGTCGTCGCCTTCACGCTGATGCGGTCGGCTTCGATAGCCGTTATCCTTGCCAGCGCCGCCCGCATCGCCGCGACGTGCGGCGCGATCCTGGGCATTTCGCAGACCAGGGTGCAGTCGAGATTGCTGATCGCATAGCCGCGCGCTGCGGCCCGCTCCACGGCCTTGGCGAGGAAGATCGACGACGCCGCGCCCCGCCACTTCGGGTCCGATGGCGGGAACCACGACCCGATATCGCCCTCGGCGAGCGCCCCCAGAATTGCGTCGACCAGCGCGTGGATGCCGACGTCGGCGTCGGAATGTCCGACCAAGGCGCGGGTAAAGGGGATCGACACACCGCAGAGAGTGACCGCATCGCCGTCGCCGAATGCGTGCACGTCGAAGCCGTTCCCGGTGCGAACGTCGATCGAGACCCGCTCAGGCATCGCTGATCCGGCTTCGTTGCCCGATTGAGCCTTGCTTCATAAGTTCGCAGTAGGATTGTCGGGTCATCGCGGATTCGCTATCGGTTTCGCCATCGCGATCAAACCTGCACAAACGCACCCTGCGCCACGTCCTCACGCCGCCACGGGCCTCGCGGACTTATAGGTCGATCGCCGCGACGACGACAATGCCATTGAGTTTCCCGGCGCTTGTCACCCCGGTTGCAGTGCGGTAGAGAGGCTATCAGTGCTTACGGTTTGGGCGGATGTCTGCAGGTTCGAGGTGCACATGGCGTAGCTCGCCTGTTTTTGCGGCAGGCCGGGCCATTCCTGTTGCGAAATTCAGGGCTTCTCGTTCAATGCAAGCGCATCGTGGCTTTCCTGCCGAAGCAGTCCCTACAGCATGAGCGGAAACGGTTTCGAGGCGCTCTGGGGGGCGATCCCCTATCCCGCCTTCGTCGTCGACGGGAAGGACAGCGTCGTGACGGCCAATCCCGCCACCGAGAGCTTCGCCGCCATCTCGCTGAGGCAGATGACCGGGCGGCCGCTCGACCGCTTCGTCGGGGGCGACAGCGCGGTGCTCGACGTGGTCGGACAGGCGCGCCGCAACGGCGTTTCGGTCGCGCAATACAATGTCACCGTCACTTGGGCGGACCAGCGGCCATCGCTGCAGAACGTGCATGCGACGCCGCTTTCGGAGGATGGCGACATCCTGATCCTGATGCACCCGCAGGGAATGGCCGAGAAGATGGATCGCAGCCTCGGGCATCGCTCGGCAGCACGCTCGGTGACCGGGATGGCGGCGATGCTGGCGCATGAGATACGCAATCCGCTGGCGGGCATCTCCGGGGCGGCGCAGCTCCTCGAGATGAGCCTCGGCGACGCCGACCGCGAGCTGACCGGCCTCATCCAGGCCGAGGCCGCGCGGATCGGCAAGCTGGTCGACCGGGTCGAGCAGTTCGGCGACCTGCGGCCGGCGCAGCGGCGGCCGCTCAACATCCACGACGTCCTCGACCGGGCCCGCCGGTCGGCGCAGGCGGGCTTTGCCGCGCATGCGCGGTTCTCGGAGGAGTTCGATCCCTCGCTGCCGCCGACGGCGGGCGATCCCGACCAGCTGCTGCAGGTGTTTCAGAACCTGCTCAAGAATGCGGCCGAAGCGGTGCCCCGCGTCGGAGGGGCGATCTCGATCGCGACCGCCTACAGTCCGGGCGTGAAGATGGCGCGTCCCGGCCAGAAGAGCCAGGGCCTGCCGCTGGTGGTGACGATCGCCGACAATGGTCCCGGGATCCCGGAGAATCTGATCCGCGACGTCTTCGACCCCTTCGTCAGCTCGAAGGTGAACGGGACCGGGCTGGGGCTGTCGCTGGTATCGAAGTTCATCTCCGACCACGGCGGCGTGGTCGAATGCGACAGCCGGCCCGGGCGGACGCGCTTCCGGGTTCGTCTTCCGGTCTGGCGCGACGACGGCAGCGAGCTGGAGGTATAGCCGATGGAGGGCACGATCCTGGTCGCGGACGACGACCGCACCATCCGCACCGTGCTCGCCCAGGCGCTGACCCGGGCCGGATGCCGGGTGCGCGCGACCGGGACGGCGAGCACGCTCTGGCGCTGGATCGAAGAGGGCGAGGGCGACGTCGTCGTCACCGACGTGATGATGCCCGACGGCGACGCACTCGATCTGCTGCCGGCGATCAGGAAGCGGCGGCCGGAGCTGCCGGTGATCGTGATGAGCGCGCAGAACACGGTGATGACGGCGATCCGCGCGGCGGAGGTCGGCGCCTACGAGTACTTGCCGAAGCCATTCGACCTCAAGGAGGTGCTCGGGCAGGTCTCCAAGGCGCTCAATCACCGGACCCGCCGGCCGGCGCAGCCGGAGGAGGAGCCGACGCGCGAGGACAACCTGCCGCTGATCGGGCGCTCGCCGGCGATGCAGGAGGTCTACCGCATCCTCGCCCGGCTGATGAACACCGACCTCGGCGTGATGATCACCGGCGAATCGGGCACCGGCAAGGAGCTGGTGGCGCGGGCGCTGCACAACTACGGCCTGCGGAAGGCCGGGCCGTTCGTCGCGATCAACATGGCGGCGATCCCGCGGGATCTCATCGAGAGCGAGCTCTTCGGGCACGAGAAGGGCGCCTTCACCGGCGCCGACCGGGCGATGCAGGGCAAGTTCGAGCAGGCGCGGGGCGGCACGCTCTTCCTCGACGAGGTCGGCGACATGCCGCTCGACGCGCAGACGCGGCTCCTGCGCGTGCTGCAGGAGGGCGAGTTCACCCGGGTCGGCGGCCGCGAGGTGCAGACCGCCGACGTGCGGATCATCGCGGCGACGCATCAGGATCTGCGCAACCTGATCAACGAGGGGCGCTTCCGCGAGGATCTGTTCTACCGGCTGAACGTGGTGCCGATCCGGCTGCCGCCGCTGCGGGAACGGCTCGAGGACGTGCCGGATCTGGCGCGGGCATTCCTGCGCAAGGCGGAGTCCGAGGGACTGCCGCACAAGTCGATCGCAAAGGAAGCGCTCGAGATCCTGAAGAAGCAGGAGTGGAGCGGCAACGTCCGCGAGCTCGAGAACCTGATGCGGCGGCTGTGCGTGCTGTGCCCGGACGACGTTATTTCCGGTGCGGTGGTGACGCAGGAAATCTCGGCGCGGCCGAGTTCGGCCGCAAGCCCGCAGGCGTCGCAGCCTCAGCGGCTCGCGCATGCGATCGAGGCACACCTGCGGCGCTATTTCGACCTGCACGGTGACAGTCTGCCGCCGGACGGGCTCTACGACCGCATCCTGAAAGAGATGGAACTGCCGCTGATCGCGCTGTCGCTGTCGGCGACGCGCGGCAACCAGGTGCGGACGGCGGAGCTGCTCGGGATCAACCGGAACACCCTTCGCAAGAAGATCAAGGACCTCGACATCCGGGTCACCCGTGGAAAACGGATGATGTGAGCCGGTCGCGCAGCTTGCGCTCGTAGCCTAATCTATTGAAATTATTATATAATATTTGACGCGCCCAGCGATTCCGGCCGTGGCCGGGGTCAGCGGCCGATCGCCGCCGCCGCTGATAAAATGGGCAGCCGGACTCGACATTCGGGTTACACGTGGCATCAAGATGATGTAAGAAGGCAACAGTCGAGCAGCGAAGCGTACCAAAGAATGCGCAGCCACGAGTTGACCTACGCCGGGTTGCGCCTGGCGCAATGGCGGAGCCGCCACCACGTTCGCCAGGTGATTTTCTGGACGATGGTGGCATTCGGGCCGCTGCTGGCGGTCGCGACCTTTGCGGTCCTGAGCGAAATGCAGTGGCTGGGACGGGGTTCGATGCTCCGTCCGGTGCTGCTGGTCGACTTCGTCTATGCGCTGCTGGTCGCGGCCTTCGTCGCCCGGCGGGTGGCGGAGATGATCGCCGCGCGCCGGAGGAAGTCGGCGGGCTCCAAGCTGCACATGCGGCTGGTTCGCTTCTTCACCGCCATCGCGCTGATCCCGACCATCCTCGTCGCGGTCTTCGCCACGATCACCCTCAATTACGGGCTGGAGGGCTGGTTCTCCGACCGGGTGCGGAACGTGGTCGCGAACTCGATGGCGGCGGCGCAGGCCTACGAGGAGGAGCACCGCTCGACGCTCACGACCGACGCCCGCACGCTCGCCGATTTCCTCAACGAACAGAAGGAGCGCTACCCGCTGATGTCGGGCGGCCAGCTGCGCGACCTGCTGACGCGCGGGCAGCTGCAGATGCAGCGGGCGCTGACCAAGGCCTACGTGATCGACGGCGACGGCAAGCTGCGCGCCCGCGGCGAGCGGAGCTATCTCTTCTGGTACACCCCGCCGTCGGCGGCGGACATCGCCCGCGCGCGCGCCGGCGAGACCGTCATCATCCAGGATTGGGAAAACAACGAGTTCTGGGCGCTGCTTCAGCTCTCGGCCTTCCCGGATCACTTCCTCTACGTCAGCCGCGACGTCGACGGGAAGATCCTCAGCCTGCTCGACGAGACCCAGGAGACGGTCCGGCTCTACCAGCAGCTCGAGACCGACCGCGGACGGCTGCTCTTCGAGTTCGCGCTGGTCTACCTCGGCTTCGCGCTGGTGGTGATCCTCGCCGCGATGTGGACGGGGCTCTGGTTCGCCGAGCGGCTGGCACGGCCGGTGGGCCGGCTCGCCAGCGCCGCCGAGCGGGTCGGCAGCGGCGATCTCGACGTGAGGGTGCGCGAGGAGCGGGGCGATGACGAGATCGCGCTGCTCGGGCGCACGTTCAACGAGATGACCCGGCAGGTGAAGGGTCAGCGCGATGCGCTGATCGCCGCCAACGCCGAGACCGAACGGCGGCGCCGCCTGTTCGATTCGGTGCTGTCGGGGGTCACCGCCGGAGTGGTGGGCCTCGACGGCCACGGTCGGATCGAGATGCTGAACACGGCCGCTGCGACGCTGCTCGACCTGAAGCCGGAAGAGGCGGTGCGCCGGCCGCTGGTGGAGGCGGTGCCGGAGTTCGCCGAGCTGATGCACCGCCTCGACGTGCGCAAGTCGGGGGTCGCGCAGTCCGAGGTGCAGCTCCGGCGCAAGGGGCGCGAGCGCGACCTGCTGGTGCGGGTCGCCGCCCGGCAGTCCGACGACGGGCGCCTCGAGGGATACGTCGTGTCCTTCGACGACGTGACCGACCTCGTGGTGGCCCAGCGGATGGCCGCCTGGGGCGATGTGGCGCGGCGGATCGCCCACGAGGTGAAGAACCCGCTGACACCAATCCAGCTTTCCGCCGAGCGGCTGCGCCGCAAGTTCGCCCCCATGGTGGGCGAGGACCGGGCCACGCTCGAACAATACGCCGACGTCATCATCCGCCAGACAAACGACCTGCGCCGGATCGTCGACGAATTCTCGAAGTTCGCCCGGATGCCGGCGCCCGAACGCCGACCGCTCGACCTCGGCAAGCTCCTGGGCGAGGCCGTGCTGCTGCAGGAAACGGCGCGTCCCGACGTTCACTACCGGCTGACGTTGCCGGAGGCCTCGGTGCTGGCGCACCTCGATCCCACGATGATCAATCAGGCGGTCACCAATTTGCTCAAGAACGCCGCGGAAGCGATCGAGGAACGGTTGCAGGCGGCGCCGGACTCGCCGCCGGGCGAGATCCGGGTGGCGCTCGAAACCGGCGACGGCCAGCTCACCATCGACATCGACGACAACGGCAACGGCCTGCCCGACCAGCCCGCACGGCTGTTCGAACCCTACGTCACGCACCGCGCCAAAGGAACGGGTCTCGGGCTGCCGATCGTCAAGAAGATCATCGAGGAGCATGACGGCACGCTCGAGCTCGTTCCTGCGCCGCTCTTCGAGGGGAATCCGCGCCCGGGCGCCCGGGCGCGGATCGTGCTTCCGGCGCCGGCGTTGGGGCAGGACTGGCAAGGCGACAAGAAAAGCAAGATCACGGAAAAGTTGAGGGAAGGCATCCGATGACCGACATCCTGGTAGTGGACGACGAGCCCGACATCCGGGCGCTGATCGGCGACATCCTGACCGACGAGGGGCACGGGGTCCGGCTCGCGTCGGACAGCGACTCGGCGCTGGCAGAGATCGATCGGACCGCCCCCGATCTGATCATTCTCGACATCTGGCTGAAGGACAGCCGCCTCGACGGCATCGATATCCTCAAGCAGGTGCGCCGCGACAATCCCTCGATTCCGGTGGTGATCATCTCCGGCCACGGCAACATCGAGATCGCGGTCGCCGCGATCAAGCAGGGCGCCTACGACTTCATCGAGAAGCCGTTCAACATCGACCAGCTGATGGTGGTGATGGGCCGGGCGCTGGAGACCTCGCGGCTGCGGCGCGAGAATGCCGCGCTCAAGGGGCAGGACGGCTCGAACCACGCGATGATCGGCGCGAGCTCGGCGTTCCGCCACATGAAGCAGCAACTCGACAAGGTGGCCCGCACCAACAGCCGGGTGATGCTGACCGGACCCGCCGGCGCGGGCAAGGAGGTGGCGGCGCGCTACCTGCACCGCAACTCCGAACGCGCGAAGGGCCCCTTCGTCACCGTCAACTCGGCCTCGATCGGCGCCGAGCAGATGGAGGAGGTGCTATTCGGACGCGAGTTCGAGCGATCGCGGGGTCGAGCCCGGCCTCTTCGAGCGGGCGCACACCGGCATCCTCTTCTTCGACGAGGTCTCCGACATGCCGCCGGGAACTCAGTCGAAGATCCTGCGCGTTCTGGTCGACCAGGCCTTCCAGCGGGCGGGAGGCGCCAATATCGTGCGGGTCGACGTGCGGGTGATCTCGGCGACGACGCGCGATCTCGCCCGCGAGGTGCAGGCGGGCCGCTTCCGCACCGAGCTCTTCCATCGGCTCAACGTCGTGCCGATCTCGGTTCCCGGCCTCGAGGCACGGCGCGAGGACATTCCCGAGCTCGCGCGCCACTTTCTCGCCGATCTGAACACGACCCACGGATTGCCGATGCGCAACCTGTCGTCAGAGGCCGAGGCGCAGCTGCAGACGATGCGCTGGCCCGGCAACGTGCGGCAGCTGCGCAACGCGCTCGAGCGGGCGCTGATCCTCGGCGCCGACCACGGGCCGATCGAGCCGGAGGAACTGGTGCTCGACGCCGCCCCGAACGGCGGCACCACCAGCGGCATGCTCGGCGCCGCCTTCGCCGGACTCGCGCTCCGCGAGGCGCGTGAGATGTTCGAGCGCGAGTACCTCGTCGCCCAGATCAACCGGTTCGGGGGCAACATCTCGCGGACCGCCAATTTCGTCGGCATGGAACGCTCGGCCTTGCACCGCAAGCTCAAGTCGCTGAACGTCATCCCCGCCGGCC
This sequence comes from uncultured Alphaproteobacteria bacterium, assembly GCA_963737485.1. GTDB lineage: Bacteria > Pseudomonadota > Alphaproteobacteria > Rhodobacterales > Rhodobacteraceae > Amaricoccus. Next base: position 299,905 of record CAVTSR010000016.1, on the reverse strand, counting down.
GGAGCGAGCGGGTCGAGGAGGCCGAGGCGCACGCCTGATCCGGCCGAAGCGGGGCAGGGCGGGGAATGAAGATCATCATCTGCGGGGCAGGGCAGGTGGGGGGGCAGATCGCCCGCCATCTGGCACGCGAGGCGGGCGCGAACCAGGTCACGATCATCGACCGGGACGCAGCGCTCATTCGCCGCCTCACCGACAGCTACGACCTCACCGGCATCGCCGGCTTCGCCTCGCACCCCGACATCCTCGAGAAGGCCGGGGCGCGCGACGCCGACATGATCATCGCGGCGACCCAGTCCGACGAGGTGAACATGGTGGTGTGCCAGGTGGCGCATTCGATCTTCTCGGTGCCCGCGCAAGATCGCCCGGCTGCGGGCGCGGGCCTATCTGGACGCGATTTACTCCGACCTCTACCGGCAAGACCACCTGCCGATCGATGTGGTGATCTCGCCGGAATACGCGGTTGCCGAGGCGGTGATGCAGCGGCTCGCGGCGCCGGCCGCCTTCGACATCGAGGGGTTCCTCGACGGTAAGGCGCAGCTCGTCGGCATCGCGCTCGACGGCGCCTGTGCGGTCTTGAACACCCCGCTTCGGCAACTCTCCGAACTCTTCTCGACGCTTCGCGCCGTCGTGGTGGGAATCCGCCGCGAGGAGCGGTTGTTCGTCGCGAAGGCGAGCGAACAGCTCTACGTCGGCGATCAGATCTACCTCGTCACCGCGACCGAGGATCTGCTGCGGGTGATGGAGGTCTTCGGCAAGGAGCAGCTCAAGGTGGAGCGGCTGCTGCTGGTGGGCGCCGGCAACATCGGGCTGCACGTCGCGCAGACGCTCGAGGCCACGGACGGGCGGCGCAACCGGCTGAAGATCATCGAGCGCAGCCGGGAGCGCGCCGAGCAGGCCGCGGACGCGCTGAAGCGGACGCTGGTGCTGCACGGGGACGGGCTGAACCCGGAGCTGCTCGAGGAGGCCAACGTGAGCGCGATGGACGCCGTGCTCGCGCTGACCGACGACGACAAGACCAACATCCTCGCCTGCGTGCGGGCGAAGACCGAGGGGGCAAAGCTCGTGGTCGCGCTCGTCAACGACGCCTCGCTCATCGGCCTGATCGCTCCGATGGGGATCGACGCCTACGTCAACCCGCGCTCGACGACGGTATCCTCGATCCTGCGCTACGTCCGCCACGGCCGGATCCGCTCGGTCTATTCGATTGGCGACGGCGAGGCCGAGGTGATCGAGGCGCAGGTGCTCGGCACCTCGGCGGTGGCGGGCAAGACGGTACGCGATGCGGAACTGCCGGACGGCGCGCTGGTCGGGCTCATCCAGAAGGCGGACCGGGTCGTGGTGCCGCGCGGCGACACCCAGCTCGCCGAGGGCGACGTGCTGACCATCTTTGCGATGCGCGAGGCGGTCGGCGAGGTCGAGCGGCTGTTCCAAGTGGGCCTGGACTTCTTCTGACCGATGGGCCTGCTGCGCCAGTTTCCGGCTCTGGTGATCATGCTTCTGGTTGCCTCGGGGTTGATGCTGCTGCCGGCACTTCAGGCCGCGCGGCTGGAGGACTGGCGCATAGCCCGCGGCTTTCTCGAGCATGGGATTTTCTTTGCGCTCCTTGCGATGATGCTCGGGTTTGCGACGATGAACCGGCAGCCGCGGGTGCCGGACCGCTACCACCTGACCACCTTGCTGCTCGCCTACCTGCTGCTGCCGTGGGTGCTGGCGGCGCCGTTCGTGGCTCTGATGCCGTCGATCGGCCTCGCGCAGGGCTACTTTGAGATGCTTTCCTGCCTGACGACCACCGGGGCGACGCTGTTCGACCGGCCGCAGCTCGTGCCGGAGCCGCTGCACCTCTGGCGCGCGCTGGTCGGCTGGATGGGCGGGCTGCTGGTGCTGACCACGGCCTTCGCGATCCTTGCGCCGCTCAACCTCGGCGGCTTCGAGATCGGACAGGCGGGTTCCGCGCGGCATGCCGCGGGGCGCAGCGCGGGCACGGTCGAAGAGGCGAGCCAGCGCATCCTCCGGACGCTCGGCCGGGTATGTCCGATCTATGCCGGCATGACCGCGGCGCTCGCGGTGGCGCTGATGCTCGCCGGCGACCGCGCCTTCGTCGCCTGGTGCCACGCGATGGCGACGCTTTCCACCAGTGGCATCTCGCCGGTCGGCGGGCTCGACGGCGCGCGGTCCGGCCGGCTGGGACAGGCGGCGATCGCGCTCTTCCTGCTGCCGGCGGTCTCGAGCCGCTGGCTCCGTTTTGGACCGGGCCGGCGACCGGCGCCGCGGCTGTCCGATCCGGAGATCCAGCTGATGCTGATCTGCGTGCTCGGGATCACCGTCGTCCTTTTCCTCCGCAGCTTTCTGGGCGCGGCGGAGATCGACCGGCAGGACAATGTGGTCGCCGCGCTGCAGGCGATCTGGGGCAGCATCTTCACCGTGCTGTCCTATCTGACGACGACCGGGTTCGACAGCGCCGACTGGCGGGCGATGCAGATCTGGTCCGACCTGCCCGATCCCGGGACGCTGCTGCTCGCGGTTGCCGTCATCGGAGGCGGGATCGCAACCACCGCCGGCGGCGTGAAGCTCTTGCGAATTTACGCCTTGTATCGGCACGGCCTGCGCGAAATTCAGCGGCTGATCCACCCGAACAGCGTTCCGCAGCGGGGCAGGGGTGACCAGCTCATCTCGCCCGGCGGCGCGCGGATCGCATTCATCTTCCTGATGCTTTTCCTGATCAGCATCGCGTCGGTGATGATGGCGCTCGCGGCGACCGGGATCGAGTTCGAGCGCAGCCTCGCGCTGGCCATCGCCGGACTGACCACAACCGGTCCTGCGATCGGTTTGCTCGGCAGCGGGGCGGGCTATTCGGCCCTGCCGGCGCTGGGGCAGGCTGTCTTCTGCGTGGCGATGATCGTCGGTCGGATGGAAGCCCTGGTGCTCATCGCCTTGCTCAACCCCAGCTTCTGGCGGCGGTGATGCTGCAGCGCACAAGACACAGTCCGGCGATTCGCGGCCGAAATGCGCCTTCGACTCTGGAAAACTCCCGACCGGCTACCCATACTGCACTCCAAGAACAACAGGGGCCGTCGAATTGACGGTCGTAACACAACTTAAGGCTGAAAAAATGGCTGCCGAAGCGAAACAGAATCTGCAGGACGCCTTCCTCAACAACGTCCGCAAGGCCAAAGTCCCGGTGACGATCTTCCTGATGAATGGCGTGAAGCTGCAGGGCGTGATCACCTGGTTCGACAATTTCTGCGTGCTTCTCCGCCGTGACGGGCAGTCGCAGCTCGTATACAAGCACGCGATCTCGACGGTGATGCCGTCGCAGCCGATCACCCTCTACGAGGCACCCGAAGATCACTGACCAGAGCTCCCGGATGCGCGCATTGGTGCTGCATCCGGTCAGAAAGAGCGGGACCGAAAGGGATCCGCGGGACGCGCTGGCCGAGGCGGTGAGCCTGGCGGAGGCGCTGGACCTCGACGTCGTCGGCGCCGAGACGGTTCCGCTGCCCAAGGCGCGGGCCGGAACGCTCTTCGGCAAGGGGAAGATCGAGGAGCTGACCGCGCTCGTGACCGAGCGGGAGGCGGGGCTCGTGGTGATCGACGGGCCGGTCTCGCCGGTGCAGCAGCGCAACCTCGAGAAGCTGTGGAAGGCCAAGGTGGTCGACCGTACCGGGCTGATCCTCGAGATCTTCGGCGAGCGGGCGCAGACGCGCGAGGGCGTGCTGCAGGTGGAGCTCGCGCACCTGAGCTACCAGAAGTCGCGGCTGGTGCGGTCGTGGACCCACCTCGAGCGGCAGCGGGGCGGCTTCGGCTTCCTCGGCGGGCCTGGCGAGACGCAGATCGAGGCGGACCGGCGGGCGCTCGACGAGCGGATCCAGCGGATCAAGACGGCGCTGGGCAAGGTGGTCAAGACCCGTGGGCAGCACCGCAGCGCGCGCAAGCGGCTGGGCGCACCGGTGGTGGCGCTGGTGGGCTATACCAACGCGGGCAAGTCGACGCTGTTCAACCGGCTGACCGGATCGGGGGTGCTGGCCAAGGACATGCTCTTCGCGACGCTCGATCCGACGATGCGAGGGGTCACGCTGCCGGACGGGCAGCGGGCGATCCTGTCCGATACGGTGGGGTTCATCTCGGACCTGCCGACACAGCTCGTGGCGGCGTTTCGCGCCACGCTGGAGGAGGTGATCGAGGCGGACCTGATCCTGCACGTGCGTGACATCTCGCATCCCGAGAGCGAGGGGCAGGCGGAGAACGTGCATGCGGTGCTGGCCGAGCTCGGGATCGACCGGGACGGGCAGGGGCGGATGCTCGAGGTGTGGAACAAGGTCGACCTGCTGCCGAGCGAGAAGGCCGATGCCGTGCGGCAGGTGGCGGCGCGGACGCCGCGGGTGGCGGTGATCTCGGCGCTGACCGGCGACGGGGTGCCGGGGCTGATGGCGGCGGTCGCCGGCGAGATCGAGGAGCCGCGGGTCGAGGAGACGCTGCGGCTCGGCTTCGACCAGGGGCGCAAGCGGGCGTGGCTGTTCGACCACCGGCTGGTCCGGGCCGAGACGCCGGCCGAGGACGGCTACGAGGTGGCGGTGCGCTGGACCGACCGGGAGCGGAGCCAGTATCTGGCGCTGGGGTGAGCCGGTCCCGGGCTGCGATCTGCTCGCACTGCTCGCGTGCGAGCAGATCCGTAAGTCATCTGAAATTGAAGCAAAAGATTTTTCGGTGTTTACCGGATCTCAAGGCTTTCCGACATCGCGGCGGCGCGGTCAGTCGCGCGGAACCGACGCCAGCGGGTCGCCGGCGGCGGGGTCGATGCGGAGCCAGTCGGGCATGCGGTTGCGCAGCCAGGTGCGCTGACGCTTGGCGAACCGGCGGGTGGCGGTGACGGCGACGGCGGCGGCATCGTCGCGGGAAAGCGCGCCGGCGAGGTGGGCAAACAGCGGCCCGGCGCCGAGAACGCGGGCGGACGGCAGGTCCGGGGCGAAGCCGGCGCCGAGGAACCGGCGGCATTCGTCGAGCGCGCCGTCATCGAGCATTCGTTGAAATCTGGCCGCTATGTTGCTGTTGATCCGGGAGATATCCGGCTCGACGGCCAGCCGCACACACTGCTCGGGCGGCAGGATCGGCGCGGCGGACCGGCGATGCCAGTCGCTGAGGCCGCGGCCGGTGGCGACAAGGACCTCCCAGGCGCGCTGGATCCGACGCGGGTTGGCCGGGTCGATGCGGGCGAAGGTCGCGGGATCGTTGGCGGCGAGTTCGGCGCGGAGCACGTCGAGCCGGCCGTCCCGGATCATCGCCTCGGAGCGGGCGCGGAGCTCGGTCGGCGTTGCGGGGATGTCCGCGAGGCCTTCGGTCAGCGCACTGAGATAGAGACCGGTGCCGCCGACGACGATCGGGCGCAGGCCGCGCGCGCGCGCCTCGGCGAGCGCGCCGGCCACGTCGCGCAGCCAGGCGCCGACGGAATAGCGGACGTCGCAGGCGACGTGGCCATAGAGGCAATGCGGCGCGCGGGCGAGATCGTCGTCGCCGGGCCGCGCGGTGAGGACCCGCCAGCAGGCGTAGACCTGGGAGGCGTCGGCGTTGATGATCGCGCCGCCGTCGCGGGCGGCGATGGCGAGCGCCAGCGCCGACTTGCCGCTGGCAGTCGGGCCGTAGAGGACGATCGGACGATCGGTCATCCGGCTATAAATCTTGGTAACATAATCTTCGTTATGCGCAATTGATCCGGTCCCGTTCCCGCCCCCGGCCGCTATAAGGTTGACGTCGGGAGGCAAATGGCTCTGCAATGCCCCCGGGGTCCTGAAAAGGATACAGGGAGACGACGATGGGCAATGCGACGATCAATGGCAAGCCGGTCCACCCGGCGGTACCGGGCCTCGCGCGCGAGGCTCGCGAGGGCAAGCTCGACCGCCGCGAGTTCCTGGCGATGGCGACCGCGCTCGGCGTGACCGGGCCGGCGGCCTGGGGCATGCTCGGGCTCGCCTCTCCGGCCAGCGCGCAGGTGGAGCAAGGCACCCCCGGCGGCACGATCAAGATCGCCCAGGCGGTGATGCGGATGGACGATCCGCGCATCTTCGACTGGTCGCAGAAGGCCAACCAGGCGCGGCTGTTCGTGGAGCCGCTGGTGCGCTACGCCACCGACTTCAGCTTCAAGCCCTGGTTGCTCGAGAGCTGGGAAGTCAACGACAACGCAACCGAGTACACGCTGAAGCTCCGGTCGGGCGTGAAGTGGAACAACGGCGACGATTTCAACGCCGACGACGTGGTCTTCAATCTCAATCGCTGGTGCGAGCAGCATGTGCCCAACAACTCGATGGCGACGCGCATGGCCGCGATCGTCGAGAAGAAGGGCACCGAGAAGTTCATGGGCGAGGTGAAGAAGGAAGACGGGACCACCGTCCAGGAGGAGCAGACCCGCGACACTTACGGCGCCATCGACGGCGCGATCCAGAAGGTCGACGACCTGACGGTGAAGCTGACGCTCTCCCGCCCGGACATCACCATCATCCCCGCCTTCGTCGACTATCCCGCGCTGATCGTGCATCGCGGATTCGACGCGGCCGGCGCCGACCTGACCAAGAGCCCCGTCGGCACCGGGCCCTGGGAGCTGGTGTCGCTCGATGTGGGGTCGAAGGCGGTCTACAAGAAGCGCACCAACGGCACCTGGTGGGGCGACACGGTGGACGGCATGGGGCCGGTCTATCTCGACGGGGTCGAGTTCATCGACTACGGCACCGATCCCTCGGCGGAGATCGCGGCCTTCGAATCCGAGGAGATCAACACCAGCTACGAGACCCAGGCGAGCTACGTCGAGATCCTCGACGGGCTGGGGCTCACGCGCAAGGAGGCGGTGACCGCGAACACCATCTGCGTGCGGATGAACGTGAAGCAGCCGCCGTTCGACAACCAGGCGGTGCGCAACGCGGTGCAGCTCGGCGTGGACAACGCCACCGTGCTCGACCTCGGCTATCAGGGCTACGGGACGGTTGCCGAGAACCACCACGTCGGGCCGATCCATCCCGAATACGCGCCCTTGCCGCCGATCGCGCGCGACCCCGAAAAGGCCAAGGCGATGATGGCGGACGCCGGGCACGCCGACACCGAGCTCGAGCTGATCTCGATCGACGACGACATCAACCGCAACACCTGCGACACGGTGGCCGCGCAGCTCCGCGACGCCGGGATGAAGGTCAAGCGGACGGTGCTGCCGGGCAATACCTTCTGGAACAACTGGCTCGGCTATCCCTTCTCCTCGACCGAGTGGAACGGACGCCCGCTCGGGGTCCAGGTCTATGCGCTCGCCTACAAGTCCGGCGAGGCCTGGAACGAGACCGCCTTCTCCGATCCCGAGTTCGACTCCCTGCTCGAGGAGGCCTACGCCATCGCGGACGCCGACAAGCGCCGCGTGCTGATGGAGAAGATGGAAACGATCATCCAGAGCTCGGGGATCATCGTGCAGGCCTACTGGCGCAAGACCTTCCGGCACATGACCGACAACGTGCACGGGCTCGAGATGCACCAGACCTTCGAGATCCACCTCGAGTCGACCTGGATCGAGGAGGCCTGATCCCCCTGCCCCAGTCACCCGGCCGGGCCGACGAGGCCCTGGCCGCCGGAAGCGAGGTGCCGGGATGATCGTCTTTCTTGCTCAAGCGGATCGGGCTCATGGCGCTGACGGCGCTCTGTCTGACGCTGATCGTGTTCAGCCTGGTCAACCTGAAGCCCAACCTGGTCAAGCTCGCCAAGGAGCAGTCGGGCAGCCGGATCAGCGAGCAGGAGGTCGAGGTCTGGCTCGACCAGCACGGCTTCAACCGGCCGTTCTTCGTGCGCTACGGCGAATGGCTCGGGGGGGCGGTGCGCGGCGACTTCGGGCATTCGACCCGGTTCAACGCGCCCGTGGGCGAGGTGCTCTGGCCGCGGCTGTGGCTGACGGCGATCCTGATGTTCTGGGTGATGGTGGTGATGATCCCCTCGGCGCTGCTCCTGGGGGTGCTGGCGGGTATGCGCGAGGGAACGGTGCAGGACCGGATGCTGTCGACGGTGGCGATCGCGACGACCTCGACGCCGGAGTATGTCTCGGGGGTGGTGCTGACGGTGATCTTCGCCACGAAGGTGGTCGGGCTCGAATGGTTCTCGGGCTCGGCGACGAAGGCGGCCGAGGACGGGCCGACGCTCTATACCTTCGCGCTGCCGGTGCTGACGATCGCGATCTACGGCATGGGCTACATCGCGCGGATGACGCGGGCCTCGATGGCCGAGGTGATGACGCAGCAGTACATCCGCACCGCGCGGCTGAAGGGCGTGAGCTTTTACGGGATCGTGGTGAAGCACGCGCTGCGCAACGCGCTGATCGCGCCGTTCACGGTGATCATGCTGCAGTTTCCGTGGCTGCTGACCGGGGTGGTGATCGTCGAGACGCTGTTCAACTATCGCGGCTTCGGGTGGCTCCTGATCGAGGCGGCGGGCAACAACGACATCAACCTGCTGCTCGCCTGCTCGGTGGTCGCGGTGGTGATCGTTCTGACCACGCAGCTGATCTCGGACGTGGGCTACGTCTACCTCAACCCGCGCATCCGGGTGAGCGGCTGATGGAACCGCTCTCCACAGGCGCGATCATCGCAGGCACGCTGGCGCGGTTCGGCCCGGTCTGGATCGCGATGGCGCTGATCATGGGGACGAGCTTCGCCTTCCGGCACAAGCTCGGGATTTACGGGCGGATCTTCGAATTGGGGATCGGCTCGATCGGCCTTGCGCTGGTGCTCTTCTGGCTGCTGACCGCGATCATGGCGAGCCAGGTGGCGCTCTTCGATCCCTACGTGCAGATCCGGGCGCTGCAGAACAAGCCGCCGGGGATGATCGACCCCGAGAGCGGGCTGCCGTTCCTGTTCGGCGGCGACGCGCTCGGCCGCGACGTCTTCAGCCGGATGGTCTACGGCAGCCGGACGGTGATGGCGATCGCGCCCGTTCGCGACGCTGTTTGCCTACATGGTGGGGATCACGCTGGGGCTGCCGGCGGGGTACTTCGGCGGCTGGTTCGATACCGGCCTGAGCTTTCTCGCCAACCTGGTGCTGGCGTTTCCGGTGATCCTGCTCTTCTACCTGCTGGTGACGCCGGAGATCCGCGAGACCGCGATCCCGGGGACGATGGCGGCGGTGCTGTTCATCTTCCCGATCGTGTTCGTGGTGCTGTTTCTGTGGAGCCGGTTTCGCGAGCGGCCGGAGGTGCTGTGGTATTACCTGGCGCCGGTGCTGCTGATCGGCGGGTTCGGCTATCTCGGGCTCACCGGGATCTGGGATCCGACCGGGGCGCTGAAGATGGAGCCGAACACGCTCAACATCTTTCTCGCGGTGGTGTTCATCACCTCGCCGACGGTGTTCCGCATCGTGCGGGGGCTGACGCTCGACATCAAGACGCGCGACTACGTGGCCGCGGCGCAGACGCGCGGCGAGCGGCCGTGGTACGTGATGATGTGGGAGATCCTGCCGAACGCGCGCGGGCCGCTGATCGTCGATGCCTGCCTTCGGATCGGGTACACCACGATCCTGCTCGGGACGCTGGGGTTCTTCGGGCTGGGGGTGAGCCCGGAGTTGCCGGACTGGGGCTCGACGATCAACGAGGGGCGCAAGCTGCTGCGGATCTTCGTGCACCCTGCCCTGCCGCCGGCGCTGGCGATCATGAGCCTGGTGCTCGGGCTCAACCTGCTCGCGGATGCGTTGCGGGAAGAGAGCCTGAAGGACTGATGCCATGGCGCGCCTCCTTCTCGCCTCGCTCGTCGCCGTGCTCGCCATCGGGGCCGGCGCGGCGCCGGGCGCGGCGAAGGACGACACGGTCTATATCGCCGACGGGCTGCCGCTCGTGTCCTACAGCGACCAGCTCAGCGGCTCGCAGGTCCGCGACTACGTCTTTGCGGTGCACAAGCAGAAGAAGCTCACCGTCGTGCTGTCGTCGAAGAGCGGCGAGGTCTTCTTCCGGGTCTACGCGCCGGACGGGAGCTCGATCTACAACAGCCGCAACGAGGGGAACGTCATGAGCCAGAAGGTCTTCGAGAGCGGCCGCTACAAGGTCCACGTTCATCTGCGCAATGTCGGCGACGGGCACATCCGCCACTACTCGCTGATGATCGAACAGAAGTGACCGGTCCCGTCCTCTCCCCCGCCGCGCCGATTCTCGAGATCGAGGATCTCGTCGATCTCGTTCTTCACCCGCTCGGCGGAGATCCCGGCGGTGATGAACTTCTCTGCCACGGTCGGGGCCGGGCAGGCGCTCGGGCTCGTCGGCGAGTTGGGATGCGGCAAGTCGACGGTGGCGCTGGCCGTGATGCGCGACCTCGGCAAGACCGGGCGGATCGTCGGCGGCTCGATCCGCTTCAAGGGCCGCGAGCTCACCACGATGGGCGACGCCGAGCTGCGCAAGATCCGCGGCTCGGAGATCGCGATGATCTACCAGGAGCCGATGGCGAGCCTCAACCCGGCGATGAAGGTCGCCCGGCAACTGATGGAAGTGCCGAAGATTCACGAAGGTGCCAGCGAGTTGGAGGCCTATGCGCAGGCGCTGCGGGTGGTCGAGGCGGTGCGGCTGCCCGACCCCAAGCGGATCCTCGGCAGCTACCCGCACCAGCTTTCCGGCGGTCAGCAGCAGCGGATCGTGATCGCGATGGCGCTGATGTCGAAGCCGTCGCTGTTGATCCTCGACGAGCCGACCACGGCGCTCGACGTCACCGTCGAGGCGGGCATCGTCGACCTGGTCAAGGGACTGGGGCGCGAGTTCGGCACCTCGATGCTCTTCATCAGCCACAACCTCGGGCTGGTGCTCGAGACCTGCAACAAGCTGTGCGTGATGTACTCGGGCGAAGCGGTGGAGACCGGGCCGGTGGCCGAGGTGTTCGATTCAATGCGCCATCCGTACACCCAAGGGCTGTTCCGCTCGATCCCGCTGCCGGGGGCGGACAAGACCCGGCGGCCGCTGATCGCCATTCCCGGCAACTTCCCCCTGCCCCACGAGCGGCCGCCCGGCTGCAACTTCGGGCCGCGCTGCGACTACTTCGCGAAGGGCCGCTGCGACGCCGGCGAAATCCCGATGGAGCCGGTCTCGCCCTCGCATGCGACGCGCTGCATCCGCTGGCAGGAGATCGACTGGACCGCGGAGCCCCCGGCGGGTGTGAGCGAGGCGCAGGCGCCGATCGGCGAGGTGGTGCTCGCGGTCGCCAACCTGAGCAAGTACTACGAGGTGGGCTCGAACGCGCTCTTCGGCGGCGAGACGCGCACGGTGAAGGCGAACGAGGCGGTGAGCTTCGAGGCGCGCGAGGCGGAGACGCTTGCGATCGTCGGCGAGTTGGGTTGCGGCAAGTCCACGCTCGCCAAGGTGCTGCTCGGGCTCGAAACCGCGACCGAGGGCACGGTGAGCCTGGGGTTGGTGGAGATCGGAGACCAGGGCATCGAGCAGCGCAGCACCGGCACCGTCTCGTCGATCCAGATGGTGTTCCAGAACCCCTTCGACACGCTCAACCCCAGTCACAGCATCGGCGGGCAGATCATTCGCGTGCTGGAGAAATTTCGCATCGGGCGCAACCAGGCCGAGCGCCAGACGCGGATGCTGGAACTGCTGGATCTGGTGCGGCTGCCGCGCGCCTTCGCCCGGCGGATGCCGCGGCAGCTCTCGGGCGGGCAGAAGCAGAGGATCGGCATCGCCCGCGCCTTCGCCGGCGAGCCGCAGGTGGTGGTGGCGGACGAGCCGGTGTCGGCGCTTGACGTCTCGGTGCAGGCGGCGGTGACCGAGCTCCTGATGGACATCCAGCGCCGCGGGCGCACCACGATGCTCTTCATCAGCCACGACCTCGGGATCGTGCGCTACCTCGCCGACCGGGTGATGGTGATGTACCTCGGCCACGTGGTCGAGATCGGCTCGACCAACCAGGTCTTCGAGCCGCCGTACCACCCCTACACCGAGGCGCTGCTCTCGGCGGTGCCGATCGCCGACACCAGTGTGCAGAAGGAGCATATCGTGCTCGACGGCGACATTCCGTCCGCGATGAACCCGCCGCCGGGATGTCCCTTCCAGACCCGCTGCCCGCGAAAGCACCAGGTGCCGGGCGATCTGTGCGAAACCGTGTTGCCGCCGTTCGTGGAGCTTGCGCCCGGACACAAGGTCCTCTGCCATCTGTCGGCGGAGGACTTCGCCGCAATGCAGCCGGTCATCCGGCTGGCGGCAGAGTGAGGATCGACGGCGCGGGCGTCGTGGCGAACGCGCCGCCTGCGCTCAGTCGTAAGGCAGCCGGCTGAAATCGGCGGCGTAGATCTTGCGGATCCGCTCGCAGGCTTCCGGGGTCAGGAAGCTCGCCGCGGGTGGGAAGCGCCCCTCGCTCTCCCTGAGCGCGGCGATCGCGGCGCTCGGCAGGTGAGCGAGATCCGCGGAGAATTCGGCCCTGGCCTCGCCTTCGCCCTCGCGCGTGGCCTTCAGCCGCCGCTGCAACGCCGGCAGGTGCCCTGCCCCGACGATATCGCAAACCTCGCTCATCTCCTCGTGCAGCGCTTCCAGCCGGACGAAACGGTCGACCCGCTGCCCATCCAGGATGTAGCTCTGCTGCCGCCAGTGCGGGTTGCAGGCATCCTCATCGACGGCCTCGAGGTAGTCGAGAAACTGCCAGAAGCTCAGGTCATCACGACCCATCGCGCGGAGCACGTCTTTCACCAGCGGGAGATCGCCGTCGGCGCGAGGCGTGCAGAACTTGTCGAGATAGCCGCTCACCACCCGCTGCTCCGGGTGGCGCACCACGCAGATGCGCCGATAGTCGCCGGCCGGACCCGCCCCTTGCATCGCCGAACGGCAATAGGCGCTTCGGTAGAAGTCGATGAACCCGCGCACCCTGCGCTTGTATTCCTCCGATCCCGGCGCCTCGCGCCGCGACCGCGCGACCGCCCGCGCCATCGGAAAGCCGCGCCGCAGATGTGCGGCGGCGTAGCGCGGCCCGTACGCCGAAAGCAGCGTTGCGGGCCTGCGGTGCAGCGTCGGAAAGTCGAGATTGTCGAAGAACCAGGCCTTGAGCGTCGTGCCGCCGGCCTTGGCATTGGTGAAGAGCACAAACCGGTGGACCGGGTCCACCAGCGGCATCGGATTGAGACGGCGGGTCAAACGGCTACCTCCCCGGCGGGCTGCGTACCCGGCGCGACATACGCGGCGCGACCCGCTTCGAACAAGAGGGCCGTTTGGTGGCCGGTTGCCGCCGGATCGTTCGGAATCTGACGAAGTCGGCGATGGACTCGATTCGCTGACCTGCCCGTCGCGGAGGCCCGCCGTGCCCGGATCCGTGTCTAGAGGCACCCGTCGACCGCTCCCGCGGCCCTAAACACGGCACGAATGGCGCAGAATTCTGCGGATTCACCATAAGCAGAATCCTGCCGGGGGGATTTTTCTGCTATCGTCTGGCAGTTTAGCCGAATTCCGAGCAACTGCCGGGGGGACGGCGGGGTTCCGTAACCGATTCTGGAACGGTATCAGCCGATAGCGTAGAGGCGGCGACGCCAGGAGGATTTTGTGAAGATTGTCTCGAAGGGTCCGGAATCCGGTTTCAGCGGTCTGTCGCGGCTGTTCTGGAGCGTCGGGATCTTCAGCACGGCGGTCAACCTGCTGATGCTCACCTCGTCGCTCTACATGCTGCAGGTCTATGACCGGGTGATCCCGAGCCGGTCGGTCGAGACCTTGATCGCTCTGACGATGCTCGTGGCCGGGCTCTACGGGATCATGGGACTGCTCGACTACGTGCGCGGGCGCGTGGCGGCGCGGATCGGGGCGACGTTCCAGGCACGGCTCGACAGCCGGGTGTTCAATGCCGGGCTGCGCCGGTCGGTGCTGGGGAGCGAGCGGTCCAAGCCGTCGTCGGCGCTGAAGGATCTCGAGGCGGTGCAGAAGCTCGCGTCGTCGCCGGTGCTTTTCGCCGTCTTCGACATGCCCTGGGCGCCGTTCTTCATCTTCCTGATCTACGCCTTCCACCCCTATCTCGGGCACCTCGCGGTGGCGGGCGGGCTCATCCTGATCCTCGCGACCATCCTCAACCAGCGGATGACGCGCCGCCCCGAGATGGATGCCACCTATGCCGCGCTGCAGGGCGATTCCTTTGCCGAGACCATCCGTCAGCAAGGCGAGATGATCCAGGCGCTCGGCATGCGCGGCACGGTGCTCGAGCGCTGGCAGGAGATGCGCACGCGCGCGCTCGACGCACAGATCGCCTCGAGCGACCGGGTCAGCCAGTTCGCGACCACCTCGAAGACCTTCCGCTACTTCCTTCAGTCGGCGATGCTCGGCCTCGGCGCGTACGTGGTGCTGAAGGGCGAGATGAGCGCCGGCGCGATGATCGCGGGCTCGATCCTGCTCGGCCGCGCGCTGTCGCCGATCGAGCAGGCGATCGCCGGCTGGCCGATGGTGCTGCGCGCCCGGCAGGGCTGGACCAACCTCAAGGGGCTGCTCGAGGCGACGCCGGAACTGGCGGAGCCGACCGCCCTGCCCCGGCCGCGTGCCTTCCTCGACGTGAACCAGCTGACCGTGGTTCCGCCCGAGCAGCAGAGGGCGAGCCTTCGCATGCTCGACTTCCGGCTGAAGCCCGGGCAGGCGCTGGGGGTGATCGGATCCTCCGCCTCGGGCAAGTCGACGCTGGCGCGGGCGCTCACCGGCATCTGGCGGCCGGCGGCGGGCGCGGTGCGGCTCGACGGCGCCGCCCTCGGCCACTACGACCAGGACGTGCTTGGCAGCTACATCGGCTACCTGCCGCAGGACGTGGTGCTGTTCGACGGCTCGGTGGCCGAGAACATCGCGCGGATGCAGCGCGAGCCGAGCGCCGCGAAGGTGGTGGCGGCGGCGAAGAAGGCCGGGGCGCACGAGATGATCCTCGACCTGCCGCAAGGCTACGACACGCCGGTCTCGGCCGGCGGCTCGCGGCTTTCGGGCGGGCAGAAGCAACGGATCGGACTGGCGCGCGCCTTCTTCGGTGATCCGGTGATCATGGTGCTCGACGAGCCGAACTCGAACCTCGACGCCGCCGGGCAGGACGCGCTCAACCTCGCGATCCGGCAGGCAAAGGCCGAGGAGAAGGTGGTGATCATCATGGCGCACCGCCCGGCCGGCATCGCCGAGTGCGACACCATCCTGATCATCGAGGGCGGCGCCGCCAAGGCGTTCGGGCCGCGCGACGAGGTGCTGAAGGCGCATGTCCGCAACTACGCCCAGGTCGCCGGGCGGATCGGACAGGAGGCGCAGGGATGACCGCTGCCGCGCTGAAGGACCGGTGGCGGCTGCGGCCGCTGCTGACGACCGGCTATCTGACGATGTTCCTGCTCGTCTTCGGGTTCGCGGCCTGGGGGGCGGTGGCGAAGATCTCGGGTGCGGTGGTCGGCTCGGGAGCGCTCGAGGTGCAGGGCAACCGGCAGGTGGTCCAGCACCCCGACGGCGGCGTCATCCAGCAGATCTTGGCCCGCGACGGCGACGAGGTGAACGCGGGCGACGTGCTGGTCGAGCTCGAGGGCGACCAGCTCACGCCCGAGCTGCAGACGGTCGAGGGCCAGTGGTTCGAGATGCTGGCGCAGAAGAGCCGGCTGATCGCCGAGCGAGACGACCTGCCGGCGGTGATGTTCGACGCGGAGCTGACCGCGCGCGCCGACCGGCCGGAGATCCAGAAGCTGGTCGCCGCCCAGCAGCAGCAGTTTTCCGCGCGGCGCAAGCTGCAGGGGGAGGAGCTGTCGCAGCTCGACGAGCAGCAGCGGCAGATCGCGAACCAGAACGAGGGGCTCGAGGCGCTGCAGGCGGCGACGCAGCAGCAGGTGAACCTGCTGACCCGCGAGGTGAACGGACAGCAGACCCTGCTCGACAAGGGGCTGACCGAGCTCACCCGCGTGCTGACGCCGCAGCGCGAGCTCGCGCGGCTGCAGGGCGACGCCGGGCAGGCCGAGGCCTCGCTGGCGGAGAACCGCGGCAAGATCGCCGAGATCGAGATCGAGCGGGTGCGGCTGACCTCGAAGGCGCGCGAGGAGGCGATCTCCGACCTGCGCGACCTCGAGTTCAAGGAGATCGAGACCCGCGAGAAGCGGCGCTCGCTGATCGACCGCATCGCGCGGCTGGAACTGCGCGCGCCGGTGGCGGGGGTGGTCTACGGCTCGACCGCCGACACGGTGCGGGCGGTGATCAAGCCGGCCGAGCCGGTGATGTACATCGTGCCCAAGGACACGCCGCTGATCGTGCGCACCCAGGTCGACCCGATCCACATCGACCAGGTGCACATCGGCCAGGAGGCGGTGCTGCGCTTCTCGTCCTTCGACCAGCGCACGACGCCGGAGCTGACCGGGCATGTGACGGCGGTCTCGGCCGACGCCTACGAGGACCAGCGGCTGGGCCGGCGCTACTATCGCGCCGACATCGCGATCGACGCCGGGATGACCGCCAAGCTCGGCGAGCATCATCTGCTGCCGGGGATGCCGGTCGAGTCTTTCATCAAGACCGGCGACCGCAGCGCGCTCAGCTACTTCGTGAAGCCGCTCGCCGACTACTTCACCCGCGCCTTCCGCGACGGCTGACGCGCGGTCTCGGGCCGGTCGGCTGCGAGAGCCGACCGGGTCCCGGGGATCCTCGATCGGCCGGTGGACGCCGCGGTTGCGGCGATAGCGTGCGCGCGGTGCGCGCAATGTTGCTTTTTTGGTTTTCCGCCTGTTGGCGGAAAACCGACTGCTCTCCAGGTTTCAAGGCCGTATGAAAGCCATCGGTTCGTCGAGAGCGATCGACGCCGGGCGTGCCGGAACCGGCGCGCCTGAAGGCGCTTTGGGCGCGGCGAACCGTCAGGGGTTCGCGGTGGCGGGTTCCCGGCGGCGGGGCTCCGCGGTGGCGGGGTTCGCGGTGGCGGGCGTCGGGGTCGCGGGGTCGGCGGGAGCCGCGGCGGCGGCGGCAGGGGGTGGCGCGGCTTCGCGGGCGGCGAGGCCGGCGAGGATGCGGGCGGCGAGCGCCTTGTAGTCGCCGTCGAAGTGGTGACCGCCCTTGGTGGCGATCACTTCGACGCCCGACGGCGCGAGCGCCGGACAGGCGCTGTCGGTTTCCTCCCGGCCCTGGATGCACTGGATGACCGCCGGCGGCATCCGGGCGAGTGCCGGGCCCGTCGGGCGGGCGGCGGACGAAGAGGAGCCGAGCCAGCCCGAGACGGTGATCTGCCAGTCGGCCTGCTGCGAGGGCGCGAGCAGCGAGACCTGCTTCACCCGCGAGGCGATCTCGGGCGGCAACGCCAGGTAGGCCTCGGGAAGCACGTCGGCGCCGAAGGAGTAGCCGGTGAGCAGCACCTTCGAGACGCCCCAGCGGTCGGAGTAGGTGTCGACGAGGCGGGCGATCTCGTCGGCGGTCTCCTGCGGCGTGCGCATCGTCCAGAAGAAGCGCAGCGAATCGAGCCCGACCGTGGGCACCCCGCTCGCCTGCAGCACGCCGGCGATCTGCTTGTCGATGTCGCGCCAGCCGCCGTCACCCGAGATCATGACCGCCATGGTGTCGCGCGTCGGCGTGGCGGGAAGCTCGACCACCGGCGGTGCGTCGCCGGTGTCGCTCGGCAGCGGCACCGCGTCGCGCAGCACCGTGCCGAGCGCGTCGGCGGTCGAACCCGCCACCTGCCTGCGTTCGAAGCTGACGCCCGCGGCGGCGAGCGCATCGGCGCGGGCGACGCTGGCGGGCGGCGCCTGCCCGCTCAGCACCACCGTGAGCGGCGCCGGCTGCGCGCCGGCCGGCAGGCTGTAGGCCGAGCCGCCGCCGGCGACGGGGTTGCGCTTCGCGGAGGTGCAGAGATCGGTCCTGAGCGACTGCGAGGCCGCGGGATCGACGGCGATCGCGCCGCCGAGGGTATCGGCCGGGGTCTGGGCCAGGATGTCGATGGCGAGCGCGCCGCCCTCCCCGGCCCCGGCGACGAGTGGCGCGTGGAAGCTCGACGCGCCGCTCGCGCGCTCGAGCGCATGGCTGAGGCGCTCGAAGTCCGCCACCAGGTAGACGCAGTCCTCGGCCTGGTCGTCGAGGAAGGCGATGTAGCTGGGCAGGTCGATCCCGACCACCGCCGCCCCGGCCGCGCGCAGGTGCTCGGCGGTCGCGGCGTCGCTGTCGCTCCAGCCGGCCTCCGAGGAGAGGAGCATGATGGCTTGCGTCGCCGGCCCGTGCGGCAGCAGGATCTTCGGGTCGGGGATCTGGCCGGTGTCGAACTCGGCGGGCCATCCCGGGGCGGCGGCGAGCAGTCCGGCGGCGAGCAGTCCGGCCGCGAGCGCCGTTCCCGCGCATGCGAGGCGCATCAGTCGATCTCCTTCGGTGGCCGGCCGATCAGCCGGGTGGCGTCGAGCAGCAGCAGCGCCGGGGTGGCGCCGCCGGCGATCGCGAGGTATCGCGGCCGCCAGACGGGCTGCAGCTTGCTCTTGAAGCCGCGCAAACCCTTGAAGTTGTAGGACGGCACCCCCTCCTCGTAGATCGCCCGGCCGAGCCGGTGCCAGAAGGGTGCCGCCTCGCTGGCCGAGAGGCCGGAGAGCGGCGCCATGCCGAGGTCGAACCAGCGGCCGCCCTCGGCCTTGAGGATCTCGCAGAGCCGCAGGAAGAGAAATTCCATCGCGACGTTGGGGATCGTCTCCACGTGGCGCATCAGGTCGATCGCCGTCTCGTCGTTCACCGCCGTCTCCATCAGCGTCGCGAAGGCGACCGTCTCGCCGTTCAGGCGCAGCACCGCGCAGCGCTGCGCGGCGACGTAGCGCGGGACGAAGGCGCCGAGCGAGAAGGACTTCTCGCCGCCGCCGCGGGTCGCGAGCCAGGCGTCGGAGATCGCCCGGAGGCGGTCGAGTTCGCCGGCGACCGCCGCAGGCTCCAGCACCTCGACGACCAGCCCCTCGCGGGAGCCGCGGCTCAAGACGTTGCGCTGGCCGGCCCGCTTGCCGCCGACGAGGTCGAAGGCGGCGAGATCGACCCGCGCCTGCTCGCCGAGCTTGTAGAAGCGCAGGCCGGCGTCGGCGTAGAGCGCGAGCTGCTCGGGGGTGGTCTGGTAGAAGCCGGCGCGGCCGCCGGCCTCGCGCGCGGTCTCCACGAAGCGCCAGATCAGCTCGGGCCAGACGTCGAGCGGGCCGACCGGGTCGAAGAGCGCGATCCAGGAGGTGCCCTGCCGGCCGTACATCAGGAACCCGCGGCCGTCCTCGGAGAAGATCAGCCGCTTGTCGCCCATGCGCACCAGGTTCGCCGCGGCGACCGGCTGGCGCTCGACGATCGCAATCGCCCGCGCGATCTCTTCGGGGCCGGCGCGCGCGTCGTGGCGGTGCCCGCGCGGGCGCAGCAGCGACCAGATGGCGACGAGCCCCGCGAACAGGCTGGCGCCGAAGAGCGCGCGCAGGCTGCGCGGCGCCTCCTGCGAGATCTCGAAGGTGAGCCAGCTCTCGGTGCCGAACTGCTCGTGGCCGAAGACGAAGAGGAGGATCGCGGCCGCGCTGATCAGCACCGCCGCGACCGCCGCGAGCCACGGCGCGGTGAGCCGCGGCTGCAACAGCGTCGAGCGGCGGTCGAAGTCGGGTCCGGACACCAGGAGCGCCACCGCGAAGAGCGCCAGCGCCCCCGCCTCGTAGATGGCCACCGCCTTGACCAGCGAGAGCACGAGGGCCGCGAGCGCCGCCGCCAGCGCCGTCCACCAGGCGCCGTCGAGGCGGAAGGCGAGGCCGCGGGACGAGATCATCAGGAGCGCCCCGAGGACGCTCGAGAAGAAATGCGCGCCCTCGATCAGCGGCAGCGGCAGGAAGCTGTTCAGCCAGTCGAGGTCGATGCCGCGCGCCGGGGTGACGCCCGAGAAGACCAGCATCGCGCCGAGGACGAGCGCGAGGGTGGCGAGGACCTGCGGCATCAGGCCGGTGAAGGCGCGCAGCGCGGCCGCGGCCGGCCCGCGCTCGGTGAGGCGGCGAAGCTCGGCGATGGTGAGGCCGACCGCGGCGAGCCCGAGCGGGACCATCTGGTAGATCAGCCGGTAGAGCGCGAAGGCCGCGAGCAGCTCGGCCGGCGGCGCGATGCCGCCGATGGCGCCGAGAAGCACCGCCTCGAAGACGCCGAGCCCGGCCGGGACGTGGCTGAGGATGCCGAGGACGAGCGCCACGGCAAAGAGCGGCACGAAGGCGAAGTAGCCGATGGCGCCGCTCGGGAGCAGCACCCAGAGGACGCCGGCCGCGGCGGCGGTGTCGAGCGCGGTGACCGCGAGTTGGCGCAGCATCATGCCGACGCCGGGGAGCTCGATGCCCCTGCCGCCGAGCCCGGGGACCGCGATCCGCCGCCCGGCGCGGGTGAGAAGCAGGCCCGCGGCGATCAGCGTCGCCAGCGCCGCCGCGGCGATCCAGGCGTCGGAGCCGTGCACGATCGTGGCGAGGGTGCGGATCTCGACGAGCGCCCCCGCCGCGGCGGTGACCGCGAGGCCGGCCCCGAAGGCGATGGTGACGAAGACCACGACGCGGGCGATCTCGGCCGGGCCGACCCCGAGCGGGGTATAGTAGCGCAGCCGAATCGCGCCGCCGCTGAGCGGGCCGAAGCCTGCCGTCTGCGCGACCGCGTAGGCGGCGACCGCGCCGGGGGCGATTCGCTGCCAGGACTGCGGGCGGCCGATGGCGATGAAGGCGTTGTAGTCGTAGAGGGTGAGCGCGGCGAAGCTGAGCGCGGTCAGGGCCAGCGCCGCGGCCAGCCGCCAGCCGGCGATGGCGAAGAGCGCCTCGACGACGGCGTCGTAGTTGGTTTCCTCGAGGAGATGGGCAAGGGCGAGGGCCGCGAGGCCGAGTGCGGCCAGGGTGAACCACGCCATCAGCAGCGAACGCCGGGCTGCCGCCCAGCGCAATGCCCGCGTCAGCGGTGTCGGGGAACAGGATGCGGACTCGGAGATCATTCGAGCGCTGCGCCTCGGCCTCGTGTTCCTGAGTCTGCCCGCTACTCCGCGGAGCTTTTAAGGGAATTGCCGGCGGATGAAAGTCACTTCATGATCGGCCGCATTGCTTTCGTCGCACGGATTTTCCGTGCAGGTATCGGCGCGTTCCGGCCAGAGCCCGTGGCGGCCGGACGAGGGATCCCTTGCGGGTGCAAAAGCATTGTACTGTTATCGGCGTATCGAAGGGGGTTTCTAGTGGCGGGAGTTGGATCGTGAGCACGGTGCGCAAGCCGCGGCGGCAGTCGGCCCGCGCGGTTCCTTCGCGCGGAAGGACCCGCTGATGCAGCGTCGCGGTTTCATCGCCGGAGCGGCCGCGCTGTCGATGGCGCCCGGCATCGTCCGCCGGGCGGCTGCCGACGACCCCGCCTTCAGCCGATCGGTGGTCCTCGAGCAGGCGCGTGCGCTCGCCGCGGCGCCCTTTGCGCGGCCGGATCCGGCGATCCCGGACGCCTTCGCCAACCTGACCGCCGACCAATATACCGCAATCCGCTTTCGCGACGACAGGCGGCTCTTTACCGATCCTGCCACCGGCTTTGCGGTCGAGCTGGTGCATTCGGGGTTCATCTATTCCGTTCCGGTGGAGATCTTCCTCGTCGACGGCGGCGTCGCCCGGAAGGTCGCCTACGACCCCACGCTGTTCACCTTCGGCGACATGGCGCCGCCGCAGGCCGACGTGCCGCTTGAGTATGCGGGCTTCCGCATCCTGAGCCCGCTGAACCAGCCGGAGGTGCTGACGCCCTTCGCGGTCTGGGCCGGCGCGAGCTATTTCAAGGCGATCTCGAAGAACCAGCTCTTCGGGCTGAGCGCGCGCGGGCTCGCGATCGGCATCGGCGAGGCGCAGGGCGAGGAATTCCCCTACTTCCGCGCGCACTGGCTGGAGACCCCGAACGAGGGGCGGATGGTGGTGCATTCGCTGCTCGACGGGCCGAGCGCCGCCGGCGCCTACCGCTTCACCGTCCGGCCCGGCGACCCGACGCAGATCGACGTCGAGGCGACGATCTTCGCGCGCACCGACGTGCCGCACCTCGGCCTCGCGCCGATGACCTCGATGTTCCTCTTCGACGCCAAGGACCGCGCGGCGCACGACGACTTCCGCCTCGGCGTGCACAATTCCGACGGGCTCGCGATGTGGAACGGCTCGGACGAGCGGCTGTGGCGGCCGCTGCACTCGCCGCGGCTGCTGCAGATCAGCGCCTTTGCCAATTCCGGGCCGAACGGCTTCGGGCTGATCCAGCGCGAGCGCTCCTTCTCCGACTACGAGGATCTCGGGGCGATGTACCACCGGCGGCCGAGCCTCTGGGCCGAGCCGATCGGCGACTGGGGCAAGGGGCACATCGTGCTGGTCGAGATCCCGACCAACGACGAGATCCACGACAACATTTCCGCCTACTGGCGCCCGGAGGCGACGCTGGCGGCCGGCAGCGAGATCTCGCTCACCTACCGGCTCAGCTGGGGCTGGGATGTGCCGGATCTGAACGGCCTTCTGAAGATCGAGCGGACGCTGAGCGGTCTCGGCGACGACGGGCGGCGGCGATTCGTCGTCGACTACAGCGGCGAGGGGCAGGTGCGCGCCTCGGCGGTGCAGGTGGTGGCGCAGGCGAACCCGGGCTCGATCCACGATGCGGTCATCTCCGAGAACCCGGAGATCAAAGGGCTGCGCCTCATGTTCGATGTCGACCCCGAGGGCGCGGACGTGGTTGAATTGCGGCTTGAGCTTCGCTCCGGCGACCGCCGGATCGCGGAAACGTGGGTCTATCGATGGAGCAGCTGACGCTCGCGCCGAGCGCCGCCACGGGGACCGAGGCGCCGTTGCCTCCCCTCGCGCCGCTCGAGATGCCGGAGCAGCCGATCCGCCCGTACCGGCGGAAGCGGCGGTTGCGCGGTGAGGCGCGGGTGCGGCTGGCGCGCGCCGGGCTCGCCGCGGCGGCGCTGCTGCTGACGGTAGCGCTCGGCAACCAGATGTGGCTGGTGCTGTCGGTGGGCGAGCTCACCAGCGTCGAGCAGCTGATGCTGGTGCTCTTCATCATCAACATCGCCTGGATCGGCTTCGGCGCGCTGTCGCCGCTGATGGGCTTCTTCCTCGGCCAGACCGCGCAGACGACGGAGGGTGAACCGAAGGAGCGCACGGCGCTGCTGATGCCCACCTACAACGAGGACCCCGCGCGCATCCTCGGCGCCGCCTGCGCGATGCTGCGCGAGATCGATGCGCAGGGCGCGGGTGAGAACTTCGACCTCTTCCTCTTGAGCGACACCACCAACGCGGACGTCTGGATCGCCGAGCAGGCGATGGTGGAGGCGGCGCGCGCCGATCCGGTGATCGGGCACCGGGTCTTTTACCGCCACCGTGGCCGCAACCTGCGGCGCAAGGCCGGCAACATCGCCGACTGGGTCGAGCGCTGGGGCGCGGCCTACCCGTTCATGCTGGTGCTCGACGCCGACAGCCTGATGCAGGCCGGATGCATCATCGAGCTCGCCCGGCGGATGGAGCACGACGAGACGCTCGGGATCCTGCAGAGCGCGCCGCAGCTGATCGGCGGCACCACGCCGATCGGCCGGGTGCAACAGTTCGCGAGCCGGATCTACGGGCCGGTGCTGACGCGCGGGCTGCGCGCCTGGTTCGGCAACGCCGGCAACTACTGGGGCCACAACGCGATCATGCGCACGGAGGCCTTCGCCGAGTGCGCGGGCCTGCCCGAGCTGCCGGGCAAGCCGCCGTTCGGTGGGCTGATCCTCAGCCACGACTTCGTCGAGGCGGCTTTCGTGCGGCGCGGCGGCTGGGCGGTGCGGATGGCCGACGACATCCCGGGCAGCTTCGAGCACGCCCCACCCAACCTGATCGAGCTCGCCGCGCGCGACCGCCGCTGGGCGCAGGGCAACCTGCAGCACGTGCGGCTCCTCTCCGCCGCGGGGCTGCATCCGCTGAGCCGGCTGCACCTCGCGATGGGGGTGATGTCGTATCTCGCTTCGCCGCTCTGGCTCCTGTTCCTGCTCTCGGGCATGGCGCTTGCGCTGCACGCCTACCTGGTGCCGCCGGACTATTTCGCCGATCGCTGGTCGCTCTTTCCCGACTGGCCGCGCATCGACCCCGAGCGCGCAAGGGCGCTCTTCGGGATCTGCATGCTGGTGCTCTTCGCGCCCAAGCTCTTCGGAGCGGCGGCCTTCCTGCGCAGCCGGGACGCACGGAACCTGCGCGGACGGACCGTCTTCGGCTTCCTGACCGAGCTGCTGCTCTCGTCGCTGGTGGCGCCGATCATGATGCTGGTGCAGACTAGCTCGATCATCCAGATCCTCACCGGCCGGGACAGTGGCTGGAGCACCCAGGCGCGCGATTCCGAGCGGGTGCCCTGGTCGCTGCTCTGGCGCTTCCACCGGCGGCACATGCTGGCGG
This sequence comes from uncultured Alphaproteobacteria bacterium, assembly GCA_963737485.1. Classification (GTDB taxonomy): domain Bacteria; phylum Pseudomonadota; class Alphaproteobacteria; order Rhodobacterales; family Rhodobacteraceae; genus Amaricoccus. Next base: position 275,608 of record CAVTSR010000016.1, on the reverse strand, counting down.
GGGTGCTGCTGGCGCTCGCGGCGGGCGCGATTTCATGGCGTCTCCTCGCCTGGATGAGCCCGGCGCTGGTCGGCCTCGTGCTCGCAATGCCGCTCTCGGCCTTCATGGGCAGCGCCGCTGCCGGACGGTGGCTGCTGCGCGCCGGCCTCTTGATGACGCCCGAGGAGCTCGACCCGCCGCCGCTCGCCGCCGCCGCCGACCGCGAGGCGGAGGCCCTGCGCGAGCTCGGCCGGATCCCGGAGGGGCTTGCCGGTCTGCTCGACGACCCGGAGGCCTACCGCCGCCACCTCGCCTGGCTCGATCGCCCGACCTCGCGGCAGCTGGGGCAGCCCGACTCCGCCCTCGCCAGCGCGCTGCTCAAGCTCGCCGACGGGCTCGGGATCGACGACCTCGACGCCAAGGAAACCTTCGCCGTCCTCGCCTCGGGTCCGACGCTCTCCACCCTCGCGCCGCGGGCGCTCGCGCAGCGGCGCCGGTAACATCCGCGTGGCTGGCGGTCCCGCGGCGCCGGATATGAAGTAATTGTAATGCGCCCGCGACAGCGAGGTCAGACAGCCGCCCGATGTTGGCAGGTGACGCTCCCTGAAGAGTGTGGCTGCAAACCGAAAGGTTTTTACTCAATGACGCGCATCGCGACTTTTCTCAAACCCGTGCCGGTGGCTTCGACCGCCCTGGCGGCGATGGCCGGCGCGTGGATCGCCTGGACGCCGATCGCCGGCGCGGAAACCCCCACCACCGACACGACCGCCGTCGCACCCGGCAACGGCATCGTCGATCTCGTCGCCCGGACGAGCCCCGCGGTCGTCACGGTGCTCGCGACCCAGAAGGCCCCGGCAGACATGGCCGACGGCCAGGACCCGGGCCAGGATGCCTCGCCCTTCGGGCCGAATTCGCCCTTCGACGAGTTCTTCCGCCACTTCGGCATGCCGACGCCGCAGCCCGGTCAGCGACAGGGGCATGACGACGGCCAGCAGGGCAATCCGCAGGGCGTCGCCCTCGGCTCGGGCTTCGTCGTCGATCCCGACGGCTACATCGTCACCAACAATCATGTCGTCGACCATGCCGACACCGTGAAGGTGCGGATGTCCGACGACCACGAGTACGACGCCAAGGTGCTCGGAACCGACGAGCAGAGCGACCTCGCGCTCCTGAAGATCGACGCGAAGAACCTGCCCGATCTGGCGCTCGGCGACAGCGACAAGGTGCGGGTCGGTGAGGACGTGATCGCCGTCGGCAATCCCTTCGGCCTCGGCGGCACCGTCACCCGCGGCATCGTCTCGGCGATGGCGCGCGACATCGACGCCGGGCCTTATGTCGACTTCATCCAGACCGACGCGGCGATCAACCGCGGCAACTCGGGCGGGCCGCTGCTCGACCTCGACGGCAACGTGATCGGCGTGAACTCGGCGATCTACTCGCCCAACGGCGGCTCGGTCGGCGTGGGCTTCGCCATCCCGTCGAACACCGTGAAGACGGTGATCGCCCAGCTCCGCAACGGCGGCGCGGTCGAGCGCGGCTGGCTCGGCGTCACGATCCAGAACGTGACCCCGGACATCGCGACGGCGCTCGGCATCAACGATCCGCACGGGGCGCTCGTCTCCGACGTGATCGCCGACGGCCCGTCGGCCGGCAAGCTCGAGACCGGCGACGTGATCCTGAACTTCGACGGCAAGCGGGTCGAGTCGAGCCGCGAGCTGCCGAAGCTGGTGGCGGCGGCGACGCCGGACAGCAAGGTCGTGATCGACGTGCTGCGCCAGGGCGAGGACAAGAAGATCGACTTCACCCTCGGTCGGTTCGACGCCGAGCGGGTGGCTTCGAACGAGCCCTCCGACAGCCACAAGGGTGCGGACTCCGAGCGGCTGGGCGCGACCCTCGCCCCGATGAGCCCGACGGCACGCGAGCAGCTCGGCCTCGATGACAACACCGACGGCGTGGTCATCACCTCGCTCGACAACACCGGGCGCGCGGCGGATGCCGGCCTCGAGGTCGGCGACGTGATCCTGCGGGTCGGCGACACCGCGGTCACCACCCCGACCGAAGTCGACCACGCGCTGCATGGCGTGAAGGGCAACGCGGTGCTCCTGCAGATCGAGCGGCACGGCTCGCGGATCTTCGTCGGCGTCAAGCTGGCCTGATCCGGCCTTCCGGGACCCGGCTTCGGCCGGGTCCCTCCTTTTCGGGAGCAAGAGCAAATGTCGCGAAGGATCCTGGTCGTCGAGGATGACGCCGACACCCGGGACTATCTCGCCAAGGCGCTGCGCGAGAGCGGGTACATCGTGGAAGCGACGCCTTCCGGCCGCGAGGGACTGATGCATGCGATCGGCGGCGGCTTCGACGCGCTGGTGCTCGACAGGATGCTGCCGGATCTCGACGGACTGTCGCTGCTGCGCTCGGCGCGGGCCGCGGGCATCTCGACCCCGGCGATCATCCTGACCGCGCTCTCCTCGATCGACGAGCGGGTGAGCGGGCTGCGCTCCGGGGCCGACGACTACGTGGTGAAGCCCTTCTCCTATGCCGAGCTCTCGGCCCGACTCGAGGCGGTGCTCCGGCGGCCGGCCGAGACCCGCGCCGAGCAGACCCGGCTTGCCTGCGGCGACCTCGAGCTCGACCTGATCGCGCGCACCGCGCATCGCTCCGGGCGGCGGATCGAGCTCCTGCCGCGCGAGTTCCAGATGCTCGAGTACCTGATGCGCCGGCAGGGACGGGTCGTCACCCGCACCATGCTGCTCGAGGGGGTGTGGGACTACCGCTTCGACCCGCGCACCAACGTCATCGACGTCCACATCAGCCGCCTGCGCCGCAAGATCGACGGCGACGACGAGCCGGCGCTGATCCACACCGTGCGCGGCAGCGGCTACAAGCTCGCGCCGTCGGCCTGACGCCCATGCTGCGCAACGCCACCATGCGCCTCGTGCTCGCGCACCTCGTGCTGGTGGCGGCCTCGACCGCGCTGGTGCTGGGCTTTCTCTACTGGCGCGTCGGCGGGGTGATCGACGCCGAACAGCGCGACGTGGTGCAGGCCGAGATCGGCGGGCTCGCCGACGATTACGGGCGAACCGGCGCCGTCGGCGTGGCGCGCGCGATCAACACGCGGCTCGAGACGCCTCCCGACCGCGACGCGATCTATCTGCTCGCCGATCGCGCGGGCACGCGCCTCGCCGGGAACGTGCGCAACTGGCCACCGAACGTGGCGCCCGACGCCGGCTGGACGACGCTCAACCTCTACCGGACCGACCGCTCGAAGCCGACCGAGATCTCGGCGGTGGCGATGCGGCTGCCGCGGGGCGAGCTGCTGCTCGTCGGGCGCGACGTGGCGGCGCGGGCGGAATTCGACCGTACCCTCGGGCGGGCGCTGCTCTGGGCGCTGGCGGCGCTGGCAGCGCTCGCCATCGCGACCGGGTGGCTGCTGTCGCGGCTGGTGCGCGGGCGGATCGACGAGATCGACGGCGCCGCGCGGGCGATCATGGCCGGCGCGCTCGACCGGCGGGTGGCGCTGCGGGGAACCGACGACGAGTTCGACCGGCTGGCCGGCACGCTGAACGCGATGCTCGACCGGATCGAGGTGCTGGTACGGGACCTGCGCACAGTGACCGACAGCCTGGCGCACGACCTGCGCAGTCCGCTCGGGCGGCTGGTGCGCCACCTCGAGACCGCGGCCAACGAGGAGACCGCGCGCGAGACCCGGCAGGTGAAGATCGAGCAGGCGCTGCGCGAGGCCGAGCAGGTGCTGGGCACGGCAACCGCGCTCCTCGACATCTCGCGGATCGAGGCCGGGATCGGCGCCGAGCAGTTCACCGACGTGGCACTCGACCGGCTGGGCGGCGACGTGGCCGAGCTCTACGAGGCGGCAGCCGAGGAGCGCGGCCTGCGCCTCTCCAGCGTCGTGACGCCGGGACTGGTGGTGCGCGGGCACGATCAGCTGCTGGCGCTGGCGCTGTCGAACCTGGTCGAGAATGCGCTCAACCATGCCCCTGCCGGCTCGGTGATCGACATCGGGGTACGGCTCGACGAAGGGCGGCCGGCGCTGATCGTCGGCGACCGCGGGCCGGGCATCCCGGAGGCGGATCGCGAGCGCGCGCTCGGCCGCTTCGTCCGGCTCGACCCGAGCCGCGGCGCACCGGGCGCCGGGCTCGGCCTCGCGCTGGTAGCGGCGGTGGCGCGGATGCACGGCGCCGAGGTCAGCCTCGCCGACAACCGGCCCGGGCTGCGCGCCACCATCCGCTTCACCGAGGTGGCGCGGCAGCCGGAGCCGGCGCCGCGGCCTGCAGCGGCCGAAGCCTGAGCCCGCGGGGCTCAGGCCGCTTCGCGCGACCCTGCCGCCCGGTCGGTCGCGACGAGATGGGCGGCAATCATCGGATCGACGATATGCGGATCGGTGAGCGGCGCGAGATGCCCCGCGTCCGCCACCGTCCGCAGCGTCGCCTGCGGGATCGCACCGGCCACGAGCTCGCTGAGGCGGCGGCTGACCCGGGGCGACGCGCTGCCCTGGATCACCAGCGTCGGACACGCGACGCCGGCAAGGTCGAGCACGGTCTGGTGCTCGAACATCACCGCGCGCAGATCGGCGCAGACCCGCGCAAGATGGCCGAGCAGCTCGGCCTGCAGCCGGGGGGAGGTGCGCGCCCAGGCCCCCTCGCCGCTCCAGTAGTCGATGAAGATGCGCATCGCCTCGGCCGGCTGCCGATCGATCGCGTGCGAGAAGATGCTCGACGCCAGCCCCGCGACGTCGGTGTAAAGCTCGTGATCGCTGCGCGCGCCGTGGCGCAGCAGATGGAAGGAGACGGGCTCGATCAGCGTCAGGCTGCGCAGGATCTCGGGCCGGAGCGCCGCGAGCTTGACCGCGACCGCGGCGCCATAGGAATAGCCGACCAGATGCACCGGCTCGCCGATCGAGGCGACCAGCGCGCCGATCGCGCGCGCGTCGTCGATCAGGCCGTTGGCGCCCGTCCCCTGCCCCGAGCTGCCGTAACCGGGAATGTCGGGCGTGATCACCCGGAACCGCCCGCCGATGCAGCCGATGAGAGTTCGCCACTGGGCGCCGGTACTTGCCGATCCGTGCACCGCGACCACCGGCTTTCCCTCGCCCTGCGCCCGGTAGTGAAGGCTGGCGCCCGCGTGCTGAAGAATGGCCATCTGATCCCCCTTCGTGCGAACCGGAAAAAGTCGAAAGCTTGCAAACAATAGGTCGCATAGCGAGCCGGCGTTTCAACAGCGTCCGCGTCACCGGAACCTGGTGTTTCAATCGTCCCAGAACGGAACGGCTGCGACCAGTGAAACAACGCGCGCACACGCATGCGGCGGCGTGGAAACGGTCGTTGGCGATCGTCGCTGCAAGCCGGAGGCTGATTTCGAGGAAGGCCGAGATGCGTACCAACCGGGATTTCGCCCGCGCCAATGCCCGCCACGCTTCGCCGCGCGAAGGAAGCCGCGGGGCCCGCGCAGTCGCGCTGGCGCGCGATCGGGTTCAGCCGCGCCGACCTGCTGCTCGCGGTGCTTCGCGGCGTCCGCTGAGGCTCACGCCGACTCTGGCGCTCGGGCTGGCTCTCGGGCGGCGGCGGCGGGGTCCAGGCGCGGTCGAGCGCGGTCGGCTCGCGGCCGCGATCGGCCATCATCGTGCGCTCGAGCTCGGCGTTGCGCTGCGTGGCGAGGCGGATGTATTCGGCGTTCTCGTAGACGCTGATCCCGGGTTTCCAGACCTCGGCCAGCATCCGCATGCTCTCGCGGTCGAAGCGGACGTGTGCCTCGACCAGTTTCTGCGCCCGGTAGGGATGGTTGCCCAGTCCCTCGAGCGCGCAGCGCCCTGCCCGCACCGAGCTGTCGAAGACCTCGCGGATGATGTCGTTCGCCCCGGCCTGGAACAGCGCGTAGACCGCCACCCGGTCGAAGGCGCGCACCACGATGTGGATGTCGGGCCGGGCGCGGCGGGCGAACTTGACGAGCTCGAGCGTCCGCTCGGGGTCGTCGATCGCGACGACCAGCACGCGGGCCTCGGCGAGTCCGGCGGCGTGCAGCAGGTCCGGCCGCGTCGCGTCGCCGTAAAAGCCGCGCACCCCGAAGCGGCGCATCTCGTCGACGTGCTCGGCCTGGTGGTCGAGCACCACGGTGCGGTAGCCGCTCGACAGCAGGATCCGGTTCACCACCTGCCCGAACCGGCCGAGCCCGGCGATGATCACCGTCCCCTGCTCGGTGATCTCGTCGGAATCGCGCTCGTCCACCGAAGGCTGCGCGCGCAGCGCAATGCGTTCATAGGCGAGAAACAGCAGCGGCGTCGCCAGCATCGACAGCGTCACCGCCAGCGAGAGCGTCCCGCCGAGCCCGGCGTCGATCGCACCCGCCTGCTGGCTGAAGCTTATCAGCACGAAGCCGAATTCCCCGGCCTGCGCCAGCCCGAGCGCGAAGAGCGGCCGGTCCGGGCCGCGCAGCCGGAACGCGGTGCCGAGCCCCCAGAGCACGAGCGCCTTGACCGCGATCAGCCCCAGAGTGAGCCCGACGATCGTCACCGGCGCGGCGAAGAGCGCGCCGAAGTCGATCCCGGCGCCGACGGTGATGAAGAAGAGCCCGAGCAGCAGCCCCTTGAACGGCTCGATGTCGCTTTCGAGCTCGTGGCGGAACTCGCTCGTCGCCAGCACCACGCCGGCGAGAAACGCTCCGAGTGCCGGCGAGAGCCCGACCGCCGACATCAGGAGCGCGTTGCCGATCACCACCGCAAGCGCCGCGGCGGTGAAGACCTCGCGCAGCCGGGCGCGCGCGATGAAGCGGAAGAGCGGCCGCGCGAGGTACTGGCCGCCGATGACGAGAAAGGCCACGGCGGCGAGCGTCGCGAGCGCCGCCGCCCAGCCCGGGAGCCCCGCGACGAGGCTGGTCGAGCCGTGCTCGGCGTCCGCGCCGGTATGGGCGCCGGCGACGGCGAGAAGCGGGATCAGCGCGAGGATCGGAATGACCGCGATGTCCTGAAAGAGCAGGACCGCGAAGCTGGCCTGCCCGCCCTGCGTGCGAAGGTAGCCCTTCTCCTTCAGCGTCTGCAGCACGATCGCGGTGGAGGACATCGCAAGGATCATGCCGGTGGTGAGCGCCGCCCCCCAGGCCAGGCCGAACGCCCTCCCGAGCCCGGCGAAGGCGAGGCAGGTGAGCAGGACCTGCAGCCCGCCGAGGCCGGCGAGCTGCCCGCGCATTCGCCAGAGCAGTCGCGGCTCGAGCTCGAGGCCGACGAGAAAGAGCATCATCACCACGCCGAGCTCGGCGATGCTCTGCAGCGACCGGGTCTCGGCGCCGGCGAGGCCGAGCACCGGGCCGATCATCACGCCGGCGGCGAGGTAGCCGAGGACGGATCCGAGGCCGCTGCGCTCGGCCAGCGGCACCGCGACGAGCGCCGCGCAGAGGTAGACGAAGGCGGGGAAGAGGACGCCTTCCACCGGCTCAGCCCGCGAATTCGAGGAGCGGCTGCGCGAGGTAGCGCGCGGGATCGAGCCGGTCGTCGCGCAGCGCCTCCAGCAGGCGCCGGTAGCGCGCGGCGTGCAGCGCGAGCGCCGCGCCTTGCGAGGCGCGATGCGCGGCGAAGAGCGCGAAGGGCGGCAGGTAGGTCATGCCGCAGAGCCAGGCGGTCTGCTCGAGGGGCGAGAGCAGCGTGCGGAGCGGGAAGCGGTTGTAGCCCTGGGCGTCGTAGGCCTCGACGGGCCCGCCGGCGCTGACGGCGCAGAGAAAGAGCTTGCCACGCAGCGCGGTGCCGCCGGTGCCGTAGGCCCAGCCGTATTCGAGCACCAGATCCTGCCATTCCTTCAGCAGCGCCGGGGTCGAGTACCAGTAGACCGGATGCTGGAAGACGAGGACGTCGTGCGCGGCGAGCCGTGCCTGCTCGCGGTCGATGTCGATGTCGAAGCGGGGGTATTCCTCGTAGAGGTCGGCGAAGGTCACGCCGTCGACGCCGCGGGCGACGCGCGCGAGCAGCAAGTGCGCCTCCGAGCGATGCTGTGCGGGATGGGCGAAGAGGACGAGGATCGAACGGGGCATGGGCGCGGCTCCGGGGTCGCGGAAGCAAAGACTGCAACGCCCGGCCTAGCAACCGGTTTTTTTGCGCTGCGGCGCAGGCGCTGCCGGGCGCGCGCATGGCCAGCTATCTTTTGCGGCGGATTTCGGCTAGAGTGCGGAAATTGTGATCTCGCCGCGCCAGTATTTTCTGGAGTTTATCGATGCAGACCGAAGAGCATGCCGTTCGGACGCGATCCTTCATCGCAGCCCTCGACCTCCCGCCGCCGCCGCCGCGAACGCGCGGTGGCCCGGAGGCCGCCCCGCCGGATCCGGCCGCGCCGGCGGTCTCGACCGGGCAGAACCTGATCGAGTTCGCGACCGGGGTGGATGTCGCGCTCCGCCCGGCGGTAGACCGACGCCCTGCTGCTGGCGCAGCTCGCGGCCGACAAGGCCGAGGCCACCACGCCTGACCAGTGGTACGAGAACCACCGCTCGGTGCTCGGCCATCTCGGTTTCGTCTCGAGCGGACTGACCCGGACCGCGCAGAACCTCTCCAGCACCGACGAGGATCTGAACGAGGCGATCCTGCCGGTGATCACCGCGGCCTTCGCCGGAGCCGCGATCCCGGCACTGGTGATCGCGACGCTGCAGCAGCTCTCGGCGGCAAGCGAGGACCGGCCGTGGCTGAAGCTCTTCGAGCAGGAGAGCCGGCGCTTCGGGGCGCAGCAGTTCCAGATCAGCATGGTGGAGAGCGAGGCCGACACCCTGGTGGTACGGATGCTCGGCTTCGTGCTCGAAGTCACCCAGCAGCAGGCGCAGGTGCTGTTCTTCCGGCACGCGCGCGACACCGGGGCGGTCGAGCGGCTCGAAGGCACCTTCAGCGTGCCGAGCGCCACGCTGGCGGCGCTGGCGCCGGACATCGCGAACAAGCTCGCCTCGCGCCGCCCGGCCTACATCGCGGCGCTGGAGATTCTGAGCGGTGCCGAAAGACGCGCCGCAGGGGCCGCGATCTCGGCCGGCCCGGATCACCATCCCGATCGTGGAGCCGCCGGTCGGCGGCATCGCCGCCGATCCTGTCGATGTCCGCGACCGCACCTATGAGCCGACGCTGGCGCAGCTCACCACCTTCCGTCTGCCGCCCGACGAACTGATCGCGGCGCTGCGCAAGGGCGACCCCGCCGTCTGTATGCCGCGAACCCAGGGTCCGGAAGGCACCTGCGGCGGTCAGGCGCTGGCGGTCTTGATCGACATCCAGCGGATCGGCGCCGTCGGCGACGAGCGCTATCCGGCGAGCGCGCGCATGCTCTACGAATGCGCGCGGCTGACCACCGGGATCCGCGCCGACGCCGAGGACCGCGCCGCGGGCCGGGCTCAGGCCGCGCGCGAAGAGCGGCAGGCCGACGACGTCGACGGGATCTCGCTCCGCGACGTCATCAAGGCCTTCTACAACTACGGTGTCTGCAGCGAAACGGTCTGGGCCTACAAGCCGAACGCTCCGGACGGACAGCTGAGCGTCGAGCGTGCCAAGCAGGCCAAGCAGATCTCGCTGGGCGCCTACTACCGGCTGCGCCCCAACCTCAACACTTACCACGCGGCGCTGCACGAGACCGGCGCCATCCTTGTCTCGGCGGAACTCCACGACGGCTGGACGCCCGAGCAGGTGAGCGCCAACCGCGGCGAGATCGTGCCGCCCAGGCCGGGTCAGTCGCGCGGGGCGCTCGACGACGAGAAGCACGCCTTCGTCATCGTCGGCTACACGCCGAAGGGCTTTCTGGTGCTGAATTCCTGGGGCAGCGACTGGGGCGGGTGGCGGCCGGATCTCCCGGGCCGGGACGACCGGGACAAGCCTATCCCGGGCATCGCGCTGTGGCCCTACGCGGACTGGGCCGACCGGATCATGGACGGTTGGGTGCTGCGGCTCGGGGTCGGGGCCGCCGAGGCCTTCGAATATTCGATCGGCGACCAGGGGCTCGGCTTCGGAAGCGGCACCGGCGTGCGCGCGACGCCGGTGCACACGATCCTCGGCAACTTCCTGCACCTCGACGACGGCGACTTCGTCCGCGCGGGCGGCTATGTCTCGACCGAGCTGACACTCACCGAGACCAAGCGCTTCCTCGCCGAGAACGCGAAGGCAAAGGCCGACAAGCGCTATCGGGGAGTGCTGCTCACCTTCGCGGGCGGGCTCGTCGGGCTCCGGGGGGCGACCGACCACATCGCCCGGCAGAAACGGCTGGTGGCCGGCGCCCGCTGGTATCCCTTCACCGTCCTCTGGTGCGTCGACTACGTCGAGCAGTCGCGCACGATCCTCGAGAGCGTGTTCGCCGAGGCGGGCAAGCGCGCCGGGGGGCCGAGCGCAAGGCTCGACCGGGTAATCGAGGACCTCGCGCACGGCGTCGGCCGGGCGATCTGGCGCGACATCGAGTGCGCGGCGGCCAAGGGCGCGCGCAGCGAGGGGCCGCTGCACGCGCTGACCCGCGCCGGGGCGGAGCTCGCCACCGACCGGCCCGAGTTCCGGTTGCGGATCGTCGCGGAGTCCGAAGGCGCGCTGGCGCTCGCGGCGCTCCTCGCCGCGCTGCGGACCGAGGGGTTCGCCTCCGAGGCCGCGGCGTTCTTCGCGATCCTCGAGTCGGTCGACCTGATCGCGCCGCCGTTGAGCCTCGGCGAGCACCGCAAGCTCGTGAGCGATCTCAACGCCGGCTGGGGGCCGGAGCGCGCCGACCGCCGGCTGCGCGTGCACCTGCCTTGCGCGCGCGACGAGAAGCGGCTCGCCGTGCCGCCCTACGGCCTTTCCTATTTCGAACTCGTCTCCCGCGCCTTCCGCGGCGAGCGCGTCCGGGATCGCCCGGCGCCGCCCGCGGCCCAGCCGGTGCGCAGCGGCCAGATCGCCGCGAAATGGGACGAATGGCGAACCGCGGCAAACGTGGATCTGGTCCCGATCGGCTGGGGTCCGCGCGGGCCCGGGCACGGCCAGGGACCGCTCGACCAGATCCAGCTGGTCTACCAGTCGGACGTCGCCGGGCGGCTCCGGACGATCCTGCGTCCGCGCAGCGGCCCCGGCTTCCGGGCGCCGAAGTCATCCTGAGGGGGAGAGAGAAATGGCCGAAGAGGCAGCGAAGAAGATCACCGTCGAGGAGCTGAACCGCAAGATCAGCGACCTTTCGGTTCCCGAGACCGAGCTCGCGAAGTACTTCGACGTCGACGAGAGCGCCTCGGACGCGATGCGCCCGCAGCTGAAGCTGAACCCCAGGACCGTTGCGGTCCCGCCGGCCACCGATCCGGCCGGGCGCGCCCGTTCGGCGGAATTGCTCAACGGCGCGAACTTCATCTGCAAGCTGCGCCGCGAGGCGCGGTTCCAGCAGGTGGTGGGCAGCGGCACCTACAAGGGACCGCTGATCGCCGCCGAGGGCGACAGCTGGTTCGAATTTCCGTTCATCCTGAAGGACGTGATCGACTGGGTGCTGGACAGCTACGCGGTGCTCGACAAGTCCGAGGCCGGCGACACGCTCGAGAACATGGTGCGCCAGGGCGAATACCTCGCGGCGCTAGAGCACACCGGCGGGCAGCTGCTGCTGCTTTCGGGCGGCGGCAACGACATGGTCGCCGGCGGCAATCTCGCCGCGCACGTCCGGCCGTTCGATCCGGCGCTGAAGCCGGCGCAATACCTGTTGCCCTCCTTCGGCGGCGTGCTCGACGGGGCGATCTCCAACATCGAGAAGATCGTGCGCAACGTAGGCCGCGCCTTCCCCAATGCGGCGGTCGTCTGCCACGGCTACGACTACGTGGTGCCCAACGACGGCAAGTGGCTCGGCAAGCCGATGGCGACCCGCGGCATCACCGACCGTGCGCTGCAGAAGGCGATCGCGCACGAAATGGTCGACCGGCTCAACAGCCGCCTGCGCACCCTCGCCGCCCAGTCCGCCCGCCTCACCTACGTCGATTGCCGCGGCGCGGTCGGCGACGGACGCTGGCACGATGAGCTGCATCCGACCAACGAGGGCTACGGCGACGTGACCGCGCGCATCCTGACCGAGGTCAAGCGGCTGACCGGCACCCGCGCGGCCCCGGCGGAGACCCCCGCCACCCGCGGCCTGCCGATGGCCGCCGCCGTGCTCGGGGCAAAGCGGCGGGCGAAACGGCCGACCGCGCCCGAAGCTGCTGCCTCCGCGAAGGGCATCTCGCTGCACGTCGGGCTGAACGCGGTCGACCCGCAGCAATACGAGGGCTGGGACGGCACGCTGACCGCCTGCGAGGCCGATGCCGACAGCATGCAGGCGCTGGCCAAGGCCGTCGGCTACAAGACCAAGGTCCTGCTCACCAAGGACGCGACCCGCAAGGCGGTGATCGGCGGAATCCAGGCGGCAGCCAAGGCGATGGGGCCCGGCGACATCTTCCTTCTCACCTACTCCGGCCACGGCGGGCAGGTGCCGGACTATTCCGGCGACGAGGCGATCGACGATCCCGCCGATACCATGGACGAGACGCTCTGCCTCTTCGACGGCCAGCTCATCGACGACGAGCTTTACGCGCTCTGGGCCGGCTTCCCGGCCGACAGCCGGGTGCTGGTGGTAACCGACTGCTGCCACTCGGGCACCAACATCCGCGCCGTCATGGTCGCCGAGATGGCGGCGAGGCCCACCACGCCCGACAAGACGCCACGGGCGATGCCGCTCGCGGTGGCCGCGAAGGTGGCGCGCGCCAAGGGCAAGTTCTATCGCGAGATTTCCGACAAGGTGGCGGCCGCCTGGAGCGGACCGGCCACCCGCGAGATGGCCCTTCCGATCGGGGCGAGCGTGCGGCTGCTCTCCGCCTGCCAGGACAACCAGGTGGCGATGGACGGGCTGATCAACGGGCTCTTCACCAGCCGGCTGCTCCAGGCCTGGGGCAACGGCGCCTTCCAGGGCAACTATGACGCCTTCCACGCGGCGATCCTCGGCCAGATGCCGCCCGAGCAGACCCCGAACCAGTTCGAGGTCGGCCAGGCGAGCCCCGCCTACGACGCGCAGCGGCCGTTCGACATCTGAGCCCCCGACGGGGTTTCGCCCGGGCCCCTGCCCCGCTAGTCTCCCCGCCGGCCGCGCGAGACGGCGGGGAGGGAGCGCGGATGGCGAGCTTGGGCTACATGGCGGCGGCGGTGGTTCTCGGGATGCTGGTCGCGATCCAGCCGCTGATGAACGGCGTGGTCGCGCGGGCGATCGGCAGCACCTACGGAGCGGCGACGATCTCGATCCTGGTCGCCGCGCTCGGCGCGATCGCGATGGCCGCGATCACCGGCGTCGGCGAGATGAACCGCACCACGCTCGCCACCGTGCCGTGGTGGATCTTTCTCGCCGGATTCATCGGTACCGTCTTCGTGGCCGGCGGGGTGGTGATCGCGCCGGTCATAGGCGGGCTCCTGTTCTTTGCCTGCGTGATCGCCGGGCAGCTCGCCGGCGCGACGCTCGCCGACCACTTCGGACTGTTCGGGCTCGCGCTCCGGCCGATCTCGCTCGAACGGCTGATCGGAATCGCGCTGGTGCTGGGCGGGGTCCTGGTGGCGCAGCGCGGCTAGGCTAGGCCTTCGGCGGATCGTTCAGGGCCAGCACGATGTCGACCATCTCGGGGACGTAGCGCTCGCCCATCCCCATCGCCATCCCGAGCTTCAGCGTCTGCAAGGCGCCGTCCGACATCAGCGTCGCCGCCTGGTGGGCGGTGGCGAGCCGGTCGTAGTAGCTCAGATCCTTGAAGGCGTTGGCGAGGGTGAACTTGTGTGCGTTCGGATCGCCTTCGACGGCGTACTTCGAGAAGTTCTGGAAGTTGCCGCAGTTCATCCCCGAGTTCGACACCACCTCGCGGAAGACCTCCGGTTCGACGCCGACCTTCTTCACCATCGCGTAGCATTCCGACCAGATCGCAGCGTAGCCGAGGGCGACGAGGTTGTTGATGAGCTTGATCGCGTGCGCCGAGCCGACCGGGCCGCCGACCGCGATCACCGCGTTCGCCCAGGTCGAGAGGAGCGGCCGCCACGCTTCGACCAGATCGGCGGGGCCGCCGACGAAGGTGGTGGCCTCGCCGGTCCAGGTGTGGGCCGGGGTGCGCGACAGCGGGGCGTCGATCAGGGTGATGCCGTCGCCTGCGAGATTCCGCCGCGAGCCGCTCAGTGACGTCGGGCTCGGAGGTCGAGCAGTCGATGATGGTCAGCCCCCTGCGCGCCGCGGGACGGAGCTCGGCGACGACCGCCTGGACCTCCGGGGCGCCGGTGACGCAGAGCACGACCGCGTCGCACTGGGCGGCCATCTCGGCGAGGGTCGCGACCTCTACGGCGCCGCGGCCGACGAGGTCGTCGATCGCCTCGCGCTTGCGGTGGGCGATGACGCGGAGCGGCCAGCCCTTCTCGACCACGTTCTTCGCCATGCCCCAGCCCATCAGGCCCACGCCGACGAAGCCCACCACCGGTTTGTCGCCCATCCGATCCTCCCCTGCTTGCCGGCCGAGCTAAGCCCTTGCGAGGGCCGGCCGCAACCCGCTCAGGCGAGGATCGAGAGCTGGCGCAGGATGCGCCAGGCCTCGAGCGCGAGCGCAAGGACGACGAAGACCGCGTGGAAGCGGCGATCGTGGATGCGCATCGCGAAGAGCGCGAGGATCGCGAGGCCGGCGTCGACGGCGAGCCAGCCGCCGCCGAGGGTCCGCCAGTGCTCGATGCCCTTCAGCCGGGTGTCGAGGATGTCGGCGAGGAAGATCGCGGCAAGCAGGCCGTAGAACCAGCCCTGGCGGGCGTGGAAGTAATCGGCGAACCCCGCGTATTCGTCCATGCGGTCGGGAAAGAGCAACGTGCTGGTGAAGAAGAACAGCGAGGCATAACCGACGACGAAGATGTACAGCTCGAAGGTCCAGACCTCGATGCTGCCGAGGCCGAACTCGAACCACCAGAAGTGCATCACTGCGAGCAGCAGGAAGATCACCCAGCCGAGGTGGACGGGATAGAGCTGCGGCCGCGCCGGGTGCTGCACGAAACGGGCGAGGCCGGTGAGGAGCCGCGTGATGCAGAGGCCGGCAACCAGGCCGATGATGACCCGGACGTGGAAGAAGGCGTCGTGCGCGAGCTGGACTTGCGGATTCAACGCGAGCCTCCGCGGGTTCGGGCCGCCAGCATTGTGCCTCGGCGCGCCCCGGTCAATAACGGGCACGCAACGGGGAGGGACGAATGAAGCCGGAAGTTCTGCAGATCGCGCCGATGCTGCCGCATGTCGAGGCGGCGCTGGGCGAGGCGTATGTGGTGCACCGCTACTGGGAGGCCGAGGACAAGGCGGGGCTGCTGGGCGCGGTGGGGCCGAAGGTCCGCGGGGTTGCCACGGACGGACACTACGGGATCGCGCCGGAGATCCTTGCCGCGCTGCCGAGGCTCGAGGTCGTGGCGAGCTATGGCGTCGGGTATGACGCGATCGATACCGCGGCCTGCCGCGAGCGGCGGGTGCGGGTGACCAATACGCCCGACGTGCTGAACGACGCGGTGGCCGAGCTGACGCTCGGGCTGATGCTCGGGCTCTGCCGGCGGATCCCGCAGGCCGATGCCTTCGTGCGGCGCGGCGACTGGGCGGCAGGCGGGAATTTCGGGCTGACGGGCGAGCTCACCGGGGCGCAGGCCGGCATCCTCGGGCTCGGGCGGATCGGCAAGGAGATCGCGCGGCGGCTGCAGGCGATGCGGATGCGGGTCTCCTACCATGGGCGGCAGGAGCAGAAATACGAGCCTTTCCAGTACTATGGCGATCTCGAGGCGATGGCGCGCGAGGTCGACTGGCTGGTGGTGGCGGCGCCGGGCTCGGCGGCGACGCGGGGGATCGTGTCGCGCGCGGTGCTCGAGGCGCTGGGACCAAAGGGGGCGCTGGTCAACGTGTCGCGCGGGTCGCTGGTCGACGAGCCGGCGATGGTCGAGCTGCTCGCCGCGGGCAAGCTCGGCGGCGCGGCGCTCGATGTCTTCGCCGACGAGCCGCAGGGCGCCGGAGGCGCTGTTCGGGCTGCCGAACGTGGTGCTGTCGCCGCACCAGGGATCGGCGACCGGCAAGACGCGGGCGGCGATGGGGGATCTGGTGGTGCGCAACCTGGCCGCACATTTCGCCGGTGATCCGCTGCTGACGCCGGTGGTGTGAAGCTGCTGAAATAGCTCGGGAAATGGGTTGTACAAGCGATGTACATCGCATGTACAACCCATGTACATGAATTGCCGGTTCGCCGGCGACATGCACCTCGGCGCGGCTGACGGTCAGCCGCGGCCGACGAAGGGCATTTTCGTCGCCATGATGGTGATGAACTGCACGTTCACGTCGAGCGGCAGCTCGGCCATCTGCAGCACGGCCCGGGCGACGTGGGCGACGTCGATGCGCGGCTCGGCCGCGAGGTGGCCGTCCGCCTGCGGCACGCCGCCGGTCATCCGCGCGGTCATGTCGGAGGCGGCGTTGCCGATGTCGATCTGCCCGCAAGCAATGTCGAAGGCGCGGCCGTCGAGCGAGATCGACTTGGTCAGGCCGGTGATCGCGTGCTTGGACGCGGTGTAGGCGACCGAGCCGTAGCGCGGCGCATAGGCCGAGATCGAGCCGTTGTTGATGATCCGCCCGCCCTGCGGCGACTGGCCGCGCATCATGCGGAAGGCGGCACTGGCGACGAGAAAGGCGCCGTCGAGGTTGACCGAGACCACACGGCGCCATTCCTGCCAGCTCACGTCGCCGGCGAGCGCCGCCGGTGAGCTGGTGCCGGCGTTGTTGAACACCGCGTCGAGCCGGCCGTGACGGCTGTCGATGGCGGCGAAGAGCGCCTCGACGGAGTTGGGATCGGTGACGTCGCAGGCAACCCCCACGCAGTCGCCGCCCGCCTCGCCGAGTGCGGCGATCGTCGCTTCGAGCCGGGCGCCGCTGCGCGCGGCGAGCACCACCGCGTGGCCCGCGCGCGCGAAGGCGCCGGCGGTGGCCGCCCCGATCCCCTGGCTCGCGCCGGTCACGAGCACGATCTTCTGGTCCGGCTTCCGGTCCGGCATGCGGTCTTCCTCCCTACGGGTCAGCGTTGGCGCCACCTTTGACCGGAAGCCGTCCGGTCACAAGCGGCGTCACCAGCGGCGTCACAGGCGGCGTCCCGCGGGAAAGGCGCCGAGGCTCGCCTCGCGCAGCCAGATGTAGAGCCCCGAGGCCACGACGATGCCGACGCCCACCAGCATCCACCCGTCGGGCGGCTGCGCGAAGATGAGCCAGCTCGACAGCGCCATCCAGACGATCTGGGTGTAGCTGAAGGGGGCGAGGGCCGAGGCCGGCGCGAAGCGGTGGGCGATGATCAGGAGCTGGTGCCCCGACCAGCCGAAGACGCCGAGCGCGGCGAAGGCGGCCCAGCTCACCGGCTCGCGCGGCCAGGTCCAGTCGGTGAAGGCGAAGGGCGCCATCGCGAGCGTGGCGACGAGGCCGGCATAGAACTGCTGCGTCGCGGTGCTGTCGCGCCCGGCGAGGCGGCGCGTGAAGATCGAGTAGAGCGACCCGCAGAGCGCCGCACCGAAGGACAGCACCACCGCCCAGTGCACCGTTCCCGACCACGGCCGCATCGCCACCAGGATCCCGGCGAATCCGACGACGATCGCCGCCCAGCGGCGCGGCCCCACCGTCTCGCCGAGCAGCGGGATCGACAGCATGCAGACCCAGAGCGGCCCGGTGAACATGATCGCCGAGGTCATCGTCAGCGGCAGGAAGCCGAGCGCGAAGAAGTTCAAGACCGTGCTGCCGAGCAGGAAGAACGCCCGCAGCACCACCGGCCCGAGGCTGCGGCTCCTCACGAAGGGCTCGCCCGACGGCAGGGTCAGCGCCACCACCAGCAGGAGGTGCACGGCGTAGCGGACGAAGACCACCTCGGTCGTCGGGATGCCGTGCAGCACCAGCCACTTGGCAGAGGTGTCGAGCGCGCTGAAGCAGAGCAGCGTCAGCACGATCAGCCCGATCGCCATCAGCCGCCGGTCCTCGCGCGGCGCGACGTGGCCGGACGGAGACGGCAGCTTCGGCATGGGCTTCCTTCATGGTCGCCCGCCAGCGCCGGCTGGTGGGTGCGTGTCCCAGAATGGGCACCCGCGCCCGGGATGTCGAGGGGCGAGCCGATTGCCGGGCGGTCGCGCCCGTGCCTGCTTTGTTCCTACAAATTTAGTGACAGTTTACGGGCTAACCCGTTGCTAATGCAGGAATGATATCCCGGCTGGCAATCCACTCCCCCGATGGAGAGACCCCATGCTCAGCCGGTTCGGCCCCTGGCCGGTCCTCGTCCTGCTTTTGTCCATCGCCTTGCCCGCGGCGCCCGCCCTCGCCGACAACGACGAGGCGGCGGCGCAGATCTGCGAGCGGGCGATCGCCGCCGGCGCCCGCGACGGCGGCGTGCCCGAAGGCGTCCTGCACGCGATCTCGCTCACCGAGACCGGGCGGGCACAGGGCGGGCGGCTCAGGCCCTGGCCCTGGGCGATCAACCGGGAGGGCAAGGGCTACTGGTTCCGCAACCGCGACGAGGCGCTGGCCTTCGCCAAGGAGAGCGTCGCGGCCGGGCGGACCAGCTTCGATGTCGGCTGCTTCCAGATCAACTACTTCTGGCACGGGCGCAACTTCACCTCGCTCGAGGCGATGTTCGATCCGGTGACCGGCGCCGACTACGCGGCGGGGTTCCTCAAGAGCCTCTATCTCGAGCGCGGCGACTGGTCGGCGGCGGCGGGCGCCTATCACTCGCAGCAGCCGGACCGGGCCAGCGTCTACCGCGCGCGCTTCGACCGCATCCTCGCGGGCCTCGGCGGCGCGCCGATCACGCTGGCGGCGGCGGAGCCGGACGTGCGCCGGAAGCGGCGCCCGCGGCGCCGCGCAAGAGCCGGACCCGGCTCACCCGCGGCCCGAAGATCATCACCATCCCGCCGAAGGGCCAGGCGCCGGCGGTCGAGGACAGCGGGCGCAGTGCCGCGCTCCGCGGCGGCGCCCCCTTCTCCGCCTTCGGCATGGCCGGGCAGGCCGAGGTCGCCGAGCTCAACCTCTGAGCCGGCGCCGGCGCCTAACCATTTGGAAAGGTTTTGCGCGCTCTGCTTGCCGGCGGACTCGAAGACTAAAAGTCGAACATCGGCGATCCGGCGCAGTCAGCACCTGTTAACGCCTGCTCCCGACGATGTCCGGCAGTGGCTTGCGAGGGGAGAACAGCATGACCGCATTCCTGCGGCTCGGAGGCGCCCTGGTGGCAGACGAGGACGGCGCGACGTCGATCGAATACGCGCTGCTCGCGGCGATGATCGCGGCGGTGATCATCACCGCGGTGTCCTCGATCGGCGGGACCGTCGGCGGGATCTTCACCAGGACCAATGCCGACCTCATCACCTACATGCCGGCGGGCGCGCCGTGATGCCTAGTGATGAATGAACGAAAAGGCAACAACTCTAAGTATAACTCGTTTGACTGTGAAGTGCCTATCTGTATAAGTCGAAATGTGGGTAAGCCACGTACCATGAAGCGTGTAAGGAGTACCTGAAGTGAACAAGTTCCTGAACTTCGGCAAGTCGCTCTGCGAGGACGAGAGCGGCGCGACCGCCATCGAGTACGGCCTGCTCGCCGCGCTCATCTCCGTGGCGATCCTGGTCACCGTCCAGACGCTCGGCGGGACGCTCAACGGCGTGTTCCAGAACGTCGACACCCAGCTGGCGCCGTCGGTCGGCGGCTGACGCCGGCTAAGAACCTGCCCTGGCTCGGGAGAACCCCCACATGCGTATTATCCTCGTCATCCTTGCGGCGCTGATCGTGGCGGGCGGCACGGGATTCTACGTCATGCAGGGCTTGCAGCCGGCCACCGCCCCGCAGGCGGTGGTGCGGGCTCCCGAGCTCAAGGAGATCTACGTCCCGGCGCGCGAAATCGCCGTCGGCACGATCATCACCCCGGACCGCCTCTCGACGATGCAGGTCGCCGAGGACACGGTCACCGGCCAGATGGTCGTCGCCGACGACGAGGGCGCCAAGTACCTGACCGGCAGCGTCGCGCGCCAGACGCTGCCGCAGGGAGTTCCGATCGCCCGGTCCGCCATCGTGCAGCCGGGCGATCGGGGATTTCTCGCCGCGGTCCTGCCCAGGGGCATGCGCGCGATCACCATTCCGGTCGACCAGATCGCCGGCCTGAGCGGCCTCGCGCTGCCGGGCGACCGCGTCGACCTGGTGCTGACCTACGTCGTGACGCCGGCGATCGAGACCGCACCGGAGGTCCGCGGCAGCGAGACGGTCATCGAGAACATCCGCGTCCTGGCCTTCGACCAGCGCCTCGGCCCCGCCGGCCCGACCGAGGGCGACGAGAAGCCCGAGGCTCCGCCGGTCGCGCAGACCGCGACGCTCGAAGTCACGCCGCAGCAGGCCGAGATGGTGACGCTGGCGCAGACGCTCGGGACGCTGTCGCTGATCCTGAACTCGGTGCGCGACGGCGGCGACGACGACAGACCGGCGCGTCGGCGAGACGGCCGAGGCGCGGCTCGACAGGACCGGCAACGGGCCGCTCGAGCCCCTCGCCAGCCGGACCATCCTGCCGCGCCCGCGCCGGCTCACGCTCGAATCCGACGTGACCTCGACGCACAAGGTGCAGGTGGTGCGCGGCGTGCAGGCGAACGCCACGGCCGCCACGGCCCCTGCGGCCTCCGAATAGCCGCCGCCGAACGGCCCCCCACGGGAGTGAGAGCAGTGAAGAGACAGCATCCCCTCGCGGTCGCGCTGGCCACGGCCCTCGCGGTCCTGCCGGTGACCAACCTCGCGCCGGTCGACGCCTACGAGCTGGTGAAGCCACCGTCGGAGAAGAGTCGTCGAGCTGGTGGTGGGTACCGGGCAGCTGATCCGGGTCGACGAGGAGTTCTCCAGCCTCTTCGTCGCCAACCCGGAGGTGGCGGACGTCGAGGTGAAGTCGCCGAAGCTCATCTACCTGACCGGCGTCGGCGTCGGCGAGACCACGCTCTTCGCCGTCGACGACAGCGACAACGTGCTGATGTCGACGCGGGTGCGGGTGACGCACAACCTCGCGGCCCTGCAGGAGAGCATCCGCAGCGTGGCGCCGGGGCAGTCGGTGAAGGCGGCGACGGTCGACCAGTCGCTGGTGCTGACCGGCAGCGTCGCGACCGCCGAGCAGGCGGCGAACATCGTGCAGGTGGCGAGCCAGTTCGTCGACGACCCGACGCGGGTGGTGAACCAGCTGAGCGTCGCCGCGCCGACGCAGGTGAACCTGCAGGTCAGGATCGCCGAGGTGTCGCGCAACATCGACCGGCAGCTCGGCATCCAGTGGAACGACCTCAGCGTCGGCATCAACGGCGGGCGGGTCGGCTTCAACGGCGGCAAGGCGGTCCAGGGCGACTATTCGGCGCGCTACGGCGCGATCCGCGGCAGCTTCTCGATCGACGTGGTGCTGCAGGCGCTGCAGGAGGAAGGGCTCGTCACCATCATGGCCGAGCCGAACCTGACCGCCCGCTCGGGCGAGAGCGCCGACTTCCTCGCCGGCGGCGAGTATCCCTATTCGACGGTCAGCGACAACGGCACCAACGTCCAGTTCAAGAACTTCGGCATCGGGCTGAACTTCACCCCCACGGTGATGGACGGCCACCGCATCAGCCTGAAGGTGGCGACCGAGGTCAGCGACCTCGACTTCACCAACAGCTCCA
Organism: uncultured Alphaproteobacteria bacterium; assembly: GCA_963737485.1. GTDB lineage: Bacteria > Pseudomonadota > Alphaproteobacteria > Rhodobacterales > Rhodobacteraceae > Amaricoccus. The sequence goes on along the minus strand of CAVTSR010000016.1, from coordinate 253,998 downwards.
GCGTGCCGGCGCTGAAGACCCGGCGGGCGGAGACCACCGTCGACCTCGCGAGCGGACAGAGCTTCGCGATCGCCGGGCTGATGGAGAACCATTCGAACCAGGACAACTCGGGCGTGCCGGCGCTCGGCACGCTGCCGGTGCTGGGCGCGCTCTTCCGCTCGGTCGGCTTCAAGCGCGGGCAGACCGAGCTCGTGGTGATCGTGACGCCGGTGATCGTCAACCCGACGACCGGCCGGCGGATCTCCACCCCCGTCGACGGCTACGTCCCGCCGAACGACGTCGAGCGCATCCTGCTCGGCCGGGTGCAGGGCAACCCGCGCAAGACCAACCAGGTGCAGAACGGCCTCGGCGGACGGCGGCTGAACGGCAAGTCCGGCTTCGTGTTCCACTGAGGGCGATGAGCATGCACACCCAGATCGCACGTCCCCTGCGCATCGGCGCGCTCGCGCTCGCCTCTGCCCTGGCGCTCGCCGCCTGCGAGGAGCAGCCGGTGGGATCGTTTCAGAACGCCCAGTACGTCAACGAGGGCGCGCGGGCGAAGACCGACCTCTATTTCGTCTCCGGCGGCGCGGCGCTGCGCGGCGGCGAGACCGAACGGCTGCGCGGCTTTCTCTCCGGGCAGCTGCTGACGCCGGAGACCGACATCCTGATCCACGTCGGCTCGACCGGCTCGCCGCTGCTCGACGCGCGCCGCCGTGGCACGCTCAAGGCCTCGATGCCGCGCACCCCGGCGCGGGTGACGCTGGTCCGCTTCGAGCCGAGCGAGCTCGGCCAGGACCTGCGCACCGATCTCGCCGAGGTCGAGGTGGTGCACTACGACCGGCTCAACATCCTCTGCCCGGGCAACCCGGCCGCCTCCTACGAGCTGACCACGCCGCTGCCGAACGACGGCTGCTCGAACGCGATCAACCTCGCCAGCGAGGCGGACGAGAATCCGCGACCTGACCGCCCCGCGCGACTTCCACGGCTCGGAAGGGGTGACCAGCGTCGGCGCGATCGAACGGCACCGCGAGGGCAAGGTCATCACCACGCCCCTGGGCCTCACCACGGGAGAGTGACGTCATGGCGCAAGCCGCCGCAGCCGCGAAGAGCGGCATGATCTTCGACGCCGACGACGACGAGCGCGAGCCCTTCGCCGCCTACCTGGCCGACGACGGGTCGCAGGCGGCGGCGCAGGCGGTGGCCGCGCAGCGCGGCTGGTCGACCTCGAGCATCCGCAAGGGCGGCCTCGCCGCTGCCCTGCGCCTGCTCGGCATCGCGCCCCCTGCCCGCTTCATCATCGTCGACATCGACGGGCTGCCGATCGAGGAGGCCGAGAGCGGGCTGCTCGAGCTCGCGCGGCTCGGCAGCCAGGTGATGGCGCTCGGCACGGTCAACGACGTCAACTACTTCCGCCGGATCATGCGCACCGGCGCCCGCGACTACCTGATGAAGCCGGTCAACGCCGAGATGCTGGGCGAGATCTTCGTCCGCCTCGAGCAGCCGGGCGACGGCCTGTCGCCCAAGGGCCGCGTCGTGGGCATCGTCGGGGCGCGCGGCGGCGTCGGCGTCACCACCATCGCGATCAACGCCGCCTTCATCATGGCCGACAAGCTCTCGCGCCGCACCGCGCTCGTCGACATGGACATCTACGCCGGCAACATCGCGCTCGCGCTCGACATCGAGCCGACCCGCGGCCTGCGCGAGGCGCTCGACGACCCCGAGCGCGTCGACGAGACCTTCCTGCAGAACGCGATGGCGAAGTTCGGCAAGTCGCTGCACGTCCTCGCCACCGAGGAGGCCTTCGACGACACCGTGCGCCTGACCGACGACAAGGTGCTGATGCTCGCCGACACCATCCGCGCCAATTTCGACATGGCGATCATGGATCTGCCGCGGCATTTCATCATGCGCGAGCCGGCGCTCTTCACCCGCTTCGACGACATCGTGATCGTCGGCGAGCTGACGCTGCAATCCCTGCGCGACTGCAACCGGCTGATGAAGCTGATGGGCATCCGCAACCGCCAGGCCAAGGTGCACGTGATCGCGAACCAGGTCGTCGGCAAGCCCGACGTGACGGTGAAGGAGTTCGAGGCCGGGATCGAGGCGCCGCTGCGCTTCGTCTTCCCGCACGACCCCAAGACCATGGCGAAGATGACGCTGAAGGGCCAGCCGCTGACCGTGGGCGACGCCAAGCACAAGATCGTCTCGGACCTGCACAAGTTCTGCATCGAGCTCGCCGGCGTCCCGGAAGAGGCCAAGGCGCGCCGCGGCCTCTTCTCGCGCCGCCGGGCGAGGAAGTAGCGCGCCATGGAGGACGGACTCGAGAGCCGGCTCAGCCCGGACGCCGACCCGCACGCCGCGCTGCGCGGCGCGGCCTGCGACCGGCTGCGGCAGAAGCTCGGGCCGGAGGGCCTGCAGAAGGCCAGCCCGCTGCAGCTCGCCGACCTCGCCAACGACGCGCTCGAAGCGCTGGTGGCGACAAGTGCCGTCAGGCCCGGCCTCGCCGAGCAGCGGCAGCTCCTGCGCGAGGTCGTCGACGCGATGCGGGCCGAGCGGGCGGCGGCGGCACCCGCCACCGCGGAGGCGCCGGCCGCGGCCGAGCCGGTGCACGACCCGCTCGCCGAGAGCGAGACGAAGAACGCGCCCGAGACGAAGAACAAGCGCGAGCTGCAGGTCAAGCAGCAGGTGATGCCGCAGCTGATGCAGCGCATCGACATTTCGGTCGCCTCGGCGCTCGGGCCGGAGGAGCTGCGCAACCAGATCGCCGAGATCGTCGAGGAGATCATCGTCGATCTGAAGATCCAGCTCAACGCCACCGAGCTGCGCTCGATCGTGCGGCTGCTGGTCGACGACATGGTCGGCCTCGGCCCGCTCGAGCCCTTGCTCAAGGACGAGACCGTGACCGACATCATGGTCAACGGCCCGCACCAGGTCTTCGTCGAGCGCCGCGGCAAGGTGGAGCTCACCGAAGTCGTCTTCCGCGACGATGCGCACGTGCTGCACGTCGCGACCCGCATCGTCACCGAGGTCGGGCGTCGGGTCGACGAGTCGACCCCGCTGGTCGACGCCCGGCTCAAGGACGGCAGCCGCGTCAACATCATCATCCCGCCGCTCGCGATCGACGGGCCGACCATCTCGATCCGCAAGTTCTCCAAGAAGGAGATCACGCTCGACGTGATGGCGCGGCAGCACAACCTCTCGGCCGACATGGCGACGGTGCTGAAGATCGCCGGCCGCGCGCGGCTCAACATCCTGATCTCCGGCGGGACCGGCTCGGGCAAGACCACGCTGCTCAACGCGATGTCGCGGATGATCGACCACGGCGAGCGCACGGTGACGATCGAGGACGCGGCAGAATTGCAGCTGCAGCAGCCGCACGTCGTGCGGCTCGAGACGCGCCCGGCCAACATCGAGGGCGAGGGCGAGATCACCATCCGCCACCTCGTCAAGAACGCGCTGCGCATGCGCCCCGACCGGATCATCGTCGGCGAGATCCGCTCGGAAGAAGCGATCGACATGCTGCAGGCGATGAACACCGGCCACGACGGCTCGATGGGCACGATCCACTCGAACACCCCGCGCGACGCGCTGACCCGGCTCGAGAACATGGTCGCGATGTCGGGCTTCAAGCTGCCGGCCGAGGCGGTGCGCGAGCAGATCCAGTCGGCCGTCCACATGATCGTGCAGGTGACCCGGATGCGCGACGGCAAGCGGCGGATCACCCAGATCACCGAGATCACCGGCATGGAGGGCGAGGTCGTCACCACCCAGGATCTCTTCAAGTACGTCTTCGACGGCGAGAACGCCGACGGCACGCTGGCCGGCCGCTTCGAATCGAGCAACCTGCGGCCGAACTTCATGCCCCGCGCCGAGTACTTCGGGCTCGGGACCCGGCTCCTGGAGGCGATGGGATGTCGGGCAACCTGATCGTCGCCGGCGCCATCTTTGTCCTCTCGGTCGCGGTGGCGCTCGGGCTGAGCCTGTTCGTGCTCACCGTGGTGCTCCGGATGCAGCACAAGCACCGCAAGCGGCTGGCGCGGGTCGGCCGGCGGCGGCTGTCGGGCCGGCTCGACATCGAGGACGCGCGGCTGACGCTCCTGAAGCAGAAGCAGGAAAAGAACGTCATCGTCACGCTGACCGACGCGCTCGCCCGCTTCGTGCCGCTGCTCGATACCACGCGGCTCCGCGCGAACTTCCGCCGCGCCGAGCTCGAGTGGACGGTGGCGACCTTCGTGACGCTGTCGCTGGTCGTGGGCGTGCTCGCGGTGCTCGCGGCCGTCTTCGGCCTCGGCAAGCCGCTCGTGCTCAGCCTTCTGCCGGGGATGTTCTTCGGGATGCTCGCGGTCGACCGCTACGTCAAGATGCGCGGCAACGCCCGGGCCAACCGGTTCATGAAGATGCTGCCCGACGCGATCGACACCATCATCCGCGGCATCCGCTCCGGGCTGCCGGTGATCGAGTGCATCGGCGGCGTCGGCCAGGAGTTCGACGATCCGGTCGGCGGCCACTTCCGCGCGATCAGCGAGCGGGTGATGCTCGGCGAGACGCTCGACGGCGCGCTCTGGCGGGTGGCGCGGGTGATCGACAAGCCCGAGATGGACTTTCTCGCCATCTCGATCGCGATCCAGGTCGAGACCGGCGGCAGCCTGTCGGACGCGCTCGGCAATCTCGGCGACCTGTTGCGACAGCGCGAGCGGATGAAGCTCAAGATCAAGGCGATCTCGTCGGAGGCAAAGGCGAGTGCGATGATCATCGGCGCCCTGCCCTTCATGATGCTGGCGCTGCTGATGCTGATGAGCCCGAGCTACATCATGAAGCTCTTCATCGATCCGCGCGGGCAGATGATGCTCGCCGCCGGCCTCGGCAGCATCTGCACCGGCGCCTTCGTCATGTGGCGGATGACCCAGTTCGAGATCTAGGAGCCCGTCCGATGGCCACCTCTCCTCTCGCCGTGCTCGGCGTCTCGGCGGCGGCCGCCGGCGCGCTGCTCCTCTTCGGCGCCAGCCACTGGCTGGTCGAGCGGCGCACGCGGATGCAGCGGGTCCGCACCGCCGCCGGCAAGCGCCAGGGCCGCATCGTCACCGCGAAAGGCGCGCAGCCGGCGCGGAAGAAGGAGCACCTGCAGCAGGGGGCGCTCACCTTCATGCGCGCCTCGACCCGCGGCTTCTCGCTGTTCAAGGGGCGGGCGCTGAGCGAGACGCGCAAGCTTCTCGTCAGCGCCGGCTACCGCTCGCGCGACGCGATCGTGGTCTTCACCTTCTTCAAGCTGGTCTCGCCGGTGGTGTTTCTCGCCGGGGCGGCACTCTACGTCTACGGCACCGACCCGATCGGCAAGGGGCCGATGGCGGATGCCGCGGCGGTGATCGCGGCGGCGCTGATCGGCAGCAAGCTGCCGGACACCGTCGTGAAGAACCGGCGCAAGAAGCGGCTCGACAGCATCCGCAAGTCGCTGCCCGAACTCGCTCGACATGCTGGTGATCTGCGCCGAGGCCGGGCTCGCCTCGGACGCGGCGCTGAAGCGGGTGGTGGCCGAGACCGGGCGCAACGGCACAGCGCTCAGCGAGGAGCTGCAGCAGACTGCGCTCGAGCTCTCGTTCATGCCCGAGCGGCGGGTGGCGCTGGAGAATTTCGCCGAGCGCGCGCCGATGCCGTCGGTCAACGCCTTCGTCAACACCATGATCCAGGCCGAGAAGTACGGCACGCCCCTCGCCCGCGCCTTCAAGGTGCTCTCTCAGGAGCAGCGCACCGAGCGCATGCTGCGCGCCGAGGAGAAGGCCGGCCGGCTGCCGGCGACGATGACCGTGCCGATGATGATCTTCATCCTGCCGGCCCTCTTCATCGTGCTGATCGGGCCGGCGATCCTCGACATCATGGACAACTTCATCGGCATCGGCGCGAAGTAGCCGCGCAAGCGGCTACTGCGGCGCTCCCGACCGTGTCGCGGCCGCCGGCGCGGCCGGGAGCGGCGCCGGCGGCGTCGCCATGCCCGACGCGGCGGTGAAGCCCGCGGAATCCGGACGTGGCGGCGGCCAGCTCCGTTGCCGGCTCGGGCAGCGCGGAAGCGACGCCGAGGCCGCTCGCGGGCGGGAGCGCCAGCGGGATCGCCAGCGGCATCGCCATGGCGGTGACCGGCAGCCCCGGGTCGACGGGTGCAGCCGCGATCGCCGGCAGCGGCACCGCCGGAGCCGGCGGCGCCGGCAGCTGCTGCCCGGCACCGCTCGCGCGGCGGACCCGGTCGGCCGGTCGGTCGAGGGTGATCGGCCGGCCCTTGAGCAGCAGCCCGCGCAGCTCGCGGTAGTAGACCAGGTTGCTCTGGATCTGCGACGAACTGAGATCGCCGGCGAGCGCTGCCTTGGCGTCGCCCTCGCGGCCGGCGAGCCCGTAGACCAGCGCGAGGTTGCCGCGGGTGTTGGCGTTCGCCTGCGGGTCGCGCACCAGGTCGCGCAGGATGGTGATGCCCTGGTCGGTCTGCCCGGAGAGGCCGAGCGACAGCCCGAGGTTGCTGAGCAGCGCGAAATCGGTCGGGTCGTGCTTCAGCCCCTCGCGGTAGGCGGCCTGCGCCTCGGCGTGCCGGCTCATCCGGTCGAGCGCGATGCCGCGCGCGGTCAAGAGCCCCACGTCGTGCGGCCGGCGCTTGAGGCCGGCGTCGAGGTTGGCCATCGCCGCCTCGGTCTGCCCGGCGCCGAGCTCGGTCCGGGCGAGCTCGAGCATCACCGCCGGGTCGTTCGGCCGCCGGCGGTTCGCCTCGGCCAGCGCCTGCTCGGCGCGGTTGTACTGGCCCATGCCGGCATAGCTGCGGCCGAGGCCGATCAGCGCGTCGACCGAATTGGGATTCGCGTCGAAGGCCTGGCGGTACAGCGTCTCCGCGGTCTGATAGTCGCCGGCGTCCGCCGAGCGCTCGGCCAGCCGGGCCTGCGAGCCGGTGCCGCCCCCGGCGCAGGCCGCGACCAGCGCGGCCACGGCCACCCCGGCCGCCAGTCGGGCACGACGTGTGGGAAAACTCGCCATCGGCTACTCGCCTCCTGGATGATACATGCGCGGTAGCATATCATTCAGGTTGTATTTCTCCAAAAGCTTTAGGGTTAACGTTGTCTTGCGGGCGTGACGTCGCGGCTCGTTACCTTCCCCTAACCTCTGGTGCGCAGACTGCGCGCGAAGCGGCGGACCACGCCGGCCGATCGCTGCTCGTCTGCGACAGGGAGACCACGTTGCAACTGTTGATCTCGATCCTGGCGGTTGCGCTCTTCGCGGCGGCGGCGGTGACCGACGCGCTGCACCGGCGCATCTCGAACCGGCTCTCGGCCGGGCTGGCGATGCTCGGGCTGCTGCGGATGGCCCTCGCGGTCGCCGCGGGTGCCGGGGCGCTGGCGGTGGCCGCCGACCTCGCCGCGGCCTTCGTCGTCTTCGCGCTCGGCGCGCTCGCCTTCCACCTGCGCTGGCTCGGCGGCGGCGACGTGAAGCTCCTCGCCGCCGGCGCGCTCTGTCTCGGCGTCGGCGGGCTGGCACCGTTTCTGATCGCGACCGTGCTCGCGGGCGGGGTGCTCGCGGTCGCCTTCGTCGCCTGGCAGTGCGTCCTGCCGGGCTGGCGCTACCGGAGCGCCCGACCGAGCCTGCCCTACGCGATCGCCATCGCGGCCGGCGGCATCCTCGCCACCGCCTCGACCTGGATGGCCTGAGCCCCGCGCGCGCCCCGCCGCCTCAGGCGGCGAGCGCGTCGGTGAAGCGGACCCCGAAGGTGTCGTGGCCGCGGAAGCGGATCTCGGCCTCGCGCGGGGCGCCGTTCTCGATGCGGATCTCGAACTTCGGTGGCAGCGCCAGCCATTCGCCGATGCGGATCCTCGCGCCCCCCTCCGACAGATCCATCACCACGCAGTCGATCGTGCTGTAGCCGCGGCGGAACACGATCCGGGCCCGGCGCAGCACGTGCGTCCTTGGATGCTCCCGCCTGTCGCTGGTCATGGTCTCTCCCCTCCGGCATGGCCGCTCCTTGCCGAGAGTAACCTTTTGGAAACCAAGCCGCGAGCGGCACCGCCGTTAATGGTAAACCATTCAAATTTCGCGACTTTTGCCGTAACTATACAATAATAACGAAGTACTTATGTCCCGCGCGATAACATACGGTTGACCATGCGCGCCGATACTTGTCGCACCTGAAGTAACGCGCGCTGCGATCGGCAGGCGCGTTGGTCCGGCAAGGGGTATTGGCATGATGCGGCGCACCTTCGCGACCCTGCGGTCGCTTCTCGTCCCGGTCCTTTCCGACCGGCGCGGCGTGGCGGCGGTCTTCCTGGCGGTGGCGCTGATCCCGCTCATCGGCGCGGTCGGCCTCGCGGTCAACTCCTCGCTCGGCTACCTGGTCAAGACCCGGATGGGCAAGTCGCTCGACACCGCCGGTCTCGCAGCCGGGCGCGTGGCGCTCGACGCCAACGCCAAGCAGGTGGCGCAGCAGTACTTCGACGCCAACTTCGGCAAGGCCGGCGGCGGGGTCGAGGTCACCGGCTTCGACTTCGAGGTCGACCCCAGCTTCCGCTACGTCACCCTCTCGGCCACCGCCGACGTGCCGACGCTGTTCATGCGGGTCTTCGGCCACGACAAGATGAACGTCGGCGCCCGCGCGGTCATCGAGCGCGAGACCACCGGCATGGAGCTGGCGCTGGTGCTCGACAACACCGGCTCGCTCTACGGCGCCAACTTCACCGCGCTGCAGAACGCCGCCAACGACCTCATCGACATCATCTACGGCAACAAGAACACCGTCGACAACCTGTGGGTGAGCCTCGTGCCCTACACCTCGACGGTGAACATCGGCAAGACCCGCACCGGCTGGCTCGCCAGCGGCGACCGGGTGCTCACCAACCTCGCAAGCTATTCGACCGACGGCTGGAAGGGCTGCGTGATGGGCCAGGCCATGCCCTACGACGGCGACGACACGCCGGTCAGCGTGCAGAAGCTCGGCTCGTTCTTCTACGCCGCCACCTCGAGCACCTCCGACAACAACTGGCCGACGATCAAGACCAGCATCGCCGACCAGAACAAGGGCAGCTCTTCGGACGAGAACTCCGCCCGCGGTCCGAATCTCGGTTGCGGCTCGCCGATCACCTCGCTCACCCCCTACAAGGCGACGGTCAAGGCCGGGCTCGCCGCGATGGGCCCGGTCCACCGCGGCGGCACCACCGGCAACCTCGGGCTCACCTGGGGCTGGCGGACGCTCTCGCCGCGCTGGCGCGGGACCTGGGGCGGCGAGACCCCGGGCGAGCTGCCGCTCGACTACAACACCCCGATGATGGAGAAGGTCGCGGTCATCCTGACCGACGGCAACAACCAGTTCTACGACAACGATACCAGCACCGCGAACAACTCGGTGCCGGCCTCCGACTACACCGGCTACGGCCGCATCGAGCAGCTCAACGGCAACAGCAACGGCAACGCCCAGGCCCGCCGCGACACCGGCCGGGCGACGCTCGACTCGCGCATGGCCGGCACCTGCGCGGCGATGAAGAAGGAGGGGATCCGGATCTACTCGATCATCTTCGGCGCCGCGCCCGACAGCACCGCCAAGACCCTCTTCACCAACTGCGCGACGACCCCGGCGATGTACTATTACGCGCCGACCACCGCGAAGCTCTCCGACGCCTTCCGCGCGATCGGCGGCCAGCTCGCCAACCTTCGGATCGTGGAGTGATGGCGATGGTCCGCACGAGGCTCCTCCGCTGCACCCGCGGCGCCACCGCGGTCGAGTTCGCGATCATCCTGCCGCTGCTGCTGCTGTTCATCTGCGGCAGCGTCGAGATGGCGATCAACCTCTTCATCGGCTCGAGCATCGAGTCGGCGGTGATGGAGGCCTCGCGCTACGGCATCACCGGTTCGGAGGCGGGCGTCAGCCGCGGCGACAAGGTGCTCGAGATCGTCGCCGCCAAGACCTACGGGCTGCTCGACATGGACAAGGTCAGGATGGACACGCTGGTCTACCAGAGCTTCGCCGACATCGGCGAGCCCGAGCCCTTCACCGACCAGAACGGCAACAAGGCCTATAACGCCGGCGAGCCCTTCGTCGACGTGAACGGCAACGGCAAGTGGGACCCCGACATGGGCAAGGCCGGGCTCGGCGGCCCGAGCGACGTCGTGGTGTACCGGATCAGCTACGACTGGGGCATCGTCACGCCGATGGTGCAGGAGGTGATGGGCGAGACCGTCACCCACGTCTCCAGCATCGCCGTCCGCAACGAGCCGTTCTGAGGGAGGCCGCCAGATGCGACGCCTGTTTGCCCGTCTCGCCCGCGACCGCCGCGGGATCGCCGCGAGCGAGTTCGCGCTGATCCTGCCGCTGCTCGCGCTGTTCAGCGCCGGCACCATCGAATACAGCCGGCTGATCCTGCTGACGCAGAAGCTGCAGAGCGGCTCGTTCATCCTTGCCGACCTGACCGCACGCGACCGGACGCTGACCGCGACGCAGCTCGACAACATCTTCCTCGCGATCGACAACATCATCCAGCCCTTCCCCTTCGCCGTCGACGGCAAGGCGATCGTCACCAGCGTCGGCTGGAGTTCGGTGACCAAGAAGCCGGTGGTGAACTGGCAGCGCAGCGGCGCCGGCGATCTGGTGGCCAAGAGCGAGGTCGGCGAGGCCGGCAAGACCGCGGCGCTGCCGGCCGATCTCAGCATCGCCGACGGCGAGACGATCATCTCGGCCGAGGTCTACTACGACTTCAAGCCGCTCTTCGGCATCGGGCTGGCGCCGAGGACGATCCGCCGGGTCGCCTACTACAAGCCGCGCCTCGGCTCGCTCGACACGCTGCTGCCGTAAGCGGGGGCGCGTTCCGGCGCCCTCCGGGCTGCCGGGTCAGGTCCGGGGGCCGGGGGTGACGCGCGGCGGCTCCTCCTCGGCCGCGGCCGGTCGGTCGAGCTCGGCGACGAGGCGGCGCAGGACCTCCATCAGCACCGCCCGGTCGGCGCCGGCGATCGCGTCGAGCGCGCGGTCATGGCGCGCGGCGACGACGGCGAGGCGGGCGAGCGCCTCCTCGCCGGCCGCGGTCAGCCGCAGCCCGTAGCTGCGCCGGTCGCCCGGCACCGGGCTCTGACGGATCATCCGCCCGCGGTCCAGCTGGCGCAGAACCGGGGTGATCGTCGACTTGTCGCGCCCGCTGGCGCGGCTGAGCGCGACCGGGTTGATGCCGGGATTGTCGGCGATCAGCGACAGCACCGCGTACCAGCCGGGCCGCAGGTCCTGCCCCGCGGCGTGGCGGTTGAAGGCCCGGAAGGTGGCGGCATGCGCGAGGCGCAGGCGAAAGCCGAGTGCATCGGAGAGCCTTCCGAGCCGGATCGCCTCGACGGTCTCTCCGCCCGGAGACGTGCCGGAGGGTCGTGCGGTGGTGGTCATGGCATCGGAGCCCGTCTGCCAGAGGTCCCCGACCGCGAAGCATCCGCCGGCGGCGCCCCGCCGGCTGCGGGCGGTTCGCACACTATACGCCAACCACATCTTGGCCGCAACTTGGCTGCAACGTCGTTAGTGTCTCGGTTAAGCCGATTTCATTGCAAACGGCGTTCGGAGGTCGTTCGGGCAAGCCGACCCTGAAAGTCCGGGCGACGAGCTTCGTCGCCGCAAGCGTTCGAACCGCGCCGCCGGCACGGCGCTGCGAGGACCGGCGTTGTCAGGGCGCATGGATCGGGCTAGGCTCGGCGCGTCAACTCGATCAGGAGGGGAAGCGGGTGCTGCACCGTTGCTTCCACAACCGAACCCGCGGACCTGTCTCCGCCCCGCGCCTGAACTCGCGGGGCTGATCGAGGACCGCATCGCCGTCTCGTCGTCAGCCTCTACGGCACCCTTCCGTGGTGCCCTCCTGACCTGACGAGGCTGCCAAATGTCGCTCATCGCCCTCAAGGATCTGTCACTGACCCGTCCCCGGCCGCTGTTTGCGGGGCTGAACCTTTCCGTCGCCAGGGGCGACCGCCTCGGTCTTGTCGCCGCGAACGGGCACGGGAAATCCTCGCTGCTTCGCATCATGGCGGGCGCGGACGAAGCCACGGCCGGGACCGTGACCTGCGCGCGCGGGCTGGTCGTCGCGCTGGCGCCGCAGGATCCTCCGCGGCATCTGCTGCCGCTGAGCCTCTATGCGGCGGTGCGCGATGCCCTCGCGCCCGAGGTCGCCGAAAGCGAAAGCTGGCGGGTCGACGTCCTGCTCGACGATCTCGCCGTCGACGGCGCACTCCGCGGCCGCGCGGTGCAGGGGCTGTCGGGCGGGTGGCAGCGGACGATGCTGCTCGCGCGGGCCGCGGTGGTCGAGCCCGACCTCCTCCTGCTGGACGAACCGACGAACCATCTCGATCTCGGCCGGATCGGGGTGCTGGAGCGCTTTCTCGCCGCCCTGCCCCGCGATTGCGCGGTGGTCGCGGCAAGCCATGACCGCGCCTTTCTCGACGCCGTGACCGTCCGGACGCTGTTCCTGCGCCCGGAGGAGAGCGCGGTCTTCGCCCTGCCCTATTCCCGCGCGCGGCAGGCGCTGGAGGGACGCGACGCGGCGCGGCACCGGCGGTTCGAGAACGACATGCGCAAGGTCAGGGGGTTGCGGCAGCAGGCGGCGAAGCTGAAGAACATCGGGATCAACTCCGGCTCCGACCTCCTGGTGGTGAAGACACGGCAGCTTTCCGAGCGCGCCGACGCGCTCGAGGAGCGCGCGAGCCCGGCGCATCGGGAACGTCCGGCCGGGACGATCCGGCTCGCCAGCAGCGCAAGCCATGCGAAGGCGCTGGTGACGCTCGACGACGCGGTGATCTCGACGCCGGACGGACGGCGGCTCTTCCGCACCGGGCGGCTCTGGATCGAAAACGGCGACCGGATCGCGCTCCTCGGCGGCAACGGCGTGGGCAAGACGCGGCTGGTCGAGCGGCTGCGGGCGGCGATCGTCGCGCCGGACGCGAACGTCCGGGCGGCGGCGAGCCTCAGGGTCGGCTACAGCGATCAGGCGCTCTCCCGGCTCGATGCCTTCGCGACGCCGTGGGAGGCGGTCGCGCGCTCGGGCGAGCTGAGCGACCATCAGGCGCGGGCGCAGCTTGCCGGAGCGGGGATCGACATCGACGCGCAAGGCGCGCCGCTGGCCCGGCTGTCCGGCGGGCAGCGGGCGCGGCTCGGGATGCTGCTGCTGCGGCTGATCCGACCGAACTTCTACCTTCTGGACGAGCCGACCAACCACCTCGACATCGACGGCCAGGACATGCTCGAGGACGAGCTGCTCGAGCATGGCGCGGCCTGCCTCCTGGTCAGCCACGACCGTGCCTTCGTCCGCGCCGTGGCGACGCGGGTCTGGGTGATCTCCGACGGCGCGCTGGTCGAAGTCGACGATCTCGACCCGTTCTTCGATCTGCTGATGCAGGGGTGATGCGGCAAGGGCCGGTCCGGCCGGCGCACGACCTGGCGCCTTGACAGCCGAGGGCCGGCCGGCCCACGGTCGGAGCCGCAGACCAGCCCGGACAAGCGCGGAAATGCTCGACTTCCGACCCGTCGGCTACATCCTCGGCTGGCTGATCCTGCTCGTCGGCGCCCTGATGGCCGCGCCGCTGGCGCTCGACCTCGCCGACGGCAGCGCCAACGCCGAGGCGTTCGCGCTGGCGACGGTGCTGACGCTGGTGCTCGGCGGCGCGGTCGCGACCGCCTGCGCCAGCGCCTCGTCGCGGCACCTCAGCCTGCGGCAGGGGTTCCTGCTCGTCACCGGCGCCTGGGCGATCTTTCCCGCCATCGCCGGGCTGCCGCTGATGCTCGGGGCGCCGCGGCTCGGGCTCACCGACGCCTATTTCGAGTTCACCTCGGCGATGACCACCACCGGGGCCACGGTTATCGCCGACCTCGAGGTGATGCCGCGCAGCGTGCTGCTCTGGCGCGGCATGGTGAGCTGGGTCGGCGGCATCGGGGTGGTGCTGCTGGCGATGATCCTGCTGCCGGTCCTGAACATCGGCGGCATGCAGCTGCTGCGCAACGCCGACTTCAACACCCTGGGCAAGATCATGCCGCGGGCGAAGGAGATCGCGCTGGCGATCGGCGGCATCTACGTGCTGCTGACGCTCGCCTGCGCGCTCGGCTACCACGCGACCGGCATGAGCGGCTTCGACGCGCTGGTGCATTCGTTCTCGACGATCGCCACCGGCGGGATGGGCAACCACAACGATTCCTTCGCCGGCTTCGGCGCCGGGTCGCAGTACGTCGCGACGGTCTTCATGCTGCTCGGGTCGATGTCGTTCATCCGCTTCGTGCAGCTCGTGCGCGGCGAACCGGGGCCGCTGCTGGCGGATTCCCAGATCCGCGCCTTTCTCGGCATCTATCTCGCCTTCGCGCTGGCGCTGGTCGGGGCGCGGGCGCTGCAGGGGGCGCCGATCGACGCGCTCACGCTGCGCGAGGTGCTGTTCAACCTCGCCTCGGTGATCTCGACGACCGGCTTTGCCAGCACCGACTATTCGCAGTGGGGGAGCTTCGCCTCGGTGATCTTCTTCTGCGCGATGATGATCTGCGGCTGCTCGGGCTCCACCTGCGGCGGGCCGAAGGTCTTTCGCTACCAGCTCCTGATGAGCTCGATCGCGGCCGAGCTGCGCCGGCTGCACAGCCCGAACGTGGTCACGACGATGCACTACCAGGGCGCGGCGGTCGCCGACGACGTGCTCGATTCGGTGATGGCCTTCTTCCTGTTCTTCTTTCTCACCCTCGGCACCGGAGCGGTGGCGCTGGTGCTGCTCGGGCTCGACCCGATGACCGCGATCAGCGGCGCCGCCGCCTGTCTGTCGAACGTCGGTCCTGGGCTCGGGCCGATCATCGGCCCGGTCGGCAACTACGCCATCCTGCCGCCGGAGGCGAAGTGGCTGATGGCCTTCCTGATGCTGGCCGGACGACTCGAGCTGTTGACGGTCTACGTGCTCTTCACCGGCACGTTCTGGCGCGCCTAGCGCCGCCGGCTCCCCGCCGGCGCGGCCGCTCAGGCGAGGCCGGCCGCGCGCGCTGCCGGCCGCCGCAGCGAGAGCACCGCCATCGCGGCGACGAGGCACATCATGCCGGCGACCTGCAGCGCGGGCATGTAGCTCAGGAGATCGGTGCGGATCGCGCCGGCGCCATAGGCGGCGGTGGCGGCGCCGAGCTGGTGGCCGGCGAAGATCCAGCCGAAGACGAGGTTCGCCCGGTCGCGGCCGAAGCGGTCGGCGGCGAGCTTCACCGTCGGCGGCACGGTCGCGACCCAGTCCATCCCGTAGAAGATCGCGAAGAGCGAGATGGCGTAGAGGCCGAAGCCGCTCATCGAGAGAAGCACCAGCGACAAGCCGCGCAGGCCGTAGAACCCGAAGAGCAGCCAGCGGTTGTCGTAGCGGTCCGAGAGCCAGCCGGAGAGGACCGTGCCCGCCATGTCGAAGACCCCGATGACCGCGAGGAGGCCGGCAGCGCCGACCGCCGCGATGCCGAAGTCGCCGCAGATCGAGATCCAGTGGGTCTGGATCAGGCCGTTGGTGGAAAGCCCGCAGACGTAGAAGGTGCCGAAGAGCACCCAGAAGGTGGCGCTGCGCGACGCCTCGGCCAGCGCCGCGACGGGCGTCCGCAGCACCGCGCCGAGCCGGCGGTCAGCCGGAGGCGTCGGGACGATCGCGGCCTCGCCATAGGGCGGCAGGCCCACGTCGGCGGGCCGGTCGCGCATCAGCGCCAGCACCAGGACGAAGACGGCGGCGAGCATCCCGAGGACGATGCCGAGGGCCGCGCGCCAGCCGAGGCGGTCGGTCACCTCGGCGAGGAGCGGCAGGAAGACGAGCTGGCCGGTGGCGTTGCTCGCGGTCATCAGGCCGACGATCAGGCCGCGCCGCGCGGTAAACCAGCGGGTCGCAACCGTGGCGCCGAGCACCAGCGCGGTCATACCGGTGCCGATCCCGACCACCACGCCCCAGAGCAGCATCAGCTGCCAGAGGCTGGTCATGAAGATCGAGCCGCCGATTCCGGCGCCGATCAGCAGGAGCGCGGTCGCGATCACCGGGCGCAGGCCGAAGACGTTCATCATCGCCGCCGCGAACGGGCCGAGCAGGCCGAAGAGGAGGAGGCGGATCGCGAGCGCCGAGGAGATCTGCGCCGTGGTCCAGCCGAACTCCTGCTGCAAGGGGCCGATCAGCACCCCGGCCGAGCCCATGGCGCCGGCGGTGGCGAGCATGGTCAGGAAGGTCACCCCGGCGACGACCCAGCCGTAGTGAACCCCTCGCCCGGCCAGCCGGCCGGAAAGGACACCTGAAGCGGCAGGCATGGCGATTGAAACTCCGGCCAGTTGCGGGTATATACCCCCATAATGCGGGCATCTACCCGTTGTCAATCGAATATGTCAGGATACGGGATGGGAGGAAGCCGCGATGACCAGCGAGAGCTGCTACTGCCACGCGCTGCGCAAGGCGACCCGGCGGCTGACCGCGGCTTATGACGCGGCGCTGGAGCCGGTCGGGATCAACCTCGCCCAGTTCAGCCTGCTTCGGACGATCGCGCGCCACGGCGCGCTGTCGCTGACCGACCTCGGCCGCCGGATGGAGCTCGACCGCTCCACCGTCGGGCGCAACGTCAGGGTCGTCGAGCGCATGGGCCTGGTGCAGCCGTCGCCGAGTTCCGACCATCGCAAGGCCGCCATCGGCCTGTCTCCCGAAGGCGAGCGCCTGCTCGCCGCCGCCGTGCCGTTGTGGGCCGGGGTGCAGACCCGGCTCGACGCCCGGCTCGGTCCCGGGCGCGCCGCGACGCTGCTGGCCGAGCTCGGCGCGCTCGCCGGCGAGTGACGGGCAACGCCGGCCGCGTCAGCCCCGCCGGGCCGCCTCGATCGCGGCGACGTCGATCTTCTTCATCTGCATCATCGCCTCGAAGGCGCGTTTGGCCTCGTCGCCACCGGCCGCCATCGCGTCGGTCAGCGCGCGCGGGGTGATCTGCCACGAGAGCCCCCATTTGTCCTTGCACCAGCCGCAGGCGCTTTCCTGGCCGCCGTTGCCGACGATGGCGTTCCAGTAGCGGTCGGTCTCTTCCTGGTCGTCGGTCGCGATCTGGAAGGAGAAGGCTTCGCTCTGCCTGAACTGCGGGCCGCCGTTGAGGCCCATGCAGGGGGTGCCGAAGACGGTGAAATGAACCGTGAGCACCTGGCCCGCCTGCCCGGACGGGAAATCGCCGGGCGCGCGGTGGACGGCGGTCACCTCGCTGTCGGGGAAGGTCTCGGCGTAGAAGCGGGCCGCGGCCTCGGCGTCCTTGTCGTACCAGAGGCAGATCGTGTTCTTGGCGGTAGCCATTGCTCTTCCTTTCGCAAGACCGGCGGCGATCGGCGCCGTCCGGAGACAGAATGCGCGCTCAGCGCGCGCCGTTCCCCAGCGGGGTCAGCGCGCTGGCGCTAGAAGAAACCCCGCGGAATCAGCCGCTGCTCGTGCGCCTCGCGCTCGAGCTCCTCGCGGAAATCGGGATGGGCGATGGAGATCATCGCCCGCGCCCGCTCGGCGACGCAGAGGCCCTTGAGGTTGACCATGCCGTATTCGGTGACGACGTACATCATGTCGGTGCGCGGAACGGTCGCGATGTTGCAGCGGGTCAGCGCCGGCACGATCCGGCTCCGCCGCTCGCCGCGCTTTTCGTAGGTCGAGGCGAGGCAGATGAACGACTTGCCGCCCTCGGAGGCATAGGCGCCGCGCACGAACTGGAGCTGCCCGCCGGTGCCGCTGATGTGCCGCGGCCCGTCCGATTCCGAGGCGGCCTGGCCCTGCAGGTCGATCTGGGTGGTGTTGTTGATCGCGACCACCTTGTCGTTGAGCATGATCCGCTGCGGCAGGTTGGTCTCGTCGACCGGGCGGAAGCAGAAGTCGGGGTTGCGGTCGATGGTCTCATAGAGCCCGCGCGAGCCGACCGCGAAGGTGCAGGTGATCCGGCCCGGGTCGATGTTCTTGCGCGCGCCGCCGAGACGGTCCTGCGCGTAGAGCGCGATGATGCCGTCGGTCAGCATCTCGGTGTGGACGCCGAGATCCTTCGCGCCGCTGTCCTGCAGCAGAGTGCAGACCGCGTTCGGCATCCCGCCGATGCCGATCTGCAAGCAGGCACCGTCCTCGATCTCGCCGATGATCAGCCGGGCGACGGCGCGGTCGACTTCGGTGGGTGCGGGGTTCGGGAGCTCGGCCAGCGGGGCGTCGTCGCCTTCGATGACGTAGTCGACCTCGCTGACGTGGACGCCGGTGCCCTCGCCCGCCACGTGCGGCACCGCGGCGGAGGTCTCGACCACGACGAGCTTCGCGCGCTCGATCACCGCCCGGTGCCAGACCGTCGCCGGGCCGAAGTTGAAGAAGCCGTCGGCATCGAGCGGGCAGGTCTTCAGGACCACCATGTCGACGGGGGGAATGAAGCGGCGGTAGTAGTCGGGGACTTCGCCGAGGTTGACCGGCAGGTAGTTGGCGATGCCGGCGTCGTGCTTGCGCCGGTCATAGCCGGAGAAATGCAGGTTGATCCAGGTGAAGTGCGCGCCCTCGGGGTCGGCCTCGAGCACCGCCCGCGGCTGCAGCGACAGGCACGCGCGGATCTTCACCCGCTCGAGCTCCTCGGCGCGGCGCGCCAGGGCGGCATCGAAGACGTCCGGCTGCGCCAGCATCGCGCCGTAGTCGATCCACATTCCCGACGCCACGAGAGCCGCTGCGGCATCGGCGCCGATGCTGCGCGCCGGCGACGCGGCGACCCGTAGAGCCATTCGACTTCTCTCCCTGCAGCCGGCCGCTTGCGCGCGCCCGGTACCGTGCGGTCTAGCACCTCGCGGCCGGCGGACAAAGCCGGACGAGGGCTCCGCGATCGCGGCTGGATTTGCCGCGGCCCGGCCGGTTGACCGCGCCGGGGCGCCTGCGTAAGGAAGCCCGTCCTTTCAGCCGAGGCCCGCGCCCGATGACCGCCGACGCTCCGCGCAGCTTCCAGGAGATCATTCTGCGCCTGCAGGCCTACTGGGCGGCGCAGGGCTGCGCGATCCTGCAGCCCTACGACATGGAGGTGGGGGCCGGCACGTTCCATCCGGCGACGACGCTGCGCGCGCTCGGGCCGAAGCCCTGGTCGGCGGCCTACGTGCAGCCGTCGCGGCGGCCGACGGACGGGCGGTATGGCGACAGCCCGAACCGCTGGCAGCACTACTACCAGTACCAGGTGATCATCAAACCCTCGCCGCCCGACTTTCAGGACATCTACCTCGGCTCGCTGCGCGCCATCGGCATCGACATGGATCTCCACGACATCCGCTTCGTCGAGGACGACTGGGAGAGCCCGACGCTCGGCGCCTGGGGGCTCGGCTGGGAGGTCTGGTGCGACGGGATGGAGGTGAGCCAGTTCACCTATTTCCAGCAGGTCGGCGGGCACGACTGCCGACCGGTGTCGGGAGAGCTCACCTACGGGCTCGAACGGCTGGCGATGTACGTGCTGGGGTTCGACGACGGCAACCTGATGCCGTTCAACGACCCCGGTGCGCCGATCCCGCTCAGCTACGGCGACATCTTCCGCGAGGCGGAGGCGGAATACGCGCGCTGGAACTTCGATTCCGCCGACACCGCGATGCTGCTGCGGCATTTCGACGACGCGGAGAGCGAGTGCGGGCGTATCCTCGCCGAGCCGGACGAGGATCCGCGCACCGGCCGGCGGATCGTCATGGCGCTGCCGGCCTATGACCAGTGCATCAAGGCCAGCCACCTCTTCAACCTGCTCGACGCGCGCGGGGTGATCTCGGTCACCGAGCGGCAGGCGTATATCGGGCGGGTGCGGGCGCTGGCGAAGATGTGCGCCGACGCCTTCGTGAAGACACAGAGCCCGGGATGAACGGGCGGCGGCTGGTCACGGCCTTCCTGGTCTTTCTCGCCCTCTTCGTCGTCGCGCTGATCTGGTTCCAGTTCTTCGCCTTCTACCACCGCCAGCGCGACCTCGGCGCGCTGCCGGTGCCGGGCGCGCCGGTGCCGATCGCCGACTACGACGGGATCGACGCGGGCTCGTCGCCGCTGAAGCTGCGAGGGTGCTTCCGCGTCGATCCGGCCGCGGTCGCGGCGCTGCCGCCGGCGCCCGGGGCGACGCCCCTGGTCGCGCCGTTCTGGTTCGGCTGCTTCGATGCCGGGCGGCTGTCGCGCGACCTCGCCTCCGGCGCCGCGGTCGCGCATCTCGTCGCGCACGACGATCCGCCCGGCTTCGACCTCATGGTCGCGGTCTATGCCGACGGGCGCGGCTATCTCTGGCGGCAGCTCAACGACGAGGCCGGGGAGTAGGCATGCCGACGGAGCACCGTTTCAGGTGTTCGCCGGGCTGCCGGCCGTGCGCTCGTTCGCGATGAAATCGACGAAGGCGCGGAGCGCTGTCGGCATGAAGCGGCTGGAAAAGTAGAGGCGCGGGCCGTCGAAGGTGGGCCACCAGTCACGCAGGACCGGCGCCAGCGCGCCGCGCTGCAGATGCGGGTCGAGCCAGTTGCGGAAGAGGTAGACGAGGCCGTGCCCGGCGATCGCGAGCTCGCTCAGGGCGCTGCCGCCGCCAGCGCCGAGCACGACCCGGGCGACGGGATCGACGGTCACCGTCTCATCCGCCCGCTCGAACTCCCAGGCGGGCAGCGCGCCGCTGGCGAAGCGCGTCCGGAGGCAGTCGTGGTCCAGCAGATCGCGCGGGTGCGCCGGCACGCCCCGCCGTCGCAGGTAGTCCGGCGACGCGGCCAGGGCAAAGGATTGCCGGCGCGGGCCGACGGGGACGGCGATCATGTCCCGGGCGAGGTGCTCGCCGTAGCGAATGCCGGCGTCGCAGTCGGCGGCAACGATGTCGACGAAACGGTCGTCGACGACGATCTCGACGTGGACTTCGGGGTGGGCGCCGAGAAAGCCGTCGATCAGTGGCGGCAGGATGTCGGGCATCACCGCGCCCGGGACGTTCAGCTTCAGGCGGCCGCGCACGCGCGTGGGCGAGCTCACCGCCTCGCTGAGCGCGGCGCGTGTCTCGGCGAAGAGCGGCGCGATGCGCTCGCACAGGGTCCGGCCGGCATCGGTGAGCCGCAGGCTGCGGGTGGTGCGCGCGAGGAGCGGGACGCCGAGCTGGCGCTCGAGCCGGGTGATCGTCTCGCTGATCGTCGAGGGCGCCGTCCCCTGCCCGCGCGCGGCGCTGCGAAAGCCGCCCGCCTCGACGACCGCAAGGAAGACCCGCAGGTCGTCGAGCGAGGGTTGCGGCGGATTGTTCGGCATGCCGAACAGGCTATTCGCCCGTGCCCGGATTTTCAATCCGGCGCGGACGGCCCATATCGCGGCGGAGAAGGAGACCGACCATGACCGACCAACCCTCCGCCGCGGCCGCCGGCCGCTTCACCTTTCCCGGCACCTCGATTTCGGTGAACCGCATGGGCTACGGCGCGATGCAGCTCGCGGGGCCGCACGTTTTCGGCGAGCCGCGCGACCCGGACGAAGCCCGCGCGGTGCTGCGCGAGGCGCTGGCGCTCGGCGTCGACCACATCGACACCAGCGACTACTACGGCCCTTACGTCACCAACCGGCTGATCCGCGAGGCGCTCGCCCCCTATCCCGATACGCTGACGCTGGTCACCAAGATCGGTGGCAGCCGCGACGACAAGGGGGGCTGGATCCTCTCGCTCGACGCCGACTTCCTGCGGCGATCGGTCGAGGACAACCTCGAACGGCTCGGGCTGGAGCGGATGGCCATCGTCAACCTGCGCCTCGGCGGCCCGCGGGACGATGTCGTCCCGGCGATGCGCACGATGCGGGCGATGCAGGACGAGGGCCTGCTCGCGCATATCGGCATCAGCACCGTCACCGCGTCGCAGCTGAAGGCGGCGCGGGACATCGCGCCGGTCGTCTGCGTGCAGAACGAGTACAATCTCGTCCGTCGCGGCGACGACGCCCTGATCGACGCGCTGGCAGCGGACGGTATCGCTTACGTCCCCTACTTCCCGCTCGGCGGCTTCAACCCGTTGCAGACCGAGGAGCTGTCGCTGGTGGCGAAGGAGTCCGGCCAGACGCCGCAGAGCGTGGCGCTCGCCTGGCTGCTGCGGCGTAGCCCGAACATCCTGCTGATCCCGGGAACGTCGCGGCGTACGCATCTGCGCGCCAACGTCGCGGCGGCGGGGATCGATCTCGGAGACGACCACATGCGCCGGCTGAACGGGATCGCCGCCCTCGCGTGAGGGCGGCGCTGGGCGCGGTCAGGCGGTCCGCCACGCGATCGGCAGCTCCTCGCGGAAGGCGAAGCGGACGAGGTGGCTGACGACGACGCCCTTGAGCCGGGCCATGTTCTCCGGCGTGGCTTCCAGGTCGAGGGTCAGGGTGGTGTCGCTCGCGGCCACCCTGGCGGTACCGGCACCGAAGCGGATCTCGCCGGAGGTCGCGTCGAACTCGACCGGCAGCTTGTGGGCGAAGTGCTTGCAGAGCTGGCCGAGATAGCGCGGCGCATGCGCGGTCGGGATCTCGGCGATCTCGCGCACGGTCTCGCTGCTGGCGGCCGCTTCGGTGACGTCGGTCATGGTCTGCTCCACGGTCTCGGTGGCACCGCGAATGGCGGTGGCGATGGTTTCAATGGTGGCGGCGTCGACCGGGGCCGCGACGAAGCGGCGCCGGAGGGCGCCCTTGAGCGCATGCATCGCGTCGAGCACGGGCTCGGGTGCCGGACCGCGGCGGCCGCCCTCGCGGCCTGCGCGCTGCTGGAGCGCCTCGAGCCCGGCCCGGTTGGCGGCGAGAAAGGCCCTGCCCTCTTCGGTGACGGCATAGCTGCGGCGACCGCCATCGGCGGTCGCGGTGGCGTAGCCCATGTCCTCGAGCCAGGCGAGCGTGGGGTAGATGACGCCCGGGCTCGGGCTGTAGCCCCCGCCGGTGCGCTCCTCGATCGCCTTGATGAGCTCGTAGCCGTGGCGCGGCTCGTCGGCCAGCATGGCGAGGACGAGGAGCCGCAGGTCGCCGTAGTCGAACGGACGCCGGCCGCGGCGGGGATGGTGTTCGGGATGGGGGCGGTGTCCGCCCGGATGGTCATGTGCGTGTTTCATGCCGGGAGATGTAGATTGCGATATATCTGAATTCAAGCTATATCGACAATATCAACGAACGCGTCTACCCGGAGTGCGCCGGCGAGGTGGTCGAGGAAGGCCCGCCCGAGGCGCTCTTCGGCGGGGCAAAGAGCCGCTACACCCGCGCCCGATTGCCTCGGCGCCGCGGCTCGGCGCCATGACCGGCGAGGGTCAGCCGCAGCACTTCCCGATCATCGACCGCGAGAGGGGGGCTTTGGACGCGCTGCCCGATCGCCCGGCGACGGTCGACTACGCGAGCAGGCCGGTGCTTTCGATGCGCTACGCGCTGCCGCAGCGGCGCTACCGCAACGTCTCCGAATTCCGCCGTGTGCAGGAGTGGGACGGCGACTGGACGCTGTAGCCGCCGCGGGGTCGATCACCTGGCCGCGGCGATCGCCGGCTTGATCCGCTTCTCGATCGTCATCGGATCGAGCGGGCCGGGAAAGCGCAGCAGGATCCTGCCGCCCGAGTCGATCACGAAGGTCTCGGGTACCCCGTAGATGCCCCAGTCGAGCGCGGTCCGGCCGGTGGTGTCGGCGCCGATGCGCGTGTACGGGTCGCCCATCTGCTCCAGGAAGCCCTTGGCATCGTCGGCGTTGTCCTTGTAGTTGATGCCGATCACCGGCACCCCTTGCTCGGCGAGCGCGCTGAGGTAGGGATGCTCGGCGCGGCAGGGTCCGCACCAGCTGGCCCAGAAGTTGACGAGCTTCACCCCCGGCGCCTGCAGGTCGGCGTCGGTGGGCGCCGGATCGCCGCGGAGCGCGACCAGCCGCGAAATGTCCGGGGCAGATTTGCCTACCAGAGCGCTTGGCAGCTCCTCGGGGTTCTCGCGGTGCAGCCCGACGTAGGCCACCGTGGCGAAGACGAGAAACGCCAGCGGCGGGATCGCGAGAAGGTAGTTACGCCCGGCCATCGCCCCTCCCCCGCCGCGCCTCGACTTCCCTGAGCCGCCGCCGGACCGCCACCGATCGCCGCCAGCTGATGCCCACGAGCGCCGCGAGCAGCCCCAGCGTGACGCCATAGGCCCCGAGCACGGTGACGGCATAGCGTCCGAGGTCGGGCCACATCAGGCGCGAGCCTCGACCTCGAGCAGCGCGCTCAGTCGCCGCAGCCGGATCTCGGTGCGGGTGCGAACCAGCACCAGGCTCGCGAACAGCAGCACGAAGCCCGCAATGGTGATGACGAGCGGGATCCAGAAGGCGTTGTCCATGTTCTCGCGCGCGTCGAGCGACAGCGACGGCCCCTGGTGCAGCCCCTGGCTCCAGAAGAAGACCGCATAACGCGAGAGGAGCGCAAAGACCGAGCCGACGAGGCAGAGGACGGCGGTGAGATCGGCGGCCTTGTCCGGCTCGTCGACCGCCGCCCAGAGCGCGATGTAGCCGACATAGAACAGGAACAGGATGAAGAAGGAGGTGAGCCGCGGATCCCAGGCCCACCAGGTCCCCCACATCGGCTCGCCCCAGACCGCGCCGGTGACGAGCGCGATCAGCGTCATCGTGGCGCCCACCGGCGCAGCGGCGCGCGCGGCCAGCGCCGAGACGTGCTGCCGGCGCACGAACCAGATCAGGCTCGCCACCAGCATCATCAGCCAGGCGTTGATCGCCATCAGCGCCGCGGGGACATGCACGAAGAGGATCTTGACCGTCGACCCCTGCTGGTAGTCGTCGGGGGTGAGAAAGAAGCCCCACACGAGCCCTGCCGCGAGGCACGCCGCCGTGAGTCCCCAGAGCACCGGCAGCGCCGGCCCGGTGACGCGCATGAATTCGGCCGGGTTCGCGTACCTCCAGAGCGACATGTCCCGGCTTTTAGAGGGCCGACCGCGCAGGTGCAATCGGGCGGCGGCGAAGGGTCGCGGGATCGTGTCGCAACCGGGAGCGCCGTCCGGCCCTTGCCGGAGGCGCCGGGATCGGCCGGCGGCAGGGCGGCTGTTGCCGGCGGCACGTCGCACTGGGAGAAGCGGCAGTGTGTGCCGATCGCTGCGGAGAGGGCCGGTCCGGTTCCGATCGCTGCGGCGGCGCAGATCGGGGGGCGTCTGCGACGTTGGTGCCGGGGAAATCAAACCGCGTCTTGTTCTCGACATGTTGTGGCGTCTTGGCTGATGCCGCCGAGATATGTTAACACTCGTCAAGAAGCCGGCATCGCGATCGGCAGACGAGGCAGTGGAACTCAGCGCAAAGGAACCGTCCATGACGCCCTGGACTCGACGTAGCTTTCTGGTGGCCGCCGGCAGCGGCGCTCTCGCGGCCTGCACCTCCGAGCCCCCCAGCGGCAAGACGCCGCGCGAGAAGATCGATTCCGAGGTCGATACCGCGTTGGCGGAGCTCTACCAGAACGTCCCCGGCGCCAACGAGCTCGGCACCCGGGCGCAGGGCATCCTGATCATCCCCAAGATCCGCAAGGTGGGCTTCTTCGCCTCCGGTGCCTACGGTGAGGGCGCGCTGATGATCGGCCCGGCCAAGGTCGACTACTACTCGCTGTCGACGGTCGGCATCGGGCTTACCTTCGGCGCCACCGAATTCAACCAGGCGCTTTTCTTCATGAATTCCCAGTCGCTTCAGGACTTTCGCGTCGCCGACGGCTGGGAGCTCGGTGCCGACGCGGCGGTGGCCTGGCCGAAGGACGGCGCCGCCGCCGGCATCACCTCGACCCAGATCAACCGTCCGATCTACGAGGTGGTCTTCGGCCAGAAGGGCCTGATCGCCGACGCGAGCCTCGCCGGCGCAAAGTACAGCCGCATCATCCGCTGACGCCCGTGGGCGCCGTGGCCTTGGCCGCGGCGCCGGCCGGGTGCGCCGGGACGAGCCGGGTGATGCCGACGGCGCCCGCGCGCGCCAGCGACGGGTCGAGCGACATCGGGATGTACTCCGACCGCCGCCAGAGTGCGGAGAGGTCGTCGTAATGGCGTGACAGCGGGTGCCCGCTCTCGCCGGTGGCGATGACGAAGACGCTCGAATCGGGGTCGGAGAAGTCGAAGACGCCGCGGAACCCGGCAGCGTGCACATTGAGGTAGGGATCCGGTCCGTAGCCGGGAGACTGACCGCGCAGGAGCGTATGGTCGCCCCCGGAGGTGCTCTGGCGGATGTTCACCAGGTACTTCAGCACCGGGACGTTGCCGAGCGTCTGGTGCAGGTGCAGCGCCTGGTGCGCGTCGCCCCAGCGCCAGCTTTCCAGCCGCGGTCCGTAGGCCGCCGCGAGCTCGACCAGCGCGTCGTCGAGCGCGAGGCGCGCCATGTCGGTGCAGGTCTCCTTCGCGGTGGTCTGCTTCACGTCGCACCAGGCCGCCGCACCGTCGACGTTGCGATAGACCCGCTCGATGAAGAGCGGCTCCGAGCCGGGCAGCAGCGCGGTGAGCGGGCCGAGCTCGTCCTGGGTCAGCCGCCGCTTCAGCGCGCGAAGCCAAGCGGCGTAGATCAGCGGCTCGGGCGTGTGCTCGCTCATCTCGCCGTTCCAGGCGGCGAGCCGCTCGAGCGCCAGCTGCCGCAGCCGCTCGCGGCTGTCGTCGGCGGCGGCCGGCTCGCCGGAATACCAGAGGTCGCGGCCGATCAGCGGCAGGACCACCCGCGCGGCCTCGGAGACGGCGTCGGTCTGGATGTCGACGAAGCTTTCGAGCGTGTGGTACTGCCGCTCGCCGAGCAGCCGGCCGGCGCGGATGATCCGGTAGGTGTCGCCCCAGTCGAAGCTGAGGTTGTCGGGGAAGGCCGCGTCGGTGATGCGGTTGTTGGTGTTGACGACGATGCCGCTCGGCGGATCGACGACGAAGGGGTTCTCGTCGAAGCTGCGCAGCCCCTGCCAGTCGTTGACACTGAGCCAGCCCGGCGAGGGGATCCGCCCCTGGCTGGTGCTGCCGGCCTGCCGTTTCGGAGCGGCGCCCGCCATCTCGAGGGCGACCGACTTGTGGTCGGCGAGCGTCACGTTGAGCGACGGGGCGACGTAGTCGCGGATCGCCTCGCGCGCCTCGCCGACCGAGTGCGCCCGCATCAGCGCGATGGCGGCACCGACCGAGCGGTCGTCGGCGGTGAGCGCGGTCCAGGCGAGCGCCGCGACGTGGCCCGGAGGTGTGATCGCGGCGGCGCCGAAGTGGTCGCCGGGGATCACCGGGCCGTGCCGGGTCCAGCGCAAGCTCAGCGTCTCGGACGCGCCGCCGTGCACGTCGATGACCGTGTCGCGGGTCTGGAACGCCGCGAAGCCCTGCGGAGTCAGGTAGCGGCTGGGATCGGCGGGGTCGAGCCTCTCGACGTAGACGTCCTGGTCGTCGAGGTAGCTCGAGGTCAGTCCCCATGCGAGGTCGGGGTTCCGCCCGATGATGATCGCGGGGATGCCGGGGATCGAGGCTCCCATCACCGGCCCGGTCGAGAAATCCATGCGGGCGAGCATCCAGATCGACGGTGCGCTCAGCGGGAGATGCGGGTCGGACGCGAGCAGCGGCGCGCCGCCGGTCGTGCGCTTGCCCATTGCCGCGAAGGCGTTCGAGGCCCCGGCGGTCCCCGGCGCCGGCACCGGGTCGAGCGGGTCCCGGGCCGCGAGCCTGATCGCGGCGTCCGGCCGGGCGGTGGGGAAGAGTTCGGAGAACTGCGGCAGTCCCATGATCGGCGCGTTCGGCGAGTCGGGAAGGATGTCCCGCAGCCGCTCGGGCGAAAGGACGAGCGACAGCCGGGCGCGCAGGGTCTCGAGCGAGGCCTTGTCGGTCAACTGGAGCGCGAGGAGCTTCTGGACCGCCAGCGAATCGGCCGGGGTCCAGGGCGCGATGTCGGGGGAGAAGAGGAAGAACTCCGGCGCGCCGCGGCCGAGGGCCTTTTGCTGCACCACCCGCAGCCAGGCGTTGACCCCGTCGGCATAGGCGGCGAGGGCCGCGCGGGTGTCGTCGCTCTGCACGTCCACCGCCTGCCGGGCGTAGCCGTAGAGGTCGAGCGCGCGCATCAGTTCGTCGATCGGCAGCGTGCGCGGGCCGAAGATCTCGCTCAGCCGGCCCTGCACGGTGCGCCGGAGGAGCGTCATCTGCCAGAGGCGGTCCTGCGCGTGGACGAGGCCGAGGCCGAAGAAGGCGTCGTGGTCGGTCTTCGACAGGATGTGCGGGATCGCCCAGCGGTCGCGGACGATCTCGATCTCCTGCTCCGGGCCGTCGAGGGTGAGGCTGCGGTTATAATCGGGAAGCGATTGTCCGGCAAGATAGTAGGCCAAGAGCAGGCTGCCGAGAGCGAGCGCGGCGAGGGCCATCACGGCGCGCATCAGCCACCGGAAGAGGAACGCCATCCCAGCGCAGTCCTTTCGCTCGCTTGACCCCGCCCGGATAGCAGGCCACTAGGGACGATACAACGCACGAAGGGTTAACGGGGGGTCTCTGGCATGGCGCGCGTCGCTTTCATCGGCCTCGGCGTGATGGGCGCGCCGATGGCGGGCCACCTCGCCGCCGCCGGCCACAGCGTCACCGTATTCAACCGCACGGCGAGCAAGGCGGCGGACTGGGTCAAGCGCCACGGCCATGCCGCGGCGGCGACGCCGGCGGGTGCGGCCGAGGGCGCGGAGCTGGTCTTCGCCTGCGTCGGCAACGACGACGACCTGCGCGGCGTCACCTCCGGGCCGGGCGGCGCCTTCGAGACGCTGGCGCCGGGCGCGGTCTTCGTCGACCACACCACCGCCTCGGCGGCGGTGGCGCGCGAGCTCGCCGCGCATGCGGCCGAGCGGGGCGCGGGCTTCGTCGACGCGCCGGTCTCGGGCGGGCAGGCGGGGGCGGAGAACGGCAAGCTCACCGTGATGTGCGGCGGCGACGGTGGCGACTACGCGCGCGCCGAGCCGGTGATCGCGGCCTATGCCCGCGCCTGCCGGCTGATGGGGCCGGTGGGCGCCGGGCAGCTTACCAAGATGGTGAACCAGATCTGCATCGCCGGGCTGCTGCAGGGGCTGTCCGAAGGACTCGCCTTCGCGCAGAAGGCGGGTCTCGACGGGCAGGCGGTGCTCGACGTCATCGGCAAGGGCGCGGCGGGCTCGTGGCAGATGGAGAACCGCGGCCCCACGATGCTCGAAGGCAAATTCGACTTCGGCTTTGCGGTCGACTGGATGCGCAAGGATCTCGCGATCTGCCTCGACGAGGCGGAGCGGAACGGCGCCGCGCTGCCGACGACCGCATTGATCGACCAGTTCTACAAGGACGTCCAGGCGAAGGGCGGCGGGCGTGGCGACACCTCCAGCCTGATCCGCAGGCTGACATGAGCCTGCCCCCCTTCTCGCGGACGCCGCGGATCGTACCCTCGATCCTGTCGGCAGACTTCGCCCGCCTGGGCGAGGATCTCGCCGCCGTCGAGGCGGCCGGGGCGGACTGGGTGCAGATCGACGTGATGGACGGGCACTTCGTGCCGAACCTGACGCTCGGACCCGACGCGGTGAAGGCGCTGGCGCGCACCGCCGCCACGGCGCTCGACGTGCACCTGATGATCTCGCCCGCTGATCCCTTCCTCGATCCCTTCGCGAAGGCCGGCGCGCATCTGATGACCGTGCATGCCGAGGCGGGGCCGCATCTCGACCGCAGCCTGCAGCGCATCCGCGCGCTCGGCACGCGCGCCGGGGTGGCGCTCAATCCCGCGACGCCCCCGGAGGCGGTCGAATACGTCCTCGACGGCGTCGATCTCGTGCTGGTGATGACGGTCAACCCCGGGTTCGGCGGCCAGTCCTTCCTGCCGGCGATGCTGCCCAAGATCCGTGCGCTGCGGCGGATGATCGGCGAGCGCCCGGTGTGGATTCAGGTCGACGGCGGCATCGCACCCGATACGGTCGGGCTCTGCCGCGAAGCGGGGGCCGACGTCTTCGTCGCCGGCTCGTCGGTGTTCCGCGGCGGAGCGGCCAACCACGCCCGCAACATCGCGGCGCTGCGGGCGGCGGCGACGCCCTGAACCGCCGCGGTAACGAAACCGCGACTGGATCGGCGCCGCCGACCGCCTTACTTCCGCAGGGATGGTCCTGCGCTTCGTCCTCGCCGCGCTCGTCTTGCCGTTGCTGACCGCTGCCGCCCTGGCGCAGGCGCCGGCGCCGGAGACCGCGGTCGACGCCGAGATCGTGCTCGCGGTCGACGCGTCGCGCTCGATGGATCTGCAGGAGTTCGACGTGCAGCGGCAGGGCTATGCCGCGGCGCTGCGCCACCCCGACCTGATGCGGGCGATCACCGCCGGGCGGCTCGGCAAGGTCGCCATCGCCTATTTCGAATGGGCGGCGCGGGCGCAGGACGGCAGGCTGATCCCCTGGCGGATCATCGACAGCCCGGAGGCGGCCGCAACACTGGCGGGCGAGATCGCCGCCATGCCCGACGCGCGTGCCCGCGGCACCTCGATCTCGCGCGCGCTCGGCTTCGCCTCGGCGCTGATCGACGACGGCGCAGTCGCCGGCGAGCGGCGGATCATCGACATCTCCGGCGACGGCGCCAACAACACCGGCCCGCCGGTGACGGGCGCGCGCGACGCGACCGTCACCCGCGGCATTACCATCAACGGGCTGCCGATCATGCGGTCCGAAGCCGGCTCGATGCGCGACCTCGACCTCTACTACCAGGACTGCGTGGTCGGCGGCGACGGCTCTTTCGTGCTGGTAGCGCGCAACGCCGACGAACTTGCGCGCACCATCCGGCGCAAGCTGATCCTGGAGATCAGCGGCACCCTGCCCGAGCCTGCGACCGTGCCGGCGGACTTCGTCCCTACCGACTGCCTCATCGGCGAAAAGACCTTCCGCAACCGTGGCTTCAACCTCGACCGCTGATGTGCCGGCGGGCAGAGCTGACCCGCCGCCAGCGACGGGCTCGGCGGCCGCCGGCGGCCTGCTCGCCACGCTGACCGTGCAGGGCGCGGGCGGAGGCACCGAGGTCGTCGAGGTGCCGCGTTCGGCGCGGCGGCGGTTCCGCGGGGCCACCGGCGAATGCCACCGAACCGGACCAGCTCTCCCTTGCGCGGCCGGCGCTGGGCCCTGTAGACGACGGGACGAGCAACGAGGGAGCTGACCGATGCCCTGGGACCGCAACCAGATGGCCGCCCGCGCCGCCAAGGAGCTGCAGGACGGGATGTACGTCAACCTCGGGATCGGCATCCCGACGCTGGTCTCGAACTATATCCCCGCCGGCGTCGACGTGACGCTGCAGTCGGAGAACGGCATGCTCGGCATGGGCCCCTTCCCGACCGAAGCGACCATCGACGCCGACCTCATCAACGCCGGCAAGCAGACCATCACCGAGCTCGACCGCACCTCCTACTTCTCCTCCGCCAACTCCTTCGGAATGATCCGCGGCGGCAAGATCGACATGGCAATCCTCGGCGCGATGGAAGTCTCCGAGACGGGGGACCTCGCCAACTGGATGATTCCCGGCAAGCTGGTCAAAGGCATGGGCGGGGCGATGGATCTCGTCGCCGGCGTCAAGCGGGTGGTGGTGGTGATGGACCATGCCTCCAAGCACGGCGAGTCGAAGCTCCTGCACGAATGCTCGCTGCCGCTGACCGGCAAGGCGGTCGTCGACCGGATCATCACCAACCTCGGCGTCTTCGACGTCGTCGAAGGTGGCCTGAAGCTGGTCGAACTCGCCGACGGCGTGACCGAGGCCGACGTCCGCGCCGCCACCGAAGCGAATCTCGTCTGAGCCTTGTAGCCCGGGCGGTCAGCCCGCAAGGATCAGGAGCCCGATGCCCGCCGCGACCAGCGCGATCGCGAAGGTCTCGCGCGCGCTCGGGCGCTCGCCGAAGGCAAAGCGGGCGGTCAGCCAGTTGAATACGAGCTCGATCTGGCCGACTGCCTTGACCTGGGCGACGGTCGCCAGCGTGAAGGCGGTGAACCAGCCGAGCGACGCCAGCATCCCCGAAGCGCCGACCAGCGCCGCGATGCGCCACTCGCCGAGCACGCGGCCCACCCCGCCCTCGCCCCGGCGCCAGAGCCAGAGCGTCAGGATCACCGACTGCGCCAGCGTGACGTAGGCGAGGGTGAAGGCAGGCCGGATCAGCAACCCACCCCCTTCGGCCAGCGCCAGCGACGCCGCCCGATACCCGATCCCCGCGAGCGCGAAGGCGGCGCCGCAGGCGAGTCCGAGCGCCGCCGCCTTGTTGAGCACGCCTCCGGCGAAGCCGCGTTTCGCCGACAGGATGACCAGCCCGGCGAGGCTGACGAGGATCCCCGCGATCGCCAGCGGCCCGATACGATCGCCGAGGAGGACGAAGCCGAAGATCGCCGACTGCACGGTCTCGGTCTTGGCAAAGGCGTTGCCGACCGCATAGTTGCGCAAGCTGAAGAGGTGAAGCAGCAGCAGCGTCGCGCCGATCTGCGCCACCGCCCCGACCAGCCCCCATGCCGCGAAGGCGATCGTCGGCCGCGGCATCCCCGCCCGCGCGGCGAGCACCACGACCAGCAGCACGGCCCACGGCGAGGCGAAGAGGAATCGGGCATAGGTCGCGCCGATCACCCCGATCCGCGGCGTCAGCGACTTCTGCAGCGCCGTGCGCAGGTTCTGCATGAACGCCGAGGCGATCGAGATGGCGACCCAGAGGGGCATGGGGCAGGCTCGCGCGCGGTTGGGTGGCAGCGGGGGACGCACCCGCCGCATCCGCACCATGCTGCGTAGCCGCGATCACGGCAAGCGCCGCCGTCCGAGCTGCCCCGACCGCGCGCTATAGCCGGTCACGCAACGCGTACCAGCTCATGGCAAGCACCAGCAGCGGCCACCGCAGCGCGGCGCCGCCGGGAAAACCCGGTTGCGGCAGCGTCGCGAGGAGGTCGAAGCGCTCCGCGGTGCCCTGAACCGCCTCGGCCATCAGCTTGCCCGCCAGCGTCGCCATCGCCACGCCGTGGCCGGAGTAACCCGACGCCGAAAGGACGCCCGCCCCGAGCCGCTGGAAGGCCGGCATCCGGTTGGTGGTGATCGCGAGCGTCCCGCCCCAGGCGAAGTCGATCGGCACCTCGCGCAGCGACGGGAAGACCGCAAGCATCCGCGGGCGCACCACCGCGGCGATGTCGGCCGGAAAGCGCCAGCCGTAGCTCTCGCCGCCGCCGAAGAGCAGCCGATGGTCGGCGCTCGTGCGGAAGTAGTTCACGACGAAGCGCGAGTCCGCGACCGCCGCGCCGTTGGCGATGAGCTGCCGCGCGCGGTCGGCCCCGAGCGGCGCGGTCGCCACGATGAAGTTGTTGATCGGCATCACCCGCGCCGCCACCGCCGGCGCGAGGCTCCCGAGATAGCCGTTGCACGCGACGAGCACGAAGCCGGCGCGCACCCCGCCTTTCCGCGTCCGCACCGGCGGCCCGATCTCCTCGACCCGGCTCGCCTCGAAGATGCGCACCCCCGCCGCGGCGGCAGCGCGGGCGAGCCCCAGCGCGAAGTCGAGCGGATTGAGATGCGCCGCGCCGCGATCGAGCGTGCCGCCGAAGTAGCTTTCGCTTCCGAGAAGGCCAAGGAGGCCTGCGCGGTCGAGCGGCTCGATGTCGCGGTAGCCGTAGTCCCGTGCGAGCTTCTCCGCCTCGGCATGATACTCGGCGACCAGCGCCGGCCGATGCGCGGCGTGGATGATCCCGCCCCGGAGATCGCAGGCGATCGCGTGCCGCGCGACGAGGCCGCGAACCAGCGCCTTGGCCTCTTCGGCCATGTCCCAGAGTGCGTGCGCGCGCAGGCTGCCGAAGCTGCGCTCGAGCCAGTCCTGCTCGCGCCGCTGGCCGGAGCCGACCTGGCCGCCGTTGCGGCCCGAGGCGCCCCAGCCGACCCGCCCCGCCTCGAGAAGCACCACGTCGAAGCCGGCCTCGGCGAGATGCAGCGCGGCCGACAGCCCGGTATAGCCGCCGCCGATCACGCAGACGTCCGCCACCGCTTCGCCCGCCAGCGGCGGGAACGGCGGCAGCGGCGTCGCGGCCGCGGCATACCAGCTCGGCGGATAGACGCCGGGCCGGTCGTTCGCCGTCAGAAGGTCGAGGCGCCGCATCCGGTCGCTCCGCATCGCGCGGCCGGAGCCGGCCGCCGGCGACCCTCTACCGGTTCGCGGCCGGCAAGTCACCGGGGCGGGCGACAACGGGACGGCGGCGGCGGTCGTCGAGCCGTTGCGTCCGCGGCCCACCCGCGTCGCCTACCGCATGCTCGGATCGCGGCGATCCAGGCGATGCGGAACCCGGAGAAGCTGCGGAACCTCGAGCGGCGGAACTAGCCGCGGCAGCGCTCGTCGAGCAGCTCCTCGGCCTCGGCGACGACGCCGGGGGCGGTCGAGTCGGTGACGAGGTAGTAGCCGCCGTCGGCGCTGCCGATCACCGCCAGCGACTGCTCGGCCATGTCGGCGCGGGCGCCCGGCAACTCGGCGAGGCGCAGGAAGGGGCTCGGCTCGAGCGTGGCGACCTTGCGGACGTTGAAGACATCCTTGCCGAAGTGGAAGAACGGCGCCGCGGCCCAGTCGGGGCCGATGCTCGCGGTCGCCAGTGTCGCGCGCACCTCGGGCAGCACGCAGGAGATGTGGATGTGGAGGAGGTTCTGGCTGCGCCCGGCCTTCGAGTTGATCGCGAGGCCGCGGTCGGCGGGCGGGTGCCCGGGCAGCAGGCGCGCGCCGGCCTCCCAGCCGTAGCGCCAGAACTCGGCGACCGGCGGGCGGAAGACCGCCGGGCTCTCGATGCCGGTGACCTCGTGGTCGGGGACGATCAGCCAGGCCTCGGGCTTCGCCGGGCTGTCGTCCTTGATGACGACGAAGCCGCGGGCGCGGTCGACCTCGGTGCAGTCCGCGCCCTTGCGGATCGGCGAGGCAGGCCTGCATCGCGTGCAGGAGGCCGTTCGGGTCGGGCGCGCGGGACGCTTGCGGCGCGGGGCTCGGCGCGCAGGCGGCGAGGGCGAGGAGGAGGACGGGAAGCGGCCTCATGCGCGGGTGGCCGGGCTGTAGCGCGAGACCATCGCGTAGTCCTTGCGCGGGCCGGTGACGCGCCACTCGGCCTCCCAGCGCGGCCAGGCGCGGAAGTCGTAGCGGACGCGGTAGGCGTCGGGGTCGCAGGCGTGGCTCGCGCCCGGCGTCCGGTCCTCGGCGTCGAAGCGGTGGAAGAAGCGGCCGTCCTCGAACAGGACCTCGATCGTGCCGGCGCCGCCGTCGCGCCAGAGATAGCGGCGCTCGGCGTGCATCGGGACGGCGCCCTCGAAGGCGAGGGTGCCGCTCTCGTGGTAGTCGAGGCCGCCCGGCGCGGGGGTGAAGCGGGCCTCGCCGGAGAGCCGCCCGGTGCGGCCGGCCTTCACGTCCTCGATCGTGCGCTCGAGGCGCCAGCGTCCGGCGAACGAATTCGACCCGCATCCCCTGCCCTCGCCTTGTGCGCCTTCCGGGCCGATACTACAGAGTCGCGTCCGCCGTGACCGTCCGTGAACCCGAGAGGCCCGCATGATCCCGCGCTATTCCCGTCCCGAGATGGTCGCGATCTGGTCGCCGGAGACGAAGTTCCGCATCTGGTTCGAGATCGAGGCGCATGCGGCGGACGCGCAGGCGGCGCTCGGGGTGATCCCGAAGGAGGCGGCGGCGGCGGTCTGGAAGGCGAAGGACGTCGAGTTCGACGTGGCGCGGATCGACGCGATCGAGGCGGTGACGCATCACGACGTGATCGCGTTCCTCACCCACCTCGCCGAGATCGTGGGCGACGAGGCGCGCTTCGTGCACCAGGGGATGACGAGCTCGGACGTGCTCGACACCTGCCTCAACGTGCAGCTGGTGCGGGCCTCGGACATCCTGCTCGCGGACCTCGACGCGCTGCTGGCGGCGCTGAAGCGGCGGGCGTTCGAGCACAAGGACACGGTGACGATCGGGCGGAGCCACGGCATCCATGCCGAGCCGACGACCTTCGGGCTGAAGCTGGCGCAGGCCTATGCCGAGTTCGCGCGCGGGCGGGCGCGGCTGGTGGCGGCGCGGGCGGAGGTCGCGACCTGCGCGATCTCGGGGGCGGTCGGGACGTTCGCCAACATCGATCCGGCGGTCGAGGCGCATGTGGCGCAGATGCTGGGGCTGGTGCCGGAGCCGGTGTCGACGCAGGTGATCCCGCGCGACCGGCACGCGATGTTCTTCGCGACGCTCGGGGTGATCGCGAGCTCGATCGAGCGGCTGGCGACCGAGATCCGCCACCTGCAGCGGACCGAGGTGCTGGAGGCGGAGGAGTATTTCGCGCCGGGGCAGAAGGGGTCGAGCGCGATGCCGCACAAGCGCAACCCGGTGCTGACCGAGAACCTGACCGGGCTGGCGCGGCTGGTGCGGATGGCGGTGGTGCCGGCGATGGAGGACGTGGTGCTCTGGCACGAGCGCGACATCTCGCATTCGTCGGTCGAGCGCGCGATCGGGCCGGACACGACGGTGACGCTGGACTTCGCGCTGGCGCGGCTGACGAATGTGATCGACAGGCTGGTGGTTTATCCGGCGAACATGCTGAAGAACATGAACCGGTTCCACGGGCTCATCCACTCGCAGCGGGTGCTGCTGGCGCTGACCCAGAAGGGGGTGAGCCGGGAGGACGCCTACCGGCTGGTGCAGCGGAACGCGATGAAGGCCTGGGAGGAGGGCGCGGACTTCCTCGCCGAGCTGAAGGCGGATCCGGAGGTGACGGCGGCGCTGACGCCGGCGGAGATCGAGGCGAACTTCGACCTCGGGTACCACACCAAGCACGTCGACACGATCTTCCGGCGGGTCTTCGGGGAAGCGTGAGCCGCGTGGACCGGTCGGCGGCCTTCGCGCCGGTCGTGGACAAGGGCGTTCGGGTGCTGGTGCTCGGGAGCCTGCCGGGGACGGCCTCGCTGGCGGCGGGAGAGTACTACGCGCATCCGCGCAATGTCTTCTGGCCGCTCGTCGGGGCGCTGACCGGACTCGAGCTCGCCGCCCTGCCCTACGCCGAGCGGCTGGCGGCGCTGCTCGGCGCGCGGGTCGGGCTCTGGGACGTCGTCGCCTCGGCGGTGCGGCCGGGCAGCGGCGATGCCGCGATTGAGCAGGCGCAGGCGGCCGACCTCGCGGGGCTGGTCGCGCGGCTGCCGGCGCTGCGCGCGATCGGCTTCAACGGAGCGACGGCGGCACGGATCGGGCGGCGGCAGCTCGGCGACCGGCCGGGCCTCGCGCTCGTCGACCTGCCGTCGTCGAGCCCGGCGCACGCAAGGATGCCTTTCGCGGAGAAGCGCGCGCGCTGGTCGGTGCTGGGGGAGTTCCTCGCCTGAGCGGTCAACGCCTCTCGTCGAGGACCTGGGAACGGGCGATGGCGAGCAATTCGCCCATCTTGGCGCGGATCGTCGGCTCGTCGGCGCGGTAGTCGAGATCGGCGACGAGCTTGCGGATCACGTCGTCGTGGCCGACCTCGGCGAAATCCGACTGCACGACCTCCATCGCGTAGGCCTCGGCCTCGGCGCCGGTCTTGCCGAGCAGCGACGCCGCCCAGAGCCCGAGGAGCCGGTTGCGCCGCGCGGCGGCCTTGAACTGCATTTCCTCGTCGTGGGCGAACTTGTTCTCGAAGGCCTGTTCGCGGTCGTTGAACGTCGTCATCGCTGTCCTCCTCGCGTGGCGGCCCTGCTGAGATAGCCGCTCGCTCCGCCGCGGACAAGACGCGGACAAGCGCGGCGCTTGCTCCTTTACCGGGGGGAGTATAGACAGCGGGGAACCGGGAGGGCGGGCGTTTGCCCGGGCCTCCCTTGCGCATTCTCTGGAGACAGGCATGGCCCGACGCAGGCTGGTTTACGAGGGCAAGGGCAAGATTCTGTACGAGGGGCCGGAGCCCGACACCCTGATCCAGTACTTCAAGGACGAGGCGACCGCCTTCAATGCCCAGAAGAAGGCGGTCATCGAGGGCAAGGGCGTGCTCAACAACCGGCTTTCGGAACATTTCATGACCGGGCTGAACGCGGTCGGCGTGCCGACGCACTTCATCCGCCGGCTCAACATGCGCGAGCAACTGATCCGCATGGTCGAGATGATCCCGCTCGAGGTGGTGGTGCGCAACTACGCCGCCGGCTCGCTGTCGAAGCGCCTCGGCATCCCCGAGGGGCAGCAGCTGCCGCGGCCGATCATCGAGTTCTACTACAAGGACGACGCGCTCGGCGACCCGCTGGTCTCCGAGGAGCACGTCATCGCCTTCAACTGGGCGAGCCAGCAGGACATCGACGACATGATCGCGCTCGCGCTCCGGGTGAACGACTTCCTCAGCGGCATGTTCCTCGGCGTCGGCATCCGGCTCGTCGACTTCAAGATCGAGATCGGCCGGGCCTACGACGGCGACTTCCAGCGGCTGATCGTGGCGGACGAGATCTCGCCGGACAGCTGCCGGCTCTGGGACATCGAGAGCGGGCGCAAGCTCGACAAGGACGTCTTCCGCCAGGACCTCGGCAGCCTCTCGGAGGCCTATACCGAGGTGGCGCGGCGGCTCGGGGTGATGCCGCGCACCAACGGCCGCACCCACCTCGGGCCGAAGCTGGTCAACTGATGCGGGCGGCGGAATGAAGGCCCGCGTGCACGTGACGCTGAAGCCCGGCGTCCTCGATCCGCAGGGCGAGGCGGTGCGGCACGCGCTCGGCTCGCTCGGCTTCGCCGGCATCGGCGGGGTGCGGATCGGCAAGGTGATCGAGCTCGACCTCGACGCCGGCGACGCCGCGGCGGCCGAGGCGCAGGTCAGGGCGATGTGCGACAAGCTCCTCGCAAACCCCATCATCGAAAACTACGCGGTGGAGATCGCGTGAGCCTGCGCGCTGGGGTCATTGTCTTTCCCGGCTCGAACTGCGACCGCGACCTCGCGGTGGCGCTCGAGCGCGCCGGGGCCGAGGTGAGCATGGTCTGGCACAAGGAGACCGGCCTGCCGCCGCGGCTGGATCTGGTGGCGATCCCGGGCGGCTTCTCCTTCGGCGACTACCTGCGCTGCGGGGCGATCGCAGCACGCTCGCCGATCATGCAGGCGACCGTCGCCTTCGCCGAGCGCGGCGGGCTCGTGCTCGGCGTCTGCAACGGCTTTCAGGTGCTGATCGAGGCCGGGCTGCTGCCCGGCGCGCTGATGCGCAACGCCGGGCTCAAGTTCATCTGCGCGCCGGTGCCGCTGACGATCGCGACGACCGACAGCCCGTTCACCCGCGGATACCGGCTCGGCGAGACCATCCGGCTGCCGATCGCGCACCACGACGGCAACTATTTCGCCGACCCCGCGACGCTCGCCCGGCTCGAGGGCGAGGACCGGGTGGCGCTGCGCTATGCCGCCAACCCCAACGGCTCGGCGGCGGGGATCGCGGGGATCCTCTCGGCAAGCCGGCGGGTGCTCGGGCTGATGCCGCACCCCGAGCGGGCGGTCGATCCGGCGCACGGCGGCACCGATGGTGGGCGGCTTTTCGCCGGTCTTGCCGGGGCGGTGGCGAAAGGTGCGTTGCAGGGCGCTTGAGCGCGACCGTCCGGAAGCTTAAGTTCCGCGCGATGAGCAACGACGCCGACGCGCCGACCCCGATCGCGCATCCGGGCCGATTCTGGATGCGCGTCGCGCTGCTTGCGTCGATCGTGGGAATGATGCTGGTCATCTGGGCCAGCCACATCTACCTGACCCGGGCGTTCAGCGAGGGCCAGAACGCCGACGCGACCGTCCGCGCCACGCTCTATGCCGGCTCGATCCAGTCGACGATGCAGCGCCACTCGGTGGTGCCGCTCTTGCTGTCGCGCGACCCGATCCTGATCCTGTCGCTGAAGTCCGGCGAATACGCCGGCGCCGAGGAGCGGCTGAGGAAGTTCAAGGAGGAGATCGGCGCCGGCTCGATCTTCCTGCTCGACGCCGACGGCCGGATCGTCGCCGCCAGCGACGAGCGCCCGCGCGAGCAGTACGACGGCGACAAGGCCTATTTCACCCTCGCCAAGTCCGACCAGGGCACCGTCTTCTCGATCATCGAGAACGACGACGGCGCCTACAGCTTCCATTACGCGCGCCGGATCGTGCAGGAGGACCAGCTCATCGGCGTGGTGGTCGTGACCGTCGATCTCGGCGCGCACGAGGAAGGCTGGCGCCGGGCGCGGGTCAAGGTGGTCGTGACCGACTCCGACGACCAGGTGCTGCTCGCCTCCGAGCCCAACTGGCGGCAGAAGACGCTGGCGAACATCCTCGCCCCCGGCCCCGACTCCTCGGGCGTGCGCCGGGCGCTGCAGGAGGCGCGGCAGAGCTTCGGCTCGCCGTCCTACGTCTACATCGCCGGCACGCCCTACCTGCTGTCCGAGGTGCCCGTCGGCTTCCGCAACTGGCGGCTCACCTACTTCGCGACCGTCGAGGGGGTGCGGGCGCGGGTGAACGCGGTGCTCTCGCTGATCATCATGGTGCTGGCGCTGCTGCTGGCGCTCGCCTTCTACCTGCTGTCGCGGCGTACCCGTGCCGAGAGCCGCCGCATCCAGCGCGAGTCCGAGGAGCTGCGCGTGCTGAACCGCAGGCTCTCGACCGAGATCGGCGCCCGCAAGCGGGTGGAGAAGAACCTCAAGGAAGCCGAGCAGAGCCTCGAACAGGCGTCGAAACTCGCGGCGCTCGGGCAGATGGCGGCAGCGGTCAGCCACGAGCTCAACCAGCCGCTCGCGGCGATGAAGACCTATCTCGCCGGGGCGCGGCTGCTCCTCACCCGGCGGCGGCCCGAGGAGGCGCTATCCTCCTTCCAGCGCATCGACGACCTGATCGACCGGATGGGCGGGATCACCCGGCAGCTGAAGTCCTATGCCCGCAAGGGCGACGCCGACAGCGAGCCGGTGGACCTGCGCGACAGCGTGCGCACCGCGCTCGCGATGATGGCGCCGCAGCTCGGCAAGATGTCGGTCAAGATCGACACCGCCCTGCCCTCGGAGCCGGCGATGGTGCATGCCGACCCGCTGCGGATCGAGCAGATCATCGTCAACCTGCTGCGCAACGCGCTCGACGCGGTGCGCGTCCGCGACGACAAGGAAATCCGGATCCTGCTGGTGGAGAGCGGGGACGCGATCCTGTTTTCCATCGAGGACAACGGGACCGGCCTGCGCGATCCCGACAAGCTTTTCGAACCCTTTTACACCACCAAGAAGCCTGGCGAAGGCCTTGGCCTCGGTCTCGCAATCTCAGCCGGTTTCGCGGCCGAGCTCGGCGGCCGGCTCGTGGCACGCAACGCCCCCGACGGCGGTGCGGTCTTCGAGTTGGTCCTGCCGTGCGTCGGGGGACGGAGCCAGGCGGCGGAGTGATGCTCATGAACGACAAATCCAAAGTGGCGATCATCGACGACGAGGCCGACATGCGCGAAAGCGTCGCGCAATGGCTTCAGCTAAGCGGCTTCGAGCCAGTCTCTTTCGAGGCGGCCGAGCCGGCGCTGAAGGCGGTCGGCACCGACTTCGACGGCGTGGTGATCAGCGACATCCGCATGCCCGGCATGGACGGGATGGCGCTCTTGCGCCGGCTGCAGTCGATCGACCCCGGCCTGCCGGTGATCCTGATGACCGGCCACGGCGACGTTCCGATGGCGGTCGAGGCGATGCGGATCGGCGCCTTCGACTTCGTCGAGAAACCGTTCGATCCCGAGCGGCTGGCCGAGCTCTGTCAGCGCGGCGGCGAGATCCGCGCGCGGACGCTGGAAACCCGGGCGCTCAGGCGCGAGCTCGCCGACGGCAGCGTGGTGATCCGGCGGCTGATGGGCTCGAGCCCGGTCGTCGAGAAGCTGCGCGAGCAGATCCTCGACGTGGCGCAGGCCGACGGGCACGTCCTCGTGGTCGGCGAGACCGGCACCGGCAAGAGCCTGGTCGCCAGCGCGCTTCACGCCTGCGGCCCGCGCGCCAACAAGCCGCTCGTCACCCTCAACTGCGCTTCGGTGGCGCCGGAGCTGGTCGAGCCGATGCTGTTCGGCGGGCCGGGGTGGCCGGAGAAGCCGCTCATCGAGCAGGCCGAGGGCGGCACGCTCTGCCTCGAGGAGATCGACGCGCTGCAGCCTGCGGCGCAGGCGCGGCTGCTCGAAGTGATCAACGCCAACGACACCATCGGCGGCACCGCGCGCTACAACATCCGCATCATCGCGGTCTCCAGCGGACTGGCGCAGGGGATGCCGAGCGAGGTCCTGCGCAACGATCTCTACTTCCGCCTCGCCGGCCTCGTCATCGAGACGCCGCCGCTGAGAGCCCGCGGCGAGGACATCCTGACGCTGTTTTCGCACTTCACCGTGCAGTTCGCCGAGGAGTATGGCTGCGAGCCGCCGCTGCTTGGCGCCGGCGACGCGGCGAACCTGGTGCAGGCACCGTGGCCGGGCAACATCCGCCAGCTCATCAACCTCGCCGAGCGGGCGGTGCTGCAGGCGCGGCGCGGCGACAACAACATCTCGGCACTCCTGATCGACGACGGCTTCCAGGCGCCGGCGATGCCGGTCGACGGCGAGAAGCCGCTGAAGGAGCATGTCGACGCCTTCGAGAAGATGCTGATCGACCATGCGCTGCGCCGCAACCAGGGCAACGTCAGCGCGGTGATGACCGAGCTCGCCCTGCCGCGCCGGACGCTCAACGAGAAGATGGCGAAATACGGTCTGACCCGGCAGGATTATCTCTGACGCCAGCCGCCGCTCGCCCGGGTGGCTGCGGACGAAACCTTTCCATGTGGCATGCCGACGCCTCTCCGCCGCAGGCGAGGAGCAACGCCTTGACCTGGATGTCGCGTGGCCGGACAGCGCGTTTCCGCCCGTCACGCCCGCGCGGTGCCTCAGCGCCCGTCGAGCCCCGCGAGCGCCGCAGCAAGGTCGCCGTAGCCGGTGAAGCGCCGCTCGTAGGCGAGGCCGAGGCGTCCGGCGCAGCGGGCGGCCTCCACGTCGAGGGCGAGGTCGTCGGTCTGGGCGAGGTAGATCAGCCGCTCGTAGTTGCCGAAGAGC
The DNA here is from genome assembly GCA_963737485.1 of uncultured Alphaproteobacteria bacterium. Taxonomy (GTDB): domain Bacteria; phylum Pseudomonadota; class Alphaproteobacteria; order Rhodobacterales; family Rhodobacteraceae; genus Amaricoccus. The sequence goes on along the minus strand of CAVTSR010000016.1, from coordinate 211,203 downwards.
ATGTCGCGCAGCTCCGGGTGGCGGTCGAGGCCCATCGGGCGCCAGACGAAGGCGTCGAACTGGCGGACGAGGAAGTCGGTCAGGAAGAAGGCGGTCATCTCGCTGTCGCCGCGGGCGGCGAAGACGTCGTTGCCGTCGAAGAAGCTGTAGCAATGCGGCCCGGCGATCATCTCGACCCCGAGCGCCGCGCAGCGGGCCTGCAGCAGGCCGCCGGTGCCGCAGTCGGCATAGGCGACGAAGATCGCGGCGTAGCGGTCGCGCTCGGCCGCGACGGCGCGCTCGACCGCGTCGGGGATGAGCTCGGGCCGCAGGTGCAGCTTCGCCGGCAGGCACCGCAGGTCGAGATGGTCCCAGCCGTTCAGCGACCTCAGCGCCAGAATCTCGCGCGCAAGCGCGCCGCAGGCGATCACCAGCACCCGCCCGCGCGGTTCGGCGGGGGCGGCGAGTCCGAAGTCGGCGAGGCGGCTATCGTCGGGGTTCATCGGCCTCTACGATAGCTAGGACCGAGCTCACCGCAAGGAGGCGGACCCCCGTGCGACCGCAGCTTCCCGGCCTCGCCCTTCTCGCCGCCGTTCTCGCCGTGGCGGCGATGCCGGCCCGCGCCGCGGACGAGGCGCTGATCCACTACGGCCGTGCGCTCGTCGACCGGACCTACGCCTTCATCGGCCCCGAGGTGGCCGACCCGGCGATGCGCTACGCCGGCAACGACCTCGCCTGCCAGGACTGCCACCTGAACGGCGGGCGGACCAGCCACGGCCTCTCGCTGGTCGGCGTCTCGGCGAAATACCCCAAGCCCCTGCCCGGCGGCCGAACCGAGACCCTCACCGAGCGGATCAACGGCTGCATGACGCGCTCGATGAACGGCCGTCCCCTGCCCGAGGATGGCCGGGAGATGCGCGCCTTCGTCGCCTATCTCGACATGCTGACGACCGACGCCGGCAGCTTCGGCGACCCCGCCGAGGTTCCCGAGCCGCTCCCTGCCGCGGCGACCGCGCCCGATCCGGTGCGGGGCCGCGCGCTCTATCTCGACGTCTGCGCCGCCTGCCACCGCGCCGACGGCAGCGGGATGCGCAATGGCCAGCCCGGCGAGCCGCTCGGCTACCTGCATCCGCCGCTCTGGGGTCCGGGCAGCTTCAACGCCGCGGCGGGGATGTCTCGCCCGGTGACGGCCGCGGCCTTCATCCACGACAACATGCCGCTCGGGACCGACGCCGCGGCGCCGGTGCTGACCGCGCAGGACGCCTGGGACATCGCCGCCTTCCTCGACGCGCAGCCGCGCCCGCCCGCGCCGCGTTAGCTCGCTGCGCCCGCCGGTCAGGCCCGCGCCATCTGGTTGTGCTTGCGGGCGATGAAGTCCTTGGCGGTCTCGACCGCCACCGCCGCGTCGCGGCAATAGGCGTCGGCGCCGATCGCCTTGGAGAATTCCTCGTTGAGCGGCGCGCCCCCGACCATCACGATGTACTGGTCGCGCAGCCCCTTCTCCTTCAGCGTGTCGATGACGACCTTCATGTAGGGCATCGTCGTCGTCAGCAGCGCCGACATGCCGAGGATGTCGGCCTCCTCGCGCTCGAGCGCCTCGAGGTACTTCTCGACCGGGTTGTTGATCCCGAGGTCGACCACCTCGAACCCCGCCCCCTCCATCATCATCGAGACGAGGTTCTTGCCGATGTCGTGGATGTCGCCCTTGACCGTGCCGATCACCATCTTGCCGAGGCGCGGCGCGCCGGTCTCGATCAGAAGCGGCTTCAGGATCGCCATCCCCGCCTTCATCGAGTTCGCCGCCAGCAGCACCTCGGGCACGAACAGGATGCCGTCACGAAAGTCGATGCCGACGATCCGCATCCCCTCGACCAGCGCCTTGGTGAGCACGTCGTAAGGCGTCCAGCCACGGCCGAGCAGGATGTTCACCCCCTCGACCACCTCGTCCTTCATCCCGTCGTAGAGGTCGTCGTGCATCTGCGGCACCAGCTCGTCGTCGGCGAGCTCGCTCAGGATGATCTCGTCGTCTTCGTCGGCCATCTCACGCGCCTCGCCCGCAACCGCACGCACAAGCTATCCGCCTAGCCGAAAAGGGCAATGGCTCTCCGCCCGGAAACGACCTGCCGGACGCCGGCGGCGACCGTGCGCGGAGGCAGGGTTTGCCATGGCCAGTGTTCCTTATATGTTCTACAGTCTCGGCATGATCGAAGACGAGTTGTCCAGGATACCGGAGGCCGCGCGGCGTGCGCGCGGGGCCGGGCTCAACATGGCCGGGCGCTTCGAGCGCCTCGATCACGTCGCGGTCGACGACGGCTGGGACATCGAGGAGGAGATCGTCGCCACCCGCACCGAGGTGGCGATCGAGCGGTCGCGCTCGATCATCGCGCGGAACGCCAGCCCGGACGTTCCGTTCGACCGGTCGATCAACCCCTATCGCGGTTGCGAGCACGGCTGCATCTACTGCTTCGCCCGCCCGACGCATTCCTTCCTCGGGCTGTCGCCGGGGCTCGACTTCGAGACGCGCCTCACCGCCAAGCCCGATGCGCCGAAGCTCCTGGCAGCCGAACTCTCCCGGCGCGGCTACCGGGTGGCGCCGATCGCGATGGGCACCAACACCGATCCCTACCAGCCGGTCGAGAAGAAGTTCGCGATCATGCGCGGCATCCTCGGGACCCTGCGCGACTTCCGCCACCCGGTGACCATCCTGACCAAGGGCGCGCTGATCGAGCGCGACGCCGACTTGCTGGGGGCGATGGCCGGGGACGGCCTGGCCGCGGCCGGGCTCACGGTGACCACGCTCGACCGCAGGCTCGCCCGCGCGATGGAGCCGCGCGCGGCGGCGCCCGAGCGGCGGCTCCTCGCGATCCGCCGGCTGAGCGAGGCGGGCTGCCCGATGCGGGTCTCGATCGGGCCGGTGATCCCGGGGCTCAACGACCACGAGATCGAGGTGCTGCTCGAAGCCGCCCACGATGCGGGCGCGCGCGGTGCCGGCTTCGTCGTGCTGCGGCTGCCGCGCGAGGTCGGTCCGCTCTTCCGCGACTGGCTCGAGGCGCGCTTTCCCGACCGCGCGAAACGGGTGATGGGGCTCGTGCGCGAGATGCACGGCGGGCGCGACTACGACCCGCAGTGGGGCAAGCGGATGAAGGGCGAGGGGGTGATCGCCGAGCTGATCGGCCGACGCTTCGCGGCGGCGGCCGCGCGCCTCGGCCTCGACGCACCGTTTCCGAAGCTCAGGACCGATCTCTTCCGCGTGCCGCGCGCGGGTCCGGAACAGCTCACGCTTTTCGGAGACTAGCCGACAAGCGGCGTGGCGCAGCGAGCGGGGCCGGTGAAGGCCCCGCGCCTGTTGGTCACATGCCCTTGTGCATGGCGTCCATCGCCTTCATGTCGTCGTGATCCTTGCAGGCATCCATGGTGCCGGCCATCATGCCCTCGCCGGACTTCATCGCCTCGTCCGAGGTCATCATCTTGCCGTCGGCCTTGGCGGCGGCCATTTCCATGGCGCCCATGGCCTGCATCTGGCCGGCGTCGTCCATAGCCATGAAGTCGCCGCAGGTCATGTCGTCGGCCATCATCGCGTCGTCGGCGAAGGCGGGAAACGTCACGAAGGCGCCGATCGCGGCGGCAAGCAAGAAACGGGTCATGTATCTACTCCCTATGGGCGCCGCACATTGCGTCGCGCCGCCCGAGCATGGATGAAAAATCCTAGCTCAATCAATGCACTATTCTTTGAGTGGATGCGGTGTAACAAAGCCCGCGCCGGCGCGAACTGACTAGCGGTACACGCCGGGTCCGTCGCGACTTGCGCGTCGCGGTCCCTGTTGTCCGCACCTGTCACGTCGGTCCCGGTCCCGCCAGTCGTGCCGCGCCGACGATCCGGCCGTCCGGCGCTTCGAGCAGCACCGCCGCGTCCTGCCCGTCGGGCAGGTCGGCGTCGATCTGCAGGCTGGAACCCGACCACTGCCCGACGACCGCGACCGAGCGGACCACGTTCGAACTCGTCGAAGGTGTGGCCGCCGTTCTCGCCGCGCGCGATCGGCGTGACCTGCCGGTGGTCGAAGCCGACCAGCAGCACCTGCGCGGCGCCGGAGCCCGGTCCGACCGCGATGTGCAGGCGGGCGTCGTCGCGGGTGACATCGACCTCGGCGGCGGTCCGGCCCTGTGCCTTCGCCTGCCCGATCGCGCCGCCGACCGCCGCTCGATCCGATCCCACCAGACCGACGGCGCCGTCGACCACGATCTCCGGCGTGTAGGAGCCGTCGCCGAAGCGGCGGCCGTAGCGCGCCTGGCGCGCGGTCGCCGCCCGGAGGGAGAACGGATCCTTCCAGCCCAGCCGGTCCCAGTAGGTGACGTGAAATCCCAGCGGAAGCACGTCGCTGCGCCCCTCCGCCAGCTCGTTGAGGTAGGCGTTCGCCGGCGGGCACGACGAGCATCCCTGCGAGGTGAAGAGCTCGACCACGACGGGCCGCTCGCCGGCAAGGGCGGCGCCGGCGGACAGCGCGGCGGCGAGTCCGCCCGCGAGCACGCGTTTCGACAGCATTGGCGTTCCTCCGGATCCTGGTGCAGGCCGGTTCGCGCTGCGGCGGCAGGATCGTACGCAACGGACGAACACGTGTTGTTGATCGAAGACCGCTCAGCCTGCCCCGGCCATCGCCCGGCGGAAGGCTGCGAGCGTCTCCGAGCTCACGTGGTGCTCGATCCCCTCGGCATCGATCCGCGCCGTCTCCGGACTGACCCCGAGCGAGCGCAGGAAGGCCTCGACCGTCTGGTGGCGGACGCGGCTCTCCTCGGCGACCTTGCGGCCCGCTTCGGTCAGGAAGACGCCGCGGTAGGGCTTGCGCGTCACCAGCCCCTCGCAGGCGAGCCGCGCCAGCATCTTGGCCACCGTCGGCTGCGCCACCCCGAGGCGGGCGGCGATGTCGACCTGCCGCGCCTCGTTGCCGTCCTCGATCAGCGCGGCGATCAGCTCGACATAGTCCTCGACCAGCGCCCCCCGCTGCGCCGCGCGCGTCCGGCGGAAGCCCTGCGAATGCACCTCGGCATCCGGCAGCGGCTTTTCCTGCGGGTCGTTGCGGTGCGTGCGCGGCAAGCTCTGCATCTCCTCTTCAATGGCGAGCGGGTTTTCGGGAGCGGCGATCATAGCACAAGCTCAACATCATCACACCCCATCCAACCGCGGGTCGGACCGAAGGACCAGGCAAAGCGAGGGCAATGCAATATAGCCTATTGCATATTTCCCATCCCGGGCCCAGATTGCAAGCAGTCACTATTCCCACGCGAGTTCCGATGTCCGACGCCCAGGGCGCTATCGCGCCGCACTCCCCGCGCCTTCTCAGCCGCATCGAGGAAGACCGCCTCAGCCTGCCCGAGGTCAACGCCTCGGTCGCGGTGCCGCAGACCGGGCGCTGGTTCATCAAGCTCTTCGCCTTCATGGGACCGGGCTACATGGTCTCGGTCGGCTACATGGACCCGGGCAACTGGGCGACCGACCTCGCCGGCGGCGCGCAGTTCGGCTACACCCTGCTCTTCGTCATCATGCTGTCGAACCTGATGGCGATCCTGCTGCAGGCGCTGGCCGCCCGGCTCGGGATCGCCACCGAGCGCGACCTCGCGCAGGCCTGCCGGAGCTGGTACCCGCGGCAGCTCAACTTCGTGCTCTGGATCGCCTGCGAGCTCGCGATCATCGCCTGCGACCTCGCCGAGGTCATCGGCACCGCGATCGCGCTCAACCTGCTCTTCGGCATCCCGCTGATCGGCGGCGCGCTGATCGCCGCCCTCGACGCCTTCCTCGTCCTCTTCCTGATGAACAAGGGCTTCCGCGCGCTCGAAGCCTTCATCGTCGGCCTCCTCGTCGTCATCTTCGTCTGTTTCGCGATCCAGATCGTCGCCGCCGCCCCGCCGCTCGCGGGTGTCCTCGGCGGCATGTTCATCCCATCGCGCGAGATCGTGACCAACCCCGCGATGCTCTACATCGCGATCGGCATGATCGGCGCCACCGTAATGCCGCACAACCTCTACCTGCACTCCTCGATCGTGCAGACCCGCGCCTACCCGCGCACCGACGCCGGAAAGAAGGACGCGATCAAGTGGGCGACCGCGGACTCGACCATCGCGCTGATGCTGGCGCTGTTCGTCAACGCCGCGATCGTCATCGTCGCGGCGGTCGCCTTCCACGACACCGGCAACCACCAGGTCGCCGAGATCCAGGACGCCTATCGCCTGCTCTCGCCGCTGCTCGGGCTCGGCATCGCCTCGGTGCTCTTCGCGGTGGCGCTGCTCGCCTCGGGCCTCAACTCGACGGTCACCGCCACCCTCGCCGGCCAGATCGTGATGGAGGGCTTCCTGCGCCTGCGCCTGCCGCACTGGGCGCGCCGGCTGGTCACCCGCGGCATCGCGATCGTTCCGGTGATCGCAGTGACCGCGATCTACGGCGAGCGCGGCACCGCCGAGCTCCTGGTGCTGAGCCAGGTGATCCTGTCGATGCAGCTCCCCTTCGCGGTGATCCCGCTCGTCCACTTCGTCTCGGACCGCGAAAAGATGGGCCGCTTCACCATCCCCCGCAGCGTGGCGCTGCTCGCCTGGGCGGTGGCGCTGCTGATCGTTGCACTGAACCTGAAGCTGCTCTGGGACACCTTCGGGGCTCTGAGCGGGCTCTGAGCGGGCTTCAGACGTTCAGCAGCAGATGGTCGCGCTCCCAGGGGCTGATCACCCGGAGGAAGGTCTCGACCTCGTCGCGCTTGATCGCCTTGTAGAGGTTGCAGAACTCGACCCCGAGCACCTCGGTCACCTCCGGGCATTCCTCGAAGAGATCGAGCGCCGCGAGCAGATCCCGCGGCAGCGCCCGCGGCCGGTGGTAGGCCTCGCCGGAGACCGCGTCGCGCGGCCGCAGCCCGGACTTGATCCCGAGATAGCCGCAGGCGAGCGAGGCCGCGAGTGCGAGATAGGGGTTGCAGTCCATGCCGACCACCCGGTTCTCGATCCGCCGCGCGTGCGGCTCGGCGATCGGCACGCGCAAGCCCGTCGTGCGGTTGTCGGGACCCCACTCGAGGTTGATCGGCGCCGACCCGTTCGGCACGAAGCGGCGGTAGCTGTTGACGTAGGGCGCGAGCATGCAGACGACCGTCGGCATGTGGCGCTGCTGCCCGGCGAGAAAGCCGTAGAAGGCCGGCGTCGGCGCCCCCTGCTCGTCGGTGAAGATGTTGCGCCCGGTGGCGATGTCGAGCACCGACTGGTGGATGTGCATCGCCGAGCCCGGCTCCTCCTGCATCGGCTTGGCCATGAAGGTCGCGAAGCAGTTGTTGCGCAAGGCCGCCTCGCGGATGGTGCGCTTGAAGAAGAACACCTGGTCGGCGAGCTTCAGCGGGTCGCCGTGCAGGAAGTTGATCTCGACCTGCCCCGCGCCCCCTTCCTGGATGATGGTGTCGATCTCGAACCCCTGCGCCTCGGCGAAGTCGTAGATGTCGTCGATCACCTTGCCGTATTCGTCGACGGCGCTCATCGAATAGGCCTGGCGGCTCACCATCTGCCGCCCGGTACGCCCCACCGGCGGCTCGATCGGCTCGTTGGGGTTGAGGTTGGGCTTGATCAGGTAGAACTCCATCTCCGGCGCCACCACCGGCTGCCAGCCCTCGGCCTCGTAGAGCCCGACCACGCGTTTCAGCACGTTGCGCGGCGCCGCCGGGATCGGCCGCCCGGAGAGATCCTCCACGTTGTGGATCACCTGCAGCGTGACGTCGTCGGCCCAGGGGCTGGCGGTCGCCGCCCCGTAGTCGGGCTTCAGCACCATGTCCGACTCGGTCCACTGGTTGGCGATGTCCATGTCGACGTAGTCGCCGGAGATGGTCTGGTGGAAGACCGAGGTCGGCAGGAACATCCGGTCCTCGCGGATGAACTTGGCAAACGGCATCGCCTTGCCGCGCGAGATGCCGGCGATGTCGGAGATCACGCATTCCACCTCCTCGATCCGCCGCCCGGCGAGCCAGTCGCGAAAGGCTTCCGGCAGGCGGTCGACGAATTCGGCGGGCGTTGGGGGCACGATCGGGCTCCGTTGCGGCTCCTCGGATCGCGAGCATCCGCCGACTACCGCTTGCGGTCAAAAGAAAAGCTCGGCGCGGCCCTCAAAGCCGCCCGACGGCGTGCGGCACCGCCCCCGCCTTCGCCGCGAGCACGCCGAGCCAGTCGTGCGCGACGTGCGCCGCGGCGAGGGCGGTGATCTCGGCATGGTCGAACGGCGGCGACACCTCGACCAAATCCATGCCGACGAGGTCGAGCGCCCCGAGCCCGCGGACCAGCTCGAGCGCCTGCCAGCTCGCGAGCCCGCCGGGCACCGGCGTGCCGGTCCCGGGCGCGAAGGCCGGGTCGAGCCCGTCGATGTCGAACGACAGATAGACCGGCGCATCGCCCGCGCGTTCCACGATCACCGCGAGCGCCGCCTCGATGCCGTGCCGGTGCACCCAGGGGGCGGTGAGGATCTCCAGCCCCTCGGCGCTGTCGTGGAAGGTGCGGATGCCGACCTGCGTCGAGCGCGCGGGGTCGACCAGCCCCTCGCGGATCGCCCGGCCCATCATCGTGCCGTGGTCGATCCGGCCGGGGTCGTCCGGCCAGAGATCGCCGTGCGCGTCGACCTGCACCAGCGCCAGCGGGCCGTAGCGCGCCGCATGCGCCCGCAGCAGCGGCCAGGCGATGAAATGGTCGCCGCCGAGCGCCAGCAGCTTCGCCCCCGCGGCGATCACCTCGGCGGCGGCGGCCTCGATCGCCGGCGCGACGCTCGCCGGATGGTGCGGGTCGATGAGGCAGTCGCCGCGGTCGACGACGGCGAGCGCCGCGAAGAGGTCGAACCCCCAGGGAAACGCCCTGAGCTCGGCGAGCTGCACCGAGGCGGCGCGGATCGCCCGCGGCCCGAGCCGGCAGCCCGGGCGGTAGGTCACGCTCGCGTCGTAGGGAAAGCCCATCACCGCGACGTCGACGCCCTCGAGCTCGCGGGTGTAGCGCCGGCGCAGGAAGGAGAGCGCGCCGCCATAGGTCATCTCGGCCCAATGCTCGCGCGCGCCTGTTGCGCGGAACGCCTGGTCGCCGTCGCGGTGCGCGGCGCTATCCATCGCGCGCGCTCCGCCGGAGCTGCCAGGCGGCGACGAAGACCCCGAGTGCCACGATGCCGATGATGATGGTGGCGAGCGCGTTGATGTCGGGGCTGACCCCCAGGCGCACCTTGGAGAAGATCACCATCGGCAGCGTCGAGGCGCCGGGCCCGGTGACGAAGCTCGCCACCACGAGGTCGTCGAGCGACAGCGTGAAGGCGAGGAGCCATCCCGCGACCAGCGCCGGGGCGATCACCGGCAGCGTGATGTCGAAGAACACCCGCACCGGGCGGGCGCCGAGATCCATCGCCGCCTCCTCGAGGCTCTCGTCCATGTCGGCGAGCCGCGACTGCACCACCACCGTCACGTAAGCCATGCAGAAGGTGACGTGCGCGATGATGATCGTGGTCATCCCCCGTCCGGCCGGCCAGCCGATCAGCTGCTGCATCGCGACGAAAAGGAGCAGCAGCGACAGCCCGGTGATGACGTCGGGCATCACGAGGGGCGCGGTCGACATGCCGGTGAGCAGCGCCCGGGTGCGGAACCGTCCGAAGCGCGTCAGCACGTAGGCCGCGAGCGTGCCGAGCACCACCGCCAGCGTCGCCGAGACCACCGCCACCTGCAGGCTGATCCAGGCCGCGCCGAGGATCTTCGGATCCTGCAGCAGGCTTCCGTACCACTTGGTCGAGAAGCCGCCCCAGACGGTCACGAGCTTGCTCTCGTTGAAGCTGAAGACGATCAGCGAGACGATCGGCGCGTAAAGGAAGATAAATCCCAGCACGCAGAAGCCGAAGAGAAGCCGCGATGCCCGCATCAGTCCCGCTCCGCCTTCGAGGATTTCATATGGGCATGAAACCCTATCGGGCAGTCGCAGGGGCCCCGCCAACGGGCGGGGAGAAACAGGAACTCAGCGGGCGAAGCCCGCTTCGATCGAAGCGAGGCTGCAAAGGCAGCCGACCGCCAAGCGCCGGCCGAGCGGGGGCCCCCGGCCCCCCGAGGCCGGCGCTCCTCCCCGGTTGCCGGCACCGCGCTCACATCCGTTCCTCGCGCGCCTGGGCGCCGCGCAGGATCATGATCGGCACCACCAGCGCCAGCAGCATCGCGATCGCCACCGCGCTCGCCACCGGCCAGTCCCGGTTGGAGAAGAACTCGTTCCAGAGCACCCGCCCGATCATCAGCGTGTTCGGCCCGCCGAGGAGCTCGGGGATGACGAACTCGCCGATCGCCGGCACGAAGACCAGCATGAAGCCCGCGATCACCCCCGGCATCGAGAGCGGCAGCGTCACGTGGAAGAAGGTCGCCATCGGCCGCCCGCCGAGGTCGGCCGAGGCCTCGAGCAGGCTCGAGTCGAGCTTCACCAGGTTGGCATAGAGCGGCAGGATCATGAACGGCAGATAGGTATAGACGATGCCGAGATAGACCGCGAAGTTCGTCTGCAGCATCACCAGCGGCGTGTCGATGATCCCGGTCCAGAGCAGGAAGTTGTTGATCACCCCGTTCGAGCGCAGGAACCCCTGCCAAGCGTAGACCCGCAACAGGAACGAGGTCCAGAACGGCAGGATCACCAGCGTCAGCAGGATCGAGCGCCGCGGGTCGGGGCTGCGCGCGATGTAATAGGCGATCGGATAGCCGACGAAGAGCGTCAGCACCGCCGAGACGAAGGCGATCTTCAGCGACGAGAGATAGGCGTTGATGTAGAGCGGGTCGTCGAACAGGTAGGAGAAGTTGCCGAAGTTGAGCGTGATCACCGCCTGCTGGTCGTCGGTCCACTCGATGAGCGGCAGGTAGGGCGGCTGCGCGATCGCCGCCTCGCTGAGGCTGAGCTTGGCGACGACGAGAAACGGGATCAGGAAGAAGACCAGGAGCCAGATCACCGGCACCGCGATGACGAGCCCGCGCCCGTCGAGCCCGAGCCGGCGCAGCGCCCCGGCGGTCCAGCGCAGCGGCGGCACGCGCTCGATCGTCCGCATCATTGCGCCAGCACCACGCCCGCGACGTCGTCCCAGCTCACCCAGACCGTCTCGTCCCAGGAGATCGCGTCGTCCTCGAAGCGCGACAGGTTGGCCTTGGTCGCCTGCAGCACCTTGCCGCTCGCGAGCCGCAGCCGGTAGATCGAGAGGTTGCCGAGATAGGCCACCTCGTCGACCACCGCCTCGACGGCGTTGCGCCGGTCCGGCCGCGCGCGGGTGAGGCGCAGCTTCTCGGGGCGGACCGCGAACCACATCGTCTGGTTGACGACGCAGGAGACGCCGTGGCCGACGTGGATCGGCTCGGGCAGGTCGGGGCTCGAAAGCCGGATGAAGTCGGCCTCGTCCTCGATCACCCGGCCCTCGAAGAGGTTCACCGTGCCGATGAAGTCGGCGACGAAGCGGGTGGCGGGGTATTCGTAGATCTCGGCCGGCTCGCCCACCTGCACGATCACGCCGGCGTTCATCACCCCGATCCGGGTCGAGAGCGTCATCGCCTCCTCCTGGTCGTGGGTGACGATGATGAAGGTGACCCCGAGCGTCTCCTGGATCTTGATCAGCTCGAACTGGGTCTCCTCGCGCAGCTTCTTGTCGAGCGCCCCGAGCGGCTCGTCGAGCAGCAGGAGCTTCGGGCGCTTGACGAGACTCCGCGCCAACGCCACCCGCTGGCGTTGCCCGCCCGACAGCTGGTGCGGCTTGCGCTGGGCGAAGTCGCCGAGCTTCACCAGCCGCAGCATGTCGGCCACGCGGTCCTTCACCTCCTCGGACCGCATTCCGTCGCGGTGCAGACCGTAGGCGACGTTCTTCTCCACCGTCATGTGCGGAAACAGCGCGTAGGACTGGAACATCATGTTGGTCGGCCGCTCGTAGGGCGGGATCCCGGTCATGTCCTGGCCGTCGATCTCGATCCTGCCCGCGGTCGGCATCTCGAAGCCCGCGAGCATCCGCAGAAGCGTCGACTTGCCGCAGCCCGAGCCGCCGAGCAGGCAGAAGAGCTCGCCCTTGTAGACGTCGAGCGACACGTCGTTCACCGCGGTGAAGTCACCGAACTTCTTGGTGATCTTCTCGATGCGTACGAACGGCCGCGCGCTGCCGGAGGCCCAGGGCTTGCTGTCGGCGGCGGTCACGGCTTCGTTCATGCGAGCTCCCGGGATCGCGGCGCGAACGCCGCGGCAGCGCAGCATCCGCCGCCGCGGCACCGCGAGATTAGGAGGGCGGCGCCGCCGCTGTCCAGCGTCCTTCCGCCGCGCAGCGTCTACCCGCCGCCCGCCCGCTCAGCCGCCCGCCGCGGAGCGCAGGATCGGCTCGCCGGCCCGGCCCGTCGCAGCGGTGGCGCGCCGCAGCGCGGCGAGGAGTGCCGCGACCTCCACCGGCTTGCAGAGATAGTCGTTCATTCCCGCCGCGAGACAGGCGGCCCGGTCCGCGGACATGACGTTCGCGGTCAGCGCGATGATCGGGATCCCGGCCTCCGGCCCGGGAAGCGCGCGAATCCGCCGCGCGGCGCTCAACCCGTCGAGGACCGGCATCTGCATGTCCATGAGCACGACGTCGAACCCGCCGCCCTTCACCGCCTCGAACGCCGCGGCGCCGTTCTCCGCCACCGCGACGTCGTGCCCGCCGGAGCGCAGGAAGGCCCGGATCAGGTACTGGTTGGTGCGATGGTCCTCGGCGAGCAGCACCCGGAGGGGTTGCAACGGCACCTCGGGCTCCGCCGCAACCTCCGCGACCGGCGCCGGCACCGGATCGGCCGGCCGCGCCCGGACATGGAAGCTGAAGGTGCTGCCGATGCCGGGGACGCTGCGCAGCGAGATCGCACCGCCCATCAGCTCGACCAGCTGCCGCGAGATCGCGAGGCCGAGGCCGGTGCCGCCCGCCCGCCGGGCGAGCGAGCTGTCGGCCTGCACGAAATGCTCGAAGATGTGCTCGCGGTGCTCCTCGGCGACGCCGATGCCGGTGTCCTCGACCTCGACCAGCAGCCTGCCGCCGTCGGCGTCCTGCCAGCCGACGCGGAGAGTGATCGCGCCGCGATCGGTGAACTTGGCGGCGTTGCTGATGAGGTTGGTCAGCACCTGGCGCAGGCGCATCGGATCGGTCACGATCCGCTGCGGCACGCCCGGGTCGAAGCTCGCGGTCAGCGACAGACCCTTCTGCGCCACGCCCGCCCCCATCAGCGCCAGCACGTCGCCGACGAGGTCACGGATCGCGACGCTCTCCTCGGCGACGCGGATCCGCTGCGCCTCGAGCTTGGAGAAGTCGAGGATGTCGTTGAGGATCTCGAGCAGGCTCCGCGCCGAGGAGAGGGCGATCCCCGCGCGCTCGCGCTGCGCCGGCGGCAGCGGCTCGTCCAGCATCAGCCCGAGCAGGCCGAGGACGCCGCCGAGCGGAGTGCGGATCTCGTGGCTCATTGCCGCGAGAAAGCGCGACTTCGCGACCGTGGCGGCCTCGGCGTCGAGACGGCGGAGGTTGAGCTCCTCGGTGCGCGCGACGGCGGGGGTCACGTCCCAGATCAGGCCGACGAGGTGGCGGGATCCGTCCTCGGCGGCATAGACCGCCGCGATGTCGCGCAGGTGCCGGATCCCGCCGTCCGGGAGCAGGACGCGATACTCGACCTCGAACCGGCCGCCTACGCGCACGGCGGCATCGGCCGCCGCCACCGCGCGCTCGCGGTCCTCGGGATGGATCGCGTCCTTCCAGTCCTGCTCGCGCAGCCCCCCGGTTTCGGGGGCGAGGCCGAAGAGCGCCTTCGCCCGATCGTCCCAGATCAGCCGGTCGGTCTCGAGGTCGGCGTCCCAGACCCCGACGTTCGAAGTGGCGAGCGCGAACTCGAGCCGCCAGGAGAGCCGCGAGAGCTCGGCCTCGCGCTGGCGGATCAGCGCGATCTGGCCACGGCGAAGGTCCCGGAGCCGGCCGATTCCGAGGATCGGCAACAGGATCATCAGCCCGGCGAGGCCGAAAAAGGCCCGTTGCAGCCAGAGCCCCCGCGGCGGCGACCAGCCGCCCTTGGGCACCGCGAGGATGTTCCACGTCCGCGAGGGCAAGGCTACCACCGTCGTCACCGGGTCCGCGGCCCGCACCGCCGGATCTCCCGCGATCAACGCCCCGTTCTTGTCGGCGGCGACCAGCGCCACGTCGAGGGGAAGCGACGGATCGAGGATGCCCGCCTCGCGCAGCAGCCCGTCCTGGTCGATCCGCAGCGAGACGAGGCCCCAGAACCTGGGCGCGCCGCCGCCGTCGATGAAGACCGGGGTCCGCGCGACGAAGACGCGCTCTCCGTTCGCGAGCACGATCGGACCGGCGATTGCGATCTCGCCGGTGTCGCGGGCGTGGAGGGCGGCGCGGTAGTGCTCGGCGCCATAGTTCCGTCCGATCAGGCGCTCGTTGCCCTCCGACGGATAGACCATCGCGACGACGAGGTCGGGCGCGACCTCGATCGCGCGAAGATCCTGCGAGCCTTGCATCACCTTGGCGGCAAGGGCGCGCATCCGGTCGGTGGACATGTCCGGATCGAGGCTGAGCACGGCGGCGTAGCCGCGGACCAGCTGGAAATCGGCCCCGATCACCCGCTGGAGTTCCGAGCGCATCAGCGTCGTGCGCTCGACGACCGCGGCGCGCTCAGCCTGGCGCTGGAGCTGCCGGCTCTGCCGCTCGGTGGCGGCGCCGATGAGCGCGATCCCCAGCAGGGCCGCGATCGCCGCAAGGTGCGATGGCCGGATGACCCGGCGCAGCGCCGATCGGTTCCACTTCATGCGCCGGTCCGGTCTTCGTCGTGAGCCACGATTGCCCGCCGCAGGTTGCAATGCCGGCGCCGATCAACCTCGGATAGCATGACAAAAAAATATAGTCGCGCAGAAAGTGTTGCGACGGAGGAAAGCCGCCTGCCGCTACCGGCCGGTGCGAACCGCGGTCCAGAATCGGGCAAGCGTGCGGTCGTCGCGGGCGGAGGCGACCGGTTGCGGGAAGAGCCGGGCCAGCGGGTCGGTGGCCGGGGGACTCTCCGGGTCTGCCGGGCTCGCCGGGTCTGTCGGGCTCTCGGGGCTCTCCGGTCGGGCGAGCCCCGTGGCCGCGGCGTTCGCCTCCGGTCGGCCCGCGGCACCGGCGACACCGGCGGCGAGCTCGGTGAGGTTCTCCGGCCGGAGCAGGAAGTCGATGAAGGCATGCGCCGCGTCCGGATTCGGCGCGTCCGCCGGGATCGCCAGCAGGTCGAACCGCAGCATCGCCCCTTCCTTCGGCACCGAAAAGGCGATGTCGCTCCCGTCGGCTGCCTGGCCGGCGGCGCGCGGCCAGGAAGCCGACCGCGACGCAGACCTCGCCGCGCGCGAGGGCGTCTTCGGACTGCCCGTCGTCGCGGTAGCGCACATACGGGCGGACGGCCGCGAAGAGCTCCGCCACCCGTTCGAGATCCTCCGGCTGCAGGCTGTCCGGCGGCAGCCCGAGATAGGCAAGCGCCAGCGGCACCATCTCCGCGGCGGCGTCGGGCATGGCGATGCCGCAATCGGCGAGCTTGCCGGCATATTGCGGGTCGAAGACCAGCGCCCAGCTGTCGGCGGGGGCGTCGTCGCCGAGCCGCTCGCGCACCTTGCTCGGCATCGTAGCCGATGCCGTCGGTGCCCCAGCGATAGATCGCGCCGTGCGCGTTGCCCGGGTCGTCGGCGGCGGCCGCCGCCATCAGCGCGGGATCGAGGTCGTCCCAGTGCGGAAGCTTCGCGCGGTCGAGCGTCCGGTAGAGACCCACCGGGATTTGCCGGCGCAGGAAGACCGAACTCGGCACCACGACGTCATAGCCGGAATTGCCGGCAAGGAGCCGCGCCTCGAGCACCTCGTCCGAGCCGTAGACCTCGGTCGTGACCGCGATCCCGGTCTCCGCCTCGAACTTCGCGATAGTGGCGGGCGCGATGGCGTCGGCCGGGGAGGCGACATTCAGTCCGGCGCCGGCGGCAAGCCCCGGGGCACAGGCGAGAACGGCGGCGAAGGCGAACCGGCGGATCGCCATTCACGCCCCTGCGCGCGTGCGAGTGCGGGCGATGGCGCCCGCACCCGGTCGGGCTACTGCCCGGTCTGGATCCTGGTCCAAAGCCGGGTGACCGCACGGTCGGTCTTGGCGTCGTAGACCTTGGCCGGGAAGAGCTTCGCCAGCACCTCCTCGGAGGGGAAGATCGCCGGGTTGCTGCGGATCTCCTCGTCCACCAGCGGCAGCGACGCCTTGTTGGCGTTGGCGTACCAGACGTAGTTGGTGATGTCGGCCGAGATCTGCGGGTCCATGATGAAGTTCATCCAGGCGTAGGCCGCCTCCGGGTTCGGCGCGTCCGAGGGGATCGCCATCATGTCGAACCACTGCTGGGTGCCTTCCTTGGGCACGCTGTAGGCGACCTCGACCCCGTTCTTGGCGTCCTCGGCCCGCGATGCGGCGATGAAGACGTCGCCCGAGAAGCCGATCGAGAGGCAGACCTCGCCGTTCGCGAGATCGGTGATGTACTGCGATGAATGGAAGTAGCGCACGTAGGGCCGGATCGACGTCAGCAGATCCGCCGCCTTCTGCAGATCGTCCGGCTTGGTGCTCTCGGGGTCGATCCCGAGGTAGGCGAGCGCGAGCTGGAAGACGTCGCTCGGCGCGTCGAGCAGCGTGATGCCGCAGTCCTTGAGCTTCTCGGCGTTCTTGGGGTCGAAGATCAGCGCCCAGCTGTCGGTCGGCGCGTCGTCGCCGAGCCGCTCCTTGATCTTGTCGACGTTGTAGCCGAGCCCGAGCGTGCCCCACATGTAGATGACGCCGTGGGCGTTGTCGGGGTCGTAGGCCGCCGCCGCCTTCATCAGCTCGGGGTCCATGTTCTTCAGGTTCGGCAGCTTCGACTTGTCGAGCTCCTGGTAGACCCCGGCCGCCACCTGCCGCTGCAGGAAGTTCGAGGTCGGCACCACGATGTCGTAGCCGGAATTGCCGGCGAGCAGCTTCGCCTCCAGCACCTCGTTCGAGTCGTAGACGTCGTAGGTGACCTTGATCCCGGTCGCGTCCTCGAACTTCTTGACCGTGTCCTCGGCGATATAGTCCGACCAGTTGTAGACATGCAGCGTCTTGTCCTGCGCGAGCGCCGGCAGGGCGGCCAGGCTCAGCAGGGCAGTCAGAAACAGCTTTCGCGACATCAGGCTTTCCCAATTACAGATTCGGTTACACGCCGAGGCGATCCCGCAAGCCATACCACCATGATCCGAGGACGGAATAGGGCACGGCGAAGCGGCGCCCGCCCGGGAACGGCAGCCAGGGGACCGCGGCGAAGGCGTCGAAGCGCGAGCGGTCGCCGTGCACCGCCTCGGCGAGGATGCGCCCGAAGAGGTGGCTGCCCACCACGCCGTGCCCGCTGTAGCCCTGCGCGAAATAGGTCGCGGGCCCGAGCCGCCCGAGCTGCGGGACGCGGCTGAACGAGATCGCGCAGTTGCCCGACCAGGCGAAGTCGATCCCGACGCCCTTGAGCTGCGGAAACACCCGCTCGAGGTTGGGCACGAGCTTCGCCCGGATGTCGGCCGGGTCGGTGCCGCCGTAGACGGTGCCGCCGCCGAAGAGCAGCCGCCGGTCCGCCGACAGCCGGTAATAGTCGAGGACGTAGCGCACGTCCTCGACGCAGACGTCGGTCGGCAGCACCCCCGCTGCCTCCGCCCCGAGCGGTGCCGTCGCGATCATCTGGGTCGAGAACGGCATCACCCGGTTTTCCAGCGCCGGCACCACATGCCCGAGGTAGGCGTTGCCGGCGAGGATCAGCGCCTCGGGCCGCACCGTCCCGCGCCCGGTGCGCACCACCGGCCGCCCGCCGATATCATCGATCGCGACGACCGGGCTCGCCTCGTGAATGACGCCGCCCAGCCCTTCGAGCGCCGCCGCCTGCCCGAGCGCCAGGTTCAAGGGATGCATGTGCCCGCCGCTGCGGTCGAGCATGCCGCCGACGTAGAGCTCGCTGCCGACATGCCGACGGATCCCGGCGCGATCGAGCATCTCGAAATCGTCGTGCCCGTAGCGCCGCCACAGCGCCTGCTTGGCCTCGAGCTCGCGCAGATGCGCCGGCGTCAGCGCCGCGAAGAGGTTGCCGTCCTTCAGGTCGCAGGCGATGCCGTAGCGCTCGACCCGCTCGCGGATGATCCGCCCGCCCTCCTGCACCACGGTCGCGACAAAGCCCGCGACATCAACGCCATACCGCCGCGCGATGCGGTCGAGCCCGGCATTCAGGCCGTTGACGATCTGCCCGCCGTTTCGCCCCGAGGCACCCCAGCCGACCCGCGCGCCCTCGAGCACCACCACCTGGTGCCCGCGTTCGGCGAGCTCCAGCGCCGCCGACAGCCCGGTGAAGCCCGCGCCCACCACGCAGACCTCGGCGGTGGCCTCGCCTTCGAGCGGCGGCCGCGGCGGCGCCGGCAGTGCGGTGGCGGCGTAGTAGCTCGCCGGGTAGAGGCCGCTCCCCGGATAGGCGGTCGCCTCCATCAGCCGGCGCGCCCGGCGACGGCGGCGGCGAAGCGGTCGATCTCTTCCTCGGTGTTGAAGTAGTGCACCGACGCCCGCCCGAGCTCGCTCAGGCCCCGCTCGGCAAAGTCGATCAGCGCCGCCGATCCCGCCGTGACCGACATGTTGATCCCCTGTCCCGCCAGCCGCCGCGCCGTCGCCGACGGCGCCTCGCCGGCGAGGGCGAAGCTCACGATCCCGCAGCGCACCGCACCGGTGTCGTGCAGGCTCACCCCCGGCACCTCCGCCAGCGCCGCCCGCAGCCGCGCCCCGAGCGCCGCCACCCGCTCCCAAATCGCCGCGAGCCCGAGCCGTCGCGCATAGCGCACCGCCGCGGTCAGCCCCGCGCGCCCGGCGACGTAGCTCTCCCAGTTCTCGAACCGCCGCGCGCCCGGCGCGAGCTCGTAGCTCTCCGGCCCGGTCCAGCGCGTCGCCCGCAGATCGACGAACGGCGGTTCGATCTGCCCGACGAGCCCGCGCGCGACGTAGAGAAACCCCGTCCCCCGCGGCCCGCGCAGGAATTTCCGCCCGGTCCCCGTGAGGATTCGGCAGCCGAGCCGGCCGACATCGAGCGGCATCTGTCCCGCCGACTGGCAGGCATCGAGCATGAAGGTGATCCCGTGCCCTGCGGCAATCCGTCCCACCTCCTCGGCGGGGTTCACCAGCCCGCCCTGGGTCGGAACGTGGGTGAGCGCGATCAGCCGCGTCTGCGGCCGGATCATCCGCTCCAGCGCCGCGAGGTCGATCTGGCCGCTCCCGTCCGAGGGCACGCGATCGAGCTGCAACCCCCGCCGCCTGGCGAGCTGCAGCATCCCGAGCCAGTTCGAGACATATTCCGAAGCATGCGTCAGGATCCGGTCGCCCTCGCGCAGCGGCAGGCCGTAGAACGCCATGTCCCAGGCCCGGGTCGCGTTCTCGACGAAGGCGATCTCGTCGGGCTGCGCGCCCGAGAAGCCCGGCCATCTCGTCGTAGAAGCCCGCGAGTTCCGCTCCCGCCGCCCGCTCGGCCTCGTAGCCGCCGATCTCGCGCTCGAGCGCGAGATGCCCGGTCACCGCCCTCCACACCGGATCCGGCATCAGCGAGGCCCCGGCGTTGTTGAAGTGCAGCACCCGCTCGCAGGCCGGCGTGTCGGCGCGCACCGCCGCCACGTCGATTGGACCCGTCGAATTCAAGCCCAGGCACCCTGTTGCAGCACGACGCGGTAGCCGTCGGGATCCTCGAACGTCCGCCCTTCGCGGTCCCAGTAGGGATTGAACGCGGCGACCGGCGCGAAGCCCGCTTCGCCGCATGCGGCGCACCGCCGCGGCCCAGGCGGTCGCATCGGGAATGTAGAAGATCAGCAGGCTGTCCTGCGTCGGCGCGCGCCCGGCCGCGTGTCCGCGCGCGCGGGTGAACTCCAGATGGTACGGGGCACCGCGATGCCCGAGCATCACGCCGTCGAAACCGTCGTGCGCCTCGAAGCGGTCGAGCACCTCGAAACCGAGGCCGTCGCGATAGAACGGCAGCAGCGCATCGAGATCGTCGGTCGGCCGCGCCACGCGCAGGACGGGTGCCGCCGGGCGCGCGCCCTCCGGCCATTCCATCACACGACCTCCAAGGTAGCGTTGTGCTCGACGGGGCTGATCTGCCGCGAGAAGACCTGCAACTCCTGATTTTTCTCCATCCCGAGGGCCTCTCATAGCGCCGGCACGGCCTTTGCGTCAGTCAGCGGCAGAGACGTCCGCCTTGAGCTGTGCGACCCGCAGAAGCCCGCACGACCCGATCGACCACCGGATCAGTCTCGATCTCCTGTAGCACGCGCGTGACCCAACGAACGGTCGACATGTCTCACACGATCTCCAGATAGGTTTCGTGCTCGAAGGGGCTGATCTGCTGCGAGAACACCTGCAGCTCCTGCTTCTTCATGCCGAGAAAGGTCTCGCGCAGGATCGGCGCGAAGACCCGCGCCAGGGCCTCGCTGCGTTCGAAGGCGTCGATCGCCGACTTCCAGTCGATCGGCAGCGCGAACTCCGGGCTCATCGCCATCGGCTCCGGCGGCTCGATCGCGTTCTCGATCCCCTCGAGCGCCGCCCCGAGCACCGCCGCGAGCACGAGGTAGGGGTTGGCGTCGGCCCCGGCCACCCGGTGCTCGATCCGCCGCGCGACATTGGCGCCGCCCGGGATGCGCACCGCCGCAGCGCGGGTCTCGTAGCCCCAGGAGACTTCCGACGCCACATGCGCGTTGGGGGTGAGCCGGCGGTAGGAGTTGCGGTGCGGGGCGAAGACGAGGCTCGAGGCCCGCATCAGCGAGAGCAGCCCCCCGACCGCGTGTCGCATCACCTCCGAGCCGTCGGCGGTGCCATTGTCGAAGACGTTGCGGCCGTCGCGGTCGAGGAGGCTGAAGTGCACGTGAAAGCCGTTGCCGGCGCGGTCGAGGAACGGCTTGGCCATGAAGCTCGCCGCGAGCTCGTACTTCCGCGCGATGCCCTTCACGAAACGCTTGAAGTAGAGCGCGTCGTCGGCCGCCTTCAGCGGGTCCGCGACATGCAGCAGGTTGATCTCGAACTGCCCGCCGCCGTTCTCCGAGATCGCGCTGTCGACCGGCACGCCGTGCGCGTCGCAGGCGGCGTAGACGTCGGTGAAGAAGGCCTCGAAGTGGTCGAGATCGTCGATCGACAGCGCCCCGTCGCCATCGAGCAGCTTGTGCGTCACCGGCGACTTCGGCGGCGTCGGCAGCTCGCCGGTGGTGTCGACGAGGTAGAACTCGAGCTCGGTCGCCACCACCGGCGTCAGCCCGAGCGCGGCATAGCGCGCGCAGACCGCCGCCAGCGCCCGCCGCGGGTCGCCGAGATAGGGCGTGTCGTCCTCGTTGAGCATCCACAGCGGCAACAGCGCCGTCGGCGATCCCAGCCAGTTCATCGGCAGGAACCCCCGCCCGGTCGGTACGCAGCGCCCGTCGATGTCGCCGTCGCGAAAGACCAGCGGGTTGCCCTTCACGTCCTCGCCCCAGATGTCGAGGCAGGTGATCGAGTAGGGCATCCGCATCGAGCCATCGAGCACCTTGCCCGCCTGCGCCACCGGCACCCGCTTGCCGCGCAGGATGCCGTTGAGGTCGCAGACCGCCGCCCGCAGGCTGGTGATGTCGGGACGGCTCTCGAGCCATCCCCGGGCGTCAGGGGTGTTCAACTTGGGCTCCGGGATGCTAGGCGCCTGCTAGCATGCCGACCGGGCGCCGCCAAGGCCCCGTCCCTGCGGCCCGTTTCCAGCGCATGAGCCTGCCGTCGATGCCCTTGCCTCGTCTCCTCGCCGCGCTGGCCCTCGGGCTCGCGCTCGCCGGCTGTGCGGCGGGATCGGTCGGCGGTCCGGCGCCGGCCGGCGCGGCCCGCCCGGCCGCGCCGCCGGTGCGGATCGTGCCCGCGGGCGAGCTCGACCTGCACGTGTGGCCGAGCCGCGGCCGGGCGCGGGCGGTGATCCTCGCGCTGCACGGCTACGGCGACGCCGCGGATTTGACCTTCGCCGCGGCGGCGCAGGCCTGGGCGGCGCGCGGCATCGCGGTCTATGCGCTCGAGCAGCGCGGTTTCGGCGCCAACGCCAGCCGCCAGCGCTGGCCGGGCGTCGACGCGCTGGTCGCCGACGCCACCGCCGCCGCGCGCGAGGTCCGCCGGCGCGAGCCCGGCCTGCCGCTCACCGTCGTCGGTCATTCGATGGGGGGCGGCGTCGCGCTCGTCGCCGCCGCCGAGGGCATGGACGCCGACGCCCTCGTCCTCGCCGGGCCGGCGATCGCCGGCGGCCCCGCGCTCGGCGAGATCTCCCGCGGTGCCGCCTGGACGCTCGCGGCGGCGCTGCCCGACCAGCGCTGGACCGGCCGCGGCTTCGTGCACATCCGCCCGACCGACAACCCGGCCGCGATCCGCCGCGTGCTCGCCGACCCGCGCCATTTCGGCAACCCTTCGGGGCGCGAGCTCTACGGCCTCGTGCGGCTGATGGACCGCGCCGCCGCCGAAGCGCCGCAGGTGCATACCCCGACCCTCACCCTGATGGGCGCGCACGACGAGGTGCTCGAGCCCGACCGGGTGGCCGAGATCGCCCGCACCATCCCCGGCAGCGTCGGCTTCATCCTCTACCCGGACGGCTGGCACTGGCTGTTCCGCGACCGGCAGGCGCCACGGGTCTGGAAGGATGTGGGCGACTTCGCGCTCGCCGCCCGACGAGGCCCCTGACGGGTCCCATGACGGCCGGCACCGCCCGCCTCGCACGTTCCGCGACTGGCGCTGCGACACTGGACATCGCTCGCGAAGGGACTACACACACCCTCCGTCCGTCCCGTTCGAGGGAGCAGCCGACCGCTAATGCCCAAGGCAGCCGCGAAGAAGCGCCGCCCCACGCCGACCCCGGCGCCCGGCCAGGCGCCGCGGCTGCAGGTCGGGGCGCTGTGCTGGCGCCGCTCGCCGAAGGGGCTGCGGGTGGTGCTGATCACCAGCCGCGACACCGGCCGCTGGGTCATCCCCAAGGGCTGGCCGATGCGCCACCGCACCGACCCCGAGGCGGCAGCGCGCGAGGCCTGGGAAGAGGCCGGCCTGCGCGGCGAGATCTCGACCCGCAGCCAGGGGATCTATCTCTACCTCAAGGCGCTCGGCTCGGGCGCCCGCGCGATCTGCGTCGTGCGGGTCTTCCCGCTCAGGGTCGAGGAGATGGTGCGCAAGTACCCCGAGACCGGCCAGCGCCGCATCAAGTGGTTCAGCCTCGACAAGGCGGCGCGCAAGGTCTCCGAGCCCGACCTCGCGGCGCTGATCCGCGGCTTCGACCCCGGCGACGCCGTCGCCGAG
This sequence comes from uncultured Alphaproteobacteria bacterium, assembly GCA_963737485.1. GTDB lineage: Bacteria > Pseudomonadota > Alphaproteobacteria > Rhodobacterales > Rhodobacteraceae > Amaricoccus. The sequence continues at coordinate 187,897 of CAVTSR010000016.1, read as the reverse complement.
CCCGCAGCCGACGCCGTCGATTGAGCCCCCTGTCACGACCAACGGCCCTCCCGGGTCCCCACCGAACGCCGCGGCGCGGTCGGCTTTGTCGATGCAGCAATCCGACGAGATCCGGCGCTACGCGAAACCGTCGAGGCTCACCGCGAGTCAGGAAAGCGCCCGTCGATATCAGTCGCGCAAGAGCTCGTTGATCGCGGTCTTCGAGCGGGTGCGGGCGTCGACGCGCTTGACGATCACCGCGCAATAGAGGCTCGGGCCGGGGCTGCCGTCCGGGAAGGGCTTGCCCGGCAGGCTGCCGGCGACCACCACCGAGAACGGCGGCACCTCGCCGTAGAAGATCTCGCCGCTGGCGCGGTCGACGATCTTCGTCGACTTGCCGAGGAAGACGCCCATTCCGAGCACCGACCCCTGCCGCACGATGCAGCCCTCGACCACCTCCGAGCGCGCGCCGACGAAGCAATCGTCCTCGATGATCGTCGGAGCCGCCTGCAGCGGCTCGAGCACCCCGCCGATGCCGACCCCGCCCGAGAGGTGCACGTTCCTGCCGATCTGCGCGCACGAGCCCACCGTCGCCCAGGTGTCGACCATCGTCCCCTCGCCGACGTAGGCGCCGACGTTCACGAACGACGGCATCAGCACCACGCCGGGCGCGATATAGGCCGAGCGGCGAACCACCGAGGTCGGCACCGCGCGGAAGGCCGCGGCGCGCCAGTCGTGCTCGGTCCAGCCGTTGAACTTCGAGTCGACCTTGTCCCACCAGCCGCCGCCCTGCGGACCGCCCGACTGCGCGGCCATGTCCTCGATGCGGAAGCCGAGCAGCACCGCCTTCTTCGCCCATTCGTTGACCTGCCAGCGCCCGTCCGGCCGCGGCTCGGCGGCGCGCAGGTCGCCCTTGTCGAGCATTTCGAGGCTCGTCTCGATCGCGGCGCGCACCTCGCCGCCGGTCTCGGGGGTTACCGTGTCGCGCGCCTCCCAGGCGGCCTCGATGGCGCGCTCGAGCTCGGCACGGTCGGAGCTGGACATTGCGGGGGTCTCCGGTTCGCTCTGGCGGGGGTCGGGCGCAAGCTATAAGTCGGCGGGGCCACGGTGGCAATCGCCGGGGCCGCGGCAGGCTGTGGCAGACCGGGGACGGCGCATGACGAGAGCGGGCGAGCCGCCCAGACGGTTTCCGGACGCGCGCGAGGACCTCGCGCGCTGGGACCGCGAGCCCGAAACCCCGCAGACGATGTCGCCGTCCTACCGGCTCGCCTTCACCGACATCGACTTCCTGACCCGCGACGAGCTGCGCCCGCTGCGGCTGCAGCTCGAGCTCCTGAAACCCGAGATGGCGCTCGCCGAGCGCGGCATCGTCTCGACGATCGTGATGCTCGGCAGCGCCCGCATCCCGGATCCGGCCGAGACCGACGGCCGCCCCGCCGCGGCCCTCTCGGCCTACTACGACGAGGCGCGGGCCTTCGCCCGCCTCTGCACCGAGCGGGCGCTCGCGACCGGCAACCGCGAGAACGTGGTCTGCAACGGCGGCGGGCCCGGCATCATGGAGGCCGCCTGCCGCGGCGCCCTCGACGCCGGCGGCATCTCGGTCTGCTTCAACATCGTGCTTCCGCACGAGCAGAGCCCGAACCGCTACGGCACGCCCGAGCTCTCGTTCAACTTCCACTATTTCGCGATCCGCAAGATGCACTTCCTGATGCGGGCGCGGGCGATCGCCGTCTTCCCCGGCGGCTTCGGCACCCTCGACGAGCTCTTCGAGGTGCTGACGCTGGTGCAGACCGGCCGGATGCGCCGGCTGCCGATCCTGATGTTCGGCGGCGACTTCTGGCACCGGGTGGTTGACTGGCAGGCGCTGGTCGACGCCGGCACCATCGCCGCCGCCGACCTCGATCTCATCACCCACGTGAGCTCCGCCGCCGAGGCCTGGGAGCGCATCGACGCCTGGGAGGCCGGCGCCTGAGGCCGGCGGCGCTGGCGACGCGAGCCGAGGTCGGGTAACACCGCGCAATCCGCCACCCCGCGAGACCTGCGCCCATGTACCTTCCCGCCCATTTCGCCGAAGACCGCCCGGAGGAGATCGACCGGATCATCGCCGCGAACCCGCTCGCGATGCTGGTCGCCGACGGCGCCGGCGGCCTGACCGCGAACCACGTCCCCCTCCTGCGCGACGGCGCGGCGCGGCTGATCGGCCATGTCGCGCTCGCCAACGACCTGCACCGCGACGTCGCGGATGGCACCGAGGTGATGGCGGTCTTCCGCGGCGTCGAGGGCTACATCAGCCCGAACTGGTATCCCTCGAAGCAGGAGCACCACCGCCACGTCCCGACCTGGAACTATCAGGCGGTGCACGTCTACGGCCGCATCGCCTTCTCGCACGCGACGAAGGCCAAGACCGCCGTGGTCGGTCGGCTCACCAGGCACTTCGAGGCGCTGGCGAACGGCGACGCCGGCTGGCGGATGGCCGACGCCCCGCGCGACTACATCGCAGCGATGCTCGACGCGATCGTCGCCTTCGAGATCGCGGTGACGCGCGTCGTCGCGAAGTCGAAGCTCAGCCAGAACCGCACCCCCGCCGACCACGCCGCCGTCGTCGGCACGCTCGAGGCCCGAGGGCAGCTGCCGCTGGCAAGCGCGATGGCCGCGACCGGGCCCGAAGGCTGAAGCCGGCACCGGCACGGTGGTGAAGGCCGGCATGATCAGCCGGACGACGACGCTGGTGCAGACCGGCAACATGGTGCGCCTCTGTGTCGCGGAACTCGGGAGGTGCGGCCGCTGTTGGTCGAAAGGAGGGTCGCGGGCGGCCCTCGCCAGACAATTCGATGCTCCCCGAAAGGAGATACCGCCATGAGTGCAGCCGGCCGCGAAGAAGTTCCCAGCGACGAGGTCGACGACCGTCAGCTTGACCTGGCCCGGGAGGAAGGCGCCGCCTATCAGCGGTCTCTCGAGTACATGATCGAGGAGGTCGCGAATACGGGAAAGAAGAAGCGCGCCGGCGACTATATCGTCGCAATTGCCCAGGAAGCGGCGGAAGGGATGTACCACCTTCTCCGCGATGGCGAGCTCGTCTGGAAGGAACCGGACGACGAGAACTGCCACATCGAAATCTCGGTCTGCAGTGCCGCGGATCAACGGTTCATCCCCGCCCTCGATATCGAGGCCACGCTGGTTTCCAGGGACGGCGAGACCATCGGGCCGTTTCCGGTTCCGTTCCTCTGGCACCCGGGGCTCTACCACTACGGCGCCAACGTCACCGTTCCGGGAGACGGAACCTACACCGCACGCGTGGTGATCGAGCCGGCCAGGTTCGCACGGCACGACCGGACCAACGGCAAGCGGTTCGCGAACCGGGTCGAACTGGAATTCACCGACATCGCCATCACGGTCGGTCGAAGCTAGCCCGCGTTCCGCGCGCCGGCCTCAGTTACTTGACCGACCCCGCCGAAAGCCCGCCCTGCCAGAAGCGCTGCACCATGAGGAAGGCGATGATCACCGGAATGATCGAGACGACCGAGCCGGCCGCGACCACGGTGAACAGCACCTCGCCGCCGCTGCCGGCGGTCGCCGCCGCGTACCATTGCGCGAGCCCGACGGTCACCGGGAAATGCTCCGAGGAGTTCAGCACCACGAGCGGCAGGAAGTAGTTGTTCCAGCTCGCCACGAACGCGAGCACCAGCACGGTGGTGAACGCCGGCATGATCAGCCGGAACACCAGGAAGGCGAAGATGTAGATCTCGCCCGCCCCGTCCATCCGGCCGGCGTCGATGATCTCGTTCGAGACCCCGTCGATATAGGCCCGCATCAGGAACACCCCGATCGGGAACACCAGCGACGGCAGGATCACCGCCCAGGGCGTGTTGAGCAGCCCGACCTCGCCCAAGAGCAGGAAGAGCGGGATGACGAGCGCCGTCTGCGGGATCATCACCGCCCCGAGCACCAGCGCATAGAGCGGCCGCTTGCCGAGGAAGTCGTACTTGGAAAAGGCGTAGCCCGCGAGCGTCGCCACCACCGCCGAGCCGACCGCCGAGGCGGCGGCGTAGTAGAAGCTGTTCCAGAGCCAGCGGCCGAAGATGCCGTGGCTGTTGCCGAACAGGTCGCGCAGGTTCTGAAACAGGTGGAAGTCGTGCGAGAACCACAGCCCGAACGTGTTGAACAGATCCGGATTGGTCTTCGTCGCCGCGGTGAGCAGGTAGAGCAGCGGCGTGAACGTATAGACGAAGTAGACCACGAGCACCGCGGTCAGCAGCCGGCGGTTGCGGCGGAACTCCGGGGAGTCCCTGGTCTTGCCGACGATGCTCACCGGGCTTCCCGCCGGCGGGTCGCGAGCATGAAGACGTAGGACAGCACCGCCGTCACGCCGCCGAGCAGGAAGGAGATCGCCGCGGAATAGTTGTACTGCTGCGCGGTGAAGGCCAGCGTGTAGGCGTAGAGGTTGGGGGTGAACGAGCTCGAGATCACGCTCTTGGCGAGGTTGATCATCAGGTAGGGCTCGGTGAAGAGCTGCAGCGTCCCGATGATCGAGAAGACGATGGTGACGAGGATCGTCGGCACGATCAGCGGCAGCTTGATGTGGAGCGCGTGGCGGAACCCGTTCGCCCCGTCCATCAGCGACGCCTCCTCGAGCTCGCTCGGGATCGCCTGCAGCGCCGCGTAGTAGATGATCATGTTGTAGCCCATGTACTCCCAGACCGCGATGTTGGCGAGCGAGGGCAGGATGGTGCTCGGGCCGAAGAAGTAGGGCCTCGGCCAGCCCAGGGCATCGGCGAGCTGGGTGAACGGCCCGTAGGCCGGGCCGTAGAGAAAGCCCCACATCAGCGCCGCGATCACCGTCGGCACCGCGTAGGGGATGAAGAAGCTGACGCGGAAGAAGTTGCGCAGATAGACCGTGCCGCTGTCGAGGATCAGCGCGAAGACGAGCGCCAGGATCAGCATCACCGGGATCTGCATCGCGCCGAACTTGAGAAGCGTGAGCACGCCGGTCCAGAACTTGGGATCGACGAAGGCCTTGGCGAAGTTGTCGAAGCCGACGAAGCGGGTGCCGCCGACCAGCGTCGTCTTGTAGACGCTGAGGCCGAGCGCGTTGACCAGCGGCACGATCAGGAAGGCGACGAAGACCAGCAGGAACGGCAGCAGGAACAGGTAGGGTGCCGCGCGCTTGCCGATCATGAACCGGCGTCGCTCGGGCGCAGCGGTCTGGGCCATGCTGTCACGGTCCTTCGCTCAGGCGGAGCGCCCGCGGACGGGCGCCCCGGGGCGCGCTCACTTCACCGTATAGCCCTGGTCGGTGGCATACTCGACGATCGCGTCCTGCACCCGGTCGAAAGCCTCGGCGATCGTGCCGTTGCCGCCGACCGCCGCGGCGACCTCGTCCTGGATGTGGACGTTCACATAGTCCTGGAACGGCGCGAACTCGAAGCTCGGATCGACGTGCGACGAGGACTCGGCGAAGATCTGGTTGACCTGCTGCCCGCCGTAGAAGTCGTACTTGTGATCGATGACAGCGGGATCGGCGAGCAGCTCCTTCAGCACCGGGAAGAGGAAGATCTCGCTGTTCCAGTAGCGCGCCACCGTGGGGTCGGCCCCCATGAAGGTGGCGAACAGCGTCGCCTCCTTCAGGTGCGGCGTGCCCTTCATCGCCGCGACCGTGGAGCCGCCCCAGTTCGACGAGACATACTCTCCCGCCTTCCACTGCGGGCTCTTCGCCGCGCGCCACTTGCCGACGCTCGCCTTCATCGAGGAGGCCATCAGCGCCGGCCCCCAGGCGGCGGTGGGCCAGGAGGCGTACTTGCCGTTGTCGAGGCCGGCGAACCACTCGCTGGTCCAGATCGGCGCGACGTCGACCGCCTTGGCGTCGATCAGCTTCTGCCAGTAGTTGGCCCAGTCCTTGGCGTTCTGGTCGTTGATCGCGATGGTGATGTCGGTGCCTTCGAGGTGGAACGGCCGCCAGCCCTTCTGCCAGAGCATCGCGCAGATCCAGCCGGCGTCGCCGGCGGCGAAGTCGCACATGAAGGTGCCGGGCTTGTCCTTGGAGAGCTTGAGCGCCGCCTCGGCATAGGCGTCCCAGGTCTCCGGCACCTCGATGCCGCTCGCGCTGAAGATGTCGTCCCGGTAGAGCAGGCCCATCGGGCCGCTATCCCACGGGATGCCGAAGACCTGGTCGCCGTCGGAGGCGGACTTCCAGGTCCAGTCGACGAAGCCGTCCTTGACGTCGTTTGCACCGGCCGAGCCCATGTCCTCGAGCGCCTTGAGCGCGCGGAAGCTCGCGATCGAGTTGAACTCCATCTGCGCGACGTCGGGCAGCCCGGTCCCCGCCTTCAGCGCGTCGCGGAGCTTGACGTAGTGCGGCGCGCCCTGCCCGACGTTCTCGTACTTCACCTTGATGTTGGGGTATTTCTCCATGAACTTGTCGGACATCTCCTTCGAGCCCGGGCACCAGGCCCAGAAGGTCAGCTCGACGGCGTCCTGCGCGAAGGCGCCCTGCGCGCCCGGCAGCGCGGCGGCGGCGAGGCCGGCGCCGGCGACCCTGAGAAACTCGCGGCGGTCGAAGCCGGCCGAAGCCGGTCGGAGCAGTTCGTGCATCATTGTCCTCCCTGAGGGTTGGTCTTGTCGTCCCCGCGCGAGGCCGAGGGCCAGCGCACGGCGATCATTTCCCTTCCCGAAGACGCTAGGTGGCAGCGTTCGCCATGTCAATTTTCCGATACGGCCCGCCCGATCGCCAGGCATCGGCAAAGTCGCGCCCCCCGGACATCGCCGCGCCGCGCCGCTACGGCTGGCGCTCCTCCACCCGCTCCTCCACCCGTTCCTCGATGGCCGCGAGCTGCTCGGCCGAGATCAGCCCCAGCCTTGCGGCATCCTTGGCGATGGCGTCGCTGTCGGCGGCGAGCACCAGGTGGCCGCCGTTTTCCGCCAGCGCCCGGGCGATTTCCGCCACCTCCTCGGCGCGCCGGCGCCCGCGCGCCGCGACCTCGCGGATGTAGACCGCCTTCACCCGGCCCGAATAGCGCTCAACGATGCGGCGGTAAATCTCGGGATCCTTCTGGCCGCTGTCGCCGATCAGCACGAAGGACATGCCCGAATAGAGGCTGAACATCGCATCGATCAGCCGGTGCTTGTGCTGGGCGGCCCGGCGCGGCAGCGGGCGTTTCCAGCTCAGCCCCCATTCGCGCAGGAACAGGATCGGTCCGTTCGGGATCTCGTGCCGGTGGAAGAACTCCTCCAGCATGTCGTAGACCCCCCAGGGGGCGCGCGAGACGTAGAGCATCGGATTGCACTCCGAGCCCGAGGGGCCGGCGTGCAGCGCGCGGTAGAGCGCCGCCACGCCCGGCAGCACGGTGCGGCTGCCGGCGTCCGCCACGAACAGCCGCCAGAAGGTCGCCGCCTTGTTCGCGACGCCGGTGTGCATGACGGTGTCGTCGATGTCGGAGACGACGACCGTGCGCGCGTTCGGCGGCGGGATGAAGACCTCGGTCTCGGCTTCGGCCGGGCGCGGCGACAGCAGGTGAAGGCCCAGCCGGTGCCAGACGCGGTCGCCGGGCACCGGTTCGCCGGGCGCCATCTCGATGCGGAAATAGCCGTCGCGGTCGGTGACGAACTCCTGCTCCGCGCCGTAGAAGCTGGCGCGCACGCGGGCGCCGCGCACCGGGCGGCGGCGCAGGCGGCGGATGATCGCGCGCAACTCCGCCGCCTCGATGCTGCCGCCGGTATGCTGCCAGAAGACCCGCCCGATCACGAAGATCCGCTCCGGCGAGCCGTAGCCGCGGTAGGGCTGCAGCACCACGCCGCGGCGGCCGCGCGCGGTCCGCACCGGCCGCGCGAGCACCCGCAGCAGGCGCCGAAGCCCGCGCGCCGGGCCGAAGGAGGCCGCCGTGCTCATGCCGTGCTCATGCCCGTGCTCATCCCGGGCTCACGCCGCGGCCAGCGTCAGCGCGGCGTGGATCGCCGCCACCACCGCGGCCCCCTCGCCGATCGCGCCGCCGACGCGCTTGACCGAGCCGGCGCGCACGTCGCCGATGGCGAAGACGCCGGGCAGGCTCGATTCGAGCGGGTGGCGTCCCGCGCCGCCCCCCGGCACCGCGGCCCCGGTCAGCACGAAACCCGCCCGGTCGACCGCGAGATCGCAGGAGCGCGCCCAGCCGGTCTCGGGGTCGGCGCCGATGAAGAGAAAGAGGTTGCGGATCGGCAGGGTCTCGCTTTCCCCGCTCCGCCGGCTGCGCCAGGTCAGGCTGTCGAGGTGGCGCGCGGGCTCGCCGCCGACCGCGACGAGCTCGGTGTCGCTGTGCAGCTCGATGTTCGGCGTGGCCTCGATGCGTTCGACCAGATAGCGCGACATGCTCTTGTTGAGATCGGGGCCGCGGATCAGCAGGTTGACCCGCGCCGCATGCGCCGAGAGATAGACCGCCGCCTGGCCGGCGGAGTTGCCGCCGCCGACCAGCGCCACCTCGGCGCCGGCGCAGAGGGTCGCCTCCATCGGCGAGGCCCAGTACCAGACCCCCCGGCCCTCGAAGGACTCGATCCCCGCGATCGCCGGCCGGCGGTAGCGCGCGCCGCTCGCCACCACGACGGTGCTGGCGACGACGGCGCCGCCGTCGCCGAGCATCAGCTGATAGGGACCGGCCGCGTCGAGGCAGACCAGCGCCTCGACCGCCGAGGGAAAGATGATCTCGGCGCCGAACTTCTCGGCCTGCACGAAGGCGCGCCCGGTCAGCGCCTGACCGGTGATGCCGGTCGGAAAGCCGAGGTAGTTCTCGATCCGCGCGCTGGCACCCGCCTGGCCGCCGTAGCCCTGGGCGTCGAGCACCACCACCGACAGCCCCTCGGAAGCGGCGTAGACCGCGGCCGAGAGCCCGGCCGGGCCCGCGCCCACCACCGCCACGTCGTAGAGCGCGCGCCCCGGCGCCCGGCCGGTCAGCCCGAGCGCGCGCCCGAGATCGCCGATCGAGGGGTTGTGCAGCACCCGGCCGGACGGCGTCACCACCACCGGCAGGACGCCGGCCGCGGCGCTGCAATGGCTGAGCAGGCCGGCGGCGGCCTCGTCCTCGCCGGGGTCGGCCACCTTGTGGGGATAGCCGTTGCGGCGGAGGAACGTCGCGAGCCGCAGCACGTCGGCATCGTCCGGCGGCCCGATGATCAGCGGCCCGCCGTGCCCGGCCTGGATCAGCGCCACCCGGCGCAGGATCAGCGCGCGGGTGATGCGCTCGCCGAGGTCGGCCTCGGCGACGAGGAGCGCCCTGAGGCCGGCGGGCGGGATCAGGATCGCCTCGACCTCGCCCTCGGCGTGGCCGTCGACCAGCGCCGGCCGCCCGGAGAGCTGGCCCACCTCGGCGGCGAACTGCCCCGGCCCCTGCTCGGCCACCGGCCGGCGGCGGCCGAGGCCGTCGGCCTGGCTGATCACGACCTGCCCGCTCAGGATGACGAACATCCCCGGCCCGGGCTCGCCGGCCGCGAACAGCCGCGCGCCGTCAGCGAACCGCCGCGGCGCGCCGAAGCGGCGCAGCCGGTCGATCTCGGCCGCGGTGAGCCGCGGAAAAGTCTCGGCCTGGCGCGGGTGCAGCGCCCCGGGCACGAGGGTTTCGGTGACGTCGGGCATCTCGCACCCCATGCTTGTCGGGTGCAAGATTAGGGCCGCGCCGGCATCGCGGCAACCGCGGCCGCGTCAGTAGATGACGGCGCGTCGAAACGCCCGGCGATCGACGCCGGCAAAGGAAAGCGGCGTGCGCGGCATCCCGATCACGTCGATGAAGAGCGACGCCTCCTGGCCCAGCTCCGGCATGTCGCCGCTGACGATCTGCACCGTGTAGTGCAGATCCTCGCCCTCGATCGCCGGGTCGCGCAGCACCACCACGGTCTGGTGCAGCTTGCCGTCCGCGAGCACCGAAAGATCGGCGTTCGGCGGGTCGGAGAGAAAGCTGTCCTTGCCCTCGCCCCAGAACGGCACGAAGCGCGTCGTCTGCATGTTGCCCGCGATCCGCTCGGGACGGTCCGAGAAGAACAGCGTCACCGGGCTCACCCCGCGCAGCGTCAGCCGGTTCTGGTCGGGATCGAAGGCCGTGCCCTTGGCCGTCTGCACGAAGAGAAAGTCGGCCGTCGGCGCCGCCGTCTCCGCCGCCGCCGGCCCGGCGAGGGCGGCGAGCGCCGCGATGCCCGCGCCGCCCTCCAGAAGCTGCCGCCGCGACGGCCCGCGGCGGCTCAGCTCAAAGTCATCCATGCTCGTCTCCCTGATGCACCGAAAGCGGCGCCGGCGCCGCTTTCGGCAATTCCCGCCGCCGTCAGCCCTTGTCGCCCTGCGCGCTCTCCGCCGACTTCAGCATCTTGATGTCCTCGGGCGTCAGCTGCGGGCGCTGGATGTCGAGCGTGATCTTGTCGATCTTCCCGTCGAAGGTGAAGGGCGGCGCATAATCCGCGTCGTCGACCCCGGTCTCGGTGTCCGACCCGATGTCCTGGCTCTCGTCCCAGGCCAGCGTGATCGGGATCGTCCGCGCCATCTTCTGCCGCGCCACCTCCACCCCGTCGACCTTCAGCACCCCCTCCGCCGGGCGTCCGACGCCGCTCAGGCTGTTGAAGGCGAAGGTGGCGAAGCCGAGCCCGTCGTAGCTGAGATCGAACTCCAGCGTGTGCTTGCCCGGGCTGAGCGCCTCCGGCCCCTCCCAGCGCACCCGCTCGAGGTCGACGAGGTTCCAGACGTAGACGGGCTTGCCCTTCAGGATGTAGAAGCCGTGCCCGCCGAAGCGCCCGCCTTGCGTGAACAGCATCCCGTTGCCGCCGTCGGCCCCCACCTCGACGTCCGCCACGAGCTTGTAGGACGCGTTGAGCAGGTTCGGCTGGGTCCCGTTCGGGTTGCCGACCACCGGATAGGTGTACTCGAAGTGCGTCAGCCCGGCGATCGGGCTCGGTCGCGGCGTCACCATCCGCGGGGCCAGCGAGTTGTCGAGCGGGAAGACGTGGTTCTTCGCCCCCTCGACCATGAACAGATCCTGCATCTCGCGCAGCTTGTCCGGCATCTCCGCCGCGAGGTCGTGGTCCTGCGTCCAGTCCTTGTTGAGGTCGTAGAGCTCCCACTTGTAGGCCTGCGCCACGTCGGTCGGCGGCGTCGAGAACAGCTCCCACGGCTTCACGATCGGCGTGGTGTTGGCGTACCAGCCGTCGTCGTAGATGCCGCGGTTGCCGAACATCTCGAAGTACTGGATCTTGTGCCGGGTCGGATCGTCGGGCCCCGCGTCCCAGGTGTAGTCCATGCTGATGCCGTCCATCGGCTTCTGCGCGATGCCGCCGACGATGTCCGGCGCCGGCACATTGGTCGCCTCGAGGATCGTCGGCACGATGTCGATGAAGTGGCTGAACTGGTTGCGCACGCCGCCGACGTCCTTGATCCGGTCCGGCCAGGACATCACCATCCCCTGCCGGGTGCCGCCGAAGTGCGAGGCGATCTGCTTGGTCCACTTGAACGGCGTGTCGAAGGCCCAGGTCCAGCCGACGGCCATGTGGTTGTAGGTCTTGTCGGTGCCCCAGACGTCGTAGAAGTCCTTGAGCTGCACGTCGACCGGCACCTCGACGCCGTTGAACTGCGCCACCTCGTTCGGCGTGCCGTTCGGCGAGCCCTCGGCCGAGGAGCCGTTGTCGCCGACGATGTAGATGATCAGCGTGTTGTCGAGCTCGCCCGCGTCCTTGATCGCCTGGATCACCCGCCCGGTCTCGGCGTCGGCATAGGCGAGATAGGCGGCATAGACGTCGGCCTGGCGGATGAAGAGCTTCTTCTCGTCCGCCGTGAGCGTATCCCACTTCTTCAGCGCGTCCGGCCAGGGCGTCAGGTCGGCGTTCGCCGGAATCACCCCGAGCCGCTTCTGGTTGGCGAAGATCGTTTCGCGCAGCTGGTTCCAGCCGCCGTCGAACAGGTGCATCGCCTCGATCTTGTCCACCCACTCCTTGGTCGGATGATGCGGCGCGTGCGTGGCGCCGGGCGCGAGGTAGATGAAGAACGGCTTGCCCGGCGAGACCGAGTTGAGCGTGTTGATCTGGCGGATCGCGTCGTCGGCCTCGGCGGTGATCAGGTTCCAGCCCGGCTTGTCCCGGAACGGATAGATCTGCGTCGTGTCGTTGAAGAGGTTCGGCTGCCACTGGTTGGCGTCGCCCCCCATGAAGCCGTAGAAATGGTCGAAGCCGAAGACCTCGCCGGTCGGCCACTGGTCGAACGGCCCGGCCTGGCTCTCCTCGTAGGCCGGGGTGTTGTGGTTCTTGCCGTACCAGGAAGTGTTGTAGCCGTTGGCGCGAAGGATGCCGCCGATCGAGACCGAATCGCGCCCGATCACCGAATTGTAGCCCGGAAAGCCCGTCGCCTGTTCGGCGATGACCCCGAAGCCGACGTTGTGATGGTTGCGCCCGGTCAGGAGCGCCGCCCGCGACGGTGAGCAGAGCGCGGTCGAGTTGAAGTTGGTGTAGCGCAGCCCGTCGTTCGCCAGCGCGTCGAGCACCGGCATCGGGATCACCCCGCCGAAGGTCGAGCCGGCGCCGAAGCCGGTATCGTCGGTCATGACCAGGAGCACGTTCGGCGCGCCCTTCGGCGGCACGGTGCGCGGCGGCCACCACGGCGTCGACTGGTCGGCGTTGAGCCCGATGCTGCCGCCGAACGGCCGCGCCGGGTTCGGCACGAAGGTGCCGTCGATCGGAGCCGTGGCGTTCGGCGACCCGACCGGTGGCGGCGCGCCTTCCTCTGCGAGCGCCGGTCCGACAACGGCGACGGAACCTGCGATCGCTGCGGCGCGCAGCGCGGCGAACAGTCCAGACATGGCTAACCCCCAGAAACCAGTGCGGCGCGACGAGAGCGATCGCCGCGGTGTCGGCGCGATACTAGGGGCGTACGGCGAGGACGGTTTGCCTCTCCGCGCCATCGGCGCGGCCATCGCGCCGCCCATTCCGCTGTTGTCCGCGCATCCCGCCTCGCTTAGCCTCGCCGGCCAAAGTCCATGGGAGGGACGGATCATGGCCGACCGCAAGCTCGGGTTCGACACGCTGCAGATCCACGCCGGCGCAAAGCCCGACCCGGCGACGGGCGCGCATCAGACGCCGATCTACCAGAGCACCGCCTACGTCTTCCGCGACGCCGAGCACGCGGCCAAGCTCTTCAACCTCCAGGAGGTCGGCTACATCTATTCCCGCCTCACCAACCCGACGGTGATGGCACTCGCCGAGCGGATCACCGCGCTCGAGGGCGGCCAGGGCGGGGTCTGCACCTCCTCCGGCCACGCGGCGCAGATCATGGCGCTGTTTCCGCTGATGCGCCCCGGCGACAACATCATCACCTCGAACCGGCTCTACGGCGGCACCGTCACCCAGTTCACCCACACCATCGGGCGCTTCGGCTGGTCGGCCGAGTTCGTCGACACCGAGGATCTCACCGCGGTCGAGGATCTCGCCGACGACCACACCCGCGCGATCTTCTGCGAGTTGATCGCCAACCCCGGCGGCTACGTCACCGACATTCCCGCCCTGGCCGAGGTCGCGAAGCGCGTCGGCGTCCCGCTGATCGTCGACAACACCTCCGCCACCCCCTTCCTCTGCCGCCCGCTCGAGATGGGGGCGGACATCGTCGTGCATTCGACGACCAAGTATCTCACCGGCAACGGCACGGTGATCGGCGGCGCCATCGTCGACAGCGGCCGCTTCGACTGGAGCGCCTCGGACAGGTTTCCGAGCCTGACCGAGCCCGAGCCCGCCTACCACGGCCTGAAGTTCGCCGAGACCTTCGGGCCGATGGCCTTCACCTTCCACTCGATCGCGGTCGGCCTGCGCGACCTCGGCATGGCGATGGCGCCGCAGAACGCCTTCCTGACGCTCCTCGGCATCGAGACGCTGAGCCTGCGGATGCGCCGGCACGTCGAGAACGCGATGGCGGTCGCGACCTGGCTCGAGAAGGATCCGCGCGTCGAATACGTGACCTACGCCGGGCTGCCGTCCTCGCCCTGGCACGAGCGCGCCGAGCGGCTCTACCCGAACGGCGCCGGCGCGCTCTTCACCTTCGCGCTCAAGGGCGGCTACGACGCCTGCGTGAAGACGGTGAACGCGGTCAAGCTCTTCAGCCACGCCGCCAACCTCGGCGACGCCCGCTCGCTGATCATCCACTCCGCCTCGACCACCCACCGCCAGCTCACCCCCGAGCAGCAGGAGGCGGCGGGTGCCGGCCCCAACGTGGTGCGGCTCTCGATCGGCACCGAGGATCCGGCCGACCTCATCGCGGATCTCGACCAGGCGCTGGCCGCCGCGACCGCCTGACCCCGGCGTTCGCACCTCCGCCGGGCAAGTGCGCCCGGCGGTCTCGTCTGAGCGGCCGGGGACATGGCTGACAGAACGACCGACCCACGGGCTACACGGCCGCCTTCTCGCGGGGGAGTTGTGGGATGCCGTGGAGAGAGCTCACGGCCCTGGAGGAACGTCTTCCTTTTGTCGCGAGGCGGGTGGCCCTGCCGGCGCGCTCGACGATCCACGCGGTTCTCGACCGGCACTCATCGAGCCTGCGCGAAGCCGCCGGCTGCGGGCCGCGGGCACGCCGCCCTTTGCCTGCGGCGCCCGACGAGCCCCGGGGCCGCGACTTCAACGGCGAGGTCCGCTGACCGTCGCCGAACACGCCTCGCGCTTCATCCTGATGGTCAAGGCGCTGGAGGGCACCGCCGAAGCCCCGGTCTTCCCGGGCCTTTCATCGCCTCGTCCCGGAGCGCGGCCTGCCGCTCGCGATCCCTTCCGACAACGGGGTTACGGCCTCTCCCGGCTCGCGGTCTGGTGGCCACGGCTCGGCATCGCGATCGAGCGGATCACCCCCAGCAAGCCGCAGCTCCGGCCCGCGGCCGGCAACCGTCTTGCCCCGCAGGCGCGCGTCGCCGAGTTCGACCGCCTGCGCCCGCACGCGGCGCTCGCCATGCCGACCCCGGCCAGCCGCCATGCCGCCTCGCCGCGGCCTTCCGCCTGCCGGCCCGAGCTCGCCTGTCCGTTCCACGACCGCGGCGCGGTCGCGCTCCACGGCCACGCCGCCTTCATCGAAGGTCTTCGGCGGACAGACGCTCGGCCCGCGCGAGGTCGACGCCGACGTCTGGCTCGTCAGCTTCATGCACCACGATCTCGGATACACCGACCTCGAGGACGGCAAACCGCAAACCGTCGACCACCCCGGCTCGGCGCGAGGGTGCCACCCAGGTGATCGGCACAATCTGTAACCTATGTGTCCGGGCCGCACAAAAATGTCGGAAACCGTTGAAATTCGGTTAAAATGAAAACCTTTTGTCATTAAATATCAAAGTCTTATCCACCCGCTCGCACGCGGACAGTGCGAGCGCTTCCCCCCTCGCGAGCCGGCCCGCCCCCCGTTCGCGCTTGAGCCGCCCGCCCCCGCATGCCAAGAGCGGGCGGCCCCGGAGAGACCGCATGACCCCGATCGCCCCCTTCCCGCACGGCCGGCCGCGCCGGCTCCGCCGCACCCCCTGGATCCGGGCGCTGGTGGCCGAGACCCGCCTCTCGCCGGCCGACCTCATCTGGCCGCTCTTCGTCCGCGAGGGCCGCGACGTCGTCGAGCCCGTCGCCTCGCTCCCCGGCGTCTCCCGCCTCTCGGTCGACCGCGCCGTCCGCGCCGCCGAGGAGGCCGCCGCCCTCGGCATCCCCTGCGTCGCCCTCTTCCCCTTCACCGAGGCGGCCGACAAGAACCCCGAGGCGACCGAGGCCTGGAACCCCGAGAACCTCGTCTGCCGCGCCACCCGCGCGATCAAGGCCGCGGTGCCGGAGGTCGGCGTCCTCCTCGACGTCGCGCTCGACCCCTACAACTCCGACGGCCACGACGGCCTTGTCCGCGACGGCGTGATCCTCAACGACGAGACCCTCGAAGCGCTCGAGCGCATGGCCCTCGTCCAGGCCGACGCCGGCTGCGACATCCTCGGCCCCTCCGACATGATGGACGGCCGCATCGGCGTGATCCGCCGCGCCCTCGAGGCCGCAGGCCACAGCGACACCCTGATCATGAGCTACGCCGCCAAGTACGCCTCCTGCTTCTACGGCCCCTTCCGCGACGCGGTCGGCTCGGGCGGCGCGCTCAAGGGCGACAAGAAGACCTACCAGATGGACTTCGCCAACACCGACGAGGCGCTGCGCGAGGTCGCGGCCGACCTCGCCGAGGGCGCCGACATGGTGATGGTGAAACCCGGCCTGCCCTACCTCGACGTCTGCGCCCGGGTGAAGGCCGAGTTCCGCGTCCCGACCTTCGCCTACCAGGTCTCCGGCGAGTACGCGATGCTCGCCGCCGCCGAGGCGAACGGATGGCTCGACGGCGACCGGGCGGTGCTCGAGACCCTCGCCGCCTTCCGCCGCGCCGGCTGCGACGGCATCCTCACCTACGCCGCCCCGCGCGCCGCCCGGCTTCTGGCCGGCTAGGCCGGAGCCTCCGGCGGCGTCCGCGAGGGCGGCGCCTGGGTGCTCGCCCAGAACGCCTTCGTGTCGTTCGTCCGCGGAAACGACGTCGCGGGCACCGGCACGCCCAGATACGCGCAGAGCGGATCCCAGCCTTCGCGCACGTCGAACACCAGCAGCCGGCTCGGTCCGGGATGGCCGCCTTCACCGCCGCGACATGGCGCGCGTACGCGTCCATGATCTCCTCCCGGCGTCGAGGGGATGTCGAACCCGGTCTTGCGCACGACCGCGTCGACCATCTCCGAGGAACGGCCGCAGGCCCGGCTCGGCCTTGTCGGCATCCCTGATCAAGGGATAGATCGTCTCCGAGAAGCTCCGGTACCAGTCCTCCGGCCTGCGCACGGTCAGGAGGAACTTCGCATCCGGGAAGGCCTCGGCCAGCTCGCGCCAGAAGGCCGCGGTCGGCCAGTCCACAGCCGCACTGTAGCCCGCGTAGTTCACCTCCCAGTCGACCGTCCCGCGCGCCGCCGCCAGCCACAGCGCGATCTCGCGCGGCGACCTTTCGTCGACTTCCTCCATGTGATGGCAAGGCCCGAAGCCCAGCTCCTCGAGGGCCAGCTTCATGGAGAAGGTTCCGGTGCGGCCCACTCCCGCACCGATCACGCGCAGCGTCATCCTCGACCCCCCAGCGCCATGCGTCGCCCGTCAACAGGCGAGGACCGCCATGCTACACCCGGCCTGCCCCACGGGCAGCATCATTCTCGGGGCCGCCCTCCGCTCCGGCGGACGCCGCGAAGCCTACGCCGCCACGCTCGCAGGCTTGGGCAGGATCTCGCCCGCCCGCGCGTACTGCGGCACCCGCCAGGCGGGATGGCCGAGCTCGGCCCCGGCGCGCCACACCCAGCGCGGGTCGGCGAGAAAGCCCCGCCCCAGCGCCACCATGTCGGCGCGCCCGCCGCGCACGATCGCGTCGGCCTGGTGCGGGTCCTGGATCAGCCCCACCGCGCGGGTGACGATGCCGGTTCCCCGGCGCACCGCCTCGGCGAGATGCACCTGATAGCCCGGCCCGGTCGGCACCTTCTGGTGCGGCGAGTTTCCCCCCGACGAGCAGCAGATGTAGCTCACCCCCGCCGCCTCGTAGGCGGCGGCGATCGCGACGCCGTCCTCGACGCTCAGCCCGCCTTCGACCCAGTCGGTCACCGACAGCCGCGCCCCGAGCATCAGCCCCGGCACCGACTCGCGCAACCGGGCGATCAGGGTGAGAGGCAGCCGCAGCCGGTTCTCGAGCGACCCGCCCCAGGCGTCGGTGCGGTGGTTCGACAGCGGCGAGAGGAACTGGTGCAGCAGGTAGCCGTGCGCGCTGTGCAACTCGATGAAGTCGAAGCCGGCCCGCTCGGCCCGCTTCGCCGCCTCCACCCAGCGCTCGACCAGCGCCTCGATCTCGTCAGCCTCGAGCGCATGCGGCGTGTGCCAGCCGTCGGCATAGGGAACCGCCGAGGCCGAGACCGTTTCCCACGGATCCTCGCCCGCCTTGAGCGGCCCGCCGCCCTCCCAGGGCCGCCGGCACGACGCCTTGCGGCCGGCATGCGCGAGCTGCACCCCGAACTTCGTCCCCGGCGCCGCGACGACCCGCGCCGCCGCGAGCGTCCGCCGTGCCGCCGCCTCGTTGTGCTCCGAGTAGAGCCCGTGGCAGCCGTGGCTGATCCGCCCGCGCCGCTCGACGTCGGTCATCTCGACGGTGACCATGCCCGCCCCGGTCATCGCAAGCATCATCCAGTGCTGCAGATGCCAGTCGGTCGCCGAGCCGTCGTCGGCGGAATACTGGCACATCGGCGCCACCGCGATGCGGTTCGCGAAGTCGAGGCCGTCGATGTCGATCGGCGAGAAGAGCGTGGCGGTCATGCGTGTCCCCTGAATGTCACCGCATGCATCTATGCAGATTTCCTTCCGGGACCAGTGCCCGAATGCATCCCGACCGCCGCCAGCGCATTTGCCCCGCGGCCAAAGCCAGTGCTAGGCTGGCCGGAGCCCGCCGCGCGGCGGGCGTCGAATTCGCGACGGGGACACCCCGCGCGCCTGCAGGGAGCAAGTCCATGAAACGTCGTGCCTTCATGATCTCGGTCGGCGGCGCCGCCGCCGGCGTGGTGCTGCTGCCGCGCCTCGCCCGCGCCGAGGCCGGCCGCATCGACTGGTACACCTCTTCGGACCAGAACGTGATCGACTTCTGGACCAACTACGTGAAGCCGCCCTTCGAGGCGGCCAATCCCGGCGTCACCATCAACCTCGTCGACGCCGGCGACGGCCCCGGCAACATCGCCATCGGCGAGCGCGCGCTCGCGGCGCTCTCGGCCAAGGCCGATCCGCTGGCCGACTACTTCGAGGCCTACGACCCGCGGCTGCCGGCCGGTGCGATCGAGGCCGGCCTCTGGGTGAACCTCAAGGAGGCGGGCCTCTCCAACTGGTCGAAGATAAACCCCCTCGCGATCGACACCGACTACTCGGTGCCCTACCGCGGCAGCCAGGTGCTGCTCGCCTACGACAGCGAGAAGCTCAAGCCCGCCGACGCGCCCAAGACCTTCGAGGCGCTGGTTGCCTGGATCAAGGCCAATCCCGGCCAGTTCATCTACAATCGCCCCGACAAGGGCGGCTCGGGCGGCAACTTCGTCCGCCGCGCCATCTACGAGGTGAACGGCCGCGATCCGGCGAAGTTCACCGTCGACAACTTCAGCGACGAGGCGGCGCAGGCGGCCTTCGACCCGGCGTGGAAGCTGCTGCAGGACCTCGCGCCCTCGCTCTTCGACCAGGGCGCCTATACCTCGGGCAACACCCAGTCGATCCAGCTCCTCAGCCAGTCCGCCGTCACCATGATCCCGGCCTGGTCCGACCAGGCGCTGCAGGCGATCGACCAGGGCGTGCTGCCCGAGACCACCGGCCTCGTCCAGCTCAGCGACCTCGGCCTGCCCGGCGGCTTCTCCCGCAGCGTCGTGCTCTCCAACGGCGCCAACAAGGAGGCGGCGCTCAAGCTCGCCGACTTCGTGCTGTCCGAGGAGATCCAGTCGGCGGTCCTCAACGAGCTCGGCGGCTTCCCCGGCGTCTCCTGGGACTACATCTCCCCCGAGCTGCGCGAGAAGTACAAGGACGTGATCCCCACCACCATCCCGGTCTTCCCCGGCGGCAAGTGGGAAGTGGCGATCAACGACGGCTGGTACCGCAACGTCGCGCCGAACGTGGACCGCAGCAAGTGACGACGGGCCGGCGGCGCCGGAGGGTGCCCATCGGGCTCCTCCTCGTCGCCCCCCCGGTGTTCCTGGTCGGCTGGATGATCATCTGGCCGATCGTCGCCGCGATCACCCGCACGCTCTGGCTGCCGGCGCCGGAGGGCGGAAGGCATTTCTCGCTCGAGACCTACGCCTTCTTCTTCAGCGACGGCTACAGCCTCGCGAACCTCGGGGTGACGCTCTGGACCACCGGTATCTGCGCGCTGCTGCTGGTGCCGATCTGCCTCACGATCGCGCTCTACCTGCGCTTCTCTTCGAGCCGGATCGCCGCCTACGTCCAGGGCCTCGCGATCTTTCCGATGTTCGTGCCCTCGATCATCCTGAGCTACGCGATCATCCGGGTGCTCGGCCCGAACGGGTCGGTCGATCTGATTCTGAACGCGATCGGGGTACCGAAGATCCGCTCGCCCTATCTCACCCCCTGGGCCCCGGTGATCGGCCTCGTCTGGGACAACATCCCGCTGACCGTGCTGATCCTGCTCGCCGGCCTCGGCGCGGTCTCGGATCAGTCGATCGAGGCGGCCCGCGACGTCGGCGCCGGACGGGTTGCGGTGCTCTGGCACATCGTGCTGCCGCGGATCCGCAACTCGATCCTGGTCGCGGTGAGCTTCACCGTGCTCGGCATCTTCTCGGCCTTCACCCTGCCCTACGTGCTCGGTCCCGCGGCGCCGGAGATGATGGGCCCGTTCATGCAGCGCACCTTCCGCGACCTCAACGACCCCACCACCGCGATCACCCAGGCGGTGATCAGCTTTGGCTTCTGCATCGTCTTCGGCCTCTTCTACGTGCGCGCCGTCGCGCGCAACAGGACCGCCTGAGATGGGGGACCACGACCGTCCCGACTGGACCGGCATCGTGCTCGCGGTGCTCCTGACCATCGTCATCGTCTTTCCGCTCCTCGTGGTCGGCACCTGGGCCTTCACCGACGTCTGGCGCTATCCCTCGGTCATCCCGCAGGAATTCGGCCTTCGCTACTGGCGCTCGATGCTCGCCCGCCCCGACGTCTGGGGCTCGATCTCCACCAGCCTCAGCCTCGCCACCATCGTGACGCTGCTCTCGGCGGCGATCTGCCTGCCGGCCGCCTATGCCTTCGCCCGCCTCGAGTTTCCCTTCCGCAGCCTGCTCTTCTTCTCGTTTCTCGCCGGGCACGCGTTCCCGAAGTTCGGCCTGCTCGTCGCCATCGCCGGCATCTTCCTCAACCTCGGGCTGATCGGCACCTTCTGGGGCGTGGCGCTGATCCAGCTCGTCGGCACGCTCCTCTTCATGATCTGGATTCCGGTCGCCGCCTTCCAGGCGGTCGACCGCCG
Organism: uncultured Alphaproteobacteria bacterium; assembly: GCA_963737485.1. Classification (GTDB taxonomy): domain Bacteria; phylum Pseudomonadota; class Alphaproteobacteria; order Rhodobacterales; family Rhodobacteraceae; genus Amaricoccus. The sequence goes on along the minus strand of CAVTSR010000016.1, from coordinate 166,947 downwards.
CATGGAAGAGGCCGCGCGCGACGTCGGCGCCTCGCCCTTGCGGGTCTTCTGGTCGATCACGCTGCCGCAGGCCGGCCCCACGATCGCGGCGGCGTTGCTCCTCTCCTTCGTCAGCACCTTCTACGAGACCGAGGGCGCCTGGCTGATCGGCGCGCCGCAGATCCGCACGCTGCCGGTCCTGATGATCTCCTTCATCAACAACCAGCCGGTGATCCAGTACGGGGCGGTGCTTTCGGTCATCCTCTGGGTGCCCTCGTTCATCGCGCTCCTCTTCGCCCGCCGGGTGATCGGCTCGGGCAGCTTCGCCCGCGGCTTCGGAGCCTGACGTTGCGGCGGTCAACCGACCTTGAAACCGGTCAGCGAACGGGAGTGATGCTTCTTGCATGTCAATGACCTGATCGAGTCGTGCAACTTGCACGGCAGGCGCTGAAATGGCCGTTCTCGACATCCGCGGCGTCACCAAGACCTTCGGTCAGGTGCATGCGGTCGAGAGCTTCGACCTCACCGTCGGCGACGGCGAGCTCGTCTGCCTGCTCGGCCCCTCGGGCTCGGGAAAGTCGACGCTGCTCCGGATGGTCGGCGGCTTCGCCACCCCGACCAGCGGCACGATCACCATCGACGGCGAGGACGTGACCGCCGTCCCGCCGGAGAAGCGCCCGACCGGCATGGTGTTCCAGAGCCACGCGCTCTGGACCCACATGAACGTCTTCAGGAACCTCGCCTTCGGGCTGAAGCTGCGCCGGCTGCCGCGCGCCGAGGTCCACCGCCGCGTCGAGGCCGCCCTCGCTCAGGTCGGCCTGACCGGCTACGGCGAGCGGCTGACCCACCAGCTCTCCGGCGGCCAGCAGCAGCGGGTGGCGCTCGCCCGCAGCCTCGTGCTCGAGCCGAAGATCCTGCTCCTCGACGAACCCTTCGCGAGCCTCGACCAGCACCTGCGCGAGCGCCTGCGCGAGGAGGTGCGCGACCTGCAGCAGCGCCTCGGGATCACCACCCTTTTCGTCACCCACGGCCAGGACGAGGCGCTCGCGCTCGCCGACCGGATCGTGGTCATGCGCAACGGCCGCACCGAGCAGATCGCCCCTCCCGACGAGGTCTATCGCGCGCCCGCGACCCCGTTCGTCGCCGGCTTCATCGGCACGATGAACCTCGTCGAGGGCGAGGTGGAGAACGGCCGCTTCCACCACGCCGGCTTCGCCCTCCCGGTGCCGGTGCCCGACGGCCCCGCGATCCTCGCCGTGCGCCCCGAAGCGATGGAGATCGCACCCGCCGACAGCGAGGGCGCCGCGACCGTGCACCGCGTCACCGACTTCGGCACGCACGCGATCGTCGACCTCGAGCTCGCCGACGGGATGCGGCTGAAGGCGATGGTCCCCGACGCCCGGGTCTGGAAGGCCGGGATGGCGGTCGCGCTCCGGCCGCGCGCCTTCGCCCTCTACCGCGGCGACGCCGCGATCCATCGCAGCGGCTGAGCCATGCACGAACCCATCGCCGTGACCCGTGACGGGCACCGGACCATGCTCAAGTGGCACCGCGCCCGCCGCCGGGCGAGCGACCCGGTCTTCACCGGCAGCCGCATCGTCGAGGGAATGCGCGCCGGCGCCAGCGTCGAGATCGATCTCGTGCTCCACGCCGGCGGCGGCTTCGCGGTGCTGCACGAGACCGTCCTCGGCCTCGAGACCACCGGCAGCGGCGCGGTGCGCGACACCCCCGCCGAGGTGCTGCGCACGCTTCGCCTCCGCGACAACGCCGGGCGGCCGACCGACGAGCCGGTGATGCTGCTCGACGACCTCGCCCGCCTCATCGCGGGTGCGGGCGCCCATCCCGACGCGCTGCTCCAGCTCGACTACAAGGAAGACGCCGCCGCCCTGACGCCCGAGGCGGTCGCGGCCTTTTCCCGGGCGCTCGCCTCGGGGCCGGAGCGTTTCATTCTCTCCTCCGGAGACGCGAAATCGGTGCAGCGCCTCGCCGCCGCCACGCCCGGCCTGCGCATCGGCCACGATCCCTGCCATGAGGATGCCGTCGAGCGGCTGATCGCGAGCGGTGCCTGGGAGGACTTCGTCGCCGGGGCGCTCGCCGCCTCGCCGGAGGCGGAGCTCGTCTACCTCGCGCACGAGCTGGTGCTCATCGCGGACGGCCGGGGGTTCGACCTCGTCGCCGCCTTCCACGCGGCCGGCCGTCGGGTCGACGCCTACACCATCCGCCGCGCCGACGCCGCCGGCCTCGACGCCGTCCGCCGCCTCCTCGCGCTGCGGGTCGACCAGATCACCACCGACGACGCGGAGGACCTCGCCGCCGCGCTCGGCTGAGGTCGCCCGCGGCCGTGGCTCAGGATCGCGGATCCTTGCGCGGCGCGTCCTTCAGCATCTCGATGAGGAAGGCGTGGGTGGCCGGGTTCGCGACGATGACCGTGCCGGTCCGCTCGTAGACGTCGGCGCCCCTGCCCCACCAGTCGGTGACGACACCGCCGGCTTCCTCGACCAGGAGCACGCCGACCGCCCAGTCGACCAGCCCCGATTCCTCGAAGTAGCCGGTCAGCCGACCGCAGGCGACGTAGGCGCAGGAGTTGGCCGAGCTTCCGACGACGCGGATCGCGCCGATCCGGCCACGGATGCGCTCGAGGCGGGAATAATACCCGGCGAAGGTATGCAGGCCGGGCATCGGCAGGCCGGTGCCGATCGCCATCAGCCCCTCGTCGGTGCGGCGGCTGACCCCGAGCGGCTCGCCGTTGAGGAAGGCCCCGCCGCCGCGCAGCGCGGTGAACATCTCGTCGCGCACCGGGTTGTAGAGCGCGCCCGCGACCGTCTCCCGGCCGCGGCGCAGCGCGATCGAGATCGTGTAGTCCATGCCGTTGACGAAGTTCGTCGTGCCGTCGATCGGATCGACCAGCCAGCGGTGCGCGCCGTCGCCGCGCTCCTCGGGCGGAAACTCCTCGCCGGTCAGGCTCCAGTCCGGGTAGCGCGCGAAGAGCCGGTCACGGATCAGGAGCTCCGACTCGCGATCGGCGTCGGAGACGAAATCGGCCGGGCCCTTGATGCCGATCTCGATGTCGCGAAAGCGCGCGAAATGGCGCAGCGTCAGGGCCCCCGCCTCCCGGGCCACGGCCACCATGTCGCCGAGAACGTCCCCGTAGCCCATCGCCGCCTCCCTCCCGTCGCGCGCCCGCCGTCTTAGCCGGCGGCGGCGGGCGGGGAAAGGCGACGCTTGCCCGGAGGCGCATCGGGCATATCTGCCGGGCATCGGAACGGCAGGAGGCGGGGATGCAGGGAATCGACGGCAAGGTGGTGGTCATCACCGGCGCGAGCAGCGGCCTCGGCGAGGCGACGGCGCGGGCGCTTGCGGATAAGGGGGCGCGGCTGGTGCTGGGGGCGCGCCGGCTCGACCGGCTGGAGGCGCTGGCGGCGGAGCTGGGCCTCGGGGCGGGCGCGGCGGTCGCGACCGACGTGAGCCGGCGCGAGGACGTGCAGCGGCTGGTCGACCGCGCCGTCGAGGCGCACGGGCGTGTCGACGTCATCCTCAACAACGCCGGCCTGATGCCGCAGTCGCCGCTCGATCGGCTGCGGGTCGACGACTGGGACCGGATGATCGACGTCAACGTCAAGGGCGTGCTCTACGGCATCGCCGCCGCGCTGCCGCACATGCAGAGGCAGAAGAGCGGGCACATCATCAACGTCGCCTCGGTCGCCGGGCACAAGGTGCGGCCGGGCGGGGTGGTCTACTCGGCGACCAAGCATGCGGTGCGGGTGATCTCCGAGGGGCTGCGCCAGGAGGTGAAGCCCTGGGGGATCCGCACCACCATCATCTCGCCGGGCATGGTCGCGACCGAGCTGCCCGACAGCGTCACCGATCCCGAGTTCGCCGCGCGGATCCACAAGGCCTACGAGGGGGCGATCCCGGCCAGCGCCTTCGCCGCCACCGTGGTCTTCGCCATGAGCCAGCCCGACGAGGTCGACATCAACGAGATCCTGTTCCGCCCGACCAGTCAGGAGAACTGAACCGGCTGCGGCCTGGTCATCTGGTTGCACGCGCGGGGGCGGCGTTTGTGCGCCGCCACCAGCGTCGCGCCGGAGGTGCCGCCTCGGGTTCCGCCCGCGCCCGCCATCGGCGCCGGAGCCCGGCGCTGCGCCTCCTCGCGGACCCGCCCGCCACCGTTTCCAGGCGGCGGCGGCTCAGGGTCACAGCGACCACTCTTTTAGTTAATGCCGTTAACTCAAGTGGTTACACTGGCACCCTGTCGAACTTTGCCACCCCGTCAAGCCTGTCTCCGTAGTCCTTTTTGAGAGGGGCGGCCGCCCGGACCTAAGCCGATAGGCCGGATATTCCGAGGCCGCGACCCCGGCATAACGTCTGCCAGAGCGATCTCCCCGGTCGGGCGGATCGCGCTCGGGGATCTTGGTATGTCATTGAGTTCGAGTGTCCGTCCCGGCTTGACGGCAAGCGTTTCGTCCGAGGAGGCCGACGTCTGCCTGATCGTCGAGGGATGCTATCCCTACGTCGCGGGGGGCGTGGCCAACTGGCTCGACTGGCTGATGCGCAGCCTGCCCGAGATCCGGTTCTCGGTGGCGGCAGTCGTCGCCGACGACCGCCCGATGAGCTCGAAGTACGAGCTGCCGCCGAACGTCGTCGCCTTTCAGAGCGTGCCGCTGTCGATCCGCCCGCCGAAGCCGTCGCGGCTTCCCGAGCCCGACCTCGACCCGGTCCGCTTCCAGGACCTGGTCTGCCGCACGGTCGGCGACGGCTGCTTTGACTCCTTCGCCGAGCTCTGCCGGCTGATGGACGCGACGCCGTCCGCCGGCAGCGGCCGCTTCTCCCGCCGGGCGGCGGCACCCTCGCAGCTCCAGCTGACGAGCAGCCGCTTCGCCTGGACGGCGATGGTCGCCGCCTACGAGCGCCTGACCCCGCAGGCGTCCTTCCCCGACTTCTTCTGGGCCTGGCGGACGCTGGTCGGCGGCCTCTTTGCCATCCTCAAGGCGCCGATTCCGCCCGCCCGCGCCTATCACACGATCTCGACCGGCTATGCCGGGCTCCTCAGCGCCCGCGCGGCGGTCATGACCGGGCGGCCGACGGCGATCACCGAGCACGGCATCTACACCAACGAGCGGCGGATCGACCTGACGATGGCCGAGTGGATCCCCGACAGCATCGCCACCAGCCTCGGCCGCATCGACGACCGCGTCGATCTGCGCCAGTTCTGGATCCGGACCTTCGAGTCCTACGCCCGGCTCTGCTACCGCGCCTCCACCCGGATCACCACGCTCTACGGCGAGAACCAGTCGTTCCAGACCACGCTCGGCGCGCCGCGCGACAAGCTCGAGGTGATTCCGAACGGCATCCACATGGAGAAGTTCGCCGGGCTCGCGCGGCGGCCGGGCCACCCGCCGACGGTGGCGTTGATCGGCCGCGTCGTGCCGATCAAGGACATCAAGACCTACATCGCCGCGATCGGGCGCCTGAAGGCGGCGATCCCCGACGTCCGGGCGCTGCTGCTCGGGCCGACCGACGAAGACCCCGAGTACCACGCTCAGTGCATGCAGCTGGTGCAGGAACTCGGGCTCGAAGAGACGCTGATCTTCACCGGCAAGGTGAACATCGCCGACTATCTGCCGGAAATCGACGTGATGGCGCTGACCAGCATCAGCGAGGCGCAACCCCTGGTGCTGCTCGAGGCGGGAGCCGCGGCGATCCCCTGCGTCACCACCGACGTGGGCTCCTGCCGCGAGATCATCGAGGGCCTGCCCGAGGAGGCGCCGCGTCTGGGATCCGCGGGCCGCGTCGTGCGGCCGATGGACGTGGAGGCGACCGCCGCCGCGCTGCGCGAGCTCCTCGCCGACGCCGGCCTCCGGCAGGCATGCGGTGAGGTGCTGCGCGAGCGGGTTCGGCTCTACTTCACCTCCGCGACCTCGTCGGCGCGCTATGCCGCGCTCTACCGTGACCTGATGGCGGCATGAGCGCGGCAGCATCCCTTTCCGGCCGCAGCGCGCCGCGGCTCCTGTCGCCGGTCCGCGCCGCGCGCTGGCTCTTCGGCGGACCGGTGCTGTCGCCGATCGCGACGGTCGCTGCCTCGGCGATCATCCCGGTCGGGCCGTGGCTCGTGTCGGTGATGGCGCTGTCGGTGATCTCGCTGACGCTGACCCCGGTGCTCGGCCGCGCCGCGATCGAGGACATCCGGCTTTCGGTCGTCTACGCCTTCGCGGTCTCGCTGCTCGCGACCGCGCCGACCGCCACGCTGGCCGCGCGCCTGGTGCGGCAGTCGGCCGAGGAGAACGGCGGACGGCTGATCCCCGAGCTCTACGCCGCCTGCCTGATCTTCGCCGGTGTCTGCGCGCAGCTTTTCGCGCTCGCGGTGGTCTTCGGCTTCGGCATGCACGACGTGCGGCTCGCCACCGCCTTCGTGGTGCTGACCACGACCGGGTCGATGCTCTGGACCAGCTTCGCGATGCTCTCCGCGCTCGGGCGCCACTGGCACGTGGTGGGCGCCTTCCTTCTCGGCACGCTCCTCGCGATCGGCTGCGCGCTTCTCAGCACCGTCGGCACGCCCTCGGTCGAAATCCTGCTCTGGTCGTTCGCGCTCGGCCTCGCGATCAGCCACCACCTGATGTTCAGCTCGGTCGTCGGCCGCGCCCGGATCACCGCCGCCGGCCTCGTCGAGGCGAGCCGCGCCATCTGGCACGCGGTGGCGCAGAACGGCACCCTCTTCTTCGGCGTCCTCTTCACCATGGCGGGCGTCTGGGCCGACAAGTCGATCTTCTGGTTCAGCCCCGACGGCATGGTCGCGCACTCGGGGCTCTTCCACTTCGCCCCCTATGACAGCGCCACCTTCATCGCCCACCTGTCGATGATCCCGACGCTCGCGGCCTGGTACCTCTTCCAGCAGAGCGAGCTCGAGCCGCGGGTGCGCCGCTTCTGGAAGCTGCTCGGCGAGCGGCCGACCCACCGCCTGCTCGCCGCCCGGGCGGCGGAGCTGCAGGAGCTGATCTGGACCAACATCTTCCGCATCCTCTTCTTCCAGGCCGCCTGCACCATCGTGCTGATCATGCTCGCGCCGCAGATCGTGCGCGCCCTGGCGATGCGCTCGGACCAGATCGAGCTCCTGCAGATCGCGTCGGTCGCGATGTTGCTGCAATCGCTGTTCTTTCTCTGCTCGGCGATCATCATGGTCTGCAACCGGTCCCGGATCTTCTTCCGGCTGTCGCTGCTGTTCCTGCTCTCGACGCTGGGCTTTCGGAATCGGGTGCTACCTGCTCTTCGGCGTCTCGGCCTACGCGATCTTCCTCGCCTCGCTCCTCTGCGCGGCGGTCTCCTTCGTCTTCGCCTACCGCGCGGTCGGCGAGTTCCTGTTCACGATATTCGTCCGGGAGAACGACGGCCTCTATGCCGAGCGGCCCGACCTGACGCCCGGCCAGCTCGCGCGCCAGGCGGTTGCCGCGATCGCGACCTCGATGCGCGCGGCCCGCCGGGGCGCGACCCGTCTCGGGACGGCGCACTTCGACGCGTCCCGCATTCCCGCCCTGCCGCAATCGAGCGGGATGGCGAGAGCCGGAGACCCGGCATGAGCACGACAAGAAACCGTGGGGGAGACTCCCGGGCTTCGGCCTCGACGGCGGGCGCTCGCGTGTTTTCACGACCATCCAGGGGGAGCATGGCACAGTGATACGAGAGCTTTTCGGCACCGACGGCGTGCGGGGGCGCGCCAACACGCACCCGATAACCGCGCAGCTCGCGCTGGCCCTCGGCCAGGCCGCCGGGCGCCTGATCGACCGCGGCGGCCGTCCCGGCCGGGTGGTGATCGGCAAGGATACCCGCCTGTCCGGCTACATGCTCGAGAGCGCGCTCGAAGCCGGCCTCACCTCGGTCGGCATGGAAGTGCTGCTCCTCGGCCCGCTGCCGACGCCGGCGGTCGGGATGCTGACCCGGTCGCTCCGCGCCGATCTCGGGGTGATGATCTCGGCCTCGCACAATCCGTTCGAGGACAACGGCATCAAGTTCTTCGGGCCGGACGGCTTCAAGCTCTCCGATGACGACGAGGCGCGGATGGAGGCGCTGATGCGCGAGGCGCCCGGGGTCGCCCCCCCCGATCGGATCGGCCGCGCGCGGCGCGTCGAGCGGGCGGTCGAGCGCTACGTCGAGGCGGCCAAGGCCACCTTCCCGAAGAAGCGCCGGCTCGACGGCCTGCGGGTAGTGGTCGACTGCGCCAACGGCGCCGCCTACCGCACCGCCCCGGCCGTGCTCTGGGAGCTCGGCGCCGAGGTCGACGCGATCGGTGTCGAGCCGAACGGCATCAACATCAACCTCGGCTGCGGGTCGACCGCGCCGGCCGCCTGCCAGCGGGCGGTCGTCGAGACCGGCGCCGATCTCGGCATCACGCTCGATGGCGACGCCGACCGGGTGCACCTGATCGACGAGAAGGGACGCCTGATCGACGGCGACCAGCTGATGGCGCTGATCGCGCTCCGCTCCGCGGACGCCGGCACGCTGACCGGCGGCAAGCTCGTCGCCACGGTGATGTCGAACCTCGGGCTCGAGCGGCACATCGGCGGTCGCGGCCTCGGCCTGCTGCGCACCAAGGTGGGCGATCGCTACATCGTCGAGGCGATGCGGGCCGGCGGCTACAACGTCGGCGGCGAGCAGTCGGGCCATATCATCCTCGGCGACTTCACCACCACCGGCGACGGCCTGATCGCCGGGCTGCAGGCGATGGCCGCGATCGTCGAGGCGGGCCGACCGGCCTCGGAGGTGCTCGACGTCTTCGAGCCGATGCCGCAGCTCCTGCGCAACGTCCGCTTCCACCCCGACAGCCACCCGCTCGAGGCGCCGAGCGTCCGCGATGCGATCTCCGAGGCCGAGGCACGGCTCGGCGGCCGCGGCCGGCTGGTGATCCGGCCCTCCGGCACCGAGCCGGTGATCCGGGTGATGGCCGAGGCCGAGGACGACAGCCTCGTCAACGGCGCGGTCGACGCGATCTGCGCCGCGCTTTCGGCAATGGCCGGGCCCGAGCTGCGCACCGGGATCCTGTCGTGACCCGGGCCCCGCTTTTCCCCGGCGCGCCGCACCCGGCGCGCCGCATCTCCGACCGGGAGGCCTGAGAATGTGCGGCATCGTCGGCGTCATCGCCAACCGTCCCGCCGTCCCGATCATGCTCGACACGCTGCGGCGGCTCGAGTACCGCGGCTACGACAGCGCCGGCGTCGCCACGCTCGACCGCCAGCGGCTGGCGCGCCGCCGCGCGCCGGGCAAGCTCGCCGCGCTCACCGACCGGCTGGCCGCACAGCCGCTTCCCGGCGCCATCGGCATCGGCCACACCCGCTGGGCGACGCACGGTGTCCCGAACGAGGCGAACGCGCATCCGCACATCGCGGGGCCGGTGGCGGTGGTGCACAACGGCATCATCGAGAACGCGGGCGCCATCGCCGCCGAACTGCGCGAGCGCGGGCGCCGGTTCGAGAGCGAGACCGACACCGAAGTGATCGCGCAGCTCTGCGCCGACCACATCGCGCGCGGCCTAAAGCCGATCGACGCCGCCGCCGCGACGCTGAAGCGGCTGCGCGGCGCCTATGCGCTCTGCTTCCTGTTCGAGGGCGCCGAGGATCTCCTGGTCTGCGCCCGGCGCGGCTCGCCGCTCGCGATCGGCTACGGCGAGCGCGAGGTATTCGTCGGCTCCGACGCCCTCGCGCTCGCCCCGGTGACCACCCGGATCGCCTACCTCGACGAGGGCGACTGGGCCGCGCTCACCCGCGACGGGGCCCGCATCTTCGACGCCGCCGAGCTCGCGGTGGCCCGTCCGATCCGCAACCTCGCGCTCGATGCCCGGCTCGCGGACAAGAACGGCTACCGCCACTTCATGGCCAAGGAGATCCACGAGCAGCCGACGGTGCTCGGCTACGCGATCGCAGCCCACCTGTCCGCCGATCGGACCGAGGTCGCGCCGCTCGCCGCCGCCCTGCCCTGGCAGAGCCTGTCGCGCGCGACGCTGATCGCCTGCGGCACCGCCCACTTTGCCTGCCACATCGCGAAGTACTGGTTCGAGAGCGTCGCCCGCCTGCCCGTCGACATCGACGTCGCCTCGGAGTTCCGCTACCGCGCCCCGCCCCTGCCGGAGAACGGCCTCGCCATCGTGGTGAGCCAGTCCGGCGAGACCGCCGACACGCTGGCGGCGCTGCGCTACGCCAGCGAAGCCGGACAGACCACGGTGGCGGTGGTCAACGCCGAGCACAGCAGCATGGCCCGCGAGGCCGACCTCGTGCTGCCGATCGGCGTCGGCCCCGAGATCGGGGTCGCGTCCTCGAAGGCCTTCACCGGCCAGCTCGTGGCGCTCGCGGCGCTGGCGATCCAGGCCGGCCGCCGCCGCGGGGCGATCGACGGCGCCGAGGAGGCCCGTCTCGCCGCCGTGCTCGCGACCGTCCCGCAGCTCCTGGCCGAGACGCTGCGGCTCGAGCCCGAGATCGCGGCGATCGCCGCCGAGATCGCGACGGCGCGCGACGTCCTCTACGTCGGCCGCGGCAAGATGTACCCGCTGGCGCTCGAGGGGGCGCTGAAGCTCAAGGAACTCACCTACATCCACGCCGAAGGCTACGCCGCGGGCGAACTCAAGCACGGGCCGATCGCGCTGGTCGAACCGATGACGCCGACGATCGCGATCGCGCCCTACGACGCGCTCTTCGAGAAGACGCTGTCGAACATCCGCGAGATCACCGCGCGCCACGGCAGGGTCGTGCTCGTCACCGATGCCGCAGGCGCCGCGGAATTGGCGGACGTCGCCTGGCGACTCCTCACGTTGCCGGCGGTCGACCCGTTCGTGGCGCCGATCGTCTATGCCGCGGCGGTGCAGCTCCTCGCCTACCACGCGGCGGTCGCCAAGGGCGCCGACGTCGACCAGCCGCGCAATCTCGCCAAGTCCGTGACGGTGGAATGACTGACGGGCGCTGGGGCACACCGCCCGCGCCCGAAACGAAAACAGGGGGATCGGCAGCTTCGTCCGGCGTCCCGATGGAGGAACAGGAACCATGGCCGACAAGATCAGCTTCGCCAACGTGCAGCTTCCCAAGGGTGCGACCGCCGACGACGGTGCCGAACGCGCTGACCGCGGCCGACCTCGGCACCACCACCGGCACCGCCAACCGCACGCTGGTCGCGATCGCCGGCAACGGCGACAAGACCCTCGGCAACGGCGAGACCGGCTATGTCCTCGGCGGCGCGGGATCCTCCAACAAGGTCACCGGCCTCGACACCCTCGACACCGCCGACGACCCGGTCTCGATCAGCCTGCACGGCCGGATCAACGCCAGCACCGTCGGCGCGCTCGCCGCCACCGCGCTCGGCTTCAACAACACCTGGGGCTTCGGCATCGACAACGGCCCCGACGGCAACAACCGCCTGCTCAACCTCGGCGACGCGCTCACCTTCACCACCAACCCGGCCGGCGGCACCGCCCAGCAGATCACCGGCTTCACCTTCACCGTCGACCGCAACGGCGCCACCACCGCCACCGAGGTCGCCTTCGCCTTCGACGGCGACGTGCTCAAGTCCGGCAGCTACGCCGCCAGCGCCAACGCCGCCAACGCCGACGCCGTGCTGCGGCTCGCCGGCGTCGCCGCCGGTGCCGTCGTCGCCATCGACTTTCTCGGCCACCACCTCACCGTCGACGGCAGCGAACAGACCAGCCCCGACATCACCGCCTTCTTCGCCGCCTACGAGGCGAGCCCGAAGAACGTCCTCACCGTCGGCAGCATCACCTCCAACGGCTTCTCCGTCCGCGACCTCGTCATCGACCGCGCCGCCTACGACGGCCCCGCCGCCAACGCCGCCCCGTCGGTGTCGCTGCACACGCTGGTCAACGCGCTCAGCGAGACCACCGACCTCTCCGCCCCGCTCCGCGTCGCCGACATCGTGATCGCCGACGACGGCGTCGGCCGCAACGACGTCTCGCTCGTCGGCAGCGACGCGGCCATGTTCCAGATCGTCGGCGACGGCCTCTACCTGCGCGCCGGCGCGACGCTGCACGCCGCCACCCACCCCGAGCTCGACGTGTCGGTGCAGGTGGACGACCGTGCGGTCGGCACCACCCCCGACTTCGTCGCCGACTTCGCGCTGCCGGTGACCGCTTCCGCCGCCAACAGGATCAGCTTCGCCGACGTGCAGCTCAAGACCGGGGTGACGCCGGCATCCGCGCCGAACGCGCTGACCGCGGCCGACCTCGGCACCACCACCGGCACCGCCAACCGCACGCTGGTCGCGATCGCCGGCAACGGCGACAAGACCCTCGGCAACGGCGAGACCGGCTATGTCCTCGGCGGCGCGGGGTCCTCCAACAAGGTCACCGGCCTCGACACCCTCGACACCGCCGACGACCCGGTCTCGATCAGCCTGCACGGCCGGATCAACGCCAGCACCGTCGGCGCGCTCGCCGCCACCGCGCTCGGCTTCAACAACACCTGGGGCTTCGGCATCGACAACGGCCCCGACGGCAACAACCGCCTGCTCAACCTCGGCGACGCGCTCACCTTCACCACCAACCCCGCCGGCGGCACCGCCCAGCAGATCACCGGCTTCACCTTCACCGTCGACCGCAACGGCGCCACCACCGCCACCGAGGTCGCCTTCGCCTTCGACGGCGACGTGCTCAAGTCCGGCAGCTACGCCGCCAGCGCCAACGCCGCCAACGCCGACGCCGTGCTGCGCCTCGCCGGCGTCGCCGCCGGTGCCGTCGTCGCCATCGACTTTCTCGGCCACCACCTCACCGTCGACGGCAGCGAACAGACCAGCCCCGACATCACCGCCTTCTTCGCCGCCTACGAGGCGAGCCCGAAGAACGTCCTCACCGTCGGCAGCATCACCTCCAACGGCTTCTCCGTCCGCGACCTCGTCATCGACCGCGCCGCCTACGACGGCCCCGCCGCCAACGCCGCCCCGTCGGTGTCGCTGCACACGCTGGTCAACGCGCTCAGCGAGACCACCGACCTCTCCGCCCCGCTCCGCGTCGCCGACATCGTGATCGCCGACGACGGCGTCGGCCGCAACGACGTCTCGCTCGTCGGCAGCGACGCGGCCATGTTCCAGATCGTCGGCGACGGCCTCTACCTGCGCGCCGGCGCGACGCTGCACGCCGCCACCCACCCCGAGCTCGACGTGTCGGTGCAGGTGGACGACCGTGCGGTCGGCACCACCCCCGACTCCGTCGCCGACTTCGCGCTGCCGGTGACCGCTTCCGCCGCCAACAGGATCAGCTTCGCCGACGTGCAGCTCAAGACCGGGGTGACGCCGGCATCCGCGCCGAACGCGCTGACCGCGGCCGACCTCGGCACCACCACCGGCACCGCCAACCGCACGCTGGTCGCGATCACCGGCAACGGCGACAAGACCCTCGGCAACGGCGAGACCGGCTATGTCCTCGGCGGCGCGGGGTCCTCCAACAAGGTCACCGGCCTCGACACCCTCGACACCGCCGACGACCCGGTCTCGATCAGCCTGCACGGCCGGATCAACGCCAGCACCGTCGGCGCGCTCGCCGCCACCGCGCTCGGCTTCAACAACACCTGGGGCTTCGGCATCGACAACGGCCCCGACGGCAACAACCGCCTGCTCAACCTCGGCGACGCGCTCACCTTCACCACCAACCCGCGCCGGCGGCACCGCCCAGCAGATCACCGGCTTCACCTTCACCGTCGACCGCAACGGCGCCACCACCGCCACCGAGGTCGCCTTCGCCTTCGACGGCGACGTGCTCAAGTCCGGCAGCTACGCCGCCAGCGCCAACGCCGCCAACGCCGACGCCGTGCTGCGCCTCGCCGGCGTCGCCGCCGGTGCCGTCGTCGCCATCGACTTTCTCGGCCACCACCTCACCGTCGACGGCAGCGAACAGACCAGCCCCGACATCACCGCCTTCTTCGCCGCCTACGAGGCCAGCCCGAAGAACGTCCTCACCGTCGGCAGCATCACCTCCAACGGCTTCTCCGTCCGCGACCTCGTCATCGACCGCGCCGACGCCTCGGCGCCGCCGGTCAACCATCCCGTGGGCGCGGTCAGCGACACCGATGCGACCGCGAACCTCGTCGCCGAGAACGCCGCCGCCGGCACCGTCGTCGGCGTCACGGCGCTCGCCACCGATCCCGATGCGACCGACACGGTCGGCTATGCCGTCAGCGACGCCCGCTTCCAGATCGACGCGAACGGCGTGATCACCGTCGCCAGCGGCGCGATCATCGACGCCGAGAGCGAGCAGTCGATCACGCTGCACGTCACCGCGACGTCCTCCGACACCACCACCAGCACCGCCGACTTCGTGGTGCAGGTGGGCGACGTCAACGAATTCGCCGTCGGGCCGATCAGCGATACCGACGCCGGCGGCGATACCGTCGCGACCACCGCCGCCAACGGCGCCCTGGTCGGGATCACCGCCTTCGCCACCGACGCCGACCACACGACGAACGCCATCAGCTATACGCTCGACGGCGATGCCGGCGCCTTCGCGATCGACGCCACCACCGGGCAGGTAACCGTCGGCGATGCCTCCAAGCTCACCGCCGGCACCCATGCCATCACCGTCCGCGCCACCTCCGCCGATGCCTCGTTCTCGACGCAGACCTTCAACGTGGAGGTGACTTCCAGCAACACCGCGCCGACCGCCGTCACCCTCGATCCCGTGGCGGGCGCGCTGCCGGAGAACGCCGACACCCACGCATCGCTCAAGATCGCCGACATTCACGTGACCGATGCCGATGGCGTCGGCAGCAACGAGCTGAGCCTCGCGGGCGCGGACGCGGCACTCTTCGAGATCGTCGCCGGCGCCGGCGGCCCGGAGCTGCACCTCCGCGCCGGGACCGTGCTCGACTTCGAGACCGCGCCGCACCTCGACGTGCAGGTGCTGGTCGACGACCCGACGGTCGGTACGACCCCGGACGCGAGCGTCGACTTCCGTCTCGAGATCGGCGACGTCAACGAGGCGCCGACCGCGGTCACGCTCGCACCCGTGGTGAGCGCGCTTGCGGAAGGCACCGACGTCACCGCCTCGCTCAAGGTCGCCGACATCCTCGTCACCGACCCCGACGACGCGTCCGGCAACCAGCTGAGCCTCGCGGGCGCGGACGCCGCGCTCTTCGAGATCGTCACCGGCGCCGGCGGCCCGGAGCTGCACCTCCTCGCCGGGACCGTGCTGGACTTCGAGACCAAGGCGCAATTCGACGTCGTGGTGCAGGTCGACGACCCGACGGTCGGGGGCACCCCGGACGCCAGCGCCGGCTTCCACCTCGACGTCACCGACGTCAACGAGGCGCCGACCGCGGTGACGCTTGCCGGTGTCGTGGCGGGGATCGACGAAACTCCCGCCACCGCGGCGGTCAAGGTCGCCGACATCGTGGTGACCGACGACGCGCTCGGCGCCGACGACGTCAGCCTCAGCGGCGCCGACGCCGCCCTCTTCGAGGTCGTCACCGCCGCGGGCGGCGCGAAGGAGCTCTGGCTCCTGGCCGGCCAGGTGCTCGACTTCGAGACGAAGTCGAGCCTCGACGTCACGGTCACGGTCGCCGACGCGACGCTCGCGGGCAGCACGCCGGTCACCACCACCCTGGCGCTGCCGGTCAACAACGTCGCCGAGCAGTACGGCAACATCGCCGTCGACGGCGACCTCAGCGAATGGGACCCCAGCACCCGCCTCGACACCCCGACGGCCGGGGCCCCCGGCTTCGTGATCCGCGGCACCTACCAGGCGGACGCCTTCGTCATCGGCATCGAGAGCACCACTGTCGCGATCGGCCCCGGCACCACGATCTGGGTCAACAGCGACCTCGACAGGGGCACCGGCTTCGACACTGCGAGCATCCCTCGGTGCCGATTTCAACATCAACATCGGCGCCGACGGCCACGCCCGACTCTACACCGGCAATGCCGGCCAGAACCTTCGTCGCGAACCTCGACTACGGCATCAGCGCCGACGGTCACGGCGTCGAGATCGCGCTGCCCTCGAGCCTCGTGGGCGGCTCACACCTCGCCGACATCGACCTCAACATCAACAACAGCATCCCCATCCCCGGCGACTTCGCCAGCCAGGCGTTTCGGATCGGCGAGAACCAGCCGCCGACCGTGACGCTGACCCCGGTCCTCACCGAGTTGCGCGAGAACGCCGATGTCTCCCAGCACCTCAAGGTCGCCGACATCGCCGTCGTCGATCCCGACGGCGTCGGCAGCTCCAGCCTGTCGCTCACCGGCCTGAACGCCGGCTTCTTCGAGATCTACGACGACGGAAACGGCCCGGCACTCTACCTCAAGGCCGGCGCCGACATCGACTACGAAAAGCACCAGCACCTCGACGTCACCGTCAACGTCGACGATCCCTCGATCGGCGCCGCCGGCACCATCGAGGATCACAAGGACTTCTCGCTCGCGATCGGCGACGTCAAAGAGACCCAGGGCCCGATCACGCTCGACGGCGCGCTCGGCGAGTGGGACGCCGCGTCGCGGCTCGATGCCCCGAACAACGGCGTCGCCGGCTATGCCGTCTATGGCACCTACGCCGACGACACCAACGCCTTCGTGATCGGGCTGAAGACCGACGGCACCGCGATCGGCGCGAACTCGACGATCTGGCTCAACAGCGACCGCAACAACGCCACTGGCTACGGACTCTTCGGCACTCCGGGGCTCGGCGGGGCCGACTACAAGGTCGAGTTCGACGCCAGCGGCACGCCGTCCCTCTATTCGCTGGACGACCAAGGCGTCGCGACGCTCGTCTCCGGGACCCTCGACTACGTCTTCAACGCCGACCATTCGACGATCGAGCTGGCGCTGCCGTCGAGCCTGCTCGGAGGCTCGACGCACACGGGTGTCTACATCGACGTGAACAATTCGGTGTTCCTGCCGACCGTCTATGACGCCGTCGAGTACCACATCGACCAGAAGCCGGCGCCACTACCGCAGGATCCCTCGATCCGGATCGGGATCGTCTACTCCGAGACCAGCGCCGACAACTACTTCAGCAAGACCGCCTACGGGCAGCTGTTCATGGCGGCGCAGTATCAGGCGATGCAGGCGGGCGTGCCGTTCGACATCCTGACCGAGGACCAGCTCACCGACATCCAGAACCTGGTCAATGCCAACGGCCAGCTCAAGTACGACGCTCTGGTCTTCCCCGACTTCGCGAACGTGAAGTCCTCGCAGCTGCAGGCGATCACCGACACGCTGACCACCGCGGTGCACGACTACCACATCGGCCTGATCGCCGCCGGCAACTTCATGACCAACACCGAGACCGGCTCGGCGATCGCGGGCGACTCCTATGCCCGGATGAAGCTGCTGCTCGGGGTCACCCGCGAAGGCGGCGGCGCGACCAACGGGGTCGTGCTGCACGCCGGCGACGGGTCGCACCCGATCAACCACGACTTCGCCCCGGGCTCGGTGATCGGCAGCTATACCAACGCCGGCTACGATACCTTCGGTGACGTCACCGGCAGCGGGCAGACGCTGTTCACCCAGACCGCCGCCGGCAGCGAGCAGGCGGCGGTGATCGCCACCACCGGGACCGGCGCGCGCAACGTCCACTTCGCCACCGACGCGATCCTCGGCAACAACAACATCCTGCAGCATGCGATCGACTGGGTCGCACAGGGCAACGCCGCCGACACTCCGGACGTGGGGCTCGAGCTCAGCCGCGGCTCGTCGATCTTCCTGTCGCGCACCGACCTCGACCAGTCGCAGGAGCACTTCGACGTCGCCGAGACGAACCCCCAGGGCATCTACGACGCCCTGCTGCCGGTCCTGCAGGGTTGGTACCAGCAGTACAACTTCGTCGGGTCCTATTACGCCAATATCGGGGCAGACCCGTCGGGGGATGCCGACCGCTGGACCGACTGGAGCGCGGCGGGCAAGTCGCTGCCGTTCTACCAGGCGCTGCTCGCGATGGGCAACGAGATCGGGACGCATTCCTACACCCATCCCGAGGACACCAACTACCTGCTGACCGACAGCTTCACCGAGGCCGATCGGCAGGGCTGGCTCGACCACCTCAGCACCGACGTCCCCTCGTCGGTAAAGACCACGCTCTCCAACATGACGCTGGCGCAGACCCAGTCGCAGCTGGCCGCGTTGCTGGCGCAGGTCGACCCCGCGACGCACGCGAACGCGGATCTCTTGATCAACGCGCTCTCCGACGTCGATCGGCAGCTCCTCGCGGGCTCCTACCGGTTCCAGTTCGAATACTCCCGCGAGATCCTGTCCCAGCACCTGGGCCTCGCCATCAGCGGCGCCGCGGTGCCCGGCGCGCCGGAAACCGTGACGACCTCCGAAGCGATCATGCAGTACGTCGACTACCTCAGCGGCGGCTATGCGGGCATCGGCGCCGGCTATCCCGGGGCCTTCGGCTTCCTCGATCCCGCGCACGCCTCGCAGGTCTATTTCGCACCGAACGTTCCGTTCGACTTCAGCCTGGTCGAGTTCCAGCACATGACCGCGGCGGAGGCCTCGGCGGTCTGGAGCGCGACGTTCGATCAGCTCACCAACGGCGGCCAGCAAGCGATCATCAACCTGCCCTGGCATGACTACGGCCCGGTGGACTGGGACACGACGAACGGCACGGGGGCCGGCCACGGACCGGGCTATTCGGAGGCGATGTTCACCGATTTCATCGCGCACGCCTACGCCGCGGGAACCGAGTTCGTGACCAACGCGGATCTCGCCAACCGAATCCTTTCGTTCGTCCAGAGCGACGTCGAGGTCAGCAAGGTCGGAAACCAGATCGTCGCCCACGTCAGCGGCAGCGACGAAGGCAAGTTCGCGCTCAGCATCGACACCGACAAGGTGATCGCCAGCGTCGACAACTGGTACGCCTGGGACGGCACCAAGGTCTTCGTCCCGAAGAACGGCGGCACCTTCTCGATCACGCTCGGCGATCAGGCGGCGGACGTCACCCACATCGCCAAGCTGCCGATGCGCGCCAACCTCTTGAACGTGACCGGCACCGGCTCGGATCTGGACTACAGCTTCAATGGCTCCGGCGCGGTCGGCGTCGACGTCAAGAGCGGCGGCGGGGTCGTGGTGAACGGCGTCGATGACGCCACGATGAGCGGGCAGAACCTGACGCTCACCCACGCCGCCCTCGGGGTCCACGCCGCCAGCGTGAACTGGGTGAACGGCACCGCCAACCTCACCGGCACCGACGGCGACGACTTCCTGTTCGGCACCGGCGCCGGCACCCGGATCGACGGCGGCCGCGGCACCGACGCGCTGACGGGGGGCGGCGGCGCCGACGTCTTCGTCTACGCTCCGGGCGACGGCGCCGACACCGTGCGCGACTTCAACCTCGCCGAAGACCACATCGAGCTCGACCACAGCGGCTTTGCCACCGCCTCGCTGGCGCGGGCGGCCTTCACCGACACTGCGAACGGCGCGACGCTCGCGTTCCAGGACGGCGACCGGCTGACGCTGAGCCACATCACCGTGGCCGAACTCCAGGACAGCCACATCCTGCTGTCGCTTGCCTGACCGGCGTTCCGGGGCCCCGGCCGCGCTCGACGCGGCCGGGGTCTCGCGCCGGCGCCCCCGGGCAGACCGCCCGGACCGCGGACCGTCAGCTTTCCGGCGTGAGCAGCCGCGACTGGAACGCCCACTGGTCGGCGCACATCTCCTCGATCTCGCGCTCTGCGCGCCAGCCGAAGAGCGCGGCCGCCCGGGCGGGGTCGGCCACGCATTCGGCCACGTCGCCGGGCCGGCGGGCGACGATCTCGTAGGGCACCTTGCGGCCGGAAGCGTGCGCGAAGGCCCGGATCGACTGCAGCACGCTGTAGCCGTGCCCCCGCCCGAGGTTGACCGGCAGGTTCGCCCCCCGCCCTTCGCCGGCCATCAGGAAGGCGAGCGCCGAGAGATGCCCCTGCGCCAGGTCCACCACGTGGATGTAGTCGCGCACCCCGGTACCGTCCGGCGTCGGCCAGTCGCCGCCGAACACCCGCAGCCGGTCGCGCATCCCGGCCGCGGTCTGCGCGATGTAGGGAAAGAGGTTGTTCGGCACGCCGCGCGGCAGCTCGCCGATCAGCCCCGACTTGTGGGCGCCGACCGGGTTGAAGTAGCGCAGCGAGACCGCCGCGAAATCCGGCTCGGCGGCGACCAGGTCGTCGATGATCTGCTCGATCACCAGCTTGGTGCGGCCATAGGGGTTGAGCGCCGCGAGCGACGCCCCCTCGGCGATCGGGTTGCGCTCGGGCGTGCCGTAGATCGTCGCCGACGACGAGAAGACCAGCCGCCGCACCCCGTGCCGCAGCATCGCCTGAAACAGCGCCACCGCCCCGCCGAGGTTCACCGCGTGGTAGAGCAGCGGGTCGGTGACCGACTTGCCGACCGCCTTCAGCCCGGCGAGGTGGATCACCGCGTCGATGGGAAACCGGCTGAAGGCCTCGTCCAGCCGTGCCGGGTCGCGGATGTCGCCCTGCACCAGCTCCGGCGTGCCGACGCCGATCGCTGCGATCCGCTCCACCGTCGCGGGATCGGAGTTCGAAAAGTCGTCGATGATGACCACCCGCCGCCCGCTCGCGAGCAGCTCGGTGACAACATGCGACCCGATGTAACCGGCGCCGCCGGTGGCAAGCACTGTCTCCGTCACTTAACCAAACCTTCACACAACCTCAGGGATAGCAACCGTAGCCTTTGATTTACACGCCACGGTCATGCATTGTACTTTGGCGGACCAAAGCGGGCAAGGAATGAGATGCAGAACAGACGTGCCGCGATCGTGGCAATCCCGCTGGCGTTGCTGGCGCTCGCGGCGCGGGTGACAGGATCGCGCGGCGGCGAGACCATGCTCGCGCTCGACGGCGGTGCCGCGGCGGCAGGACCGCCGGTCCGCTACGACGGCCGGACCGGCCGGCCGCCGGCGCCGGTGCGCCTGCCCGGGCGGGCGGCGCGGGCGCCGCGTGCGGGCTTCGGCATCCAGTACTGGGGGGACGACTATTCCGCCAAAGCGCTCGCCGCCGCGCCGCACGCGACGCTGATCGTCGAGGCTTCGCTGGCGGGTGCCGAAGGCCCCGGCGTTCCGGAGCGGCGCTTCACCGCCGCGGAGGTCGCGGAGATCCGCCACAAGGGCGCCCGCCCGGTCTATGCCTACCTCAACGTGGGCGAGCTCGAGCCCAACCGGGATTACTGGGTCGCGGCCTATGGCGACAAGGCCGATCCGGGCGCGCCCGGCGCGGCGAGCCCGGCGTGGTACGCCGGGCCCGGCCCGTCCGGCGAGCGGCTCGCCGCCTTCTGGACCGAGGAATGGGCGGCGGTGCTCGAACGGCGCATCGACGCCTTTCTCGCCCGCGGCTACGACGGCGTCTTCCTCGACGACGTGCTGCACTACTACACGTGGTCGATGCCCGGGGTGGCCGTGCCGGCGCGGCTCGCGGCGCGGGAGGGCGCGCCCGTGCATCCCGGGGACTTCGCGGCTGCGATGCAGGCGCTGGTCATCCGTCTCGCCGTTCACGCCCGCGAGACCGCGGCGCTGCACGACCGCGGCTTCGCGCTCATCGTCAACGGCGGGGCCTTCATCGGCTGGGATGCGGCCACCACCGGCAGCACCGCGCCGACCGCACCGCATCCCGCCTTCCCTGCCTATCTCGCCGCCATCGACGGCATCGCGATCGAAAGCGCGCTCGGCGACCCCGGGCAGCAGGGCACGGTCGATGCGCTGCGCACCGGCTTCGCCGCGCACGGCGTCCCGGTGCTCGCGATCGACTACCTGTCCCGCCACCCCGGCGCCGATCCGGCCGGCTTCCGGCGTGAGATCGCCGACCGTGCCGGGGCGAACGGATTCCTGCCCTACGTCGCCGACGACGAGAGCTTCGCGCGGCTCGATCCGCCGCTCGTGCCCCCGGCGCCGGTCGCGCACCTCACCGAACGGCCAGGGGTGCCGCGCTGACGCGCACGCCGGCGGCGCGGGCGGTGGAGGCGAGTCTGCCGCCACGCCGCGCTGACGCGCGCGCCGGCGGCGCGAGCGGCGGATAGCGAAGTCTTGCCGCGCTGAAACGGCGTCGGCTTCGCGCTCGGCTCCGAAGCTCGCGAGACCGGCGGACCCCGGGTCGCCCGGGCGCCACCCCGGCGCCTTCGGAAGCCGCCGCCGCCATGCCACCGCCGCTATCCGCCGCCGCTATTCCACCGCCGTCGCCAGCTCCCCCGAACGCGCGCGCATCAGCCGCGCGTGCAACGGCCCCTGGGTGACCTGCCGCGCCAGCGCGTCCCAGGCCTTGCTCTGCCAGGGCGCGAGATCCTCGCCCGCCGCGAGCACCAGGTACCGCGTCGCGCCCCGGCTGTCGCGCAGCGCAAGCGCGAGCTCCGCCGCGAACAGCGGATCCGACGCCAGCACCTCCGGCGTCAGGAAGCGCCGCAGGCCCGGCAGCGCCGGCGCCCCGAAGCGATAATAGGCGCCCTTCACCACGCCGAGCACGAAGCCCGGATCGAAGTCGCCCGGCGCACCCCTGAGCAACAGCCGCTCGACCGCGGTGAAATCGTTCATCCGCTTGGAGTAGTCGAGCAGCGCCGCCGCCTCCTGCCGGTCGGGCCGGGGATGGATCGCCAGCCAGTCGCGCAGCAGCGCGCGCGCCTCGACGCCGTGGCCCGCGGTCGCGAAGACCGGGATCACCACATGCGCGCCGGGCAGGCCCTGCGCGACCGCCGCCGACGCGAGCGCGTCGGCGTGGTCGACGAAACCGCGCTCGATCAGCCGCTCGACCGCGAGCGCCAGCGCGGCGGTATCGCGGTCGCGGGCCAGCCAGCGCACCGCGAGGGTCGTCGCCTCGTCGGCGCGATCCGAGCCGATCAGGAGCTCGACCAGCGCCCCGCGCATCTCGGCGCGGGCCTCGCCGGCGACGTCGGCGCGGACGCGCAGCAGCCGCTCGGCCGCCGCCATGTCGCCGCGCTCGAGATCGATCTCGAGCAGCCGGCGTGCCGACCGGTCGAGCAGCCCGCGCGCGTCGGCGCCCTCGAGCAGCGCCCGCTCGGCGTCGCCGCGCCGCGCCAGCTCGTAGAGCCGCGCCAGCCGGTCGAGCCGCTCCGGGGTCGGGTCGATCGCCTGCGCGCGGGCGAGGTGCTCGGCGGCGTCGGTGACCGCGCCGAGCTCGAGCTCGAGCCGCGCCAGCGCGTCGTTGCCGAGGACGGCGTTGCCCGGGTCGTCGGCGAGGGTCTCGAGCGTCCGCTCGGCCTCGGTCACCGCCCCGTTCGCCATCAGGAGCTCGCTGCGCCGCAGCAGCAGCGACGGCGTGCGGTTGCCGCCGGCGTACATCCGGTTGAGCTCGTCGAGCGCGCTCGCCGGCGACAGCCGGCTGAGCGCCCGCTCGAGCCGCTCTTCCGGCGAGGGCGAGAGCAGCACCACCGCCACCAGGCTGAGCAGGCAGAGCCCGATGACCAGCGTCAGATACCGCATCATCGCCCCGACCCCCTCAGCAATCCGACAGGCTGACGCGCACCGGCCGCTCCGCCGCGACCGCCGGCAGCGTCAGGGACAGCAGCCTCTCGCTCGTCTTCGCCTGGTCCCAGTAGATGCGCTCGCCGCTTCCCGCGTCGGTCACCTCGATGCTCCACGGCCCCGGCTCCGGCACCCGCCAGGTCATCTCGCCCGGCCCGAACCCCTGCGTCTCGAAGCGCAGGCTGCAGGCGTCGCGGACGACGCCGCGCACGCGCCAGCGCGCGTTGTCGAGCGCGAATCCGGGCCCCGCGGCGGCGGTGTCGTGCGCCGGGGCGGGGCGCAGCGCCACCACCGGCGCCGGTTCCGCCGCATCGAGCCCGACGTAGAGCGTGCCGCCTTCGCGGCGCGCCCCGGTCACCCCGCGGCTCGCGGCGACGTCGAGCTGGTAGCCGGCCGCCGCGTCGAAGCGCAGCGTCTCGAGCGCGCCCCGCTCGTCGATCCGCCAGGCGAGCGGCCCGATCGCGGTCTCGCGCGCGGTCGAGAAGCCTTCGGCGATCGCCGCATAGGCCGAGGCCGGGATCGGCGCCAGCGGCGCGGTGCGCACCGCGTCGAGCTGCAGCCGCACCGCCGTGCGCAGCCCCAGGTTCAGCGCCGAATATGCCGCATAGGAAAGCTCGTAGGGCTTGAGCCGCCGCGGCGCGCCGGTGTCCTCGACGGTGCGCGCCAGCCGCAAAAAGCCGTGCGTCGGGCTGTTCCAGAAATTGGTGAACGCCGCGTCGCCACTGAGCGCGGCGTAAATCTGCCGCTCCCCGCCGACCTCGACCCCGATCGGCGCGAGGTTGGAGAGCGTCGGCACCGTCGCGTCGTAGACCCCGCCGCCGCCGCCGAGCGCCGGCGCGCCCGCCTTGCGCACCGCGGCCAGCGCCGCCTCGAAGGGCTGGGCGTCCCCGCTCCAGGCGAAGCCGGGGACGACCTTGCGGTCCGCCGGCAGGAGCGCCGCCACCTGCTGCAGCGAGCCGCCGATCTCGGAGTCGAGGTCGAAGGGCTCGAGCATGTAGCGCCGCGGCGCGTCGCCGCCGCGCCCGAGATAGGCGCCGGCGTCGGGCGGCGCGAAGGCGCGGCCGAGGGTCGAGACCGCCTCCGACACCAGGCTCCGGTCGGCCGTGCGCGCGGTGCGGCCGAGCCGGTCGACGATCGCGAGCTCCTGGTCGCGGCGGTAGCTCTGGAAGAAGGTCCAGCGCGCCGGCAGCGTCCGCGAGCGCGAAGCGGGCTCGACCGCCGGCAGCGTGAACGCGGCCTTGGCGAGCGCCGCGCCCTGCGCCGCGAAGGGGCCGCCGAGCTCGGGGTCGAGATCGCCGGTGACCAGCGACAGCGTCACCGGGATGTCGGGATAGGGCGTCAGGAACTGCTCGAGCACGAGGGCGCCCGCCAGCATCGGGGCGTCGTTGAGCCGCTCGGCGGGCGCGGTCGAAGTCCAGCCCTCACCTCGGATCGTCGAGAAGAAGATGCGCCGCCCGCTCAGCGTGGTCACGTCCGGCACCGGACGCAGCCCCGGCGCCAGCGCCGCCTGGAAGAAGGCGAAGGGATCGAGGATCCAGCGCCCGAAGCCGCCGCCGTCCTCGCGCACCAGCGCGACGTCGCTGGCATAGCCGCCGCCGGGGCCGGTCACCACCAGATCGCTCGCGGCGGAGCCGGCGGGATCGGCCGCGACCCGCAGGTGGCTCGCGGCCGATCCCGTTGCCGTCAGCGCCGGCAGGCGGCCCGGGGGGATGCTGAAGTCGCGCTCGAAGCCGATCATGCCCGGGTCGAGCGACATCACCCGGCCCCAGAACTCCGAATCGCGTCTCGCCGCCGCCGGCCGCCAGGCCGAGGCGCGCCAGGTAGGCGTCCGCCGCATCCGATCGCGCGCCGATCAACGGCAATCCCGGGTCGCCGAAGGCCACGAAGCGCAACCCGCCCGGATCGTCGCCGGCGCGGCGGACGGTCGCGGCCCAGCCGACGAAGCGATCGCTCTCGCGCGGCGGACGGTCGAACCAGACCATGACGCCCGCCACGTCGGCGTCGAGCTCGGCCGGCAGCGGCCCGCGGCCGAGATCGAGATAATCGACCTGATATCCGAGATAGTTGAGCGGCAGCTCGGCGTAGCGGTGGATGCGGGTGAAGCGCGGCTCGCTTTCGGCGTCGCCGTCGTAGACCGCCACGATGCGGCGCGGCACCGGGGTGCCGCCCTCCGCGGCGATGGCCTGCCCGATGGGAATAATCCCAATGGATAGATACACCAGGCAGAGCAGAAGGGTTAACTTACCGGACCTAAACACCGCCGACACGGGCCGCGCACCTTCAAGTTGAAAAAAACGATGTACTCATGGCTGTAAACCATAGCGTCACGTTAGCATCAATTCAACTGGCTAGATACTGCCTCTTCTATTGACAGGTAAATGGGTGTCGGGTGAGGTACGGTTCGCTCAGGTGTGATTCGGGGAGAGATATGTCGTCTCCACGGCTTAATACTGGTAAATGGCTAAGATGTACCTGAAAGGGCTCGCAGCACTTGCGCTTGGGGGTGTGGCCGCGGGGATCGGCTACATCGGCTTCGGCAACGCAACCGGCCATCCGGCGGTCAAGCTCAACGCGCCCTGGGTCGAGCACGGCATCGACATGGCCGAGCAGGGCCTCGCCGCACTGCGGGTGCGGATCGGCGGCGACGACGGCGCCGCCGGCGAGGCGGCAGGGGCGGCGCTCGAGGCGGCGGTGCGCGACGGGCTCGCCGCCCGCGGTCCGGCGGCGCCGCCGCCCTCGATCGCGCCGCCGAAGGATTGCGCCGACCCCGACCGGCTGACGCCGGGGGCGGCCCTCATCGGCGACAAGCTCACGCTGCGCTTCTTCGAGAAGGAGGCCGCCGACGCCGAGGCGGCGGCGGGCGCCGCTCCGGTCTATTTCGAGCGCCTCGACCTCTCGGGCGCCTATGACGTCGACGCCCGTGGCGAGGTCTCGATCCCGCTCGTCGGCAGGGTCGAGGCCGACGGCCGCACGCTCGCCTGCGTCGAGGCGCTGGTCGCCGCGCGCTACCTGCAGACGTTCCTGACCGATGCCTCGGTCTCGGCCGCCTTCGCCTCGCGGCCGGCGGTGATCGTCACCGGTGCGGTGCGCGCGCCCGGCTCCTACACGGTCACGGCCGGCATGGTGTTGCGCCAGCTCCTGGCGCTCGCCGGGGCGAAGTCGATGCAGCCCGATCCGGCGCTGCAGGCGGCGACGGCGCCGCTCATGGCCCGCAAGGCCGAGCTCGACGCGCTCGCGATCGGCCTCAGGCTCGAGACCCGCGTGCTCGCGGCCGCCCGCGCGCACCAGGCCGACCCGGGGCTGACCGCGGACGAGCGCGCCCTCTTCCAGGAGCGCCTCGGCGCCCGGCGGCTGCAGTCCGAGCTCGACGAGCTCAGCGCGCGCGTCGCCGCCTTCGCCCGCGAAAAGGCCGACCGGACCGCGCAGGTGGCCGAGAAGCGCGCGATGCTGGCGCTCATCCAGGACCAGCGGGCGGAGCTCGACCGGCAGGTGGCCGACAAGCGCCAGCGTCTCGACGACCTGCGCCAGCTGACCGAGCGCGGGCTGGCGCCGACCACCCGCCTCTCCGCCGACGAGGCGGCGCTGATCACGCTCGAGCATTCCGACTTCGAGGCCGCGAGCGGTGCGCTGGCCCAGGCGGCGGCGGTGCGCGCGGCCGAGGAGGCGCTGGCGGCGGTCGACGGCGACTACCGCAGCGCGGTTGCAGGCGAGCTCCGCGACCGCAGCCGCGAGGCCGACGCCATCGACGCCCAGCTCGCCGCGATCGACCTGCAGATCGGGATGCTGCGCGACGGACCGGGCGCCTCGCCGGAGCGGGTGAGCATCCTGCGCACCTCGGCCGACGGCATCACCCGGCTCGAGGGCACGCTCGCGAGCGTCATCCTGCCCGGCGACCTCGTCGAGGTCGGCACCGGCGAGAGCCGCGTCTCGGAGCTGCAGTGAGATGCCCGCCCGTCCCGCATCGGCGGTGACCGCCGCCGCGGCCCGGCTCTGGCCGGAGTCGACCTCCGACCGCACCGCCGGGGTCGCCGCCAGCCGCACCGCCGATCCCAGCGCCGCGCGGGTCTCGCTGCGGCACCAGTTCCGCGGCATCTTCGAGGGCTTCGTGCTCCTCGTGGCCGTGGTCGCGGTCGAGCGCCTCTTTCTCGGGCGCGGCACCTATGCCGCGCTCGACGTGCATCCCTTCTGGTTCCCGGTCCTGCTGATCACGCTGCAATACGGGCTCTACAGCGGCGTGGTGACCGCCTGCCTCGCGGCGCTGATGCTCGACTGGCCGATCCGCCCGCCCGGGCAGGACATCGTCGACTTCTATTTCGAAGTGGTCCGCCTGCCGGTGCAGTGGGTCCTGGTCGCGATGGCGATCGGCATCTTCCGGCAGGCGCAGATCCGCGCCGAGACCGTCCGCGAGCGCACCATCGCGAGCCTCCGCGCCACCAACGAGCGTTTCGCCGAGGAGGTCGCCCGGCTCGACGACGAGCTCTACCGCTTCGAAACCGCCGTCGCGACCGCGACCGTGAGCCCGGGCGAGGGCCCCGCGGCAAGGCCCGGCATGCCCGAGGCGCTGCAACGCCTCGCCGCGCTGCGTGCCGCGGCACCGGAGAGCCTGGGAGCCCGCTTTGCCGAGGCCGCGGGCGCGGTGCTCGACGGATCGCCCGCCCGGCTCTACCGGGCCGCCGCCGACGGCAGCTACGTCGACAGTCGCGGGGCGCCGCCGCTGCCCGGCCTCGCGCCGTCCCTGGCAGCCGATCACCCGCTGCTGCGTCCGGCCTCCGACCGCCGCGCGGCGCGAGCGCGGCCGCCGGGGCTCGTCGCGCTGCCGCTGCAGGCAGCGGCCGCCGCCGCCCCGCAGGGGTTCCTCGTCGCCACCGATCCTGCGGGCGAAGCCTCGGGCGAGGCCTGGGAGGAAGGCCTGCGGCTTCTTGCCGCAGCCGCCGCCGCAGGGCTCGCCCGCGCCGGGCAGCCGGCACGGGGTGGCGCCTCGTGAACGCGCCCTGCGCCTCGTCGCCGACACCGGCGGGCCTGGCTCCCGCCTCGCTCGGTCTGCGCGCCGCGCTCGCGCTCCTGCGCTTCGGCGCCGCCACCTTCGAGCTCTTCCTCGGTAGCCTCTGGCTGGCGGGCCGGGTGGAGCCGCTCGCGCTCCTCGCGGCCCACGCCGCGCTGGCCGGCGGCCTCCTCGCGGTCGCCTGGAGCCTGCGGCAGCGCGACGCCGGCCTCTGGGTCGACGCGGCGCTGCTCGCCCTGACCGGCCCGCTCGGAGCGATCGCGATCCTCTGGCAGCGGGGTCCGGCGGATCACGTCGCCGCCCGCGCGCGCGCCGCCCACGGCAGCGAGCCCGACACCGGACCAACCGTCGCCGACGTCCTCGACGCCGAGCTCCTGTCCGGCCGCCGCCGACGCTGCGATCCCGAGAACCGGCTGTCGATGATGGACCGCGTCACGCGCGGCGGCCTCGCCGACCAGCAATTCGCCATCTCGATGCTATCGCTGAAGTACCGGCCGGAGATGCACCCCGTCCTGCTTGCCGCCCTGCAGTCCCCGACCCCGGCGGTCCGCGTCCAGGCCGCCGCGGTCTTCGCCAAGCTGCGCGAACGCTTCGGCGCCGAAGCCAGGCGCCTGCTGGCCCCCGAAGCGCCCGACGGGGCGCTCGACGGCGCGCTCGACGATCCGCAAGCCCGCCGCGAACGCGCCGCCGCCTGCCGGACGCTCGCCCGCTCGCCGTTCTGCGACGGCGCGGTCGCCGCCGCGCTCGACGCCCGCGCCGCGGAGCTCGACGGCATCGCGCCGGACGAGGCGCCGCCGCTGTCCGAACCGCCGGCCGAGCCTCTCGTTCGCCGGGTTCCCGGCGAAGCCGCGATGGCGCGCGCTCGCCGCAAAGGCCGCCGGCTGATCCCCCAGTCGCGCTTGCGTCCCGCCGAACCTACTCATTTTGGCGGATATCCTGCCGCGACGCGCAATTCTGCTGCCTTGGTTAAGCTCGCCGCATGGGTAACCATTTGTTGATTTCACAATTTCAAGTTGCATCAAAAGCCAGTCGATCCAGCCCTTTGCTGGCCCTGCCCGGTTAACCAGTCGACAAACGAGCGTTAGTGCAACGTCCGAGAGTACTTACGATCTACCTCGGATTGCAATTGCTGCCTCCCCACAACATCCCAAGTATCAAGGCCTTGTTGCGCGAGTACGAAAACCCCGCTACTGTGATTTAGGGGGATGGGGTCGTCCGAATTGAGCGCTTCGCTTCGGTTCACGGTCCGGGTCGGGGGACAGAGTAAAAATGAGCTTTTCATCGATGCCGTCGCACGAGTCGGCGACTCAAGTAGATCTCGCGCAATCACATCCAAGGATCGACCACAGTATTCCCTTCGCGCTTCAAAGCGAGTTGCTGATACTGATCGACCCGCGACCGCTGGAGCGCGAATGCTTCCTGCGTAGCTTGGTTTCGGCCCGTCCGCGCCTCGCGGTCGACGCCTACCGCTCGGTCGCGGACTGGCAGGCCAAGCACCAGCCCGACGACGCGCCGCTCGCGATCCTGTTCAACGCCGGCGCCCGCAACCCCGCGGACGCCGATGTGCGCACCGAGGTCGAGCACCTGGCCGCCTGCGCTGCGCCGCATCCGGTGATCGTGCTCGCCCAGTCCGAGGACATCGCCGCGATGATCGCCGCGGTCGAGTCGGGCGCGCGCGGCTACATTCCCGCGAGCGTCGGCATCGACGTGATCTACGAGGCGTCCCGCGTCGCCGCCGTCGGCGGAATCTTCGTGCCGACCGCGAGCGCGCTCTCGCTTCGCGGGTCGCTCGCTCCGGTCGCAGGCGAGGTCGCGTGCCTTCCGGGCCGCTTCACGCCGCGCCAGGCGGAGGTGGCCGATGCGCTGCGCTGCGGCAAGGCCAACAAGATCATCGCCTACGAGCTCAACATGCGCGAGAGCACGGTCAAGATCCATGTCCGCACGATCCTGAAGAAGCTCGCGGCCACCAACCGCACCGAAGCCGCCTTCAAGCTCAACGCGTTCCGCGCCCCGCACTGACAGCCCGGCACTGGCCGCCCGGCCCCGGCCGCCCGGCAACGACCGCCGCCCGACGCCCCCCTCGGGGCGTGCGGCGGAAATCGCGCACCGCGATCACCACAAGGCCCCCGGCCCCGCGAAGCCGGGGCCTGTTCCCATTTCACCCGCGGCCGCGCAAGATGCCCTCGTGCACCCCGAGGGAAGGCCCATGCCGGACAGCTTCACCCGCCGCGTCGCCGCCGAGCTCGCCCGCATCCGCGCCGACGGCCTCTGGAAGGACGAGCGCGTGCTCGCCTCCCCGCAGCGCGGCCGGATCGACACCGCCAAGGGCGGCAGCGTGCTCAACTTCTGCGCCAACAACTACCTCGGCCTCGCCGACCATCCCGCGCTCGTCGCCGCCGGCAAGGAGGCGCTCGACCGCTGGGGCTACGGCATGGCCTCGGTCCGCTTCATCTGCGGCACGCAGGAGGAGCACAAGGCGCTGGAAGCCCGCCTCGCCGGCTTCCTCGGCACCGAGGACGCCATCCTCTACTCCTCCTGCTTCGACGCCAACGGCGGCCTCTTCGAGACGCTGCTCGGCGAGGAGGACGCGATCATCTCCGACGCGCTCAACCACGCCTCGATCATCGACGGCGTCCGGCTGTCGAAGGCCCGGCGCCTGCCGCTACGCCAACAACGACATGGCCGAGCTCGAGCGCTGCCTCACCGAGGCGGCCGGCGCGCGCACGCGGCTGATCGCCACCGACGGCGTCTTCTCGATGGACGGGGTGATCGCCGACCTCGCCGCGATCTGCGACCTCGCGGCGCGGCACGACGCGCTGGTGATGGTCGACGACAGCCACGCCACCGGCTTCGTCGGCGCCAACGGCCGCGGCACCCCCGAGCATTGCGGCGTGGAGGGCCGGGTCGACATCCTCACCGGCACCCTCGGCAAGGCGCTCGGCGGCGCGGCCGGCGGCTACGTCGCCGCCCGGCGCGAGGTCGTCGACCTCCTGCGGCAGCGGTCGCGCCCCTACCTCTTCTCGAACAGCCTGCCGCCGGTGATCGCCGCCACGACCCTCCGCGGCGCTCGACCTGATCGAGGACGGCGCGCCGCTCCGCGCCCGGCTCGCCGCCAACGCCCGCACCTTCCGCGCCGAGATGACCCGCCTCGGCTTCACCCTCGCCGGCGCCGGCCACCCGATCATCCCGGTGATGCTCGGCGACGCCGCGCTGGCGCAGCGGTTCGCGGCCGAGATGCTCGAGCGCGGGGTCTACGTCGACCGGCTTCTCCTTCCCGGTGGTGCCGCGCGGCGCGGCGCGGATCCGCACCCAGATGTCGGCGGCGCACGAGCCCGGCGACGTCGCCGCCGCGATCGAGGCCTTCGCCGCCACCGGCCGCGCGCTCGGCGTCATTGCGTGACGCCGCTCAGGGCATCGGTCGTCGAGGCGATCGGCGCGACCCCCCTCGTCGAGCTCTCGCGGCTCACCGCCCGCCTCGGTCTCTCCGGCCGCATCCTCGCCAAGCTCGACTACCTCAATCCCGGCTTCTCCAAGAAGGACCGCGCCGCCCGCCGGATCATCGAGGACGCCCGCGCCTCGGGCGAGCTCGCTCCCGGCCAGGCCGTGGTCGAGCTCACCTCCGGCAACATGGGCACCGGGCTCGCCATCGTCTGCGCCGTGCTCGGCCACCCCTTCGTCGCGGTGATGAGCGCCGGCAACTCGAGCGAGCGCGCCCGGATGATGCGCGCGCTCGGCGCCGAAGTGATCCTGGTGCCGCAGGCGCGCGGCGGCCGCCCCGGCGCGGTCAGCGGCGCCGACCTCGCGCTGGTCGAGGCCGAGGCAGAGCGGCAGACGCAGGCGCGCGCGGCCTTCCGCGCCGACCAGTTCCGCCGCGCCGGCAACCCCGACGCCCACGCCGAGGGCACCGCCCCGGAGATCTGGCAGCAGTCGGGCGGCGCCGTCACCGCCTTCGCCGACTTCGTGGGCTCGGGCGGCACGCTCGGCGGCGCCGCCCGCTTCCTCGCGCCGCGCGGCGTCCGCTGCTGGGCGGTCGAGCCCGCGGGCGCCGCCGCGCTCTCGGACGGCGACGTCTCGCAGCCCGACCACCCGATCCAGGGCGGCGGCTACCTGATGCGCGACCTCACCCACCTCGACGGCGCCCCGCTCGCCGGCGTCCTCACCGTCACCGGCGCGGAAGCGGCCGAGGCCGCGCGCCGCCTCGCGCGCCTCGAGGGCATCTTCGCCGGCTATTCCGCCGGCGCGAACCTCGCCGCCGCCGCGCGCCTGCTCGAAGGCGCCGAGCGCGGCGGAACCGTCGCCATCGTCATCCCCGACAGCGGCCTTAAGTATCTCTCCACCGACCTCTGGAACGCCCCATGAACGAGATGCGCGCGCTGGTGAAGTCCCGCCCCGAGCCCGGCCTCTGGATGCAGCGCGTCCCGGTCCCCGAGCCCGGCCCCACCGACGTGCTGATCCGCGTCGAGAAGTCCGCGATCTGCGGCACCGACGTGCACATCTGGAACTGGGACGCCTGGGCCGCGCGCGACCGTGCCCGTCCCGATGGTGACCGGGCACGAGTTCTACGGCCGCATCGCCGACACCGGCGCCGCCGTCACCCGCTTCACGCCTCGGCCAGCGCGTCTCCGGCGAGGGCCACATCGTCTGCGGCGCCTGCCGCAACTGCCGCGCCGGCCGCGGCCACCTCTGCCGCAACACCCGCGGCGTCGGCGTCCACCGCCCCGGCTCCTTCGCCGAGTACGTCGCCATCCCCGAGTCCAACGTCGTCGCCATCCCCGACGACGTCCCCGACGAGATCGCCGCGATCTTCGACCCCTTCGGCAACGCCGTGCACACCGCCCTCTCGCTTCGACCTCGTCGGCGAGGACGTGCTCGTCACCGGCGCCGGCCCGATCGGCATCATGGGCGCCCTCGTCGCCAAGCGCGCCGGCGCGCGCAAGGTCGTCATCACCGACATCAACCCCACCCGGCTCGACCTCGCCCGCCGCATGGGCGTCGACACCGTCGTCGACGCCTCGGCGCGGGACCTCGCCGACGTGATGCGCGAGATCGGCATGAAGGAGGGCTTCGACATCGGCCTCGAGATGTCCGGCGCCGCCCCGGCCTTCCGCGACATGATCGACAAGATGAACAACGGCGGCAAGATCGCCATCCTCGGCATCGCCCCGGCCGCCTTCGAGATCGACTGGAACAAGGTCATCTTCAAGATGCTGACGCTCAAGGGCATCTACGGCCGCGAGATGTTCGAGACCTGGTACAAGATGATCGCGCTGGTCCAGTCCGGCCTCGACCTCGCCCCGCTCATCACCCACCGCCTGCCGGCCGAGCGCTTCGAGGAAGGCTTCGCCGCCATGCGCGCGGGCAACTCCGGCAAGGTCATCCTCGACTGGAGCTAGATCGAACCTGCGCGGTCGCGCCGTTTCAGGCGCGCCGCTGCCGGCGGCGCGCGAGTCCGACCAGCGCGAACACGCCTCCCAACAGCAGCACGCCGGCCGGGGGAAGCGGCACCGGCGCCGGCTGCATCTCGAACTGCGCCGCGATGCCCGTCTGCGCCTGACACGACGTCTCGCGGACGAAGCAGTAGCCCTGCGAGCTGGCGAAGGCAAAGCCGCCCTCGGGGGATCCGCTCATGGAGAATGTCGGACCGAGGATGGACACGAAGTCGGAGGTGCTCGCGTCAAGGGACCACACCGGGCCGAACCCGGGGCTCGCCTCCTGGATTCCCGAGAAGGAGAAAGCCAGGGCGTCCGCCTTGCTCAGGCCGATCCCGCCGAAATCGAAGCTGAAATCGATCAGCGCGCTGTTCTCGAACGGAGTCTCCGGCGTTGCAGCCGCGTCGTCGAATACGATGCGTCCCGACGCGGGCGCCCCCACGGCCAGCCCCTCCGTCTCGCAATTGAATGCGCAGTAGCCGCTGTAGGACTGCGTGATCACGGCCGCATTGGCAACACTGCCGCCGATCATCAGGCCAGACAAGATCAGCCACCGAAGATCGCCACGCATCGCGCGATGCCTTTCTAAGATTCGATACCCCGAGGCGGCATGGTAGCAGTTTCGTGATCATTGTCATTCGTCGTGACACGAGCGTCCTATGCCGCCGACTGCCACCGCCGGCCGAGCGGCCGGCACGGTCTTCGTGCGACGGCTCCGGCCCAAATCGGACGTGACCGCCCTCGTCTTCGCCGCCGTCCTTCGCGGTGCCGCGCTCCACGCGAGGAACGCCATCGTCAAGGCGGCAGCGACAAGCTCCTGACCACCGTCCTCGTCGCCGCCGCCTCGGACGCAATCGCGATCGTCATCCTGCCGTTCCTGCCGCAGCCCGCCCGCGCGAGCTGGCCCTGCTCGCCAGCTCATGTCGGTGGCGCGATGGGCGCCGGCAACCAGCGCGACCTGGACGACGGCGGAGCCGGATCTTGTTCGGAACGGCGATCGCCGCGCCTGATCCTGCGCGAACGCGCTCATCACCCACCGCCTGCCGGCCGAGCGCTTCGAGGAAGGCTTCGCCGCCATGCGCGCGGGCAACTCCGGCAAGGTCATCCTCGACTGGAGCTGAGCCCGCCGCGCCCGCCTCAGCCCTCGGCGGGCTGCATCTCGCCGAAGACCGTCGGCAGCAGCTCGGCCACCGTCGGGTGGATGTGCACCGCCCGCTTCATCACGTCGAAGGGCGCGCCCGCCAGCATCAGGTCGAGCACCGCGTGGATCGCCTCGTCGCCTTCGATGCCGAGGATCGCCGCCCCGAGGATCGCGCGGCTGTCGGCATCGGCGAGCACCTTGATGAAGCCCCGCGTCTCGCCCCTCTCCACCGCGCGGCTGACCCGGCTCATCGGCCGCCGGCCCACCAGGACCCGCCGGCCGCTCGCCCGCGCCTCGGTCTCGGTCATCCCCGCGCGCCCCAGCGGCGGATCGGTGAAGAGCGCGTAGGCCGTCACCCGGTCGCTCACCTTCCGCTCGCCGCCGTCGAGCAGGTTCGCCGCCACGATCTCGTAATCGTCGTAGGCGGTGTGGGTGAACGCCCCGCGCCCGTTGCACTCGCCGAGCGCCCAGATCCCCGGCACGTTCGTCGCCAGCCGCTCGTCCACCCGGATGTAGCCGCGCGCGTCGGTCGCGACCCCGGCGGCGTCGAGCCCGAGGTCGCCGGTGTTGGGCGTGCGCCCCATCGCGAGCAGCACGTGGCTGCCGAACTCCTCCGGCGCCCCGCTCGCGCAATCGACGCCGCACGCCGACCTCGCCGCCTTCGCGCGGTACCAGGCTGATGCACTCGGCGCCGGTGCGAACCTCTACCCCCTCCGCTTCGAGCAGCGCCTGCAATTCCGCCGACACCTCCGGATCCTCGCGCCCGACCAGCCGCGGCGACTTCTCGACCAGCGTGACCGCGGCGCCGAGCCGGCGGTAGGCCTGGGCGAACTCGATCCCGACATAGCCGCCGCCCACCACCACCAGCTGCCGCGGCAGCCGGTCGAGCCCGAGGATGTCGGTGCTCGTCAGCGTCGCGACCTCGCGCACGCCGGGCAGATCCGGCCGCGCCGGCCGCGCGCCCACGTTCAGGAACAGCCGCTCCGCCTCGAGCGTCCGCCCGCCGACCGCGACGCCACGCGGACCGGTGAGCCGGGCATGCCCCTCGATGAAGCTCAGGCCGGGCGTCGCGCCCACCCAGTCGACGAGGCCCTGCCGCCCGTCGGCGACGATGCCCGCGACCCGCGCCCTGACCGCCGCCATGTCGACCGTCACCGGTCCCGCCGCCACGCCATAGTCCGCGGCCCGCCGCGCCATCGCCGCCACCCGCGCGCTCGCGATCAGCGCCTTGGTCGGGCGGCAGCCGTAGTTGACGCAGGTCCCGCCGAGAAAGCGGCGCTCGATCAGCGCCACCCGGCGGCCGGCCCCGGCGAGGCGCACCGCCAGCGACGGCCCGGCCTGGCCGCCGCCGATGACGATGTCGTCGAAGCGCTCGGCACTCATGCGAGGCCCACCGCGATCAGCGCGACCACGATCGCGGCCGCGTCCTCGATCAGGGCCGCCGGTCGGTCGGAGCCGAGGCCCGCCGCCAGCCGCCCGCGCGCCGCGGCGCCACCGAGCGTGCCGAAGACCGCGCCGATCGCGCCCGCGACGAGCCCGAACCCCATGACCCCGCCCGCGGCGCCGAGCGCCGCCCCGGTGAAGGCGCCCGACACGATCCGCCCGCCGAACTGGACCGGCACCTTGCGGCTCGGCGTCGTCGGCAGCTGGTCGGCCACCAGCTCGATGAGCGCCAGCACCGTAAACAGCCCCACCGCCCAGCCCGCGGCCATGAAGCCCGCCCAGGTCGGCGCGAGATCGATCCAGCCGAGCCGCGCCGCCCAGGCGACCGCCGCCGGCGCCATCATCGTCCGCGACCCCGCGGCGATCCCGATCAGCAGAGCAGCGATCATCGTCATCTGGCGCACCCCTCCGTCCTTGTCGCCGAGCTTGCCACGAAATCCGTCCCGCACACGCGCAAAAAGCGCGCCCGGCCCGCGGCGCCCGGCCTCCCGCGGGCACTGGCGGTTCCGGCCGCCCCGCGGCATCGTCCCGGGCGATGTCACCCCTCGTCTTCGCCGCCGTCCTTCTCGGTGCCGCGCTCCACGCGAGCTGGAACGCCATCGTCAAGGGCGGCAGCGACAAGCTCCTGACCACCGTCCTCGTCGCCGCCGCCTCGGGCGCGATCGCGATCGTCTTCCTGCCGTTCCTGCCGCAACCCGCCCGCGCGAGCTGGCCCTTCCTCGCCAGCTCCGCCGTCGTCCAGGTCGTCTACTTCGCGCTCGTCGCCGGCGCCTACCGCGCCACCGACATGAGCCGCGCCTATCCGCTGATGCGCGGGCTCGCCCCCGCCCTCGTCGCCGTCTTCGCGGTCGCCGTCCTCGGCGAGCGCCTCTCCCCCGCCGCCTGGGCCGGCGTGGCGCTGATCTCCGGCGGCGTCTTCGCGATGACCTTCGCCGGCGGCGGTCCCGCCTCGCGCAAGGGCACGCTCCTGGCGCTGGTCAACGCCGGCGTGATCGCGAGCTACACGCTGATCGACGGCACCGGCGTGCGCGCCTCGGGGGCCGCGGCCTCCTACGCGATGTGGCTCTTTCTGCTCAACGCCGTCCCGCTCGTCGGCTGGGCGCTCGTCGCCCGCCGCCGCGCGCTTCTCGCCTATGCCGCGCGCAACTGGCCGCTCGGCCTCGCCGGCGGCATCGGCAACCTCGGCTCGTACGGCCTCGCGCTCTGGGCGATGACGCTCGCGCCCGTCGCCGTCGTCGCGGCGCTGCGCGAGACCTCGATCCTCTTCGGCATGGCGATCGCCGGCCTGATCCTGCGCGAACGCGTCGGCGCCACCCGCATCGCCGCGGCGGCGATGATCGTCGCGGGCGCCGTGAGTCTACGTCTGGCCTGACCGCGGCGCTGGGTGTACTCTCTGCCAAAGCCCTTGCCAGCAAACGGGAAAAACCATGACCAGCCCTGACGCTTTCGCCCCGCTCGCCGACCGTCCGCTGCTGCGCTCGATGGCCCAGCACTGGTGGCTCACGCTGCTGCGCGGCATCGCCGCCGTCATCTTCGGCATCCTCGCCCTGGTCTGGCCCGGCATCACCGCGCTGTCGCTGGTGCTGCTCTGGGGCGCCTATGCCTTCGCCGACGGCATCTTCGCGCTCGGCGCCGCGATCATGGGCAAGGCCGCCACCACCGGCCAGCGCTGGTGGCTGGCGCTGACCGGCGTCCTCGGCATCCTCGCCGGCCTCGTGGCGTTCTTCGCACCGGTGCTGACCGGCGGGGTGCTGCTGATCTTCATCGCCATCTGGTCGATCGCCATCGGCGTCATGGCGATCATCGGCGCCATCCAGCTGCGCAAGGAGATCGAGGGCGAGTGGCTGCTGATCCTCAGCGGCATCCTCGCCATCGTCTTCGGCGTCCTGATGTTCATGCAGCCGATCGCCGGCGCGCTGGCCGTCGTCTGGATGATCGCGACCTTCGCGATCATCTTCGGCATCGACCTGATCTGGCTCTCGTTCAAGCTCAAGGGCTACAGCGACCGCATCTGAACCAGCCTCAGGCCGGCGCGGCACCGCCGCGACGGCCCAGGAAGCCCAGCCGCCGCGAGCAGCGCGAGCGCGCCCGACAGCAGCGCCGCCGGCGCCGGGACAGCGGGATCGGCGCCAGCGCGATCGGCTCGGACTGAAGGCAATGCGGATTGCCAAGCCCGTACTCGGTGCAGCAGTCGGGGATCACGCGCCGGTAGCCGTCATTCGAGGCGAAGCCGTTGCCTGCGAAGTCGGCATAGGCGCCGAGGATCAGAAACGGTCCGGGCGCCGCCGGGTCGCTCGATGCGAAGGAGTTCGATCTCGAGGTTGTAGATGGACCCGGCCGTGCTTCCCCATTGCACGCTGAACCCCGGGTCGGACCCGTCGCGTTCGTTGAAGCTGTAGCTGCCGAAGGGCGAAGCTGTACGACCGGAGCGCCTCGTTGCCCGACGCGCCGTCGGGGCTGAAGAAGGCGTCGTCGATCTGGATCGATGCTCGCCGATCGCCGCCCCGTCGGCTTCCGATCTCGTATTCGGCCGTTCGATCAAAAGATCGATCATGGTGGCTCGGGACCGAACGGGTGCCGTCGGCTCCCGGTTCCGGCGAAGTCGAACGCCCTTGCGCCCCGGCGGCCCGCCTCTATAACCACGCCAATTTGCCGCCCTCCGACCAATCCGCTCCCCGCCCCCGGCGGCGGGCCAGATCAAGGCCGCCCGTATGCCCAAGCGCACCGACATCCGCTCGATCATGATCATCGGCGCGGGGCCGATCGTCATCGGCCAGGCCTGCGAGTTCGACTACTCCGGCGCCCAGGCCTGCAAGGCGCTGCGCGAGGAGGGCTACCGGGTCATCCTGGTCAACTCCAACCCGGCCACGATCATGACCGACCCCGAGATGGCCGACGCCACCTACATCGAGCCGATCACCCCCGAGATCGTCGCCAAGATCATCGAGATGGAGCGCCCCGACGCGCTCCTGCCCACCATGGGCGGCCAGACCGGCCTCAACACCGCGCTCGCCCTCGACGACCTCGGCGTCCTCAAGAAATTCGGCGTCGAGCTCATCGGCGCCAAGCGCGAGGCGATCGAGAAGGCCGAGGACCGCAAGCTCTTCCGCGAGGCGATGGAGCGGATCGGCCTGGAAAACCCCAAGGCCACCATCGTCAACACCATCGAGGAGGCGAT
Organism: uncultured Alphaproteobacteria bacterium; assembly: GCA_963737485.1. Taxonomy (GTDB): domain Bacteria; phylum Pseudomonadota; class Alphaproteobacteria; order Rhodobacterales; family Rhodobacteraceae; genus Amaricoccus. The sequence continues at coordinate 127,344 of CAVTSR010000016.1, read as the reverse complement.
GGCCGCGATCGAGCACGTGGGCCTCCCCGCGATCATCCGCCCCGCCTTCACCCTCGGCGGCACCGGCGGCGGCGTCGCCTACAACCGCGAGGACTACGAGCGCATCTGCAAGACCGGCCTCGACGCCTCCCCCGTCTCCCAAATCCTGATCGACGAGTCGCCTCCTCGGCTGGAAGGAGTTCGAGATGGAGGTGGTCCGCGACAAGCGCGACAACTGCATCATCGTCTGCTCGATCGAGAACGTCGACCCGATGGGCGTCCACACCGGCGACTCGCATCACCGTCGCCCCCGCGCTGACGCTCACCGACAAGGAATACCAGATGATGCGCAACGCCTCGATCGCGGTGCTGCGCGAGATCGGCGTCGAGACCGGCGGCTCCAACGTCCAGTTCGCCGTCCAGCCCGAGACCGGCCGCCTCGTCGTCATCGAGATGAACCCGCGCGTCTCCCGCTCCTCCGCCCTCGCCTCCAAGGCCACGGGCTTTCCCATCGCCAAGATCGCGGCCAAGCTCGCCGTCGGCTACACCCTCGACGAGCTCGACAACGACATCACCCAGGTCACCCCGGCCTCCTTCGAGCCGACGATCGACTACGTCGTGACCAAAATCCCCCGCTTCGCCTTCGAGAAATTCCCCGGCGCCGAGCCCCTCCTCACCACCGCGATGAAGTCCGTCGGCGAGGCGATGGCGATCGGCCGCACCTTCCACGAGTCCGATCCAGAAGGCGCTCTGCTCGCTCGAGACCGGCCTCACCGGCTTCGACGAGATCGACATCCCCGGCGCCGACGGCCCCGACGCCCAAGCCTCGATCGTCAAGGCCCTCTCGCAGCAGACCCCCGACCGCCTGCGCGTCGCCGCCCAGGCGATGCGCCACGGCCTCTCCGACGAAGAGATCCACGCCGTCACCCGCTACGACCCCTGGTTCCTCGCCCGCATCCGCGAGATCGTCGACGAGGAGGCCCGCCTGATCGAGACCGGCCTCCCGCGCGAGCCGCACGCGCTCCGCCGCCTCAAGCAGCTCGGCTTCTCCGACGCCCGCCTCGCCACCCTCACCGCCCGCACCGAGACCGGCGTCCGCGCCGAGCGCCAGCGCCTCGGCGTCCGCCCGGTCTTCAAGCGCATCGACACCTGCGGCGCCGAGTTCGAGGCGCAGACCCCCTACATGTACTCGACCTACGAGGTCGAGCACGGCGGCTACACCGAGGACGAATCCCGCCCCACCAGCGCCCGCAAGGTCGTCATCCTCGGCGGCGGCCCCAACCGCATCGGCCAGGGCATCGAGTTCGACTACTGCTGCTGCCACGCCTGCTTCGCGCTGACGAAAGCCGGCTACGAGACCATCATGGTCAACTGCAACCCCGAGACCGTCTCCACCGACTACGACACCTCCGACCGCCTCTACTTCGAGCCCCTCACCCTCGAGCACGTCCTCGAAATCCTCCGCGTCGAGCAGGAGAACGGCACGCTGCACGGCGTCATCGTCCAGTTCGGCGGCCAGACCCCGCTGAAGCTCGCCAACGCCCTGCACGACGCCGGCATCCCCATCCTCGGCACCACCCCGGACGCCATCGACCTCGCCGAGGACCGCGAGCGCTTCCAGGCCCTCCTCCACCGCCTCGACCTGCGCCAGCCCGTCAACGGCATCGCCCGCTCCCCCGCCGAGGCGATGGCGGTCGCGAAACGCATCGGCTACCCCCTGGTCATCCGCCCCAGCTACGTCCTCGGCGGCCGCGCCATGGAGATCGTCCGCGACGACGCCCAGCTCACCCGCTACATCCGCGACGCCGTGCAAGTCTCCGGCGACACGCCGGTCCTCCTCGACAGCTACCTCTCCAACGCCATCGAGGTCGACGTCGACGCCATCTCCGACGGCACGCAACGTCCACATCGCCGGCGTGATGGAGCACATCGAGGAAGCCGGCGTCCACTCCGGCGACAGCGCCTGCTCGCTCCCGCCCTACTCCCTCGACGGCGTCACCATCGACGCCCTCAAGCGCCAGACCGAATCCATGGCCCTCGCCCTCGGCGTCGTCGGCCTGATGAACGTCCAGTTCGCCATCCAGGACGGCGACATCTACGTCCTCGAGGTCAACCCCCGCGCCAGCCGCACCGTCCCCTTCGTCGCGAAAGCCACCGACAGCGCCATCGCCGCCATCGCCGCCCGCGTCATGGCCGGCGAGCCCCTGTCCTCCTTCCCGCTCCGCGACCCCTACCCCAAGGGCACCGGCCCCGACGACCCCCTCCCCTTCGCCGACCCGATGACCCTCGCCGACCCCGACATGCCCTGGTTCTCGGTCAAGGAGGCGGTGATGCCCTTCAACCGCTTCCCCGGCGTCGACACCCTCCTCGGCCCCGAGATGCGCTCGACCGGCGAGGTCATGGGCTGGGACCGCACCTTCCCCCGCGCCTTCCTCAAGGCGCAGATGGGCGCCGGCACCGCACTCCCCACCACCGGCACCCTCTTCGTCTCGGTCAAGGAATGCGACAAGACCGACCTCCTCGCTCGAGGCCTCCCGCATCCTGCACGAGCTCGGCTTCCGCATCCTCGCCACCGACGGCACCCAGCGCTTCCTCGCCGCCGCACGCCATCCCCGCCACCCGCGTCAACAAGGTCTACGAAGGCCGCCCGCACATCGTCGACACCCTCAAGGACGGCGGCGTCCAGATCGTCTTCAACACCACCGAAGGGGCGCAGTCGATCGCCGACAGCCGCGCGATCCGCGTCGCTGACGCTGTCGGGGAAGATCCCGTACTACACCACCGCCGCCGGCGCGCGGGCGGCGGCGCTGGCGATGCGGGATCGGCTGGAGGGGGATTTGCGGGTGCGGTCGTTGCAGGGGTAAGTCACTGCTCTTAAGGCGTAGCCTGAGACATATCGGAAGGAGCAGAATCAGAATTCGTGCTACTGGTAGCTAAGTCGGACAGAATTTTTTGTATTGTTCCGGTGTCATCAAACTTAGAGAACCGGCTGAGACACGAAACGTTGCTTGTCATTGACAGATCGTCGCTTCCCTCCAAAGTTGCAGCGCAATAGACACCACTAAACTTCTATCTTCATCCGACATGGAGTTCACTCTTCTTACATAAGAAGCTATCTCTTCTTCTGGTCTTTCCAACAAGCAGCCTATTTCTGCCTCATAAACATAGGGAAGCTGCGGGATCTGAACTCGCTCGCGCAGCGCTAGAATATTCAGTAAAGCGCTTGTATTCAGAAAACCAATCCGCCCTAAAGAGGCGAATTGCTAAAGATGGCTTGCAGATAGTCAATTCTTGTTAAATCGTCACCAAGAGCTATATTCATAGTTACCACAGATATTCCCTTCTCACTAAGCATCAAATCGCCAAACTTTGGCTCTCGTCGGCCTATAAAATCTGTTCTTCCGGCCGACGCAAAGTTATCTATCACTTCTCTAATAGAGCTGAAAATTCGTCTAAATTTTTTGTACTTGTCATCATCACTAAATTTAGACAAAAGATCAATTATATCGAGTCTCGATACCTCCGCAGAAGAGCTGCCTCGCTCCGTCTAGTTTTTCGCTCGAGGCTAGTCTCCTACCTAGCATACCTTATTCTCCCCAATTCTCCTTGGCCAGACGCCACTTCGGACTTTAGACTGCATCTTGAATTACCTGAGTTGCCCTCTCCAACACCATGGAATAAAATACTCGCAGCCTTTTTAATATACAGGTCTTCTGAAACTTTCTTGGACGCGGTCTCAGTTGAGAAATGCCCTGAGCTATCTGCGTTCTAAGACTTTCATCAAAGTCCGCTCTGATAGACTGGATCCTATTTTCAAAAGCTTGGTATGCAACTTCATCCACCGGTAACGCCTGCAACAAATATTGTCGCTGCAGCGGTAACGAAGAGAGCAAATCGTTGTCGCGCCCGAGCCTGCTTTGTTTCTATCTTTTCTATAGATGCGTCAGATGCTCTTTCCACAAATAGATCGAATATCACCTTGTCAGAAAGAAGATGTGGAACTCAGACTTGTCGCTTGTCTCAGGCATGAACGTGCCCCCGGTTTGCTGGTCCAAATTGTCGTGTTGTAAATGCGCTCCCAATTTAGCCTATTTTCTGCAAATGAGCGAGGCTAACAAGCGTAGGGCGAGTCATCGACCCACCACCCGTCTCATGCCGCCTCGCCCCCGCCCCGCCGCCGGTCCCCGCGCCCGGCGAGGAGCCCCTCGACCGACACGTCCTCGTCCAGCGCCTCCCAATGGATCCCGAACGGGCTCAGCCCGAACCCCTCCCGCTCCGCCGGCGAGGCCCCGAGCAGCCGCGGGAACCAGGCGAGCGGCACGCCGACGACCCGGCCGTCGGACAGCCCGACCCACATCCGCTCCCCCTCGAAGCGCACCGTCTCAGCCGAGATCGTCACGCCGACATCCCTTTGAATCGACCCCGCGGCTCGCTATCATAGCACCATGACCCCGAAGCTCTCCAAGGCCGTCGCGGCCGTCGAAAAGCTCCCGCAGGCCCGGCAGGACGCCCTCGCCGACCTCCTCCTCGAAGCCGCCGCCCGCGCGCAGCTCGACGACGACCGCCGCCATCGCCGACGCTCGAGCACGCGTCCTCGCGGCGGCCGAGGCGAGCGGCCTCGGCCGTCGCTCGATGCTCGACGCTCTCGCAGCGGCCCGCCGACGAGGCCCGCGGCCCGCGGCCTTCGATTCGAGCTTCCTCGCCGGAGAGCGCGTCTGCTCCGCGTTCCGCCTCGTTTCCGCCCGCGCGCCGATCGCGACGTCGATCGACATCTAGCTCACACCCGCGAACACTTCGGCCTCGCCCAGGCCGACCGCCTACGTCGCCCGACCGCGCGCCCGGTTCTCGCCCTCGCGCGCGCGATGCCCTCGGCTCGGCCGCGACTTCGGCGACATCCACCCGGGCGCCCGGCGCGCGAACCAGGCGGGCCACCACGCGATCTACTATCGGTCTCGAAGGCGACGGCATCCTGATCCTCCGCATCCTCCACCAGAACGATGGACCCAGGCCCGCCAACTCGGCCGCAGCTAGGCGGCGAGAACCGGTGGAGCGGGCAGCTCGCCCGCCCGACAGCCCGACCCGCATCACGGCGCGCCGTCCCCGCAACCGCCTCACCGCCGCCGCTTCAGCTCCCGCCCCCGCCAGTCGTAGTCGCGCTCGGTCAGGATCTCCTTCGACTGCACCGCCAGCATGAACACCCGGAGCACGTGGTTGATCCGCCCGTGCCAGCCCTCGCCGGTCAGGCGGAACCAGTCGACGAGGTCGGCGTCGAAGGCCGCGGTGATCCGGGCCGTCCGCGGGCGCACCGGCACCCGCTCGAAGGAATGCCAGCCGTCCGCCATCAGCCGCAGCTTCAGCCGGGTCTGGTCGACGAAGATGTCGGCCTCGAGCAGCATGCGCTCGACCTCGGGGTCGGGGTGCCGCGCGGGCCGCGCCGCGGTCGCTGTCGCCCGCCATCGCCGCCTACCGCGTCCCGGCCGCGCCGGCCGCCGCGCTCGCGCTCGACGACCGAGAGCATCCAGGCCCGCAGCGCGTGGTTCATCCGCGCCTGGTAGCCGAGCCCCATCGCGCGGAAGAACTTCACCACCTCGGCGTCGAGCTTCAGCGTGAGCTTGGTCCGCCGCCCCGGCGCCGCCGCCGGGATCCCTTCCGCGCCGCGCGGGATCACCCCGGGCTTCAGCCGCGCCCGGTCCCACCAGCCCCGCATCTCCGCGAGCTCCGCCACCAGCCGCGCATAGGCGACCGCCTCGCGCAGGTTGCGGCCGTCGTCATGGGGGTCCGTCCGCTTGCCGGCCATGCCTGTCCCTCCGGGGTCGAGATCGCGCCCGGCCGCATCCTGCCGCGAAACCCCTAAGATTTGCCTCAAATCGTATGGCCGCTTTCCATACGCCCGCCATACCGGTTCCGGCACCCGCAACCCCCTGTCTCGCAATGGACAATCCCGCCCGCCCGGCGCAGTCTCCGCCCAGACCCGCATCCACCCCGCCGCCCCGATGCCCCAGCCCGACTTCTTCCCCCGCCTCCGCCTCGACGCCGTCACCGACGGCGTCCTCGCGATCACCATGACGCTCCTCGTGCTGCAGCTCGACGTTCCCGACCACCTCGACAGCGGCCTCTGGCCGGCGCTGGTCGAGATCCGCCCCAAGCTGTTTTCCTGGGTGATCAGCTTCCTGATCCTCGCCCAGTTCTGGGTCACCCAGGTCCGCGCGACCCGCGACGTCGAGCACATCGACTCCGGGCTCTTCCGGATCACCGTGCTCTGGCTCCTGTTCATCAGCCTCCTGCCGTTCTCGAGCTCGCTGATCGGGGAGCATCCGGACTTTCTCGGCTCGCACATCGTCTACGCCGCCAACCTCGTCGGGGTGGAGCTCGCGGTGATCTGGCGCAGCGACCACCTGCGCCGCCATCCCCGGCTCTTCGCCGCGGGCGCCGACGTCCGCGCCAGCCAGATGTGGTTCCGCCCGATGGTGGTCGTCGGCTGCGCGATCGTCAGCGTCGCGGTCGCCGTTTTCTGGACGCCCGAGGATTCCTCGATCGGCTACTTCCTGATCATCCCGCTCATCGTGCTCTGGGAGCGCCGGACCTGAGGCCGCCCAGCCGGAAATCGATCGGCTTCAATGGCCTGCAGGCCGGCCCTTACGTGGCGGTCCCGTTCATCACCCACCCCGGGGCCGCCCCCACGGTTCAGGTCCGGCTGCCGGGTACGCCACCCCTCGGCGTAAGTCTCGCGGGCGTCGCGCGAGTAGGGCACCGGCGCGACCTTGACCCGCACCTCGGTCTGCACGTGCGGCTCGACCGTGGTCTTGCGCGTCCCGCCGCCCTCCTCGCCCCAGACCAGCGTCAGCACGTCGCCGACCTTGACGTCGGGATCGACCACGCCGAGCGAAAGGTAGCGACCGCTCGTTGAAGCTGTAGCCGGCAAACATCGAGAGCCCGACCGTGCGGCCGTCGCGCTGCACGGCGTCGTAGTTCGACGAGGCGTAGTTGCTGTTCGGGATGTCGAGGTACTTGTAGTTCTCGATCCCCGGCTCGAAGAAGGAACGGAAGATCCGCGCCACGTCGTCGGCGTTCCAGGCGAAGGTGACCTTCTTGCGATGCGGCTTGCCCGCGAGGCCTTCCAGCGCCGGCCGCCCGACGAAGTCGTGGTCGAACTTGACGAACGACCCGTAGCCGAGCTCGTACGGCGTCAGGTAATAGTCTTCGATCCGGTCCGACACGAAGCTGCCGCCGATCGAGCCCCCGCCCTCGTATCCATCCGCCGGCAGCCACTCGCGATAGGGCCGCATCGCCTCGCCGGTGTAAACCGCCGGCAGCGGCGACGGAATCCAGCCGGATTCAAGCGTGTTGGTCGAATAAGCTCGTGCACCGACCAGCCGCAGCCCGAACTCCTCCCCCGCCTGCTGGATGATCCCGCGGATATCCTCGCCTTCCTCGAACGGACCCCAGATTTCGAGCCCCGGCTCCCCCGACATGCCGTGCCGCAGCGCCCGCACCTTTCGTCCGCCGACACTGATCTCGCCCATGTGGAAGAACCTGATCTCGGGCACCGGCCCGCCGTTCAGTTTCTCCAGCAGCTGCGGCGCGTTCGGACCCTGGATCTGGTAGCGGTAGCGCTTGCGCACCACCGCGCGCGGTCCCGGGCGCGACGGCGAGCGATCGTCACGGTCGAGCGTCACCTGCCAACCACCTGTGCGGCCATGAAATTCGACCCAGTTGATCGTCGGCACCCGGCCCACGATCAGGAACTGCTGCTCGGCCAGGCGGAACAGGATCACGTCGCCGATCACGTGCCCGGAATGGCCGCAAGCCGCGAAGTGCTTCGCCCGGTTCACCGGAAAGTTGCCGAAGCTGTTCGGCGCGAGGCTCTGCAGCATCGCGAACGCGTCGGGGCCCTCGACCATCAGCTCGGCCATGTGATGCGACTGGTCGAACAGCACCACCGACTCCCGCCAGGCCCGCTGCTCGTCGCGCCAGTTGGTGAACTCGCTCGGCACCACCGGGTAGACATAGGCGCCGATCTGAGCGTTGCGCAGCATCTCGACGGTATCGGGCGTCTGCTGCAGCAGCTGTTCCAGGCTCTTGCCGGTCACGATGGGCCTCCCCGCTTGCGATCGTTGCGCCGATCGTTCGCCGCCAGCCTGTTGCCCGGTCACCGGGCTTGTCAACCGCCGCGCCGCGCGACCCTCTTGGCTTGCGCCGGTGCTGGTGTACTTTGGCGGGGTTAGGCGACCCCGGGGCCAGGACCCCGGCGGCGACAACAGGGAGAGGAACGTCCAGATGCCCGCAAGAAACGCAGCCGTGGCACTCGTCTTCGGCCTCGGGCTCGGTTGGGGCGGCAGCGCCCTTGCCGGGGATACCGTCAAGATCGGCGTCATCCTGCCCTATTCAGGCCCGTTCGCCGACGCGGCAAGCCAGCTCGATGCCGGCATCAAGCTCTACGTCGCCGAAAATGGCGACGAGGTCGCCGGCAAGAAGATCGAGATCATCCGCAAGGACAGCGGCGGCCCGAACCCCGACGTCGCCAAGCGGCTCGCGCAGGAGCTCGTCGTGCGCGACAACGTCGACATCCTCGCGGGCTTCGCGCTGACCCCCGAGGCGCTCGGCGCGGCCGACGTCTCGAAGGAGGCGGGAAAGCTGATGGTGGTGATGAACGCCGCCACCTCGGTCGTCACCGAGAAGTCGCCGATGATCGTGCGCACTTCGGTCACCATCCCGCAGCTCAACTACCCGTTCGGAAAGTGGGCCTTCACCGACGGCGGCGTGAAGCAGGCCTACACGCTGGTCGCCGACTATGGCCCGGGCCTCGACGCCGAAGCCTCCTTCGCCAAGGGCTTCACCGAGGCCGGCGGCACGATCGTCGGCGCCGACCGCACGCCGGTACAGAACCCCGACTTCTCCGCCTTCGTGCAGCGGGTCAAGGACGCGCACCCCGAAGCGGTCTACATCTTCGTCCCGGGCGGCAGGCAGCCGGCGGCGATCGGCAAGGCGCTGGCCGACCGCGGGCTGACCCCGCCCGACACGAAGATCCTCGGCCAGGGCGAACTCACCCACCCCGAGGCGCTCGAGAGCATGGGCGAGAACGCCCGTGGCATCATCACCACCTATCACTACGTTCTCGAGCGCGACGACCCGATCAACAACGCCTTCGTCGCGGGGTACCGCGCCGCCAACGACGGCCGCAACCCCGACCTCTTCTCGATCGGCGGCTATGATGGGATGCACCTGATCTACGCAGCGCTGGAGAAGACCGGCGGCGACGCCGGACGGCGCCAAGCTGGTGGAGGCCGCCAAGGGGATGGCCTGGCAAAGCCCGCGCGGCCCGATGTCGATCGATCCCGAGACCCGCGACGTGATCCAGACCGTCTACATCCGCGAGGTGCAGGAGGTCGACGGCAAGCTGCAGAACGTCGTCATCGCACGAGATCCCCAACGTGAAGGATCCGCTGCACGGTGCCGGCGCCGGCTCGACGCCGGCGTGGCCGGCCAGCTCGCCATCGTCCTCTTCGACGGCTTCGCCTTCGGGATGCTGCTCTTCGTGCTGTCGGTGGGGCTGTCGGTCACGCTCGGCCTGATGGGCTTCGTCAACCTCGCGCACGGCGCCTTCGCCATGCTGGGCGGATACGTCGGCGGTCACCGCGATGCGGGCGCTCGGGCTGCCGTTCCTCGCCGCTCTGCCGCTCGCCTTCCTCACGGCCGCGCTGGTCAGCGTCGCCTTCGAGCGTACGCTCTTCCGCCGGCTCTACGGCGCGGGCGAGCTCAACCAGGTGCTCTTCACCATCGGCCTCGTCTTCGTCGCCGCGGCCGTGGCCACCTGGCTCTTCGGAACCGGCCAGCAGCCGATCCAGCTGCCCGGCTAGCTGCGCGGCTCGGTCGAGTTCGTTGGCCAGCGTTTCGGCATCTACCGGATGTTCCTGATCGCGGTCGCGCTCCTCGTCACGGCTGCTGCTCCATCTTCGGGCTCGAACGCACCCGCTTCGGCGCCCGCGTCCGCGCCGCGGTCGACAACCAGCGCGTCGCCCGCGGCCTCGGCATCGACGTCGACGCGCATCTTCGCCCTGACCTTCGCGCTCGGCAGCGGGCTCGCCGGCCTCGGCGGCGCGCTCGCCATCGAGATCACCGGGCTCGATCCCTCGTTCGGATTCCACTATCTCGTCTACGTGCTGATTGTGGTCGCCGTCGGCGGCCTCGGCACGATCGGCGGCTCGTTCGTCGCCGCCGCCTCCTCGGCATCGGCGACGTCGCCGGGAAGTATTTCGTCCCGCAGCTCGGCGCCTTCCTGATCTACCTCCTCCTCGTCGCGATCCTGCTCGTCCGCCCGCAGGGCCTGTTCGGAAAGCGCTGATGGCCGCGGCGAGCGCCCCGAGGTCTGGCTCCGGCGCCGCAGCCGCTGGTCGCCCTGGGAGTTCGCGTTCTGGCTCGCGACGCTGGTCCCGTTCTTCGTCTTCCCGACCTACCTGACGCTCGCCAGCCAGATCGCGATCACCGCGCTCTTCGCCCTCTCGCTCGACCTCGTCCTCGGCTACGCCGGCATCGTCACGCTCGGCCACGCGATGTTCTTCGGCCTCGGCGCCTACGCCGCCGGCCTCCTCAGCACCGCCGGCTGGGGCGAGCCGCTGACGGGTCTCGCGGCCTCCGCGGCGCTCGCCGGGCTCGCCGGCTTCGTCGTCAGCTTTCATCGTCGTGCGGGTCCGGCACCTCGCGCTCATCATGATCACGCTCGGCCTCGGCCTGCTGACCTACGAGCTCGCCAACGCGATGCCGTGGCTGACCGGCGGCACCGACGGGCTGCAGCGGCATCGACACCTGGCCGGTGCTCGGGAGGTTCGAGTTCGACCTCTGGGGCTACACCGCCTACGCCTATGCCCTTGCCGCCCTCTTCGCCGGCTTCCTCTTCAGCCGCCGGCTCGTGAATTCCGCCTTCGGTCTCGCGCTCCGCGGCATCCGCGAGAACGTCCGCCGGATGCCGGCCATCGGAGCGGACTACCGCATGCACCTGCGGATGATCTACACGATCTCCGCCGCCATGGCCGGCGCCGCGGGGGCCTTGCTCACCCAGACGACCGACACGGTCTCGCTCGACACCCTGAGCTTCCAGCGCTCGGCCGACATCCTCGTGATGCTGATCCTCGGCGGCACCGGCCGGCTCTACGGCGCCGTCCTCGGCGCGCTCATCTTCATGCTCGCCCGCGACCAGCTCGCCGGCCTGAACCCGCAGTATTGGTACTTCTGGATCGGGCTCCTGCTCATGATCGTCGTCCTCGTCATGCCGCGGGGCATCCTCGGCGGCCTCGCCCGCCTCGCCGGCCACCGCGATGCCTGACCGGCCCGCTCCGCCCCCCCGCCCGGCCAGCCCCGTGACCGAGGCTCCGGCGCTCCGCACGGCTGCCCTCGCCAAGCGCTTCGGCGCGCTCGAGGTCACGCGCGACGTCTCGCTCGAGCTTGCCCGCGGTGCCCGGCACGCGCTGATCGGCCCGAACGGCGCCGGCAAGACCACGCTGATCAACCTCATCACCGGCGAGCTTGCCCCGGATGCCGGCCGCATCCTGCTCGGCGGCGAGGACGTGACCCGCCTGCCGGTCGCCGCCCGCGTCCGCCGGGGGTTGACCCGCACCTTCCAGATCAATACCCTCTTCCCCGACCTCACCCCGCTCGAGGCCGTCGCGCTCGCCATCTGCGAACGCGAGCGAACCGCCGGCAATTTCTGGCGTCGCCTCGCTGCCAACCGAAGCGCCGTCGACGAGGCCGCCGGCCTCCTCGCCCCGACTCCAGCTCGCCGACGTCTCCGACCGTCCGACCCGCCAGCTCGCCTACGGCCAGCAGCGCCTGCTCGAGATCGCGCTGGCGCTCGCGACCGGCCCCCGGGTCCTGCTCCTCGACGAGCCCGCCGCCGGCGTCCCGAAAGACGAGAGCGCCGCGCTCTTCTCGGTGATCGCAGCGCTTCCGGCAGACATCGCCGTGCTGTTCATCGAGCACGACATGGATCTGGTCTTCAGCTTCGCCAGCCGGATCACCGTGCTGGTGGCCGGCGCCGTCCTCCTCGAGGCCGACCCCGACACCGTCCGGTCGGACCCCCGCGTCCGCGAGGTCTACCTCGGCGAGACGAGCCATGCCTGAGCCCCTGCTCGAGCTTCGCGACCTGCGCGCCGGTTACGGCGAAGCCGTGGTCCTCGACGGCATCTCGCTTGCGCTGCCCCCCGATGGCAGCCTCGCGCTCCTGGGGCGCAACGGCACCGGCAAGACCACGCTGCTTCTCGCCATCATGGGCCTCGTGCCGCTCGCCCGCGGCTCGATCCACTTCCGCGGCCGCGACATCTCGCGCATGCCGCCGCACGCCCGCGCCCGCGCTGGCCTCGGCTGGGTCCCGCAGGAACGCGACATCTTCGCCTCGCTCACCGTCGAGGAGAACCTCACCGTCTGCTGCCCGCCCCGGCCGCTGGGACCTGGGCGCCGTCTACGCCCTCTTTCCCCGCCTCGAGGAGCGCCGCGGCAACATGGGCAACCAGCTTTCCGGCGGCGAGCAGCAGATGCTGGCGATCGCCCGAACCCTGGCGACGAACCCGTCGCTCCTCCTCCTCGACGAGCCGCTGGAGGGCCTCGCCCCGATCATCGTCGAGGAAATCACCGCCGCCATCGCCCGGATGATCGCGCGACGCGAGCGTCGCCGTCGTCCTCGTCGAGCAGCACGCCGCGATCGCCCTGCGCCTGACCCGCGAAGCCGTCATTCTGCAGCGCGGCCGGATCGCGCACCGCGACGCCTCCGCAATGCTCCTCGCAAACGGCGAGGAGCTCGACCGCTACCTCGGGCTGAGGTTGGCTGCCGACTGAACCACGGCTATTCCAATCCGTCCGCCCGCGCGGCCGGCGCGCCATAGGGGATGTTGCGCCCGCCATAGCGCCGCACCCGCATGTTGGCCTGCTCGGCATGGCCGACGAAGCCCTCGAGGATGCAGAGCCGCGAGCAGTATTCCCCGATCGCGGCGGCCGCCTCGTCGGTCAGCACCTTCTGGTAGCTGTGGGTCTTGAGGAACTTGCCCACCCAGAGCCCGCCGGTGTAGCGCCCGGCCTTCCGGGTCGGAAGCGTGTGGTTGGTTCCGATCACCTTGTCGCCGTTCGCGACGTTGGTGCGCGGTCCGAGGAAGAGCGCGCCGTAGCTCGTCATGTTCTCGAGATACCAGTCGTCGCGGTCGGTCATCACCTGCACGTGCTCCGAGGCGATCTCGTTCGCGACCTTCAGCATCTCCTCGTGACCGTCGCAGAGGATCACCTCGCCGTAGTCGGCCCAGCTCCGCGCCGCGGTCTCGGCGGTCGGCAGGATCGTCAGCAGCCGCTCCACCTCGGCGATCGTCGCCTCGGCGAGGCGGCGGCTGTCGGTGACGAGGACCGCCGGCGAATCATAGCCGTGCTCGGCCTGGCCGAGCAGGTCGGTGGCGCAGAGTTCGGCGTCGACGGTCTCGTCGGCGATCACCATGGTCTCGGTCGGCCCGGCGAAAAGGTCGATCCCCACCCGCCCGTAGAGCTGTCGCTTGGCCTCGGCGACGAAGGCGTTGCCGGGCCCGACGAGCATGTCGACCGGGGCGATGCTCGCGGTGCCGAGCGCCATCGCCCCGATCGCCTGCACCCCGCCGAGCACGTAGATCTCATGCGCGCCGCCGAGGTGCATCGCCGCGATCACTGCCGGAACGGGCTGGCCCTGGAACGGCGCGGTGGCGGCGACGATGCGGGGCACGCCGGCGACCGAGGCGGTGACCACCGACATATGCGCCGAGGCCACCATCGGGAACTTGCCGGCCGGCACGTAGCAGCCGACCGATTGCACCGGGATGTTGCGATGGCCGAGGATCACCCCGGGCAGCGTCTCGACCTCGACGTCCTGCAGCGCCGCCCGCTGCACCTCGGCGAAACCGCGCACCTGCGCCTGCGCGAAGCGAATGTCGGCGAGGTCGCCCGCCGGGACCTGCGCGACCAACGCTGCGATCTCCTCGGCCGAGAGCCGATAGCTCTCCCGCACGTAGTTGTCGAACTGCTCGGAATAATCGCGGACCGCGGCGTCGCCGCGCGCCTCGATGTCGGCGAGGATCGCTTCGACCGTGCCGCGGACCTTGGCGTCCTTGTCGCGCCGGCTCGATGCGGACACCCCGCGCTTGAGATATTCCATCGCCATCGCCTCCCTTTCCCCCGTTTGGCGAATCCGGCCCGCCGTGTCGAGCCCGCCCGCCCTACCCGAGCGTGGTGGCCCCGCGCGAGACCAGCGCGGCTTCCTCCAGGTCGAACTCCCGTTCGATCCGGCGGCGCGACTCGTCGGTGATCCGACCTTCGGCGAGCATGCGGTGGAGGTGCCGCCGCTCGGTCTCGATCAGCTCCAGCCGGACGCAGTCATTGAGCGCGGCGCGCTCGACGCCGTCGGTGATCGTCGTCGGGAACTGGCTGCGCAGGTTGTCGTGGTAGCTCGTGACCAGCGCGGTCACCTCCTCCGGCAGGTTGCGTTCGGCGGCGATCTCGAGCAGGCGCGCCTGTGCGACCCCGAGCGTCTCGAAGCGCGCGCCCAGTTCCGCCTCCCGCTCGTGCAGCCGCTCGTCCAGGCTGCCACGCGCGAGCCCCAGCCATCGGATGACCAACGGGAGCAGCGAGCCGAGCCCCACGAGGGTGGCGATGATCACGCCGAAGGTGACCACCAGGATCAGTTCGCGGTGGGGGAAGGGCGTGCCGTCGGCGAGCGTCAGCGGGATGCCAAGCGCTGCCGCCAGCGACACCACGCCGCGGACTCCGGTGAAGGCGAGCAGGAACGACCATTGCCAGGGCGGCAGCGGATCGGCGCGGGCGATGGACGGCACCAGCCAGCGCGGCAGGTAGACCGCCGGAAACACCCAGACGAAGCGGGCGACGATCAGCACCGCCGTGGTCAGGGCGGTGATCGCGATCACCAGGTGCCAGGAGCTCGCGTCGGCGCTCTCGATCAGCGCCCGCGCCTGCAAGCCGGTGAGCAGGAACACGAACCCCTCGATGATGTAGATGATCAGGTCCCAGAAGAAGATGCCCTGCAACCGCGTCGACGAGCCGATGAGCAGCGGGCCTTCCCAACTCACGTAGAGCCCGCAAGCGATGGTCGCCAGTACCCCCGAGCCGCCGAGATGCTGCGGCACAAGATAGGCGGCATAGGGCGTGATCACCGACAGCACGATCTCGACGGGAGGATCGCTCGCCCAGCGGCGCAGCCGCAACCCCAGCCACCCGATGCCTACGCCGTAGGCGATCTCGCCCACCACGATCAGCCCGAAGGTCCGCGCCGCCTCGAGCGGTGCAAAGGCGCCCGTGAGGATCGCCAGCACCGCAAATCGATAGAGAATGAGTGCGGTCGCATCGTTGGCGAGCCCCTCGCCTTCGAGCACCACCAGCAGCCGCCGCGGCACCTGGAGCGGTCGCGCCAATGCCAGCGGAGCGACGACGTCCGGTGGCGAGACGATGGCGCCGAGCAGAAAGCTGACCGCCCAAGGCCAGCCGAGCAGCCAATGCACCGCACCCGCCACCGCGCAGCAGGTGAACGCCACGCAACCGAAGGCAAGCAATCCGATCGGCCGGAGGTTGAAGCGGAACTCTCGCCAGCTCATCGCGACCCCCGCCGAATAGATGATCGGCGGCAGCAGCACCATGAGCACGAACTCCGGGGCGAGTTGAACCCGCGGCAGTCCCGGAACCAGGGCGAGAGCGATGCCGGCGACCACCAGCAGAATCGACGGCGCGGTGGAGAGGCGTCGCGCGAGAACCGCGACCGCCGCCAGGACGGCAAGCAGCATGACGAAGATCTCGATCGTCTCGCTCATCGCGCCGGTGCCGCTTTTCCGTCACTCTCGGTCCGGGTCACTATAGCGGCGCGTCGCGCCCGGACGAGGGCGTTGCCGCGGAAAGTGTCACGGCCGCATCGCGCTTCCCCGCCGCACAAGTTGTTGACCGATTGCCGGTTTGCGATGACCATCTGCACTGCGGCGCCTGCTCGCCCGTGGGGGACATACGAATGGACGCTCAGACCGGCCCTGCCGGCGACGGGCTCGACAAGGCGCCGCTCGATCAGGTGCTCTCCACGCTCGGCGTCAAGCCGGACCAGGGGCTTTCCGCCGACGAGGCGAAGACGCGCCTCGGCAAGTACGGCCCCAACGGCATCGCCGAGCATGAGGAGAGCTTCGCGCGCAAGGTGCTGCGCTGCTTCGTCGGCCCGATCGCCTTCATGATCGAGGCGGCGGCGGTCGTCTCCGCGATCCTCGGCCACTGGCCGGACTTCGCGATCATCGTCGGCCTGCTCGTCTTCAACGCCGTCGCTCGACCTCTGGCAGGACCGCAAGGCGACGAACGCGCTCGCGGCACTGAAGAAGGGCCTCGCGCCCGAGGCGACGGTGCTCCGCGACGGCCAGTGGAGCTCGATCGAGGCCGCGACGCTCGTCCCCGGCGACGTTGTCGAGATCCGTCTCGGCGCCATCGTCCCCGCCGACCTGCGGCTGATCTCAGGGCGACTATGCCTCGATCGACCAGTCGGCGCTGACCGGCGAGTCGCTGCCGGTGGCCAAGAAGGTCGGCGACGAGGCCTACTCGGGCAGCATCGTCAAGCAGGGCGAGATGGACGGCGTCGTCATCGCGACCGGCGGCGAGACCTTCTTCGGCCGCACCGCCAAGCTCGTCGCCGGCGCCGGCGCGGCGAGCCACGCCCAGAAGGCGATGTTCCAGATCGGCAACTTCCTGATCGTCCTCGGCGCGGTGCTCGCCGCCTTCCTGGTCGCCGCGCAGGTCTACCGCGACATCGTGGTCGCCGCACGACTGGCGCTGGGACGACGCGCTGACCATCCTGCAGTTCGTGCTGGTGCTGCTCGTCGCCTCGATCCCGGTGGCGATGCCGGCGGTCTTCTCGATCACCATGGCGCTCGGCGCGCTCGCGCTCTCGAGGCAGAAGGCCATCGTCTCGCGCCTCGCCGCCATCGAGGAGATGGCCGGCGTCGACATCCTCTGCACCGACAAGACCGGCACGCTCACCAAGAACCAGCTCAAGCTCGGCGACCCGATCCTCTTCGCCGCCACCGACCCGCAGGCGGTGGTGCTCGCCGCGGCGCTCGCCTCGCGGCTCGAGGACAAGGACCCGATCGACACCTGCGTCATCGAGGGGCTCGACCGACCCGAACGCCACCAAGGGCTACACGGTCGAGAGCTTCACCCCCTTCGACCCGGTGACCAAGCGCACCGAGGCGAAGGTGAAGGGCGCCGACGGCAAGGAGATCGTCGGTCGCCAAGGGCGCGCCGCAGGCGATCGTCGACCTGGCCAAGCCGGCCGACGACGTCGCGGCGAAGGTGAAGGCGACGGTCGACGACGCTGGCCGCCAAGGGCAGCCGCGCGCTCGCGGTCGCGCGCTCCGACGACGGCGGCACGACCTGGTCGCTCCTCGGCATCCTGCCGATGTTCGACCCGCCGCGCGACGACTCGAAGGCGACGATCGACGCGGTCGAAGGCCAAGGGCATCGCGGTGAAGATGATCACCGGCGACGACACCGCGATCGCGATCGAGATCGCCCGCGAGCTCGGCATGGGCACCAACATCGTCGCCGCCGCCGACGCCTTCCCCAAGGACATGGACCCCGACCACGTGCCGCCGGCGATCGTCGACGCGATCGAGAAGGCCGACGGCTACGCCCGCGTCTTCCCCGAGCACAAGTACGCCATCGTCAAGGCGCTGCAGTCCCGCGGCCACCTCGTCGCGATGACCGGCGACGGCGTCAACGACGCCCCGGCGCTGAAGCAGGCCGACTGCGGCACCGCCGTCTCCGGCGCGACCGACGCCGCGCGCGGCGCCGCGGCGCTGATCCTCACCGCCCCCGGCCTCTCGGTGATCAACTCCGCGATCGACGAGGCCCGGCGCATCTTCGGCCGGATCACCACCTACACCATCTACCGGGTGGCGCTGACCATGGACATCATGTTCCTGGTCGTGCTCTCGACGGTCTTCCTCGGCTTCCAGCCGCTGACCGCGGTGATGATCGTCATCATGTCGCTCCTCGACGACATCCCGATCATGACCATCGCCTACGACCACACCCCGGTCAGCCCGAAGCCGATCCGCTGGAAGATGGCGCGGCTGCTGTCGATCTCCGGCATCCTCGGCTTCTTCTGCGTGCGTCCAGTCCTTCGGCCTGCTGCTGATCGGCCTCGCGATCCTGTCCGACCCCGCGCTCTCGCGCCCGCTTCGGCCTTGCGAGCCAGGCGACGCTGCAGACGGTGATGTTCCTGCAGCTCGTCGCCGGCGGCCACCTGCTGCTCTTCGTGACCCGCAGCGAGGGCTGGTTCTTCCGGCCGCCCTGGCCGGCGCTGCCGCTCGTTGCGGCGCATCCTCGCCACCCAGGCGCTCGCGGTCGCTGATGTGCGGCTTCGGCTGGCTGGTGCCCGCCGATCCCGTGGACGACCATCGCCTGGGTCTGGGGCTACAACCTCGTCTGGCTCGCTGGTCCTCGGGCTGGTCCGGGTCGGCCGGCGAGCGGCTGCTCGACGATATGACGTCGCGCCGGATGCGAAGCGTCGACATCGTGAACGCACCGCTGAAGCCGGCAGCGAGCCGGTAGGGGGACGCCGTGAACTACCGCAAGCAACTCATCGTCGAGCCCGGCTCGAAGGTCAGGCTCGAAGGCGATCGATCCGGACTTCCACGGCAAGCACGAGACGAGGAGAGCGCCCAGGCCGAGCTCGCCAAGGAGGTCAGCCGCCTGACCGAGCTGCAGTACCGGCTCTACGCCGAGGGCAAGCACGCACTCCTCGTCGTGCTGCAGGGCATCGACGCCGCCGGCAAGGACGGCACCGTCTGGCACGTCATGACGGCGATGAACCCGCAGGGCACCACCGTGACCGGCTTCAAGGAGCCGACGCCGATCGAGCTCGCGCACGACTTCCTCTGGCGGGTGCACCAGCATACCCCCGGCCGCGGCCAGGTCGCCGTCTTCAACCGCTCGCACTACGAGGACGTGCTGGTGGTGCGCGTCCACGATCTCGTCCCGAAGGCGGTCTGGTCGAAGCGCTACGACCAGATCAACGCCTTCGAGAAGCTCCTCGCCGACAGCGGCACGACGATCGTCAAGTTCTTCCTCTACATCTCGCCCGAGGAGCAGCTCGCGCGCTTCAAGCAGCGGCTCGACGACCCCGAGCGGCAGTGGAAGATCAGCGACAGCGACTACAAGGAGCGCGAGCTTCTGGAACGACTACGTCAAGGCCTACGAGGCGATGCTCGAGCGCTGCTCGACCGACCACGCGCCGTGGTACGTCATCCCGTCCAACCACAAGTGGTTCCGCAACCTCGCGGTGTCGCGGATCCTCGCCGACACCCTCGACGGCCTGAAGATGAAGATGCCGAAGCCGACCGTCGATCTCGCAACGATCCGCAACGAATACCACACGGCCGCAGACGTCAAAATGTGACCGCGTCCGCCGTTTCGCTTTTCCAGGCCGTCTCCGCATGGCGCTGACCCTCGCCGTCTTCATCCTCGTCTACGTCTCGATGGGTTTCGGCCAGGTGCCGGGCTTCAAGGTCGACCGGACCGGCGCCGCGATCGTCGGCGCGCTGATCCTGTTGGCCACGGCCCGCATCACCCCGCCGGCCGCCTGGGACGCCATCGACTATCGCACTCTCGGCCTGCTCTTCGGTCTCATGGTCGTCTCCGCCGCCTTCGTCGTCTCCGGCTTCTACGCCTGGGCCGCCCACCGCGTCGCGACCCTCAGCGTCGCGCCGCCCGTCCTGCTCGCGATCCTGATCGCGGTCGCGGGGCTCCTCTCCGCCGTCCTGACCAACGATGTGGTGGTGGTGGCGATGACGCCGCTTCTCATCGCGATCACGCTCTCGCGCGGCCTCAATCCGGTCCCCTTCCTGCTTGGCTTCTGCTTCGCCGCGAACGCGGGCTCGGCAGGAACGATCATCGGCAGCCCGCAGAACATCATCGCCGCTCAGGGGCTCGGCATCTCCTTCGACGGTTTCCTGCGGATCGCCGGCTTGCCCGCCCTGCTGTCGCTCATCATCGTGTGGGCGCTCATCGTCGTGCTCTACCGCCGCCGCTGGCACAACGCCCCCGCTGGCGAGGTCGCGACGCCGCCACCGATCAACCGCTGGGAGACCGCGAAGGCGGCCGCGGTCACCGCCGCGGTCGTCCTCGCCTTCGTGCTGACCGACTGGTCCAAGGAACTCGTCGCCCTCGGCGCTGCGGCGCTCCTGCTCATAAACCGGAAGATCGCCTCGTCCGACATGCTCGGCCATGTGGACGGCGACCTCCTCCTGCTCCTGATCGGGCTCTTCATCGTCAACGCCGCCATGGCGGCGACCGGCCTGCCGCAGCACGTGCTCGGCGACCTCAAGGCCGCGGGCGTCGACCTCGGCCACCCGATGACGCTCTTCCTGGTGATCTCCGTCCTGAGCAACATCGTCGGGAACAACCCCGCGGTGATGCTGCTCATCCCCTATCTCGGCGACACCGCCGACCGCGACGCCGCCGGGGCGGCAATGGCGCTTGGCACCGGCTTTTCCAGCAACATGGTGATCTTCGGCAGCCTCGCTGGCATCATCGTCGTCGAGCAGGCGCGGACCAAGGGCGTCGTCATTTCCTTCGGCGAGTTCGCCCGCGCCGGCGTCCCCGTCGCGCTCGCCTGCCTGGCGCTCGCCGCTGTCTGGATCCTCTTCATCGCCGCGTAGCCCGCCGGGCGGCAGAATGCGCTATCCTTCCGCGGGCGTCAGGCCGATGCTCGGAACCCTGCCGCCGACCCGGAGACTTCGATGACGCGCAGCTTCGAGCTTCCCCGCGAGAGCGATATCGGCCTCAGCCGCATCGAGAGCGCGTCCGGCCTGTCGATCAGCCTCCTGCCGAACGGATGCCTCTTCGCCATCGAGCATCGCCGCGAGCGCGGCCGGACGCTGATCAACCAAATCCAGGGCTCTCCGCTCGACGGCGGCATCGGCCGCCTCTGCCTCCGCCTCGGCGGCACCGAGCCCGCGCATCGTGGATGCGGTCGGACCGCAGGCGGACGTGACCGTCGCCCTCGCCGCCGATCGCTTTTCCTGGCAAGGCGTGGCGCGCGACCTAGAGCACAGCGTCACGCTCTTCTTGCACCCCGAGCGCCCCCTCTGGCTCTGGGTCGTGCAGCTCACGAATACCGGCCGCCGGTTGCTGGAGTGTGACGCGACCCTCGTGCAGGACGTCGGCCTCGGCGAGCGCGGCTTCGTGATGAGCAACGAGGCCTACGCCTCTCAGTACATCGATCATCACGTCGCCCTGCATCCTCGCTGCGGGCCGGTGGTCATGAGCCGGCAGAACCTCGCGCAGGGCGGCACCCATCCCTGGGTCGCCCACGGCTGCCTCGACGGCGCCGCCGCCTTCGCCACTGATGCGCGGGCGCTGCTCGGCCCGGACTACCGCGACCTCGGCAGCATCGACCCCGCCCGCGACCTCCCGAGCGAAAGGCTCCAGCACGAGGTCGCCTGCCCGATGATCCGATCGCAGACCATCGCGCTCCGGCCCGGCGCGGCCGCCACTTGCACGTTCTTCGCCTGCTTCGACCCCGACCACGCCGCCGCCTCGGGGGACGCCGACCTCGCGCGTATCGACGAGGTCGAGGCCGCGCGGCGCGATTTCGCCCCCGCCCGCGCCACCGTCCGTCCCCGGGTGCGCAGCCTGCTGCAGGACGCGCATCCGCTCCCGGGCCTGCCGCTCGACCTGCCCGCCGTCGCCCTGCGCTACCCGCACCGCTTCGAGGAAGAGCATCTCGACGGCCAGCTCGTCTCCTTCTTCGTCGCCGACGGCAAGCACAACCGCCACGTCGTCCTGCGCGAGAAGGAGCGCGCCGTCGTGCGTCGTCACGGCGCCATGCTGCGCACCGGCCAGGGCATGCTCCTCGACGAGACGACGCTCTGCGCCACCCCGTGGATGCACGGGGTCTTCTCCACGCTCCTCACGGTCGGCAACACCTCGTTCCACCGTCTGTTCTCGCCGGCCCGCGACCCCTACAACATCACCCGCTCGGGCGGCTTGCGGGTCCTGATCGACGCCGGCGCCGGCTGGCGGCTTCTCGGCGAGCCCTCCGTCTTCGAGATCGGGCTCAGCGACTGCCGCTGGATCTACCATCTCGACGACCGCACGGTCACCGTGCGGGCGCTCGCCTCGGGCGACGATCCGGCGATGCAGTGGCGCATCGCCGTCGACGGACCGGCCTGCCGCTTCCTCGTCTTTGCCGGCCTCATCCTCGGCGAGCGCGAGCTCGACCACGCCGGGCGGGTCGAGATCGACCCCGCCGGGCGTCGCATCGCCTTTCGTCCGGATCCGGCTTCGCTCTGGGGCCAGCGCTACCCCGGCGCGGTTTATCACCTCGTCACCTCCACCCCCGCGGCGATCGAGACGGTGGGCGGCGACGAGTTGCTCTACCTCGACGGTCAACCGCGTGCCGGAGCGCATGTCGCGCTGCTGACCCACCACACCGACGCGCTCGCCTTCGCGGTCGTTGGCGCCCTCGACGATCCCGCCGCCGCGGAAGGCCTCGCCGCGAAATACGCCGCTGGCGTCGATGACACCGCGATGTTGGCGCCGGCCGCCCGCTACTGGCAGCATGTGACGCGCAACCTCCGGCTCACCGGCGAAGGCGACGGGGTCGCGGCGCTCGACACCCTGTTGCCCTGGCTCGCGCACGACGCGATGATCCATCTCACCGTGCCGCACGGCCTCGAACAGTTCGGGGGCGCGGCCTGGGGCACCCGCGACGTCTGTCAGGGCCCGGTCGAATTTCTGCTCGCCCTCGAGCACGACGCACCGGTTCGGGTGATCCTCACGACGGTGTTCGCCCAGCAGCAGGAGACCCGCGGCGACTGGCCGCAGTGGTTCATGCTCGAGCCCTACGCGCAGATCCGCGACCGGCACAGCCACGGCGACGTGATCATCTGGCCGCTGAAGGCGCTCTGTGACTACGTCGAGGCCACCAACGACTTCGGCATCCTCGACGAGCCGGTCGCCTGGCGGCGCGACGACGACCTGCAGCCGACCACGCGCCGGGATCCGATCACGGCGCATGTCGACAAGCTGCTCGCGACCGTGCGCGAGCGGTTCATCCCCGGCACGCGGCTCATCCGCTACGGCGAAGGCGACTGGAACAACTCGTTGCAGCCGGTCGACCCGCACATGCGCGACTGGATGGTCAGCAGCTGGACCGTCACCCTGCTCTTCCAGCAGCTCAACCGCTACGCCGAGGTGCTGTCCCGCGGCGGACGCAAGCCCGAGGCCGCCGAGCTGCGCACCCTCGCGGCGGCGATTCGAGACGACTTCGAGCGCCACCTGATCCGCGATGGCGTCGTCGCCGGCTACGCGCTCTTCGACCCGGACGGGGCCGAGCCCGAACTCCTGCTGCATCCCCGCGACCGGCGCACCGGCCTGCACTACTCGCTGCTGCCGATGACCGGTGGCATCCTCGCCGGCCTCTTCACTTCGGAGCAGGCGCGGCACCACCTCCGCCTCATCCGCGACCACCTGCTCTTCGCCGACGGCGCGCGACTGATGGACCGGCCGGTGGCTTACCACGGCGGCGTCGAGCGCATCTTCCGTCGCGCGGAATCGGCGGCCTTCTTCGGCCGCGAGATCGGCCTCATGTACGTGCATGCGCATCTGCGTTACGGCGAGGCCGTGGCGATGCTCGACGAGCCGGACGCGCTCTGGCAGGCGCTCCAGGTGGTGAACCCCGTCATCGTCGCCGCGCAGGTCGCGCAGGCCGCGCCGCGGCAGCGCAATGCCTACTTCAGCAGCAGCGACGCCGCCTTTTGCGACCGCTACCGCGCCAGCGCCGGGTGGCGGCGGCTCCGGGACGGCACCGTTGCGGTCGACGGCGGCTGGCGGATCTATTCGAGCGGCCCCGGCCTCTATACCAACCTCATCCTCGGCCACGCGCTCGGCATCAGACGCCGCTTCGGCGCGAGCATCGTGAAGCCGGCCTTGCCGTCATGGCTCGGGCCGGTCACGCTGGAGATGGACATCGGCGATCGCCCCGTCCGCCATGCGTTCCCCCCGGAATAGCCTCGGGCCTCAGGCGACGAGGCCCTCCCCGAGGAGTCGGACTCGCAAAGCCCAGCAGCCGCAAGCCGCGCTGGATTTCCGGACAGCCCATGAACAGCTTCCAGAGCAGTCCGCTCCGGCCGTTCTCGATCATCACCACGATCGGTCCCTGGTCGATCGCGAGGTAGGTGTCCGCGTACCAGCCGCGCGTCTCGCTGAAGGCGTCGACGAAGCCGTACTCGCCCCAGATCCGGTCGCCCAGCCGGTCGTAGAAGTGCCGGAGCGCCCGAAGCGAATGCTCCGGCGTGTAGGGATAGGCGGCGAGCGCCGCGCTCGGGGTGATCACCCCGAGATCGTGGCTGGGGGAATGCGCGTCGTAGCCGCGCGGGCTGTCGCTGGCGGTCAGCCCCCAGCAGTCGGGGCCGTAGCCGGCGAAGCCGTTCGGATTGCGCACGCAGTGTTCCCGGTTGATCCGCGTGTGCGCCAGGTTCTGCTGCCAGTAGTCGGCGTAGCGATCGCTCAAGCCGCGCGGATCGAGGCCGAGGAAGGAATACTGCGAGATGAAGAGCGGTCCGCCGTAGGCGGGCCCGAGCGGCAGCTTCATCCCGTAGAAGCTGCGTGCGCTCGTGAAGTCGCGCCCGTCGGCCCATCCGCGATGGTAGACCTCGGGCGACACGGGATAGCGCGGCGCCGAGGCCGCCAGCACGTAGGTGATCAGGCACTCGTTCCAGCCGCGGATCTCATGGTTCATGCTCCAGCCGTTGTTCGGGCTCCAATGCCAGTAGAGCACATTGCGTCCGCCCTGGGTGTGCCAGCTCCACTCCGCCTCGCCCCACAGCCAGTCGATCGCCGCGCGCAGACGGACCTCGGCTTCGTCCGCAGCATCGAAGAACTGTCGGACACACAGCAAGCCGGCCAGCAGGAAGGAGGTCTCGACCAGATCCGACCCGTCGTCCTTGCGGCTGAACGCGACGGTCCGCCCGGTGTCGCCGTTCAGGAAGTGCGGCCAGATGCCGTGATAGCTCTCGGCCTTGAGCAGGAAGCGCAGCATCGTCCACAGCCGTTCGACCGCCTCGGCGCGACCGATCCAGCCGCGGGCGACGCCGACGATGATCGCCATCACCCCGAAGCCGCTGCCGCCGGTGGTCACGGTCTCGAGCCCGTAGCGCGGCGTCACGTTGCTCCGCTCGCGCGCAAGGCCGCAGACGGGATGGGCGAAGTCCCAGAAGTAGCGCAGCGTCTGCCGCTGCACGAGATCGAGCAGGGCCTCGTCGTCAAGATCGCCGGTCTGGCTGCGCCGCTTCTCCATCACGCCCCCGCACCCCTTCGTCTCCCCGCAAGCCGCACCCGCTCCCGAGCGAAGCCGCAGCCGGGACAGGCGAAGTGCCGGAGACAGCGCGGCGTCTGCCACTGCCCGACGTCGAGCACGGCCTCTTCCTCGAAATCGCCCGTCCGACTGCGCCGCTTTGCCATCAAACCCCCTGGGGGACCAGCGTCTCAGCGCAATCCATACCCGCTCCCACACGGGAGACGGAAGCCCACGCCCGCGCCGGGTACTGCACCCGCGCCACCAGCGGCGGCGTCGATGGAGAAGCCCGCGCGCTGCGCCGGCTACTGCACCCGCGCCACCAGCGGCGGCGTCGATGGAGAAGCCCGGGCGCTGCGCCGGCTACTGCACCCGCGCCACCAGCGGCGGCGTCGATGGAGAAGCCCGGCCGCTGCGCCGGCTACTGCGCCCGCGCCACCAGCGGCGGCGCCGACGGGCCGGCCTCCCCGAAACCGTCGATCACCGTCAGGCGCTGCCCGACCTCGAGGTTGAGGTTGTAGAAGGGATTGCCGAAGGCGTCCGCCGGCGCGGTGTCGGCATGCAGCACCGCGAGCACCACCGCCTCCGGCAGGCGTTCGGCAAGCGCGACGTGAAACTCCGCGGCTCCACGGGGATCGAGCGCCGAGGTCGCCTCGTCGAGCAGCAGGATGTCCGGCTCCTGCAGCAGCATCCGCGCCAGCACCAGCCGCTGCTTCTGCCCGCCGGAAAGCACGTCCCGCCACGGCCGGCCATCGTGCAGGACCGCGTCGAGTTCGCGGATCAGGCTCCCGAGCCCCGACCGCGACAGCACCTCCGCGACCGCCAGCGCATCGAAGTCCGCGCCGCGCCGCGGATAGCTCACGAGCTCCCGCAGCGTCAGGTGGTCGGGGAGGTCGGCCTCCTGCGCCGCCATGAAGATCCGCGCCCCCGCCGCCACCGAGACCCGCCCCTCGCCGTAGGGCCAGAGGCCCGCCACCGCCTTCAGGAGCGAGCTCTTGCCACAGCCGCTCGCACCGCTGATGTGCAGCCAGTCGCCCTTGCGCATCAGCATCCGCGGCAGCGTGACGAACGGGCGCGCGTCGTGCCCGCGATGGCAGAGCGCGAGCCCCTCGACCGCCAGGATCGGGCCGGCGATGATCGCCCGGCGCTTGAAGGCGCGGATGCCGGTCTCGCCGTAGAAGCGGTCGCGGTCCCGCACCCGCTCGATCGCGTCGGCGAGCTCGGTCAGCCGCGCGGCGTTGGCCTTGAGCACCGCGAACTCGGACATCACGTTGGTGAACCACGAGGCGCCGCCGATCAGCTCCGCGGTCAGCTCCGAGCTCGCGACATAGCTGCGGAAGCTCATCGCGCCGGAAAACAGCGCCGGAAGCGCCGGGACGTAGGCGAGCAGCCGCTGCGACAGGAAGCTCGATACCTCGGTGAACATCAGCATCGTCGCGACCCAGACGTTCTGCCGCCCCCAGGCGCGATCGATGCCGGCGTAGAGCCGCGCGTTGGTGGTGCGCTGCGCCGCCTGCCCGCGGGAGGCGGCGACCAGACCGACCCGGTTCAGCATCGAGGCGAGTTCGCCGCGCCAGGCCCCGTCGCTGCGCTGGCGCTCGAGGGTGCGAAGCTGCACCACCCGCCCGACCCGCCATGCGAAGAGCGTCGTCGTCGGGATGTAGAGCGCCACGAGCACGGCCGCGAGGATCGCGGTGCCGTACTGGCCCGGCACCAGGTCGATCCGCCCTGCGATCGCCGCACCGAACAGGCCCTCGAGAGCCTGGTTCGCCGCAGCTCCCGCCCGGTCGAGGAAATCGACCGGCTGGCTGCGTGCGATCAGCGCTGCCGAGACGAAGCCGATCGACGCCATCGCCCCGAAGAAGCCCATCACGAGGCCGATCAGGCCGCCGTAGAGATGGTCGGTGCAGGTATCGAGGCGCTGGTCGATCGAATCCGGCATCCGCGCCTTGCCGCCGGGGGCTTCGTCCCCTCCTCCCGCCGCCCCGCGGTCGCTCATGAGGTCGAAAGCAATGCGCTCGTCGGACAGGATCTCGGCGTCGAAGCGGGCGATCAGCCACTTGCGTGCCCGCCGGTGCAGCGTCGTCGATACCAGGTGCCGGACCGCCATCCCCGCCGACCGCGAGAACGCGATCCCGAAGTAGGCGAGCGCCGCGAGCAGGATGACCCGCCCGGGATCGACCAGGTCCGGCTGATGCAGGTCGGCCAGAGAGGCAATGAGATCGGCGCTCGCGGTGGCCGCCCAGACCGCGGCCTTGCTCAGCAACAGCGTGATCGCCAGCACGACCACGCTCAACGCCCAGGCCTCGCGCCAGCGGTCCGAAAGCCAATAGGCCGAAACCAGCCCCCAGAAGGTCGTGAGCCGCTTCAAGGGGCAGGTTTCCGGGGCAGCGCTCTTGCGGCGCCCGCCCTCGGGAGTATCGTCGGTCCCGTCATCATCACGGCTCCACTCGCCACGCATCCGGGGTGTTCATGATAAGTTGACGGAGGAAATATTGCGCGCACGAAATTAAGGAATGGTAAACGGATAGCAGCATTTGTTAATGGCGTGGCATTTTTGCCGAATCCAGCGGGCAGCAACCATGACGACAACACCGACCTACCCCCGGCCCGCACACGTCGGCGAGCGGGCCTGGGCGCTCGCCGGGCGGATGACGCCGCGGCAGCTCGCCGGCCAGCTCACCTCGATCGATCCGGGGCGCTATCTGGGGCTGACCGGCGAGGACATCGCGCTCGCCGTCGCCCGCGGCGAGATCGGCGGCACCGGCCTCGTCGGCGATCGCCTGCGCGAGTTGCAGGAGATCGCGATCGCCAACGGCCATCCGCCGCTGCTCCTCAAGGACGACGGCCGCCGCGGGTTCTACCTCGTCGCCCCCTTCCCGCTCTACTGCTTCGACATGGACCTCGTCCGCCGCGCCCACGCGCAGGCGGCGGCCGACGCCGGTCTCGCCGGGGTGACCCTGATCCGCCTCACCTGCGACTACGCCTTCGCGCAGAACCAGGGCCGCACGCAGGAGGGCGGCATCGTGTCCTGCCCCCGCTTCATGAGCGACGTGACCCGCGCCAGCACCGAGGGCCTCCTCGCCTCCGGCCGCATCGCCGTCATCCTCAAGCACATGGGCCCCTACCAGTACACCGCCGGCCCCGACTACACCGCACTGCCGATCGAGCGCACCGAGTTCCTCGAGACCGTGCTGCCGCGCTACGCCGGCGGCTTCGAGGCCGGCGCGCACGGGGTGATGATGAGCTTCGTCGCGCTCAACGGCGTCCCCGCCCACGCCGACCCGTTCCTCCGCGACCTCGTGAAGCGGCACGCCGGTCCCGGCGCCATCATCGAGTCCGACTACGACGGCATCTACGAGCTCTACGGCGGCTTCGGCTACGCAGGCAGCCCGAAGGAGGCCGCGCTGCGCGCCTTCGCCGAGGGCGGCGTCCACATCGACCTCTGCTCGCTCCTCTTCCTCGAGCACCTGCCGGCCCTCGTCGACGAGGGCCGCATCGCCCACCAGGAACTGATGCTCCGCGCCGCCGAGATGCTCGAGCTCAAGGAAAGCGTCGGCCTTCTCGACGACCCCTGGCTCGGCACTGCCCCCGACCGCGAGCAGCGGCTCCTCGCCGGCCCCACCGACGCCTACCGCGATCTCGCCCGCGCCTCGGTGGTCCTGCTGCGCCCGACCCGCCCCGACCCCTCGCTGCTGCCGATCCCCTCGGGCACCGGCGACGTCCGCCTCTGCGTCCTCGGTCCCCTCGCGCACCAGGATCCGGAGGACTGGCTCGGCGCTTATTCGAGCCACGCCAACCGGCATCTCGAGCGGGTGACGACGCCCCTCACCGCCCTCCGGCAGCACTGGCCCGATGCCGGCTACGCCCGCGGCTGCGACTACACCGTCGCCGCCGGCGGCGGACCCGCCGCCCGTCGCGAGCTGCGCGAGGCAGTCGCCGTCGCGCGCGACGCCACGCACGTCCTCCTCTTCCTCGGCGAGCCGCACGGCTGGAGCGGCGAATCCGCCGCGCTCGCCGACCCCCGCCTGCCGGAGATCCAGCGCCAGCTCGTCGGTCTGGTTCGCCGCGCCAACCCGGCCGCAAAGCTCATCGTCTTCGTCACCGCCGGCCGGGCGCTGCACATCCCGGAGGAGATCGAGTCCGCCGCCGACGCGATCTTCTGGGCCGGCCAGCTCGGAACCTTCGCCGGCGACGCCATCGCCGACATCCTCACCGGCGCCTGCGCGCCCACCGGGCGGCTCTCGCACGGCCTGCCGATCGCCGACGGCATCACCTCGGGCTTCGACACCCGGCAGGCGCGCCTCGACCGCCCGGCGGTGCCGGTGGTTCGCGGCTCCGCCTCGCGCCGCCAGCGCCATCACTGGTGCGCCTACTACCTCGGCCTCGGCGCCCGGTGGCCGGCCGCCTACCACTTCGGCGAGGGCTACTCCTACACCAGCTTCGCGCTCTCCGACTGGTCGCTCGACTCCGCCAGCCTCTCCGCTTCGGGCGAGGCGCCCATCACCGCCAGCGTTCGCGTGACCAACACCGGCAACCGCGCCGGAACCGAGACGGTGCATCTCTACTATCAGGATCTCGTCTGCGAGGAGCGGGTCCCGCGCCTGCTGGAGCGCCTCGGCCACCGCCAGGCCACCCTCGAACCCGGCGAATCCGCGACCCTCAGCTTCACGGTGACGCCCGGGATGCTCGCGAAATACGGCCGCGACCCCGAAGCCGGGCGCCGGGTCTGGCCCGACCGCAACCCGCACGAGAACCCCGACCGGCTGTTCCTCGTCCAGCACGAGGGCCAGGCGCTCGACGCGATCGAGCGCTTCGGCGACGCCCCTTGCGTCCTCGGCTTCACGGTGGTGCCATGATGTCCGCAGCATCGCTCGAGGTCACCGGCGATCTCGCCCCTGCCGGCCTCTTCACCGTCGCCGGCTCGTCCCCCGAACCGCCCACCGTCCGGGTCGGCGGCGTCGCCGTCGTCGCGAGCCTCGGCACGGCGACGTTCCGCGTGCCCTCCTTCGCCGCGCCCGGCGCCGCGATCGAGATCGAGGCCGGCGCCGCGTCCCGCCGCCTCACCGTCGCCGACCCCGGCCCGACCACCTGGGTCTTTCCCGCTCGCCGGCCAGAGCAACATGGTCAGCCGCGCCGACGCCGACGGATCCGCCCCATGGCCGGCCGCGGTGCGCTTCGTGACCCAGAAGGGCCGCCCGATCGCGCCGAGCGCGCAGGTCCGCACCGCCGCCGGCGACGCCGGTCCCTTCCTCATCGCCAGGCGCTTCAGCGAGGACTTCCTCGCGACGCGGCCGGGCGACCGCGTCGTCTTCGTCCCCGGCGCGGTCGGCGGCACCAGCTTCTGGAACCGGCGCTGGAATCCCGGCGACGACCTCTACGAGAACCTGATCGCGCTCACCCGTACCGTCCTCGCCGCGCATCCGGCGTGGCGCCTGCGGGCGATGCTCTTCCAGGGCTTCGAGACCGACGGCAGCAACGCCATGGACCCTGCGGCGTTTCGCGCCGCGCTCCTCCGCCTCGTCGCAAGCGTCCGCGCCGACCTCGAGGCGGCGCAGCTTCCCATCGTCTTCGGCGAGCTGCCCGCGGGTTTCGTCGCGTCGTTCCCCGAGCGCATCGCCATCCGCGACGAAGTGCTGCGCTTGCCCGCCGTGGTGCCCTACACCGCCGTCGCCTCCAGCCGGACGCCGAGCGTCGCCGACGACGACGGCCTGCACTACTCGACCGAGGGCCTGCTTCGGATCGGCGAGCGCTACGCGCCCGCGCTCGCCCTCGCCGAGGCGAACGCGTTTGCGAGTGCCGACGCGTCGATCGCATGACCGCTCGCCGAGATGTGAGACCGTCCTGACCACTCGTGCGCCTGGATCAGGCATATGCAAATCAAATGCGCTGCCCATGCGCCGCGCGCGTCCGGACGTCCGCTAATCCAGGGCTTTGCCCGGCTGGGCTCTTCTCCGGGCGACCGTCGGCATACGCCGCCGCGAAGCCCGCCGCGGACTTCCGCTCCGTCGCCAAGCGCGATGGCCTCGGACCGTATGTCATGGCAGGGTGCCGCGCATGACCGCTCCGATCGCCCCCTATGATGACAGCGTTCTGCATCAGCTGGGCGCGCTGATCCGCGCGGTGAACCGCACGCCGGGCCGGCGCAAGCTCTACTTCCTCGCCGCCGCGATCGTGCTGACCATCGTCGCGACCGCCGCCGTTCAGGTAAGACTGAACGCCTGGAACCAGCCGTTCTACGATGCCATCCAGCGCCGCGACCTCAGCGGGTTCATGCACCAGCTCGGCGTCTTCTTCATCATCGCCGGCGCCCTTCTCGTCCTCAACGTCGGACAGACGTTTTTGAACCAGCTGATCCGGGTGAGGCTCCGCGAACTTGCGACAAGGGACCTGATCGCAAACTGGATGACTCGCAAGCGCGCCGCCCGCATCGGTCGCGCCGGCGAGATCGGCGTCAATCCCGACCAGCGGATCCAGGCCGACGCGCAGAACCTGACCGAGCTCACGACAGACCTCGCCATCGGCCTCGTGCAATCCACGGTGCTTCTCGCCAGCTTCATCGGCGTGCTGTGGATCCTCTCGGCAGGCGTCGTTCTTCCGATCGCCGGCCATGACATCGTCATCCCTGGATACATGGTCTGGGCCGCGCTGATCTACGCCCTTTCCGGCTCGCTGATCTCCTGGCGCATCGGCTGGCCGCTCGTGGCTCTCGGAACCGATCGCTACGCGCACGAGGCCGAATTCCGCTTCGCCCTGGTGCAGGGCTCGCAGCGGGCCGAGGGCATCGCTCTCAGCAACGGCGAGGCCGACAGCCTGCGCGGCATCGAGGCGAGCCTCGGCACCCTCATCGCGATCCTGCGGCGAATGGCCTTCGCCCGGATGCGGCTGACCTGGGTGACCGCCGGCTACGGCTGGGTCGGGCTGGTCTTTCCGATCATCGTCGCCGCCCCGGGCTACTTCGCCGGTAAGCTCAGCTTCGGCGAGCTGATGATGGTGGTCGGCGCCTTCAATCAGGTGCAGCAGTCGCTGCGCTGGTTCGTCGACAACACCGGCTCCATCGCCGACTGGCGGGCGACGCTCTTGCGGGTGATGAACTTCCGACAGGCACTGCTCGATCTCGACGCCGTCGAAGCTGGCGCCGGTCTGATCGAGCGCCGCGAGGACGCCGGCGAAAGGATCGTCCTCGACGCGGTCCGCGTGGAGACCCGCCACGGCTGCGTTGCCCTGAAGCAGCCGCGGCTCGAGATCGCGCCGGGCGAGCGCGCGCTCATCCTCGGCAGGCCGAATTCCGGGCTCACCAGCTTCTTTCTCGCCGTCGCGGGGCTCTGGAGCGCCGGCTCGGGACGCATCAGCCTTCCCCCGGCGGGCGAGGTCGCCTACCTCACCCAGCGCCCCTACATCCGGTCCGGGCCGCTGCGCGGGACGCTCAATTCCAACGGTGAGCGGCACGACGACGAGGATCTGCGCGCGGCGCTCGAGCGGGTCGGTCTCGAGTCCCTCGCGCGCGACCTCGACCACGCGGCCCGCTGGGACAACGAGCTTGGCATGGGCGAGCAGGAGCGGCTCGGATATGCGCGGCTTCTGCTCGCGCGGCCAAAGTGGCTGATCTGCGACGAGGGCCTCGACCCGCTCGACGAAACCAACCGGCAGATGATCCTTTCGATCCTGTCGACGGAGCTCGCGGATACCGCGGTCGTCAATGTCTCGCAGCGCCGCGATCCCTCGGGCTTCTACGGCAAGCAGGTGGAGCTCGTCACCTCCCCGCCGAGCGAACCCCCGGCGAAACCCCGCAACCGCCGCGCCGGCAAGCCCCGCAACCGCGCGCCCGAGGCGACGACCGCCGCGTAGCCGGGTCCGAGGCTTCTCGACGACGCTCCCCGGACCGGCTAGGAACGCCTGATGCTGACAGCGGCTGTCATCGTTGCGGCCGGACGCGGCCATCGCCTCGGAGGGGACACTCCCAAGCAGTACGCCGCCCTCGGCGGGAGCTGTCCGCTCCGGCTCTGCGTCGACCGCTTTCTCGCGCTCGGTCGCCTCGATGTCATCCAGGTGGTCATCCACCCCGACGACCGCGACCTCTGCGCCGGGGCGCTGCGCGGGCTCAACGACCCGCGGCTTCCGCCCCCCGTGGCCGGAGGGGCGACACGGGCAGCGTCGGTGATGAAGGGGCTCGAGGCGCTGGTGCCGCGGGCCCCCGATCGCGTGCTGATCCACGACGCGGCGCGGCCCTTCGTCCCGTCCGAGGTGGTGGGCGCGGTCATCGATGCCCTCGACGTCGTCCCCGGCGCCTTTGCCGCCCTGCCGGTCGTCGACGCCCTCTGGCAGGCCGAAGACGACCGCGCCCTCGGCCCGGTTCCGCGGGCCGGCCTCTGGCGCGCGCAGACCCCGCAGGGCTTTCACTTCCAGCGGATCCTCGCGGCGCACCGCGTCCACCCCAACGACGCCGCCGACGACGTGGCGGTGGCACGCGCGTCCGGGCTCGAGGTGCGGATCGTCCCCGGCTCGGAGGCGAACTACAAGATCACCACCGCCGCCGACCTGACGCGCGCACGCTCCGATTTTGCGAGGATGGCCGAAACCGAGGAGGTCCCCCGCTCGGCAATCGTCGCCGCGAAGGCGTGAGCGAGGCCTCGGGATCCCCCCCGAGCAGTTCTGCAAGCGATCGCGCCAGACCGAGGTCCTACCCCGCTCCCGTCGACAGCGTGCCTTCGGGGCGGCCGATCGAGCGATCCGCCAGTTCGGGAAACAACCCGGTCAGCTCGGCAACGGCGTCGGCAGCCGCGCGCCCGGTCAGCTCGATCGACGTTCGACGCCGAAGGATGTCATCGAGGGTGCCCACGCGCTCGGTCCGCGCGATGTGCGCGATCTCCTCGCGCGCGTAGTCGGGCAGCGTCGCCAGCATCGTCTCGCCCTCGCCCGCGAGCCGTTCGCAATAGTCCCGGGCGCGCGTCCCGTAGCGCGAAAGCAGCGTGTCGGCCCTCACGGGGCTCACGCCGCCCGCGCGCGCAAGATCGGCGCACATCGCCGCCCGGCTCGCGGCATCGCGCGGAAAATCCCGTCCACCGCCGATCGGCATCGCGACGGTCGTGCATCGCCGCGGCCGGCCGAGTTCCGCCAGCACCCGGTCGGTCGCCTGCTCGGCGAAGGCGCGGAAGGTCGTCCACTTGCCCCCGATCAGGCAGAACACCCTGACGTCGGTCCCCGGAAGCGAAGCGGTCGCGATCGAATGGTCGCGGGTGACGCTGCCGACATCGGCGGCGTCGGCTCGGGGCAGCGGCCGCACCCCGCAGAAGCGGTAGACGACCTGATCCTCGGTCACCGGAATCCCGGGAAAAACCTCGGCCACCGTGGCGCAGAGGTAGGACACCTCGTCCTCGTCGCAGACCGCGGCGTCAGGATCGGAGACCGCGATGTCGGTCGACCCGATCAGCACCCGCCCGAACAGCGGATAGACCAGGTTCACCCGCCCGTCCGCGGTGCCGAAATAGACCATCCGCCCCTTCAGCGCGGCAAGGAGCGCCGGGTTTTCCACCACCAGATGCGAGCCCTTGCTCCCCCCGATCATTGCGCTCTCGATCCCGAGATCGGCATTGATCCTGTCGATCCAGGCTCCCCCGGCGTTGACGACGCAGCTCGCCCGCACCCGGTGGATCCGGGCGCCCAGCCGGTACCGCAGGACGTCGCCCTCGGGCGCCAGCAGTTCGGCATGGTTGACCGCCCGGCTGTCCGGGCTCATTGCCTCGCCGTCGAGCACCAACTCCAGCGCGAGCCGCTCGGCGCAGCTGATCCGGCCCTCGTAGTAGAGCCCCGCTCCGACGATGCCGGGGTCCAGATCCGGCATCTCCCGCCGCAGCGCCGCGCCGCGCAGCATCCGGTGCCGCGGCATCGCCCGGAATTTCCGGCCGTAGGCGTCGTATAACCCGAGGCCCAGCGCGGTGATCAGGTAGCCGCGGTCGTTCAGCTTCGCCGCGATGTGCAGGAAGCGCGCGATCGACCCGGCGATGCCCCCGGTCCACGAGCGGACCGGCACGATGCAGGGCAGCGCCGTGACGACATGCGGCGCCGTGGCGAGCAGCATGTTCCGCTCGGTCGCCGACTCGCGCACCAGCCGGAACTCGCCGGTCTCGAGATACTTGAGCCCGCCGTGGATCAGCCGTGACGACGCCGCCGAGGCGCCCGCAGCGAAATCCTCGCGCTCGATCAGGAGGCAGCGCACCCCCTGGGCACAGAGGTCGCGAAAGGTGCCGCAGCCGTTGATGCCGCCGCCGATGATGGCGACGTCGAACGCCTCGGCGTCGGACTCCACCTCAGGCATCGAGGATCGCCACCTTCATCGCCCCGCCGCCCTCGGCCATGCCGAAGGCTTCCTCGAGGCGGGCGAGCGGATATCGGTGGGTAACCATGTCCGAGGTGTCGATCCTGCCGGCTCGCGAGCACGCCGAGTGCCGTCGCAAAGTCGAGCCGCGACAACCCGAACGAGCCGATCACCCGAATCTCGTCGTAATGGATCGCGTTGATGTCGAGCTGCCCGAGCTCGCCCTTGCTGAAGCCCGCGAACAGGCTGACCCTGCCGCCGCAGCCGGCGAGCCCGATCGCCTGGGTGGCGAGCGCCGGGATGCCGATCGCGCAGATCACCACGTCGGCCCCGAGCCCCGCGGTTTCCTCGCGAACCCGGGTGTGCAGGTCCTCGGCCGTCGGATCGATCGCGACGTCGGCGCCCGCCGCCAGTGCCGCCGCGCGACGCCCCGTGTTCGGCTCGCTGACGATCACCCGCGCCGCCCCGCGCAACCGCGCGAGCTTGATGTGCAGCGTGCCGATCGGCCCCGATCCGAGCACGACCACCGTGTCCCCCTGCCCCAGCCCTACCTTGTTCTGGCCGTTGATCACGCAGGCCAGCGGCTCGATCAGCGCGGCCTCCTCGTCTCCGAGGTCATCCGGCAGCGGGTGCACGTTGCCGAGTGCCACCGCCCGCGCCGGAATGCGGATGTACTCGCGCGAACGCGCCGTCGATGTGATATCCGATCGCCTCGCCGAAGGGGCAGAGGTTCTCTCGCCCGCGCAGGCATTGCGCGCACCGCCCGCAGGGAATTGCCGGGCAGACGCCCACCCGCTGGCCGGCCCGATACGTCGAATCGCCTTCGACGATTTCGCCGGCGAACTCGTGGCCGATGATCGAGGGATAGCGCACGCCCGCGGTCTTTCTTCCCCGCAGGATGCGGATGTCGGTCCCGCAGATCGTCGCGGCCTTGACCCGCAGGATCAGATCCCCCTCACCTTGGACCGGATCGGGCGCGTCGCCGATCCGCATGGCGTTCGGGGCTGCTAGAATGGCCGCCTTCACCTCGCGCTCCCATCGTCGAACATTTGTTCATCCAAAAGCTATCATGATCGCGCACTTCGATCAAGATCACGAGTTGAGCCGAGAGAAATCGCCAGAAGTGATGGCGGCATCAGCAAGACCAATCTGAACATGTGCGGCCAGAATTAAACATATGTGTTGACAGATTGCGAATCTGCCGGCAGGCTCACCCCGACAGGCAGCGAGAGACCGCCCATCGGCGTCTGGGGAGGATGATGCGCTACGATTATACCGCCATGGGTTTCTACACCTTCGACTGCCTGGGCTGGCCAGTGTCTGCCATCCCGCCCAACGGCGATACCTTCTTCATCAAGGATATCACGCTGGCGGTGTCCGGCGCGGCCGGCACCGCGGTGATTGCGGGCGCGAAGCTCGGGCTGAGCGGCCTCGCCGTCGGCGGCTATGGCCGCGACGTGATGGGTGACTGGGCGGTCGACCGGATCGCCAGCTTCGGCGTCGACACCTCGGCACTGCAGCGCTTCGACGACGTCCCCACCTCGAGCTCGATCGTGCTCACCCGTGCCGACGGCTCGCGCCCGGCGCTGCACGTGAAGGGAGCTACCGGCGCCTTCACCGTCGACGAGGCGGATTTCGACCGCGTGACCGACGCGAAGGTGTTCCATCTCGGCGGCGTCGGGCTGATGGACGCGATGGACGGCCCGCGCAACGCCGCGCTGATCCGCCATGCCAGGGAGCGCGGCTGCATCACCACGGTCGACGTCTTTGCCGGCTCGCCGGACGACCTGCCCGACGTCGAGGCGGTGCTGCCCTGGACCGATTACTTCATCCCCTCGATCGAGGAAGCGCGAGCGCTCTCCGGCCTCGAGGATCTCGACGAGGTCGCGGCCTTCTTCCATGCCCGCGGCGTCACCTGCTGCGTCATCACCCTCGGCGCCGACGGCGCCTTCTACCACCACCGGGACGGCACCCGCTTCCTCGTGCCCGCTTTCGACGTCGACGTCGTGTGCACCTGCGGCTGCGGCGATGTCTTCAACGCCGGCTTCGCCGTCGGCCTGCTCAATGGACTGACCCCCCGCGACTGCGTGCGCCTGGCGTCCGCGTCGTCGGCGCTCAACGCCACCGGCCTCGGCAGTCAGGCCGGGGTCGTCGACCTGCCGCAGACACTCGCCTTCATGGAGCAACGCCCCGTCCGCGCCTCCGGCCCTCTCACCCTGACCGCCTGACGGCACAGGACGCAGCCGGCGCGCGGCATCGACGTCAACGTTTCGCGCAGCTCTCACTCGCCGGATGCGAGCGCCGCTGCGGTCACCTCGTCGGTGATGAGCACCGTCGGGCTCAGCGCCTTGATCGCGCCGCGCAGGACCGCGAGCTTCTCGGGCCCTCCCGACACCAGCACCCGCTCGGGCGCCCGGCGCAGCCGCGAGAGCTCGACCGACATGATCCGCCGGTTGACCGGATGGTCGACCAGCCGTCCCTGCTCGTCGATGAAGTTGTAGAGCAGGTCGCCGACTGCCCCCGCGGCGACCAGCTCGCGCCGCTCGGCCTCGGACAGGTGGCCCATGCGGTAGCTGGTGGTGATCGTGCTCATGCTGCCGACCGACACCAGCACGGTGTCGAGACGGTCGGCCATGTTGAAGATCTCGGCCAGCCCGCAGTGCTCGAGCAGCGCGTGCTTGGTCTCCGGGCTGTCGACGATCGCCGGCGCCGGGATGAGGTAGCCCTCGCCCTGGAAGAGCTCGGCGAACTGCCAGGCGAACTCGGCCGGATTGAAGCGCCGCGCCGCGGCGATGCCGCCGAGCAGCGACACCACGCGGAAGTCCTCGAGCGTGCGCCCGGCGATGAACGGCAGGCTGTTGTAGAGCGTGCGCCCCCAGCCGACGCCGACCGTGGTCGAGGAGCGCATCGCCCCGTTGAGGTAGCTGCCGACGGCAGCGGCGATCACCTTGACCGGGTCGACGCCGGCGTTGCTGACCGGCGCCGCGATCACCCGGGCGATGCCGAAGCGGCTCTGCACCGCCTGCTCGACCCCGGAGAGCTCGGCCAGCGGCGCCGAGATGGTGATGCGCACCTCGTTGCGCCGCCGCGCGTCGGCGATCAGCCGCACCACCGCCACGCGGTTGAGCCCGAGCATCTTGGCGATCTCGTTCTGGGTGTGGTTCTCGACGAAGTAGAGCCAGACCGCCCGCGCCCGCAGCCGATCGATCTCCGAGGGCTGCGAGCCTTCGGCGAGCAGTTGCTCGGTCGTTTCCACTTCGCTCACGCACACACCTCTCGGTACAAGGGCGCGCGCCAGCCGACGGCTACGGGGTTCTGCCGACCGCTAGAGCCGCCGCGACTGTCCCATGTTCCGCGCCAGAATGCCGGCGACGATCCCCGGGCATTCCACATACGGGATATGCCCAATCCCCGGCAAAAGATGAAGCGCCATCTCGCCCCGCGCCGCCAGAGCGTGCCGCCAGGGCAGGACGCGGTCGCTCCGCCCCCAGATGATCGAGGTCGGTGCGGTGACCCGGTGGAGCGCCGCGGTGACGTCGAAGCCCTGAACCCCGTCGGGAAAGAGCGCCTCGGCGAAATCGAGCTGTGCCGCGCGCAGCTCGGGGTCATTGCGAGCGAGCATCGCCGCCTTGGCATAGTCCCAGCTGATCCCCTCCGGCGTCGCGGTCAGCCGTTTCAGCCACGGCGCCAGGCTCTCGACCCGGCTCGCGCGCGCGATCCCGGTCAGCGCCGCATGGTCGATCTCCGCCCCCAGTCCGGTCGGGGCCAGCAGCGTCAGCGAGGCGATGCTGCGCGGCCGCAGGTCGGCGAGCGCGATCGCGACCGCGCCGCCGAGCGAATGCCCCAGCAGATGCACCTCGCCCTTCACCGCCTTGTCGAAGGCCGCCGTCACCGAGCGCACCAGCGCGTCGAAGTCCCCGACCCGCTGCCGCGGCGACCGGCCGTGGCTGGGCAGGTCGATGCGGATCAGCGGCAGGTTGCCGTCAAGCGCGCGCTCCAGCGGCGCCCAGCCCGCGGAATCGGCCGCGAAGCCGTGGATCATCACCAGCGGCGTGCCGCTTCCCTTGCGCGTCGAGACGAAGAGCTCGCCCGCCCCGTCGCTCCAGGCCGCCGGCGCCGCCGCCTCGTTGGCGGGCTGCCGTGCCGGCCCGCGCGCCTCCGCCGCGGGCCGCGGCGCCGCCTTCAGCAGGGTCTCGACGTCGTCGCGCTGGATCCGGCCGCGCGGCCCGGAGCCGGCGACCGAGACGAGCTCGATCCCCGCCGCCCGCGCCAGCCGGCGGGCGATCGGCGTCGCGCGGACCCCCTCCCCGCCCGAAGACTCCACGCCGCTCGCCGTGCCGTTGATCGCGACCGGAGGCGCAGCCGGCGCCGCTGCCGCTGCAACCTCCCCCGGCGCCGGCGCCTCTCCGGCGGGAACCGCGCCAACCGCCTCGTCTTCGGCGTAGATCCAGGCGACCGGCCTTCCGACGTCGACCGTCTCCCCGGGCGCGGCGATCACGTGGTGCAGCCGCCCCGTCGCCGGCGCCTCGACCTCCATCGCCGCCTTGTCGGTCTCGATGTCGAAGAGCGGCGCGCCCTTCGTCACCGCCTCGCCCTCGGCGACGTGCCAGGCGGCGAGCTTGCCGGTCGTCATGTCCATGTCGACCTTCGGCATGATGACTTCGACGGGCATCTCAGACCTCCCGGCGCGCCAGGCGGCGGGCGGCAGCCTCGATGTCCGGCGACCTGCGGGACCGCCGCCTTCTCGAGGTCGGGATTGTAGGGGATCGGCGCCTCCGCCCCGCCGAGGCGCAGGATCGGCGCGTCGAGGTAGTCGAAGGCCTCGCTCTCGGCCACGAGCGCGCTGACTTCCGCGCCGACGCCGAGGGTGCGGACACCCTCGTAGACGCAGAGCAACCTGCCGGTCTTGCACACGCTGGCGACGATCGTATCGCGATCGAGCGGGCCGGATCGTGCGCAGGTCGATCACCTCGGCGGAGATGCCTTCGGCCTCCAGCGTCTTCGCGGCGTCGAGGGCGCGGTGGACCATGATCGCGGAGGCGACGATGGTGAGGTCGGTGCCCTCGCGGCGGATCTCGGCCTTGCCGATGGGGGTGGTGTAGTAGCCCTCGGGGACCTCACCCTTCATCTTGTAGAGGATCTTGTGCTCGAAGACGATCACCGGGTCGGGGTCCTCGAGCGCGGCGAGCAGCAGGCCCTTGGCGTCGGCGGGGGTCGAGGGCTGCACCACCTTCAGCCCCGGGGACGTGCCCGAACCAGGCCTCGAGGCTCTGGCTGTGCTGCGCCGCGGCGCCGGTGCCCGAGCCCGACGGCATGCGCATGACGAGCGGCACCGAGGCCTCGCCGCCGAGCATGTAGCGCAGCTTCGCGGCCTGGTTGACGATCTGCTCCATCGCCAGCGCGGCGAAGTCGGAGAACTGGAACTCGAAGATCGGCCGCAGGCCGGTCAGCGCCGCGCCGACCGCGACGCCGGCGCCGCCGAGCTCGGAGATCGGCGTGTCCATCACCCGGTCGGGGCCGAAGCGGTCGATGAGATCGCCGGTCACCTGGAAGGCGCCGCCGTAGACGCCGATGTCCTCGCCCATCAGGATCACCCGCTTGTCGCGCTCGAGCGCGATGCCCATGGCGTCGCGGATCGCTTCGGCGAAGCTCATCTCGCGGGTGGCGAGGCTCTGGTCCTGCGCGGTCATTGCGCGCTTCCGTAGACGTAGCGGGTGACCTCGTCGGTCGAGGGCGCGGGGCTCGCCTTGGCGAACTCGATGCCGTCGGCGACCTCGGCCTCGGCTTCCTGCAGCAGCATGGCGGCGGCTTCCTCGGTGAGGACGCCGTGGGCGATCAGCTCGGTGCGGAAGCGCTCGATCGGGTCGCGGGCGATCCAGCTCTCGATCTCGTCCTTGCTGCGGTAGCGGTTGCGGTCGGACTTGGAGTGGCCGCGCCAGCGGTAGGTCAGGCTCTCGACGAGGCTCGGGCCCTCGCCGGCCCGGGCGCGGGCGATCGCGTCGTGGACCGCCTCGGCGACGGCGGAGAAGTCGTTGCCGTCGACGGTGACGCCGGGCATCGCGTAGGCTGCCGGCGCGGTCGCTGATCCGCTTCACCGCGGTCGAGCGCTCGGTCGAGGTGGACATGCCGTACTGGTTGTTCTCGCAGACGAAGATCACCGGCAGCTTCCAGATCGCCGCCATGTTGAGCGACTCGTGGAAGGCGCCCTCGTTGTTGGCGCCGTCGCCGAAGAAGCAGACCGTGACGTCGTCGCGGCCGAGGCGCTTGGCCGCCAGCGCCGCGCCGACCGCGATCGGCAGGCCGCCGCCGACGATGCCGTTGGCGCCGAGGTTGCCCTTGGTCACGTCGGCGATGTGCATCGAGCCGCCGCGGCCGTGGCAGTAGCCGTCCTCGCGGCCGAAGAACTCGGCGAACATGCGCTTGACCTCGGCGCCCTTGGCGATGCAGTGGCCGTGGCCGCGGTGGGTCGAGGTGATCTTGTCGGCGTCGGTCAGCTCCATGCAGGTCGCGACCGCCGAGGCCTCCTGGCCGATGCAGAGGTGCATCGTGCCGTGGATCATGCCGCGCATGTAGCTGTCCTCCGCCCCCTCCTCGAAACGGCGGATCAGGTACATCTTCTTCAGCGCCGCCCGGAGGTCGGAGGGCGAATAGCGGCGGATGGCGAAAGGCCGGTTGTCGACCTTCGCCGGGGCCTCGGCCTTGGTCGCCATCACACGCGCACCAGTTCGGGCTTCTGCCCGGCGAGCATCGCGTCCTGGCGGGCGCGGAGCGCGGCGATGCGGCTGTCGGCGGGCACCTCGGCGTTGCCGCGGGTGATGAGCTCGCCCTTCCTGATCGGCGCCGTCACCCTGGCGCCGGTGAGCAGCCCGCAGGGGATCGCCTCGGCGGCGGCGGCCTCGGCGACCGTCATGATCCAGGCGCGGTAGCAGAACTCGCCGATCTGATCGAGCGTCTCGCCCGGCTTCAGGTCGCGCTTGGCGACGGCGCAGACCTCGGCGACCGGGCGCGGCATCGGGACCATGTCGGCCTTGCCGTAGAGCACGACCCGCGCGCAGGTCAGCGGCACCTCGAGCGAGGTGAGGTGGTAGGGGCGGAAGAAGGTGAAGTAGGGGCCGGTCCCCATCTTCAGGTCTTCCATGCGCTCGCGGATGCGCGGGTGGTCCATCTCGGCGACGACGAAGACGCCGGGGGCGACGCCCTTGCCGATGGTGTAGTCGACGCGGCCGATGTCCGAGAGCAGGCCGCCAGCCGCGGCGGGCACGAGGACCTTGGAGAGCTCGTCCCTGGAGCAGGCGGGTCCGTGCATGCCGGGCTTGTCGGGGAGCAGGCCGGTGGCGTTGGCGATCGCGGCCATCTCGACCATGGTCTTGGAGCCGTCGACGAACTCGACCAGCATGCGCGGGTTCATGTGCCGGCTGACCGCCTCGGCGGTGTAGTCGTCCGGGCGTGGCGTCGAAGTTCAGCGGGTTGTTCTTGCCCTTGCCGGCGGAAACCACGCGGTGGCCCATCGCGGTGACGAACTCGATGAGCTCCATGCACGAGGAGGGCTCGTCGCCGGCGCCGAGGCTGTAGACGACGCCGAGCCGGTCGGCCTCGGCGCGGAGGTAGGCGCCGATGGTCACGTCGGCCTCGACGTTCATCATCACGAGATGCTTGCCGCGCTCCATGGCGGCGAGCCCGATCTCCGCGCCGACCGCCGGCACGCCGGTCGCGTCCACCACCACGTCGATGAGGCCGCTCTCGAGCAGCGCGTTCACGTCCGAGGTGATGGCGATCTTGCCGCTCTCGATCGCGCGGTTGAGTTCGTCGGTGGTCCTGGTCTCGCCGACGCGGTCGCCGTCGCCATAGGCGATCTCCACCGCCTTGGCCGCGTTCGGCAGGTTCAGCTCGGAAATCGCCCCGATCTCGATGCCCGGCATGTGCGCGACCCGCGCGACGATGTCGGTGCCCATTTCGCCCGAACCGACGAGGCCGATACGGATCGGCTTGCCGCTTTCGCCGCGCGCCGCCAGATCCTTCGCAAGGCCGGTAAGGGCCACATTCGTCGGCATCTCCGTCCCTCCTGCGATTCTCCCGATCCAAAGTGTCGAACATGTGTACCTTTGTCAACTACACTGTTCAAGCACTCGACTTGCTTGACGGAATTTCTCGAACGGAAGTTTACGGTTGACACGGGCGGGTGCGTGAACATACCGTCAAAATCAATAACGCAAGTGCATTCCTTCGGGCCTTGCGGCGCCGAGGGGGGCGCGCAAATGGAGGGGAGGCACTATCTGATGATCGCCAACGCAAGATTCTCACGGCGCAAGTTCCTGCGAAGCTCGGCGGCGGTCGGGCTCGCCGGAAGCTTCGGCGGGCTCGCCGCCCCCGCCTTCGCCCAGAGCGACCTGCCCGACCCGCAGTCGGTGCTCGACGACATCTCGGTGAAGAAGTACGTCCGCGAGGATTACCAGAAGCTCTTCAACATGAGCGGCGAGCCGCTCTGGGATCCCGAGCTCGACTGGATCCGCACCGTCGACTGGGAGTCCGTCCGCAAGGAGCAGGCCGGCAAGACCGTCCGCTTCGCCATCGGCGCCGCCGACGCGGAATCGGCCGCCGACGGCCTGAAGCCCTTCGAGCTCCTGTCCGGGATCAAGGTCGAGCTGGTCCCGATCCCGGATGACAGCTTCTACGACAAGGCGATCGCCGAATTCATCTCCGGCAACGCCTCCTTCGACGCGCTGCAGTTCTTCTCGCCCTGGCTCGGCGACTTCGCCGCCCCGGGCTTTCTCGCGCCGCTCGACGACTACGCCACGAAGTGGAAGCTGCCGCTCGAAGATTTCTACGACACCTACCTGCTCAACTACGGCAAGATCCCCGGCGTCGGCCTCTACGGCATCCCCTTCGACTGCGACCTCAGGATGATCCACCTGCGCAAGTCGATGGTCGAGGAAGTGCTCGGCGGCCCGATCGACGTGGCCAAGTCGGTGCCGACCTACGACGACTTCGTGAAGCTCACGGGCGAGCTCAACAAGCTCAAGCCCGGCGTCGCCGGTGTCGGCCTGATGGGTG
Organism: uncultured Alphaproteobacteria bacterium; assembly: GCA_963737485.1. Classification (GTDB taxonomy): domain Bacteria; phylum Pseudomonadota; class Alphaproteobacteria; order Rhodobacterales; family Rhodobacteraceae; genus Amaricoccus. The sequence continues at coordinate 82,660 of CAVTSR010000016.1, read as the reverse complement.
CGCGCGGCTTCTGGGCGACCTACACCTGGGAGGACATCGCCGCCCAGCACGGCGTCATGCTCTTCGACGACGACTTCAACCCGACGCTGAACACCGACGCCGGGATCAAGGCGATGGAGGTCTTCCTCGCGCTGCAGAAGAACGCGATCGAGGGCGTCGCCGGCGCCGGCTGGGGCGAGAACCGCGCCGCCTGGCTCGGCGGCCAGGTCGGCTCGAACGTCAGCTGGCAGGACAGCGGCACCCAGGCGTCGCGCCCGGACCAGAGCCAGATCGTCGGCGATTCGATCTCGATCTTCGCGCCGCGCGTCGCCGGCGGCCGCTTCGCGCCGACCAACGTCGCGGGATCGACGTCCTGCGTCGCCGCCACCTCGCAGAACCCCGAGGGCGCGTTCCTCATGCTCGCGTTCCTCACCACCGCCTCGATCATGGCGATGAACGAGGCGAACGCCAACGGCGTGGCGCCGGGCTACCGCTCGGTGCTCGGCAACCCCAACCTGCAGGCGGTCTCGCCGCCGTCCAAGGTCTGGGCCGCCAGCCTCGAGCACGCCTGGTGCGCCCCGCGCATCCCGGGGATGTTCGAGATGGAGCAGGTGCTCGGCAACGAGATCAACCGCGCGCTCGTCGGGCAGATCTCGGCCAAGGAGGCGCTCGACAACGGCAACGCCGCCTGGAAGAAGATCATGGAGAAGAACGGCTTCTTTTCTCCCAGCGCGCCCTTCACCTATGCCGACTTCAAGCCCGCGGTCTGGGTCGGCGAGGGCAAGCAGCTGCCGTTCTGATGGCCGGACCGGCGGTCCTCGAGCATCCGGGGGCGGCATCCGCCGCCCCCTCCGTGCGTCGGACGCTCAAGCGGCGCAGCCCGGCGATGCGCAAGGCGACGCCCTACCTCCTGGTCGCGCCGGCCGTGGTCTATCTGCTGATGATCACGCTCTACCCCGGCGTCTTCGCGGTCTGGCAGAGCTTCTTCGTCGTCCGCTTCAACAAGATGATCCCGGCGGGCATCGCCAACTACCAGACGCTGCTGGCCGACCGCGAGTTCTGGGCCGCGCTCGGCAATACCGTCATCATCGGCGGCATCGCCCTGGTCCTCGAGACCGTCATCGCGATGACCCTCGCATTCTACGCCTATCGCGACGCCTTCATCCGCGGCTGGCGCATCGTCTTCCTGATGCCGATGCTGTTCATGCCCTCGGCAGTCGCGTTTCTCTGGAAGCTCGCCTTCAACGACGGCCGCGTGATCTCCGACCTCCTGATGCGGCTCGGGCTCATCGACCACAACGTCGACTGGCTGGCCAGCACCTGGCTCGCGCGCACCACGCTCGTCGTCGCCGACATCTGGCAGTGGACCCCGTTTCTCTTCATCATCTTCGTGGCCGCGCTGCAGGGCCAGGACCAGGAGATCGAGGAGGCCGCCCGCCTCGACGGCGCGAGCTGGGGCGCCATCTTCTGGAACGTCAGCCTGCCGATGATGCGGCCGGTGATCGCCGTCGCGGTGATCCTGCGCGGCATCGACCTCACCACCATGTTCACCAACGTCTACATCATGACCCAGGGCACCCCGGGCGGCGCCACCGAGACGATGAGCTATTTCATCTACCGGCAGGGCTTTCGCACCTTCAACTTCGGCTATGCCTCGGCCGCCTCGGTGGTGATGCTGATCCTGACCACCATCGTGGCGCAACTCGTGGTGAAGCGGTCGTTCCGCTCGGGCAAGGCCTGAGATGGCGAGCGCGCCCGCCCCCGTCGCCCGACCCAAGTCGGGCGCGCCCGCCGCCGTCGCCCGACGCAGGTCGCGCGGCGAAAGCCTCGTGCTGCGCTACCTGATCCTCGGCGCCTGGGCGATCGTCTGCCTCGCGCCGATCCTGTGGTTCCTCTCGATCGGCTTCCGCCCGCGCACCGAGATCATAACCCCGCGGCCGATCTTCTGGCCGACCTGGTCGCTCGACGCCTGGCGCGCGCTCTGGGCCGACTGGCCGGTCGGCCTGTTCCTGCGCAACTCGGTGGTGGCGGTGGCGGGCTCGGTCGTCATCGACCTCGCGCTCGCCATCCCCGCCGCCTTCTCGCTGTCGCGCTACAGCTACCGCGGCCGCGAGGACATCGGCTTTTACATCCTCTCCACCCGGATGATGGCGCCGGCGATCGTGGCGATCCCGATCTTCTTCCTGTTCAAGAACCTCGGCCTGCTCGACACCGTCTGGGCGCTGATGCTGGTCTACGCCGCGATGAACCTCTCGCTCGTGGTCTGGATCATCCGCAGCTACATGCTCGACATCCCCAAGGAGCTCGAGGACGCCGCCCGCACCGACGGCGCCGGCGATCTCACCATCCTGTGGGAGATCATCGTTCCCGCGTGCCTTCCCGGCATCATCACCGCCGCGGTGATCGCGGCGATCTTTGCCACCAACGAGTTTCTCTTCACCCTGCTGATCGCCTCGACCAGCAACGCCTACACCATGTCGGTCGGGCTCGCGAACTTCACCGGCGGCTCCGACGGCATCATCTACAACGCAATCGCCCTGGTCTCCTTCCTCGCCTTCGCGCCGATCTTCCTCCTGGTGATCCTGATCCAGAAGCATCTGTCGCGCGGGCTGACCATGGGCGCGGTCAAGGGATAGGCGCATGGCATCGATCCATCTCGAGAACATCGAGAAATCCTTCGGCGCCTTCGTCGGCGTGCGCGACATGAACCTCGCCATCGCCGACGAGGAGTTCCTCGTCCTGCTCGGCCCCTCGGGCTGCGGCAAGACCACGACGATGCGGATGATCGCCGGCCTCGAGCAGCCGACCAACGGCGAGATCGTCATCGGCGGCGAGGCGGTCTCCGGCGTCGACGCCCGCGACCGCGACGTCGCCATGGTGTTCCAGGGCTACGCGCTCTACCCCAACATGAGCGTCTACGAGAACATCCGCTTCCCGCTGCGGATGCGCGGCGTGCCCCGGGACAAGCAGGACGCGCTGATCCGCCGCGCCGCCGACATGGTCGAGCTCGGCCAGCTCCTCGACCGCAAGCCCGGCGCGCTCTCGGGCGGCCAGCGCCAGCGTGCCGCCCTCGCCCGCGCCGTCGTCCGCGAGCCGCAGGTCTTCCTGATGGACGAGCCGCTCTCAAACCTCGACGCCAAGCTGCGCGCCTCGATGCGGCTGCAGATCAAGCATCTGCAGCGGCAGTTGAAGATCACCACGGTCTACGTCACCCACGACCAGATCGAGGCGATGACGCTGGCCGATCGTATCGTCATCATGGACAGGGGCTCGATCCAGCAGGTGGGGACGCCGGACGAGATCTATTCCGACCCGGCCAACACCTTCGTCGCCGGCTTCATCGGCTCGCCGCCGATGAACCTGATCGCCGGCGAGGCGGCGCAGGGCCGCTTCCGCGGCCCGGGCATCGAAGCGACGGCGCCGGCGCAACTTCAGGGCAAGGTCACGCTCGGCGTCCGCCCGGAGGACTGCCACGTCGCAGACGGCGGCGAGCTCAAGGGCAACGTATACGGCGTGGAACCGACCGGCGACTCGACCTATCTGACCGTGTCCACCGGCGCGCAGCTGGTCGAGGTAAAGGCCGCGCGCGAGTTCCGGGCCGCCCTCGACAGCCCGACGTCGATCGCCTTCGACCCGTCGCGGCTCTACTTCTTCGACACCGCCACCGGCGCGCGACTCCGCGCGACCTCGTGATCGCGGCTGGCGTGGCGCGCACGCCGCGCTATTTGCCGGTTTGCCTCGCGGGGGTGTAGCGCTAGACTGGCGGCCCCGCAGCCAATTGTATTGACTATGCAAATGCCCGCAGAACCGCCCCGCCTGCCCCTGCCCGATCCGGTCATCGCCCGCAAGGCCTTGAGCGACGTGCGAAACGCGATGCGGGCGGGCTTCGGTCTCGTCCGCGAGGCGGTCGACCGCGCGCCGCTGCCCACGCCGGTCGCGGCGGTCGCGGGCACCGTGCTCGCCCGCGTCGATCACCTCGCACACCAGGCCGACGCGGCGGCCTCGACCGTGGTGCACGGCTTTTTGACCGCCGCCGGCATCGCGACCGACGACCGCTCCGGCCGCCGCGCGGCGGCGATCACCGCCACGTTGCGGGCGGTGCTGGTCGATCTCGGCGCCACCGACCTGCGGGTCAGCGACACCGCGGTGCGCGAGGCGCTGGCCGGCCGCGACGCCGTCGCCGGCGGCCCGCCGACCGTCGACGCCGCCGCGCGGGCCGCGGCGCTGATGCAGCGCCTCCTCGACGCGGGCGCCGTCCGCCCGGCCTCGGCGCGGACGCCCGCGGCGGATCCGGCCCGCGCGATCTTCGCCGCCGTGCTCGCCGACCTTCAGGCCCAGGGCACGGACCCGGCCGGGATCGCCGCCGCCGCCGCCCTCGGCGACGCGCTCGGCGCCGAGATCGCGGCCGCCGGCAGCGACCGCGCGGCGCTGGCCCGGCTCTTCGCCGAATTCCGCGACCATGTCTGACCTGACGCCGCTGACGCTGCCCGCCACCGCCGAGCCGGTGCGCGTGGCGGTGCGCCGGCTTCGCTGGCTGCACAAGGCCTTCGCCGACCAGCTCGCGGCGATCAGCGCCGAAACCGGCGTCGCCTACCGGATCGACGACCGCCGGCTCGCCGCCGCCTTCGTCTCCTGGCTGCGGCGGGTCGAGGCGCAGAACCCGCACGATCCGGCCGCGCGGCGCGCGTTCTTCACCTTCGCGGCCGGCCTGATGCTCGAGGAACTGATCCGCACCATGCCGGTCTCGGCAGGCCCGCTTCCGCCCGGCGCCGACCTCGACGAGCCGGAGTATTTCTGGCCCGAAGGCTTCGGTTGCGCCATCTTCTGCATCAACGTGCTGTCGGCCGTCCTCACGCAGGAGTTCGATGCCGGCACCGAGGTCGTGCCCGGCTTCTTCGACATCCGCAGCTGGTGGTCGTTTCGCGAGAACGCCTCGGAGGAGGCGTCGAGCGTCGTCGGCTTCTTCGCCCTCTTCCTGGGCGAGGAGCCCGACTGGGACATGCCGACGCTGTTCCGCGCCAAGCTCTGGGCGAAGCTGGCCCGCGCCCCGGCATGAACTGCCACGCGAGCCGTTCGCGGAGACACCCGCAGGCCTCAACCTTTCCGTCCCGGTCTCGCCCGAGCCGGACGAGGCTGATCGCCAAACGGCGCCGTCCGTCTCGGCCGTCTCCCACCCGCAGATGTGGTACATGCGATGTGCAGCATTGTACATGAAATGTACATTTAGCGATTTCGCGCAAACGCCTGCCTTCGCTCGCCTTCCGATCCTCGCGGATTCCCGTCCAATCCGGCCTTCCACCCCCGAACGTCCGACCGCGGCCGGCCCCCGGGGAGCCGCTGACCGCCGGCCTCATCCGAGCGAAAAGCCTTCGGGATAGTCGTGCTTGCCGTCGAAGTCGGCCTTCCCGAGCGCGACCCCAGCCTGCTTGAGCGCCACATGCGCCATCGCCTGGTGGAAGTAGAGGTTCGGCAGCCCGAATTCGTTCAGGAAGGCCTCGCCCGGCAGTTCGAGCACCGCGAAGCCCGCCTGCGCCGTCACCACCCGCGCCTCGGCGCCGGCGAAGGCGCCGGGATCGAGCGACGCCAGCACCTCGCGCGCCGCCGCAATCCGCGTCCTGAGGCCAGCCGCGTCGAGCGGCCCGCGCAGCTCGGGCGGCCGCTGCGCGGCCAGGGGACAGGCTGTCCGCAGCGCGAACTGCACCGCCGTCGCCACCTGCCGCCCCGCCGTCAGCATGCCCTCTGCCGGACGACGGTCGAGCGCCGGACCGATGCCCGCGCCGAGCTCGCTTTCGGCCCGGGCGAGCATCGCCTCGATGCGGTCGAGCACCGCCATGATCACCGGCACCGTCGAGCGGTAGAGTGGCGGCTGCACCGCTTGCGCGAAATCGTCCATCTTCCCCTCGCGATCGCCGGAGCGTTGCCACGCCTGCCTACCGCAGGCAACCACCGCCGGCCAGCGTCACGCCGCTCCGGCCGTACCGGCCGCGGCGCGGAGCGCCAGCATCAGCTGCGCGAGCGCGTCGCCCACCGCCTGCCCCGATCGCAGGGTCAGCCCGACCGGCCCCGCGAGTGGCAGCCCGCCGAACTCGAGCGTCGCGAGCGTTCCGGCGGCAAGCTCCTCGGCCACCACCCCGCGCGAGATGAACCAGACCGCGTCAGAGCTCAGCGTCATCCCGCGGCCGAGCGCCAGCGACACCGTCTCGACCGCCGCTCGCGGCAACTCGCGCCCGTGGCTCAGAAAATGCTGCTCGACGGCCGGCCGGATGATCGCATCCGGTGGCGGCAGGATCAGCGGATAGAGCGCGAGGTCCCCTCCGGGTGCCGCCAGCAACGGATGCCCCGCCCGCACCACGGCGACCACCGCCTCGGAATAAAGCTGCTCGAACACCAGCCCGGCCATCTCGTCCGGCGTGGCCAGCCGCCCCACGACCAGATCGAGCAGCCCCTCGCGCAGTTGCGCCAGGAGGTAGCGGTTCGGCCCGGTCGAGACCCGCAATGTGGCGTCCGGTGCCGCCGCGGCGAAGGCCACCGCCGCCCGCGGCAAAACCCGCGTCGCCACCGTCGGCAGGACCCCGACGGTTATCATCCCGCCGTCCGCCGCGGCGCCCTGCGCCGCCCGGATCCCGCGATCGAGTTCGGCCACCGACAGCCCGGCGTGCTTCTGAAACAGCCGCCCCGCCTGGGTCAGCCGCAGCCGCCGCCCGGCCCGCTCGAAGAGAAGCGTCCCAAGCTGTTCCTCGAGCTCGCGCAGGGTCTTGGAAACCGCCGGCTGCGAGATCGCCAATGCCTCCGCCGCCTGGCCGACGCTCGCAAGCCGCGCCACCTCGAGAAAACAGCGTACGTGACGATATCGGATCGAAATCATGGCCGACAGGTTATGAGTTCGCCTCAACATATCATTTTACATAACCGCGGCAATCGGGGATGAAGGCGCCAAGGGAGGACAAGATGCAGGTCGCAGAAGTCAATTCGCTCCGGGTGCACTACGCCGAGAGCGGCGACCCCGCCGGCCTGCCGCTGGTCTTCGCCAATTCCCTCGGCACCGACTTCCGAATCTGGGAGCCGCTGCTGCCGCTCCTGCCGGCAGGGCTTCGCGTGCTGCGCTACGACATGCGCGGACATGGGCTGACCGACGCCCCCACGGGGGATTATTTCATGGGCGACCTCGTGGCGGACGCCGCCGGGCTGATGGATGCGCTCGGCATTCGCGCCGCCGTCTTCGTCGGTCTCTCGATCGGCGGCGTGGTGGCGCAGGGCCTCGCGGCCGAGCGGCCCGACCTGCTGGGCGCCGCCGTCCTCTCCAACACCGCGGCACGGATCGGCACCGAGGCGAGCTGGCGCGACCGTATCGCTACCGTGCGGACGAAGGGTATCGCGGCGATCGCAGACGGCGTGCTCGAGAAGTGGTTCACCCGCCGCTTCCGCAGCGAGCGGCCGGACGAACTCGCGGTCTGGCGGAACATGCTGACCCGGACACCCGTCGACGGCTATGTGGGCTGCTGCGCAGCCATCTCGGAAACCGACCTCCACGCCTCGAATGCGGGCCTCGGGCTCCCGGTCCTGGCGCTGGCAGGCTCCGAGGACGGCTCGACCCCGCCCGACCTCGTGCGCGAGACCGCCGAAGGCATCCCCGGCGCCCGGTTTGAGTTGATCCGAGGTGCCGGCCACATCCCATGCATCGAGACGCCCGAGGCGATGGCCCGGTCAATCGCCGGCTTCCTGAAGGAGCACGCGCTTGCCTGAACGCTACACCAGCGGCATGGCGACCCGCCGCGCGGTGCTTGGGCGACGCCCACGTCGACCGCGCCGAGGCGGCGAAGTCCGACTTCGATGCACCCTTCCAGGAGTTCATCACCGAAGGCGCCTGGGGCTCGGTCTGGTCGCGCACCGACCTCAGTCGCCGCGATCGTTCGTTGATCACGCTGGCGCTCCTCGCGGCCCTCGGCCAGTGGGACGAGGTCGCCATGCATGTGCGCGCCACCGCCAACACCGGCGCGACGCCGGCCGAGGTCCGCGACGCGATGCTGCACGTCGCGGTCTATGCCGGCGTTCCCGCGGCCAACCATGCGCTGAAGATCATCAAGGAGACCTACCGGGAGATGGGGGTGGAGCCATGAAGCATGCCGAAGTCCGCACCAACGCGCCGAGCGCCGCAGGCGAGTTCTTCCAGCGCGACCGCACGCTGCATCCGCCCGCCTATACCCCGGGATACAAGACCAGCGTTACCCGCTCGCCCAGATACGCGCTCCTCTCGCTGCAGAACTCGCTGTCGGAAGTCACCGGGCCGGTCTTCGGCCAGAACGATCTGGGACCTTTGGACAATGACCTGATCCTCAACTACGCGCATGGCGGCGAGCCGGTCGGCGAGCGCATCGTCGTGCACGGCCGCGTGCTCGACGAGAGCGGCCGCGGAATCCCGAACACGCTGGTCGAGTTCTGGCAGGCCAACGCCGGGGGGCGCTACCGGCACAAGAAGGACACCTATCTCGCGCCGATCGACCCCAACTTCGGCGGCTGCGGCCGGGCACTGACCGACGATGACGGCTTCTACTACTTCCGCACCGTGAAGCCCGGCGCCTACCCGTGGCGCAACTGGATAAACAACTGGCGCCCGGCGCACATTCACTTCTCGGTCTTCGGCTCGGGCTTCGCCCAGCGGCTGATCACCCAGATGTACTTCGAGGGCGACCCGCTGATCCCGCACTGTCCGATCCTCGCGTCGATCCCCGACCAGGACGCGGTGGACCAGCTGATCGCACCGCTCGACCTCAACGCCTCGATCCCGCTCGACAGCCTCGCCTACAAGTTCGACATCGTGCTGCGCGGCCGCCGCTCGACGCTGTTCGAGAACCGCCTGGAAGGGAACTGAGCCATGCCGCAGCCGCTGAGCTACCTGCGCGAGACCGCCTCGCAGACCGCGGGGCCCTACGTCCACATCGGCCTCGCGCCCGGCGCCGCCGGCTTCGAAATCTTCGAGGCCGAGCTCGGCACCGACATCGCCGGGCCGAACGCCGAGGGCGAGCGCATTCGCGTCGAGGGACTGGTCTTCGATGGCACCGGCGCGCCGGTCAGGGACGTGCTGATCGAGGTCTGGCAGGCCAATGCCGCCGGCGTCTACGCCAGCCCCGCGGACCTGCGCTCCGAGCGGGTCGAGGAGGGCTTCCGCGGCTGGGGGCGGATCATCTCCGACTTCGAGACCGGCCTCTACGGCTTCGACACGGTGAAGCCGGGCGTCGTCACCGGACGCAACGGCCGGCCGATGGCGCCGCACCTCAACCTCTGGATCGTCGCCCGCGGCATCAACATCGGGCTCAACACCCGGATGTACTTCGGCGACGAGGCCGAGACGAACGCCGCGCGACCCGGTGCTGAACCTCGTCGAGCAGGTCGACCGCCGCGGCACGCTGATCGCCCGGCGCACGCTGCGCGACGGAACGCCGGTCTACCGTTTCGACATCCGCCTCCAGGGCGACGGCGAAACCGTCTTCTTCGACATCTGAGGGACCCATGGCCGATCCCTGCATCATCTGCGTCGCGATCACCGGCAGCCTGCCGCGAAAGTCGATGAACCCGGCGGTACCGATCACCGTCGCCGAGCAGGTCGAGAGCACGCAGGAGGCCTTCGAGGCCGGCGCCTGCATCGCCCATTGCCACGTGCGCAACGACGACGAGTCGCCGAGCTCGGATCCGGAAAAGTTCGGGCGTCTGCGTCGAGGGCCTGCGCCCGCACTGCCCCGGCCTGATCGTGCAGCTCTCCACCGGCGGCCGCTCCGGCGCCGGGCGCGAGCGCGGCGGGATGCTCTCGCTCGGCGCCCGACATGGCGAGCCTCGCGGTCGGGTCGAACAACTTCCCGACCCGCGTCTACGAGAATTCGCCCGATCTCGTCGACTGGCTGGCGGCCGAGATGCTGCAGTACGACGTGAAGCCCGAGATCGAGGCCTTCGATCTCAGCCATATCCACCAGGCCGCGGCGATGGCAGAAGGACGGGCGGATCAAGGGCGCCGCTCTACATCCAGTTCGTCATGGGCGTGAAGAACGCGATGCCGGTCGACCGGCCGACCTTCGACTTCTACATCGAGACGGTGAAGCGGATCGCGCCCGACGCGAGCTGGTGCGCCGCCGGGATCGGCGCCGAGCCAGATCGTGCTCAACGAATGGTGCATCGCCGCGGGCGGCCACTGCCGCACCGGGCTCGAGGACAACCTGCGGCTCGTCGAAGACCGAGCTCGCGCGCCTCGAACGCGGCGCTGGTGCGCGCGCACGGTCGCGCTCTGCGAGAAGTACGGCCGGCCGGTGGCGACCGCCGCCGAGGCGCGGGCGATCCTGGGGCTTCGGCGCGCCGGATGATCTCGCCGTTCGACGCGCCGCTCTACGCCGGCCTCTACGGCGACGCCGAGATGGCGGCCGCTTTTCGCCGGCGCGGCCGAGGTGCGCGCGATGCTGCGCGTCGAGGGCGCGCTCGCGCGGGTCCAGGGCGCGCTCGGCATCATTCCCGCAGCGAGCGCCGCCGCCATCGAGCGCGCGGCGCGCGACGGTCGAGATCGACCCGGCCGGCTCGCTGGCCGGGCGGCATGGCCGGCGGCCGGCGTGCCGGTGTCGGCGCTGGTCGAGGCATTCCGCGCGTCGCTGCCGCCCGAGCATGGCGCCTGGCTGCACTGGGGGGCGACCAGCCAGGACATCGTCGATACCGGGCTGATGCTGCGGCTGCGCGACCTTCTCGACCTGCTCGACGCGCGGCTCGCCGGGCTGATCGCCGACGCTCGCGACCGCAGGCCGAGCGGCATCGCGGCACGGTCGATCGCCGCGCGCACCCGCTTCCGGATCGCCACCCCGACGACGCTCGGCGCCAAGATCGCGGTCTGGACCATGCCGCTGATCCGCCACCGCGCAGCGGCTCGCCGAGCTGCGCCCGCGGCTCTTGCGCGTCTCGCTGGCCGGCGCCTCGGGCACCAACGCCGCGCTCGAGGGCCGTGGCGAGGCGGTGATGCGCGGGCTCGCGACCGCGCTCGGCCTCGCGCCGTCCGACAGTTCCCTGGCACGCCGCGCGCGACGGCATCGCCGAGCTCGGCGGCTGGCTGGCGCTGGTCACCGGCAGCCTCGGCAAGCTCGGCCAGGACCTGATCCTGCTCGGCCAGAGCGAGATCGGCGAGGTGACCGCCGGCACCGGCGGCGGCTCCTCGACGATGCCGCACAAGGCCAACCCGGTCGCCGCCGAGGCGCTGGTCGACGCTGGCGCGGCTCAATGCCGGCACGATCGGCGACCCTGCACCAGGCGATGCTGCACGCCGAGGAGCGCGACGGCTCCGCGCTCGGCGCTCGAGTGGTTCGCGCTGCCGTCGATGTGCGCCGCGACCGGCGCCGCGCTCGGTCACGCGCGATCGCTGGCCGACGACGCTCGCGGCGCGATCCGGCCCGCATCGCCGCGACCTTCGCCGCCGACCGCGGGCTGATGCTCGCCGAAGCCGCGGTCTTCGCGCTCGCCGCGCGCATGCCGCGGCCCGAGGCGCAGGCGCTGGTCTCCGAGGCAGTCAAGGCCGCCGACCGCGACGGCACGACGCTGGGCGTCGCGCTCGTGGCCCGCGCGCCGGACATGCCCTGGGCCGCCGATCCTCGACCCGGCACGGCAGACCGGCGACGCCGAGGCGCTGGTGGACCGCCTCGCCGCTGCCGTCGCCCGTGGCCGCGGCTGAGGCAGCTTCCAGACCAAGGGACGCCGGCTGGCGGCTACGAATCGCGCGTTCAGGACTCCATCGCCGTGCGGTCCGGGCCGCAGCGGAACGCTACCGACCGCCGGTCTCCTCGCCGAAGAAATGGCCGGCATGGGTCAGTCGCACGCGCTCGATGATGTCCTCGATCCGGCCCAGATGCAGGCGCATCGCCCGCGCCGCGGCCTCCGGGTCACCGGCACGGATCGCGTCAAGGATCGCGACGTGGTCGTCGACCGCGGTCGGCGCACCGAAACTCAGGCTCAGGAAGCGCACCCGGTCCATATGTGCCTTGTTCTCGCGAATCAGCGCCCAGGCGAACTCGAGCCCGGCCAGCGCGCAGATCCGGTGGTGGAATTCGTCGTCGAGACCGTGGAACCGCTCGCGGTCGTCGGTGGCCGCCGCCGCCTCCTGTTCGGCGATGAGACCCTCCAGCACCGCGATCTCCGCCGGCCCGAACCGGGCAGCCGCCGCCTGCACGATCTCGACCTCGAGCGCCGTGCGCACGAACCGCGCTTGCCGCACCGCCTGGACCGAAATCGCGCTCACTGCGGTGGCCCGCTGCGGCCGGATGGTGAGAAAGCCGATCTGCCCCAGCCGCCAGAAGGCATCGCGCACCGGCTGGCGCGAGACGCCGGCGGACTTCGCCACCTCGGCCTCCGAGATCCGCGCCCCGGGCGGCAGCGCCAGCGTCAGCACCTGCCGGTAGATCGCCTCGAAGACCTGGTCGGTCGCCGTCGGCGGCCGGCGGATCGCGAGATCGGTCAGGCGAACCTCGATGCTCATCACAACTCCGTTGACAGCGGATTGCATACTAGCATACTGGACTGCGAACCGCAGGCAAAGACTTTCGTTCGAGGCTCCGGAGGATCAATGGCGCTCAACGACCCGGACCGGCTGTTTCCCTCCGATCCGGCGACGCGCGCGATCGCCCGGAGCCTCTACGGGGCGGTGCGTGACCTGCCGATCATCAGCCCGCACGGCCACACCGACCCGCGCTGGTTCGCCGAAAACCTACCCTTCCCCGATCCCGCCCAGCTCTTCGTCGTCCCCGACCACTACGTCTTCCGCATGCTCTGCTCTCAAGGGGTGCCGCTCGAAGACCTCGGCGTCCCTCGCGCCGATGGCGGTCCTACCGAAACCGACGGGCGAAAAATCTGGCACCGGTTCGCCGAGAACTACCACCTGCTCCGCGGCACCCCTTCGCGCATCTGGCTCGACCACACCTTCGAGACCGTCTTCGGCCTCGACCGGCGCCTCTCGGCCGCCACCGCCGATGCCAGCTACGACCACATCGCCGACTGCCTCGCCCGCCCGGAATTCCTGCCGCGCGCGCTCTTCGAGCGCTTCCGCATCGAGGCGATCGCCACGACCGAGAGCGCGCTCGACGACCTGCGCTGGCACAAGATGATACGCGACTCCGGCTGGCCCGGCCGCGTCGTCACCGCCTACCGCCCCGATGCGGTCGTGGACCCGGAATTCCCCGGCTTCGCCGACAACGTAAGAAAGCTCGGCGAGATCACCGGCCAGGACACCGGCACATGGACCGGCTATCTCGACGCCCATCGCACCCGCCGCGCCTTCTTCAAGAGCTTCGGCGCCACCAGTTCCGACCACGGTCACCCCACGGCCCGCACCGAGGATCTGCCGCAACCCGAGGCTGCGGCGCTCTTCGCCAGGGTTCTTGCGAGCGAGGCCACCCCCGACGAAGCCGACGCCTTCCGCGGCCAGATGCTCACCGAGATGGCGCGCATGAGCCTCGACGACGGCCTCGTGCTGCAAATTCACCCCGGAGCGTGGCGCAACCACTCCGCCCAGACCTACGCCGCCTTCGGCCGCGACAAGGGCTTCGACATCCCCACCCGCACCGAATTCGTTCGCGCACTCAAGCCGTTGCTCGACGCTGTCGGAATGCGCCGCGAGCTCACGATCATTCTCTTCATGCTCGACGAATCCACCCTTTCGCGCGAGCTCGCTCCCCTCGCCGGCGCCTACCCCGCCTTGCGCCTCGGCCCGCCCTGGTGGTTCTTCGACAGCCCCGAGGGAATGCGCCGCTTCCGCGAGCTCACCACCGAGACGGCGGGCTTCTACAACACCGTCGGCTTCAATGACGATACCCGGGCCTTCTGCTCGATTCCCGCGCGCCATGACATGGCTCGCCGCGTCGACTGCGCCTATCTCGCCACGCTCGTCGCGACCGGCCGGCTGGCGGAAGACGAGGCGCAGGACCTCGCGCCCGATCTCGCCTATCGCTTCGCCAAGCAAGCCTACCGCCTGTAACAATGCCGCAACAACCGGGAGGAACCTCCATGAAAACCATAAGAAATCTCCGCACAGCGCTCTTCACCACGGCGGCTCTTGCGCTGTCCGCGCTCGCCGGCCAGGCCGCCGAGACCGTGCTGCGCTCGTCCGATACCCACCCCGACGGCTATCCCACCGTCGAGGCGGTGAAGTACATGGGCAAGCTCCTCGAGGAGCGCACCGGCGGCCGCTACGGTATCGAGGTGGCCTTCGGCGCCCAGCTCGGCGAGGAAAAGGACACCATCGAGCAGACCCGCTTCGGCGTCATCGACCTCAACCGCGTCAGCCTCGCGCCGTTCAACGGGCTGGTGAAGCAGACCGACGTCGTCTCGCTGCCCTACATCTTCAAGTCGGTCGACCAGATGCACCACGTCATGGACGGCCCGATCGGCGACGAGATCCTGGCGGCCTTCCTGCCCTACGACCTGGTCGGTCTCGCCTTCTACGACTCCGGCGCGCGCTCGTTCTACAATTCCAAGCACCCGATCAAGTCGATCGACGACATGAAGGGCATGAAGTTCCGCGTCATCCAGTCCGACGTCTTCGTCGACATGACCAACGCCCTCGGCGCCAATGCCACCCCGATGGCCTACGGCGAGGTCTATTCGGCGCTGCAGACCGGCGTCATCGACGGCGCCGAGAACAACTGGCCGTCCTACGAGTCCTCGCATCACTACGAGGTGGCCAAGTACTACACCCTCGACGAGCACTCGATCGTTCCCGAGGTGCTGGTGATGTCCAAGGCCTCCTGGGACAAGCTCACCCCGGAGGATCAGGCCACCGTCAAGCAGGCGGCCAAGGACTCGGTTCCCTACATGCGCGACCTCTGGCAGAAGGCCGAGAAGAACTCCGAGGAAATCGTCCGCGCCGCCGGCGTCGAAGTCGTCACCGACATCGACAAGCAGCCCTTCGTCGACGCGATGAAACCGGTCTACGACAAGTACCTGACCGATCCCGAGCTCAAGGATCTCGCGACGCGGATCCAGGCCACCGACTGACACCAACTGACCCGCAGCGCACTCGCGCGCTGCGGGCCATCGAGCCGGGGGGCTTCTTCGTGCAGGACAGGATGAACGGGATCGCCCTCGTCTTGGGCGTCGTCGCGCGGTGCGCACTCTGGATCTCGGCCGCCGGCCTGGTGGCGATGACCACGGTTGTCGCCTGGCAGGTCTTCAGCCGCTACGTGCTCAACCACAGTCCGAGCTGGACCGAGGCGACCGCGGTGCTGCTGATGGGCTGGTTCATCTTTCTCGGCGCCGCCGTCGGCATCCGCGAAGGCTACCACCTCAGCTTCGACGTGCTGCTCTACATCCTTCCCGACCGCGGCCAGCGCGTCCTGCACACCGTCTCGGACCTCGTCGTCCTCGCCTTCGGCCTCGGCATGGTGATCTACGGCTTCAAGCTCGCCTACGGCACCTGGGACGCGATCATGCCGGCGATCGGCATCCCCGGAGGCTTCGCGCTGGTACCGGTGGTCATCGGCGGGGTGCTGGTGGTGCTCTTCTCGCTCGAACGCATCGCCCGGCGCATGGCCGGGCTGGACACCGCCCGCTTCGGCGAAGTCGACCTTCCGGTGGAGTGAGACGATGGAACTCTGGGTCCTCTTCGGCAGCTTCGTCATCCTTCTCCTCATCGGCACGCCGGTCGCCTTCTGCCTCGGCGTCTCCTCCTTCGCCACGATCCTCTACATGGGCCTGCCGCCCGTCGTCGTCTTCCAGCGCCTCAACTCCGGCGTCTCGGTCTTCGCGCTGATGGCGATCCCCTTCTTCATCTTCGCCGGCGAGCTGATGGTCCGCGGCGACATCGCCCGCCGCCTCGTCGCCCTCGCCGGCTCCCTGGTCGGCCACTTCCGTGGCGGCCTGGGCCAGGTCAACATCGCGGCGTCGGTGCTCTTTGGCGGCGTCTCCGGATCAGCCGCGGCCGACGCCTCCGCCATCGGCGGCCTGATGATCCCGCAGATGAAGGCCCGCGGCTACGACGTTGATTTCGCCGTCAACATCACGGTGGTCGGCTCGGTCATCGCGCTGATGATCCCGCCGTCGCACAACCTCATCATCTACTCGATCTCCGCCGGCGGCCAAGATCTCGATCGCCGACCTCTTCACCGCCGGCATCATCCCGGGCCTCCTGCTCGCCGCCTGCCTGATGGTCGCCGCCCGCTATGTGGCGCTGCGCCGCGGCTACCCCACCGAGGCCTTCCCCGGCTGGGCGATGGTCGGCCAGCTCTTCGTTACCGCCGTTCCCGGCCTGATCCTGATCCTGATCATCTTCGGCGGCGTCCGCTCCGGCGTCTTCACCGCCTCGGAAAGCTCCTGCATCGCCGTGGTCTACGCGCTCCTCGTCACCGTCTTCGCCTATCGCACGCATGCACTGGGGCGAGTTCGTCGAGGCAACGATGAGCGCGGTCCGCACCACCGCGATGGTGCTGCTGGTGATCGGCTGCGCCGCCGCCTTCGGCTGGCTCCTCGCCTACCTCAAGGTGCCGACGATGCTGGTCGACTACATGAAGACCATCTCGGACAATCCGCTGGTGATCCTGCTCCTGATCAACATCGTGCTCCTGATCCTCGGCACCTTCATGGACATGTCGCCGCTGATCGTCATCACCACGCCGATCTTCCTGCCGGTCGCCAAGGCCTTCGGCGTCGACCCGGTGCACTTCGGCATCATCCTGATCCTCAATCTCGGCATCGGCCTCTGCACCCCGCCGGTCGGCGCGGTGCTCTTCGTCGGCTGCGCCGTCGGCAAGATCCCGATCTGGCAGGCCATGCGCACGATCTGGCCCTTCTACGCCGCCGCCGTGGTCACCCTGCTCGTCGTCACCTATATTCCGGCGGTCTCGCTCTGGCTCCCCTCGCTCTTCCACTGAAAGGCTCCGCAATGACCGAACACGTCCGCCAGTTTCCCGGTCGTCGACGCCGGCAACAACGTCGAGCGCCGCGTGCTCGCCGAGAGCCCGCAGCTGATGCTGGTCGAGGTCGCCTTCGCCGCCAACGGCATCGGCGCCCCGCACAGTCATCCGCACGTGCAGGCGACATTCGTCAAGTCCGGCCGCTTCGAGTTCACCCTCGGCGGCGAAACCTTCGTGGTCGGCACCGGCGACTCCTTCGTCATCCCTTCGGGCGTCGCGCACAGCTGCCGCGCACTCGGCGAGCCGGGCGTGCTGATCGACACCTTCACGCCGCGCCGGGACGACTTCCTCTGACCCGAGCCTGCCCTGCTGACCGTCGAGACCCGCCATGCGATCCACCCCGAGGCCGCCAGCGGCTTCGATACCGAAGCGCTGCGCCGTCACTTCCACGTCGGCGGCATCTTCGCGCCCGGCGAGATCCGGCTGATCTACACCCACTACGACCGGATGATCGTCGGCGCCGCCGTCCCCGCCGGCAGCGCGCTCATGCTCGACCGGGTCGCCGAGACCCGGACGCCGACCCTGCTCGCCCGCCGCGAGATGGTCGTCGTCAACGTCGGCGACGACGGCACCGTCTCGGCCGCCGGCACGACGCATTCGATGGTCAAGGGCGACATGCTCTATCTCGGCAGGGCTCGGGCCCGATCACCTTCGCCGGGAACGGGCGGTTCTACCTGCTCTCCGCCCCCGCCCACGCCACCTACCCGACCCGCCTCGTCAAGATCGCCGAAGCCGCCTCGAACAAGGTCGGCTCCGCCGAGACCGCCAACGCCCGCACCATCTACCAGTTCGTCCACCCCGACGTGATGCAGTCGTGCCAGCTCGTCGTCGGCCTCACCCGCCTCGAGCCCGGCTCGGTCTGGAACACGATGCCCGCCCACGTCCACGACCGCCGCATGGAGGCCTACCTCTACGTCGACCTCCCCGACACCGCCCGCGTCCTGCACCTGATGGGCGAGCCCGCCGAGACCCGCCACCTCGTCTGCGCCAACGAGGAGGGCGCGATCTCGCCGCCCTGGTCGATCCACTGCCGGCGCCGGCACCCAGGCCTATACCTTCATCTGGGCGATGGCCGGCGACAACGTCGACTACCGCGACATGGACATGGTGGCGATGGACGCGCTCCGGTGACCGCGCCCGTGCAGAGCTCAGGCGAGCCGCCCGTGGCGGTACCAGGAGACGGCATCGTCGAGCCGGTCGTCACCCCAGAAGACCTCGCCGCCGACCACGAAGCTCGGCACCCCGAAGACGCCGGCCGCCTTGGCCGCCTCGGTCGCGGCGGCGAGGTCCGCCTCGCTCCCGGCGGAGTCGGCGAGGCCGAGGACGCGCTCGGGATCCTGGCCGACGCGGCGCAGGCTCTCGGAGAGGTTGGGCTCGCTGCCGGCCGGCTGGCCTTCCTGGAACCAGAGCCTGTATGCCTCGACCGTGTAGTCGCGACCCCAGCCCTCGGCCATGCCGACCAGGGCGACGCGGTTGGCGCGTGGCAGGTCCGGCAGCGGGTACGGCGCCGGAAGCCGGGCCGGCAGCCCGTAGCGGGCCGCCCGCCGCTCGATGTCGCGCCACATGTAGGCCGCCTTGAACGGCTTCGTCGAGAAGGGGATGTTGTCCTGCTCGACCATGACCGCGCGCACGTTGAACGGCCGCCACTCGAACGGCACGCCGCTCGCCGCGGCATAGTCCTGCAGGCGCATCACCGTCAGGTAGCTGTAGGTGCTGCCGATCGAGAACCAGAAATCGATCGCTGTCATCGCGAAGCCCCCTCCGGTCATCCTACCACAACGGCGCCGGCCGTTGGAAGGACGGCATGACCGACCCGTTCCGGCTCGACGGCAAGGTCGCGCTGGTCACCGGCGCCAACACCGGCATCGGCCAGGCGATCGCCCTCGGCCTCGCCCGCGCCGGCGCCGGGGTGATCGCCGCCGGCCGCTCCTCGCTCGACGAGACCCTCGCGCTCGTCGCCGCCGAGGGCCTGACCGCGCGCCCCTTCACCCTCGCCCTCGACGATCCGCTCGCGGCCGCCGGGCGCCTCGCCGACCTCGGCCCTCTCGACATCCTCGTCAACAACGCCGGGATCATCCGCCGCGCCGACGCCGTCGACTTCACCGAGGCCGACTGGGACGACGTCATCGACGTCAACCTCAAGGCCACCTTCTTCCTCTCCCAGGCCTTCGCCCGCGCCGCCTTCGCCCGGGACGCCGGCGGCGCCATCGTCAACATCGCCTCTCTCCTCGCCTTCCAGGGCGGCATCCGCATCCCGAGCTACACCGCCTCCAAGCACGGCGTCGCCGGCCTCACCAAGCTCCTCGCCAACGAGTGGGCGGCGCGCGGCATCAACGTCAACGCCGTTGCCCCCGGCTACATCGAGACCAACAACACCGAGGCCCTCCGCGCCGACCCCGACCGCTCGCGCGCGATCCTCGACCGCATCCCCGCCGGCCGCTGGGGCGAGGCCGCCGACATCGCCGGCGCCGCCGTCTTCCTCGCCTCGCCGGCCGCGAAATACATCCACGGCACCATCCTGCCGGTCGACGGCGGCTGGCTTGCCCGCTGAACCTGCCTCAGCGAACGCGCGCCAGAGCCGGCGCCACGACCGGCGCCAGTTCCGCCGCGTAGCCCGCCCGCAGGTGGTTGCTGTCGTGGTAGAGCGGCGATCCCTCCCGCTCCACCGCACATTGCCGCTCGGGGCAGAGCGCTTGCCCCGAGGTCGACCAGCTCGGCCGCGCCCTGCGCCGCCGCCGTGCGAAACAGCCCGTCGACGAAGGCGTTGCGCTCGATGAACTCCTCCCGGTCCGGAGCGAAATCGACCTCGCGTCCCAGCCAGCGCGCCCGCGCCATCGCCAGCGGCAGCTCGAACTCGTTCTCCGGCGCCTGGGTCACGATCACCACCTTGCGCCCGAGCGCTGCCAAGCGCCTCGATCGTCCGCCCGAGCCCGCGCGCGAACACCCGCCCGTTCTCCGCCAGCGACGGCGCTTTGCGTCTCCGGATCGAGAATGAACACCGGCGGCCCCGCCTCCTGCCGGTAGCGCTCGCCCATCGCGTAGAACGCCCAGCGGCTCACCAGCACCACCGTTTCGATTTCCGGCCGCCCAGCCAGCGTCCGAAGGATCGCGTCGCTTCCTTCCGCGCAGGACTGGAACCCCCAACGGAACTGGTTGACGCCCAGGAGCGGCACGCAACCCGCCGCGCCGAGATAGAGCCCGGTGGCCCCCGCCGTCCCGCGCCGCAGCCTGGAAGGCCGGCATCAGGGCCCCGGCGTGCGAGTCGCCCCAGACGGCGAAGCGCGCGTCGTCCGCGCCGCCCGCGCCGATCACGCAGGGCCGCCCGCCCGGCAGCGAGTCGCAGCCGGAGAAGTCGACCTCGTCGAAGCGCGCGTCCGCCAGCGCGCGCAGCTCCGCCGGCACCCGATCCGGCAGCCCGTCGAGGCGCACGACGCCGACCCCGGCGACCACAGCCACCGCCATCGCCGCGAGCCCCGCGGCGAAGAGCGGACCGCGCCGGGCGCAGACCGCGCGGGTGCGGAACGGCATCTCGACGTAGCGCCAGGAGAGCACCGCCGCCGCGAAGGAGGCCGCCACCACGAGCACTGTCTCCCAGGCCGAGGGCGGCGCCACCCGCCAGAAGCGCCAGTAGACGATGAGCGGCCAGTGCCAGAGATAGAGCGAGTAGGAGATCAGCCCCACGAAGCGCATCGGACCGACAGAGAGCAGCCGGCCCGCCCACGTCTGGTTCCCGCCACAGGCAAGGATCACCAGCACCGTCCCGCCCACCGGCAGGAGCGCGGCCGCTCCGGGGAACGGGGTGCGGGCGTCAAACCCGAAGACCGCCCAGGCGATCATCGCGAGCCCCGCGAGCGCGAGAACCTGCGCCACCGCTCCCGGCGGGCGCCGCACGGGCGCCAGGGCGAGCAGCGAGCCCGCGAGCAGCTCCCAGATCCGCGTCGGCGTGTAGAAGAAGGCCTGGTCGTCTTGCGGATGCGTCATGGCGATGCACCAGGCGAGCGAGCCAGCCAGCACCGCCGCGGTGACCGGCACCCGCCAGCGCGGCGCCCAGCGGCTCGCCAGCCAGAGATACACCGGGAAAGCGATGTAGTACTGCTCCTCGACCGCGAGCGACCAGGTGTGGAGCAACGGCTTGCTCGCGGCCGCGGCGACGAAATAGCCGGTCTCGCCCATGAAGTGCAGGTTCGAGACGAAGAGCGCCGCCGCCGCAAGGCTGGCCGCGAAGTCCTTCAGCTCGAAGGGCAGCAGCAGCCGCACCGCGAGCAGGCTCGCGACCGCGAGCATGACGAAGAGCGCCGGAAAGATCCGCCGCACCCGCCGCTCATAGAAGGTCAGGATCGAGAACCGTCCGGCCGCGATGTCGCCCGCGAGGATGCCGGTTATCAGGAAGCCCGAGATCACGAAGAAGATGTCGACGCCGACGAAGCCGCCGCTGAACCCGGGAACATGCGCGTGATACAGCACCACCGGCACGACCGCGACGGCGCGCAGCCCGTCGATTTCCGGCCGGTAGCCGCCGTGCGCAGTCACGCCGGCGCCCCCGCACGTCTGGACAGCATCGGATGGATCGCAGAGCCTCCTCGCGGGCCGGCGCTCCCGCCGGTCGCGCACCCCGCCGCAACCCTAGGGCCGGTCCCGCGGCCTGTCACCCCCGGAGCCGCCCTTGCCCGCTGACCCCCCTCGCCTCCGCCGCGCCCCCGGCCCCCGCCCGGGCGCCGGCATCGTCCACCTCGGCCTCGGCGCCTTCTTCCGCGCCCACGGCGCGATCTACGTCGCGGAGGCGATGGCGAAGTCGGGCGGCGACTGGGGCATCATCGGCGTGAGCCTGGTGCGCCCCGACCAGCGCGACGCCCTCGCGCCGCAGGACTTCGCCTATACCGCCGTCGAGCTCGGCCCCGAGGGCGAGATTCCGCGCGTGATCGACGTGGTCACCGACGTCCTCGTCGCTCGCGAGGATCCCGCCGCGGTCATCGCCGCGATGGCAGACCCCGGCGTTCGCATCGTCACCCTCACCGTGACCGAGAAGGGCTACTGCCACGAGCCCTCGACCGGTCGACTCAACCCCGATCACCCTGACATCGCGCACGACCTCGCCCACCCCGAGGCGCCGCGGTCCGCGCCCGGCTTCCTCGTGGCAGCCCTCGCCCGCCGCCGCGCCGCCGGCGGGCGTCCCTTCACCGTCCTCTGCTGCGACAACCTGCCGTCGAACGGTCACCTCGTCCGCGGCGTCACCCTCGACCTCGCCCGGCTGATCGACCCCTCGCTCGCCGAGTGGATCGAGGCCGAAGCCCGCTTCCCCTCGACGATGGTCGACCGCATCGTTCCCGCCACCAAGCCCGAGGACATCGCCCGCCTGAGCGAGCTCACCGGCGTCCTCGACCGCTCGCCGGTGATGCACGAGCCCTTTCGCCAATGGGTGGTCGAGGACGACTTCGTCGACGGCGCCCGGCCCGACCTCGGCGCGGTCGGCGTGCAGCTGGTCGAGGACGTGACCCCTTTCGAGCTGATGAAGCTCCGCATGCTCAACGGCACGCATTCCTCGCTCGCCTACCTCGGCTATCTCGCAGGCCACGAGACCATCGCCGAGACGGTCGCCGACGCGCCCTTCGCCGCCCTCTGCCGCCACCTCTGGCGGAACGAGATCATCCCGACCCTGGCGCCGCCGCCGGGCGAGGATCTCGCCGCCTACGCCGAGGCCCTCCTCGCGCGCTACGCCAACCCCGCCATTCGCCATCGCACCTGGCAGATCGCGATGGACGGCAGCCAGAAGCTGCCGCAACGCATCCTCGGCACCATTGCCGACGACCGTGCCGCCGGCCGGCACTGCCCGGGCCTGACGCTCGCCGTCGCCGCCTGGATGCACTACGTCGGCGGGACCGACGAGACCGGCGCCCCGATCGACGTCCGCGACCCGCTCGCCGACCGGCTGCGCGCGCTCTCGGCCGCCGCTCCCGACGCCGCCGGCCGCGTCGCCGCACTCCTCGCAGTCGGTGAGATCTTCCCCGCCGCCCTCGCCGCCGACCCCGGCTTCCGCGCCGAAGCCGCCGCGGCGCTGGCGCTCCTCGAAACCGAGGGCGCCCGCGCCACCGTCGCACGCATCGCTTGATCCGCGCGCCCGCCGGAACGATATGAATAGAGTGCGCCGGACCGCCGCTCCCCGTCCGCAAGAAAACCGACCGCGAGGAAACCGTCGATGCTCGACACTGCCCCAGCGCCCCTGATCCTGCACCCCAGCGACAACGTGGCGATCCTGACCGCCCGCGTGCCGCAGGGCGCGCGCCCGCTCGGGACCGGCGTGCCGGTCGCGACGCCCGTCTCCGGCGGCCACAAGATCGCCCGCGAGGACATCCCCGAGGGCGGTCCCATCATCAAGTTCGGCCAGGTCATCGGCTACGCTACCCGACCGATCGCCGCCGGCGAGCACGTCCACACGCAGAACTGTGGCTTCGGCGCCCACGACCAGGAGTATCACGCCGGCGCGGATCTCGCCGCCGCCCGCGCCGCGATCCCGGAGATGGCGCCGCGCAGCTTCGACGGCTTCCGCCGCGACAACGGCCAGGTCGGCACCCGCAACTACATCGCGCTCTGCGCCACGGTGAACTGCTCGGCCACCGTCATCCGCCGCGCCGCCGAGACCGTGATGGCCTCGGGCATCCTGCGCGACTATCCCAACGTCGACGGAGTCGTCGCCTTCGCCCACGGCACCGGCTGCGGCATGGCCGCCGAGGGCACCGGCTTCGACAACCTGCAGCGCGTGCTCTGGGGCCACGCCACCCATCCCAACGTCGGCGCCGCGGTCTTCGTCGGTCTCGGCTGCGAGGTGATGCAGGTTGCCCGGATGAAGTCCACCCTCGGCTCCACCGGCGCCGAGCGCTTCCACGGCCTGACCATCCAGGACACCGGCGGGACCACCCGCACGATCGCCCGCATCGTCGAGCAGATCCACGAGCTGCTCCCTTCGGTGAACGCCATCACCCGCGAGCCGGTCCCCGCCTCCGAGCTGCGCGTGGCGCTCGAATGCGGCGGTTCCGACGGCTTCTCCGGCATCACCGCCAACCCTGCACTCGGGATCGCCTCCGACATGCTGGTCGGCCTCGGCGGCACCGCGATCCTCGCCGAAACGCCCGAGATCTATGGTGCGGAGCAGTTGCTCCTCCGCCGCGCCGTCTCTGCCGAGGTGGCGCAAAAGCTCATCGACCGTATCCGCTGGTGGGAAAACTACACCGCGATCAACGGCGGCTCGATGGACAACAACCCCTCGCCCGGCAACAAGCAGGGCGGCCTCACCACCATCCTCGAAAAATCCCTCGGCGCCGCCGCCAAGGGCGGCTCGACGCCCCTGACCGACGTCTTCCAGTACGCCGAGCGGGTGACCACCCCCGGCTTCGTCTTCATGGATACCCCCGGCTACGACCCGGTCGCCACCACCGGCCAGATCGCCGGCGGCGCGCAGGTCGTGGTCTTCACCACCGGCCGCGGCTCCGCCTTCGGCTCGAAGCCGGCGCCGACGATCAAGGTCGCCACCAACGACCGCCTCTTCGCCCAGATGCCCGACGACATGGACATCAACTGCGGCGACATCGTCAGCCAGGGCGTCACCCTCCAGGCCAAGGGCGCCGAGATCCTCGAGCGCATCCTCGCGGTGGCGTCGGGCGAGAAGACCAAGAGCGAGTCGCTCGGTCTCGGCGACAACGAGTTCGTCCCCTGGCAGGTCGGCGCGGTGATGTGACGCCCGCAGGCGGCTATCAAGCTATAGGGTAGCCGCTCGCCTGCAGATGCCATATACTGTGCGCGATCAACCTTCGGGAGAAGCGCGCCGCATGGGCCACGTCATCACCTTCGCCCAGCAGAAGGGCGGCGCCGGAAAGACCACGCTGGTCGCGCATCTCGCCGCGGCCTGGGCCGAGGCCGGGCGCAACGTGGCGCTGATCGACCTCGACCCGCAGCAGTCGCTGACCCGCTGGGCGAAGCTTCGCGCCGACCCGGCGATCGAAATCGTCGAGTCCAAGGACTATCGCGCCGGCGGCGACATCCGCACCGCCAAGCGCACCCACGACTTCGTCCTCGTCGACTGCCCGGGCGCCGCCTCGTCGCTCCTCGAGAACGCGATCCGCGAGAGCGACCTCGTCATCGCCCCCTGCCAGCCGTCGGTGATGGACGTCTGGGCGCTGGAGAGCGTCATCGCCACGGCCGGCAGGCTGAAGCGTCCGGTGCGCATCCTGCTCAACCGGATGCCGCCGCGCCTCGGCACGCTGGAAGAAGTTCTCGCCGCCCTCGGCCCGTCGCGCGCGCTCCTCCTCGCGAGCCAGCTCGGCAACCGCAACGCCTTCTCGAAGTCGATGCTCAACGGCCGCACCGCTCCCGAACTCGGCGCCCGGTCCACGGCCGCCGCCGAGATCTACGGCCTGCGCGCCGAGCTCGGCGCGCTCCTTCCCCGGCTCTGATCGCTTGCTCGGGAAGCGGCCGGGGCATGCCAGCGGCGTGACCGCGCTCCGCACCGAAATCCCGGCGCTCGACGAGATCCTCGCCGCCCATGCCGACGTGCTGGGCGGCGACTTCACCGGCTACCGCAATCACACCTACCGCGTCGCGAACATCTGCGCCGCGCTCACTGCAGCCGACCCCGAGCAGCTGCACAAGATCGCCATCGCCGCGGCGCTGCATGACATCGGCATCTGGACCGACGGCACCTTCGACTATCTGCAGCCGTCGATCGGGGTCGCAATCGGCTACCTCTCCGATGCCGGCCTCGCCGACTGGACGCCGGAGATCACCGAAATGATCCGCGAGCACCACAAGCTCACCGCCTGGCGCGGTCGCTCCGACTGGCTGGTGGAGCCGTTCCGGCGCGCCGACTGGGCCGACGTTTCGCGGGGCATCGCCGCCGCCGGCCTGCCGCGCGGCCTCCTGCGCGAACTCTACGCGACCTGGCCGAGCGCCGGCTTCCATCGCAATCTGCTACGGCTCGAGCTCCGGCACCTGCGGTCCCACCCGCTCAACCCGCTGCCGATGTTCCGCCTCTGATCGCGCCGCCGGCAGGTCAGTCGCAGGGCGAGAGCCTGATCGGCGCTCCGGCAGCCGCCCCGAGGCCGAGGCACTCTCCGCCGGCGCAGAGCGTCCAGCCGCCTCCGGTCGCGCCGGAAGCCGCCAGCACCAGCTCCCGCTGCGGCGGCCGGTCCGGCAGCCACGACCACCAGCCGTCCACGAGCCGCGCGCCGTCGCCCGGCTCCATCCCGGCACCCGAACCCTTGACCCGCGCCGCGATCAGCTGCAATCCCGCGGGGGTCACCCGCCAGTCCTCTTCCCAGCGGACGCGCTCGACCGAATGCGTCCAGGCGAGGGTGAAGGCCGCGACCGTCAGCTTCGCCACCGCCCCGCCGCTCACGCAGAGGCTCAAGCCACTGCCCCGCGCCGCGCCCGCCACCAGTGGCCGCCGACCACCAGAGCCGCCAGCGCGAAGCCCGCCTCGTCGGTCAGCGGCAGCGCCGCCACGAGGCTGATCGCCGCCGCCGCCGCCAGCACCCGCTCCCACGGCCGCATCGGGCGGACGAGGTAGCCCGCCACCGCCGCGCCCCAGAGCCCGATCCCGAGGCAGGCCTTGACGAAGACGTAGCCGACCTCGACCGGGTAGCCGAGGCTTGCCGCGATCGGCCCGCCGTCCTGCAGCATCAGCGCCGGGGTGAAGACCGCCATGAACGGCACCACGAACCCGGCCACCGCCAGCCGGGTCGCCTGCAGCGCGATCCGCATCCCCGAGACCTTCGCCATCGGTGCCGCCGCGAAGGCGGCGAGCGCCACCGGCGGGGTCAGGTCGGCCATGATCCCGAAGTAGAAGACGAACATGTGGCTGACGAGGAGCGGCACCCCGAGCGCCAGCAGCGCCGGCCCGGCGAGCGAGGAGGTGATGATGTAGTTGGGGATGGTCGGGATCCCCATTCCGAGCACGAGGCAGGTGAGCATGGTCAGGAGCAGCGACAGGAACAGGTTGTCCCGGCCGATCGCGATGATCGCGCCGACGAAGGTCGAGGCGATCCCGGTCAGCGTCATCGTTCCGATCACGATGCCGACGATCGCGCAGGCGATGCCCACCGGCAGCGCGTTCTTCGCCCCCTCCGCCAGCGCCTCGACGCAGAGCGCCAGCGTCTCCCGCCCGCCGCGGAAGAAGGCGCAGGCGCCGACGAGCGCCAGCACGACGATCGCGAGCAGGTTCACGCCCCAGCGCAGGAAGGTCGCCGACGCCAGCCCGAGCGCCACCCAGAACACGATGCGAAACGCCGTCGGCCCGATCAGCGCCGCCACCGGCATCCCGAGCACCAGCACGATCGTCAGCGCCAGCCCCATGGTGCCGGCGAAGACCGGCGTGTAGCCCGCGAAGAGCAGGTAGATCAGCATCGCCAGCGGCAGCACCAGCGGCCAGTGCTCGCGCACCGGCTGCCAGGGGTCGGGCAGCGACGCCCGGTCCATCCCCTTCAGCCCGAACTTGCCCGACTCGAGGTAGACCATCCAGAAGCAGCCGCCGAAGTAGAGGATCGCCGGGATGATCGCCGCCTTCACCACCGAGGCGTAGGAGACGTTCAGCGTCTCGGCCATGATGAAGGCGACCGCCCCCATCACCGGCGGCATGATCTGCCCGCCCATCGACGAGGTCGCCTCGACCCCGCCGGCAAACGCCGAGCGGAACCCGAACTTCTTCATCAGCGGGATGGTGAACTGCCCGCTCGCCACCACGTTCGCGACCCCCGAACCCGAGATCGTCCCCATCAGCGCCGAGGAGAGCACGCAGACCTGCGCCGGCCCGCCGCGCCAGGTCCCGACCAGCCCGAGCGCCACGTCGTTGAACAGCGACAGCATCCCCGCCCGCTCGAGGAACGAGGCGAAGAGCACGAAGATGAAGATGTAGGCCGCCGAGACGTAGATCGGCGTGCCGTAGATGCCCTCGGTCCCGAAGGCAAAGTTTTCAACGATCTGCGGGAAGTCGTAGCCGCGGTGGATGAAGGGCGGCGGCAGGTGCTGTCCGAAGAAGCAGTAGCCGAGGAAGATCCCCGCGATCACCGTCAGCGGCAGCCCCATCAGCCGCCGCGCCGCCTCGAAGACCAGCACGATCAGCACCGAGCCCACGACGAGGTCGGCCGGCGTCAGGAACCCGCTCCGCCGGATCAGCTCGGCATAGAAGACCCAGTTGTAGACGCCGGTCCCGAAGCCCAGGATCCCGAGCGCCCAGAACCAGGCCCGCCCCGCGCGCGTCGTCGCGCGCAGGTTGCCGACCAGCACGAAGCCGAGCAGGAGCAGGAAGCCCACGTGCATCGCCCGGACCACCTGGCTCGGCAGGCTGCCGAAGGCCGCCACCCAGATCTGGAAGAACGCGAACGCGACCGCGATCCCGAAGGCCACCCGCCCCGCCGACCCGCCGCCGAAGCCCGGCGGCAGGCCCTCGACGACCTCGCTCTCGCCCGGCGCGGCGCTCATCTACTTCAGGAGCCCGACCTCGCGGTAGTAGCGCTCGGCGCCCGGGTGCAGCGGCAGCGGCATGCCATCGAGCGCCTTCTTCGGGTCGATCCCCTTCGCCGCGGCGTGGGCGGCGGAAAGCTTGTCGAGGTTGTCGAACAGGAGCTTGGTCATGGCATAGGCGACGTCGTCCGACACCCCCTCGCGCGTCACCAGGAAGTTGCCGACCGCCGCCGTCGCGACGTCGACCGCCTGTCCGTCGTAGGTTCCGGCAGGAATCGTCGCCGAGACGTAGGGCGCGCCGATCTTGCTCACCACTTCCGGGGGCACCGAGACCACCGTGATCGGCAGCGAGCTGGCGAGGTCGCGGATCGAGGCCACCCCGAGGCCCGCCGACTGCAGCGTCGCGTCGAGCTGGCGGTTCTTGATCAGCTCGACCGACTCGGCGAACGGCAGGTATTCCACCCGCCCGAGATCGTCGTAGCTCATCCCGGCCGCCCCGAGGATTGCCCGCGCGTTGAGCTCGGTCCCCGAAGCCGGCGCTCCCACCGACAGGCTCTTGCCCTTGAGGTCGGCCAGCGTCTTGATCCCCGAATCCGTCGTCGCCACGATCTGGATGAAGTTGGGATAGATCGCCGCGATCCCGCGGAGCTTGTCGAGCGGCGCGGGAAAGCCCGCGTCCTTGTCCCCCTTCACCGCCAGTGCGACCGCGTCCCCGAGCGAGAAGGCGATCTCGCCCTTGCCCTGCTGCAGCAGGTTCAAATTCTCCACCGAGGCCTTGGTCGCCTGCACCTGGGTGCGCACGCCGGGGATGCCCTCGGCATAGATCTCCGACAGCGCCACCCCGAGCGGGTAGTAGACCCCCGAGGTGCCGCCGGTCAGCACGTTGACGAACTCCTGCGCCGCGGCCGGACCGGCAGCCAGCGCCACCACCATTGCCCCTGCCGCGTATCTCTTCACCCGTCCCAGCATCGCTCGCCTCCCTGTGCTTTCCGGCGGACAACCTTAGTCCCGATGTGCCGCTTGCCAACCCCGAGCGGCAGGCCGGGTCCCTTGACACCGGCGGGTGCATTGCGGAAGCAGGCGCATATTTCGCGACGAGGCAGGGGAAGCAACCCGATGAAGAGCAAAGTCCACGAAGACGCGGCCTCGGCGCTCGACGGCCTGCTCTTCGACGGCATGACCATCGCCGCCGGCGGCTTCGGCCTCTGCGGCATCCCCGAGCTGTTGATCGCCGCCATCCGCGACTTCGGGGTCAAGGACCTCACGGTCGCTTCCAACAACGCCGGCGTCGACGACTTCGGGCTCGGCGTCCTGCTCCGGACCCGCCAGGTCAGGAAGATGATCTCGTCCTACGTCGGCGAGAACGCCGAATTCATGCGCCAGTTTCTCTCCGGCGAGCTCGAGCTCGAGTTCAACCCGCAGGGAACGCTCGCCGAGCGCATGCGCGCCGGCGGCGCCGGCATCCCGGGCTTCTACACCAAAACCGGCGTCGGCACGGTGATCGCCGAAGGCAAGGAGCACAAGGAGTTCGACGGCGAGACCTACATCCTCGAGCGCGGCATCGTCGCCGACCTCGCGATCGTCAAGGCCTGGAAGGGCGACGCGCAAGGCAACCTCGTCTACCGCAAGACCGCGCGCAACTTCAATCCGAACGCCGCCACCTGCGGCAAGGTCTGCGTCGCCGAGGTCGAGGAGATCGTGCCGCTCGGCGCGCTCGACCCCGATTGCATCCACACCCCCGGCATCTTCGTGCACCGCATCCTGGAGGGCACGCACGAGAAGCGCATCGAACAGCGCACCGTCCGCGCCGGCTGATCCGCGCGGTGCAGCCGAAGTCGCCCGCGCCGGAAAACCGGCGCTGGCGCTACCGGAACCCGTCCTGCTGTCGCGTCCGCAGCCACCGCTTCTCGACGCTGCAGATCATGGTGTAGGCGGGGTTGAAGACGTTGCCGACCTCGTAGCGCACGACCTGCCCGAGCAGATGCGCCGCGCCGGCGGGCGAGAGGCCGTAGTCGGCGTTCAGCCAGGTGGCCATCTCGGTCGTCGCGTGCTGCAGCGCCTGGTCGAGCGGGCGGGCGTTGCCGACGGTGAAGATGCGGTCCGCGGTCTCGCCGCGCGGCCAGCCGAGCTTGCGGCGCTTCTCGACGGTCAGGCGGACCTCGACCTCGCAGCAGGTCTCGACGCCGGTGCCGACGATCTCGCCGTCGCCCTGCACCGCATGGCAGTCGCCGAGAAAGAAGAGCGCGCCGGGCGCGAAGATCGGAAAGCTGACGGTGCAGCCGGCGGCGAAGCCGCGCCAGTCCATGTTGCCGCCGTTGCGGCCGCTCGAGGCGGTGGAGATCGCCTGGCCGTGCGCGGGTGCGACGCCGAAGCAGCCGATCATCGGCGCGATCGGCAGGACGAGGCCCGCGAGGGCCGGCTCGGGGTCGTCGAGGCGCACGGTGCCGGCGTCGCGGTCGATCCGCCACTCGACGCGGTCGCGGGGCGGCAGGGCGCGGACCGCCTCGGGATCGACGACGTTCGCCGAGAGCGCGCCGCGGGTCCAGCCGGTGCCGCGCGCCGGATCGATGCGCAGGATCTCGACGCGGAGCGCATCGCCGGGCTCGGCGCCTTCGACGTGGACCGGGCCGTTCATCGGGTTGGGCGGAACGGCGCGGCGCTCGCCCTGCGCGTCCACGCCGGCGGCGTCGAGCGTCTCGGTGACGACGGTGTCGCCGCTGGCCACGCGCAGCACCGGCGGCAGGGTGGCGAGGACGTTCGGCCAGCTCTCGGGTTCGAGGCGGTGCGTTTGCGGCATGGCGGTTTGCGGCCTCGTCAGGAAAAGAGCTCGTGGCAGGTCTCGAGCGCGTCGACCAGCACCTCGACCTCCTCGGTGGTGTTGTAGAGGCCGAAGGAGGCGCGGCAGGTCGCGGTGAGGCCGAGGTGGGTCATCAGCGGCTGCGCGCAGTGGTGGCCGGCACGGACCGCCACGCCCTTGCGGTCGACGACCGTCGAGATGTCGTGCGGATGCGCCGCGCCGTCGAGGGTGAAGGAGAAGATCGCCCCCTTGCCGGGGGCGGTGCCCTGCAGGTTCAGCCAGTTGAGGCCTCCGAGGCGCTGGCTCGCGTAGTCGCGCAGCGTGCGCTCGTGGGCAGCGATGTTCTCGATCCCGAGGCCGGTCATGTAGTCGAGCGCCACACCGAGGCCGATCTGCTGCACGATCGCCGGGGTGCCCGCCTCCATCCGCAGCGGCGGGTCGGTGTAGGTGATCGCGTCCTTGCGGACCTCGCGGATCATGTCGCCGCCGCCGAGGAAAGGCCGCATCTCCGCGAGGCGCTCCCGCTTGCCGTAGAGCGCGCCCGAGCCGGTCGGGCCGTAGAGCTTGTGGCCGGTGATGGCGTAGAAGTCGCAGCCGATCTCCGCCACGTCTATCGGCATGTGCACCGCGGCCTGGCTGCCGTCGATCAGCACCGGCACGCCGAGCGCCCCGGCCGCGGCGCAGATCGTCTTCACGTCGACGATGGTGCCGAGCACGTTCGACATGTGCGTGACGGCGACGAGCCGGGTGCGCGGCCCGATCGCGTCGATCACCTTCTGCGGGTCGAGCGCGCCGTCGGGCTCGATGTCGACCCACTTCAGCACCACCCCCTGCCGCTCGCGCAGGAAGTGCCAGGGGACGATGTTGGCGTGATGCTCCATCACCGAGAGCACGATCTCGTCGCCGGGCTGCAGCCGGGGCGCGGCCCAGGCGTAGCTGACCATGTTGATCGCCATGGTCGCGCCCGAGGTGAAGACGATCTCGTCCTCGTGCCGCGCGCCGAGGAAGCGCTGGACGATGGCGCGCGTCGCCTCGTACCGCTCGGTGGCGACCGACGAGAGGTGGTGCAGGCCGCGGTGCACGTTGGCGTATTCGCTGGCGTAGATCTCGGAGACCGCGTCGATCACCGCCCGCGGCTTCTGCGCCGAGGCGCCGTTGTCGAGATAGACCAGCGGCCGGCCGTGCACCTCGCGCGCGAGGATCGGGAAGTCGGCGCGCACCGCGTCGAGGTCGTACATCAGGACCCCTCCTGCGGACCGAGGATCGCGAAGACCATCGAGAGGCCGAAGATCAGGACGACCCAGGTGGCGACCACGCCGAACATCACCGGCAGCAGGCGCTTGAAGCCGTGCAGCTCGGCGACGAAGCTCGCGAAGGCCCAGATCACCCAGCCGACCGAGGCGAGCGCCAGGATCCCGGCGAGGATCGGCGACACCGACATGACCGCGACCGCGACGATCGGGAACAGCGCCGAGACGAAGCTGACCCAGAGCACGATCATCGCCGCCCCCTTCAGCGTGCCCTTGCCCCCGAAGACCGCGCCGACCCGCGCCGTGACCAGCGCCGCCACCAGCAGCACCACGATCTGCTCGAGGAAGGAGAGCAGCGGCGCGACGGTCTCGCTGCCGAACATCGCCGACAGCTCCGCCGGCATCAGCCGGAACGCCACCTGCAGCACGACGGTCTCGAGGCAGGCGACCATCACCGCCGCCGCCAGGATCTCGCCCGGCGGCAGGTCGAACGCGAGCAGGCGTCGCGCCGCGTCGCGCGGGTGCCGGAGGCTGTCGGCGATCAGCTGAGCCCACATGTCTTTCTAAATCCCTGTCCCGGTGGCCAAGCCGCCGCCGACGGCGAGCGTCGCGAGCCCGAGTGCCCCCACCACGGCGGCGGCGATGACGGCGACGACGCGGCCGGTGCCGGCGAAGCCCTCGGCTTCGGCGAGGGCGGCCGCGAAGACCCAGAGCACGAAGGCGAAGGCGGCGATGCGGGCCGCGGCCACGAGCGGGAGGAGCGCGGGATGCGCTTCCGCCGGCACGCCGAGAAGCGCCACCGCGAGCGCAAGCGGCGCGAGGGCGAGGACGGCGAGAAAAAGCGCGGTCCGCGCCGCGAGGAAGCTGCCGCTGCCGCCGAAGGCGCGCGCGGCGAGATGCGCCAGCGCCGCGAGGCCATAGGCGAGAAGCGGCGCCAGCGCGATATAGCCGAAGAGATGCGCCGAGACCGCCGCGGCCACCGGATCGTCGGTGGCGAGGCCGCGCGCCTCGCGCAAGGCGTTGGGCATGCTGGCGAGGCAGAGCAGCAGCACCCCCACGATCAGGTGCAGGAGCGCGCGCGTCTCGCTCAGGCCCGCGGCGCGCTCGTCGGCCATCGCCCGGCGCGGGTGGCGCCAGGTCAGCCAGATCCGGTCGACGACGCCCCGCTGCGGCATCGCCTAGCGCCGGTGCCGGGCCAGCCAGCCCTCGAGCCGGGTGCGCAGCTCCTCGCGCAGCCCTTCGTCCTCGACCTCGGCGATCGCCTCGTCGAGAAAGGCCAGCACCAGGAGCTCCTCGGCCTCGCGCCGCGGGATCCCCCGCGAGGTGAGGTAGAAGCGGGCGGTGTCGTCGACCGCGCCGCTCGTCGAGCCGTGGCTGCACTTCACGTCGTCGGCGTAGATCTCGAGCTCGGGCTTGGCGAGGAACTGCGCCGTCTCGTCGAGGAGAAGCCCCTGGCTCAGCTGGTAGCCGTCGGTCTTCTGCGCACCGCGCTTCACCAGGATCTTGCCCTGGAAGACCCCGACGGCGCTGCCGCGCAGCACCTTCTTGAACACCTGCCGGCTCTCGCAGCCAACCGCGTCATGGGTCACGAAGACGGTGTCGTCGTGCAGGAAGTCGTTGTCGCCGACGCAGGCCCCCGCGACGTGCGCGATGGCGTCGTCGCCGGCGAACTCGACCACCTGCTCGTTGCGGGTGAGCCGGCCGTTGAAGGTCAGCGTGAACGACTTGAAGCGGCTCGCGGCGCCGAGGCGGGCGAAGCAGGCGGTGAAGGCGCGGCGGTCGCGGTCGCGGCCCTGCAGCCGCACGTGATGCAGCGCCGCCCCGTCGGCGATCTCGGCCTCGACGACCGCGCTGAGCCGCGCCGCCGCCGGACCGCTCTCGAGCAGCGTGAGCTCGGCACCGGCGTCGAGCCGGACGAGGTGGCGCAGCATCACGTCGGCGTCGGGCGAACTCCGCAGGTAGACGAGCCGGAGCGGCTTCGGCGCCTTTGCCGTCACCCGCACCACCACGCCCTCCGCGGCGCGCGCGGTGTTGAGCGAGGCGAGCGGACGGTCGACCGGATCCTGCCCGCGGCCCTCGAGCACGCCGAAGATCTCGCGCGCCCAGTGGATGTCGGTGGCGAGCGCCTCGGCGAGCGGCTGGATCTCGATGCCGGCGACCGCGGCCGCGTCCGACAGCTCGGCGGCATAGACCCCGTCGACGAAGACGAGCTTGAGCGCGTCGATGCCGTCGAAGACCGCCGCCCCCTCGTCCTCGAGCACCGCCGCCGGCGCAGCCGGCCGGGCGGTGAGGCTCGCGGGATCGGTGTACCTCCAGTATTCGTCGCGCCGGACCGGCGCGCCGCGCTCGGCGAGCCGGCGGGCGGCGGCGGCGCGGGCGGTGCGCGCCCAAAGCGCCTCGCCGGCCGGTTCCGGCCGCGAGGCGAGGAGCGCCTGGGCGCCGTCGAGCTTGAGGGCCGGAACCGCCATCACGCCACCGACCGGAGCAGGCCACCGTAGCCGTTGCGCTCGACCTCGAGCGCGAGCTCCGGGCCGCCGCTCTGCACGATGCGCCCGTCGGCCATGATGTGCACGACGTCGGGGGTGATGTGGTCGAGGAGGCGCTGGTAGTGGGTGATCACGAGGAAGGCGCGATCGGGCGACCGCAGGCCGTTGACGCCTGCCGCAACGAGCTTCATCGCATCGACGTCGAGGCCGGAGTTGGTCTCGTCGAGGATGCACATCCGCGGCTCGAGCACCGCCATCTGCAGGATCTCGTTGCGCTTCTTCTCGCCGCCGGAAAAGCCGACGTTGAGCGGGCGCTTCAGCATCGCGGCGTCGATGTCGAGGAGCGCGGCCTTCGCGCGCACCAGCTTGAGGAATTCCGCCGCGTTGAGCTCGGTCTCGCCGCGCGCCTTGCGCTGGGCGTTGAGCGCCGTGCGCATGAAGGTGAGGTTGCCGACCCCCGGGATCTCGACCGGGTACTGGAAGGCGAGAAAGAGCCCCAGCGCCGCCCGCTCCTCGGGCTCGATGCCGAGCAGGTCCTGGCCGTCCAGCGCCGCGGAGCCATCGGTCACCGTATAGCCGTCACGGCCGGCGAGGACGTAGGAAAGCGTCGACTTGCCCGACCCGTTCGGGCCCATGATGGCATGCACCTCGCCGGCGCCGACCGCGAGGTCGACCCCCTTGAGGATGATCTTGTCCTCTTCCTCGAGGCGGACGTGCAGGTTCTCGATCTTCAGCATGCGTTATTTCCCTTGGACGGAGCGACCGAAACGTCGCCCCCGATCAAATGAGCCGCCCGGCGGCGCTGGCCGCGGCGGCGGATCGCCGGTGGCGCGGAGCGACGGAACCGTCACTCATGCGGCGCCCCCATCGCGGTGCGCGCCCGCCAGCCGGCGTTCCAGGCGGTAGCGGGTATCATCAGAAGCGCAAAGAGCACGACCGCGACGATCGCCCGAAGCGGCAGCATCCAGCCGAGCAGGATGACCAGCGTCAGCACGAACGGCATCACCACGAGCTTTGCCACCGCGATGTCCTGCATCGGCTGGCTGATCCCGCGGCGCATGTCCCCAGCGGCGTGGGCGCCGATGTCGCTCCAGCCCGTCACCCGACGCTCCCCTCGAGGCTGATCGCGACGAGCTTCTGCGCCTCGATGGCGAATTCCATCGGCAGCGCCTGCAGCACCTCGCGGCAGAAACCGTTGACGACGAGCGCCACCGCCTCCTCCTCGTTCATCCCGCGCGAGCGGCAATAGAAGAGCTGGTCCTCGTCGACCTTCGAGGTGGTCGCCTCGTGCTCGACCCGCGACGAGTTGTTCTTGCACTCGATGTAGGGGACGGTGTGCGCACCGCAATTCTCGCCGATCAGCAGGCTGTCGCACTGCGTATAGTTGCGGCTGCCGCCCGCCTTGGGATGCACGCTGACGAGCCCGCGGTAGGTGTTGTTGGCAAAACCGGCGCTGATCCCCTTCGACACGATGCGCGAGCGCGTGTTCTTGCCCAGGTGATGCATCTTGGTGCCGGTGTCGGCCTGCTGGTGGTGGTTGGCGAT
The DNA here is from genome assembly GCA_963737485.1 of uncultured Alphaproteobacteria bacterium. Taxonomy (GTDB): domain Bacteria; phylum Pseudomonadota; class Alphaproteobacteria; order Rhodobacterales; family Rhodobacteraceae; genus Amaricoccus. The sequence continues at coordinate 46,236 of CAVTSR010000016.1, read as the reverse complement.
CGCGATCGAGTAGAACTCGCCCTGGCTGCCGTCGCCGCGCAGGATGCACGAGGGATACTTCCACGTGATCGCGCTCCCGGTCTCGACCTGGGTCCACATCACCTTGGCGCGCGCCTCGCGGCAGTCGGCGCGCTTGGTGACGAAGTTGAGCACGCCGCCCTTGCCCTCCTCGTCGCCGGGGAACCAGTTCTGCACCGTCGAGTACTTCACCTCGGCATCCTCGAGCGCGACGATCTCCACCACCGCCGCATGCAGCTGGCTGGTGTCGCGGCGCGGAGCGGTGCAGCCCTCGAGGTAGCTGACGTAGGCGCCCTTGTCGGCGATGATCAGCGTGCGCTCGAACTGGCCGGTGTTCTCGGCATTGATCCGGAAATACGTCGACAGCTCCATCGGGCAGCGCACCCCCGGCGGCACGTAGACGAACGACCCGTCGGAGAACACCGCCGAGTTCAGCGTCGCGTAGAAGTTGTCGCTGTAAGGCACGACGGAGCCGAGATATTTCCGCACCAGCTCCGGGTGCTCGCGCACCGCTTCGGAGATCGAGCAGAAGATCACGCCGGCCTTCGCCAGCTCGGCCTTGAAGGTGGTGCCGACCGAGACCGAGTCGAAGACCGCATCGACCGCCACCCGCCGCGCGCCGGCCGGCGCCTCCCCGTCGTCGCCGTCCCGCGCCTCCGCGGGCGTCCCGCCCGCCACGCCGGCGAGGATCATCTGCTCCTTCAGCGGGATCCCGAGCTTTTCGTAGGTGGCGAGCAGCTCGGGGTCGACCTCGTCGAGCGACTTCGGCCGCACCGCCATGCTCTTCGGCCGGGCGTAATAGTACTGGTCCTGGAAATCGATCGTCGGCAGGTCGAGCATCGCCCAGTCCGGCGTCTCGCCGTCGAGGGCAACCCAGCGGCGATAGGCGCGCAGCCGCCACTCGGTGAGCCACTCGGGCTCCTCGTTCTTGGCCGAGATCAGCCGGACGATGTCCTCGTTCAGCCCCTTCGGCGCGTATTCGGTCTCGATGTCGCTCGAGAAGCCGTACTTGTAGCGCTCGCCCACCGAACGGACGGTGTCGACCGTCTCGCGGTCAACGCCCTCGCGTACGCCGATCTCGTCCAGTCCAGCCATCTCGTACCTCTTTCGTCGCGGGCGCGCGCGCGCTCAGGCGGCGCGTGCCCGGAACCTCCGATAATGCGTTTCCCAGACGGCCGCAAAGGCGAGCGCCTCCTGCAGCGTCGTCGTCGGGCCGATCGAGATCCGGATCGCGCTCGCGGCCTCGATCGGATCGAGCCCCATCGCCGCCAGCGTCCGGCTGGGCCTGACCTTGCCGCTCGAGCAGGCCGAGCCGGCGGAGACCGCAAAGCCCGCCAGATCCATCTGCATCACCTGCGTCTCGCCCTTCCAGCCCGCCACCATCACGCAGCTGGTGTTGGGCAGCCGAGCCGCCCCCGCCCCTACCAAGGTAAGCCCGGGTGCGGCGGAAACCAGTGCCGCCTCGAGAGAATCGCGGGTTTCCGCGACCCCGTCCCAGACGCCGGCCGCGAGATCCGCCGCCGCCGCCTCGGCCGCGGCGCCGAAGCCGGCGATGCCGATCACGTTCTCGGTCCCGGCGCGCCGGCCGAGCTCCTGCCCGCCGCCCGCGAGGAGCCGCGCCGGCTCGACGCCGGGCGCGAGCAGCAGCGCGCCGACCCCCTTCGGACCGCCGAGCTTGTGCGCGGAGACGATCGCCGTCCGCGCCCCGCTCCAGTCGAAGGCGAAGGCGATGCGCCCGACCGCCTGCGCCGCATCGACGCAGGCGAGCCCCCCCGGCAGCGCCTGCACGACGCCGGTCTCGGGATTGGCCGCCTGCAGCACGCTGCGCGCCGGGTCGTCGACCGAAACCCGGCCCTCGGCATCGACCGGCAGTGCGGTCTCGACCCAGGCGGAAACGCAGTCGTGCTCGACCCCGGCGCCGGCGAACCCCTGCCCCGCCAGCGCGAGTGCCGCCGCCTCGGTGGCGCCCGAGGTGAAGACGACCTCGCCGGCGAGGCACCCGGTGGCGGCCGCCACCTGCGCCCGCGCCCGCTCGACGATGGCGCGCGCGGCGCGGCCCTCGGCATGCACCGACGAGGGATTGCCGAGCGCGTCCATCGCCGCCGCCATCGCCGCGCGCGCCGCGGAGCGCAGCGGCGCGGTCGCGTTCCAGTCGAGGTACGTCCGCTGCGCCATCAGACCTCCCGCCATCACACCTTCAAGAGCTGGGCGTCGTCGTCGACGACGGCGACGAAGCTCGGCACCGCCGGGCAGGGCGCGAGCTGGTTCTTCACCACGTCGCCGAGCCGCGTCTGGTGCAGGAGCACGTAGACGTTGGCCGAAAGCTGCTCCCAGAGCTTGTCGGCGAGCACCTGCTCCCGGGTGCCGCCCGAGCCGCCGGAGGCGCCGGCGCCGCGGGTGAGCGCGTCCATCGTCTCGTCGACCGCGGCGAGGATCTCGGCGATGCGGATCTCCTCGACCGGCCGGGCGAGGCGGTAGCCGCCCCCGGGGCCGCGCACCGATTCGACGATCTCGGCACGGCGCAGCTTGACGAACAGCTGCTCGAGGTAGGCGAGGCTGATGTCCTGCCGCTCGGCGATCTCGCTCAGCGAAACCAGCCGCGCCGGCCCTTGCGCCGCGAGGTCGGTCAGCGCAATCATCGCGTAGCGGCCCTTGGTGCTCAGCTTCATCGCGCAGCCTTACGCGAGCGATCATCTCGGAGTTGACGCAACGCCGTTCAATCCTTAACTGCGGGGGGCTCCGGGGTCGCCGCAACCCGATCTTAGAATTCTTCTAAATTGGGTGAGCGATTCCGTCAAGTTTGCTTGGCTTGTGCTCCGAGGAGGATCGCTCCCTAATGCCCGAAGTGATTTTCCCCGGCCCCGACGGGCGGCTCGAGGGGCGCTACCACCCGCAGAAGAACAAGGACGCGCCGATCGCGATCATCCTGCACCCCCACCCGCTCTACGGGGGCACGATGAACAACAAGGTCGTGTACAATCTCCACTACGCCTTCCACCGCATCGGCTTCACCTGCCTGCGCTTCAACTTCCGCGGCGTCGGGCGGAGCCAGGGCGAGTACGACCAGGGCATCGGCGAGCTCTCCGACGCCGCCGCGGCGCTCGACTACCTGCAGTCGCTGAACGCCAACGCGAAGAACTGCTGGGTGGGCGGCTTCTCCTTCGGCGCCTGGATCGGCATGCAGCTCCTGATGCGCCGCCCGGAGATCGCCGGATTCGTCTCGGTGGCGCCGCCGGCCAACCAGTACGACTTCTCCTTCCTCGCCCCCTGCCCCTCGTCGGGCCTGATCCTGTCGGGCTCGGCCGACCGGGTGGTGCCGCCTGCCGACGTGCAGACGCTCGCCGACAAGCTCAAGCAGCAGAAGGGCATCACGATCACCCACAAGACCATCGAGGGTGCCGGGCATTTCTTCGATCCCGGCATGGAAGAGATGATCGGAACCGTCGACGCCTACGTGCGCCGGCGGCTTCTGGAGACCACGCGGTAGCGACCGCGGGAACGCCCCGCAGCCACTCCCCTTCCCCGCGTTCGGCGGTCCTCTCCGGAGCCGCTACTCCATCGCCGCGGCGGCAGGTCCGCCGCCGCCGGCCGGCGCCTGGCGCGGCTTGCGCATGAAGGCGAGGAGCGGAACGACCGCAAGCGTCACCCACATCATCAGCTTGAAGTCGTCGATGTAGGCCACGAATGCCGCCTGGGCCTGAACCTGCGCGTTCAGCACCGCGAGCGCCGTCGTAGGGTCGAGCCCGGTCGCGCCGAGGGCGTCGAGGTTCGGGTTGTACGGCGTCAGGTGCGAGACGAGGTCGTTGCGGCTCTGCACGATGTTGTGGGCGAGCTCGACCGAGACGATCGAGATGCCGACCGACGAGCCGATGTTCCGCACCAGGCTGAAGAGCGCGGCTGCGTCCGCCCGGTACTTCGCATCGAGCGTCGCGAAGGCGAGCGTCGTCAGCGGCACGAAGACGAGGCCGAGGCCCATGCCCTGCACCACGCCCGAGATCACGATCGGCCGCGCGTCCATCAGGATCGAGAACTGCGTCATCTGCCAGAGCGAGATCGCCGTCAGGGTGAGCCCGCTCAGGATCAGCAGCCGCGCGTCGACCTTGCCGACGAGGCGTCCGACCACGATCATCGAGATCATCGTGCCGACGCCACGCGGCGCCATCACGATCCCCGTGGTCACGACCGGGTAGCCCATCACGCCCTGCAGCATCGGCGGCAGGAGCGCCAGGCCCGCGAGAAGGATCATGCCGACCATGAAGATCATCACGAGCGCCATGACGAGGTTCGAGTCGCGGAAGATCGCGGCGTCGATGAAGGCGTGCTCGCGGCCGACGATATGGAGCACGAAGGCCCACATGCCGGTAATGGTGAGCCCGAGGTAGATCCAGGTCTCGCCCGAGGCGAACCAGTCGACCTGCTCGCCGCGGTCGAGCAGCAGCTGCAGCGCGCCGATCGCGATCGAGAGCATCGCGAAGCCGAAGAAGTCGAAGCTCCGCTGCCGCTTCTGCGAGCGCGGGAGAAAGATGATGAGCCCGGCGAGCGCGAGGATGCCGACCGGCAGGTTCACGTAGAAGACGAAGCGCCAGTTGAAGGTATCGGTCAGCCAGCCGCCGAGCGTCGGGCCGATGATCGGGCCGACCATGATGCCGGCGCCCCAGATCGCCATCGCCCGGCCATGCTCCTCCTTCGAGTTGATGTTGAGCAGCACCGTCTGGCTGAGCGGCACCAGCGCGGCGCCGAAGATCCCCTGCAGGGTGCGGAAGGCCACCATCTCGACGAGGCTCGTCGCCATGCCGCAGAGCATCGAGGTCACGACGAAGCCGGCGACCGAGGTGATGAAGAGCTCGCGCAGCCCCATCCGGTCGGAGAGCCAGCCGGTGACCGGCGTCATGATCGCCGAGGCGACGATATAGGAGGTGAGCACCCAGGTGATCTGGTCCTGGGCGGCCCCGAGCGAGCCCTGCATGCTCGGCAGCGCGACGTTGGCGATCGTGGTGTCGAGCACCTGCATGATCGTGGCGAGCATGATCGAGACGGTGATCAGCCCCTTGTTCGCGACCGCAGGCGGGCTTGCCGCGGCCGTGCTGGCCGCGGCGCTCATTTCGCGGCGTCCGCGGCGACGGCGGACTGGCCGCCGAGGCCGATCGCGGCCAGCGGCGCGGCGATGAACTTCGGCAGGCCGCGGGCATGGCCGGTGTCGACATCGACGCTCGCGCTCATGCCGGCGCGCAGCGGCGGCAGGTCCTGGCCTTCGTCGAAGGTGACACGCACCGGAACGCGCTGGACCACCTTGACCCAGTTGCCGCTCGCGTTCTGCGCCGGCAGCAGCGCGAACTCCGAGCCGGTGCCGGCACCGATCGAGCCGATCCTGCCCTCGAAGTGCTGGTCGGGGTAGGTGTCGATCGTCACTTCGACCGGCTGGCCCGGATGCATGTGGGTGAGATCGGTCTCCTTGTAGTTGGCCTCGATCCAGCTGTTGCCGGTCTCGACCAGGCTCATCACCGCGGTGGCGGGCGTGACGTACTGGCCCTGCTGCAGCCGGTCGGTCTGGCTGGTCACGCCGTCGGTCGGCGCCGTCACCACCGTGTGCGACAGGTCGAGCTCGGCCGCGTGCAGCGCGGCGAGCGCCTGCAGCACCTCGGGATGGTCGTCGGTGGCGATGTCGGGGTTGCCGGCGAGCGCCGCCTTGGCGCTGAGCACGCCGCTTTCCGCCTGGGCGAGCGCGCCCTTGGCCTGCTGCAGCGCAAGCGCGCTGTCGTCGGCGGTCGCCTGCGGAACCACGCCCGATTTCAGCAGCGTCTGCTGCCGGTCGTTGCGGGTCTCAGCCGTCGCCAGCGCGTCGCGCGCGGTCCCCTCCTCGGAGGTCGCCTGCTGATAGGCGGCCTTGAGCTTCTCGACCTCGAGCCGGGCCTGCTGCAGCCGGGCGCGGTCCTCCTCGACCGCGCTGCGGTAGGCGGAATCGTCGATGGTGAAGAGCAGCTGGCCGGCCTTGACCGTGTCGTTCTCCTCGACGCCGACCTTGGCGATCTGGCCGCTGACCTGCGGCACGACCGAGACCCGATCCTGCTTGACGTAGGCGTCCTGGTTGCCGACGAAGCGGCCGCCGGTCGCCCACATGTACCCTCCGCCCACCACGAGCGCGAGCGGCAGCGCCGCGATCAGGAGCCGGCGCCGGCCGCGGCGCGGCGCGGCCGGCTGCGGCTCCGGGGCGGCCACGGGCGCCGTGGCGGGCGCCTCCGCCTCGGCGGGGCGCTCGGCGGGTGCCTCGGCGACCCGGAGCGGGGTCGCCTCGTCGATCGATCTCTTGCTGGGCTGGGCGTTCATGCGACTTCCTTCTCCGACCGGCCGCGGTCGGCGTCTTCGTTCGCCGCGCCGGATTCGGCCGCGGACAAGTTGCGGATGATGGTTTCGAGCGCGTCGACGAAGGCGGCGCGCTGCTGCGGGGAGAGGCCGGCCTGCGCCTGGTCGTAGACCTCGGCGGCGACCGCGCGCATCGGGGCCAGGAGCTCGCGGCTCTTGCCGGTGGTGAAGAGCTGGCGGGCGCGCCGGTCGTTCGGATCCTGCCGGCGCTCGACCAGCCCGGCGGCCTCCATGCGATCGACGTGGCGGCTCAGCGTCATCGGCTCGATGTCGAGCAGCCCCGCGAGCCCGGCCTGGCCGATGCCCTCGTGGCGGCTGAGCTGCGCCACGATCTGCAGCTGCGCCGAAGTCATCGGGATGTCCTGGATCTCCCGCTCGAAGCGCCGGCGCAGCAGCCGGGACGCATCCTTCAGCAGGAAGCCGAGCGGCGAAGGAGTGGATTCGTTTTGCATGCCGTGGTTATAATAACCATGCTTACGACCGGCAAGGCCCCCGGCGAAGTTTTTTTGCACCGCAGCACGAGCTGCGCCGGAAACCGGGTGCGGGCACGCGTTGTGCCGCGCGGCGCGGACGGCTAAGCGTGTTGCCGCGGGGACCGCTGCGCGCGCAACCCCGCGGGAACGACGCGCATGGGAGGACGCAAGGCCGATGAACCGGATCGATCTCGAAGGCCGCGTGGCGGTGGTGACCGGAGGGGCGCAGGGCATCGGCTATGCGGTCGCCGAGCGGTTCAGGGCGAGCGGCGCCGCGGTCTGGCTCTGGGATCGCGATGCGCCGCTGCTCGCAGAGGCGGCGAAGGCGCTGGGCGCGGAGACCCGCACGATCGCGGTCGACCAGACCGACGCCGCCGCGGTCGCCGACGCCGCCGCGCAGGTGGCCCGCGAGGCCGGCCGCATCGACATCCTCGTCGCCAACGCCGGCATCGCCGGCGGCAACGCGATGCTCTGGGAGTACGATCTCGACGAGTGGCGCCGGGTGATCGAGGTGAACCTCAACGGCGTCTTCTACTGCTGCCGGGCGGTGGTGCCGCACATGCTCGCCACCGGCTACGGCCGCATCGTCAACGTCGCCTCGATCGCCGGCAAGGAGGGCAATCCCACCGCCTCCGCCTATTCGGCCTCGAAGGCGGGGGTGATCGCGCTGACCAAGTCGCTCGGCAAGGAGACCGCGGGCAAGAACATCGCCGTCAACTGCGTGACCCCGGCCGCCGCGCGCACGCGCATCTTCGACCAGATCACCCAGGCGCACATCGACTACATGCTCTCGCGCATCCCGCGCGGGCGCTTCCTCGAGGTCGACGAGGCGGCGGCGATGATCGCCTGGCTCGCGTCGGAGGACAATTCCTTCACCACCGGGGCGGTCTTCGACCTCTCCGGCGGCCGCGCCACCTACTGAGCGGCAAGGAGACGCCGATGTCCGAGGCCCTGACCATCGCCGACCTCAAGGAACGCGCCCGCCGGCGCGTGCCGAAGCTCTTCTTCGACTACGCCGACAGCGGGGCCTACACCGAAGGCACCTACCGGGCGAACGAGCGCGACTTCGCCGACATCCTCCTGCGCCAGCGGGTGCTGGTCGACATGTCGGACCGCTCGCTCGCGACCGAGATCGTCGGCGAGCCGGCGTCGATGCCGGTGGCGCTGTCGCCGACCGGGCTGACCGGCATGCAGCACGCCGACGGCGAGATCCTCGCCGCGCAGGCGGCGGCGGAATTCGGGGTGCCCTTCTGCCTCTCGACGATGTCGATCTGCTCGATCGAGGACGTGGCGGCGGCAACCAGCAAGCCCTTCTGGTTCCAGCTCTACGTGATGCGCGACCGCGACTTCGTGGCGAGCCTGATCGACCGGGCCAAGGCGGCCGGCTGCTCGGCGCTGGTCCTGACGCTCGACCTGCAGATCCTCGGGCAGCGCCACAAGGACCTGCGCAACGGCCTGACCGCGCCGCCCAAGCTCATCCCGAAGCACCTGTGGCAGATGGCGCTCCGGCCGTTCTGGTGCCTCGAGATGCTCGGCACGCCGCGCCGCGGCTTCGGCAACATCGTCGGCCACGTCAAGGGCGTGGGCGACATCTCCTCGCTCTCCTCCTGGACCAACGAGCAGTTCGACCCGCGGCTGTCGTGGAACGACGTCGACTGGATCCGCGAGCGCTGGGGCGGCAAGCTGATCCTCAAGGGCATCCTCGATCCCGAGGACGCGCGGATGGCGGCCGACCGCGGCGCCGACGCGCTGATCGTCTCGAACCACGGCGGCCGCCAGCTCGACGGCGCCCGCTCGTCGATCTCGGCGCTGCCGGGCATCGTCGAGGCGGTCGGCGACAAGATCGAGGTGCATGTCGACGGCGGCATCCGCTCGGGCCAGGACGTGCTGAAGGCGGTGGCGCTCGGCGCCAAGGCCGCCTGGATCGGCCGCGCGTTTCTCTACGGCCTCGGCGCCGGCGGCCGCGCCGGGGTGACGCGGGCGCTCGAGATCATCCGCCGCGAGCTCGACATCTCGATGGCGCTCTGCGGCAAGCGCGACATCCGCGACGTCGGTCCGGAGATCCTCGACCGCGGACAAGCCTGAGTCCGGGCCGGCTCCCCGGACTTGTCCTTGGAACCGACAACGCCCATCATCGGCTTACGCGCACGGCAGACGAGGAGCACAGCCAATGTCGGATTTCACCGATCGACTGCGCGAAGGCGCCCAGGCCATCGTGGAGAAGGCGGGCAACCTTCAGGAGCGCATCCGCGAGCGGGCCCACGCCATCTGGGAACGCGAGGGAAGCCACCATGGCCGCGACCGGGACCACTGGGATCAGGCCGAGAAAGAGGTCCTCGCCGAGACGACGGTGACTTCGCCCGCGCCCGCCACGGACGCGCCCGCAAAGGAAAAGCCGCCGGCCAAGCCCCGGGTGACGAAACCGAAACCGGCCAAGGCCGCGAAGCCGGTCGCGGCCGCCAAGCCCGCCACCGAACCCGCCACCAAATCCGCCACGAAGTCGAAGCCGGCGAGCAAGGCCGCCGCCAAGGCGGACGCCCCGGAAGCGGCCGCGACCCCGCGGCGCCGTTCCGCGAAGAAGACCGCGGAATAGCGCCGGGGCCCCGGCGGCGTCAGCGCGCGCCGCTTTCCAGCCAGCGCACGTCCTCGGGCGACAGCTCGAGGTCGAGCGCCCGCAGGCTGTCGTCGAGTTCGACCAGCCGGCGCGGGCCGATCAGGGGCACCACCGGGAACGGCTGCGCCAGGCAGTAGGCGAGCGCCACGTGGATCGGGCTCACCCCGCGCTCGGCGGCGAGTTCCACCGCGCGATCGCGGCGCGCGAAGTTCGCCTCCGAGTACCAGCAGCGCACGATCTCGGGGTTGCCGGTCTTGTCGCGCCCGGCGGCGTCGGTGAAGAAGCCGCGGCCCTGGCTCGACCAGGCAAAGTTGGTGAGCTGCCGCTCGGTCTGCCACTTGCGCCACGCCGCGTCGGAGGCATGGACGCAGCCGGGCCAGATCGGATCGACCATCTCGGCGAGCGAGAAGTTGTTCGACAGCGCCCCCAGCGCCGTCACGCCGTTTGCCTGCGCATACTCGATCGCGGCGTCGAGCCGCTCGCGGGTCCAGTTCGACCCGCCGATCGGCCCCCGGATGCGCCCCGCCTGCACTTCGGCGTGCATGGCGTCGACGAACTCGCCGACCGGCACGTCGGGGTTGTCGCGGTGCATGAAGTAGACGTCGAGATAATCGGTGCCGAGCCGGTCCAGCGTCTCGGTGAGCTGGCGCGCGATCACGTCCGGGTAGGTCAGCGGCGAATGCGCGCCCTTGCCGATGACGACCGCGTCCTCGCGGGTGCCCCGGGCGCGCAGCCACTCGCCGAGGACGCGCTCGGCACGACCCATGCCGTAGACCCAGCCGGTGTCGAAGACGTTGCCGCCTCTCTCCCAGAAGGCGTCGAGCAGGATCGAGGCGCTGGCAAAGTCGGGGAAGTCCTCGAAGCCGAGCGCGAGCCGCGACGCGGACTTCGGCAGGTCGCGCACCGGGGCATGCGGGATCGTGCTGCCGGCCGCGAGCGTCCTGCCGGCGAGCGTGCGCGGCCGCGCCTCGGGCTTCTCGATGCCGTACTTCAGGCCCGCGTCGGCGCGCCACCGGTCGAGGACGCGCAGGTTGCCGAGCGTGTCGTCCCAGCTCATGCCGGGTGCCGCGAACTCCTGCCGCCCGGCGCGGATCGCCTCCCCGGCCCCGTCCGCCTCGAAGGAATAGAGCCAGCCCGGCTCCTCGACCTCGACCGTGCGCGACTCGCCGTTCGAGGCGACGACGCTGATCTTGCCGACGCCGCCCTCGTGGCCGGAGGCGAACCAGAAGTCGGGCACCTCGATCCGGCCCTTGGTTCCGAGCACGCGCAGGACGTTCTCCTGCTTCAGCGACACCGCGCAGGCGCATTCGGCGAGGATGCCGTTCGGAAACTGCAGCATGGCCGTCGCCCATTCGTCGACGCCGGTCTCGCCCAGCCTGGCCATGCCGGCGACCTTCACCGGATCGAGGAACGGCTTGCCGGCGGCAGCGCCGGCGATCAGCCGCGCCATCGACACCGGATAGCAGCCGACGTCGAGGATGCCGCCTCCGGCGAGGTCGTTGGCGTAGAGCCGGTGGCTCGGGGTCGACCTTCGGCATCGCGAAGCCGAAGCTCGTCTGGATCATGCGCACCTCGCCGATCTCGCCGCTCGCGATCAGCTCGACGAGCCGCGCCGTCTGCGGGTGCAGCCGGTACATGAAGGCCTCGCCCATGAAGGTGCCGGCGCGCCGCGCGGCATCGAACATCGCGTCGGCCTCGTAGGCCGAGAGGCCCATCGGCTTCTCGACGAGCGCGTGCTTGCCCGCCTCGGCGGCGCGGATCGCCCACTCGGCGTGCTGCGGATGCGGGGTGGCGACATAGACCGCCTCGACCTCGGGGTCGTCGAGGAGCGCCTGATAGCCGTCGAGGACCCGGGCGCCGGTGAAATGCTCGTCGTAGCCAGGCTTCTTCGGGTCGCGCGCGCCGATCGCCACCAGCTTGCCCGTTCGCGAATGCGCGACGCCCGCCGCGAAGGCGCGGGCGATGACGCCCGGTCCGATGATCCCCCAGCGGATCCTGTCTGCCTCGTCCATCGTCGCCTCCCCTGCCCGCAGCGCTTTGCCCGACTTGCTAGCGGGATCCGCGGGCGAGGTCGAGCCGTTCAGAGGAGCTTCTTGAGATTGACCGCCGGATCGGCCAGCGCCTCCGGCGCGGGGTGGGCGCGGCGCGCGATCAGCATCTCGGCAAGCCGGATGTCCTTGGCCACGGTGTTGCCCTGCCCGATCCCCGAGGCGGCGAGGATGCGGCCGCCGGCGGCGAGGTGGAAGAGCACGAGCCCGCCCGTCGCGAGATCGCGGCGCACCTCGGTCGTCGCGCCCTCGGCGAGGCCCGCGATCTGCAGCGTCAGCTCGTACTGGTCGGACCAGAACCAGGGCACCGCGGCGACCGGCTCGCCGGCGCCGAGCATGTTGCGCGCCGCGAGCGCGCCCTGCTCCTGCGCGCTGCGCCAGCTTTCGAGGCGCACCCGCCGGCCGTCGTAGAGCGCCAGCGGAAACGAGCAGCAGTCGCCCGCGGCGAAGATGCACGGGTCCGAGGTCGCGAGCGTCGCATCGACCGCGATCCCGTTCTCGACCGCGAGCCCCGCCGCGCCGCCGAGCTCGCTGTTCGGAACCGCCCCGATCCCCACGACGACGAGGTCGGCCGGGACCGTTGCGCCGTCGGCGAGCCGCACGCCGCCGGGCTCGACCGCCGCGATGCTCGCGCCGAAGTGGAAGCTCACGCCCTCCGCGACGTGGCGCGCCTGCAACGCCATGGCGATCTCGGCCGGCACCCCGCGGGTCAGGAGCCGCGGCAGCGCCTCGATCACCGCGACCTCCGCCCCGAGGCGCCGCGCCGAGGCGGCGAGCTCGAGCCCGATGAAGCCGCCGCCGATCACCGCGAGCCGCCGGCCCGGCGCGAGCGCCGCGCGGATGCGGGTGGCGTCGTCGAGGGTGCGCAGCACCACGACGTTCGGCCCGTCGGCCCCGGGCAGCGGCAGCGGCCGCGGCCGCGCGCCGGTGGCGAGCAGCAGCCGCTCGTAGCCGATCTCGCCGCCGTCGTCGCAGCGAACCCGCCGCGCGGCGCGGTCGATGGCCGCGACGGTGCGCGAGGTGCGAAAGTCGATCCCCGCCTCCGCCAGCCGCTCCGAGCCGCCGATCGCCCGGCCGGACGGCGTCTCGGCGAGCATCGCGTCCTTGGAGAGCGGCGGCCGCTCGTAGGGAGGGTGGCGCTCGGCGCCGATCAGGGTCACCGCCCCGTCGTAGCCGGCCTCGCGAAGCGCGAGCGCCGCGCGGGTGCCGCATTCACCGGCACCGACGATCACCATGCCGGCCACGGCCTTCAGATCTCGATCAGGACGTCGTCGCCCTCGACCTTCACCGCATAGGTGGCGAGGTTCACGCAGACCGGAGCGCCCTTGGCCGCGCCGGAGCGATAGTCGAAGCGGCCGTTATGCTTGGGGCACTCGATGATGTAGTCCATCACCAGCCCGTCCGACAGATGCACCTGCTCGTGGGTGCAGAGCCCGTCGGTGGCGAAGAACGCGCCGTCAGGCGCATGGTAGATCGCGAAGGTGCGGCCTTCGTGATCGAAGCGCGCGACGTCCTCCTCGTCGATCTCGTCGGTCGAACAGGCCCGGATCCAGGGCATCGGCGTTTCCTTCCTCGACGGCGTGTGCTGACGGCGGGTGCTGAAGCTCAGGCGCCGAGCGCGCCGGCATGAAAGTCCTCGCGGTAGGGCCTCGCACCCGGCGGCAGCTCGCGCCTCAGGAAATAATCCTCGTAGCGGAGCTGCCGGACGAGCGCCGGCCACATCTCGCGGAAACCGTCGGCGATCGAGCGGTTCGGCGGCGGCAGGTCGTCCTTGATCCGCGCATGCAGCGCCGGCAGCGCGTGATACGGCACCATCGGGAACATGTGGTGCTCGATGTGATAGTTCATGTTCCAGTAGATGAAGCGCGAGACCGGGTTCATGTAGACGGTGCGCGAGTTCAGCCGGTGGTCGAGCACGTTGTCCGCGAGCCCGCCGTGCTGCAGCACGCCGCACATCACCGCATGCCACGAGCCGTAGACCCGCGGGCCGAGGATCACCAGAAACGGCAGGATCGACTGCATCCAGAGCGCGAGCGCCAGCGTCGCGGCGTAGATCACCACCCAGACGCGGGCGGCGCGGATCACCTTCGGCCACTCGGACTCGGGGATGTAGGTCGCCTCCTCGGGATGGATGCGGCCGGCGGCGTTGTAGAACATCCGGCCGAGCCCGTTCCAGATGTCGAGCAGCCCGAAGACGTTGAGAAGCAGCTTGAAGAGGTGCGGCGGGCGCATCAGCGCGATCTCGGGGTCGAGGCCGACGATGATCGTGTCGGTGTGGTGCCGGGTGTGGCTCCACTTCCAGCCGTAGGGATTGCGGATGATCATGAAGCAGGCGATCTGGTAGACGACGTCGTTCATCCACGGGGTCTTGAACGCGGTGCCGTGGCCGCACTCGTGCCAGCGCGAAGTCCGACGCCGAGCCGTAGAGCACGCCGTAGGCGAGCCAGAACGGGACCGAGAGCCAGGGGTGCCCGTTCACCCAGAGCGCGATCGCGATTCCGGCAAATACGACCATCGCGCCGATCCAGAGCAGGGTGTCGCGGATTGCCGGCTGGTCCGAGCGCTGCATCAGCGCCTTCATCTCCTTGCGGGGAATGTCGGTGTGATACCATTCCGCCGCCTTCAGCCCGTTCTCGATCGCGCGCTGCGCGTCCGGCCCGAGCAGGCTGTAGTCGCGCGTCGGGCGCGCCGCGCCCCGCGCCTCGGTCGCCGTGTCCGCTGCCAGGTCAGCCATCGTTTCCTCCCCAGACCCCTGCCTCGACCCCCTGCCGGCCGGATACCGCATCGCCGGGCCGGCAGGCAAGCCGGGTTGCAAGATAATCTGTCATAAACTATCATGCCGATGCAAAGGGGTGCCCATGGTCAGCCGTCCGACCGTCTCCGACGTGGCCCGCGCCGCCGGGGTGAGCGCCGCCACCGTCGACCGGGTGATCAACGCCCGCCTGCCCGTGCGCGAGGACACCACCCGCCGGGTGCTCGATGCGGCGCAGAAGCTCGGGTTCCATGCCACCGGGCTGATCCGCGGGCGGCTGCGCGAGCAGCTGCCGGCGTATGCGATCGGCGTGCTCCTGCAGCAGCCCGAGGATCCGTTCTACCGCGAGCTGGCCGAGCGGCTCGAGCGGGCGATCACCGGCAGCCGGGTGTTCCGCGGCATCGCCCGGCTCGATTTCTGGACGCGCGACGACCCCGGCGACATCGCCGAGCGGCTGCGCCGGCTCGGGCGGCGGTCGCAGGCGGTGGCGCTGGTCAGCCCCGACCACGCGCCGGTCGCCGCCGCCATCGCCGAGCTCGCCGGGCGCGGGGTGCCGGTGTTCAGCCTGCTCTCGGACTGCGCCCCGGCCGTGCGCACCAGCTACCTCGGGATCGACAGCCGCAAGGCCGGACGCACCGCGGGCTGGCTGGTGCGCCAGTGCGCCGGACGCGGCGGAAAGGTGGCGGTGATCCTCGGCAGCCACCGCTTCCACGGCCACGAGTTGCGCGAGATCGGCTTCCGCTCGTACTTCCGCGAGCACGCGCCGCAGTTCGTCGTGCTCGACGCGGTGGTGAATTCCGAGTCCGACGCCGCCACCGAGGAGGCCGTGCTCACGCTGATCGAGGCGCATCCCGACCTCGTCGGCGTCTACGTTGCCGGTGGCGGCACTGCGGGCGGGATCGCGGCGCTGCGGCGGATCGAGCCCGCCCGGCGGCCGGCGCTGGTCTGCCCGGCGCTCACCCCGGAGGTCCGGACGGCACTCGCCGAAGGGATCGTCTCGGCGGCGGTCTGCGAGCCGGTCGACCGGCTGGCCGAGCGGCTGGTGGAGCTGATCGTGCTGGCGCTCGAGGATCCGTCGGCGCGCCTGCCCAACCAGGTGACGCTGCCGATCGACCTCTACACGCCCGAGAACGTGTGATACCGCTTCCGGTTGATCCTGTCTCTTCCAAGACGTGACATGCGCGGCCGCCGGTCGCACTTCGCGGATTTGTCCGTCGACAAATCCGCGCGCGCCTGCCTGCCCCGAACGGCAGGCGCGTCTGCGACGCACCAGCCAGGCAGGCGCGCGCGGATTACCACCCTTCGGTCCCGGCGGCACCCCCCTCGGCCTCCGCGCTCACGCGCTCCGGCCGACGAACCCGCGCGACGCAGTGCGTCGCCAAGCGCAGGTTCGATTCCGGTCCGCAAGCGAGCGATTTAACCGGAAGCGGTATGAAGTCAGGTCGCCGCCTGTGCGAAACTCGTTAAAATCCAATGAATCCATTTTCATATACTCATTCAATTTCAATAACTTAGAGATCTGCTCGCACGCGAGCAGTGCGAGCAGGCCGGCCCGAAATCGACCCCCTCAGCCAGCCTCGAGGATCGTCCTCGCGGTCGGCTCGTCGGTGATCAGACCGGCGAGGCGGCGGCTGCGCAGGACCGCGGTGACCGCCTTCACCTTCTCGGTGCCGCCGGCGATCGCCACGACGCGCCCGGTCGCCGCCGGCGGCAGCGGCACCGACAGCGTCCGTCCGGAAAGCGGTGTCTCGACGCACCGGCCGTCGATGTCGAAGAAGTGGCCGAGGAGCTCCCCCACGCCGCCCGCCGCCGCGGTCGCCTCGATCTCGGCCGCCTCGATCATGCCGGTCGCGACCAGCTGCGTCGTGTTCCGGTCGACGGTGCCGATGCCGGCGAGCTTCAGGCTCGCCGACGCGGCCATCTCGAAGACCTCCCGCACCCCGCGCTGCTCGAGCAGCACCTCCCGGTCGGCCGCCGAATTGGCGAAGAACGGCACCGGCATCACGAAGGCCTGCGCCGGGATCCGCTCGGCGAGCCGGTGCATCACGTCGTAGGGGTTGGCCGCATAGTTGCGCGTCAGCCCGCCGAGCAGCGAGACGAAGCGCACCCCCTTGCCTTCCAGCCGCGGCAGCTGCCGCACCGCCGCCGCCAGCGTCCGCCCGTGCCCGAGCCCGATGACCGCGTGCTCGCCGTGCTCGATCTCGCGGCGCAGGAAGCTCGCCCCCGCCGTGCCGAGCGCCCGCAGCGGCAGCCCGATCTCGCCGAGGTCGGGCGCTATCTCGCAGAGCTCCAGCCCGAAGCGCGCCGTCAGCCGCTGCTCCAGCTCCAGGCATTCGACGATGTCGCCGTCGATGGTGACCTTGAGCGCCCCGTCGGCGACCGCGCGCGCGATCAGCCGGTGCGCCTTCACCGACGGGATCCCGAGCCGCTGCGCCACCGCCCCTTGGGTCAGTCCGCCGGCGTAATGCAGCCAGACCGCGCGGATCGCCAGCGAGTCCTCGGGATCCATCGTCGCCACGCCGCGCCGTCCCCTTTCCGCCCCGTCCCGCCGCCCCGGGGCGCCGGTGTCGAAAACACTGCCGCCCGCCGCCGCCGTCACGCCGCCAGCCGGTCGGCGCCGGTGTCGATCCAGGGCGCCCAGAACGCGACGCTCTCGGCGATCTGCGGGATCACCTCGCGGTCGTTCGGCTCGCGCTCCTTGAACGACAGCTCGAGGCAGATTTCGTTGTCGACCGCCCCGCCCTCGGCGAAGGCCTGCAGGAGCGGCTCGGGCTGGATGCTGCCGCGGGCGTTGAAGGCGGCGGTGAACGGCCGGTGCCCGCCCTTGTCCATCAGGCTCTGCTTGATGTGGATGATCGGCGACACCTTCGGCACCGCCCGCGCCCAGGCATAGGGATCGTAGTCGGCGGGGTTCGCGCTCGTCACGTCGCCATGGTCGATGTCGGCCATCATCCACATCGGCACCGCCATGTCGGCGGCGGTCAGCCGCTGCTGCAGCGCGAGGCAGGCCGTCGATCGTCTCGCCGAACTCGCGCCCGACGCTCATCGGCTCCCAGAAGACGTAGGACAGCCCGGCGCGCCTGGCGTGCTCGGCGACCTCGGCCCAGCAGTCGATCGCGATGCGGATCAGCTCCTCGCGGCGCGCCGGGTCGTCGAAGTCGCGGTAGGTGAAGATCGCGAACTGCGTCCCGACCGAATGCCCGCCGAGGTCGCCGATGATGTCGGCAAAGGTCTTGAACCAGTCGACGTAGTAGCGCCGCACGTCGCGGTCGGGATGCCCGAAGTGGTTGAGCCGCCCGTACGGCCCGGTCATGCCGCTCGTGACCCGCACCCCGGTCCGCGCCATCGCCGCCGACATCTCGCGCGTCAGCCGCCGGATCACCGCCGCCGGCCAGCTCGGGTTGACGAACTCGTGCGTGAGCTGCAGGTCGCGCAGCCTCAGATCGCGCGCCACCGTCTCGATGAGATCGGCAGGCTCGGCAAAGCGGTTCACCAGCGGGTTGGTGTTGAGCGACAGCGTCAGCCCCATCGCTCAGGCCGCCGCTCTGAGCTCGGCGTCGAACCAGGCGGCAAAGGCCGCGCGCTCGTCCGCCGTCATGTGCAGCTCCTGCTTCGTCCGCCGGTGCAGCACGTCCTCCGGCGTCTGCGCCCACTCGTTCTCCACCAGGTAGCGCACCTCCGCCTCGTAGAGCTGCGCCCCGAAGTGCCGCCCGAGCCCCGCGAGCCCGGTCGCGCCCCCCACCACCCGGTCGGTGCGCGCGCCGTGGCTGCGCGCATAATGGGTGACGAGCGGCCGCGGCATCCACGGATAGGCTTCCCGCAGCGCCTCGAAGAAGCGCACGAAGTCGGCGTCCGGCATCTCGCCGCCCGGCAGCTTCGCGGTCGCCGTCCAGTCGCCCTGCATCTCGGGAAAGACCTTCGCCAGCCGGTGCATCCCGCGTTCCGCGAGCTCGCGGAAGGTGGTGATCTTGCCGCCGAAGACGTTGAGCATCGGCGCCCCGCCGCTCTCGTCGAGGTCGAAGACATAGTCGCGCGTCACCGCCGAGGGATTGCCCTTGCCGTCGTCGAACAGCGGCCGCACGCCCGAGTAGGACATGATCACGTCCTCGCGCCGCAGCTTCTCCTTGAAGTAGCGGTTCACCACCGCGATCAGGTACGCGATCTCGCTCTCGTCCGCCGTCACGTCCTCGGGCCGCCCCTCGTAGCCGACGTCGGTCGTCCCGATCAGCGCCAGATCGCCCTCGTAGGGGTTGATGAAGATCACCCGCTTGTCGTTGTTCTGCACCAGATAGGCCTGCCGCCCGTCCCAGAACTTCGGCACGATGATGTGGCTGCCCTTGACCAGCCGCACGTTGCGGCTCGAGTTCGTCCCCGCGACCCGCCCGATGAAGTCGTTGACCCACGGCCCGGCCGCGTTGACGATCGCCTTCGCCCGCACCGTCCGCACCTGGCCGCTGCGCTCGTCGCGGAGCTGCGCCGTCCAGGCCCCGTCCTCGCGCCGCGCGCTGATGCAGGGCGTGCGCGTCAGCACCTCCGCCCCCCGCTCGCGCGCGTCGACCGCGTTCAGCACCACCAGCCGCGCGTCGTCGACCCAGCAGTCGGAATACTCGAACCCGCGCGTGTACTCGTCGAGGAGCGGCGCCCCCTCCGGATCACGCCTCAGATCCAGTGCCCGCGTACCCGGCAGCTTCTTCCGCCCGCCGAGGTGGTCGTAGAGAAACAGCCCCAGCCGCACCAGCCATGCCGGCCGGTCCTGCGGCGAGTGCGGCAGCACGAAGCGCATCGGCCAGATGATGTGCGGCGCCGAGGCGAGCAGCACCTCGCGCTCGATCAGCGCCTCGCGCACCAGCCGGAACTCGTAGTACTCGAGATAGCGCAGGCCCCCGTGCACCAGCTTGCCCGAGCGCGACGAGCAGCCCTCGGCGAGGTCGTCCTTCTCGCAGAGGATCACCGACAGCCCGCGCCCCGCCGCGTCCCGGGCGATGCCGGCGCCGTTGATGCCGCCGCCGATGACCAGGAGGTCGACCAGCCCCGTCTCCGTCATGCCGTGCTCCTTTCGGATGCCGGGGCCTCCGCCCCGCGCGCGTTCGAAGGTTCCCCCTCCCCCTGCCCCGCCAGCACCTGCCAGACCGGCGCGAGCGCCTGCCGCGCGGCGACGTAGGCCGGGAAGACCCGATCGTAGGTGGCCACGAGTGCGGGGTCCGGCGCCTCGGCCGCGCCGAGCAGCGGCGTCACCCAGCGGGCGATGCAGGCGTCCATCGACGGGTAAGCCCCGATCGCGACCGCGGCCATCATCGCGGCGCCGGCCGCCCCCGCCTCCTCGCGCCCCGACACCCGCACCGGCGCCTGCACGCAGGCCGCGAGCACCGCGCGCAGCGACGGCGAGCGCGCCGCACCGCCGGTCAGCCGCAGCTCGGACGGCATCTCGCCCATCGCCGCGTAGCAGTCGCGCGCGGCATGCCCGAGCCCCTCGACCACCGCGCGGATCAGAT
This sequence comes from uncultured Alphaproteobacteria bacterium, assembly GCA_963737485.1. GTDB lineage: Bacteria > Pseudomonadota > Alphaproteobacteria > Rhodobacterales > Rhodobacteraceae > Amaricoccus. The sequence goes on along the minus strand of CAVTSR010000016.1, from coordinate 26,479 downwards.
CGGCAAAGCGGTGCCCGCCCGACAGCCCGACGAAGCCCGCCCGGGCGTTCGCATCGACGAACGGCCCGCGCTCGCCGGCCTCGGAGATATACGGGTGATAGAGGATCGCCCCCGGCGTCGAAGCGGCGAGCCAGGGCTCGATGCGCCCGACGAGCTCGGAAAAGCCGACCTCCCGCCCCGCCTCGGCCATCAGCTCGGCGGCGAGCCGGAGCGCCCAGTCGATGTTGAGCGCCGCGGCCATGTTGGTCTGCATCTGGGTGACGTAGCCCGGCACCGGCAGCGCCATGACGTAGCCGGTGCGCGCGGGGTTGAGCACCACCTCCTCGACCCGCTTGGACAGAAGATGCACCCCGGTCGAACCGATCACCGTGCAGGCAACCCGCTCGGCCCCGGTATGCACCCCGGCGCCGAGCGCCGTCATCACCATGTCGACGTAGCCGAGGCTGACCGGCGTGCCGGCGCGGAGCCCGGTCGCCTCGGCCGCCGCCGCGGTCAGCGGCTGCGTCACCTCCGTGCCGTCGACGATCTCCGGCAGCAGCCTCCGCCGCCCGCCGAGCCCCAGCGCCTCGATCACCGTGTCGTCGTAGGCGCGGGTCCGGAAGTTGCCGAAGCTCCAGCTCGCCTCCGACGGGTCGGTCGCCCGCACCCCGGTGAGCCGCAGGTAGAGCCAGTCCTTGCAATGCAGCGCCACCTCGGCGCGATCCAGCCGATCGGGCGCCACCCGCTGCATCTGCGCGAGCTGCGCGCCCTGCTGACAGGTGTTGAGCCCGGTGCCGGTCGCCGCGAACCGCGCCGCCTCGAGCTCGCCGCCGGTGATCCGCGCCACCGAAGGCGCCGCGCGCGCGTCGAGCCACAGCCAGGCGTCGCCCACCGGCGCATCGCCCGCCCCGACGAGCCAGGTCCCGTCCCCTTGCGCGGTCACGGCGAGCGCGGCGGTGCGCCGCCCCAGCCCCTCGACCTTCTCGCCGAGGCCGCGGAGCGCCTGCACGCAATCGCTCCAGGTGCGCTCGAGCGGCTGGGTCGCCGCCCCGTCGGCGGCGCTGTCGTAGCGGTTGAGCACCGCCGATGCCGCGATCTGGTTGCCCTCGAGGTCGAAGGCGACGGCCTTCACCACCGAGGTGCCCGAGTCGATGCCGATCAGGATGTCGGCCGCGTCAGCCACGACGCACGGCTCCGAAGCGGCAACCCATTCCCTGCATGCGGCGTTTCCCCTGGCTGCTCGCGGTTTTTTGTTGCGTGCATTTTTTTGCTGACACAGAAATTTATTTCACATATGTTGGTGGCTGTCAACCACGCTGGTCCCGCCCGAAACGCCCGGGGCCGCCGTGCAGAGGCGGAAAAACAGCGCCCGGTTCACGGGCCGCGGGGAATGAAGAACGCCCCCGCATCCGGAGGAAATGCAGCCCGGCCGACCTCGACGTCGCCGTGCCTTGGGGAGGACACCGAATGCAGCCAGCATCGCCCAGCGCCGGCCGGACGCCGGCCTTCCGCGCTTGCCGCTTCCGCTGACCGCAGCCCCGCACCCCGGGATGACCGCATGACCACCAGCCCCGAGATCGCCCCTCCCGCACCGCGATCGAGGCGGCGCAGGCTCATCGTCGGCGCCGTCGCCATCCTCGTGGTCGCCGCCATCGCCTTCGACACCAAGGTGGTGCGGATCGGCTCCGAGCAGGACACCGCCGAGGCCGGCTTCAACCCCGAGACCTTCGGCGAGAAGACCTTCCCCGTCGTCCAGCAGAGCATCGTCAGCCGCGCCGTCGATGCCGCGACCCTCAGCCAGGCGGTCGCTGCCGACAAGGCGGCAGCCGCCAAGCAGTACGGCGTCGCGGCGGGCATCGGCTCGGTGATCCCGGTCAAGTTCACCGGCGTCGTCGGCGACGGCAAGTCGGGCATCTACAACATCGCCGTCGACGGGCTCGCCGGCGACACCAAGATCCGCCTGCAGACCGGCCCCGCGATCAACGGCACCGATCTGCGCGACGCCACCGGCGAGATCCAGTTCGGCCAGTTCAAGAACCAGATCGAGTACCAGAACGCCGGGTCGGGCATCAACAACGCGATGAAGAAGGCGGTGCTTGCCGGCGTCGACACCGCGAGCCTCGCCGGCAAGACCATCTCGGTCGTCGGCGCCTTCACCCTGGTGAACCCGAAGAACTGGCTGGTCACCCCGGTGGAGATCAGCGTGCAATGACGCCGCTCGACGCCCCCTCCTTCGACCCCGCCGACACGCCGCAGCCCGCGCCCGACACCGGCGAGGTCGTTCTCGCCGCCCGCAACGTCGCCAAGTCCTACGGCGCGATCCAGGCCCTGAAAGGCGTCAACTTCGACATCCACCGCGGCCAGGTCACGACGCTCTTCGGCGAGAACGGCGCCGGCAAGTCGACGCTGATGAAGGTGCTGTCCGGCGTCATCCGCCCGACCTCGGGCGAGATCATCCTCGACGGCAAGCCGGTCTCCTTCGGCTCCTCGACCGAGGCGCGCGACGCCGGCATCTCGATCATCCACCAGGAGCTCTCGCTCGCGCCGAACCTTTCAGCGTGCGCGACAACATCTTCATGGGCCGCGAGATCACCGGCCCGCGCGGCGTCGACTTCGCCGAGGAGGAGCGCCAGACCCGGCTGCTGATGGAGGAGCTCGAGGAGGCGATCGACCCGCGCACGCCGGTCGAGGAGCTCCGCCTCGGCCAGCAGCAGATCGTCGAGATCGCCCGTGCGCTCTCGGTCAACAGCCGCATCCTGATCATGGACGAGCCGACCTCGGCGCTCTCCGCCGCCGAGGTCGAGGTGCTCTTCAAGGTCATCCGCGACCTGCAGGCCAAGGGCGTGTCGATCGTCTACATCTCGCACCACCTCGAGGAGGCGCTGCAGATCACCGACCACGCCGTCGTCCTGCGCGACGGCGCGATGACCGCCTACGCCCCGCGCGCCGAGATCGACCTCGCAGTGGATCGTGCGCAACATGGTCGGCGAGAACTTCGACCTCGGCTCGCCCCCCACCGGCTACGACAAGGGCGCGGTGGCGCTGAAGATCGAGAACCTCTCCGTGCCCTCGGCGAACGGCGCCTATTCCGTCGTCGACCGGCTGTCGATCGACGTGCGCGCCGGCGAGATCGTCTGCATCTACGGCCTGATGGGCGCCGGCCGCACCGAGATGATGGAGTCCGTCGCCGGCCGGCTGAAGTCGTCGGGCGGCCGGGTGCTGCTGCACGGCCGCGACGTCGCCGGCCTCTCGATCGCCGAGCGCATCGCCGCCGGCCTCGTCCTCGTCCCGGAGGACCGCCAGCGCGACGGCCTCGTGCAGACGATGACCGTCGGCCAGAACCTCTCGCTCGCCTCGATCGGCGCCTTCACCCGCGGGCTCTTCACCTCGCGCAAGCGCGAGCAGGATCTCGTCGTGCGCGCGATCAGGGACGTCACCATCAAGACCTCGGGCGGGGGTGCGATGATCGGCTCGCTCTCCGGCGGCAACCAGCAGAAGGTGGTGATCGGCAAGATGCTGGCCACCAACCCCTCGGTCGTCCTGCTCGACGAGCCCTCGCGCGGCATCGACATCGGCGCCAAGTCCGAGGTCTTCCGGCTGCTCGCCGAAGGCGCCAGGCGCGGCCTCGCCGTGATCTACTCGACCTCCGAGGTCGGCGAATGCCTCGCGGTCGCGCACCGCATCATCGTCATGGCCAAGGGCAAGATCTCGGCCGAGTTCGGCCCGGACGTCACCAAGGAGCGGATCATGGCCGCCTCGGGCGAGGTCGACGTCCAGCACACGCTCGCCGACGCCTTCGGCCTGAAGCACGCCACCGTCGTCACCGACCTGCACCAGGACGAGCTGCCGCTCGCCGCCCTCGGCCTCGCCGGCGCGAAGTTCCTCGAGGCCGAGATCGCCCGCGGCGGGCCGCTCCTGATCGGCGTCAGCCACGGCCGGACCCTGCTCGCCGCCGTCGAGGACCTCGGCGCGGCGCCCGCGCCGCAGGTCCGCGTCGTCTCGATGATGGGCCTGCTCACCCGCGAGGCCGGCGCCAATCCGCACGAGATCGCAAACCGCCTCGCCGAGCGCACCGGCGGCAAGGCGACCGTGCTGCCGGTCCCCTTCATGGCCGACAGCGCCGAGGACCGCGACCTCCTCGTCGGCCAGGAGGAAGCCGCCACCGCCTTCGGCCTCGCCCGGGACGCCGACCTCATCCTCGTCGGCATCGGCACCACCGTCGCCGCGGCCGAGCTGGTGACGACCGGCATGCTCGCCCCCGAGGACATGGCGGCGATCGCGGCCGCCGGCGGCGTCGGCGAGATGCTGGGCCACTTCTTCGACGCGTCCGGCCGCCCGGTCGAGACCGACGCCACCCGCCGCATCGTCACCCAGCCGGTCGAGGCGCTCCGCGGCCGGCGCATCGTCGCCATGGCCGGCGGCGCGATCAAGGTCGACGCCATCCGTGCCGTCCTCGCCAGCGGCCTGCTCTCCGGCCTCATCACCGACGAGCGCACCGCCCGCGCGATCGTCGAGACCGCGCCGTCATGACCCTCCCCCGATCCCCGGAGTCCGCCCGATGACCGACGCCGCCCGCCCCGCCCGCGCGAAGTCGGGTGACTTCGACCTCGTGCGCATCCTGCTCGAGGGCCGCGCCTTCTTCGCCCTCATCCTCATCATCGTCGTCTTCTCGTTCCTGTCGCGGAACTACTTCACGCTCTCGAACTTCCTGACGATGGCGAACCACGTCGCCATCTACGGCCTGCTCTCGATCGGCATGCTCCTCGTCATCCTCAACGGCGGCATCGACCTCTCGGTCGGCTCGGTCCTCGCGCTCTGCGGCGTCGTCGCCGGCGCGCTGATGCAGGGCGTCCGCCTCGACTGGGCCGGCGTCATCCTCTACCCGCCGGTCTGGGCGGTCGTCGTCATCACCTGCGCCCTCGGCGCCCTCGTCGGCGCCCTCAACGGCGTCCTCATCGCCTACCTCAAGGTGCCGGCCTTCGTCGCCACCCTCGGCACGCTCTACGTCGCCCGCGGCGTCGCGCTCCTGATGACCAACGGCCTCACCTACAACAACCTCGGCGGCAAGGCCGAGCTCGGCAACACCGGCTTCGACTGGCTCGGCTTCAACCGCATCGGCGGCATCCCGATCGGCGTCGTCACCCTCGCGGTCGTCGCCGTCGCCTGCCACCTGCTGCTCACCCGCACCGCCTTCGGCCGCTGGCTCTACGCCTCCGGCGGCAACGAGCGCGCCGCCGAGCTCTCCGGCGTCCCGACCAAGGGCGTCAAGATCGCCGTCTACGTCCTCTCCGGCATCTGCGCCGCCGTCGCCGGGCTCGTCCTCTCCTCGCAGCTCACCTCCGCCGGCCCCACCGCCGGCACCACCTACGAGCTGACCGCGATCGCCGCCGTCGTCATCGGCGGCGCCGCCCTCTCCGGCGGCCGCGGCACCGTCGGCGGCACCATGCTCGGCGCCTTCGTGATCGGCTTTCTCTCCGACGGCCTCGTGATCGTCGGGGTCTCCGCCTACTGGCAGACCGTCTTCACCGGTGCGGTCATCGTCCTCGCCGTCCTGCTCAACTCGATCCAGTACGGGCCGCGCAAGCGATCCTGACAACAACCAGACCACCAACAGGGAGAAAACCCAGAATGCTGAAAGTTACCCGACGCCTGCTCCTCGCGGCCGTCGCCGCGGCACCGCTGATGGCGCATTCGGCCGCGGCCGAGGGCCTCATCTCGATCATCGTGACCGACCCGGCCAACCCCTACTGGCTGACCGAGGGCAAGGTCGCCGAGCAGACCGCCAAGGACCTCGGCTACACCGCCAACGTCAGCGCCCACAAGGCCGACACCAACACCGAGAGCACGCTGATCGACACCGCGATCACCAACAAGTCGGTGGCGATCATCCTCGACCCGGCCAACGCCGACGGCTCGATCGGCGCGGTGAAGAAGGCGGTCGACGCCGGCATCCCGGTCTTCCTCGTCAACGCCGAGATCAACCAGGACGGCCTCGCCAAGGCGCAGCTCGTCTCCAACAACGCCCAGGGCGCGGCGATCGGCGCGCAGCAGTGGGTCGAGGACGTCGGCGACACCGGCAAGTACGTCGAGCTCTTCGGCAACCCGGCCGACAACAACGCCGCCACCCGCTCGAACGGCTACGAGACCGTGCTCTCGCAATACCCCGACCTCGAGAAGGTGGCGCAGGAAGTGGCGAACTGGGACCGCACCCAGGGCTTCAACAAGATGCAGTCGATGCTGCAGGCGCACCCCGACATCATCGGCGTCATCTCCGGCAACGACGAGATGGCGCTCGGCGCCATCGCGGCGCTGAAGGAAGCCGGCAAGCTCGACCAGGTGAAGGTCGGCGGCTTCGACGGCTCGCCCGACGCGGTCGCCGCGGTCAAGGCCGGCGAGATGCAGTACACCGTGCTGCAGCCGGTCGCGGTCTTCTCCGCCGAGGCGGTGAAGCAGGCCGACAACTTCATCAAGACCGGCAAGACCGGCGCCGACAGCGAGAAGCAGCTCTTCGACTGCATCCTGATCACCAAGGACAACGCCGACCAGATGGTCGCGCCCTTCTCGCTGAAGCAATAGCCGGCGACTGATCCGAGACCGAGGGGCGCCCGCGCGGCGCCCCTCCCCTCACGGGTTCGGCAGCAGCGCGCGCAGCACGCCCTCGTGCAGCGGCGCCGACAGCCCGTCCCCGAGCATCCGCGAGCGGTCGAGCTCCGCGAGCGCCGGATGCGCCGCCCGCAGGCGGTCGAGACCGCCGAGCACCGCCGTGGCGAGCGTGTTCACCACCGCCGGCGACGTCCGCACCGAGGTCACCAGCGTAGCGGTCACCGCAAAGGTCGGCGCGGCAGCCGTCTGGCGCGGATAGGCGCCCACCGGGATCTCGTAGTGCCGGTAGTAGCCGTTCGCCTCGACCAGGTGGTCGATCTCCGGCGCCGCCACCGGCACCAGGACGGCGTCGCAGCCCGAGACCATCTCCTCCACCGTCTGGTTGGGATGCGCGACGATGAAGACCGCCGCGTCGATCTCGCCGGTGCAGAGCGCGCGCGGCGTGTCAGCCATCGGCGTGTCGGCGACATAGGCGAAATCGGCGCCGGTCCAGCCCATCGCCTGCACCACCACGTCCATCGTCGCGCGCCCGCCCGACCCCGCCGGACCGAAGCTGACCCGCTTGCCGCGCAGGTCGTCCAGCGAATGGATCCCGCTCTCCGGCCGCGCCACCACGGTGAACGCCTCGGCGAAAAGCCCGAAGACCGACCGGAGCTCGTGGTCCGGCCCGGCATCGGCGAAGGCGCCGGTGCCGAAGAGCGCATCGTGCTGGGTGTCCGACTGGACGATCCCGAAGGTCCGCGCCCCGCTGCGCACGTCGCGCAGGTTCGCCACCGATCCGTCCGACGGCTCGGCCAGGCACCGCACCCCGGTCTCCCAGCGCCGGGCGTTGACGAGGTCGCAGATCGCACCGCCGACGAGGTAGTAGACGCCGGTCTTGCCGCCGGTCCCGATCGACACCAGCACCGGGTCGACCGCCGCCGCCGGCACCGCCAGCCCCAGGGTGACGAGGATCACCGCAAGGCCCGCAAGAACGCCGCGCCACGGCCGCATCATCTCGCTCCGCCCTCCCGATGCGCTCATTCGAGCGCTAGCAGGCTCGACGCCCGGTGCCAAGCGGGCGCGAGGGGCGCAGGAACGGTTGCTTTCCCCGACTCGCCGCGGGGATACTCGTTCGCGGCAGCGAGGCGCAGGACCGATGGATAGCTATCAGAGGCTGGTGGACGTCATCGCGCTCGCGAACCTGCAGATGCGGGTCGAGCACTGGCTGCTGACCCAGGTGCTGGTCTGGTCGACGCTCGGGCAGGCCGCGGCCGTCGCCGGCGCCCTCGTGCTCGCCGTGGCCGTCGCCGGCCCCGCCCGCGCGCGGCTCGCGACGTTCGCGGACCGCCGGCTCGAGGCGCCGACGCTGCGCGCCGCCGCGCTGGCGGCGCGGTCGGTCATCCGCGCCGTCGCGGCCTTCCTTTTGATCGCCGCCGCCTACGCGGTGGCGGCGCACCTCGGCTGGCCGAGCCTGCTGCTCAGCACCGTCGTCAATCTCGTGGCGGCGTGGATCGTCATCCGGCTCCTCGCCCGGCTCATCCGCAACGACTTCTGGTCGCGGATCGCCGCCTTCCTCGCCTTCGGCGTCGCGACGCTCAACATCCTCGGCCTGCTCGGACCGCTGATTCTCTATCTCGACCATCTCGACTTCCGGATGGGAAGCACGCGCATCTCGGTGCTCGACCTCCTGCGCGCCGCGGTCGAGATCGTCCTGCTGCTCTGGCTCGCGCTCTTCGTCTCGCGCCTGCTCGAGGCGCGGGTGCAGCGCGCGCCGAGCCTCACGCCGTCGTTGCGGGTGCTGACCTCGAAGCTGCTGCGCTTCTCGCTCATCACCGTCGCGCTCGTCGTCGCACTCACCAGCACCGGGATCGACCTCACCGCCTTCGCGCTCTTCACCGGCGCGCTCGGCGTCGGCATCGGTTTCGGGCTGCAGAAGCCGATCTCGAACCTGATCAGCGGCCTGATCCTGCTCTTCGACCGCTCGATCAAGCCCGGCGACGTGGTCGAGCTCACCGATCCGGGCGATCACAGCAAGCAGCTCTTCGGCTGGGTCACCGCGCTCAACGCCCGCTGCGTCTCGATCACCACCCGCGACGGCACCGAATGGCTGGTGCCGAACGAGGACCTGATCAGCCGCCGGGTGATCAACTGGTCCTATTCGAGCAACCACCTCCGCCTGCTGACGCCGATCCCGATCTCCTTCGACAGCGACGTGCCGCTGGCGATGCGGCTGGTGGTCGAGGCCGCGACGGAAACCCCGCGCGTGCTCGATCGCCCCGAGCCGGTCTGCCGGCTGATGAGCTTCGGCGACAGCCTGGTCAATCTCGAGATGCGCTTCTGGATCGAGGACCCCGCCAACGGGGTGATCAACGTGCGCAGCCAGGTGCTGGTCGCGATCTGGGAAAAGTTCCGCGCCAACGGCATCCGCACCCCGCTCGCGCACCGCGACCTGCTGATCAAGCCCGATTCCGAGCTGACCATCCGGCTCGATTCGCTCCGGCGGGCACCGAACGCCTGATCGGTCCGGACCCGTCAGTCCCCGAGCGCGCGGCGAAGATCGGCGCGGGTGACGCCCATGTCGCGGAAGTGCTCGTCGCCGAGCGCCAGCAGCTTGCGGCAGTCGTGGCGCGCCTTCATCCGGGCGAGCGCGGCACGGACGGCGCCGGCGATCCGCGGCGCGATCCCGTGGCCTTCGATCGAAACGCGGGCGCTCGGGCTGACGGTGGCGGTGGTCATGGCGGTGATCCCTGGCTGATCGGTGGCTCTCTGCCCCGACCATCGCCGATTCGGCGCCCGGCAGCCTGTGATCGGCGTCACACCCCTCGCCCGGGCACCACCCGAAGAATGTCGGAAAGGGTTGAAATCTCGTTAAAATGAAAAAACTTTATCTAGCAATATCAATAGTTTAGCACTCTGCTCGCACGCGAACAGTGCGAGCAGAATCCTGCGCGATACGCTACCCTTCGGCCCCGAGCCGCACGGTCTCCACCGCCGCCGGCCCCTGCTCCGGCCAATCCTCGAACGTCCGCGCCTTGCCCTCGGCCCGCACCTGGCGCACCTCGTCGAGCTCGACCTCGCCGAAGACCCAGCCGGTCGCGTCGAGCTTTCCCTCCGCGATCACCCCGGTCTCGGGAAAACCCAGAATCCGGCGGCCCGTAGATCGCCGCGGCGCCGGTGTTGCGCGTGGCCGCCGCCAGCCAGTCGGCCGTGCCCAGCGTCACCGCCTGCGCCACCACGCACTGGTTCTCCAGCGCCCGCGCCCGCGCCCCGATCCGGACCCGCGCATACCCGCGCGGCGAGTCGGTGGCGCTCGGCACCAGCAGGATCTCCGCCCCCGCCTCGGCCATCGCCCGCGCCGGCAGCGGGAACTCCGCGTCGTAGCCGATGAGGATGCCGATCCGCCCGAGCGAGGTCTCGAACACCCGCGCCACCCCTCCCGGCACCATGCCCCAGGCCTCGCGCTCGAAGCGGCTCGGCACCAGCTTGTCCTGCTCGCCGTGGCTCCCGTCCGGGGCGAAGAGACGCGCCCGGTTGACCGTCCCCACGTCGCGCTGCCGCAGCGGGCCCGAGGCGGCGCAGATATGCACCTTGAACTCGCGCGCGAGGCTGCCGTGCAGCTCGTCCACGTCCTTGATCCGCGCGGTCAGCGCCTCCACCGTCCGCTCGAGAATCCCTGGCGTTCTCCTCGCCGGCGAGGCTCGCGAGCTCGAGCGCCCCGTGCTCGGGAAAGACCATGAGATCCGCCCCCTGCTCGGCCGCGTTCCGCACCCAGACCCGGAGCTTGCCGACGTAGTCGTTCCATCGGTTGAACCAGTCGAACGGATAAGCGGCAACGGCGATCTTCATCCGGGGTCCCTCCCTCGCGGCCGGCATTCCGCCAGCACCGGCGACCCGGCGCAACAGGAAACCCGCGCTCTGCTTGCAACCCGCGCCCGCCGGACCTACTGAACCTCAGGGCGACCCCGCCCCGCGACGCCGACCGGAGGGTCTCCGCATGACCGGCTTGCTCTGCTCGCTGCCGCTGGTCGCGCGCCTGCTCGCCTGTCCCGCGACCGACGTCCTCGCGGTCGGCTACGTCGAGGGCGACTACGTCAACCTCGCCCCGGTCACCACGGCCGAGCTCTCCGAGGTGCGGGTCCACATGGGCGACCGGGTCGAGGCCGGCGTCATCGTCGCCCGCCAGGAGCGCACCGACGCCGAGATCGCCCTCGCCCAGGCCCAGGCCGCCCGCGACCAGGCCGAGGCCGAGCTCGCCAACCTTCGCGAGGGCAGCCGCCCGGAGGAGATCCGCGTCACCGAGGCCTCGCTCGAGGCGGCGCGCGTGCGCCTGCTCGACGCCGAACGCCAGGCCGACCGGCAGACCACGCTGAACCGCCAGGGCGTGGTGCCGCAGGCCAGCCTCGACACCGCGATCACCGCCCGCGACACCGCCGCGACCGAGGTGGCGCAGCTCGAGGCCGAGCTCGCGGTCAAGCGGCTGCCCGCCCGCGTCCAGGTCGTCGCCGCCGCGCAAAGCAGCCTGCAGGGCGCCGACGCCGCCGTCCGCGATGCCGCCTGGCGGCTCGCCAAGCGCGACGTCACCGCCCCCGCCGCCGGCGAGATCACCGACATCTTCCGCCGCTCCGGCGAGATCGCCGGGCCGACCGCACCGATCGCGGCCCTTCTGCCCGACGGCGCCTTCAAGCTCGTGGTCTACGTCGGCGAACCCGACGTCGCCCGCATCGCCCCCGGCGACACGCTCGCCGTCCGCTGCGACGGCTGCCCCGACGGCCTGACCGCGACCGTCTCCTACGTCGCCAACGAGCCCGAGTTCACCCCGCCGGTGATCTACTCGCTCGAGAACCGCCAGAAGCTCGTCTACCGCGTCGAGGCACGGCCGGCGGCCGGCGCCAAGGTGCTGCGCCCCGGACAGATCGTCGATGTCAGCCTCGCCGGGTGAGGCCGCCCCCGGGCCGCAGCCGGGAACGGTGCCCGAGACGGTGATCGACGTCCGCCATCTGGTGAAGCGCTTCGGCAACCGCGCGGTGGTCGACGACGTCTCGATGACCGTCCGCCGCGGCGAGATCGTCGGCTTCCTCGGCCCGAACGGCTCGGGCAAGACCACCACCATCCGGCTCATGTGCGGCCTTCTCAAGCTCGACTCCGGCGGCGGCGAGGTGCTCGGGCACGACCTGGTCCGCGAGAGCCGCGCGATCAAGGAGCAGGTCGGCTACATGACCCAGCGCTTCTCGCTCTACGAGGACCTGACCATCGCCGAGAACCTCGACCTCGTCGCCGGCCTCTACCGCCTGCCCGATCCGGCCGCCAGGGTGGCCGAGACGCTCGATTCGCTCGGCCTCGCCTCGCGCCGCGACCAGCTCGCCGGCAAGCTCTCCGGCGGCTGGAAGCAGCGGCTGGCCCTCGCCGCCTGCATCATGCACGCGCCGCAGCTGCTGCTGCTCGACGAGCCGACCGCCGGGGTGGACCCCAAGGCCCGCCGCGAGTTCTGGGACGAGATCCACCGCCTCGCCGCCGGCGGCATGACCGTCCTCGTCTCCACCCACTACATGGACGAAGCCGAGCGCTGCCACCGGATCAACTACATCGCCTACGGCAGGCTGATCGCGGAAGGCACCGTCGCCGAGGTCGTCGCCCGTTCCGGCCTCTTCACCCGCCTCGTCACCGGTGCCCGGCTCGAGGCGGTCGCCGACCGCCTGCGCGGCGCCCCCGGCATCGACCAGGTCGCCGCCTTCGGCGCCTCGCTGCACGTCGTGGGCACCGACCCCGCGGTGCTCGACGCCACCCTCGACGCGGTCGCCCGCGAGGCCGGCGTCACCGTCGCCCCCGCCGAGACCAGCCTCGAGGACGTCTTCATCCACTTCATGGGCGGCGCCCGGGACAACATGGCATGACCTCGCCCGTCTCGCTCCGCCGCCTGCGCGCGCTCCTCGCCAAGGAGTTCATCCAGATGCGGCGCGACCGCGTCACCTTCGCGATGATGCTCGGCATTCCCCTGATCCTGCTCGTCCTCTTCGGCTTCGCGATCAACAACGACCCCAAGCGCCTGCCGGCCGCCCTCGTCGTCACCAGCCACGACGCCTACAGCCGCGCGATGATCTCGGCGCTCGAGCTCACCGGCTACTACCGCTTCGACCATGTCTCGGACAGCGCCGCCGAGGCCGAGCGGCTGATCCAGCAGGGCGACGTCGCCTTCGTCGTCACCATCCCCTCCGACTTCGGCGTCCGGGTGGTGCGCGGCGACCACCCGCAGAATCCTCGTCGAGGCCGACGCCACCGACCCGGCGGCCGCTTCCGGTGCCATCTCCACCCTCGGCACCGTCGCCTCCCAGGCGCTGCTGCGCGCCACCGGCCGCGAGGCCACCGCCGCCGAGAACGCCGCCGCCCAGCTCGACGTCATCGTGCACCGCCGCTACAACCCCGAGGGGATCTCGCAGTACAACATCGTCCCCGGCCTTCTCGGCGTCATCCTGCAGATGACCATGGTGATGATGACCTCGATCGCGCTGACGCGGGAAACCGAGCGCGGCACGATGGAGACGCTGCTGGCGATGCCGTCCACGCCGACCGAGGTGATGGTCTCGAAGATCCTGCCGTTCTTCGCCGTCGGCGCCGTGCAGGTCGCCGTCGTGCTCCTCGCCGCCCGCGGGCTCTTCCACGTGCCCTTCATCGGCGCGCTCGGCACGCTCCTCGCCGCGGTCTTCGTCTTCGTGCTGGCGCTCGTCCTGCTCGGCTACGCCATCTCCACCGTCGCCCGCACCCAGATGCAGGCGATGCAGCTCACCTTCTTCTTCTTCCTGCCCTCGCTGCTGCTTTCGGGCTTCATGTTCCCCTTCCGCGGCATGCCCACCTGGGCGCAGTGGGTGGGCGAGCTCTTTCCGCTCACCCACTTCCTGCGCGCGATCCGCGCCGTGATGCTCAAGGGCGCCGACTTCGCCACCATCAGTCGCGAGATGGCCGTGCTCGGGCTCTTCGTCGCCGCCTATGCCGGGCTGGCGCTGACGCGCTTCCGCCGCACGCTCGACTGAGCATTCACCTTCATTCCGGTTGCACGCCGGCAAATGTTCCTGCAATGTTCATTTGCGCCTTGCCCCGGACTGCCGCTAGATGTTGACCATGACCCAAGACCCGGCCCAAGACCTGAGGGGCTACCTCGCCGGACGCCGCTTCGCGACCGTGCTTGCCGATCCGCCTTGGCGCTTCATCAACCGTACCGGCAAGGTCGCGCCCGAGCATCGCCGGCTGAGTCGCTATCCGACGCTCAGCGTCGAGGAGATCGGGGCGCTGCCGGTGCCCGAGCATCTGGCCCCGACCGCGCATTGCTACCTCTGGGTGCCGAACGCGCTGCTGCCCGAGGGGCTGCAGGTGCTGCGGGCCTGGGGCTTCGAGTACAAGGCCAACCTGATCTGGCACAAGGTGCGCAAGGACGGCGGCTCCGATGGCCGCGGCGTCGGCTTCTACTTCCGCAACGTCACCGAGATCGTGCTCTTCGGCACCCGCGGCAAGAATGCCCGCACCCTCGCCGCCGGCCGTCGGCAGGTGAACATGATCGCGAGCCGCAAGCGCGAGCACTCCCGCAAGCCGGACGAGCAGTACGGCGTGATCGAGAGCTGCAGCCCCGGCCCGCACCTCGAACTCTTCGGCCGCGGCACCCGCAAGGACTGGACGGTCTGGGGCAACCAGGCCACCGACGAATACCGTCCCGACTGGGAGACCTACGCCTACAACTCCCGCTCGCTCGCCGCCGAGTAGCGCCTCCTCCCTCGGCCGCCCGTAGCGTCGGCGGCGGAACATCGCCCGAGGCCATTAACCCCTCGCCGCCCGACCCGGCTCCGGTACATGCCCCGTACCTGCGATGTACATAAGATGTACGTCGAGGATTCCGCCGTTAACCCTTGCCACCAAACCCGAAACCCGGATCGGCGGCCCCTACTCCTCCGACCCGAGATCGAGCGGCACCTGCTCCGGCCTCTGGCGCCGCCGGCTGCGCGCAGCCTTCGCCGCCAGCGCCGCCGCGAGCGCCTCGTCGCCGTCGTCGACGTAGAGCGCCGGGGTGATCGCGAAGGTCAGAACCGGGCAGCCGCCGCCCCCGCCGCCCTCGATCCGTGGCCAGAGCTTCTCGTGGTGCGTGGTGCTCGCGCCATAGCTCGACCCCTTGCCGAGCCGGCCGAAGACCGCCTGCAGCTCGGTCGCCCGCGTGAGGATCACCCCGACGTCGATCGCCCGGAGATCAAAGAGAAGCCGGAAGTTATTGAGATCGCGATCGAAGAACGGGTCCTTGTTGTTCCACTCGAGCTCGACCGCCACCCGCCCCTTGAAGCAGTCGACCGCGTGCGTCGGGCTCGCGTACTCGGTCTCGCCGACGACGATCCGGGTCTCGAACTTCTCCTCGCGCCAGCCGCGCGCCCCGAAGGCGGCGTTCACCTGCTGCGAGATCGGCGACAGCCCGCCCCCCGCGGTCAGGATCTCCGAGCGCAGCAGCCGGAACGAGCGCAGCACCTCGACGATGTCCTGCCATTCCTCGGGGCAGGCGGTCATCAGCACGCCCGCCGCGTTCCGCCACTCGCGGACGCGGTAGAGCCGGCGCAGATCCTCGGGCACCAGATGCTCGGTGGGCATCAGCGCCTATGCCAGAAAATCCGGCCCCCTGTCCATGTCGAGCCCGGGAAAGATCTCCGAACCGACCCGGCCCGGGTCGAGCCCGAAGAGGCCGGTGAGGGCGAGGGCGGGGAAGTGGCGGACGTCCGTCGTCGGCATCAGGTCGCGGCCGGCGTAGAGCGCGGCGTCGGCGAGGCCGGGCCAGTGTCCGTAGACGCGGCCGCCGCGGAGGGCGCCGCCGGCGAGCAGCGCCGCGCCGCCGGTGCCGTGATCGGTCCCGCCGGTGCCGTTCTCGCGCACGGTGCGGCCGAATTCGGTCATCGCGATCACCAGCGTCCGGCTCCAGGCGCGGCCGGTCCCGGCCTGCAGCGAGACGAGCGCCGCCGCGAGCTGCCGCAGCGGCGCCTCGATGGCGGCGTCCTGTCCGACATGGGTGTCCCAGCCACCGATCGAGAAGGCGGCGATCCGCGCCTCGGCGGCCAGCCTCTCGCCGGCGAAGCGGCCGATCGCATCGCTGCCGCCGACCGGCCCCGGCGACTTGAGCGCGCTCAGGCCGGCGGCGGCATCGGCCGCGGTGAGAAACAGCGGATCGTCGGCATAGAGCCGGTCGAGCAGCCGGCGGGCGTCGTTGCGCAGCCGCAGCCGGTCGCCCGGGCTCCAGGCTCGGGTGGGCGCATCACCGCGAAGCAGCAGCATGTTGTCGCGGCCGACGGTGAGCGCGGTCTCGGCGCGCGCCCCGGGCATCAGCGTCAGCGCCCGGTTCAGCCAGCCGTCCTGCAGCGCACCGGCGGCGGTCTCGCCGGTCTCGAGGATATCCTGGCCGTCGAAGTGGCTGCGCTTGTCGCGGTAGGGGGTCGCCACCGCCTGCGCCACCGCAAGCTGACCGCGCCGCCACATCGGCAGCAGGGGCTTCAGCGCGGGATGCAGGCCGAAGCGGTCGTCGAGCTCCAGAGCCGCGCCAGCCGCGGCGAGGCCGGGGCGCATCGCGGCGAAGCCGGGATCGCCGAGCGGTGGAAAGGCGGCGAGGCCGTCCATCGCGCCGCGCAGCACGATCACCACCAGCCGGTTGTCGCCGGGCGCCGAGGCGAGCAGGAGCGGCGTCACCAGCGGCGAGGCCGCGAGGCAGCACGCCGAGCCGAGCATGGCGCCGAGGAAGGTCCGGCGGTCGAGGGCGAGGTCGGTCATCTGCGGTTGAACTCCGGCGAGGCCAGCACCAGCGCGATCCCTTCCCAGCGCTCCGCGGCCGCGCCGACCACGGTCGTCGTCGCCGGGCGCGCGGCATCCCCGAGCGCCTGCTGCAGGAAGCGGCGCGGATCGACGCGCTCGGCCAGGATCTCGGCCAGTTGCGAGGCCCAGTTCACCCGCGCGGTCAAGCCCGGCGGCGAGATCCAGGCCGCGGCGGGCTCGGGCCAGCCGTTCGGCCCGGGCGGGGCCCAGATCGGCTGGTTCATCGCGACGAGCGCGCCCACCGGGTCGCTGCGCGCGGTCAGCGCCGCGAGGGCCGCGGGATTGCGCGGGCCGGCGGCGCGCAGCGAGGCGACGACGTAGTCGAAAGGCTGGCGTACCTTCGCCCCGAGCGGCGCCCGGCTCGCCGGATGCTCGAGGAGCGCGCCGTAGACCGCCATCAGATCGCCGCCCGTCGCCGCGAAGGTGGCGGAGAGATGTGCCACCAGGTCCGGATCCGGCGTATCGGCGACGAAATGCACCGCGAGCTTCCGCGCGATGTGCTGCGCCGTTTCCGGCCTGGTCGCGAGATCCGCGAGCGCCTTGTTGATATGCGCTTCCGAGGGCGGCCCGCCGCCGTAGCGGGTGCCGAGCAGCGTCTCGGCGCCGGGCTCGGCCCGGCGCCCGCGGAAGACCGTTCCGGACCCGTCAGGGTCGACGGTCAGTCCGGTCAGCAGCTCCGCGAACTGATGCACGTCCCGCTGGGTGTAATGGGCGTCGACGCCGACGGTGTGCAGCTCCAGGAGCTCGCGCGCCAGGTTCTCGTTCAGCCCCGCCCCGGTCGCGCGACCTACCGGCGAGTGCGGGCCGACCGACCGGGCCTGCCCGAGATAGTCGAGCATCGCGGGGTGCAGGACGGCGGCGCGCAGGAGCTTGCCGAAGCTGCCGCCGACATGCGGCCGGATCGCGTCCGCCTCGTAGGCAGCCGCGACGGCGCGCGCGCGCATGCCGACCGCCGAGACGGTGAAGTGGTCGGTCCAGAACCAGACCAGCCGTTCGTAGAAGCCCGCCGGCGACAGCACCGCCCGGACGACGCGGGCCTGCCGGTCGGCGGCGAACTGGCGCTGGATGCCGCGGGCCGCCGCGAGGACCTCGCCGTCCGCGCGGGCGCGGGGATCGTGCGAGGCGTCACGCCAGTCGCGGAAGGCGGCCTCGCGTGCGGGCAGAAGGCTCGGCGCGGCGGCGGCGCGCCGGGTCTCGCGCGTGACGCCGGCGAGCATCGCGTCGGCGTCGGGCGGCACCTCGCCGGGGCGAAAGCCGTAGCCGAAGCGGAAGGCAGCGATGCTGGCCGGGGCCCACATGACTTATCAACGTGGGGGACGTCCGCTCCGTCGCAAGCGGCGCGTGCCGCGGATCACTGTTTCGGGACCACCCGGATGCCGAGGTCGCGCAGCTGCTCGTTGGTGGGCTCCGAGGGGGCGCCCATCATCAGGTCCTCGGCGCGCTGGTTCATCGGGAACATGATGACCTCGCGGATGTTCTCCGCGCCCGCCAGCAGCATCACGATCCGATCGATTCCGGGCGCTATGCCGGCGTGCGGCGGGGCGCCGAAGCGGAAGGCGGAGATCATGCCGCCGAAGTGGGCGTCGACGTAGGCGCGGTCGTAGCCGACGATCTGGAAGGCGCGGTACATGATCTCGGGCTTGTGGTTCCGCACCGCCCCCGAGGAGAGCTCGACGCCGTTGCAGACGATGTCGTACTGGAAGCCGAGGACGTCGAGCGGGTCCTCGGCGTCGAGCGCTTCGAGACCGCCCTGCGGCATCGAGAAGGGGTTGTGGGAGAAGTCGAGCTTCTGCGTGTCGGGATCGCGCTCGTACATCGGGAAGTCGACGATCCAGCAGAAGTCGAACCGATCCTCCACCGTCAGCTTCAACTCGCGCCCGATCACGTCGCGCGCCTTGCCCGCCACCGCCTCGAACTTCGCCGGCTGCCCCGCCAGGAAGAACGCGGCGTCGCCTTCACCCAATCCTAACTGTTCGCGGATAGCTTCTGTCCGCTCGGGCCCCAAGGCCTTGGCGATCGGCCCCGCGCCACCGATATAGTGCGTGGCCGGCAAATTTCCGCGCTCGTAGTCGGCTTTGCGTTCAAATGACTGAGCCTGCTGGATCACCCTCACCGGGTGGGACATGTGCTCCATTGCTTCCGGCGGAACCTGTTCGCGTCGCCAGAAGATATACCCCATGCCCGGCAAGCCTTCGGCCTGAGCGAAGGCGTTCATGCGGTCGCAGAAGGCGCGGCTGCCACCGCCCTTGGCGGGGATGGCGCGGACCTCGGTGCCGGGCTGATCGAGGAGGCCGGCAAAGACCTTGAAGCCCGAGCCGCGGAAGTGGTCGGAGACGCGCTGCATCTCGATCGGGTTGCGCAGGTCGGGCTTGTCCGACCCGTACCAGAGCATCGCGTCGCGATAGGCGATCCGCGGGAATTCCGCCGTCACCGGTCGCCCGCCGCCGAATTCCTCGAAGACGCCGCGCATCACCGGCTCTATTGCATTAAAAACATCGTCTTGCGTGGCGAAGCTCATCTCGACGTCGAGCTGGTAGAACTCGCCGGGCGAGCGGTCCGCCCGCGGATCCTCGTCCCGGAAGCAGGGCGCGATCTGGAAATACCGGTCGAACCCCGCGACCATGATCAGCTGCTTGAACTGCTGCGGCGCCTGCGGCAGCGCGTAGAACTTGCCCGGATGCAGCCGCGACGGCACGAGAAAGTCCCGCGCCCCCTCCGGCGACGAGGCGGTCAGGATCGGCGTCTGGAACTCGGTGAAGCCCTGGGCGCGCATCGCGTCGCGAAGGTGCGCGATCACGCGGGAGCGCAGCATGATGTTGGCGTGCAGGCTCTCGCGGCGGAGGTCGAGGAAGCGGTACTTGAGCCGGGTCTCCTCCGGGTAGTCGGTCTCGCCGAAGACCGGCAGCGGCAGCTCGTCGGCGGGGCCGAGGACTTCCATCTCGCGGACGTAGACCTCGATCTCGCCGGTGGGGAGCTTCGGATTGACGAGCTCGGCGGCGCGGGCCTTGACGGTGCCGTCGATGCGGATCACCCACTCGGCGCGGACCTTTTCCAGCGCGGCGAAGGCGGGGCTCTCGCCGTCGGCGAGGATCTGGGTGATCCCGTAGTGGTCGCGCAGATCGATGAAGAGCACGCCGCCGTGGTCGCGCACCCGGTGCACCCAGCCGGCGAGCCGGACGTCCTTGCCCACGTCGGCCAGCGTCAGCGCGGCGCAGGTGTGGCTTCGGTAGGGGTGCATTCCGGGCTCCTCGGGCGGCGTGGCGCGGATAGACCGCGCGCCTCCCGCGCTGTCAACCCCGCGCGAGGCGGGCTGGAATCAGGCCGCGGAGGGCATTGCCGACGAAGAGCCCGCGAGCTTGCATCGAGCGATGCCACCGGGATCGGCGCCTCGCGGCACCGGCCGCTGCGGAGCAGTTCGGCGCGCAGGATGCCGGGCAGCGCGCCGGCTGCGCGCGGAGGGGTCACCAGCCCGGCCCCGAAGTCGGCGAAGACGCTGGTGATGGTGCCCTCGGCGATCTCGTCGCGCTCGTTGCGAAGGAGCGCCTCGTCGACGCCCGGCGCGAGGGCCGCGCGGGCGGCGTCGTGCGCAGCGCGGCGGCTGGTCTTCAGGGCGAGCCAGGGGTCGCGCGAGTCGAGACGCTCGCGCGCGAGGGCGAGCGTCCAGACAGAAGCTGGCGGAGCCGAGCGGTGCCGCCTCCGCCGCCACCGCACCCGCGAGCGTCACCGTGAGCCGGACGCGCAGCGCGCCTTCGCCGGTCAGCGCCGCGAGGGCGCGGTCGATCGCGGCGGCGTCATACGGGACGCCGAGGATCCGCGCGGTGCGCCGCAGGCGCGCGAGGTGCGCGGGCAGGCGCACGAAGCGGCCGTCCGGGTCGCGCCGGAAGGTCTCGATGAGGGTCAGATCGCCGGGACGAGTTCGGCGAAGCGCGACTTCCACAGCGCCTCCTCGTATTCGGCTTCGGCGGTCGAATCGGCCACGATCCCGCCGCCCACGTTGAGGACGGCCTCGCCGTCCGGCCAGAGCGTGAGCGTGCGGATCGCCACGTTGAAGGCGGCGCTTCCGTCCGGCCCGGCCCAGCCGATCGCGCCGCAGTAGGCCCCCCGCGGCGCGGGCTCCAGCGCGCGGATGATCTCCATCGCGCGGATCTTCGGCGCGCCGGTCACCGATCCGCAGGGAAAGAGCGCGCGCAGGATGCCCGAGAGCCGCATGCCCGGCAGCAGCTCGCCGGTCACGCGGGAGACCATCTGGTGCAGGGTGGCGTAGCTTTCGACGGCAAAGAGCTCCGGCACCCGCACCGAGCCGATGTTGGCGATCCGCCCGACGTCGTTGCGCAGCAGATCGACGATCATCAAATTTTCGGCGCGGTTCTTCACGTCCCGGGCGAGCCAGTCGCGGGCGGCGGCGTCGCGGACCGGGTCGGGATCGCGCGCGGCGGTTCCCTTCATCGGACGGGCCTCGATCCCACCGAGGCCGTCGAGCGCGAAGAAGAGCTCGGGCGAGCGCGACAGGATGCTGGCGCCGGGCAGCGCCACGAGCGCCCCCTGCCCGACCGGCTGGCGCTCCGCGAGCAGCGCCGCGAGCGCCGCCGGGTCGCCGCGCCAGCGGCCGCGCAGCGGAAAGGTCAGGTTCGTCTGGTAAATGTCGCCGGCGCGGATCCAGCCGGCGACGCGCTCGAAGGCGCGGGCGTAGGCGGCGCGAGTCCCAGTCCGGCCGGAACGGCCCGAGCTCGCCGCCGGGCGCGCACGGCTCGGGCGGCGCCGGCGCGTCGAAGACGCCGAAGGCGAGGAGCGGCAGGCGTCGGCGCTCGGGCATCAGCGGCGCCAGCCGCGGCTCGAAGGCGTAGCCGAGTTCATAGCTCGCGAAACCTGCGATCCAGCGGCCCTCCGCCAGTGCCCGGTCGAGCGCCGCCAGCGCCGTCGGCACCGCCGCGGAGTCGCGCGCCTCGACCAGCGCTGCCGGCCGCGCAAAGCGCGCTGGCCGGCCGCCCGGCCCGTGGTCGACCTCGATGAAGCCCGAATGCATCCCGCGCCGCCCTTCAGCCCCGCCGGTTCCCCATCGCGCGGGCGGCGGGGCCGGTCAATGCCTCACTCGAAGAGCGAACGGTCGATGCTTTCCCCGGTCATCAGATGGTACATGTGCTCGTTCCAGTAGGGCGTCCAGCAGACCAGCGCCTTGCCGGCGCCGCCATAGACGCGCAGGCGGCTCTGGCCCGAGATGAGATTGCGAGGGAAGCGGGCCGAGCGCTCCGAGCTGAAGCGCAAGCCCTCGGTGCGCCCGAGCACCAGCCTGCCCTGCACCCGGAGCTGCGCCTCGCTGATCTCGACGGTCTCGACCGGGCCCGGCGCGTTGATCGCGACCCGCCCGCGGCCGCTCACCACCGTCTTCCAGCAACAAAGCCGCGATTTCGTGCCGGTGACGATTCCGGCAAGCGACTACCCCGGCCTCACGGCCGACGTGCCGAGCTACGCGGTGATCGCCACCGTCGTCACCCGCGCCGACATGGCGGACGACCTGGTGGAGGCGCTTGTCGACGCCACGCTCGCCGACCGCGACCAGCTCGCGATTCGCGCTCCGGTTCTCGCCGGCCTCGATCCCGTCGCGATGCGATCGCGGGGGCTGACGATTCCCTTGCATCCTGGTGCGCTGGACGCGTTTGGCGCGCCCGCTCGCTAAACCTAAGGTAGATCGAGCGTCGGCGGTTTACGCAAGCCTTTACAACTGCTTGTGAACGGCTACGTCTGGCAGTAGCTTCCATCCGAATTCAAGCTAACTGGCAGACCCGCATGCTCGAAAACGCGCTCCATTCCGTCCTGCAGAAGTCGATCAACACCGGAAGCCTTCGCGTCACCTATCCGTCCGGCCGCCACGAGAGTTACGGGGACGGATCCGGCACACCGCTCGCAGTGCGCATCGCCGATGCAGCCGCGTTGCGTTCGATAGTGCTTGATCCGGGGCTCGCCGCCGCCGAGCGCTACATGGACGGGCGGCTGGCGATCGAAGAAGGGTCGATCTACGACCTGATCGCGATCGTCAAGGAAAACACCCACACCGAGCTGGTGACGCCGTCGGCGAAGGTCCACCACCTGCGCCGAAGCGTCACCGCCGCGCCGATCCTGAGGGCGGTCGGGCTCAAGGCCGCGCGGGCCAACGTCGCGCACCACTACGACCTCGACGAGCGGCTTTACCGGCTCTTCCTCGACGGCGACATGCAGTATTCCTGCGCCTACTTCGAGCGTCCCGAGATGACCCTCGACCAGGCGCAGCTCGCCAAGAAGCGGCTGATCGCCTCGAAGCTCCTGGTCCGGCCGGGGGCGCATGTGCTCGACATCGGCTGCGGCTGGGGCGGGCTCGCGCTCTATCTCGCGCGGGTCTGCGACGCGGAGGTGACCGGCATCACCCTCAGCGAGGAGCAGCACCGGGTCGCCACCGAGCGCGCCGCCGCCGCCGGGCTCGCCGATCGGGTCCGCTTCCGGCTGCAGGACTACCGCGAGGTGCGCGAGAGCTTCGACAACATCGTCTCGGTCGGCATGTTCGAGCACGTCGGCTTGCGCCAGTATCCGACGTTCTTCCGCAGCGTGCACCGGCTGCTCGCCGCGGACGGGGTGGCGCTGCTGCACTCGATGGCGCAGGCGAGGCGGGCGCCCTACAACCATCCGTTCATGGAGAAGTACATCTTCCCCGGCGGCTACATCCCGTCGCTCGCGGAGGTGATCCCGGCGGTCGAGGCGTCGGGCCTTCTGATCCGCGACACCGAGATCCTGTCGCTGCACTATGCCGAGACGCTGCGCGACTGGCGCCGGCGCTTCCTCGATCATCGCGAGGAGGTGATGGAGCTCTATGACGAGCGCTTCGTGCGGATGTGGGAGTTCTATCTCGCGGGGTCGGAAAGCGCCTTCCGCTTTGACGCGCTGCACGTGTTCCACCTGCAGATGGCGCGTCGGCAGGAGCGCGTGCCGCTGACGCGCAATTACATCCCGCAGGCGCAGGCGCAGCTCGTCCAGGCCGAGCTCGCCGTTCCCGAGTATGCCGCGCTGCATGACCTGCCGCGAATGAAGTCCGCGACGCGGCTCAGCGCCACGTCCTGACCTGAGGCCGCCGGGCGCGCGCGCGTGTCCGTTGCAGACGGGCGAGCGCGACCCATGACCATTTTCTGCGTCCGGCACGTCACCCGCTACCGCTACCGCCGGGCGGTGCGCTTCGGCGAGCATTCGCTGATGTTTCGCCCGCGCGACAGCTACGACCAGCGGCTGCTCGAGGCCGAGTTCGAGGTCGCGCCCGCCGGTGGCGAGATCCGCTGGATCCACGACGTCTTCGGCAACTGCGTCGCACAGGCGACCATCCCCGGAGCGGCGCGCGAGCTTCGCTTCGAGAGCCGGATCCGGCTCGATCACCGGCTGCCGGTCGATCTCGACCTGCGGATCGACCCGAGCGCGCTCACCCATCCCTTCGTCTACAGCGCCGAGGAGACCGCCGATCTCGCCCCGACCATGCGGCCGCATTATCCCCACCCGGAGGTCGAGCGCTTCGCGCGTCGCTTCGTCCGCCCGGACGGCCGCACCGAGACCGGGCATCTCTTGATGACGCTCTGCTACGCCATCCACGAGAGCTTCGCCTATGCGCGGCGCTCCGAGCCGGGAACCCAGCTCCCACGGCTGACGCTGCAACTCCGCCGCGGCACCTGCCGTGACTTCGCGCTCCTGATGATGGAGGCGGTGCGTTCGCTCGGATTCGCCGCCCGCTTCGTGACCGGCTATGTCTACGTCCCCGACCGCGACGGCAGCGAAACCCGGGGCGGCGGCTCGACCCACGCCTGGTGCCAGGTCTACCTGCCGGGCTCTGGCTGGGTGGAGTTCGACCCGACCAACGGCATCGTCGGCAGCCGAGACCTCATCCGCGTCGCCGTCGCCCGCGATCCGGCGCAGGCGGTGCCGCTCAGCGGCACCTACCGCGGCACCGCGGCCGACTTCCTCGGCATGACTGTGCAGGTCAACGTCACCACCGGGCCCGAGCCGACGTAGTGCCAGGCGGCGCCGCCGTGTCGCAGACGCCTCCCGTCGCCTGCGTCCGCTCGGCGAAGCGGCTCGGGCGCAACGACACGGTGCGGGACCCCCTACCCCGCCGCCGCGGCCAGGGCACCGGACCTTGCTCACGGCATTCTGCGGGAACCCCGGGTCGGAGCCGGCGTTTGCTCGCGAACCTGCCGGCGCTCCCGCGCCACGGGTGCAGCATGAAAGGGAATTCGAAGGATATGAGGATACGCGCCGGATACGAACTCGCCTACGAGTGCCCGCAGCCAACCGCCATGCTGCTGGCGCTGAACATCCATCCCTCGCGCCGGGTCGATCTGCTTACCGAGCAGGTTCTGCAATTCACCCCCGGCGTTGAAGCACGCGACTATGTCGACGGATTCGGCAACGTCTGCACCCGCATCGTGGCGCCGCAGGGGCGGCTTACCGTCTCGACGCTCTTCGACATCTACGACACCGGCCGGCCGGACGTCGTGGCGCCCGAGGCGCGTCAGCACGACGTCCGCGATCTCCCCGACGAGGCGCTCGTCTTCCTGCTCGGCAGCCGGTACTGCGAGACCGACCGGCTCAGCGACTTCGCCTGGGCGAGCTTCGGCAACACCGAGCCCGGCTGGGCGCGGGTGCAGGCGATCGTTGACTTCGTGCACGGCCACATCCGCTTCAGCTACCCCAATGCCGACCCGTTCCGCACCGCCTGGGGCGCGTTCAGCGATCGGATCGGCGTCTGCCGCGACTTCGCCCACCTCGCGGTGACGCTCTGTCGCTGCATGAACATCCCGGCGCGCTACTGCACCGGTTACCTCGGCGACATCGGTATCCCGCCGGTGCCCGATCCCATGGACTTCTCGGCCTGGTTCGAGGTCTTTCTCGGCGGTCACTGGTACACTTTCGACGCCCGCCACAACCGGCCGCGGATCGGCCGGATCCTGATGGCGTCGGGCCGCGACGCCACCGACGTCGCGCTCTCCACCAGCTTCGGCGCCTCGCGGCTCGCCGGGTTCAAGGTGATCACCGACGAGGTTCCCGCCACGCTGGACGAGCCGGCCGCGCACCCGCAGCAACAGCAGTCCTCCGAGCAGCCCCGCCTTCGGATCGCCGCCGCGGGGTAGCGGAGTCGGCGCAACCGAAGGCGACAGGGCGCGCCCGGGCGACGTGGCTTTCGCGCCCTCCCCCCGCTTGACAGCCGAGCGGGGCTGGCCCAATGGAGGGCGGCAACCTTGCTCCGGAGAGCCATGCCCGACGAACGCCTTATCGTTGGCCTCGACCTTCCCGACGCCGCTTCCGCCCGGGCCATGGTGGCGGCGCTCGGTGACGCCGTCGGCTTCTACAAAGTCGGGCTCGGTCTCCTGCCTTATGGCGGCCTCGGCCTCGCGACCGAGTTGCGGGCAGCCGGCAAGCGGGTCTTTCTCGACATGAAGATCTTCGACATCGGCGCAACCGTCAGCGCCGCCACCAAAGGTCTCGTCGAACGGGTGGCGCCCGACTTTCTCACCGTCCACGGCGATCCTTGCGTGGTCGCGGCTGCCACGGTCGCGCGCGGCGACGCGCCGACGCGCATCCTCGCCGTCACCGTCCTCACCTCGCTCGATCGCGCCGACCTCGACGACGCGCTCGTTCGCGAGGGCGACCTCGCGGCGATTGTCGTCGAGCGCGCCCGCCGCGCCTTCGCCGCCGGCGCCGACGGTGTCATCGCCTCCCCGCGCGAGGCCGCCGCCGTCGCGGCCCTCCCCGAGGCGCGCGGCAAGCTGATCGTCACCCCCGGCATCCGTCCGGTCGGCGCGGCGACCGGCGACCAGAAGCGCGTCGCCACCCCCGCCGCGGCCCTGGCCGCCGGTGCCACGCACCTGGTGGTCGCCCGTCCGATCCTCACCGCTGCGACTCCCCGCAGCGCCGCGCAGGCAATCCTTTCGGAGATCGCTGCCTGATCCCCGATCCCTCTTGCGCCGCCCCCCGGCCCCGCCTATGACCCCGCGTCAGCGGAGAGATGCCGGAGCGGTCGAACGGGGCGGTCTCGAAAACCGTTGTGGGGGCGACCCCACCCAGGGTTCGAATCCCTGTCTCTCCG